>NZ_JBXFYH010000005.1:0-258234 GCF_056844425.1 Cellulomonas sp. NEAU-ZC6 | reverse complement strand
CCGGACGGCCCGGTGGGTGCGGGCCGTCCGGTGCGGGGGTTCAGGCCTTCCGGAAGTACTCGTCGCTGGCGATGATGCCGCCGATGATGGCCTCGACGCGTTCGCCGTTCTGGATGCGGGTGACCCAGGAGCGTCGGCCGGTGGGGTCGATGTGCCGGCCGAGCAGGTCGACGTAGTAGCCGTCGACGACGGTGGTGAGGTGCTCGGAGGAGATCAGGAAGCCGAGCGCGACCTGGCTGCGTGAGGTGCCGCGTGCCAGGGCGTTGGTCCAGCTGCGGATCTCGGCGGGGGCGGCGGTGCGGCCCAGGACGTGCTGGTAGAGCCGGCTCACCCAGGCGGCGTCGGTGCCGCCGGCGCGGCGGTAGTACTCGTCGGAGGCGACGAACCCGACCTCCATCTGCTGGATGGTGCGCCCGGTGCGCATGGCCTGGAGCCAGGTGGCGGCGCCGTGGGCGTCGGGGGCGCGGTCGAGGTAGCGCTGGTAGGTCGCGGCGATCAGGCGGGAGCGGTACTCGTCGGAGTAGGTGATGGAGTTGGCGACCGCGATCCGGGGAGTGCCGGAGGTGAGCTTGGTGGTCCAGTTCTGCAGGCCGCGCGGGTCGGGCTGGCGGCCGAACAGGTCCGCGTACACCCGCGTCACGTAGCGCACGACGCCGGCGGTCGCGGCCGAGGGGCCGACGGTCAGCCGCGCGGTCGCGCCCGTGGAGGTGGTGGTCACCGCGGCGTCGGCCCCGGTGACGTCCCACGTCTGCCCCACCGGCAGGGAGGGGTTGGCGAACGGCGTGCGCTGCGGCTGGAGGTCCAGCAGGAAGCTGGTCGGGTACCCGTAGACCGGGTCGGTGAGCAGCAGGCGGGCCTGCACGCCCGCCCAGGCCGGCTCGTGCAGGGCGTCGGCGCCGACCGCGGGCCGGTAGTCCACGAACACCGGTCCCAGGTCCGACGCGAACGACACGCCGCGCACGCCCGTCGTCTGGGACAGCGGCGTCACGTCGACCGCCGTCGTGGTCACGACCGGCCCGGTGACCGCGCGCACGTTCGCCCAGCCGAGCCGCTGGGCGAAGCCGGAGCTGATGCTGCCGGGCGAGCCGAGGTCCCGTCCCTGGCCCATGACGTCGGTGTTGTCCCCGTACTCGTTCCAGACGCACGGACCGTCGGCGCTGAGCGGCGTGCGCGCGCCCCCGGGCGTCGTGCACTGGAGCGTGTTCGCGTGGCCGAGGCCGAAGTTGTGCCCGAGCTCGTGCGCGAGGACGTAGGTGTGCGCCGCGCCGTTGAGCCAGATGGCCCCGCCGTTGATGTCCGCGAGGCCGGCGAAGTCGCAGTCCGGGTGCTCGGGGAACCAGAGCGCGACGTGCTGGCTCCGGCCGACGGGCAGCGCCGTCTGCTCGATCACGCGCGCGAGCAGCCGGTCCACGTCGCAGGTGGCGGGACGGGGGACGGTGACCGCCGCGTGCAGCGAGGTCTGGATGTCGACGCGCGCGCCGCTCTGGCGCTCCCAGTACTGCTCGGTGCCGACGGCCGCTGCCTGCAGCTCCGCGGTGGGCACCGCGTCCGACGCGGTCCACCGGACCGGGACGACCACCAGCTGGTGCAGCCCCGTGGTGGCGGCCGCGGTGGGTCCGCCCGGCTCGGGGGCGGACCCCGTCGCCACGGCGTCGACCACCTGGGCGACGCCGGCGGCAGCCTGCTCGTCGGTCCCGGCGACCAGCGCGACGACCTCGTCCTGGTCGAGCCCGGCGGGCGCCTCGATCGTCACGAGCACCTCGGCGCCGGCCGGCAGGCCGTCCGCGGGAGACGTCTCGGTGCCGACGGTCGGCGCCTGCACCCCGGACAGGTCGATCATCGTCCCGCCCACGTCGGCGAAGGCAGTGGTGACGGAACGCTCCTCGGCGTGGGCTCCGTCCTCGGCGTGCGCGCCCTCCTCGTGCAGCACCGGGTCGGCGATGCGGTAGACGACGCGGCCGTCGACCTCGACCCGCTGCGTCAGGTCGTCCGCGGCTGCGGCGACGGGGAACAGCAGGCCGAGCAGCGCGGCCACCACGGCGGCGGAGCCACCTCGGCGGTGCAGGCCTGGTCGGCGGGAGACGGTGGCAGTCATGCGTGGTCCTCCTGGTGGCCCGGGCGGGCGGGGACGAGCGGACGGGCGGACACGACGACGCGTCACCCCTGTGCGCCCGATGATGCTCCGCCGTGCGAGCGCGCGGGCCCGTTCCGGCCGGGACGACCCGGATGGCGCAACGACACCGGACGGCCCGGTGGGTGCGGGCCGTCCGGTGCGGGGGTTCAGGCCTTCCGGAAGTACTCGTCGCTGGCGATGATGCCGCCGATGATGGCCTCGACGCGTTCGCCGTTCTGGATGCGGGTGACCCAGGAGCGTCGGCCGGTGGGGTCGATGTGCCGGCCGAGCAGGTCGACGTAGTAGCCGTCGACGACGGTGGTGAGGTGCTCGGAGGAGATCAGGAAGCCGAGCGCGACCTGGCTGCGTGAGGTGCCGCGTGCCAGGGCGTTGGTCCAGCTGCGGATCTCGGCGGGGGCGGCGGTGCGGCCCAGGACGTGCTGGTAGAGCCGGCTCACCCAGGCGGCGTCGGTGCCGCCGGCGCGGCGGTAGTACTCGTCGGAGGCGACGAACCCGACCTCCATCTGCTGGATGGTGCGCCCGGTGCGCATGGCCTGGAGCCAGGTGGCGGCGCCGTGGGCGTCGGGGGCGCGGTCGAGGTAGCGCTGGTAGGTCGCGGCGATCAGGCGGGAGCGGTACTCGTCGGAGTAGGTGATGGAGTTGGCGACCGCGATCCGGGGAGTGCCGGAGGTGAGCTTGGTGGTCCAGTTCTGCAGGCCGCGCGGGTCGGGCTGGCGGCCGAACAGGTCCGCGTACACCCGCGTCACGTAGCGCTGCGTCTGCGCGGCAGCCCCCGTCGGGCCCACGGAGACGACGGCGCTCGCGCCCGTCGAGACCGCGGTCAGCCGCACCTGGGCGCCCGGCACCTCCCACGCGTTCCCGACCGGCAGGAACGGCCGGGTGAACGCGGGCTGGGCCGGCTGCTGGTCGAGCAGGTAGCTGGTGGGGTAGCCGTACCGGGCGTCCGTGAGCACGAGGTGGCTCTGCAGGCCGGCCCAGCCCGGCTCGTGCAGCGCGTCGGCCCCGACGGCCGGCCGGTAGTCGACGAACACGGGACCGGCGCTGGAGGAGACCCGCAGGGCGCGCTGCGCCGACGTGCTGGCGAGCGGGGCGAGCGCGACGTCGCGTGCGGCGGTCGCCGGCCCCGTCACGTCGGCGATCGTGGCCCAGCCCAGGTGGTGGGCGAAGCCGGTGCTGATGCTGCCGGGCGAGCTCAGGTCGCGCCCCTGGCCCATCACGTCCGCGTTGTCCCCGTACTCGCGGGCGGTGCAGGTGCTGGTGTCGGCGGCGAGCGGGACCCGGGTGGCGCCCGACGTGCAGGTGAGCGTGTTGGCGTGGCCGAGCCCGAAGTTGTGCCCCAGCTCGTGCGCCAGCACGTACGTCTGCGTCGCCCCGTTCAGCCAGATGCTGCCGCCCGTGATCGTGGCTCGACCGGCGAACGGGCAGTCCGTGCGACCCGGGAAGTGCACGGCGACGTGCGTCGTCGCGCTCGGCGTCACACCGGGGTTCGTCGCCAGGGCGCGCGCCATGATCGCGTCGACGTCGCAGGTCGCGGGCCGCGTGACGGCCTGCGCGGGACGGACGGAGGTCCGGATGTCGACGCGGCCGGCGCTCTGCCGCTCCCAGTACTGCTCGGTGCCGGTCGCGGCGGTCTGCAGGGCGGCGGTGGGTGCAACCGCGCCGGCCGTCCACACCACGGGCAGGACGACCAGGTCGTGGGCACCGGCGAGGGCGGCGGGGGCGGCGAGGTCCGCGGTGGGCACCGGGGCGACCGCCACCACCTCCGCGCCGGGGTCGGCGCCCGCCGGGGCGTCCTCCGCGGACGCCGCCTGCGCCACGGCGCTGTCCCGGTCGGTGCCGGGCTCGGCCTCGAGGGTCACCACGACGGGTGCGCCTCCGGGCAGCGCGTCGGGAGGAGGGGCCTCCGCGCCGGTCACGGGCGCCTGGAGGTGCGACAGGTCCAGCAGGACGCCGTCCACCTGCGCGTAGGCCTGGAGCGTCGACCCCTCGTGGAAGTGCTCCTGGTCGCCGTGGGGGAGCGGGTCCGCGACGGCGTAGACCACCGTCCCCTCCACGTCGTGCTGCACGGCGCGCGCCTCGTCCGCGACGGCCGCCGCGCCCGGCAGCCCGAGGAGCCCGAGGATCCCGAGGACGGTCGCCGCGGCGGCGCCCCGCCCGGGGACGGCACGTCGCCGTGCACCTGTGCCGGTCATAGGAGGTCCTCCTTCGCCCGGCGCACGTGGCGGCAGGCGGGTCGTGGTGTCGCGTCCGCGGGCCCGCACGGTCGTGCGGCGTCCGGGGGCGCGCGGCGGCCCGGGCCCGACGCCGCGGACCCGGCGGATCTACGGCTCCCATCGGGCGGCGTGCTCCCGCGGTGAGCGGTTCCGTGACACGCGGCCGCCACGCGCGTGCCCTAGCCTCGGCCCGTGGACGTGGCGGTGCTGGGAGCGACAGGGGACGTCGGGCGACAGGTGTGCGCCCAGCTGATCGAGCGGCGGGTGCTGCCGACGACGTCGCGGCTGCAGCTGGTCGGCCGCCCGGGCGGGGCGTCCGGGCGCGCGTCCTACGGCTTGCGCGCCGACCTGGTGGACGCCTACGACGAGCACGCCCCGCTGATCGACGTCGCGCTGGACCCGGACGACGTGGTGGCCGACGTGATCGTGCTGACCGCCGGGCGCACCGCGCCCGCCCGGGCCGGGGCGATCCAGGACCGTGCCGCCCTGGCGGCCGAGAACCACGCGGTGTTCGCGTCGTACGCGCGCGCGATCGCGGAGCACGGCTCGGGGCACGAGGTGGTCGTCGTGGTGTCGAACCCCGTGGAGCTCGGCGTGGCCGTGGTCGCGGCCGAGCTCGGGCGGCACCGGGTGATCGGGATGGGCGCGTGGCTGGACACCCTGCGGTTCCGGCGCGAGGTGGCGGTGTCCCTGGGCGTGCGCCGGCACCGGGTGGGCGGCTTCGTGGCGGGCCAGCACGGCGACGACCTGGTGCCGCTGTGGTCGACGGTCCGGATCAGCGGCCTGGACGTCGACGAGCGGCGGCGGGCCGTCGACCAGCTGCGCGGCGGGCGGTCGCTCGACGGGTTCGGTGCGGAGATCGACGCCGCGAAGGGCGCGCTCGCCGGGTTGATGGCGGACGACGTCGCGGCGGCGTTCGACCTGGTCGAGACGTGGCCGCCCGACCTGCGCGGCGTCGCGCGGCCGTGGCTCACGCACCAGAGCGGCGCGAAGACCGCCGCCGCCACGGCGAACGCGACCGTGGACCTGGTGGACACGATCCTGGACGGGCGGGACATCGTCGTCGCGGGGCAGGTGGCGCTGGCCGGCGAGGTCGCCGTGGCCGGGACCCCGCTGCACGGCGTGCTGGGGGTCCCGGTCGTGCTGGGGCCGGAGGGGTGGACCCGGGTGCTGCTGGACGAGCCGGAGCCCGACGAGGCCCGGCGGCTGCTCACCACCGCGGGCCGGATCGACGCGATGCTGCGGCCGTGGGGCCTGGACGCGGGGGCGGCCCGGTGAGCGCCGTCGCAACGGCCGGGCCGGACCGGACCTGGGTGGCGTTCGTGCACGGGGCGGACGCGACCGGCACCATGACCGCGCTGGCCGGGGTGTTCTCGACCCGCGGGGTCTCGTTCGGGTCGCTGAGCACGGGGGTGGCGGCCGACGGCGTCGGGCTGATCGTCGTCACGTTCACGGCCTCCGAGCGCCGGCAGCGGCTGCTGATGCGGACGGTGCGCCGGCTGGCGGCGGTCCGCTCCGCGCAGGTGCGCGCGACGGACGACCCGGCGGTCCGGGCGGCCGCGGTCGTGCAGCTGCCGGCGTCGGCCGGGCCCTTCCGGCCGCCGGCCGACGCGGCGGTGCGCTGGTCCGGCGACCCGGCCGCGGGTCAGCCGGTGCTGGTCGAGGGCCCGCTCACGGACGTCGAGCGGGTGGTGGCGGTCGCGCGCGCGCAGGGCGCCGTGTCGGCGGCGACGGTGGTGCTGCCGCTGCCGGACGACGTCGACGGCGCCGACGCCGCCCCGCACACCGCCCCCCACACCGGGCCGGCGGTGCCGCCGCCGGGCGGGACGCAGGAGTTCACGCAGCCGTAACGGCCGGGCGGGGGCCCGGCGGGTGGATCCGGTCCGGTCCGCGGCTACGCTGTGGCGCAGACAACTCAACACGCTGCTCGAACCGCGGCGGGAGAGCCCTCCCGCACGGCCTGCCCGCCCCGCGCGCGCCGGCCGGTCGCGAGGCGCCGAAGGAGCAACCCTCCCCGGGAAACTCTCAGGCCCCCGTACCGTCGTGGCGAGGCAACTCTGGAAAGCGACCGGCCCACCCAGGGCCGGTCCACCGACGGTGCAAGTCGGCGCGCCCCGGCCCTCACGGGCACGGCGGACCGGCAAAACTCTCAGGTCGTGCGCGCCCGGGCCCTGCCCGCGCGCGGCGGATGACAGAGCGGGGAGGCCGCGCCACCCCCGCACGTCTCGTCCCCGCCCGCTCGTCCGATCCCGGAGCAGCCGCGTGACCTTCCTCGAGCACCTTCCCGTCGACGTCCGCACGACCGACGCCGGCACCCCCGCCCCCGTCCGCGACGCCGACCGCACCGACGCCGCCCGCGGCTTCGCGGACCGGCACGTCGGCCCGCGCACGACCGACCTGGACACGATGCTCGCGCACGTCGGCGACGGCTGGCCCGGCCTCGACGCGCTGATCGACGCCGCCGTGCCCGCCAGCATCCGCACCGACCGCCCGCTCGACCTGCCCGCGGCGCGCGGCGAGTCCGAGGTGCTGGCCGCGCTGCGTGCGATCGCGGACAAGAACACCGTGCTGACCCAGATGATCGGCCTCGGCTACCACGACACCGTGACGCCGCCGGTGATCCGCCGGAACGTGCTCGAGTCCCCGGCCTGGTACACCGCGTACACGCCGTACCAGCCGGAGATCTCGCAGGGCCGGCTCGAGGCGCTGCTGAACTTCCAGACCGTGGTCGCCGACCTGACCGCGCTGCCGGTCGCGAACGCGTCGCTGCTGGACGAGGCCACGGCCGTGGCCGAGGCCGTCGCGCTGATGCACCGCGCCGCCAAGGGGCGCACGGGCGTCGTGGTGCTGGACGCCGACTGCCTGCCGCAGACGCTGGCCGTCACGCTCGGCCGCGCGGAGGCCGCCGGGCTCGGCGTGCGGGTCGCGGACCTCACGGCCGGGCTGCCCGACCTGGGCGGCGAGCCGCTGGTCGGCCTGGTGCTGCAGGCCCCGGGCGCGTCCGGCGCCGTGCGGGACCTCGAGCCGCTGATCGCCGCCGCCAAGGAGGCGGGCGCGCTGGTCACGGTCGCCGCGGACCTGCTGTCCCTCACCCTGCTCACCCCGCCCGGCGAGCAGGGCGCGGACATCGCGGTCGGCTCGGCGCAGCGGTTCGGCGTCCCGCTGTTCTACGGCGGCCCGCACGCCGCCTACATGGCGGTGCGCACCGGCCTGGAGCGGTCGCTGCCCGGCCGCCTGGTCGGCGTCTCGATCGACGCCGACGGCGCCCGCGCCTACCGGCTGGCCCTGCAGACCCGCGAGCAGCACATCCGCCGCGAGAAGGCCACGAGCAACATCTGCACCGCCCAGGCGCTGCTGGCGATCGTCGCCTCGATGTACGCCGTCTACCACGGCCCCGACGGCCTGCGGGAGATCGCCGAGCGCGTGCACGCCCGCGCCGTGGCGCTCGCCGACGGCCTGCGTGCCGGCGGCGTGACCGTCCAGCACGCTCAGTTCTTCGACACGGTCCGCGCCGCGGTGCCGGGCCGGGCCCGGGCCGTCGTCGCGGCGGCCGCCGCGCGCGGGATCAACGTGTGGGCCGCGGACGACGACCACGTGCAGGTCACCTGCGACGAGGTCACCACCGAGGCGCACGTCGAGCAGGTGCTCGCCGCGTTCGCCGAGGGCGCCGCCACCGGCGCCCGCGGTGCCGCCGACGGTCTGGGCACGCCGGCCATCCCGGCCGCGCTGCGCCGGACCACGGACTTCCTGACCCACCCCGTGTTCCACCGGCACCGCTCCGAGACCGCGATGCTGCGCTACCTGCGCGCGCTGTCGGACAAGGACCTGGCCCTGGACCGCACGATGATCCCGCTGGGCTCCTGCACGATGAAGCTCAACGCGACGGTGGAGATGGAGGCGATCTCCTGGCCCGGGTTCGCCGGCCTGCACCCGTTCGTCCCCGCCGAGCAGGCCGCCGGCTACGCCGAGCTGATCGGCGACCTGACCGCCTGGCTGGCGGAGATCACCGGCTACGCCGCGGTGTCCGTGCAGCCGAACGCCGGCTCGCAGGGCGAGTTCGCGGGTCTGCTGGCGATCCGGGGCTACCACGAGGGCCGTCGCGCCGAGGCGATCGCCGCCGGTGCAGCCCCCGAGGACGTGCCGGTGCGCGACGTCTGCCTGATCCCCGCGTCGGCGCACGGCACCAACGCGGCGTCCGCCGCGCTGGCCGGCATGCGGGTGGTCGTGGTCGCGACCGCCGAGGACGGGTCCGTGCAGCTGGACGACCTGCGCGCCAAGCTCGAGCAGCACGGCCCGGTGGTCGCGGCGATCATGATCACCTACCCCTCGACGCACGGCGTCTACGAGGAGGACGTGCGCGAGGTCTGCGACCTGGTGCACGCGGCGGGCGGCCAGGTCTACATCGACGGCGCCAACCTCAACGCGCTGGTCGGGCTGGCCCGCCCGGGCGAGTTCGGCGGCGACGTGTCGCACCTGAACCTGCACAAGACGTTCTGCATCCCGCACGGCGGCGGCGGCCCCGGCGTCGGCCCGGTCGGCGTGGCGGCGCACCTGGTGCCCTACCTGCCGGCGACCGACGCGGTGTTCACCGGCGACACCGGCGCGCTGGCCGGGGGCTCGGCACCCGCGGTCTCCGCCGCGCCGTTCGGGTCGGCCGGCATCCTGCCGATCTCCTGGGCCTACGTCGCGCTGATGGGCGGTGACGGCCTGCGCCGCGCGACCGAGACCGCGGTGCTGTCCGCGAACTACCTGGCGTCCCGCCTGGCCCCGCACTTCCCGGTGCTCTACACCGGGCCGGCGGGGCTGGTCGCGCACGAGTGCATCCTCGACGTGCGGACCCTCACCAAGGAGACGGGCGTGACCGCCGAGGACGTCGCGAAGCGGCTGATGGACTACGGGTTCCACGCCCCGACGCTGTCGTTCCCGGTCGCCGGCACGCTGATGGTCGAGCCGACCGAGAGCGAGGACCTGGGCGAGCTCGACCGGTTCGTCGACGCGCTGGTGGCCATCCGCGGTGAGATCGAGGCGGTCGCCGCCGGTCGCTGGCCGGTCGCGGAGTCGCCCCTGCGCAGCGCGCCGCACACCGCGGCCGCGCTGGTCGCGGACGACTGGGACAAGCCCTACGGCCGCGAGCTCGCGGCGTACCCGGTGGCGAGCCTGCGCGCCGGCAAGTACTGGCCGCCGGTCCGGCGGATCGACGGCGCGCACGGGGACCGCAACCTCGTCTGCGCCTGCCCGCCCATCGAGGCCTACGCCGAGGAGCCCGCGCTGTGAGCGACCCGATCACCACCACCGAGGTCCCGGCGACCGACGAGGCCACCGGCGTCGTGCTCTCGCCGCTGCACGCCGAGCACGAGGCGCTGGGCGCGACGATGACGCCGTTCGCGGGCTGGATGATGCCGCTGCGCTACGCCGGCGACCTCGCCGAGCACCAGGCCGTGCGCACCGCGGCCGGGCTGTTCGACCTGTCGCACATGGGCGAGCTGCACGTCGACGGCCCGGGTGCGGGTGCGGGGCTGGACGCCGCGCTGGTCGGGAACCTGTCCGGCCTCGCGGTCGGCCGCGCCCGCTACACGATGATCACGCAGGAGGACGGCGGGATCCTCGACGACCTGATCGTCTACCGGCTGGCGGACGAGGAGTACCTGGTCGTCGCCAACGCGTCGAACGTGGCGGTCGTGCGCGACGCGCTCGCGGAGCGGCTCGCGCCGTTCGAGGCGTCGCTGACCGACCGCTCGCTGGAGACGGCGCTGATCGCCGTGCAGGGCCCGCGGGCCGCCGAGATCGTCACCGGCCTCACCGAGCCCGCCCACGTCGAGGCCGTCCGCGACGTGAGGTACTACGCCGGCGTCCCCGCGACCGTGGGCGACGTCGACGCGCTCGTGGCCCGCACCGGCTACACCGGCGAGGACGGGTTCGAGCTGTTCGTCCCCGCCGCCGCCGCCCCCGGCCTGTGGCGCGACCTGCTGGCCGCCGGCGCCCCGCTCGGCCTGGTCCCCGCCGGTCTGTCCGCGCGGGACAGCCTGCGGCTCGAGGCCGGCATGCCGCTGTACGGCAACGAGCTCGACCGCACGACCGCGCCGCACGACGCGGGTCTCGGGCGGGTCGTGAAGCTCGACAAGGTCGCCGCCGACGGCAGCCCGCTGCCGTTCGTCGGGCGGGACGCGCTCGCCGCGCGCGCGCACGCCACGCCGTCCCGGGTGCTGGTCGGCCTGGTCGGCTCGGGCCGGCGTGCCGCCCGGCACGGCTACGAGGTGCTCACCGGCACCGCGGACGACGCGGTTGTCGTCGGCCGCGTCACCTCCGGCGCCCCGTCCCCGACACTGGGCACGCCGATCGCGATGGCGTACGTGACGCCCGAGGTGAGCGCGGTCGGCACCGAGCTCGCCGTCGACGTGCGCGGCCGCCGCGAGCCCGTCCGCGTCGTGGCGCTGCCGTTCTACCGGCGCGCCTGACCCCCACCGTCCCCGATCCCGCGAGAACCCGGAGAGCACCATGAGCGACGTCCCCGAGAACCTGCAGTACACCGCCGAGCACGAGTGGATCGAGGGCACCGGCCCCGCCACCGTCGGCATCACGAAGAACGCCGCCGACGCGCTGGGCGACATCGTGTACCTGGAGCTGCCGACCGTCGGCAGCGAGATCGCCGCCGGCGCCGTCGTCGGCGAGGTCGAGTCCACCAAGTCGGTCTCCGAGCTGTTCTCCCCGGTGTCCGGCACGGTCGTCGAGGTGAACCAGGCCGCCGTGGACGAGCCGTCCGTCGTCAACAGCGACCCGTACGGCGCCGGCTGGCTGTTCCGGGTCGACGTCACGTCGACCGGCGCGCTGCTCACGGCGCAGGAGTACGCGGCGACGATCACGGGCTGAGATCGCCCCGGGCGGCGGTTAGCCCGTTCGGGTGGTTCTGCACCGGGGGTCGGGAGATCGCTTGCCGGACGGTGACCAGCGGGTTCGGCCGTACCACAGGTCCTCCGCCCGGCGCATCCACCTCACCCCCTCGGGAACGGGTGAGATCTGAACTGCGATCACCACGGCCACACTTGCCGATCAACCGGTAGACGGCCGCCGGACAACCCCAGCAGCCGGTACTCGTCGCACGCAGACCGGAGGACAGCATGGCCATCCTGGAGATCGCCCCCACCACCTCCAGCATCCTCGGCGAGCCGCTCACCACGCGTGAACGGGTCGTCCTGGCCGAGCTGGCGGAGGACGTCACCCTCGAGGACATCGCACGGCGCCTGTACGTCACCCGCAACACGGTGAAGTCGCAGGTCCGCTCGGTGTACCGCAAGATCGGCGTCTCGACGCGGGCCGAGGCCGTCGCCTGGGCCACCGCCGCCGGCATCCGCTAGCACCGCCCGCGCCCGGCCCGTCCCCCAGCGGGCCCGTCCGCACCCAGGGCCGCGCCCCGCCGTCACGGCGGGTCGCGGCCCTGCGTCGTCCGCACCCGCCGCCGGACCCGGTGGACGCCGCGCACGCCGTGCCATATCGTCAGTCGATAACATCGACATTCGATATGCAGGGAGCTGTCATGACGACGCGTGCGCCGTGGTTCACCAGCCGGTCCGACCTGATCTCCATCCTGGTCGTGGGCGCGGCGGTGATCGTCTGGCAGGCCGGCGGGCTGATCGCCTCCGTCGTGCGCATCTTGCCGAACCGGGACGCGCCGGTCGACGTGATGATCGCCGGCGCGCCGGTCGAGCTGCCGCTCGGCCCCGGGGGCGCCGCGCTGGCGGCGACGGTCGACACGGCGACGCTGACCGTGTCGGACATGCCTGTCGCCACGTACGTCGCCGCGCTGGGCGCGGCCGTCGTGCCGCCGCTGGCCACCATCGGCGTGACGGTGTGCGTGCTGCTGCTCTGCCGGCGGATGCTGGCCGGGCAGTTCTTCTCGGGGACCATCACCCGCCTGATCACGGCGGTGTCGCTGCTGATCGGCGGCGGCTGGCTGGCCTGGTTCGGCTGCTCGGTCATGGCCTCCAACGGCGTCCTGGCGCAGGTCGCGGACCGCGCGGTCGCCGAGGAGATCACGTTCCAGGTGTCCTGGACGCCGATCCTCACGTCCATGGCGGTCGGGGCGCTCGCGGCCGCGTTCAGCGCGGGGGAGCGGCTGCAGCGGGACGCGGAGGGTCTGGTCTGATGCCGCCCGAGGACGACGCGGGCCGGATCCACTGCCGGCTGGACGAGCTGCTGGCGGAGCGCGGGATGACGCTCGCCCGGCTGGCCGAGCTGGTCGGCGTGACGGTGGTCAACCTGTCCGTGCTCAAGAACGACCGCGCGCGGGCGATCCGGTTCTCGACGCTCACCGCCGTCTGCGACGTGCTCGGCTGCCAGGTGGGCGACCTGCTGGTGGTGGCGCCGCGCGCCTAGGCGGAGCCGGCCGCCGCGGCGACCCGGACGACGTGCGCGGCCAGCTCGCGCGCGGCGGGTGCCGGCCGGCGGGACCGCGCCCAGACCATCCGCAGCGTGCGGGTGAGGTCGATCCCGTCCACGGGCACCGCGAGGAGGTCCCCGCGGGCGAGCTCGTCGGCGACGGTCAGCCGGGACAGCACCGCCGCCGCGCCGCCGCCGCGCACCACGTTCTTGACCGCGGACGTCGACCCCAGCTGGGCGGGCGACCCGGCCAGCGGGTGCCCGGCCGCGACCAGCGCCTGCTCCAGCACGGCGCGGGTGCCCGACCCGGCCTCGCGGACGGCGAGCGGCGCGGTGCTCAGCTCGGCAGCCCGCACCGGCCGCCTCCGCCGCGCCCAGGGGTGCCCGGGGGCCACCACCACGAGCAGCTCGTCGTCGCCGACCGACCGGGCGTGCAGGCCGTCGGCGACGCCGGGCCCCTCGACGAAGCCCAGGTCGGCCCGGCCGTGCAGCACGGCGTCCATCACGTCCCGCGAGTTGGCCACGACCAGGTCCACCACCGCGGCGCCCGCCGGCCGGGACGCGAGCCACCCCGGCACCAGGTACTCGGCGACGCTCAGGCTCGCGGCCACCTGGACGCGCCCCTGCTCCGCGCTGCGCAGCGCGTGCACCTCCCGCTCCAGCGCGTCCGAGGCGGCGAGCACGTCGCGCGCCCGCCCGAGCAGCGCCGTCCCGGGAGGGGTCAGCCGGGTGCCGGAGGCGGTCCGGCTGACCAGCGTCAGGCCGGTCTGCCGCTCCAGGCGGCGCAGGCCGGTGCTCACGGACGGCTGCGCGAGCCCGAGCGCACGCGCGGCGCCGGACAGCGACCCGTGCGCCTCGACGGCGTCGAGCAGCTCGAGCGCCCCGAGCGGGATGCGCCGGGCAGGTGCGGTGTCCATAGCCTCAGGCTAGAGCGCGCGAGCGAGGTCGGCGTTCCGCGGGGGCCCTGCCGGCCGGATCCTGGACGGGTGCCGCCTGTCCCCGCGTCCGCCGGTCCCGCGCCCGCCGGTCCCGCGCCGTCGGGTGGCGCCCGCCGGCGCGTGCTCGGAGTCGACCGCACGATCCTGCCCGGCCTGGTCGCCGCGCTGCTCGTGGGCGCGGCGTGCCTCGGTCTGACCGCGCTGGTCCCGGTGCTGCCCGGCCTGCTCGTCGCGATCGTCCTCGGCGCCGCCGCCCGGTCCGCGGGCCTGCTGCCGGCCGTGCTCGAGCCCGGGCTCGCGTGGACCGGCCGGCGGGTGCTGCGCCTCGGGGTGGTCCTGCTCGGCCTGCAGCTGTCGCTCGGCGACCTGCTCGGCCTCGGCCTGCGGGAGGTGCTGGTGCTGCTGGCGACGGTGGCGGCGACGTTCGCCGCCACCCTCTGGCTGGGCCCCCGGCTGGGCGTGGCACCCCGGCTCACGCTGCTGGTCGCGAGCGGGTTCTCGATCTGCGGCGCCGCCGCGGTCGCCGCGATGAGCCCGGTCGCGGACGCCGACGAGGACGAGGTCGCGACCGCGGTCGCGCTGGTGACGGTGTACGGCAGCCTCGCCCTCGTGGCGGTGCCCCTGCTGTCCGGCCTGCTGGGGCTGTCCGACCGCACCGCGGGGCTCTGGGCCGGGATGTCCGTGCACGAGGTCGCGCAGGTGGTGGCGGCCGCGGGCACCGTGTCCGCCGCGGCGCTGTCCGTCGCCGTGGTCGCGAAGCTCGCGCGGGTGGTGCTGCTCGCGCCCCTGGTGGCCGGTGTCGGCGTCGTGCGCCGCCGGGCGGCGGGGGCGCCGGCCGCCGGGGCGCGCCGGCCGCCGCTCGTGCCGCTGTTCGTGGTCGGGTTCGTGCTGGCCGTGCTCGTGCGGACGCTGGGGCTGGTGCCCGACGCGGTGCTCCCGGCCGTGAAGCCGGTGACGACCCTGGCGCTCGCGGCGGCGATGACGGCGCTCGGCACCCAGATCCACCTGGGGCGGCTGCTGCGCACCGGTGGCCGGCCCCTGCTGCTGGGCGCGGCCGCCACCCTGGTCGCCGGGTCGGTGAGCCTCGTCGGGCTGCTCGCCGCCGGGTGAGCCCGGCGCGCTCCTGGCAGAATCGGCGCATGCAGCCGCCGCCCGTCCTCGTGGTCGCCGCCGCCCTGGTGGACGACCTCGGCGCCCCGCGCGCGCTGCTCGCCGCACGCCGCCGGTCGCCCGTCAGCCTGGCCGGCCGCTGGGAGTTCCCCGGCGGCAAGGTGGAGCCGGGGGAGACCGCCGAGCACGCCCTGCACCGCGAGCTGCGGGAAGAGCTCGGCGTCCGCGTCGCGCTGGGCGCCGAGCTGCCCGGCCCGGACGACGGCTGCTGGCGGCTGAACGGCACGTACACCATGCGGCTCTGGCTGGCCGAGGTCGCCGCGGGGGTCCCCGAGCCCCTCGTCGAGCACGACGCCCTGCGCTGGCTGCCGCGCGGCCAGTGGCTGTCCGTCCCGTGGCTGGACGCCGACGTGCGCATCGTCGAGGCGCTCGCCGAGGCCGTGGAGGGCGACGCCGCGCGCGTCTGAACAGCAGGTTCACCTGGTGGCGAACAGCCTGGTCAACGATCTGGCACTCGCGGGTCGAGAGTGCTAGAACATGTCTCGTAGCCCTTCCGGTGGGCCGTACGGCGCACCGGGGCAGCACGGTCCCGGACCGTCCGGGACCGCCGAGACGCCGAGGAGGTGACGGGCTGTGGCTACGCGATTCGACCCGTTCCAGGAGATGGACCGGCTGATGAACCAGGTGCTCGGCTCGCAGCGTGCCGCCGCGACCATGCCGATGGACCTGTTCCGCGCGGGTGACCACTACGTCCTGGCCGTCGACCTGCCGGGTGCGGACCCCGGCACGATCGACGTGAACGTGGACGACCGGACCCTCACCATCCGCGCCGAGCGGACCGCCCGCACCGAGGACGGTGTGCAGTGGCTCGCCAAGGAGCGCCCCGTCGGTGCCTACGCCCGGCAGCTCACGGTCGGGCGCGGGCTGGACCTGGACGCCATCGCCGCGTCCTACGCCGACGGCGTCCTGACGCTCACCATCCCCGTGGCCGAGGAGGCCCGGCCGCGCCGCATCGAGGTCACCACCGGTGGGACACCGGCGACCATCGAGGGCACGGACGCGTCGCGCGAGGCGCACGCGTCCGCCTGAGCCCGCGCGGCGGCAGCACGACGCCCCGGTCCCCCGAGCGGGGGCCGGGGCGTCGGCACGTGCGCGTCAGGCGGTGGGGACCGCCAGCGACGCGCGGACGGTGCGGGTGGCCGCCAGGACGTGCTCGAGCGTCGGCGTGACCTCGGCGTACCGGCGGGTCTTGAGGCCGCAGTCCGGGTTCACCCAGAGCTGCGCGGGGTCGATCACGCGGACCGCCTCGGTGAGCAGCTCGGTGACCTCGGCCTCGCTCGGGACGCGCGGGGAGTGGATGTCCCAGACGCCCGGGCCGATCCCGCGGGGGTAGCCCTCGCTGGCGATGTCGCCGAGGATCTCCATCTTGGACCGCGCCGCCTCGATGGAGGTGACGTCGGCGTCCAGGCCGTCGATCGCGCCGAAGATCTCGCCGAACTCCGAGTAGCAGAGGTGGGTGTGGATCTGCGTGTCCGGTCGCACCCCGGCCGTCGCCAGCCGGAACGACGCCACCGACCAGTCCAGGTAGGCCTCGTGCTGGTCGGCCCGCAGGGGGAGCAGCTCGCGCAGCGCGGGCTCGTCGACCTGCACGATCGCGGTGCCGGCGGCCTCCAGGTCGGCGATCTCGTCCCGCAGCGCCAGCGCGACCTGGTTCGCGGTGTCGGCCAGGGGCTGGTCGTCCCGGACGAACGACCAGGCCAGGATCGTCACCGGGCCGGTGAGCATGCCCTTGACCGGCTTCGGCGTGAGCGACTGCGTGTACGTCGTCCAGGGCACCGTGATCGGCGCGGGCCGGGAGACGTCGCCCCAGAGGATCGACGGGCGGGTGCACCGCGAGCCGTAGGACTGGACCCAGCCGTGGTGCGTGACGGCGAACCCGTCCAGGTTCTCGGCGAAGTACTGCACCATGTCGTTGCGCTCGGGCTCGCCGTGCACCAGCACGTCCAGGCCGATCTCCTCCTGCAGCGCGACGACGCGGCGGATCTCCGCCTTCATCTCCTCCTCGTACTGCTCCGCCGTCAGCTCGCCCCGGCCGAACGCCGCGCGCGCGACCCGGATCTCCGGGGTCTGCGGGAACGAGCCGATGGTCGTGGTCGGCAGGGCGGGCAGCTGCAGCCGCTCGGCCTGGGCGGCCGCGCGGTCCGCGAAGTCGCCGCGCCGGAACGCCTCGGCCGGCAGGTCCGCCAGGCGCGCGCGCACCTCGGGGCGGACGACGCCCGCGGCTTCCGCGCGGGACCGGCGGGCGTCCGCCGCGGCGAGCAGCTCGGCGTGCACGGCCTCCCGGCCCTCCGTCAGCCCGGTGGCCAGCGTGACGACCTCGGTGGTCTTCTGGTCGGCGAAGGCCAGCCAGGAGCGCAGGGTCGCGTCGAGCTGCTGCTCGTCGGCGACGTCGTGCGGCACGTGGAACAGCGAGGTGGACGTGCCGACGGCCACCTGGCGGGCGCCGAGGCCCTCCAGGCCCTCGAGCGCGCCGAGCGCGGCGTCGAGGTCGGCGCGCCAGATGTTGTGCCCGTCGACCACGCCGCCGACCAGGACCTTGCTCTCCAGCCCGGGGACCGGCGCGCTCGGCGCCGTGCCGCGGACCAGGTCGATCGCCAGGCCGTCCACGTCGGTGCCCGCGAGCACCGGGAGCGCGTCCCGCAGGTCGCCGTACGGGGCGGCGACCAGGATCGCGGGCCGCTCGGCGGCGGGCAGCTCGGTGGCGAGCACGCGGTACGCCTCGGCCGCGGCCGCGAGCAGCCGGTCGGCGGGCACGCCGGTCGAGTCGGAGACCAGGGCCGGCTCGTCCAGCTGCACCCAGGTGGCCCCGGCCTGCGCCAGCTCGCGCAGCAGGGTGGCGTACACCGGCAGCACGTCTGCCAGGCGGTCGATCGGCAGGAAGTCCTCCGGCGCGTCCTCGGTCGCCTTGGCCAGCGCCAGGAACGTGACCGGGCCGACCAGGATGGGGCGGGTCAGCACGCCGTCCGCCAGGCCCTCGGCCAGCTCGCGGACCGGGCGGTCGCTCGCGTACCGGAACGCCGTGCCCGGCCCGATCTCCGGCACCAGGTAGTGGTAGTTGGAGTCGAACCACTTGGTCATCTCGAGCGGCAGGTCGTCCCCGCGGCCGCGGGCCACGGTGGAGTAGCCGGCCAGGTCGAGGCCGCCGTCCGCGGTGGTGAGGTCGGCGAACCGCTCCGGGACCGCGCCGAGCACGGCCGCGGCGTCGAGCACGTGGTCGTAGAACGAGAACGCGCTCGGGATCGCGGGCAGCCGGGTGTCGAGGCCGAGCTCGGCCAGGCGGGTGCGGGTGCGCCGGCGCAGGTCGGCGGCGGTCGCCTCGACCTCCTCGGCGGTGCTGCGGCCGGCCCAGAACGACTCGAGGGCCTTCTTGAGCTCGCGGCGCGGCCCGATCCGGGGGTAGCCCAGGACGGTGCCGGCGGGGAACGGGTGGGTCTGGTGCTCGGTCATCTCTCGCCTCAGATGGTGGGGACAGGGCTCAGGGTGGTCGTGGAGGCCGCACCGACGGCGGCGCCGCGCGTGTGCGCCCGGGGGGCGTCGCCGCCCAGGCCGGCGCCGGCCAGCAGGTCCAGCGCGGGGCCGTGGGTGTTGAACGTGTACAGGTGCACGCCCGGCGCGCCGCTGTCCAGCACGGCGTTCACCAGGTCGACGCCGAGCCGGGTGCCGGCCCGGTGCCGGCGTGCGACGTCGTCCGGGTCCTGGGCGTCGAACGCGTCGAGCCGGTCCAGCACGTGCTCGGGGACCGGCACCCCGGTCAGCTGCGCCACGCGGCGCAGGCGGGCCGGGTCGGTCATCGGGATGATCCCCGGCACGATCGGGATCGTGACCCCGGCGTCCCGGGCCAGCACGACCAGCTCGGCGTACGACTCCGCGTCGTAGAAGACCTGGGTGATCGCGAAGTCCGCGCCCGCCTCCTGCTTGGCGAGCAGTGCCGCGACGTCCTGCTCGCGCGTGCTGCCCGAGCCGGCGTTGCCCCGCGGGAACGCCGCGACCGCGACGGACAGCGGCCGGCTCGCGGCGCGCACGGCCTGCGCCGGGCTCTCCTCGCAGCGGCGCCGCTCGATCCGGCGGAGCAGCGCCACCAGGGCGCTAGCGGTCGGCAGCCCGTCGGGGTGCGCGGCCCACGACCCGTCGGCGGGCGGGTCGCCCCGCAGCGCGAGGAACGACCGCACGCCCTCGTCGAGGAACTCCTCGACGGTGGCCGCCACGTCGTCGGCCGACGCGCCGACGCAGGTCAGGTGCGCGATCGGCGTCAGCGACGTCTCGCGCAGCAGGCGCCGGACCAGGGCCCGGGTGGTGCGCCGGGTGCTGCCCGAGGCCCCGTACGTCACCGACACGAAGTCCGGGCGGGCCGCCGCGAGCTCCTGCACGGTCGCCCAGAGCCGCGGCGCGGCGTCCGGGTTCCGCGGCGGGAACAGCTCGAACGAGACCGTCGGCCGGTCGACCGCGCCCAGGCCGTCGGCGACCACGCCGTCACGACCCGGGTGCAGGGGGGTACCGCTACTGCTCATCGTCAGCTCCATCGGACCTGGCGGAAGCACCCACACCCTCGGTGCGGAGGGGGGTTGCTGCGACGTCGACGAGCCAGGTCTCTCGGTCGCTCTGGATGGTGCGGCCACAGTAGGACGCCCCGGGTGGGCCGTCCAGTGCCCCTGACGCGTCACGTTTCCGTGGCCCACCTCACACCCGCGGGCCGGCCGTCCGCCCGACGTCGTGCGGGCCCGGCGAGCCCGTGCGAGGCTGCGCCGGGTGAGCCCTGTCGACCTGCGCAGCGTCCCCCGTCCCGCCGACCGCGACCGCCTGGTGGTGCGCGAGCTCGCCGCCGGCGCCGTGACCGGCGGGCAGGTGCTGGGCGAGCAGCGGGCGCAGCTCGGGGAGCGGCCGGTCTGGGACGAGCGCGCGGGGGCGCTCGTGTGGGTGGACATCGACGGCCGCGCGGTGCACCGGTGGGCCGACGGCGACCCGGCCCGCGACAGCGTGCTCAGCACGACGTCGCCGGTCGGGGTGGCGTGGCCGACGGCGTCGGGCGGGCTGCTGCTGGCGACCGCCGACGGCTTCGGCGTGCACGACGGCACGCGCCTCGGACCCGTCACCCGGCCCGCGGGCATGCCGGACGGCTACCGGTTCAACGACGGGGGCTGCGACCCCGCCGGCCGGTTCTGGGTCGCGACGCTGCCGCGCGACGGGTCCGCCGGCGACGGCGTGGTGCACCGGGTCGTCGCGGCGCCGGGCGGGCTCGAGATCTCCACCGTGCTGACCGGGGTGGCGCTGGGCAACGGCATCGCGTGGAGCCCGGACGGCTCGGTGCTCTACCTGACCGACACCGACGCCAAGGTCGTCTACCGGCTGCCCTACGACGTCGGGACCGGCACGGCCGGCGCCCCCGAGCCGTTCCTGGCGTTCGCCGAGGACGCGCCGGGCCCGGACGGCACCGCGGTCGACGCCGACGGCGGGCTGTGGATCGCGGTGTACGGCAGCGGCCACGTGCTGCGGTTCGCCGCCGACGGGACGCCGCGCGGCGCGTACGCGGTGCCGGTGCCGGACGTGACGTGCCCGGGCTTCGGACCCGCCGGGTCGCGGCGGCTGTACGTGACGACCGCGTCCGGCGGCGGGTCGGGGACCGGGGGCGACGCGCTGCCGGGTCCGACCTCGCCCGAGCAGGAGACCGGCGGGGCGGTCGTCGGGTTCGACGTGGACGTCGACGGGCTGCCGGTCCCGGTGTTCGCGGACGCCTGAGGCGCTCGGCCGGTCAGGCGGTCAGCAGCTGGTGCGCGCGCTGGTGCGAGACCCCGAGGACCGTGCCCACGTCCCGGACGGACAGACCGGCGTCGCGCAGCACACGTGCGGCGGCCCGGGCCTCCCGGGCGGCCTCGCGGTTCGCCAGCTGCGCCTGCTCGCGGTAGCGGGCCGCGGCCTGGACGTGCGTGCCGACCTCGACCGGGACCGTCGGCCGGAGGTCGACCTCGACCGTCGAGGGGTCGACCTGCGCGACGAACGCGATCACCTCGCGCATCGCCTCAGGAGCCTGGTCCAGGCGCGCCACCTCGGAGATCGCGCCGGGGTGCTCGACGCACTGGAGCGACCACCACCGCCGGCCACGCTCCGCCGTGACGGTGTACCTGGTCATCGCCACCACCCCTTCCCCAGCACCTGCGCGAACTGGTCGAAGAACCTGCGCGCGGTGACGTCGTCGATCTCGGTGTGCCGGCCGAGCGTCGACCGCACGCCGCCGACGACCACGCCCGTGTGGTTCGTGAGCTCGACCACCTCGAACGAGACGCCCGCGTCCCGGGCCGCGCGCCGCACCCGCAGGAGCACCGCCGACCGCTTCAGGAGCGTAGTCCAGGCCGACATGGACTTTCAAGGCAATACCACACTAGGCAGAAGGTGCCGGCCGCGTCACGGCCTCGCACGGGCCAGCACCACCGGGCAGTCCGCGAGGTGGTCGTCGACCATCCCGCACGCCTGCAGCGCCGCGTAGGCCGTGGTGGGCCCGACGAACCGGAAGCCGCGCCGCTTGAGCTCCTTCGCCAGCGCCACGGACCCGGGGGTCGCGGCCGGCACGTCGGCGAACGTCCGGGGTCGCGGGCGCCCGTCCGCCGGGACGGCGTACGACCAGAACAGCTCGTCCAGCGTCCGGCCGTCTGCGTGCAGGTCGAGCAGCGCGCGGGCGTTGGCGATCGTGGCGGTGATCTTCGCGCGGTTCCGGATGATCCCGGCGTCGGCCATCAGGCGCTCGACGTCGTGCTCGTCGTAGCCGGCGACCACCTCGGCGTCGAAGCCGGCGAACGCCGCGCGGAACGCCTCGCGCTTGCGCAGCACGGTGATCCACGCGAGCCCGGACTGGAAGGCCTCCAGCGTGACGCGCTCGTAGAGGGCGCGGTCGCCGTGCACGGGCACGCCCCACTCCTCGTCGTGGTACCGCTCGTACAGCGGGTCGCCGTCGCCGAAGCACCGGCGGCCCGGTGCCGGGTCCGTGGCCGGGAAGGTCGCAGCCGTGACCGGGTGCCGGTCCGGCTCGTCGGTGGCCGGGTCGAGGGTGGGGTCGGCGCTCGTCATGCCCGTCACTCTGCCGCACGGGTCCGACGGCGCCGCGGGCCCCTCCACCACCCGCACCCCGTCCGGCGGCTGTGGACCACCTCGTGGCCGACCACGCCGTGTCCGAGATGCGGACTCCGGTTGTCTACAGCGTGAGACGGCGTAAGGTCGCCCGTGCGCTGGAGCACCGCGTGCGTCACCCGAGCCGAGCTGCGAGCCGACCCCGACGTCCACCCGGTGGTCCGCGTCCTCACCGCCTGCCGAACCGGAGCCGTCCGCATGTCAGCCACCGCAGTGCCCACCACCGAGCCGGCCGCGTCCAAGCCGCTGAACTCCCCCTCGCGCGTCATCGCCGCGAGCCTCGTGGGCACCACCATCGAGTTCTACGACTTCTACGTCTACGCGACGGCCGCCGTCCTCGTCTTCCCGCACCTGTTCTTCCCCACCGGCAACGACACCACGGCGCTGCTGGCGTCCTTCGCGGTGTTCGGCGCGGCGATGGTCGCGCGCCCGATCGGCGCGATCTTCTACGGCCACCTCGGTGACCGGCGCGGCCGCAAGACGACGCTCGTCTACTCGCTGCTGACGATGGGCGTGGCGACCTTCCTGATCGGCGTGCTGCCCACGTTCGACAGCATCGGCATCACCGCCACCGTGCTGCTGCTGATCCTGCGGCTCGCGCAGGGCTTCGCGCTCGGCGGCGAGTGGTCCGGCGCCGCGCTGGTCGCCACGGAGAACGCGCCCGCGGGCAAGCGCGCCTGGTACGGCACGTTCCCGCAGCTGGGTGCGCCGCTCGGCTTCATCATCGCCAACGGCATCTTCCTGATCATCAACGGGGTGCTGGGCCAGGGCTCGGACGCCTTCATGTCCTGGGGCTGGCGGGTGCCGTTCCTGTTCTCGGCCGTCATGGTGATCATCGGCCTGTGGGTGCGGCTCAAGCTGGTGGAGTCCGAGGCGTTCACCACCGCCGAGAAGAAGGGCAAGGTCACCAAGCTCCCGCTCGGCACCACGCTGCGGCACCACTGGCGCGCGACGCTGCTCGGCACGTTCATCATGCTGGCGACCTACGTGCTGTTCTACCTGATGACGAACTTCACGCTCACCTACGGCACCCGCGCCGTCGACCCGGGGACGGGCGAGCCCGGGGGGCTCGGCCTGCCGTACGTCCACTTCGTGCTCATGCAGATCATCGGCGTGGTGTTCTTCGGGATCTTCACGATGCTGTCCGGCCCGCTCGCGGACCGGCTGGGCCGCCGCAAGCTCCTGATCGGGGTGACCTCCGCGATCATCGTGTTCGGGCTGTCCTTCCCGCTGTTCCTCACGGTGCGCGACGACCTGGTGTTCACCGGGGCGCTGACGCAGGCGTTCCTGGTCTTCGGGTTCCTGCTCATGGGCGCCACGTTCGGGCCGATGGGCGCGCTGCTGCCCGAGCTGTTCCCGACCAACGTCCGGTACACGGGCTCGGCCATCGCGTACAACGTGTCGTCGATCCTCGGCGCGGCGCTGGCGCCGATCGTCGCGCTGGCGCTGTGGGCCGCGGCCGACGGCAGCACGTGGCTGGTCGGCGTGTACCTGTCGGGCGCCGGTGTGCTCACGCTGATCGCGTTGATCCTGTCCACGGAGACGAAGGACCAGGACTACGCCCGGTCGTCGCACGAGGACTGAGATCCCACCCGGCCGCGAGGTCGTCACGTCCGGCCGAGGTCGTCAGTCCTGACTGACGACCTCGCGCCGTTGTGACGACCTCGCGGCCCGAACGGCTCAGGCCAGCGCCGAGAGCGCCTTGCGGATCCGCTTCTCGCTGACCGGGACCGGCGTGCCGAGCTGCTGCGCGAACAGGCTGACCCGCAGCTCCTCGAGCAGCCAGCGGACCTCGTCCAGCGCGGCCAGGTCGGCCGGCACGGGGGTGCGGGACGTCACCCGCGCGCGGGTCTGCCCGAGCAGCTGCTCCAGGTCGCGCACCTGCCAGGCTAGCTGCTCGTCCCGGGTCGGGTTGGCGCCGGCCTTGTCCAGGCGCAGGGCGGCGGCCCGCAGGTACCGGGACAGCTGGGGGAGCCGTTCCGCCCCGGTCTCGGAGACGAACCCGTCGTGCACCAGCGCCGTCGCCTGCGCCTGCACGTCGCGGACGGCGCCGAGCAGGGCCAGCGACCGGGTGCCGCGCACGGCGGCCTCCAGGTCGCGCGCCGCGGACAGCACGGAGACGAGGTCCCCGACCACGCGGTGCACCTGGTCCTCCAGGCCGTCGCGGACCGCGGTGCGCGCGGCGGCGTAGGTGTCGGCGCTCCGGACCGCGGTCGCCGGCCGCCCGGCCAGGTGCACCGTGAGCAGCCGGTCGACGGCGGCGAGCTGCACGTCGGCGACCAGCGCGTCCGTGCTCGGGTACGGGCTCGCGGCCAGGGTCAGCGCCTGGGTCCCGGTCCACCGGCTGGTGATCCGGCCCGTGGCGAGCCCGACGTCGAGCAGCAGCAGGCGCCGCACGCCCGCGCGGTGCCGGACCGCCTGGTCGCCGGCGTCGGCCAGCACCTCGACGCGCACGGTCGCGGCGGTGCCGCGGCCGTGCTCGACCAGGGCGGGGTAGCCGCGCACCGTCAGGCCGCTGGCGTCCTGGGTCTCGACCCGCTCGGGCAGGGCCCCGCCGGGCAGGTCGGCCGGCCAGGTGGTGAGGTCGGTGCCGTCGAACCCCGGCAGCGGGGACGGCGCGGCGGGGCGCCTCCCGGGCGCCGGGACCGGTGCGCCGGCGCCGGGAGCGGCCGCGCGCGCGTCGGCCATCGCGTCCCGCACCGCGGTCCGGACGGCGCTGCTCACGGCGTCCTGCGTGCGCGCGGCGAGCCGGCGCTGCAGCACGTTCAGGTCCTTGCCCTCGTCGACGACGTGGCCGCGCTCGTCGACGACGCGGAACGTCACGCGCAGGTGCGGCGGCAGCCGGTCGTCGTCGAACGCGTCGGCGGGCACGTCGACGTCCCGGAGCGCGCGCACCGCCTGCCGGAACGCGTCCCGGAACGACGGCGCCGCGTCCGCGGCCCGCACGGTGTCCGCCCAGCCCGCGGTGTGCGCGTCGAGCCAGGCGACGACGTCGCGGCCGACGTCGGGGGCGGGCACCAGCTGCACGCGGACCGGCTTGGGCAGCGCGCGGATGGTCGCGGTCGCCAGCTCCTCGCGCAGGCCGGGCACCATCCAGTCGAAGCCCTCGGGCCGGACCCGGGCCAGTGCGACCAGCGGCACGTGCACGGTGACGCCGTCCGCGTCGGTGCCGGGCCGGAACTGGTAGGTCAGCGGCAGCTCCAGGTCACCCTGCGGCCAGGTCGACGGGAACGACGACTCGTCGACGCCGGCGTCGTCGGCCACCAGCAGCTCGCGGGTGAACGACAGCAGGTCGGGCTCCCGGCGCCGGGCGCTCTTCCACCACTGGTCGAAGTGCCGCGCGGAGACGACGTCGTCCGGGATCCGCTCGTCGTAGAAGGCGAACAGCGCGTCGTCGTCGACCACCAGGCCGCGACGCCGCGACCGCGCCTCCAGGTCCTCGGCCTCGTCCAGCAGGCGGCGGTTCTCGGCGAAGAACGCGTGGTGCGTGGTCCAGTCGCCCTCGACCAGGGCGTGCCGGATGAACAGCTCGCGGGCGTGCTCGGCGTCGACCTTGCCGAACAGCACCCGGCGGCCGGTGACGATGGGGACGCCGTAGAGCATGACGCGCTCGACGGCCATCGCGGCGCCCTGCTTGGACGACCACGACGGCTCCGAGTAGGACCGCTTCACCAGGTGGGCCGCCAGGTCCTCGGCCCACTCGGGCTGGATCCGCGCGACGTCGCGGCCCCACAGCCGGGAGGTCTCGACCAGCTCGCCCGCCATGACCCAGGCGGGCGGCTTCTTGGCCAGGCCGGAGCCGGGGAAGATCGCGAACTTCGCACCGCGCGCACCCAGGTACTCGTTGCGTGCGCGCCGGTCCGGGGTCCGGCCGCCGTCGCGACCGCCCTTCCCCCGGGCGGGGGCCGCGCCGCCGGACAGGTCGGACGCCTCCTGCATGCCGATCTGCGACAGCAGCCCGGCGAGCAGCGAGACGTGCACCCGGTCGGCGTCCCACTCCAGCCGGTACGCGCCGCGTCCCTCGGTGGCCGGGTCGCGCTCCTCGGAGAGGTCGCGGTCGGTCTGGCGGGGCGGGTTCACCGTGATGCCCAGCGGCTTGGCCAACTCCTTGAGCTGGGTGACCACGTCCTGCCACTCGCGCAGCCGCAGGAAGTTCAGGTACTCGGCCTTGCACAGCCGCCGGAACGCCGAGCTGGACAGGTCACGCTGCGCGTCGCGGACGTACTGCCAGAGGTTCAGGTACGCCAGGAAGTCCGACGTCGGGTCCGCGAACCTGGCGTGCAGCTGGTCGGCCTGGGCGCGCTGCTCCACCGGGCGCTCGCGCGGGTCCTGGATGGACAGCGCGGCGGCGACGACCATGACCTCGCGCGCGACGCCCCGGCGCCCGGCCTCGACGATCATCCGCGCGAGGCGCGGGTCCATCGGCAGCTGCGCCAGCGCGCGGCCCGTGTCGGTCAGCCGGGTGCCCCCGGCGGACGCGTCGAGCGCGCCGAGCTCGGTGAGCAGCTGCACGCCGTCGCGGACGGCACGGGTGTCCGGCGGGTCGACGAACGGGAACGACGCCACGTCGTCCGGCCCGGTCGCGACGCCCACCGAGATCATCTGCAGGATGACGGAGGCCAGCGAGGTGCGCAGGATCTCGGGCTCGGTGAACCGCGGCCGGGACTCGTAGTCGTCCTCGGAGTACAGCCGGATCGCGATGCCGTCGGCGACGCGCCCGCAGCGGCCGGACCGCTGGTTGGCCGAGGCCTGGGAGATCGGCTCGATCGGCAGCCGCTGCACCTTGGTCGCCTTGGAGTACCGGGAGATCCGGGCCGTGCCGGGGTCGACGACGTACCGGATGCCCGGCACGGTCAGCGAGGTCTCGGCGACGTTGGTGGCGAGGACCACGCGACGCACGCTGTGCTGCTGGAACACCCGGTGCTGCTCCGCGGCGGAGAGCCGGCCGTACAGCGGCAGCAGCTCGACCGCGTCCGGTCGGCGGGCGTCCTGCACCCGCACGCCGAGGTGCCCGCGCAGCGCCTCCTCGGCGTCCCGGATCTCGCGCTCGCCGGAGAAGAAGACCAGCACGTCGCCCGGGCCCTCGCGGGTGAGCTCGTCGACCGCCTCGCAGACGGCGGACATCAGGTCGCGGTCCTCGGGCGGCGGCGTCTTCGCACCCTTCGCCGGGGTCGCCCGGGACCCGGCGCGCGGGTGGGCGCCGTCCGGGGCGTCGAGGTCGTCCGGGTCGTCGGTGGGGCGGTCCGGGGACAGCGGCCGGTACCGGATCTCGACGGGGTAGGTGCGCCCGGTGACCTCGACCACCGGCGCCGGGACCCCGTCCGGGTGCTCCTCGGTCGCGGGACCCGCGAAGTGCGCGGCGAACCGGGCGGAGTCGATCGTCGCCGAGGTGATGACGACCTTGAGCCCGGGCCGCCGCGGCAGCAGCTGCGCGAGGTACCCGAGGATGAAGTCGATGTTGAGCGAGCGCTCGTGCGCCTCGTCGATGATCAGGGTGTCGTAGGCCAGCAGCTCCGGGTCGCGCTGGATCTGCGCGAGCAGGATGCCGTCGGTCATCACCTTGACCAGCGTGCGCTCCGACGACTCGTCGGTGAACCGCACCTGGTAGCCGACCAGCTCGCCGATGCTGGTGCCGAGCTCCTCGGCGATCCGCTCGGCGACGGTGCGCGCGGCGATCCGGCGGGGCTGGGTGTGGCCGATCTGGCCGTCGCGCCCGCGGCCGAGCTCCAGCGCGATCTTCGGCAGCTGGGTGGTCTTCCCGGAGCCGGTCTCGCCGGCGACGATCACGACCTGGTGGTCGCGGATCGCGGCGGCGATCTCCGCGCGGCGGGCGGAGACGGGCAGCTGCTCGGGGTAGACGACCGGGGGCAGCACGACCGCGCGCCGCGCGTCGGCCATCGCCGCGAGGCGGCGGGTGCGGCCCTCGCGGCCGCGGGGGCGATCGACGTCGCGCGGGCGGCGGTTGCCGGAGCGCGGGGGGCGGTCGCCGGTGCGCGCCGGCTGCGCCGGGGTCGTCGCGTGGTCGGGTGCCCCGCCCTCCGCAGCCCGGTCGCCGCCGGTCGGGTCACCAGAGGCCCGGTCACCAGCGGCCCGGTCACCAGAGGCCCGGTCACCAGCGGCCCGGTCACCGGCGGGCCGGCGCCCGCGCCCGCCACGGCGACGCCGAGAGCGCTGTCCCGCGGTCGTGCCCGGGTCGGACGTGGTGGCGCCGTCGCCGACGCCCGCGCCGTCGCCCGCGCGCGCGCCGTCGCCGGAGGGGGCGGGCGCGGGGGAGGTGGGGTCGGCGGCAGTCACGGCGCACCATTGTCGCCGCACGGCGGACCGCACGCGATCGCGATTCGCCCAGGGCGATCACCGCACCCCCCCGCGCCACCCCCCGCGCAGCACGACGCCGAGGTAGTGCCTTCCCGCCGAGGTAGTACGTCAGGACGCACTACCTCGGACCGGAGGCCCTACCTCGGCGTCGCCGGATGCGATCGCGTCAGCGGACGAGCGCGTTCGAGATCGCGAGGTTGCGGGTCAGGCGGATGTCGTCGGAGGCGGCCCCCACCTGCACCTGGATGGTGCCGGTCGGCGTGCGCCACTCGTCGAGGTCGACGTCCCAGTAGGACAGCGACTCCGGGCTCAGCGTGACGGTGACGGCCTGGGTCTGGCCCGGCTCGAGCGTCACGTCGGCCCAGCCGGCCAGCGAGACGGGCGCGCTGCTCACCCGGCGGGTGGGCAGGTTGCCGACGTAGACCTGGACGGTCTCGGTGCCGGCCCGGGCGCCGGTGTTGCGGACGTTGACGGTGGCCTGCAGCTGGGTGCCCTCGCCGTCCGGGTCGGGGACGGCCCCGGTGCGCAGGTTCGAGTAGGCGTACGAGGTGTACGACAGCCCGTGCCCGAACGCGTACTGCGGCTCGATGCCGCGCTCCGCGTAGCCGCGGTAGCCGACGAAGATGCCCTCGCTGAACTGCTGGTCGAGCTCGTCACCGGGGTACTGCGACGGGTCGCTGACCGGCGTCGAGGCCTCGTCGACCGGGATGCTGATCGGCAGCCGGCCGGAGGGGTTGACGTCGCCGAACAGGATGCCGGCGATCGCGGCGCCCTGCTCCTGGCCGCCGAACCAGTTGTGCAGCACGGCCGGGACGGCGCCGTCCCAGTCGGAGGTCTGCACGGCCCCGCCCGCCTCGATCACGACGATCGTGCGCGGGTTGGCCGCGGCGACCTGGCGGATCAGCTCCGCCTGCCCGTTGGGCAGGTCGAGGTTCGGCTTGTCGCCGCCCTCGCTGGAGTAGTCGCGGACCACGACGACGGCCGTCTGCGCGGACCGCGCGGCCTGCGCCGCGGCCTGCACCGACGGGGTGACGAACGCCTCGGGCGCGGTCCAGCCGAGCCGGAACGCGGCGCCCGCGTCGGTGCCGCCGGGGGAGTCGTTGGTGTACTCGGCCCGCAGGGCGTAGGCCTGGCCGGCCACGAGGTCGACCGAGGCGGTGGTGACCGCCGGGTCGCCCGAGGGACCGGTCGTCAGCACCGGCTGGTCGTCCAGGTAGACGGTGCTCGTGCCGTTGGTCGTGACGGCGAGCTCGTACGTCCCGGAGACCGGGGGCGTGAGCGTGCCGGTCCACCGGATCGAGGCGTTGTGCATGTTGTCCTGCACCGGGAAGTGCGGCGACTGCGCGTTGAACCCCTCGAACAGGAAGAAGCCGCCGAAGATCCCCGCGAACGGCTCGGTGCGGTCCACGGCGGGGGCGCCGGACAGGTCGGCCGTGTCGAAGTACTCGACGCGCAGGCCCTCCCCGTCGCCCAGCGCGGACGTCAGGTAGTCGGACGGGATCGCGTCCGGCCCGGGCAGCAGGACCGCGGAGGTGACCGGGTCGGTGCCGGGCGTGTGGGTCACGGCGACCCCGGGCGCGACGCGCTCCTGGATGCCCTGGAGCGGGCTGACGGTCCGGGTCGGGATGACCTGGGAGGAGCCGCCGCCCTGGGTGACGGCGTCGGCGTCGGTCCCGATGACGGCGATCGAGCCGACGTTCGCCCCGAGCGGGAGCGCACCGTCGTTCTTGAGCAGCACGGACGCGCGCTCGGACACCGAGCGGGCGAACGCGGAGTTCGCGTCCTCCGGCAGCGGGCGGACGGTCGGCGGGTTGTCGAACAGCCCCAGGGCGACCATCGGGCGCAGGATGCGCAGCACGGCGTCGTTGATCCGCGACATCGGCACCTGGCCGGCGCGCACGGCGTCGAGCAGCGGTCCGCAGAGGAAGCAGTCGCCGGGGCCCACCTCGGGGGTGAAGTTCCCGGGCATCTCCTGGTCGAGCCCGCCGAGGACCGACTGGACGGTGCTGTGGGTGGCGCCGTAGTCGCTCATGATCCAGCCCTGGAAGCCGAGCTGCTGCTTGAGGATCTGGTTCTGCAGCTCGTCGTTCTCGCAGGCGTAGGTGCCGTTGACCTTGTTGAACGCGCACATCGCCGACCCGGCGCGACCCTGCTCCTGGCCGATGGCGAACGGCCGCGTGTAGATCTCCTGCAGCGTGCGCTCGTCGACGACGGCGTTGCCGCCGGCCAGCCGGTTCTGCTCCTGCGTGTAGACGTTGTAGTGCTTGAGGTCGGCGACGACCGGGTTGGCCTGGATGCCGCGGATCTCCGCCGCCCCCAGGACGCCGGTCAGCAGCGGGTCCTCGCCGAAGGCCTCGAACGCGCGACCGGCCTGGGCCACCCGCGCGATGTCGAGGGCGGGGGACAGCAGCACGTTGTGCCCGGTGCGGTGCGCCTCGTCGCCCGCGACGCGGCCGTACTCCTGCGCCAGGTCCTCGTCCCACGTCGCGGCGAGCGCGAGCGGCGACGGCAGCTGGGTGGACTGCTGCTCGTTGACGTCCGGGTTGGCGATGCGGACGCCGGCCGGCCCGTCGGCCATGGTCAGCGCCGGGATGCCCAGCCGCTCGATCGGCGCGTTGTAGAAGCCGAAGTAGTTGTTCAGCTCCCCGTGCATCATGTTGACCTTCTCGTCCAAGGTCATCTGCCGGAGGATCGCGCGGGCCCGCGCCGTGTCGTCGGGCGACTCGTCCCACCAGAAGTCGGCCGGGAACGACCGGCCCTCCTGGAGGGCGTCGGCCACCGCGGTCTCGACCGCGGGATCGTCCTCGGCCGCCGAGGCGGCACCGACGGGGACCGTCAGCGCCAGCACGGCGAGGACGGCGGGCACGCTCGCGCGCCGGGTACGTGGATGCATGGGTCAACCCCCTGGGTCGCGGGGGAGCCGCCCAGCGTCTTTGCGGGTGCGCTGTCCCCTGGACGGCCCAGTAGGTCACCCGTCCGGGTGACGGTCAAGGCGAGCGGGGCGGCGTGGCACCGGCTCGGGCGCTGCGCGGGAGCGCTCTCCCTGCGCCCACGTCCCGCTGACCTCCGGGCACACAGCGGGCGCACAGGTCCGCCGCGTGCAGGAGCCCGCGAAAATACCCTCGACGCGTCCAGCGCGTGGACCTATCGTCGTCATCATGTGGATCTGAGCCGCCCCGAGTCCTGTCCCGACTCGTGCCGAACCCCGCGCCCACCTGCGGTGCGACCCTCGGCGCTCCCTGGTGGTGATCTGCATGCCGGTACCCGGCACCCCCGCGGACCTGCACGTCCGCACGTCCTCGACCCCCGTCCTGCGCGCGACGGGCGTCTCCCGGCTGTTCGGTGACCGCCGGGTCCTCACCGACGTGACCCTCGCCGTCGACCCCGGGCACCGGCTCGGCGTCGTCGGCGAGAACGGCGCCGGCAAGTCCACCCTGCTGCGGCTGCTCGCGGGGGCCGACGCCCCGGACGCCGGCGAGGTGCGGCGTCCCGACGACCTCGCGCACCTGCACCAGGAGCCGCCCTTCGGCGCCGACGCGACGCTGCACGACGTGGTCGAGGACGCGCTCGCCGCCGTCCGCGCGCTCGCGGCCGGCCTGGAGGAGGCCGCCGCCGCGCTCGCGGCCGAGCACGTCGACCCGGGCGCGGCCGCGCGGTACGACGACGCCCTCGCCCGCGCGCAGGCCGCCGACGTCTGGGACGCCGACGCCCGCGCGCAGCGGGTGCTCGCCGGGCTGGGGCTGGCCGACGTGGACCCCGACCGGCCGAGCGGCACGTTGTCCGGCGGGCAGCGGAGCCGCCTCGCGCTCGCGGCCGTGCTGGTCCGCCGCCCGGGCGCGGTGCTGCTGGACGAGCCCACCAACCACCTGGACGACGCGGCCGCGGAGTTCCTGGCCGGCGCGCTGGTCGACCTGCCGGGCGCCGTCGTGCTCGCGAGCCACGACCGGGTGTTCCTGGACGAGGTGTGCACCGAGATCCTCGACCTGGACCCGGTGCTCGGCGGCCCCCGCGTGGTGGGCGGGCGCTACGCGGACTACCGCGCGGCGCAGCAGGTCGCCCGCCGGCAGTGGGCGGAGCGGTGGGCGGCCGAGCGCGACGAGGTGGCCGCGCTGCGCGTCGCCCTGGCCGGCGGCGGGGCGGCGCGCACCGTCGCGCCCGGGCGGGCCATGACGGACCGGAACACGATGGCCTACGGCCGGGCCGGCGACCGGGTGGAGCAGCAGGTGTCCCGCCGGGTGCGGGACGCGCGCCGCCGCCTGGACGAGCTGGAGGCGGCGCCCGTGCCGCGCCCGCCGCGCGAGCTGCGGTTCCGCGGGACGCTCACGACCGCGGGTCCCCGCGACGGGCTCGCCGTCGCCGTCCGGGGAGCGGAGGTGCCGGGCCGGCTGGTGGTCGACGCGCTCGACGTGCACCCGGAGACCGCGCTGCTCGTCACGGGTCCCAACGGCTCGGGCAAGTCGACGCTGCTGCACCTGCTGGCGGGCGACCTGGCTCCGGCCCGCGGCACCGTGCACCGGGCCCGCGGCGCGCGGGTGGCGCTGCTGGAGCAGGACGTCGGCCTGGCGGACGACGCCCGCACCCCGCGCGCGGTCTACGGGCTGGTGACCGACGGCGTGCCGGACGCGGTGCCGCTGGTCGAGCTGGGGCTGGTCGCGCCGCGGGACGTCGACCGGCCGCTGCGCGAGCTGTCGGTCGGGCAGCGGCGCCGGGTGGTGCTCGCGCTGCTGGTCGCCCAGGCACCCGACGTGCTGCTGCTCGACGAGCCGACCAACCACATCTCGCTCGCGCTCGCGGACGAGCTGGCGGAGGCGCTGCGGTCGGCGCCGGGCGCCGTGGTGGTCGCGTCGCACGACCGGTGGCTCCGGCGGACGTGGCACGGGGAGACGGCGCAGGTGGTGGCGGGCACGCTCGTGTCGTAGCGCCCTCGTAGGGTGGCGGGCATGACGACCACGCAGGGCGAGGGCGAGCAGCGCGCGGCGCAGGCGCTCGCGGACGCGGGCATCCCGCACACGATCACCCGGCACGGCCGCGTCGGCTCCCTGGCCGAGGCCGCGGCGGCCCGCGGCGTCGAGCCGTCCGGGATCGTCAAGACGCTGGTGGTCCGGCGCGGGGAGGACGACTACCTGTTCGTGCTCGTGCCCGGGGACCGCACGATCTCCTGGCCCAAGCTGCGCACGCTGCTCGGCGTGAGCCGGATGTCCATGCCCGACGCCGCGACGGCCCGGGACGTCACCGGGTACGAGCGCGGCACCATCACGCCGTTCGGCTCGCTCCGGGCGTGGCCCGTGGTCGCGGACGAGCGGGTCCCGGGCCGGCCCGCGTCCATCGGCGGGGGCGGCCACGGGGTCGGCGCGACGGTGGACGGCGACGACCTGGTGCGGGTGCTGGACGCGACCGTGGCGGACGTCACCGACCCCCTGCCGGACGGACAGGCCTGAGCCGGCGCCGGGGAACGAACCCCGGCGCCGTCGCGTTGTCCCTGATGAGCACGACGGTGGCCGCCGCGGTGGCCACCGGCACCCCGCCGGCCCTCCCGGGTGCGCGGCGGACGCCGACGGTCCATGATCGGTCGGCCCCACGACCAGCGAGCAGACGAGGACCGATGGACCCGATCGAGAACGCCGCGACCCCCGCCGGGGAGATCGGGGTGACCTCCGAGGACGGCCGCACCGTGGTCCGGCTCCGGGGCGAGGTGGACGCGGCGCTGCGCGCGGAGGCGAGCCTGTCGATGGCGGAGGCGCTCGCGAGCACCGCGCCGATCGTGGTGGACACGGCCGGCGTGACGTTCATCGACTCCTCCGGCCTGGCCTTCGTCCTGCAGCTGCACCTGGCCGCCTCGGAGACCGGGCAGGCCCTCACGCTGCGCGACCCGGAGCGCGAGGTGCTGTCCAAGCTGGAGATGCTCGGGATGGCCGGCGAGTTCGACCTGGAGCCGTCGCCGGCCGTCGCCTGACCGCGCCACGCCGGTCGTCCACAGGCGACGTCGAGGTGGTCGGGGGATGTCGGTCCCGGCGGCTACCGTCGTCCGCATGCGGCTCCTGCACACGTCCGACTGGCACCTGGGCCGCACCCTGCACGGCGTGGACCTGACGTCGCACCAGCAGGCGTTCCTGGACCACCTGGTCGAGGTGGTCCAGGAGGAGCGGGTCGACGCGGTGCTGGTCGCCGGCGACGTGTACGACCGGGCGATCCCCCCGGTCGAGTCGGTCGCGATGCTCTCCGAGACCCTGCGCCGCCTGGCCGAGCACACCGTCGTGGTCCTCACGCCCGGCAACCACGACTCCGCCGTCCGGCTCGGGTTCGGCGCCGACCTCCTGCAGGACCGCGTGCGGGTGCTGGCCCGGACCGCCGACGTCGGCCGGCCCGTGCTGCTGCCGTCGGGCGACGGCGACGTGCTGGTCTACGGCCTGCCGTACCTCGACCCCGACGCGGCACGCCACGCGCTCGCCGGCCCCGACGGCGACGGGCCGCTCGCCCGCTCGCACGCCGCGGTGCTCGGTGCCGCGATGGACCGGGTCCGCACGGACCTCGCCGACCGCACCGCCGTGGCGGCCGGCGCGGGCCGGTCCGCGCCGCGCTCCGTGGTGCTGGCGCACGCGTTCGTGGTCGGCGGCGCCGCGAGCGAGTCCGAGCGCGACATCCGCGTCGGCGGCGTGGACCACGCGCCGGCGGCGGTGTTCGACGGCGTCGACTACGTCGCGCTGGGCCACCTGCACGGCCCGCAGCGGGTGGGCGCCGAGGACGGCCCGACGGTGCTGCGGTACTCCGGGTCGCCGCTGGCCTACTCGTTCTCCGAGGCGCGGCAGGCCAAGTCCACGACGCTCGTGGAGCTGGGCGCGTCCGGCCCTCCGGCGGTGCGCTTGCTGCCCGCGCCGGTGCCGCGCCGGTTGACCGACCTGACCGGCCCGCTGGACGAGCTGCTCGGCGCGACCGGGGAGCCGCACGTCGAGGACTGGGTGCGCGTCACGGTGACGGACGCGCACCGGCCGGCCGACCTGTACCGCCGGGTACGGGGCCGGTTCCCGCACGCGCTCGTCGTGCAGCACCAGCCGCCCGTGCGGGAGGCCGGGCCGCGCGCCGCCGAGGTCACGGCCGCCCGGGACCCGCTCGAGGTCGCCGCGGAGTTCGTCGAGCACGTCAGCGGGGCACGACCGACCGACACGGAGGCCGCCGTGCTGCGGCGCGCCTACGAGGACGCCGCGCAGGCGGAGCGGAGCGCCTGATGCGGCTGCACACCCTGACCATCCAGGCCGTCGGCCCGTTCGCCGGGACGCACACGGTCGACTTCGCCGCGCTGTCGGCCGGCGGGCTGTTCCTGCTCGAGGGTCCGACCGGTGCCGGCAAGTCGACGGTGATCGACGCGGTCGTGTTCGCGCTCTACGGCAAGGTCGCGTCCGCCGCGGCCAGCGAGGACCGGCTGCGCTCCGCGTTCGCCGCCGACGACACCGAGACCGTGGTGGACCTGGTGTTCGAGACCGGGTCCGGGGTCTACCGGGTGCGGCGGACGCCGGCCTACGAGCGCGCGAAGCGCCGGGGCGTGGGCCGGGCCAAGCAGCAGGCGACCGTGAAGCTGTGGCGGCTGACCGCCGTGCCCGAGGGGCTGCCGGCGGGCGACGAGCCCGCGGGCGAGCTGCTGTCGACCCGGCTGGACGAGGCCGGTGCCGAGCTGACGCGCGTGGTCGGGCTGGACCGCGCGCAGTTCGTGCAGACGATGGTGCTGCCGCAGGGGGAGTTCGCGGCGTTCCTGCGCGCCGACCCCGAGCAGCGCCGCGGCCTGCTGCAGCGGATCTTCGGCACCGAGGTCTACGAGCGCGTGCAGCAGCGGCTCGACGAGCTGCGGCGCGAGGCGCAGCGGGCCGTGGCCGACGCACGGGCCGAGGTGCAGGAGTGCACCGCGCGGTTCGCCGGTGCGGCGGCGGCGGACGCCGACGCCGTGGCGGAGCTGCGCGCCGCCGCGACCGAGGACGTCACCGCGCTCGGGCCGCTGGTCGCCGACCGGCTCGCCGCGCTGCGGGCGCAGGCCGACGAGGCGCGGGACGGCGCCGCCCGGGCCGCGGCCCGCGTGCACGCGGCGCGGGCGGCGGCGGACGGCGCCGGGGCGCGGCTGACGCTGGTGCGCCGGCGCGTGCAGCTGGAGGCGGAGCGGGCGCGGCTCGCGGAGGGCGCGGACCAGCACGCCGCCGACCTGGCGCGGGTCGAGCGCGCCCGCCGGGCCGCGGTGGTGCGCCCCGTGCTGCGCGGCCTGGACGACGCGCGGGCGGCCTTCGCGGGTGCCGAGAAGGAGCTCCGCGCCGCGCTGGACGCCGCCCCCGCCGGCCTGGCGCCGGCGGACGTCGACGCGGCGCTGGCGGACCCGGGGCTGCCCGCGGCGCTGTCCGCCGCCCGGGACACGAGCACGGCGCTCGTGGCCACCCTGACGCGGCTGGTCGCGCTCGAGCGCACGCTGCCCGGACGGGAGCGGGACCGGGACCGGCTGCGCGAGGTGCAGGTGACCCGGGCGCGCACCATGGCCGAGGCCGACGACCTGCTCGCGGTGCGGCCGGAGGGCCGGGCCGCGCTGGTCCGGGTGCTGGACGAGGCGTCGGAGGCCGCCGCCACGGGCCCGGCCCGCGCCCGCGACCTGGCCGACGCCGAGGCGGTGCTGGCCGCGGTCCGCGACCTGGCCGACGCCGAGTCCGCGCTGGCCGCCGCGGAGGCGGCCCGGTCCGCCGCCGCCCGGGCGGCCCGTGCCGCGGTGCAGGAGGAGGCGCGGCTGCGGACCGCCCGGCTGGACGGCTTCGCCGGAGAGCTCGCCGCCGCGCTGGTCGACGGCGAGCCGTGCCCGGTCTGCGGCGGCACGGAGCACCCGCAGCCGGCCCCGCTGCACGCGGACCACGTCCGCGAGGAGGACGTGGCCGCCGCGGAGCAGCGCCGGCGCGCGGCGGAGGACGCGGTGCAGGAGGCGGACGCCCGCGTGGTGGGCCGCGCGGAGCGCTGTGCCGCGCTGCGCGAGCGCACCGGCGGGCTGCGTGCCGACCAGGCCGACGTCGCGCTCGCGGCCGTCGACGCCTGCCGCACGGCCCTGGCCGAGGCGCAGGCCGCCGAGCGGACGCGCGAGCGCACCCGCACCGAGATCGCGGAGCACGACCGCGCGACCGAGGACCTGCGGTTCACCCGTGCGGCGATCGGCGACGAGCACACCGCCGCGGGGCACGCGCTGGCGCGCGCGGAGGAGGACCTGGCCCGCGACCGCGCGGAGGTGGCGTCCGCCCGCGAGGGGCACCCCACGGTGCTCGCGCGGCAGGGCGCCGAGCAGGCGCGCGTGGACGCCGCGGGCGCGGTGCTGGACGCCCTGGACCGCCGGACCGCTGCCGGCCGGTCCGTGGCCGACCGGACCGCCGAGCTCGCCGCCGTGCTGGCGGAGCAGCAGGTCGACGACGAGGACGCCGCCCGCGCCGCGATCGCCGAGGCGGAGGGCGTCGCGGCCGTCGAACGCGCGGTCGACGCCTACCGGACCGCGGTCGCCCGGGTCGAGCAGGGGCTGCGCGACCCGGAGCTGGCCGACCTGGCGGCCGGGGACCCGGTGGCCCTGGCCGCCGAGGTGGCGGAGCTGGACGAGGAGCTGACCGCGGCCGTCGCCGACGCCGACGCCGCGGGTGCGGTGCTGGGCTCGGTCCGCGACCGCGCGGCACGTGCGGTCGAGGCCGCCGAGCACGTGACGACCGCGGCCCGCGCGCTGACCGCGGCGGAGGCCGGGGCCGCGCCGGTGAGCCGGATGGCGCGGCTGGCGGGGGGCGCCGACGCCGACAACGCCCGGGCCCTGTCGCTGGCCACGTACGTGCTGGTCCGCCGGTTCGAGGACGTCGTCGCCGCGGCCAACGACCGGCTCGGCGAGATGTCCGACGGCCGGTACCGGCTGGAGCGCAGCGACGAGCGGGAGGACGTGCGCAGCCGCCGCACCGGCCTCGCGATGCGGGTCGTGGACCACACCACGGGGTCCGCCCGCGACCCCCGCACCCTGTCCGGCGGGGAGACGTTCTACGTGTCGCTGTGCCTGGCGCTCGGCATGGCCGACGTGGTCACGGCGGAGGCGGGCGGCGTGGAGCTCGGCACGCTGTTCATCGACGAGGGCTTCGGCACCCTGGACCCGCACACGCTGGACGCGGTGCTCGGCGAGCTCGGCCGGCTGCGCGCCGGCGGCCGGGTGGTCGGCGTCGTGTCGCACGTCGAGGCGCTCAAGCAGGCGGTGGCGGAGCGGATCGAGGTCCGGCGGCGCGGCGACGGGTCGAGCACGCTCACCGTCGTCGCGGGCTGACCCGGGCCGGCGAGGCCGGCAGGGTCGACGGGGCGCCTCACCAGGTCCAGCCGCGCGCGGCGAGCTCGACCTCCTCGCGCATCCGCTCCCACGGGTCGCCCTTGGGCCGCGGGAGCACCTCCACCTCGGCCAGGCGGCAGGCGTCGGCGAGCAGCGCGTCGTACGCGAGCTGGCTGGCGATGATCCGCTCGGCACGCGCCCAGGCGTGCGGGTCGGCCTCCAGCCGCTGCAGGTGCTGCGCGACGATCCCGAGCCGCATCTGCACGTGCAGGGCGTCGAACGGGTCCGGCGGCGGCCGGCGCCGGCCGTGCCGGACGCGCGCCGCGATCCGGTCCAGCACGGCGGCCGCGCGGGCGCGTCGCCGGTCCCGGGCCGCACGCCGCCGCGGCGACAGCTCCGCCCCCGCCCCGGGGATCAGCCGGAGGACGACGGCGAAGGTGAGCGCCGGGAGCGTCAACCACAGCAGCAGGGACCACACCATCGGAGCACCTCGTGCACCACACTAGGTGTCCGGTGTGACCCACGCCACACCTCGCAGGACGAACGTCCTCAGGGTTCCCGACCGCGCGGACCCGGGGGCCGCTCAGGGGCCGGCCAGGGTACTCACCGATGCCCCTGGGTGCTGCGGCCACGGGACGATCGACGGGTTCGACTCGGACTGACGGGATGGGGAGCATGACCACCAACGACGCGACGCCGATCGCGAGTGCACGCGGTCTGGTCAAGACGTACGGCACGGGTGAGACGGCGGTGCGGGCGCTCGCCGGCGTCGACGTGGACTTCGGGCGCGGCGAGCTGACGGCCATCATGGGCCCGTCCGGCTCGGGCAAGTCGACGCTCATGCACTGCATGGCCGGGCTGGACCGGTCCGACGCGGGCACGGTGGTCGTGGACGGCGTCCAGGTCAGCGGCATGTCCGAGCGGCACCTGACCCGGTTGCGGCGGGACCGGCTGGGCTTCGTGTTCCAGGCGTTCAACCTGGTGCCGACGCTGACCGCGCTGGAGAACATCACGCTGCCGCTCGACATCGCGCGCCGCCCGGTCGACCGCGACCACCTCGACGCCGTCGTGCAGGCCGTCGGGCTGGCCGACCGGCTCGGGCACAAGCCGACCGAGCTGTCCGGCGGTCAGCAGCAGCGCGTCGCCTGCGCCCGCGCGCTGGTGTCCCGGCCCTCCGTGGTGTTCGCCGACGAGCCGACCGGCAACCTGGACTCGACGTCGTCGGGCGAGGTGCTGGGCTTCCTGCGCCGATCGGTGGACGAGCTCGGCCAGTCCGTCGTCATGGTCACGCACGACCCGACCGCGGCCTCGTACGCGCACCGCGTGCTCTTCCTCGCCGACGGCTCCCTGGTCGGCGAGCTGACGGACCCCACCCCCGAGACGGTGCTCGCGGCGCTCGCCGCCCTGCGCCCCGCACCCGCCGCGGTCGTCTGATGGGCCGGGTGGCGCTGCGCGGGATCCGCGCGCACCTGGTCCGGTTCGTGCTGTCGCTGCTGGCGGTCGCGCTGGGCGTGGCCTTCGTCGCCGGCACGTTCTCGCTGCGCACCATGATGTCCAGCACGTTCGACGGCATCGTCGACGCCGGCACCCCCGGCGACGCGTACGTGCGTGCCGAGCCGGTCGAGGGCGCGTCCGCGGTGGAGGGGTCCGTGCCGGCTCCCGCGGTGCCGATGGACCTGGTGGACGACATCGCCGCGCTCGACGGCGTCGACGCGGCGGTCCCGGAGGCGTCCGGGTCGATCGTGCTGGTCGGCGCCGACGGCACCGCCGTGCAGAGCACCCAGGCGCCGAGCCTCGTGTTCGCCTACGTCGAGGGCGACCCGTCGCTCGAGGTGGTCGAGGGCCGCGGCCCGGAGCGCGCCGGGGAGATCGCGCTGGAGACGGCGACGCTCGCGTCGTCCGGGCTCGAGGTCGGCAGCACGACGCAGGTCGTGCTGGGTGGCCAGATCACCGACGCGGAGGTCGTGGGCCGGTTCGACATGGGTGCCCCGATGGCCGGCGCGACCCTGGTCGTCGTGGACCCGGGAACGGGCTTCGCGCTGTTCGCCCCCGGCGACCTGCTCGCCGACATCGCCGTGTACGCGGCGGACGGGACCAGCCCGCAGGAGCTGGTGACCGCGCTGCAGCCGCTGGTGCCGGGCGACCTCCAGGTCGTGACCGGCCAGGAGCTCCGGGACGAGAACAAGGCCGCGATCAGCGAGATGCTCGGGTTCATCACCACGTTCCTGCTCGTGTTCGCGGCGATCGCGCTGTTCGTCGGCGCGTTCATCATCTCCAACACGTTCGCGATGTCCGTCCGGCAGCGGATGCGGGAGTTCGCCCTGCTGCGGGCCGTCGGTGCCTCGCCGGCGCAGGTCTTCACGTCGATCCTGGTGCAGGCCGCGGTGGTCGGGCTGATCGGCTCGGCCCTCGGGATCGCCGGCGGGCTCGCCCTGGTGCAGGGCCTGAAGGCCGTGTTCGAGCAGATGGGCATGGACCTGGCGGGTGACATCCCCGTCGACGGGGCGACGATCGGCATCTCGCTGCTGGTGGGCACCGTGGTCAGCGTGCTGGCCGCGGCCGTGCCCGCCCGGCGTGCGGCCCTGGTGCCGCCCGTCGAGGCGATGCGCGACGAGGTGACCGTGCCCGAGCGCTCGATGCGCGTGCGCGCCGTGGTCGGCGCCCTGGTGACCGGCCTCGGCGCGGCGGCCGTGCTCGCCGCGGTGCTCAACACCGGCGAGGACACGATGGACGCCGCGCTCGGTGCCGGTGCGGCGGCCGTCCTGGTCGGCGTGCTGATGCTCGCGCCCAGCCTGGCGCGGGCCACGATCGGCGTGCTGGCCTGGCCGTTCGTCCGGCTGATCCGGCCCGTCGGGCGGCTGGCCCGCGGCAACGTGGTCCGCAACCCGCGGCGTACGGCGAACACCGCCGGCGCCCTGATGATCGGCATGGCCCTGGTCGGCGGCGTCTCCGTGATCGCGGTCTCGGCGCAGGCCTCCGTGGCCGGCGTGGTCGAGTCCCAGCTGCACACCGACCTGGTGCTGCAGTCCGCGACCTTCGACATCCCGAAGGGGGCGATCGCCGACGTCGAGGCCCTGCCCGAGGTCGGCGGCGCGGCGTCGTTCGCCTTCGCCTCGCTGGAGGTGTCCGCCGACGGCGAGAGCGCCGGCGTCCCGTTCGTGGCGGGCGTCCGGGACGACCTGTTCGGCAGCACGATCGAGGCCGAGACGATCGACGGCGACCTGGCCTCGCTGGCGGACGGCCGCGCGGCGGTGCAGGAGGGCATGGCCGACGCCGAGGGCTGGGCGGTCGGCGACACGATCCGGCTCGCGTCGGCGACGGGTCCGCAAGACCTCGAGATCGGCGCCGTGTTCACCACGAACGTCATCGGCGCACCGGTGGTCGTGTCCACCGAGGTGCTGGACGGCCTGGTGCCGCCGGAGCAGCAGCAGGTCGACACCCTCGCGGTGGACGCCGCGGCCGGGGTCGGCGTGGCCGAGCTGCAGGACGCGGTCGCCGCGGCGGTGGCGCCGTACGTGGTCGTCTCCGTGCTCACCGCCGACGAGTTCGTGTCCAACCTCGCCGACCAGGTCAACCAGGTGCTCGTGATCCTCTACGCGCTGCTGGGCCTGTCCGTCGTGATCGCGGTGCTCGGCATCGTCAACACGCTGGCGCTGTCGGTGATCGAGCGGACCCGCGAGATCGGCCTGCTGCGGGCCGTCGGCCTGGGCCGGCTGCAGCTCGCCGGCACCGTGACGGTCGAGTCGGTGCTGACCGCGGTGTTCGGCACCGTCGTGGGGCTGGCCGTCGGGGTCGCCCTCGCCGCGGCTCTGCCGTCGGTGTACGCCGACGACGGCCTGTCCGAGCTGGTGGTCCCCTGGGGGAACCTGGCCGGGATGCTCGGGCTGGCCGTCGTCGTCGGGGTGCTGGCCGCGCTGTGGCCCGCGACCCGCGCCGCGCGGATGAAGGTGCTGGACGCCGTCAGCTACGAGTGAGGACCCACCCGTCCGGGCCGGCGAGGTCGTCGGCCCGGGCGGGGCCCCACGATCCCGGCTCGTACGGCTCCGGGTCTGGCCGGTCCGGGCCGAGCAGCGGCGCGAAGGCGGTGAACGCGGCGCGCAGGCCGTCGGGGGTGGTGAACAGCGTCCGGTCGCCGACCAGCACGTCGTGCAGCAACGACGCGTACGGCGCCAGCGGGTCACCGGGGGCGACGTCGTCCAGCGCCAGCGACGCGGTCCCGGTCGCCAGCCGCAGGTCCGGCCCCGGCTGCTTGACCGTGGTGGTGATGTCGATCCCGCCGTCCCCGGCCAGCGAGATGCTGATCCGGCCCGGGCCGGCCGGCTCGCCGAACACCTCGTCCGGCGTGCGCAGCACCAGCGTCACGCGCTGGGCCGACGCCGCCATCCGCTTGCCGGTCCGCAGCAGGAAAGGCACGCCTCGCCAGCGGTCGTTGTCGATCCAGAGCCGCGCGGCCACGAAGGTGTCCGTCGAGGAGTCGTCCGCGATGCCCTCCAGCTCCCGGTAGCCCTCGAACTGCCCGAGCACCACGTCCTGCCGCGGGTCCAGCGGCCGGAAGCTGGTGATCACGTGCTCGCGGGCGCTCGCGAGGTGCGCGGCGTCCATCCGGGCCGGCGGCTCCATCGCGACCTCGGCGGCCACCTGGAACAGGTGCGTCACCAGCATGTCGAGCGCGGCGCCGGTCTCGTCGTAGAAGTCGGCGCGGTCGGCGACGTCCAGGGTCTCCGGCACGTCGACCTGGACCTGGGCCACGTGCTCGCGGCTCCACACGCCGCCGAACAGCTCGTTGCCGAACCGCAGCACGTGCAGGTTCTGGGTCGCCTCCTTGCCGAGGAAGTGGTCGATCCGGAACACCTGGTCCTCGTCGAGCACCTCGTGCACCAGGGCGTCGAGCTCCTCGAACGACTCCGGCGACGTCCCGTACGGCTTCTCGTAGACGACCCGGACGCCGTCGACCAGGTCGTGGGCCCGCAGGGCGCGGGTGGTCGGCGCGAAGGCCGACGGCGGCACGGCCAGGTAGTGCACGACCGTCACGTCGCCGCCGTCCCCGCCCAGCTCCCGGGTCGCGTCGTGGATCGCGTCCACCAGCTCTCCGGGCTCGTCCTCGCTGAACGTGGACGCGTACCGGACGTGGCCGTCCAGGGCGTCCGCGTGCTCGGGGTCGCCGTGCTCGCGGAGCGCGTCCCGCACCAGGTCCGTGTACTCGTCGTCCGGCACCTCGCGGCGGCCGGTGCCGATGACGAGCCAGCGCTCGGGCAGCAGGCCGCCCGCGGCGAGCTGCGCGAGGCCGGGGTAGACCATCCGCTGCGCGAGGTCGCCGCGACCGCCGTGCAGGACGATCAGCACGGGCTGCTCGGGGGTGGTGGGGGGCTCGGTCGTGGTGGTGCTGTCGGTCACGCGGTGCCTCTCAGAGTGCCGGCGGGTCGGTGCGTTCGGTGCGTCCGGTGCGTTCGGGGTTCCGGACGGGGTCCGGCGTGGCGGGGTCGCCCCCTGCGCCGGGTCGGCCGGAGCCCCGCTTCTGCTGCTCCAGGAACTCCCGCGCCCGGTCCGTGGCCTGGTCGATCTTCTGGTCGGTCGAGTCGGAGGTGCGCCCCTTGGCGGCACCCGCGGCCTTGTCGATCGCGCCCGCGATCGTGTCCTCGTGGCCCGCGACGGCGCGCTTGGCCTTGTCGACGAAGTCCCCGATGCCCATGCGCCCGCTCCTGCCGCCTCGGTGGCCGTGTCCCGACCTCGAGTCAACGTCCCCCCGCAGACCCCCGCAACCGGGAGTCCCTGTCCGGCCCGGACCCCGCCCGCTCACCGCCCGGCCCCCGCCCGCCGAGGTAGGGCGTCCGCGCCGAGGTAGGGCCTCCCGTGGCCCTATCTCGACGCCCGCGCCCGATCTCGGCACGTCCGCCGTCATCCCCGGCAGGCGCGGGCGGTGTGCGGGGTGCTGGTGGAGGAGTTGCGTGCGGTGCGCCGACCTCCCGCGGGGCGGCCGTCGCGCCTCGTACCCTCGGGGCGTGACCCGCACCCGCTCCCCCCGCCGCCGCGCCGGCTGCCTCGTCGGACTGTCGGTGGCGGTGGTGCTGCTGGTCGGCGGCACGCTGCTCGCCGACCGCGCCGGCCACAGCATCGCGGAGGACGTCGCCGCCGACGCCGCCCGGTCCCGGCTCGACGCCGCCGACCTCGACGTCGCCATCGAGGGCTTCCCGTTCCTCACGCAGCTGGCCCGCGGCACCCTCGACGACGTCCGGCTGCAGGCCTCGTCCGCGACGCTGCAGGGCCTCGCCGTGACCGACCTCGACGTGACGGCCACGGGCGTGGCGGTCCGCGAGCCGCGCGGCGCCGAGCACGTCGTCGCCACCGGGACCGTGCCCACCGCCGCCCTGCAGACGCTGCTGCGGGAGCGCACCGGCTGGGACCTGACGCTGACGGTGGAGGGCGAGACCCTGGTGGCGGGCGGCTCCGTGGCGGGTGTGCCGGTCGGGGTGGCGCTCGCGGTGGCGCCGGCGGGTGCCGACGGGCTGACCGCCACGGTCACGAGCGCGTCGCTCGCCGGGCTGACCGTCGACGCCGGGGTGCTGCCGGACGCCCTCGCGTCCCGGCTCACGGAGGTCGACGTCACCGACCAGCTGCCGGCCGGGGCGCGCGTCACCGGCGCGGTGGTGCAGGCCGACGGGCTGCACCTGACCGCCGAGCTCGACGACGTCGCCCTCGACGCCCTGTGAACGGGTTCCTCGACACGGTGCGCGTCCTGCCCGGGGAGATCTGGGACCGCGCCACGACCGCGCAGCCCGTCCCCGGGCAGGCCGTCGTGCTGGGCACGCTCGCCGCCGCGCTGCTCTGCCTCGTGGTCCCCGTGCTCTGGCACCTGTCCCGGCACGCGCTGACGATCGTGCACGAGGGGGCGCACGGCCTGGTCGCCGTGCTCTCCGGCCGCCGCCTGTCCGGCATCCGGGTGCACTCGGACACGTCCGGGCTGACGGTGTCCGTCGGCAAGCCGCGCGGCCCCGGCATGGTCGCGACCGCGTTCGCCGGCTACGTCGGGCCGTCGGTCCTCGGTCTCGGGGCGGCGTGGCTGCTCGGGCAGGGGTACGCCGTCGGGCTGCTGTGGGCGCTGGTCCTCGCGCTCGCGCTGCTGCTCGTGCAGATCCGGAACTGGTACGGGCTCTGGGCGGTGCTGGTCACCGGCGTGGTGCTGGTCGGCGTCACGTGGTGGGGCAGCCCCGAGGTGCAGGTCGCCGCGGCGTACGCCGTCACCTGGTACCTGCTGCTCGGGGCGCCGCGGGCGGTGCTGGAGATGCAGTCGCAGCGGCGCCGGGCCCGCGGACGGGGGACGTCGGACGCGGACATGCTCGGCCGGCTCACGCCGCTGCCGGGCGGGTTCTGGGTGCTGGCGTTCCTGGTGGTGTGCGGCGGGGGGCTCGTGCTCGGCGCGTCATGGATCCTGCAGCGGCCGCTGCTCTGACGCCAGAGCCCGCATGAGACGTCCGGCTTCGTGACCTCTCAGGTGAACACCGACGATCGCGGGGGCGCCTCCTCTCAGTCCCCGACCGTGCAGCCGTCGAGCTGGCGGTCCATCGCGTCGTGCTCCGCCTGGGTCACCCACAGCCCGTAGGCGGCCTTCACCCGCACCTGCCGCACGACGTACGCGCAGCGGTACCCGGTGCTCGGCGGCAGCCACGTCGCGGCGTCGCCGTCGCCCTTCGCGCCGTTGGCGGGTCCGTCGACGGCGAGCAGGTTCGCCGGGTCGTTGGCGAACTGCCGGCGCGTCTCGGCGTCCCACTGCTGGGCGCCCTTCTGCCACGCGTCGGACAGCGCGATGACGTGGTCGATCTGGACGCGCGCGCTCTCCGGCCCGCGGACGAAGTCGATGACGGTGTCCGTGTACGGGTCGTCCAGCGTCCCGGTCAGGACGACGCACTCGTGGGTGCCGGCCTCGTAGGTCACGTCCGTCAGGTCGCGGGCGAGGACGTCGTTGCGGGTGTCGCAGCCGTTCCTGTCGACGTCCGCCCAGGCCGGGCCGAACTCCTCCCGGTCGTACCCGGTCTTCGGTGCGCGGCCCTTCACCGCCAGACCGGCGAGCTCGTCCCGGGCGCGGTCGAGGTCCGCCGACGTGACGGGGAACCGGGCCGACTCCTGCGCCTCGGACCAGACCGGCAGCCCGGCGCCGAGCGCCACGGCGACGACGAGGACCAGCCACACCCAGCCGAGGTGCCGCCCCCGTCGGTCGCGTGCGGTCGGTCGGCGGCGGGGACGGGTGGTGCGACTCACCGGGGAACCGTCGCACACGGGACCGACACGACACCTCCTCCCGGCGCGGCCCCGCGCGCCGTCCCAGCAGGTCGTGGCGGACCTACCGTCGTCCCGGGAGGTGCGATGACCACGAGGGACCCGGAGCAGCGGCGGCCGTGGCGTGCGACGGCGCTCGCGGGCGGGCTCGTCATCACGGCGGGGCTCGCGACCGCCCGGTACGGCTCGGGACCGGTCGGCGACGCCCTCGGGGACGCCCTGTACGCCGTGCTGGTGCTGCTGCTCGTCGCCCTGTCCGTGCCACGGGCGTCCCGTCCCGTCCAGGCCGCGGTCGCGCTGGCCCTCTGCTGGGCCGTCGAGCTCGCCCAGGCCACCGGCGGACCCGCAGCGGCCGTCGCCGCACTCCCGCCGCTGCGGTACCTGCTCGGCACCACGTTCGTCGCGACCGACCTGCTCTGGTACGCGATCGGCGTGCTGGTCGCCTCGTCCGTCACGGTGCTCGCCTCCCGGTGGTCCGGCGCGCGGTGCGCCGTTCCCGCCTGAGGGTGCCCCGTCAGATCCGGCCCCGCCCACCCGTGACGGACCGCCTGTGGACGACGCAGGGCAAGACGACCTGTGGAGCACCCGGTCCCCGGTCCGGCACCGCAGTCGCTACTCGCAACCCACCCCGTCCCCGTCACGGTCCAGAGCAGACCGGTAGCCCGGATCGCCCGAGCGGACCGGGGCGGCACCCGCGGCGCGGGCGGCGTCGCAGTTGGCGTAGTACACCGCGCCACCGCCGCTGGAGGACGAGCCTGTCGACGTCGTGCCCGAGGCGGCCGGCGCGCTGACCGCCGCCGCTGCCTCACGTGCCGCGACCTCGGCCTCTCGCGTGGCCAGGCCTGCGGCTGTCCCGTCCAGCTCACCGCTGCGCTGATCGAGCTGCGCCTGGAGGGCGGCCAGCTCATCGGCACGCGTGCTCTGGTCCTCCTCGGTGACCTGCTGCTCCTCCTCGGCGGCGCTCACGGCGCCCTCCCGCGCGACCAGCTCCGCCTCCTGGTCGTCGAGAGCCGTGGCCCTGTCCGTCAGGGACTCGTCGAGGTCGGCGAGCCTCTCCTGCTCCGTCGCGGCGGCGGCGCGGTCCTCCGACGCTGTTCCGTTCGCGACGCCGGCGCCCAGGACCAGCCCGACCACCAGTCCCGCCGCGACCAGGAGAGCGGTGCGCCGGCGACTGCGGGGAGTGCGGGGCGCGGCAGCACCGGGGCCGTCGTCGTCGTCGACCCACAGCTGCCAGCCGTCAGGAGCGGGCGGCCAGGAGGGGTCAGGGCGCCAGTCGGGGCCCGGCGACCAGCCGTCCGGGGCCGCGGGCCACTCGGGCGGCGGGTTGAAGGTCTGTGCCATCGAGGTCCCCTGACTCGAGCGCACCTGCGCGCTCGTCCCCGTCGTCATCGGCAGGGCGGGTTGCCGAGATGAGCAGTCAGCGGGTCCGGGACGCCACACTGGCCAGGTGGTCCGCCAGCTCGTCGTCCTCGGGACGGCCTCCCAGGTCCCCACCCGCACGCGCAGCCAGAACGGCTACCTGCTCCGCTGGGACGACCAGGGCCTCCTGCTCGACCCCGGCGAGGGCACGCAGCGCCAGATGCTGCTGGCCGGCGTCGCGTCGTCCTCGATCACCCGGATCTGCCTGACCCACGTGCACGGCGACCACTGCTACGGCCTGCCGGGCGTGCTGTCCCGGATGGTGCTGGACGGGGTGCAGCACCCCGTGCACCTGCACTACCCGGCCGAGGGCGAGGCCGTCGTGCGGGCCCTCGTCGGCCTGGCGACGCCGGGTCTGGACCTGCGGCTGCACCCGCACGCGGCCGCGGGCGAGGTGGCGGACGGGCTGACGGTCGAGCCGCTGCGGCACCGCATCGCCGCCTTCGGGTACCGCCTGACGGAGCCGGACGGCCGCACGCTGCTGCCGGACCGGCTCGCCGCGGCCGGGATCAGCGGTCCCGCCGTCGGCGAGCTGCAGCGGACGGGGCGCCTCGGCGACGTGCGGCTGGAGGACGTCAGCGTGCCGCGGCGCGGGCAGCGGGTGGCCGTGGTGATGGACACCGCGCCGTGCGCCGGGGCCGAGGCGCTCGCGGACGACGTCGACCTGCTCCTGGCGGAGTGCACCTTCGCGGACGAGGACGCGGAGCTGGCCGAGCAGTACCGGCACCTGACGGCGGGGCAGGCCGGCGCGCTGGCCGCGTCCGGGGGCGCCCGGCTGCTGGTGCTGAGCCACTTCTCCGGCAGGTACACGGACCTCGAGCCGCTCGGCGCCCAGGCCCGGGCGACGGCCGGCGGAGCGCGGGTGCACGTCGCCCGCGACCTGGACCGGGTCGACCTGCGCCGGCGGCGCGCGACCGCCTGACCTACCGGCCGAGCACCCGGCGCCCCCGGCTCAGTGCAGGAGCCAGGCGGGGGAGCGCAGGTACCGCTCCGCCACCAGCACGGTGCCCGCGGGCTGCTCGGCGCGCAGGGCACCCGACGGACCGCCGCGCGGGTCCCCGACGGTGCGGCCGAGCAGCTGCAGGCGCCGGAGCATCGACAGGGCGCACGCGGTCCGCGCGTCGTGGGCGGTGAGCGGGCGGACCTCCTGGTAGCCGGCGGCCCAGGCCTGGGCGCGCTCGGGGGCGTCGGGCAGGTGCTCGACGTACGACAGGTGCGCGGCGAGGTCCAGGACGAACCAGGAGAACCCCGAGTCGTCGAAGTCGATGACGGTGAGGTCGTCGCCGTCCACCAGCAGGTTGCCGGGCCGCAGGTCCGCGTGCACCAGTCCCCAGGCGTCGGGTGCGCGGGAGGCGTCGTGCAGGGCGTCCAGCGCGGCGGACCGTGCGCGGCCGAGCAGCGCCAGGTCCGCGGCCGGCAGGCACGCGGCCTCCCACGGGCCCCAGCGGCTGTCGGGCCCGACCAGGTCGGCCGGCTCCCACGTCGGCCGCACGAAGTCCCGCGGCCGGTGGTAGGCCAGGGCGTGCTCGTGCAGCAGCGCCGCCGTCGTCCCCACCCGCCGGTGCCACCCGCTCGCGTCGGGGAGCGTCGGCAGCACGTCGTCGAGGTCGACGCCCGGCACGTACTGCCAGGTCAGGCAGACCCAGTGCCGGTCCTCGTCGTCGGCGACCATCGCGACGGCCTCGCCGTCGACCGGTGCGACGGTGCGCGGGACCCGCACGGTGCCGGACCGCGCCAGGTCGGCCATCCAGGCGACCTCGGACTCCACCGCCGCGGTGTCGTCCATGTACGCGGGCGGTGCCACCCGCGTCGCCGCCACGGTGCGGCCGTCGACCGAGACCCGGAACGTCGCGTTGTGCGACAGCGCCAGCAGCTCGACCGCCGTGCGATCCGGCTCCCACCCCCAGGCGGCGCAGAGCGCGGCGTGCAGCCACCGGGGGGCCGGGTCACCGGCGTGCAGGCGGCCGAAGGGCGGGTCGGGTTCCGCGAGCCCCGTGCTCCCGAGCGTGTCGTCGGTCGTCATGCCCACCTGCCCCCGGGTGTCTCGCGTCGTCGCGGGGCCTCGGCGGGCCCGAGCCGAGTCTCCGCAGGCCGCGGCCCCGCCCACAAGCAGGCCCGTGCGGAATTCACGCAGGTGTCACGCGGTCCGGGCGGCGGTGACGCGGCGGAAACACGCCGTTCCCCGGCCCGTCCTCCGGGACTACGCGGCGTCGGGTGCGCCGAGGGTCCGCGTGACGAAGGCGATCGCCTCCGCGTGCTCGTCCGGCCCGCCGGACTCGTGCCCGTTCCAGCGCCAGGTCCGCAGCTCCTTGGGCCCGGCCCAGGCGTGGTGGGCCGCGACCACCGTCGACGGCGGGACGACGGTGTCCATCAGCGCCACCGTGAACCGGGCGGGCACCGTGCCGCGGCGCGCGAACGCGACGCCGTCGACGTAGGACAGGGTGCGCAGCACCTGCTCCTCCCGGTCCCGGTGCACGGCGAGGTACGCGGCGACCTCCCGGAACGGGTGGCTGTCGGTGATCCGGACGGCCCGGGCGATGTCGCAGAGGAACGGCACGTCGGCCACCACGGCCGACACGTCGGCGAGCGCGCCGGCCGCCAGGGCCAGGGCACCGCCCTGGCTGCCCCCGACGACGGCGACCCGCGCCGGGTCGACCCCCGGCAGCGTCCGGCCGGCGTCGACCGCCCGCACCGCGTCGGTGACCAGGCGCGGGTAGTAGGCGGTGGCGGGGCTCTCGATCCCGCGGGTCATGACGCCCGGCTGCTGCGGGCCGGTGCCCCACGGGTCGGGGGTGTGGCCCACGCTCCACCCCGCGCCCTGGCCGCGGGTGTCCATCAGCAGGTGGGCGAACCCGGCGGACGCCCAGCCGAGGTTGTCCAGCACGTGCCCGCGGCCGCCGCCGTAGCCGACGTACTGCACGACCAGCGGCAGGTCCCCGGTGACGCCCGCGGGCCGGCGGTACCAGGCCCGGACCGGGTCGCCGCGGTAGCCGGGGAACGTCACGTCGGCGGTCTCCAGCGTCCGCAACGGCGTGCCGACGGGCAGCACCTCGACCGGGCCCTCGCAGGCGCGCGACGTCGCGAGCTCCTCCTGCCAGAACGCGTCGAAGTCCGCCGGGTCGACCAGGCTGCTGCGGTAGGCCCAGAGCTCGGGCTCGGGCAGGTCGACGTGCACGGTGTCCTCCGGGTGCGGCGGCGGTCAGCGGGGCAGGTACTCGAGCTCGGCGAGCCGCACGCGCGAGGTCGTGGGCCGGCCGTGGCTGGTGCCGTGCACCCCGAGCCACAGGCCCAGGAAACCGCCGGTCGCGACGGAGTCGAGCGTGCGCAGGTCCACGCACCCGACGGGCGTCGCGGGCTCGCCGGCCGCCCCGGCCAGCAGCTCCACGTCGACCCCGCGGACCCGGGCGGTCAGGACGAGCGGCCGTGCCGGGTCCCCGGTCAGGACCGCCTCGCCGAGCACGGCGTCCACCCCGGCGCGGCGGTGCACGACGCGCACCTGCCAGCCGTCCGTGTCGGCGGTGTCGGACGCGGGGGTGACGGCGAGGCGCGCGTGGTCGTCCTCGGACTGCCGCAGCAGCAGGCCGCACTCCTCCCCGGGCGCCAGGTGCGGGCGCACGGTGGCGTGCACGTCCGCGTCCCGGTGCTGCAGGCGGACGCCGAGGAACGCGAGGGCCTCCGGCTCGGTGGGCGCGACGGGGCGCAGCGGCAGGTCCCAGGCGTCGCCGTCCAGGGTGGCGACCTCGGTGGGCAGCGCGCGGACGGCGCCCCAGCGGGGGTCGCCGGGCGGGACGACGCCGGACGTGCGGCCCTGCACCACGCCAGGGCGCCAGGGCCCCGCGGCGGGCACCTCGACCTCGGCGGGGACGCGGCCGGCGCCCGGGGCGAACACGGGCCAGCCGTCCTCCCAGGTCACGGGGACGAGGAACGTCTCGCGCCCCAGCGGGTAGTGGTAGCCGCCGTACGGCCGCATGCCCAGGGCCACGGCCCACCACGTCCCGTCGACGGCCTCGACCAGGTCGGCGTGCCCCACGCCGACGACGTCGCTGCCGCGGCCCAGGTGGCGGTGCGTGAGCACCGGGTTGCCGCGGTTGCCGATGTACGGCCCGGTGACGCGGTCGGCGCGCGCGACGCTGACGGCGTGGTGGAACTCCGTGCCGCCCTCGGCCGCCACCAGGTAGTAGGCGCCGTCGACCCGGTACAGGTGCGGTCCCTCCGCCCAGACCACGTCGTGCAGCGCACCGGTCCAGATCACGTGCTCCGGGCCGACCAGCGTCGTGGTCGCGAGGTCCAGCTCCCGCACCCACACCTCGGTCTGGTCGTGCCACCGCGGTTCGCGCGCGAGCCGGGTCCCGTGCACCCAGGCACGGCCGTCGTCGTCGAAGAAGATCGACGGGTCGATGCCGTCGGCGTCCAACCACACCGGGTCGGACCACGGCCCCGCGGCGTCGGTCGCGGTCATGAGGAAGTTGCCGCCGCGCGCGGGGTCGTCGCGGTCCACCAGGGTGCAGATCACCCAGAACGTCCCGTCGTGGTGCCGGATGGTCGGGCGCGTACAGGCCGCCCGAGGACCCGATGCCCCCGTAGTCGAGCTGCCCGGGCCGGTGCACCACGTGCCCGACCACCTCCCACGACACCAGGTCGCGGCTGTGCAGCACCGGCAGCCCGGGCAGGTACTCGAAGGTCGAGGTCACCAGGTAGTAGTCCTCGCCCACCCGGCAGACCGACGGGTCCGGGAAGCAGCCGGGGAGCACCGGGTTGGGCACCCGGGTCACGGAGCGGTGACCTTGACCTCGACCAGCCGGGCCTCGTCGCCGGTGAGGACGTGCACGTCCCCGGTGACCGCGAGCCGGGCGCGCTCCGTGGTGGTCCCGGCGACCGGGTGCCGCTCGGACGCCCGGTGGTTGCTGATCGCGCCGCCGGTGGTGCCGCTGAGCCCGGTCCCGGGACGGGCCGTACCGGCGTGCGAGGCGACCCACACCTCGACGTCGCCGGGCTCGACCACGCGCACCAGGCGCCGGTCCGAGAACGCGAGGCGCGTGGTCGGGACGCCGAAGGTCACGCGGCGGCGCTCGCCCGGCTGCAGGTCCACCCGCGCGTAGCCCAGCAGCTGGGCGACGGGGCGGGTCACGGTCGCGAGGACGTCGTGGGCGTAGAGCTGGACGACCTCCGTGCCCGCCCGGTCGCCGGTGTTCTCGACGGTGACGGCCGCGGTGAAGGTGCCGCCGGCGGCCACGGCCTCGTCGACCGTCAGCACGTCGTAGGCGAACGTCGTGTACGACAGCCCGAACCCGAACGGGCGCACCGGCGTGGAGTCGGCGGACGTCACGTCCGACGGCCCGCCGAGCAGCGGGTGCAGGTACCCGTACGGCTGGGAGCCGGCCGACCGGGGCAGGGAGACGGGCAGCCGGCCCGACGGCCCGACGGCCCCGGTGAGCACCCGGGTGATCGCCTCGCCGCCCCGCTCGCCCGGGAAGAAGGCCTGCAGGACGGCGGCGGGCCGCGGCCCCTCGCCGTCGAGCGCCCAGCCCAGGGCGTACGGCCGTCCGGTGAGCAGCACCAGGACGACGGGCGTGCCCGTGGTGAGCAGCTCCGCGACGAGCTGCCGCTGCACCCCGGGCAGCTCGAGCGTCTCCGCGTCGTTGCCCTCGCCGACGGTGCCGCGGCCGAACAGGCCGGCGTGGTCGCCGACCACCACGACCGCGACGTCGGCGGACGCGACGGCGTCCACGGCGGCGGCGAAGCCGGAGGTGTCGTCGCCCTCGACCGCGCACCCCGGGGCGTGCACGACCTCGGGCCCGGGCGCGCCCGCCTCGCCCGTCCCGCGCAGCGCCTCCAGCACGCTCGCGATCTCGAAGCCCATCGGGACGTCCGGGTGGTGCGCGAGCACGTGGTTCGCGAACGAGTAGCAGCCCATCAGCGCCTCGGGGCGGTCCGCGTTCGGCCCGACCACGGCGATGCGCGCGGGTCCGCCGGCCCCGGGAGCGGCGAGCGGCAGCACGCCGTCGTTGGCCAGCAGCACGACGGACTCCTCGGCGAGCCGGAGCGCGAGCGCCCGGTGCCGCGGGGAGTCCAGGTCGACGGCCGCGGGCGGCTCGTCCTCGTAGGCCCCGGGGTCGAGCAGCCCGAGCTCCTCCTTCTGCGCGAGCGCGCGCAGCACCGCCCGGTCGACGTAGCCCTCGTCCAGCAGCCCGGCGCGCACGCGCTCGGCCAGCGGCTCCAGGTAGGCGTCGCCGGTCGGCAGCTCGACGTCGATGCCCGCGGCCAGGGCCAGCGCGGCGGCCTCGCCGCGGTCGGCGGCCACCTGGTGCATCACCTCGAGGAACGCCACCGCGAAGTAGTCGGCGACGACCACGCCGTCGAAGCCCCAGCGCTCGCGCAGCACCTCGGTCAGGTAGGTCGGGTCGGCCGCCATCGGGACGCCGTCGATCTCGGTGTAGGCGTTCATCACCGAGCGCACGCCGCCGTCCTTGACCGCCATCTCGAACGGCGGCAGGAAGACGTCGGCGATCTCGCGCGGACCGGCCGAGACCGGCGCGTGGTTCCGGCCGGCGGCCGACGCGGAGTACCCGACGAAGTGCTTGAGCGTGGCGTGCACGCCCGCCTCCTGCATGCCCCGCACGTACGCGGTGCCGACGGTGCCGACCAGGTACGGGTCCTCGCCGATGCACTCGTCCACCCGCCCCCACCGCGGGTCGCGCACCACGTCCAGCACGGGCGCCAGCCCCTGGTGGACGCCGAGCTCGCGCATCGAGTCCCCGATCGCCCGGCCGACCTCGTGCACCAGGTCCGGGTCGAACGCCGCGCCCCAGGCGAGCGGCGTCGGGAAGGTCGCCGCCTGCCACGCGGCGAGCCCGGTCAGGCACTCCTCGTGCACCAGGGCGGGGATCCCGAGCCGGGTCTCCCGCTTGAGGCGGCGCTGCTCGGCCCACAGCCAGGCGGCGCGCTCGGCGGGATCGACCGGGCGGGTGCCGTAGACCCGGGTGTAGTGGCCGAGGCCGTGGCGGGTGACCTCGGGCAGCAGCCCGGCGTCCTTCTGGCCGGCGGCCATCTCGGACTGCATCGGGGCGACGGTCCCGTTCTGGTCCAGCCAGTAGCCCACGAGCTGGGCGAGCTTCTCCTCGAGGGACATCTGCGCGTGCAGCGCGCGCACCCGCTCGGAGACGGCGGGCAGGGCAGGGATCTCGGACACGCGGTCCTTCTCCTTCGTCGGCGGGTGGTGCGGGTGCGGGAGGCGGCGGTGCCTCAGCCCTTCACGGCTCCGGTGAGGCCACCGACGATCCGCCGCTCGAAGAGCGAGAAGAACACCAGGGCGGGGATCATCGACAGGGACGTGAACGCCAGCACCCGGGCGGTGTCGACGGAGTACTGCGAGGCGAACGACTGCACGCCGAGCGGCAGCGTGTAGGCGGCCTCGTCGTTGAGCACGAACAGCGGCAGCATGTAGCTGTTCCAGCTCGCCACGAAGGCCAGGATGCCGACGGTGACGACGCCGGGGACGGACAGCGGGACGACCATCCGGAAGAAGAACCCGAGGCGGCTCGCGCCGTCGATGGCGGCGGCCTCCTCGAGCTCCTTCGGGATCGCCCGCAGGAACGGCACGAGGATGATGATCGTCGTCGGCAGCGCGAACGCCACCTGCGGCAGGATGATGCCGGCCAGGCTGTTCATCAGGCCGAGGTTCTTGATCATGATGTACAGCGGCGTGATGGCGACGGTCATCGGGAACATCAGGCCGGCGGCGAACAGCGAGTACATCGCGCCGCGACCCCGGAACTCGTACCGCGCCAGCACGAAGCTGGCCATCACGCCGAGGATGACCACGCCGATGGTGGTCGCGACGCCGCAGATCACGGAGTTGGCGAACTGCTGCCAGAACAGCGAGCTGGTGAGGACGTCGGCGTAGTTGCCGAACTCCCAGGTGCTCGGCAGCCCGGACGGGTCCTGGGTGATCTGCGAGTTGGTGCGCAGACCGCCCAGCACGATGTACGCGACGGGGGCGATGCACACGCCCACCAGCAGCCACGAGACGACGTAGACCATCGGGTTGACGCGGTCGAGCGTCGACCCGCGCCGGCGGTGCGACGACGCCGGGGTGGGGAGCGGGGGTGCCTGGACGGCGACGGCGGCCATCACTTCTTCCTCTCGGTCAGTGCGCCCTCGGTGTCCCGCCGCAGCACCGAGCGCTGGTAGGTCAGCGCGATGACGAGCGAGACGAGGAACAGGACCACCGCGACGGCGTTGCCGAAGCCGTAGTTCCCGGCGTTGCGGCCGTTGACCACCATGTAGGTCGCCATCGTGGACGTGCCCGCGGTGGCGGCCACGTACTGGCCCCAGATGATGTAGACGAGGTCGAACAGCTGCAGCGAGCCGATGATCGACAGGAACGCCCAGATGCGGATGGTCGGGCCGAGCAGCGGCAGCGTGATCGCGCGCTGGGCCTGCCAGTAGGACGCGCCGTCGATGGCCGCGGCCTCGTGCAGCTCCTCCGGGATGGACTGCAGCCCCGCGAGGAACAGGATCACGGCGAAGCCGATGTACTTCCACGTGATGATCAGCATCAGCGACCAGATCGCGACGTCCGGGTCGGACAGCCAGTCGACCGCCCAGCCCTCCAGCCCGATCTTGCCGAGCAGGTCGTTGACCGCGCCCGTGGTCTGCAGCATGAGGGACCAGCCGGTGCCGACGATGACCTCGGAGATCACGTACGGCACGAAGATCAGCACGCGGATGATCGAGCGGCCGCGCATCCGGCGGTTGAGCAGCAGCGCGAGCACGACCGCCGCGGGTCCCTGCAGCAGCAGGGACAGCACCACGATGATGCCGTTGTGCCGCAGCGCGTCGTGGAACGTCGGGTCCTTCAGGATCGTGGCGTAGTTCTCCAGGCCGACGAAGTCGGTCGGCGGGCCGAAGCCCTTCCACTTGAAGAACCCGTAGTACGCCGCCATCACGACGGGGAAGATGACGAAGGCCAGGAAGACGGCGATGGCCGGGCCCGACAGCAGCGTGATCTCCAGCCGCTGCCGCCAGCTGCCGCCCCGCCGGCGCGGGCGGGCGGGGCGGTCCGGCCGGCGGGCCGGGGACGACGCCGTGGCGGCGCCGTCCCCGGCCGCGGAGCGACCCTCGGGCGACTTCGTGACCAGCGGGCCCACGCCCTGCGAGTCGCTCATGGTGCGGCTACTCCTTGGCCGCGGCCGCGTTGACGGCGTCGACGATCCCGGCGGCATCACCGTTGCCGGCGAGCATCTCGACGACGCCCGCGTTGAGGGCGTTGCCGACGTTCTGACCGAACATCGTGTCGAGCCACACGGTCACGTACGCGGCGTCGTTGTACGAGGCGAGCACGTCGGTGAGGGCGGGGTCGGTGACGACGCCCTGCGCCTCCTTGCTGGCCGGCAGGGTCACGAACGCCTCGGCGTAGCCCTCCTGGTACTCCTTCTGCATGAAGAAGTTGAGGAACTCGGCGCACTCCGGCGGGGCCTCGGCGGAGCAGCTGAAGCCGTCGACGCCGCCCATCATCGCGGTGGCGTCGCCGTCACCGCCCTCGACCTCCGGGAACGGGAACCAGCCGAGGTCGGCCAGCGGCTTCTGGTCCGGGGTGAGCGAGGCGATGACGCCCGGGTCCCAGGCGCCCATGAGCTCCATGGCGGCCTGGTGGTTGGCGATCAGGCCGGCCGACGACCCGGCGCCCTGCTGGGCGGTCGTGGTCAGGTAGCCCTCGTTGAACGGCTCGGTCCCCGCGAACTCCTCGAGGTCCTCGCCGGCCGCGGTCCAGCACGGGTCGTCGAAGGACATCTCCTTGGCGGCGGTGTCCATCGTCTCCTGCGAGCACTCGCGCAGCGCGAAGAAGTAGTACCAGTGCGCGGCGGGCCACGCGTCCTTGGCGCCCAGCGCGATCGGCGAGATGCCGGCGGCCTTGAGCTTCGTGACGGCCTCGTCCAGCTCGGCGAAGGTCGTGGGCGTCTCGGTGATGCCCGCCTCGGCGAACAGGTCCTTGCTGTAGTAGATGCCGCCCGGCAGGACCGAGGTCGGCATGCCGTAGACCTTGCCGTCGACCGTGAACGCGCTCAGCGCCGCGTCGCCGACGGCCTCGCGGGTGGCGTCGTCGATCTGGTCGGTCAGGTCCATCGCCTGGCCGGCCTCGACCACGTCGGCGAGCTTGCCGCCGCCGCGCGCCATGAAGATGTCCGGGGCGTCGCCCGAGTTCAGGGCGGTCTGCAGCTTGCCGTCCATGTCCTCGTTCTGGATGGACTGCACGGTGATGGTGACGCCGGGGTTCGCCTCCTCGAAGGCGGCGACCGTGTCCTCCCAGTACGCCTTGCCGTCGCCGGTCGTCGAGTTGTGCCAGAACGTCATCTCGACCGTCCCGTCACCGCCCGAGCCGGAGTCGTCGCCGCCACCGGAGCCGCAGGCGCTCAGGCCCAGCGCGCCCAGGAGGAGGACGGCGGGGACCGCCAGGGTCTTCCTTGCCTTCATCGGATCTGTCCTCTTCGTCGAGTTGATCTGAGTCGAACGGCCGCCCCGGGCGGGGGACCGGAAGCTCGGTACCACGTGCTCCGGGGGTGCCACGACGAGCCCGGCTCCGGCGGCGCGGGGGTGTGCCGCACTCCGCCGTCGTCGCCGGTTCCCCGTCGTCGCTGACCGGGTGCACGGCCGACTCTGGCAGCCCTCGATCTGACGTGTCAACCGTTGTCGATAACGGTTTCGTTACCGCTACGATCGAGCCCATGGCCAACCGGGTGACGATCACGGACGTCGCCCGCGCCGCCGGCGTCTCGGTCGCGACGGTGTCGAAGGTCGTCAACGGCCGGGACGGGATCGCCCGCGGCACCGCCGCCCTGGTCCAGCAGGTCGTGGCCGACCTGGGGTACGAGTCGAGCATCGTCGCGCGCAGCCTGCGCTCGCACCGCACGCACGTGCTGGGCATCCTCGTCGCCGAGTTCGAGCCGTTCAGCACGGAGATCCTCAAGGGCGCCGGCGCGGCGCTAGCCGGCACCTCCTACGACCTGCTGGCCTACACGGGCGGCGGCACCGGCGGCGTCGCCCGGGCCGGCTGGGAGCAGCGCTACCTGTCCCGGCTCAGCGGCACGCTGATCGACGGCGCCGTGCTCGTCACGCCCACCGTGGTCGCGGTCGCCGCCGGCGTCCCGGTCGTCGCCGTCGACCCGCACGCGGGGCCGGGCGGGCTGCCGACCGTCGACTCGGACAACCGGCACGGCGCGGTGCTGGCGGTCCGGCACCTGCTGGCGCTCGGGCACCGGCGGATCGGGTTCCTCGGCGGCCGGGCGGACCTGGAGTCGTCCCGGCTGCGCGAGGCCGGCTACCGGCAGGCGCTGGCCGAGGCGGGCATCCCGGTGGACCCGTGCCTGCTGCACGTGGCCGAGTACCGGCGCGAGGCCGCCGCCGGGCCGACCGCGGCGATGCTCGGGCTGGCCGACCCGCCGACGGCGGTGTTCGCGGCCAACGACCTGTCCGCCATGGGCATCCTCGACGCCGCGCAGCGCCTCGGGCTGCGGGTGCCGGACGACCTGTCGGTCGTGGGGTTCGACGACATCCCGGAGTCGGCGTCGACGACCCCGGGGCTCACCACCGTGCGGCAGGAGATCCAGCAGATCGGCGCCGCCGCCGTCGACCTGCTCGTCGGCCTGGTCGAGGGGACGCCCGCCCCGCAGGCGCACCTGCGGCTGCCGACCACCCTGGTGCCCCGGGGGTCGACCGCCCCGCCGCGCCGCTGACGACGCCTCAGACCCGGACGAGCGCCGCGCTGACGTCCCACAGCCGCCGCGCGAGGTCCGCGTCCGCGGCCTGCGGAGGCGGGACCGCGAGCCGGTCCTTCTCGTAGTACCCGCCCGGCTGCCACGTCGCGCCCGGGGTGCCCTGCACCAGCCACGTGAGGTGCGCGCCGCCCTCCTCGGGCGTGATGGTCAGCAGCCGCCGCAGGGGCGTGTGGTAGACGAACCGCATCAGGTGGGTGGTCTCGCGGGCGAAGCTGGTCGCGACGACGCCGGGGTGGAACGCCACGGCCGCCAGGCCCTCCGCGCCGTACCGGCGGTCCAGCTCGACGGTGTGCAGGATGTTGGCCAGCTTGGCGTCGCCGTACGCCTTCTGCGGGGAGTAGCCGCGCGTGCTGCCCAGGTCGTCCACGTCCAGGGCGCCCCAGGTCCGGGCGGCGACGCTCGACGTCTGGATGACCGACGCCCGGCTCGCGACGAGGGTCGGCAGCAGCAGGTGGGTCAGCAGGAACGGCGCCAGGTGGTTCACCTGCAGGGTCCGCTCGAACCCGTCCACCGTGTCCTCGCGGCGGCCCATGATGCCGCCGGCGTTGTTCGCCAGGACGTCGATCCGCGGGTACGCCGCGCGCAGCTCGTCCGCGAGCCGGTGCACCTGCGCCAGCTCGGCGAAGTCGGCGAGGTGGTGCGGGGCGCCCAGGTCCGCCGCGAGCTTGCCCGTGCGCTCGGCGGACCGCCCGACCAGCACCACCTGCTCGCCCGCGTCGGCGAGCTGGCGGGCCGACGCGGCGCCGATGCCGTCGCTGGCGCCGGTGATCACGATCGTCCGTCCGGGCACGCGTCCTCCGTCCGCCGTCACCGCAGGTGCGGCGACGAGTTCCCGAGAGCCTAGGGTGCTGCCGTGACCCCCGCCTCCCCGGACGCCCGCCGCCGCACCCGCACCTCCGCGACCCGGACGTCGCCCGCGCGCCTGGTCCCGCCGGTGCTGGTCCGGGACCACCGGGTGCGCGTGCCCGTCGACCGGGAGCACCCGGGGCGGTACCCGCACCTCGAGGTGTTCGCCCGCGAGCTGGTCGACCCGACGCGCGACGCCGAGGACCTGCCGCTGCTGCTGTTCCTGCAGGGCGGACCCGGTGGCATGGGCCCGCGCCCGCTGGGCGCCGGCTGGTGGACGACCGCGCTGCGCACGCACCGGGTGGTGCTGCTCGACCAGCGCGGCACCGGGCGCTCCTCCCGGGTGGACGGCCGCACGATGGCCCGGTTCGGCACGGCCGAGGAGGCCGCGGACTACCTGGCCTGCTTCCGGGCGGACGCGGTCGTCGAGGACGCCGAGGCCGTGCGCCGCTCGATCTACGGCGGCCGGCGCTGGGCCACGCTCGGGCAGTCGTACGGCGGGTTCCTCACGCTGACCTACCTGTCCCGGCACCCCGAGGCGCTGACCGCGTGCTACGTGACCGGCGGCCTGCCCGGCACCGGCGCGAGCGCCGAGGACGTCTACGCGCGCACGTTCCCCCGCCAGGCCGCGCGGGTCGCGGCGTTCGCCCGCCGGTACCCGGAGGACGTGGCGCTGCTCGGGGCGCTCGCGGACCGGCTGGCGGCCGGCGACGTCCGGCTGCCCGACGGCGACCCGTTCACCGTCCGGCGCCTGCAGACCCTCGGCATGCCGCTCGGGATGAGCACCGGCGTCGACGGCCTGCACTGGCTGCTCGACACGGTCGACCTGGACGCGGACGGCGTGCCCGACGACGCGTTCGCGCTCGCGGTGCAGACGCAGACCGGCTTCGACGCCAACCCGCTCTACGCCGTGCTGCAGGAGGTCATCTACCACCAGGGCGAGCGCGCGGGCGGCTGGGCCGCGCAGGCCGAGCTGGACCGGCACCCCGGGCTCGACCCGGCCGCGCGGCCGCTCGGGCTGACCGGCGAGGCGGTGTTCCCGTGGATGTTCGGCGAGGTGCGAGCACTGCGGCCCTTCCAGGCCGCAGCCGAGGCGCTCGCGGCCCGGACCTCCTGGCCTGCGCTCTACGACCCGGAGCGGCTCGCGGCCAACGAGGTGCCCGTCGCGGCCGTGCAGTACGTGGACGACCCCTACGTGGACCTCGACCTCGCGGTCGGCACCGCCGACGCCGTGGGGAACGCCCAGGTGTGGGTGACCAACGAGTACCTGCACGACGGGCTGCGCGCCGCGGGCGACGTCATCCTGCCGCGGCTGACGGACCTGGCCGCGGGGCGCTGGTCGGTCACGCGCGGCTGACCCCCGAGGGCCGGCCCGCGGGGTCCCGGCCCGGCCGGCTTGCGCACCCCGCACACCGCGCACTCGGCGAGCCCGCGAGCCCGCGAGCCCGCGAGCCCGCGAGCCCGCGAGCGCACGGGTCCGTGAGCGCACGGGTCCCCGGGAGGCAGGGGTCTCCGGGAGGCAGGGTCAGAGCAGCCGGCGGGAGCCCGGGCGGACGACGCGCATCCACCGGTACCCGTACGCGGGCAGCTCGACCTCGAGCCGGCCGTCGGCGCCGACCTCGCACGCGGCGTCCTCGAGCAGGTCCACCAGGCGCACCGGCTCGTCGTCCCGGGCGTCGCTCTCCGTGGACGCCGTGCCGTCGGCCCGCGCGTTCTCGCCGGGGTCGCGCTCGGCGTCGGGCAGGTGCAGCGGTACCGTCACCGCCTCGGGACCCAGGTTGTGCAGCGCGATCATCGAGGCGTCCTGCCACGTCGACCGGTGCGCGAGCACGGCGGGGTGCGGCTGGTCCAGGATCTCGGCGCGGGTCGCCCAGCCGAGCTCCGGGCACTCGCGGTACCGGCGGACCAGGGTCTGCACGAAGACCAGCAGCGAGTCCGGGTCCCGCCGCTGGTCGGCGACGTTGACGTGCTGCGGGGCGTACCCGCCGTCGACGACCGGGCCGGAGAGCCGGCGGGCCGGCGCGGCGGAGAAGCCCCCGTTGGTGCCCGAGGTCCACTGCATCGGCGTCCGGACCGCGAGGCGGCCGTCGGCGGCGAGGTTCTCGCCCATGCCGATCTCCTCGCCGTAGAACAGCACCGGGGTGCCGGGCAGCGTGAAGAGCAGCGAGTAGACCATCCGGATCCGGCGCGGGTCGCCGCCGAGCATGGTCGGCAGCCGCCGGCGCAGCCCGCGCCCGAACAGCTGCATGTCCTCCTCGGGGCCGAAGGCGGCGAACACCTCCGCGCGCTCCTGGTCGGACAGCTTGTCGAGAGTCAGCTCGTCGTGGTTGCGGACGAACGTCGCCCACTGCGCGTCGTGCGGGATCTCGGGCCGGTCGCGGAGCGCCTGGGCCAGCGCGCCGGCGTCCTGCCGCGCCAGCGACAGGTACATCTGCTGCATCGCGACGAAGTCGAACTGCAGCGTGAGCTCGTCGCCCTCGGCCGAGCCGTCGGCGTCGTGGTCGCCGAAGAACAGCCGCTGCTCCTCGTACGGCAGGTTGACCTCGCCCATCAGGATCGAGTCGCCGGTGCGGCGGGACAGGAACGACCGCAGGGCCTTGAGGAACTCGTGCGGGTGCTCGATGTCGTCCGCCGGGGAGCTCGCGGCGTCCGCCAGCATGAACGGCACCGCGTCGACCCGGAACCCCGCGAGGCCCAGCTCGGCCCAGTACCCGACCACCTTGGCGATCGCGTCCCGCACCTGCGGGTTGGCCGTGTTGAGGTCGGGCTGGTGCCGGTAGAACCGGTGGCGGTACCAGGCCTGAGCCTTCTCGTCCCAGGTCCAGATGCCGTCCTCCTGGTCCGGGAAGATCACCTCGTCCCCGGTCGGCGGGGGCGCGTCCGTGCGCCACACGTAGAAGTCCCGGAACGGGCTGTCCGGGCTGCTGCGTGCCGACCTGAACCACGGGTGCCGGTCGGAGGTGTGGTTGACGACCAGGTCCGCGATCACGCGGATGCCGCGGTCCCGGGCCGTGCGGATCAGCTCGACCAGGTCGCCGGCGTCGCCGAGGCGGGGGTCGACGCCGTAGAAGTCGGTGATGTCGTAGCCGTCGTCCCGGTCGGCCGTCGGGTAGAACGGCATCAGCCACAGGCAGGTGATCCCGAGGTCGGCCAGGTGGTCGAGCCGCTGCACCAGGCCGGGCAGGTCGCCGACGCCGTCGTCGTTCCAGTCCATGAACGTCTCGACGTCCAGGCAGTAGACGACGGCGTTCTTCCACCAGAGGTCGCCGGTGTCGCGGATCCTCACGCGTCGGCCTCCGCGGTCCCGGCCTCGACCGCGTGCAGCGCGGGCAGCAGGTGCTCGGCCGCGAGGTCGATGAACGCGTCCAGCGACGACGGCGGGTGCGTCACCGTCGGGGTCGCGTCGTCGTGCTTGCCGTGGTCCGGCCGGACGTCGGTGGCGACCTGGTGCAGGTACACCTCGTCGAACCCGATCTCGACCAGCTCGACCAGCCGGTCCCGGAGCCGCACGGGATCGTGCTCGACGACGACCGCGGTGCCCAGGGTGTCGTCGTCGACGGTCTTCGCGAGCTCGTCGAACGCCTCTGGGGTCGCGAGGTCCCACGCCGCCGGTGGGCCGGCCGCGTTGCCCGCCCACTGCTCGCGGGCCAGGCGCCAGGCCTCGTCCGGGTCGGTCGCGTACGACACGTGCACCTGCAGCGAGATCGGCCCGCGTCCGCCGGCGTCGCGGTAGGCGTCGACCACCCGGCGGAGCTTCTCGGGCTCCTGGTTCACCGTGACCAGGCCGTCGGCCCAGTCGGCGTGCGCGCGGGCGGTCTCGACGGTCACCGCGGGCCCGATCAGCCGCGGCGGCACGTCCGGCAGCGTCCACAGCTGCGCGTGGTCGACGGTCACGAGGCCGTGGTGCGTGACCTCCTCGCCGGCGAGCAGCGCGCGGATGATCTGCACGCACTCGCGCAGCCGGGCGTCCCGCTCCGGCTTCGGCGGCCACGGGTCGCCGGTGATGTGCTCGTTCATGTTCTCGCCGGAGCCGAGCGCGACCCAGAACCGGCCGGGGTACATCGAGGCGAGCGTCGCCGCCGCCTGGGCGACGACCGCCGGGTGGTACCGCTGCCCCGGGGCGTTCACCACCCCGAACGGCAGGCGCGTCGTGGCCATGGCCGAGCCCAGCCAGGTCCAGGCGAAGCCCGAGTGCCCCTGGTTCGTGCTCCACGGCGCCCAGTGGTCGGAGCACATGGCGGCGTCGAAGCCGGCCTCCTCCGCGTGCTGGGTCGCCGCGAGCAGCGCGCTGGGGTGGACCTGCTCGTGCGAGTTGTGGAAGCCGACACGGGTCATGCCGTCGTTCCTACCGGCTCCGCCGCTGCTCCGCGCGGTGAACGGTCCCGCCGTGCGTCCGAACTCACAGGGTCCAGGGGCTCGCGCCCGGGGGGTGGCCGCCCGGCGGGACGTAGCCTGGGGGCGTGGCGACCTTCTCCGCCGTGACGCGACAGCACCTCCTCCAGGCCATGGCCGAGCACGACGCCCGCGGCGCCGAGGACTTCCTGGGCGTCTACGGCTACACCGAGACCAGCGGCAGCACCTTCGAGCACGAGGGCACCCGGTACCCGAGCCTCGCCGTCGTCGGGGTGGCGCACCGGTTCGCGACCGGCCGGCTGCCGTCCGCGGACGAGTTCCACGGCGGCGACCAGGCCGTCGAGGCGCTGCTCCGCCGGCGCGGCTTCGACCTGCCGGAGCCCGCCGGGACGCGTCCCGCACCCGCCACCCGCACCCGCGCGTCGGCGCCCGCGCGCACCCGCACGGCGGCCCCGGCCAAGCCCCGCGCGGTCCAGCGCGAGGAGGTCATCACGCTGTGCCCGACCTGCTCGATGGCCCTGCCGGCGACCGGGCGCTGCGACTACTGCGACTGACCGTCCGGCACCCTCAGAGCGCCCCGAGCCGGTCCGCCCGCCCCGCGGGAACCGACGCCGGCGCGGCCACCCGGTAGCCGAGGCGGCAGAGCTCCGCCGCGGCGCTCACGGGGTCGTCCCGCACCGCCGCCCGCAGCTGGGTACCGCGCCACCGCTCGCGCCCGGTGCGGATCGCGTCCTGCCAGCCGTCGCGGGTGTCGAGCCCGAACTCCCGCACCAGCATCTCGAGCACGTCCTCGAACGCCGGCCGGAACCGGTGGCCGCCGAGCGGGAAGTGCAGCGTCGACACCCGGGGCACGCGCCCGCGCCGGACCGCGGACGTGCGGGCACGGCCGCGCAGCCGGTGGCCCGCCGCCATCATGGCGAACACGAGCTCGTCGCGGTGCCCGTGCACGTTGAGGTGCGCGGCGGGGACCTTGCCGTCGGACCCGGCGTCGTAGTCGTACCGGAACAGCGGCTCGGCGGTGGACTCGGTGACGACGGAGAAGCTCGAGCGCCGCACGGCGAGGTGCTCGCCGGTGCCGTCCCACGCGCAGCGGAGCAGACCTCGGAGCCGCAGGATCGTCAGGCCGTCGACGGTGAGCGGGATGCCCGTCCGGGGGCCCTGCTCGATCGCGAGTCCCACGTCGCCGCCGGCGCGGACCGCTCGTGCACGGACGAGCGGCGGGACGACCGGCAGCACCCCCGCCAGCGTGCGGTGGAGGTCGTCCGCGAACTCGGTGGCGGCGTCCAGGAGACGCCGGTCGGCGAGCGGTCCCGGCTCAGTCCTCATCGAGGAACCACCCGAGCTCCTCGTACTCCTCGAAGTCGGCGCGCTGCTCGGGCGACAGCTGCCAGCTCTCGGCACGCTCGTGCAGGGTCGCGAGGTCGAGGCCGGTACTGGCCAGCGCGGCGGCTCGGCGTTCCAGCACCTGCTCGATCGAGAGGATCTCGATGATGACGGCCACGGGGCGCTCCTCGGGTGCGGCGGACGACCCCCTCGGCGGCGGCTGACGGGTCGACGCCTCGACGCTAGCCGCACCGGGCTGTGCGCTGTCCAGCCCGATCTCGCGAGGTCGTCCGCCCGCCGCCCGCCCGGGTCAGCGCGCCGCCGGCTGCACCTGGTCCACGGCCTCGAGGATCTTGTCCAGCACGACCGCCCGGTCGAACTGCAGCGCGAACTCCCGCGAGGCGGCCGCCCACGCCTCGCGCTCCGCCGCCGCGAGCCCGAGCGACCGGTCCAGCGCCGCGGCGATCGCGGCCGGGTCGTCGACCGGCACGATGATCGCCGTGTCGCCCACCGCCTCCGGGATGCCGCCGGTGTCGGTCGTGATGACGGGGCCGCCGCCGGACAGCATCTTCTCGACGAGCGCGATGCCGAACGTCTCGACGAACTCCGGGCGCGGCTTGCTGGGCAGCACGTACGCGGCGGCGCCGGCCATCAGGTGCGGCTTCTCGTCGTCGGAGACGTCGTCCAGGAACAGCACGCGGTCCGCGACCGGGGAGGCGGCGGCGTGGGCGCGGAGCTCGGCGGCCTCGGGCCCGTTGCCGGCGATGACCAGCCGGTGCGTGCCGGGCGCGGAGCTGGCGGCGTAGCCGTCGATCAGGTCGTCGACGCCCTTGGCCGCGGCGAGCCGCGACAGGAACAGCACGTAGCCGTCGCGGTCGAGCCCCCGGGCCGCGAGCAGGGCATCGGTCTCGGTGTCGTCGCGGGACAGGTACTGCGCCACGTCGACGGCGGGGTAGGAGATCCGGACGCGCTCGCGGCACTGCTCGGCGAACGTGGTGCCGTGCCGCGCGTCGACCGCCTCCGCCTCGCTGATGATGAGGTCGCGGGTGTACTCCGAGACCGCGAGGCAGACGTCGTGCTCCAGGTAGGACACCAGCACGTGCGCAGCGGCGCCGAACCGGTCGGCCTGCACCGCGGCGCGCACGACGTTGGTGACGTCGGAGCCGACGGCCTCGGCGACCGTGGTGACGTTGACCGGCAGGCCGGTGCGGCGGGCGACCTGCACGGCGTCGGCGACGGCGGTGGCGTGCGGGCTCAGGTAGAGCGACAGCGCGACCGTGGGCACCCCGTCGGTGAACAGCTCCACCAGGCGGCCGATCAGGCCCGCGACGTAGCGGCCGTCCGGCACCTTGTAGTCGCCGACCGGGTCGGGCCGCTCCACGATCACGCCGTCGCGGTACGGCATGACCCGGTCCAGCGGCTTCAGCGGCAGGCCCGCGGCCTGCAGCCGGTCGATGGGCCAGGTCACGATGCGCACCTCGTCGAAGCCGCGGTCGAGCGCGGCCTCGGCCAGGTTGCGGGCCTCGCCGGAGTGCCCGCAGATGACGGGGTCGGCGCGCACCACGATGACGAGGCGGCGGTCGACGCGGCGGGGCGGTGCGGCGTCGGTGGCGGTGGTGAGGGTCGTGTCGGTCACGGCATGCCTCCGGGAGCGTGCTGCAGGGGAGAGAGGGGAGAGCGGGTCAGGCCGGGGTGGTGCTGACCGAGGGGGGCCGGGTGGCGGCGTTCCACGGCCCGGGCGCGGGACCGAGGTCGACCTGCAGCCGGCCCCCGGCGTGCAGCTCGGTGCCGGTGAGCCAGGTGCGGTCCAGCTCGACGCCGTCCAGGCGGACCCGCTGCACGTGCTGCGCGGGGCCGCCCGGCTCGGGTTCGACGAACCCCGACGTCTCGACGGTGAGCACCTTGCCGCCGACCTCGAGCCGGGCCTCGCGCCACGCCGGCGCGTTGAGCAGGAACAGGTTCTGCCCCGCGACGGGGAACAGCCCCAGCGACGCCCACACGTACCAGGACGACAGGCCGCCGGAGTCGTCGTTGCCGGGCAGCCCGCCCCGGCCGGTGCCGAACTGCTGCTGGACCACCGCGTGCACCACCTCCGCGGTGCGGTCCGGCCGGCCGGCGTACTGGTACGCCCAGGGGGCCTCCATGTCCGGCTCGTTGTTCAGCCCCTCGAACCGGTGCAGCCCGTAGCCGGCGAGCATCTCGTCCTCGGTGGGCGCCAAGCCCGGCTGCCGGACCGGCTCGGCGCCGTAGCCGAAGAACCGGTCCAGCAGCGTGACGAACCCGTCGTCGCCGCCGGCCAGGGCGATCCGCGCGGCCATGTCGTGCAGCAGCCGGAACGAGTAGTTCCACCGCCCGCCCTCGTAGAACGTGGAGTCGCGCAGCAGGCCGGTCCCGGGGTCGAAGGCGTTCCGCCACCGCCCGGCGAACGGGGCGAACTGGTCCGTCAGCGTGCGGTCGCCGACCTGGCGGGCGATCACCGCGGTGCAGAAGTACCCGGACGCCAGGTCGAGCGTGTGGCTGATCGGGTGCGTGCGACCGTGCAGCAGGAACTCCTCGCCGTAGGTCCGGCGCAGGTCGTTGTGCAGGTGCACCAGCGCCCAGTCCCAGTCCATCGGCAGGCCCAGCGCGCACAGGTCGGCCAGGAACGTGTGCGCCAGGGCACTGCCCTGCCGGGAGAACCGGTCGGCGCCGCGGGCCATCCGGTAGCCGATCGGGAAGTTCCCCTCCTCCTCGGCGATGTGCAGGATCGCGGTGGCGAGCTCGACGGCCTTCTCCGGCACCAGCGCCGTCAGCAGCGGCAGCTGGGTCCGGTAGATGTCCCACATCGTCGCGATGTCGTACGCGAACGGGGTGTCCGTCGGCCAGAACGGGCTCTCGTCGGGGGCCAGGCAGGGCTTGATCAGCGAGTGGTAGACCGCCGTCGACAGCACGGTCTGCTTGCCCGGGTCGGGGGTGTCGACCTGGACCTTGCCCAGCTGGCGGCGCCACTCGTGCGCGGTGCGCGCCCGGCGCTCCGCGAACGACGACGGCCCCGGCCCGCAGTCGCGCACCAGGTTCTCGCGCGCCTGCTCGACGCCGCGCAGCGAGAACCCGAAGCGCAGCTCGACCACCTGGCCGGGCTCCGTGGGGCCGGCCCACATCAGGCCGAACGGCCGCAGCGTGGTGGGCCGGATCCGGTCGAAGTCCAGCCGGGTGCCGCCGGGCATCAGCCGCCGGTCGTACCAGAGCAGCTGCCGCCACTGCGCCGACGCGGGGGCGTCGCACTCCACGTGCACCGCCAGCGGCGCGCCCTCGACCGTGATCTCGCCCTGCGCGACGCCGGGCGCCACCGACTGCAGGTGCGCCCGCAGCGGGACGGTGCGGCCGTAGGGGATGTCCAGGCCGCCGAGGCTGAGGTCGATCACGAGCCGCGCGTCCCGGTGCGCGGGGAAGGTGTACCGGTGCACGGCGGACTTGGGGCCGACCGTCACCTCGCACCGGATGCCCGAGTCCAGGGTCGCCGCGTAGTAGCCCGGCTCCGCGACCTCGTCGGAGACGTCCCACAGCTGTCCGAGGTCGTCCAGCGGCTGCAGCATCGGCGTGACCCGCAGGTAGTTGTAGTACTTGCGGATCGCCCCGGTGCCGGACTGCTGGAAGTGCGTGAAGCCGGAGGCGCGCTGCCCGTCGTGCAGCTCCGGCGGCAGCCCCTCGGTCGACAGGTCGTACCGGCCGTAGCCCGTCGGGTAGGCGCCCGAGTAGGCGCACGCGCTGACCATGCCGAGCGGGTACGTCGCCCCGGGGTGCGTGTTCCCGACCTGCGGTTTCGGCCACCACCACGTCGCGGCCAGACCGGACTGCGGCGGCAGCGCGGTGGCCTCCGTGCCGATGAACGGGTCGACGTGCTCGAACACCCTGGCCTGCCCCCTCCCGGTCGCCTGCGCCCTGCGCCGGCCGCCGCGGTGCGGCCGGTGGAGGGAACGTACGCGCCGGAGGTGTCCGGCGGGTTACGAGACGGCGGGGCGCGCCGGGGGTGCGCCGCGCGCCGGGCGCCGCTGCGCCGAACGGGGGATCGCGCGCGCCCGGGGTCATGGAGCGGCACCCGCGTACCGAGAGGGAGGGCATGACCGAGGCTGCACCGCTCCCGGCCCCCGGGTGGTACCCCGACGGGGTGACGCCCGGCGTGCTGCGGTGGTTCGACGGCGCGGGCTGGACCGAGCGGACCGCACCGGTCCCGGCGGCACCGCCCGTCCCCGCGCCGCCCGCCCCCGTCAGGCCCGCGGTGCCGGACCCCGCGGATGCCGGTCCCGCCGCACGACCCGGGGCGCACACCGCCGCGGGGGTCGCCGCGCCGGCGCACGCCCGGCGCCCGGTCGCCGCGGCACCCGTCCCACCTGCTGCCCCCGTCGCGCAGCCGTACGCCGCCGCCCCGTACGCCGCCGCCCCGGGTGCCGCGCCCGGGTGGGCCCCGCAGACGACCGCCTGGTACCCCGACCCGCCGCGGCCGGGGGAGAGCCCGCGCGACGCGCTGCACTGGCTCGTCCCCGTGGGCCGGTCCTGGCAGTCGGTCGTCGCCGGCTACCTCGGTCTGGTCGCGATCGTCGTGTGGCCGCTCGGCCCGGTGGCGCTCGGCTTCGGCGTCTGGGCGATGCGGCGTGCCCAGGACGGCGGGCACGGCCGGGGTCGCGCGGTGCTGGCCCTCGTCGTCGGCGTGCTGTCGACCGTCGCGCTCGTGTTCGTGGGCGTCTCGCTGCTCACGACCTGACGCGGCGACCCGGCCCGGCGCTCAGCCCCAGGAGCCGCGCGCGTACTGCGCGGGCCAGCCGGCGGGCTGGTCGGGCAGCGCCGTGGCCGCGGCGTCGCCGGCGTGCTCGAGCACGGGGGCCTTGTCGTCCAGGGTGTGCGCGGCGCGCAGGGGCCAGTGCGGGTCGAACAGGGCGGGCCGGCCGATCAGGACGACGTCCGCGGAACCCTCGGCGAGCACCTGCTCGGCCTGCTGGGGCGTCGTGATGAGGCCGACGGCGGCGGTGGGCAGCCCGGCGGTCTCCCGGACCGTCCGCGCCGCGGGCACCTGGTACCCGGGGCCGACCGGGATCGTGGCGTGCACGTTGCCTCCGGTGGAGACGTCCACCAGGTCCACGCCGTGCTCGCGCAGCCAGACCGACACCTGCGCGACGTCCTCGACCGTCAGCCCGCCCTCGGTCCAGTCGGTGGCCGAGACGCGGACCAGCAGCGGCCGGTCCTCGCCGAGCTCGGCGCGCACGGCGTCCACGGTGTCGAGCAGCAGCCGCACGCGGTCCGCCAGGGAGCCGCCCCACGCGTCGGTGCGCTCGTTGGACAGCGGCGACAGGAACTGGTGCAGCAGGTAGCCGTGGGCGGCGTGCACCTCGACCACGTCGAACCCGGCGGCGACGGCGCGCCGGGTGGCGGCCGCGAACTGACCGGGGACGGCGGCGACCTGCTCGGCGGACATCGCCTGCGGCGCGGCGTAGCCGGCGAACGCCAGGTCGGACGGGCCGACCGTCTCCCAGCCGCCGTCCGTCGCGGGGACGGTGCCCGACCCCTCGCCGAACCCGCGGTAGGTCGAGGCCTTGCGGCCCGCGTGCGCGAGCTGGACGCCGACGGCGGCGCCCCGGCTGCGGACGAAGTCGGTGATCCGGCGCCAGGCGGCGACCTGCTCGTCGTTCCAGAGCCCGACGTCCTGCGGCGAGATCCGGCCCTCCGGGACCACGGCCGTCGCCTCCGCGAGCACCAGGCCGAACCCGCCCACGGCGCGGGCGCCGAGGTGCGCCAGGTGCCAGTCGGTGGGCACGCCGTCGCCGTCGGCGGAGTACTGGCACATCGGCGCCAGCCAGACGCGGTTCCGGAAGGTCGTGCCGCGCAGGGTCAGGGGGGACATCAGCAGGCTCACGCCTGGTCGAACGGCGGCGACCGCGGCGGCCATTCCGGCCCCGCCCGCGTCGTGACGCAGGTCACGCCGGTGCTACTCGCCGACCTCGCCGTCGACGGCCTCGCGCAGCAGGTCCGCGTGACCGGCGTGCCGCGCGTACTCCTCGATCATGTGGGTGACCACCCAGCGCACGCTCGGCGCCCGCCCGTCGGGCCAGGTCCGCCGGACCGGGGAGCCGGGCCCGCCGGCCGCCAGCGCGGCCGCGAGCAGCTCGCGGGACCGGTCGACCGACGCCTGCCACAGCGCGCGCAGCTCCTCGGGGGAGTCCTGCGCGGCCGTGTGCCACTCCCAGTCGCGGTCGGCGGCCCAGTCGACGGAGCGCCAGGGCTCGGCGCGGTCGCGGTCGTGCAGGGTGCGGGAGAACCAGTCGTCCTCGACGTACGCCAGGTGCTTGAGCAGGCCGCCGAGCGTCATGGTCGACGGCGGCACGGTCACGGCGAGCCCGGCGGCGTCGAGGCCGCGGGTCTTCCACTCCAGCGTGGCCCGGAGGAAGTCGAGGAACCCGAGCAGCGTCGCCATCTCGTCGGCGTCGACCGGCGGCTCCGGCCGGCCCTGCTCGTCCAGATCCACCGCCGGGGCGACGACCGGGTCGGGCCGGTCCGCGGGCACGTCGAGCTCGCGTGCCGCCGCGGAGACCTGGCTCGCCAGGGCCGCGTCGCGCTCGCTCAGCCCGCCGACGTCGTGCGACACCAGCCGGACGGTCACCGCGGCGTACCGCAGGTCGACGTCCGCGTGGTGGTCCGCGGCGTCCGCGAGCTCGCCGATCGCGTCGACCAGCTCGACGCCGGCCGCGAACGACCCGGTGCGGAACCGCGCGGACGCGCCCTCGGGGGTCGCCCGCCAGTCCGCGACGCCGGGGGTCGCGTGGAACTGCTCCGGCGTGATCCGATCGCCCATGGCGCCACGGTAGACCCGGGTGCTGCCCGCGGTCTGCGGGTCAGCCGGCGGCGTCGAGCCAGGCGAGCAGGAAGTTGCCCACGGTCAGCAGGCCGAGCACGGCCAGCCCGAGGCGGAGCGCGCCGTCGCCGGCGGCCGCACGCGGGGCGGCGGCCCGTCCCGCACCGTCGACGTCCGCGTCGGCCTGGTCGTGCAGGCCGGCCACCGCGTGGTTGCGGGGCTGCGCGTACGGGGCGACCCGGTCGGACGTCGTGGTGCCCGCGGCCCGGGCGGCCGGCGCCTGCCACACCGCCGACGGCCGGAACACGTCGTCGACGGTCAGCTGCTCCGGGCTCACCGCGCCACCGAGCTCGGCGGCCAGGTACTCGGACACGAGGACCACGTCCTCCGCGGTGAAGCGGTCCGGCAGCCCGGCCAGGTGCTGCGCGAGCCGCAGCTCGCCGACCACGAGGCCGCCACCGCGGGCCGCGGCGGGCTCGAGGGTGCTGCCGGCGACGCACAGCACCGCGTGCACCGCGCGGCGGTGGGCAGGCGCGAGCAGCGCGGTGATCGCCCCGGCGCCGTCGGCGACCGCCGTGACCTCGGGAGTCCGCCCGTAGCCCTGGTGCCGCAGCGTGCCGTCCACGACCTCGACGTCGCCGCGCCACCGGACCGTCTCCAGGACCACGACGCCGCCGGGGCCGACCGCGACGTGCTCGACGGTGGTGCGGGAGCGTCCGGGTCGGTGCAGGTCCCGCAGGACGGTCCAGCCCGCAGGCGCGGCCGCGAGGGCCCGGGTGGTGCCGGACGCCTCGGCGGCCGTCCCGCCGAGCCAGGAGTCGAACCAGTCGTCGTCCCGGTCGGCCTCGGGGCGCGCCGCAGGCACGCCGCTCGCCGTGGTGGCGTCGCCGCGCCGCAGTGCCCGCCGGCGCGCGCGTCGCGCGGTCCGGTCGGTGCCGATCCCCAGGTCCATCGTCCTCACCCCACGGGACCTATCGACACGTGGGGTGCCGGTGCTGAGCGGAACCGTGCACCGGTTCCGGGTACCCGGGTCGTACGCTCGGCGGATGGCCGCCCTGCGCGACGTCGTCGTCGACTGCCACCACCCCGCCTCGCTGGCGCGCTGGTGGGCGGCGACGCTCGACGGGTTCCGGGTCGCGCCCTACGACGACGCCGAGCTCGCCCGGCTGCGGGCCCAGGGGGTCGACGACCCGGAGGACGACCCCTCGGTCCTGGTCGAGCCGGTGTCCGGCGCCGGGCCGCGGCTGTGGTTCAACCAGGTGCCGGAGCCGAAGGCCGGCAAGAACCGGCTGCACCTCGACCTGACGGTCGCCGACCTGGGGTCGGGCGTCGACGACCTGGTGGCGCGCGGCGCGACCGTGCTGGCGCGGCACGACGGCTGGACGGTGCTCGCCGACCCGGAGGGCGACGAGTTCTGCGTCTTCCCCGCCTGACCTCGCGACAGCGGTGGCCGCGGGGTCGGCGCCCTGGCCGGAGCCGGCGCTAGCGGGCGGGGGAGGTCGGCGTGCTGCCGTCGTCCCCGTCCTCGACGGCGCGTGCCTCGCGTGCCTCCTCCTCGCGTCGCAGGCGGTCCTCCTCGACGGTCCGGGCCGCCCACTCGTCGAGCGTCTCGCGCTCCCGGGCGTCGGGGTCGGCCTCGAAGCGCCGGAGCTTCTGGAAGTCGTCGAGCCCGATCAGCACCGCGACGAGCGTCCCGTACCGGTGCAGGGCGATGCGGCCGTTGCCGTAGGCGGCCTCGTTGACGAGCGTCGCGAGCTCGCTGCGGAGCTGGCGCGCGGTGACTTCCCGGGTGATGGTCTCCATCGTCCGACGGTAGGGCGGGTGCGGGCCGTCGAGGGCGTCGTCCCCAGGGCGGTGTGCGGAGCCGTCGATCCGAGGTCGGGTACACGGTGTCCCGCAGACGAGCGGGGTGATCCGCTCGGACGACGTGGACACCTGGTACCCGGTGCACCCGGTGGACACGTCGTCCTGCGGGAACCTCGCGAAGGCGCCCGGGTCATGGTGTACCGGGTGGACACGTCGCTCCGACAGGAAACCGCGGCGGCCCCGGCGTCACGGTGTACCCGGTGGACACGTCGCTCAGACTGGAAACCGCGGCGGCCCCGGCGTCACGGTGTACCCGGTGGACACGTCGTCTCTCGGGAACAACCCGAGGTCTCCTGGGTCACGGTGTACCCGGTGGACACGGCGCCCCACCGGAACACGTCCCGGGCGCGTGGGCCACCGTGCACCCGGTGGATGCGGCGCGTGCGTGAGAGGTCAGAGCCCGCTGCGCCGTGCGTACGCCGCCGCGTCGACCCCGCGGAGCCCGCAGAACTCGCGCACCGGGCCGGTGAGGAGCAGGTCCGTGCGCTGCAGGTCGGCCACCGTGCGCGCGCCCAGCAGCGTCATGATGTCGCCCACCTGGGTCAGCCAGGTACGGATCCGTTCGACCAGGGCGGCCTCGCCGTCGGTGAGCAGCACCCGCAGGAACCCGCCGGCGACCCCGACGGCCGTCGCCCCCAGCGCCAGCGCGCGCACCACGTCGAGGGGGTGCCGCACGCCACCGGACGCGAGCAGGTCGACGCCGTCGACGGACGCGGCGTCGAGCAGGCCCTCGACGGCCGACTGCCCCCAGGACGCGAGGTAGTCCATGCCGCCGTCGTCGCGGCGGGCGGACTCGATGGCGGTGAAGTCCGTGCCGCCGCGCCCGGACACGTCGACGGCGGCGACGCCGAGGTCGCGCAGCTGGGCGACGGTCCCGCGGCTCATCCCCGCGCCGACCTCCTTGACGACCACCGGGACGCCGACGCCCTCGACGATCGCGGCGATGCCGTCCGCCCACCGCGTGAAGTCGCGGTCGCCCTCCGGCATGACGATCTCCTGCGCCGGGTTCACGTGCACCTGGAGCCCGTCGGCCTCGAGGATCTCGACGGAGCGACGGGCCTGGGCGGGCGTCAGGTTGGCGTTGACGTTGGCGAGGACGAAGCCGTCGGGGTTGAGCTCGCGCAGGACGCGGAAGGACGGGATCGCCGCGGGCTCGCGGTGCAGGATCCCGGTCGACCCGGACGCGATCGGGACGCCCGTCTCCCGCGCGGCCAGGGCGAGGGCGCGGTTGATCGTCGCGGTGTACGCGGTCCCGCCGGTCATGCCGTTGATGTAGAGCGGCACGGGCCAGTCGAGCACGCGGCCGGTGGTGCGCAGCGAGACCTGGGACCGGTCGCCGGCGGCCAGGGGGTGGTTCATCGGCCGCACGTGGTCGAAGTCGTGCGCGCCCGGCTCGGCGTGCTGGGCGACCGCCAGCCGGACGTGGTCGTCCTTGCGGCGGGCGTCCTGCCCGGACAGCGCGGCGTCGTCGGTGCTCATCGGACCTCTTCCCGCGGGGGCTGCACGTGCAGGGACAGGTGCCGCACGTCGGACAGCGCCCAGTCCCGGAGCATCGGCTCGAGGTCGGTGTCGGCGTCCACCAGGACGATGCCGCAGTCGCCGCCGCCGGCGCCGGAGGACTTCGCCGCGGCGCCGACCTGCTGCGCGGTCTCGCACAGGGTGCGCAGGGCGGGCGTCTCGATGTCGACCCCCGCGGCCCGCGCGAGCGAGGTGAGCAGCCCCCGGGCGCGACGGATCTGGGCCTTGGCGGCGGGGGCGTCGTCGCGCTCGATGGCGTCGGCCAGGGCGTCGACGCAGTCCCGGGAGGCGGCCAGGAAGTCGGGGTAGTGGCTCTCCGCAGCACCCTTGCGGGACTGCATGGCCTCGACGAGCCGGGTGGTCGACGCCGGGACCCCGGTCCAGCCGACCACGAGCCGCATCGACGTGGGCGTCGGCAGCCGGCGCACGGACAGCCCGGGCCACTCGGCGGCGAGCAGCGCGGTCAGCGGCCGGTCGACACCGGACGCGGCCGCCTCGGCCTGGGCGTCGCGCAGCCAGACCCGGTCCAGTGCGGCGTACCGGATCCAGCCGCCGTACAGGCTCGCGGCGACGTCGCCGCCGGAGCCCATCGGGTTGACCGCCACGGTGGCCAGCAGCGCGAGCCGCAGCAGCTGCTCGGTCGGGAGCCCCAGCTCGTAGAACTGGTCCAGCGCCCGCACCGTCGCCGCGGTGACGGCGGCCGAGGAGCCCAGGCCGAACTTCCGTCCGGACTGGTCGTCGAGCTCGGAGCTGATGGTGATGTCGTAGAACCCGAGGGTGCGGCCCTGCTCGGCGGCGAACCGCTCGACGACGTCGATCGCGGCGAGCACGTAGTCGAACGGGCGGCTGTCGTGGTCGAGCACGACCCGGTCGCCGTCCCGGCGCCACACCACGGGCAGCCGGCCGTACTGGTCGGAGGCGATGGAGCCGGCGCCCTCGGCCGGTGCCAGCCGCACGGTGACGTGCCGGTCGACGGCCACGAGCACGGCCGGGTACCCGGCCTCGACGACGGCGTACTCGCCGGCCACGAACAGCTTGCCGGAGGCGCTGACCTCGATCACGCGGCACCTCCCGCGGTCACGCGCAGGTCGGGCCCGGGCCGGGCGGTCACGACGCGCCGCGTGCCCTCGAGCGACAGCGCCTCGGCCACGGCGGGCAGGTCGCGTCCGGCGCACAGCACCTTGACGTTGGGGCCGGCGTCGATGGTCGCCCAGCAGGGCAGGCCGTCGGCGCGCAGCGCGAGCACCTGGTCCAGCACCGCGACGGTGTGCGCCGTCCAGTACCGCACCGGCGGGCGGGCGCCCAGCATCGTCGCGTGCATCCGCAGCGCGTTCGACTCCGCGAGCTCGCCCAGTGCCGGGAGGTCGCCGGCGGTGACGGCTTCCAGCATCAGCGTGACGTCCCGCTCCGTCGCCTCGGTCCAGGCGGCGAAGTACGGGGACGTCTCGACGGTGCGGCGCATCGCGACCCGGCTCGACACGGACTTCAGGCCGGCGTCGAGCACGACGACCGCCATCGCCGGGTCGAGGGGGCCGCCGGCCTCGCCACCGGCGACGGGCTCGGCGAACGAGGAGGCGTCGTCGGTGCCGGCGTGCCAGATCACCAGGCCGCCGAACACGGACCGGGCCGCGGAGCCGGAGCCGCGCCGGGCCAGCCGCGACAGGCCGCGCGGGTCGAGGTCCAGCCCGTAGGCCGCGGCGGCCGCACCGGCCAGCGCGGCGAACCCGCTCGCGGAGGAGGCCAGCCCGGCGCCGGTGGGGACCGTGGAGGTGGAGGTCACCGTGCCGTGCACTGCGGACCCGGCCAGCGAGCGCACCAGGTCGAGGAACCGGCGCACGCGCACGACCTCGGCCTCGGACATCGCCCGGCCGTCGAGCACGCCGGTGTCCTCCGTGGCCCCGGGGTCCAGGGTCACCGTGGTGGTGGCGTGGAACGCGTCGAGCGTGAGCGACAGGCTGGACGTCGCGGGGAGCGCCAGGGCCTCGTCGCGCTTGCCCCAGTACTTGGCGAGCGCGATGTTCGCGTGCGCGACGGCTGTCGCGGAGTTCGTCATCCGAGGGACACCTGGGCGGGAGCGGCGGGGGGCCGCGCGTCGGTCCGGTGCAACCATGTGCGCGCCGCGCCCGCGCGGCGCAGGGCAGCGGCGATCGTACCAGCGGAGGTGGTGTCGGCCGCGAGCGCGAGCAGGCATCCGCCCTGGCCACCGCCGGTCAGCTTCGCGCCGAGCGCCCCGGCGGCGAGGGCCGCGCCGACCAGCCGGTCGAGCTCGGGGGAGGAGACGCCCAGCTCCGCCAGCGCCCCGTGCGCCCGGGTCATCCGGGCCCCCAGGTCGCGCGGGCGGTCCAGAGCGAGGTCGTCAACCACGTCGCGCGTGATCTGCCCGAGCTCGGCGACCAGCTCCGCGCCGCGCGCGGGGTGCCGGTCGAGGAACGCGCGCACGTCGGCGACGGCGACCCGGGTCCGGCCGTGCACGCCCGTGTCCGCCACCACCAGGTGCGCGCGGAGCCGCAGGTCGAGGGACCGGATCTCCCCGGCCTGGAACCAGACGGGCTCCGTGGAGGCGGTGGTGCGCGCGTCCAGTCCGCTCGGGTTGCCGTGCGCGACGCGCTCGCCGACCTGCACGAGGTCGAAGTGCTCCTGCTTGGTGAGCGTGCGTCCGGCCAGGTCGGCCAGCGCGAGGGCCAGGGCTCCGGCCGTCGCGGCGCTGGAGCCGAGGCCGCGCGCGGCGGGGATGGTGGACTCGGTCGACAGCACGATGCCGTGGTGCGGCAGCCCGAGGTGGTCGAGGGTGGCCTCGACGGCGGCGCGCGGGGCGGCCAGCTGCTCCGGCGCGTCGGCCAGCGGACCGGAGTACAGGACCGACTCGAGCGTCAGCGGGCCGTCCTCCCGGCGGGCGGTGGCGCGCATCGGGAGGCTGGCCAGGGGCAGCGCGATGGCGGGCTCGCCGTAGACGACGGCGTGCTCGCCGACCAGGATCGCCTTGGCACGGGTGTGCCCGGTCCCGGTGCTGCGCGGGTGCGTGCTGGTGATGGCCGTACTCCTCACATCAGGTGGGTGACGAACCACGGGGCCGCGTACAGCGACATGAACTGCACCCCGAAGTTGACGCCCAACCGGTTCAGCGTGCCGCAGGTCAGCCCGACCAGCAGCACGGCGAAGACGTTCACGAGCCCGGCGTCCAGGTACGCCAGGAGCAGGACGAACACGACGAAGAGCGCCAGCACCGCCTCGTGCGGCACGTACCGCGTGACGAGCGCGGTCAGCCGGAACGAGTACCGGACGGCGAGCACGTAGGACAGCACCAGGGCGATGGACCCGCCGACCAGCACGGCGACCACGAACTGCGACGTCGTCAGCAGGTGGTGCAGGTTGTTGTCCAGGGTCAGCACGGGCGGCGCGTTGAACAGCGCGTTGGCCGGACCGACGGCGACGGGCGACAGCGGCAGGCCGATCGCCAGCAGCGGGATGATCACCCCGGCCAGGTACGTGGAGTGCGCCAGCGCGGCCATCGCCGTGACGGCGCGGGACGAGCGCTCGACCGGCTCCTTCGCGCGGCCGCCCGCGGCCTCGCCCATCAGCAGGGTGAGCGCGACCGGGCTGAGGAAGAACAGCGGCGTGGACGCGGCGGACACCGTGGCGCTGGCGCCGAGCTCGGCGCGGGTGAGCAGCCGCCGGGGGCTGAGCGGGGCGCCCTTCAGCTCGGACGTGGTGATCCGCACGGGCGTCCGGCCGGCGCGGGGCATCGCGGCCCGCAGCGTCGGGTTGAGCAGCGTGGTGAGGCTGAGCAGCAGGGGGCCGGCGGTGATGGCCAGGAAGAACGACACGGTGATGGTGCCGTCCTCGGGCAGCACGCCCGTCTGCCGGTACAGCGCCTGCACGCCCTGGAACAGCAGCCCCAGCGGCACGATCGCCAGCAGCGACAGCACCTTGTTCTTGCCGAGCAGCGCGAGCACCACCGCGCCGCCGACGAACAGCAGCGAGCCGTACTCGCGCAGCTGGTCCGCCAGCGGGGTGATCGCGGACGCGATGAGCAGCGCCAGCGGGATCGCGATCAGCGTCCCGACCACGGAGCCGGCCGCCATCTTCCGGATCGTCTCCGCGGCCCGCCCCTGCCGCTTGAGGACCAGGGCGTGGTCGATCATCGGCGCCGACAGCACGCCGCCGGGCAGCCCGACCAGGGCCGTGGGGATCGAGTTGGTCAGGTTCAGCGTGACGACGGCGGCGATGAAGAACGCCAGCACGACCTGCGGGTCGGTCCCCGCGAGCACCAGGGCGAGGGTCACGGGCAGCAGCACCGAGGTCTCGTCGGTGCCGGGGATGAACCCGATCAGCGTGTAGAGCGCCACGGCCGCCAGGACGGCGGCGACCATCGGCAGCAGCAGGGAGAGGTCCACGGAGGTCTTTCGGTGCGGGGCGCCCACCCGGATGGGTGCGGCGCCGGTCGACGGGTCGGCTCAGTCGGCGCGCGGGTCGGTCCGACCGGCCTCCGCGTCGGAGTCGTCGACGATCTGCACGTCGCGCTTCGGCCGGACGAGCACCAGCGCCGCACCGAACCCGGCGACCGCGCCGCCGAGGCCCCAGAAGAACTCCGACGACCCGAGCGCACGCCCCACCAGCACGGCCGCGACGGTGACGGCCGCGACCGCGGCCAGCGCGACCACGAGGTCGCGCATCGACACGCGGTCGCCCCAGATCTCGACGTACTGCTCGTCGTCGCTCACGTGCGCTCCTGCTCTGGTGGTCGGGATCGCCACCCTAGGGCCCCACCTGCGGGGAGGCTGCGTGGCGGGTGTGCGCGCGGTGTGCACGTGCTGGACGGACGCCGGGAGGCGTGGCGGCGGCGCACCCGCGGGCGCGGGCGGCCGGGGGCCACTGTGCGCGGGTGCCGGGCGGCCCGGCAACTCGGGACGACGCGCCGGGCGGCGACACGCCGTGGTTTCACCCGCTCCGGTGGCGCGCCGCCGCGCGATGCGCACGATGGATGAGCATGAGCGACCAGACGACACCCCAGGACCCGACCGACCAGCACCCCGAGCCGGAGCAGCCGGCCCAGAAGCTCGACCACCCCGGCGTGACCGGGGACATGGCGCAGAAGCCGGACCACGGCGAGGACACGTACGTCGGCTCCGGCCGGCTCGAGGGCCGCAAGGCCCTCATCACCGGCGGCGACTCCGGCATCGGCCGCGCCGTCGCCCTCGCCTTCGCCCGCGAGGGCGCCGACGTCGCCATCGTGTACCTGCCCGAGGAGGAGCAGGACGCGCAGGAGACCGTGCGCCTGATCCAGGACGCCGGGCGCAAGGCCGTCACCTGCCCGGGCGACCTGCGCGAGGAGCAGTTCTGCCAGGACGTCGTGGAGCACGTGGTGTCCGAGCTCGGCGGGCTCGACATCCTCGTGAACAACGCGGCGTACCAGATGTCGCAGGAGAACGGCCTGCTCGACCTCACCACCGAGCAGCTCGACCGCACGATGAAGACCAACGTCTACGCGCTGTTCTGGCTGACCAAGGCCGCGCTCGCCCACCTGGGCGAGGGGGCCAGCATCATCAACACGACCTCGATCCAGGCGTTCCAGCCGAGCCCGCAGCTGATCGACTACGCCGCGACCAAGGCCGTCATCCTCAACTTCACCAAGGCGCTCGCGCAGCAGGTGGCGGAGCAGGGCATCCGCGTCAACGCCGTGGCGCCCGGCCCGATCTGGACGCCGCTGATCCCGGCGACCATGCCGGCGGAGAAGGTCAAGGAGTTCGGCGCCGACACCCCGCTGGGCCGTGCCGGCCAGCCGGCCGAGCTGGCGCCGGCGTACGTGTTCTTCGCCAGCCAGGAGTCGAGCTACATCACCGGCGACCGCATCGGCGTCACCGGCGGCAACCCGCTCGCCTGACCACCGTCGGACCCGCTCACCGACGTCGGGCCCGGCAGGGGTCTGCCGGGCCCGGCGTCAGGCGGCGAGGTCGCGGGCGCGCAGCAGCACGGCGTCGAGCATGTCCGGCGTGAGGCGGCCGGTGAAGGTGTTCTGCTGGCTGACGTGGAAGCAGCCGAGCACCGTCAGCCGCTCGTCGGTGCGGGGCCGGTCCAGCACCACCTCCGCGCCGTGGCCGAACCGCGGCCGCGGCCGGGGGACCGCCCAGCCCTGCTCGCCGAGCGTGCGCAGCAGCGCGTCCCAGCCGAACGCCCCCAGCACCACCGCGACCCGCGGCCGCACGATCTCCAGCTCCCGGGCCAGCCACGGCCCGCACCGGTGCCGCTCCTCGGGCAGCGGCGTGTTGTCCGGCGGTGCGCAGTGCACCGGCGCGGTGATCCGCACCCCCGTCAGGCCCAGACCGTCGCCGGCGTGCGTCGACGTGGGCTGGGACGCCATGCCGACGCGGTGCATCGCGGCGAACAGGAAGTCGCCCGACCGGTCGCCGGTGAACATCCGGCCGGTGCGGTTGGCGCCGTGCGCGGCGGGGGCCAGCCCGACGACCAGCACGGCCGCGTCCGGGTCCCCGAAGCCGGGCGCCGGGCGGGCCCAGTACTCCTGGTCGCGGTAGGCCGCGCGCTTGACCGTGGCGACGTGCTCGCGCCACGCGACGAGCCGGGGGCACGCGCGGCACTCGACGACGGCCCCGTCCAGCTCCGCGAGGTCCCGCGCCCCGGGCGCGAGCGCGGCGGGGAACCCGGCGTCGTCCGGCGGCGGCACGTCGGGCACAGCGGGCACGGTCAGGCGAACCGGTCCGGGTCGCCCGCGCCGACGCGGACGACCTCGGGGTAGCCCTCCGACCAGTCGACGACGGTCGTGGGCTCCGTCCCGCACTCGCCGGCGTCCACCACGGCGTCGACCACGTGGTCCAGCTCCTCCTTGACCGTCCAGCCGTCGACCTGCGGCTCGGCCTCGCCCGGCAGGATCAGCGTCGAGGACAGCAGCGGCTCGCCCAGGTCGCGCAGGATGGCCTGCACCACCCGGCTGTCGGGGATGCGCACGCCGACGGTCTTCTTCTTGGGGTGCGCGAGCCGCCGGGGGACCTCCTTGGTCGCCGGCAGGATGAACGTGTACGGCCCGGGGGTCGCGGACTTGATCGCGCGGAACGGCGCGTTGTCCAGCCGGACCAGCTGCCCGAGCTGCGCGAAGTCGCTGCACATCAGCGTGAAGTGGTGCTTGTCCCCCAGGTGCCGGATCGCGCGGATCCGGTCCGCGCCGGTGTGGCTCTCCATCCGGCAGCCGAGGGCGTACCCGGAGTCGGTGGGGTACGCGATCAGCGCGTCGTCCCGCAGCAGCGCGACCAGCTGGCTGATCGAGCGGGCCTGCGGGTCGTGGGGGTGGACGTCGAAGAACCGGGCCATGCGGTCGAGCGTAGGCACGACCCGGGCCCGCGACCAGCGGGTCAGCCCAGGACGGCGACCAGGAAGTCGGAGCCGGGCTCGACCGGGCGCAGGTCCCAGGTCGAGAACCGGTGCTCGACGCGGAAGCCCGCCGCGCGCGCGTCCACGTCGAGCGCGTCGAACGCGTAGCCGCGGCCCGCGCCGAACCCGACCACCAGCCGGCCGCCGGGGACCAGGTGCCGGCGGACCCGGCGCAGCACCTCGGCCTCGGTGCCGGGGGCCACGAACGTCAGCACGTTCCCGGCCATGACGGCGACGTCGAACGGCTCGGCGACGCCCGCCGCGGGCAGGTCGAGCTCGGCCAGGTCGCCGACGTGCCAGTCGCCGCCGGGGTGGTCGGCACGCGCCGCGTCGACCAGCAGGGGGTCGACGTCCACGCCGACCACGGTGTGCCCGCGCCGGAGCAGCTCGCCGCCGACCCGGCCGGGACCGCAGCCGGCGTCCAGCACCCGCGACCCGCGCGGCACCATCGCGTCGACCATCCGCGCCTCGCCGGCCAGGTCCGCGCCCTCGGCCGCCATGGTGCGGAACCGCTCGACGTACCAGGCGGACCGGTCGGGGTTCTGCTGGCCGATCTGCTCCCAGCGGGTCGGCTGACGCATGACGCTCCTGGCGGGTGGGACGACGACGGGCGGCACCGAGCCTAGCCAGGTGCCGCCCGCGTCCTGCTCCCGGGCCGTCAGCGCGTGACGACCTTCTTCGCCTTCGTGGTGGCCTTGACGCCGGCCTTCTTCGCCGACGAGGTCAGGGCGTCGATCAGGTACGACGTCGCGGCGCCGAAGATGATCACGTCCTTGGCGATGCCGACGCCCTGCTCGCTGGGGCGCGGGTCGCTCTCGCCGCGGCGCAGCGCGGGCGTGCGCGCGTACATGCCGACCAGCCCGGCCGAGAACGCGGTGAACCCGGCCGCCACGACCACGCGGGGCAGCACCGGGACCAGCAGCGCGGCGCCGAGGCCGACCTCGGCGGCGGCGAGCGCCCTGGTGAACGTCTTCGGGTCGACGTCGGCCAGGAACGGGTACGCGCCGGAGGCCATGCCGTGCAGGCCGGCGGCGGTGTCGTCGTCGGCGCTGAGCTTGTCGACGCCGGAGCTGAGGATGTACGCGCCGGCGCCGAGCCGGATCGGGAGATGGCGGAGCTTCACGGGTCCTCCTCGAAGAGCGGGTGGTCCGTCGACGCTATGACCACCCGGCCCGGTCCGCACGGTCGCGGGACCCGCCGCGCGACGAGGTCGCGCCGGCGGAGGCCTCACACCGGCGCCAGGTGCCGCGGGCGGACGTCGTACCCGCCCGGTGCGAGCACCACCTCGGCGCGCCCGCCGGCCAGCGCCCGCAGGTCGAGCGCGTACCGCACCACCTCCGCCTCCGGCACGACGGCCTCGACCCGCACCCGGCCGTCGTCCGTGGTGCTGCTGGCGCTGATGTGCCCGCGCCGGCCCGACAGGTCGCCGAGCACGTCGCCCTGCGCCTCGGGCGGGACCAGGACGCTGACGTGCACGGTCGGCTCGAGCAGCACCGTCCCCGCGGAGGCGAGGGCGGCGCGGACCCCGGCGGCGGTCGCGGTGCGGAAGGCCATGTCCGAGGAGTCGACCGCGTGCGCCTTGCCGTCGTGCACCTCGACCTCGACGTCGACCACCGGGTGCCCGAGCGGCCCGCCGGCGGCGAGCGCCTCGACGGCGCCGCGCTCGACCGCCGGCAGGTACGACCGGGGCACCGCCCCGCCGACCACGGAGTCCACGAACACGAACCCCGACCCGGGCGGCAGCGGGCGCAGCCGCAGCTGGACCACGGCGAACTGGCCGTGCCCGCCCGACTGCTTCTTCAGCCGGCCCTCGGCCTCGGCCGGCCCGGCGAGCGTCTCCCGGTACGCGATCCGCACCGGCTCGGTCGTGACGTGCACGCCGAACACCCGCGCGAGGCGCTCGACCGCGACCGCGAGGTGCGCGTCGCCGAGCCCGCGCAGCACGGCCTGGTGCGCCGTCCGCTCGACGTGCAGGGTCGGGTCCTCGGCGGCGAGCCGGGTCAGCGCCGCGGACAGCCGGTCGTCGTCGGCCTGGCTGACCGGGACCAGCGCGACCCCCAGCACGGGGCCGCGGGCCGGCAGCCCGGCGGGCCGCACCGGCTGGGCCCGCGCGGCGAGCAGACCGCCGGTCGGCGTCCCGGTGAGCTTGGCGACCGCGGCGATCTCGCCCGCCCGCACCACGTCGGCGGGCAGGTGCTCGCGGCCGCGCAGCCGGAACAGCCCGTGCAGCCGCTCCTCCGTGCCGGTGGCGGTGCTGACCAGGCGGTCGCCCGGCCGGACGGTGCCCGAGAGCACCTTGAACACCGACACCTGCCCGACGAACGGGTCGGCCACCGTGCGGAACACGTGCAGCACGGGCTCGCCGTCCGGGTCGGCCGGCAGCGCCGTCGTGGCGACGTCCCCGCTGCCGACCCGCAGCCGGGCCGGCCGGTCGGCGGGCGCGGGGCCGATCTCGCACACCAGGTCCGCCAGGCGGTCGACGCCGACGCCGGTCGCCGCGGAGACCACCAGCACGGGGACGGCCGTGCCGCGTGCGACCTCGCGCGCGAGCGTCCGCTCCAGCTCGGCGGCGTCCGGCTCGTCGCCGGACAGGTACCGCTCCAGCTGGTCGTCGTCGTGGGCGACGATCTCCTCCGTCACCTCGTCGTGCAGCCGGTGCTCCTCGTCCGCGACGTCCGCGGGCAGCTCGCAGTCCCGGTGCCGGCCGTCGGGCGCGTAGTCCAGGCCCCGGTCGGACAGGACGTCGGCGACGCCGTGCAGCGCCTGCTCCTCGCCCAGCGGCAGCTCGAGCGGCACGACGCCGGCCGGGTCGTGCCCGGTCCGCCGCGCGAGGTCGCGCACCTGGTCCAGCACCCGGTGGAAGTCGGCGCGGGCGCGGTCCTCCTGCGTGACGACGACCAGGCGGCCGATCCCGGCCTCGTCGCACCGCCGCCACGCCGCCTCGGTCCCGGCCTGGACCCCGTCGACGGCGCTCACCACCAGCACCGCGAGGTCGGCGACGGACAACGCCGCGTCCACCGCCCCCGCGAAGTCGGGCGCGCCGGGGGTGTCGAGCAGGGTGACGCGGTGCGGGCAGCCCTGGCTGCAGGTCCAGTCCAGGTCCGCTACGCCGAGCGCCACGGAGGAGCCGCGGGCCACCTCCTCGGGCTCGTGGTCGCAGACCGTCGAGCCGTCCTCGACCCGCCCGGCGCGGGGGACGGCCCCGGCGCGCAGCAGCAGGGCCTCGGCGAGTGTCGTCTTGCCGGATCCGCCGTGGCCGACGAGCGCCACGTTCCGGACCGTCGGCGTCGTTGCCGCGTCCATCGCAGTCTCCTGGTTGGGGCCGGGACGCCAGGCTAGTCGCGTTGGTGCCCGGAAAGACAGGACCCCGGCCGCAGGTGCGGCCGGGGTCCTGCTCGGGTGCGCTGCGCGTCAGGAGGCGCTGAGGATGTCCACCACGAAGATCAGCGTCGAGCCGCCGGGGATGGACGCGGTGTCCTCGTCGCCGTAGCCCAGGTCCGGCGGGATGATCAGCAGCACCTGGCTGCCGACCGGCTGGCCGACCAGGCCCTGCTGCCAGCCCTGGATCAGGTTGCTGAGCGAGGTGGACAGCGGGGTGCCGTTCTCCCACGAGGAGTCGAACGGCGTGCCGTCCCAGAGCCACCCGCTGTACTGGATGGTGATGTTCTGGCCGGCCTCGACGGCGGCGCCGGTCCCGGTGATGAGCGGCTGCACGACCAGCTCGGCCGGCGGGTCGGTGTCGACCGTCTCGATGGACGGCTGGCCGTCCTCGGCGAGCGTCACGGTCGGCAGGCCCTCGGGCAGCGGGGTGACCGGGGTGCCCTCGGCGCGGGTCGGGACGGCCTCGGCGCCCATGATCTCGACCGCGAGGATCAGCGTGACGTCCTCCGCCGGGTTCGCGTAGAGGATGCGCGCGCCGACCTGCTGGCCGATGACCTGGTCGAGCAGGACGTCCGGCAGGGTCGGGCTCTCCGCGATGTAGGACTCCGGCGCCGCGCCGTAGGTGCCGCCCTGGCTGGTGCCGTCGGCACCGCTGACGGCGGCGATGTTCATCGTGACCAGGTCGCCCTCGGCCACCTCGGCGCCGGTGCCCGGCGTCGCGACCCGCGCCACGGGGGCGGAGACCGTGAACGGCTGCTCGAACTCGAAGGTCGGCTCGGCGCCCGCGTCACCGGTGACGGTCACGGCCTCGAGGGCGGCGACGTCCTCGGCGCTCGCGGTCGCGGCGGTGCTGGCGGAGGCGGTGGGCGACGCGGAGTCGTCCGGGTCGCCGCTGCTGCACGCGGAGAGCAGCAGCAGGGAGGCGGCGAGGAGGGTGGCGGCCGTACGGCGCACGTGCTCGTCCTTCGGTCGGGTTCGGCGGGCGGTCGGCCATCGTAGGCGCCCGCCCTGGGGATCGTCTGTGCGCGCGGGCTCAGCGCCCGGTCGCGCGCCCCGCCAGCATCGCGTCGGCGTGGCCGGCGATCCAGGACATCAGGGGCAGCAGGTGCGCGGCCAGCTCGCGGCCGAGCGGGGTCAGCGAGTAGTCGACGCGCGGCGGGATCGACGGCGTCGCCTCCCGCAGCACCAGGCCGTCGGCCTCGAGCGTGCGCAGCGTCGAGGCGAGCATCTTCTCGCTGATGCCCTCGACGACCCGGCGCAGCTCACCCCAGCGCAGGGTGCGCTCGGACAGCGCGACCAGGACCAGGACGCCCCACTTGCTGGTCACGTGGTCGAGCACGACGCGGCTGGGGCACGCGGACGGCAGCACGCCGTCGGTCAGCAGCCCGTCCAGGACGGATGTCGGCGGCCGCAGGCCCGTGTCCTCGATGCTTACCGTCATGCCAGTACCTTACGCGGAAGTGGGTACCGGCGATCGGGAAGGGTGCTGCCGGGGTCGCGGTTGGGGCGGGTGCCGGACACGTCACCGATCCGGCGCCGCCCCACCGAGAGGAACCTCCCATGTCGATCGTCGTCACCGGTGCCACCGGCCACCTCGGCCGCCTCGTCGTCGAGCACCTGCTGGCCGACGGCGTCCCCGCCGACCAGGTCGTCGCGACGGGCCGCCGCACCGAGCGGCTCGCCGACCTCGCCGAGCGCGGCGTCCGGGTCGCCACCGCCGACTTCGCCCGCCCCGAGACCCTTGCCGCCGCGTTCGACGGCGCGGAGGTCGTGCTGCTCGTCTCCGGCAGCGAGGTCGGGCAGCGCGTCGAGCAGCACCGCACCGCGATCGAGGCCGCGAAGGCCGCCGGCGTGCGGCGCGTGGTCTACACGTCCGCACCGCAGGCCGACACCACCGCGCTGGTGCTCGCCCCCGAGCACAAGGCCACCGAGGAGATCCTGCGCGCGTCCGGGGTCACCTTCACGATCCTGCGCAACGGCTGGTACACCGAGAACTACGTCGGCGACGTGCAGCGCGCGGGCGAGACCGGCGAGATCACCGGTGCGTTCGGCGACGGGCGCGTCGCCAGCGCCCCGCGGGACGACTTCGCCGCCGCTGCGGCCGTCGTGCTCCGCACCGAGGGCCACGACGACGCGGTCTACGAGCTGTCCGGCGACGAGGCCTGGGGCTTCACGGACCTGGCCGCCGCCGCGTCGGAGCTGCTGGGCCGCGAGGTGACGTACCGCCCGGAGTCCGCCGAGCAGCGTCGCGCCGACCTCGCCGCCGCCGGGCTGGACGAGGGCACCGTCGGGTTCGTCGTCGCCCTCGAGGAGAACACCCGCGACGGACTGCTCGCCGCCACCCCGGGCGACCTCTCCCGCCTGATCGGCCGCCCGACCACCCCGCTGGTGGACGCCCTCCGCACGGCCCTCGCCACGTCCTGACCGAGGCGCCCGCGCCCGCGGCCCCCGCCCCGGGCCTCCGCCCCCGCCCCGGCCCTCCGCCCCGGACCCCGCCCCGGCCTCCGCCGAGATAGGGCCTCCGCGCCGAGATAGGGCTTGCGCGCGCCCTACCTCGGCGCGACGGCCCTCTCTCGGCGCGGGAGCGGAGGCGCCGGGCGGTCTCGCCGGGGGGGGGCGGCGCTCCAGATGCCGTGGCGGGGCGGGCGGGGGAGAGTCGGAGCATGACGCGATTCGGGTACACCCTCATGACCGAGCAGTCCGGGCCGAAGCAGCTCGTCGGGTACGCCGTGGACGCCGAGCGTCTCGGCTTCGACTTCGAGGTGTCCAGCGACCACTACTTCCCGTGGGTCGACGAGCAGGGGCACGCCTCCTACGCGTGGTCGCTGCTGGGCGCGGTGGCGCACGCGACGTCCCGGGTCGACCTGATGACCTACGTGACGGCCCCGATCGTCCGGTACCACCCGGCCGTCGTCGCGCAGAAGGCCGCCACGATCGGCGTGCTGTCGGACGGCCGGTTCACGCTCGGCCTCGGTGCCGGCGAGAACCTCAACGAGCACGTGGTCGGCGAGCGCTGGCCCGCGGTCGGCGAGCGGCACGACATGCTCGAGGAGGCCATCGAGATCATCACCGCGCTGCTGGACGGCGAGCGGCTGACCTTCGACGGCGTGCACTTCCGCACCGACTCCGCGAAGCTCTGGGACCTGCCGGAGCAGCCGGTCGAGATCGGTGTCGCCGTGTCCGGCGCGCAGTCGATCTCCCGATTCGCCCCGCTGGCCGACCACCTGATCACCACCGAGCCCGACGCCGACCTGCTGCGCGGCTGGGACGAGGCCCGGGCCCAGGCCGCGAAGGAGATCGGCGAGGGCACCCCGTCGCCGTCGCGCAAGATCGGCCAGATCCCGATCTCCTGGGACCCCGACCTGGAGACCGCGAAGCAGCGCGCGCACGAGCAGTTCCGCTGGTTCGCCGGCGGCTGGAAGGTCAACGCGGACCTGCCGACGACCGAGGCGTTCGCGTCGGCCAGCCAGTACGTCCGGCCGGACGACGTCGCCGAGACCATCCCCTGCGGGCCGGACCTGGACGCGATCGTCGAGGCCGTGTCGGCGTACTGGGAGGCCGGGTTCACCGACATCGCGCTGGTGCAGGTCGGCGACGAGGGCCAGCAGCGGTTCCTCGACGAGGCCGCCGCGCCGCTGCTGGAGAAGCTGCGGGCCGCCGCGCCCTCGTCCTGACCCGGCACCGTCCCCAAGCCGCCTGTTGCACAACCGTCGAGTTGAGAGGAGCGCCATGGCCGTCACCGCCTTCCAGGACCTGCCGCTGGCCGACCGCGACCGCGAGTGGGACGGCGCCGCCGCCGAGAAGCGGGTCCGCGCCTGGGCCGACGCCGAGGACGAGCCGAACCAGCAGTACCGCGACGCGCACGTCTGGTACGACGCGGACGCCAAGCAGAACTTCACCGCGTACAAGCTGCTGATCGCCGACGTGGTCGGCGGGAAGCTGGTCGCCGTCCCGCGCGGGGTGTTCGCCGCCGCGGCGGTGATGCAGGGTTCGCGCGGCGGGGTGGACCTGCCCGCGAAGGACGTGGACCGGGTCAGGAGCCACCTCGCCAAGTACTACGCGAAGCTCGACGAGACACCGCCCTGGGACGACTGAAGCCGGCGACGGCGCACCGGTCCGGCCTCTGGGGCCGTCCGGTGCGCCGTGGCGGGGTCGTCCCGACGCCCCGATTCGGCCGTCCGAATCGGCTCGGAACGCGTGACTCGGCCGGTTCCGGCCGCCACCATGGACGACCGTGCCACCGACCGACACCCCCTCCCGCCCTGCCCGGCCCGCGCCGACCCCGCGGCAGATCCGGCGCTGGCGGCGCTACCTGGCCGACGAGCGCGCCGAGGCGGCCGCCTACCGCGACGTCGCCTCCCGCCGCACGGGCGAGGAGCGCGCGATCCTGCTCGCCCTCGCCGACGCCGAGAAGCGCCACGAGCAGCACTGGCTCGACCTGCTCGGTGACCAGGTCGGCCGCCCGCTGCGGGGCGACTACCGGTCCCGGGCGCTCGGCTGGCTGGCGCGGCGGTTCGGCGGGGTCTTCGTGCTCGCGCTCGCGCAGCGGGCGGAGGGCCGCTCCGCCTACGCCGAGGACGACGACGCCACGCCCACCATGGCCGCCGACGAGCGGATCCACGAGGAGGTCGTCCGCAGCCTCGCGATGCGCGGGCGCAACCGGATCTCCGGCACCTTCCGCGCCGCGGTGTTCGGCGCCAACGACGGCCTGGTCAGCAACCTCGCGCTGGTGCTCGGCATCGGCGCCAGCGGCGTGGCGACCTCGACCGTCCTGTTCACCGGCCTGGCCGGTCTGCTCGCCGGCGCGCTGTCGATGGGCGCGGGCGAGTACGTCTCGGTGCGGTCGCAGCGCGAGCTGCTCGAGGCGTCCCGGCCCAGCCGCGAGGCCCGCGAGGCGCTGCCGCACCTGGACCTCGACGCGAACGAGCTCGCGCTGGTCTACCGGGCGCGCGGGATGACCGAGGACGAGGCGCACGACCGCGCGGCCACGGTGCTGGCCGGCATCGCGGTGCTGGACGGGGCGCTGCCCCCGTCCGACGCGGCGCCCGCGTCCGACGGCCCGCACGCGCCGGACGAGGTCGACGAGCACGAGACCGTCGGCAGCGCCGCGGGCGCCGCGGGTGCGAGCTTCTGCTTCTTCGCGGGCGGCGCGATCGTGCCCGTCCTGCCCTACCTGCTGGGCATGGAGGGCTGGCCCGCGGTCGCGCTCGCCACCGGGCTGGTCGGCCTCGCGCTGCTCGGCACCGGTGCCACGGTCGGCGTGCTGTCCGGCTCGTCGCCGATGAAGCGCGCGCTCCGCCAGCTGGCGATCGGGCTCGGCGCGGCCGCCGCGACGTACGGCCTCGGGCTGCTGTTCGGCACCACCGTGGCGTGATCCCCGGGTGTCCGTTCTGTGGGATCTTTCACACCAGGGGTGAGGGAAGCCTTACCTACGGGTTACGGTGGCGGCATGACAGCGTCCACCACCGCGCCGGCCGTCACCACGCCGTTCCGCTTCTTCGACGTCCGCGTCGCGCGGATCGTGGACCTCAGCCCCTCGTTCCGCCGGTTCACGTTCGTCGGCGACGACCTGGAGCAGTTCGCCGACAACGGCTTCGACCAGCGCATCAAGCTGCTGCTCCCGCTGCCGTGCGGCTACGGCGCGGTCCCGCAGGGCGACTCCTGGTACCTGCAGTGGCGCGACCTCCCCGACGAGCTGCGGCACCCGATCCGCACCTACACAGCCCGCGGGGTCCGGCACGACGTCCGCGAGCTCGACGTCGACATGGTTCTGCACGGCGACGGCGGACCCGCGTCCGCCTGGGCCGGCTGCGCGCAGGTCGGCGACGGCCTGGTCATCCTCGGGCCGAACCGCGAGCACACCGGCCCGACCGGCGGCATCGACTTCGTCCCGCCGGCGCACGCCGACCGCGTGCTGCTGGCCGGCGACGAGACGGCCGCCCCCGCCATCGTCGGCATCCTCGAGCGCCTGCCCCGCGACGCGCGCGGCGAGGCCGTCATCGAGGTGCCCGTCTCCGGCGACGCGATCCCGGTCGACGCGCCCGCCGGCGTGACCGTCCGGTGGCTTCCCCGCGACGGCGCCCACCACGGCGCGCGGCTGGTGCCGGCGGTCCAGGCCGCCTGCGTCCGGCTGATGCCGCACGAGGCGCCGCTGCCCGAGGGCCTGGAGCTCGAGGACGTCGACGTCGACACCGGCATGCTGTGGGAGGTCCCCGTGGACCACGCCACCGGCGAGCCGCTGCGGCAGTCCGCCGCCCTGTACGCGTGGCTGGCGGGGGAGGCCGGGGCGATCAAGACGCTGCGGCGGCACCTCGTCGGGACCTGCGGTGTGGACCGCAAGGCCGTGGCGTTCATGGGGTACTGGCGCGAGGGGCGGGCCGAGGGGGCCTGAGGCTGGGCTCGGAGGGTCGTCCGACGGGGATCCCGAGGATGGGCACTGGGTTCGCGTACTCGCGTACGTCGGTGATGAGCCCCTCGGCGTCGAAGGTGAACCGGAAGACGTAGACGTTCCGGTACGGCTCTCCCGTCGCCGCCACGAGGAGGTCTCCCCTCGCGTCGACGAAGATCGTGCGCCCGCCGTGGGCGACGCTCACCTCCGGTCCCGGATCTCGACGCGGGTGAAGGGCGTGGTCAGGCGCTCCCACGTCCGGTCCCGTCCGCCCGGCTGTCGCCCGCCGGTCCGCGGTGGCATGCTCGACACGACCGCAGCCGGGAGCAGCCCGGACGCGGCCGCACTCACGAGGGAGTGAGCGTCATGAGCACAGCGGTCCCCGGATCCGGCTCGACACCCGACGACGCGTCGGCGGCGGCAGCCAGGCCGTCCAGCCCGGGTCCCGACCCGGACGACATCAACCCGGACCACGACTCGGGCGACCTGCCCGCGACGGGCGGGGACGCCGCGCAGCAGGCCCGGCCGACGAGCCCCGGGCCGAACCCGGACGACCTGGACCAGTAGCAGCGGCACACGCAACCGGCGGTGCGCACGCCGACCCGCTCACGCCGACTCGCGCACCGTGAGGAACTGGGGCTCCGGTCCGGGCGACCCCCGGTGCGTGGCCGGCGCCCCGGCGAGGAGCGCGGCGACAGCGTCGATCGCGAGCCCCGCGTAGTGCGGCTTGCTCAGGTCGATCGTGGTGAGCTCGGGGGAGAGCATGCGCCCGAGCTCGAGCCCGTCGGCGCCGATCACCGCGACGTCACCGGGGACGGCGACGCCGCGGCGGGCCAGCGCCTTCAGCGCGCCTGATGCCATGACGTCGTTGTAGACCAGCACCGCGTCCAGGTCGGGGTAGCCGGCGAGCAGCTCCTCGGCGGCGTCGGCGCCGCCCTGGTACGTCTCGGGCCCGGCGGTCTCCGAGCGCGCGTCGCGGTGCAGGCCGAGCTCGTCCAGCCGGTCACGGAAGGCCGCGTGCCGGGGCGAGCTGGGCAGCTGGGTGCTGCCGACCAGCCCGATGCGCCGCCGGCCGGTCGCCACGAACCGGTCGACCGCCGCGCCCACGCCGGCGCGGTGGTCGATGTCGATCAGCGCGTCGACCGCCGGGTGCGGGGTGCCGTCCAGCATCACGGTCGGGATGCCGAGCAGGTCTCCCCGGAGGTCGTCCAGCGGGATGAGGCCCACGGTGCCCTCGCGGCACCCGGTGAGCACGAGGGCGTCGATGCGCGCCATCAGCGTCGTGATGCGGTCGCGCGCGCCGGCCTCGTCGTCCCCGAGGTCGCACAGGATGACGCTCCAGCCGCGGCCCGCCGCCGCCCGGGTGAGCGCCGCGGCCATCTCGGAGTAGTACGGGTTCGCGAGGTTCTCGACGAGGAACCCGACGGCGGTCCCCGCGCCCCGGACCAGCGCCTGCGCGGCGCGGTTGGGGCGGTAGTGCAGCTGCCGCGCGGCCGCCAGCACGCGCTCGCGGGTGGCGTCGCTGATGTCCGCCATGCCGTTCAGCGCGCGGGTGACCGTCTGCCGGGAGACCCCGGCCTCGCGGGCCACGTCCACGATCGTCGCGGTCCCCGGGCTCGTTGCCATGGCGGGAACTCTACGGCTAGGGTCCGCCGTGAACGTTCACGTGAACGTTCACGGGAGGAGCGAAGATGTCGGAGCAGATCCCCGCGGCGGCCGCCGCGGTCGAGGCGGGGCGCGGTGCCGCCCCCGAGCTGCGCCGGGCGCGCGCGGCGGTCGCGGCGCTGTTCTTCACGAACGGCGCGGTGTTCGCGATGCTCGTGCCGCGGTACCCGGACATCAAGGCGGCGCTGGAGCTGTCGAACACGCAGTTCGGGCTGGCCGTCGCGATGTTCCCGCTGGGCGCGCTCCTCGCCGGGCTGCTGGCCGCACCGCTCGTGCGGCGTTGGGGGTCGGGGCCGGTCGCGGTGGTGGGGACCCTGCTCGCCGCGACGGCGGTGGTCGCGGCCGGGACGGCCCCGGTGGTCGCGGTGCTGTTCCTCGGGCTGTTCGCCGGCGGCGCGGCGGACGCCGTCACCGACGTGGCGCAGAACGCGCACGGGCTGCGGGTGCAGCGGGCGTACGGGCGGTCGATCCTCAACGCCTTCCACGCGGCGTGGAGCGTCGGCGCCGTGGCAGGTGGTCTCGGCGGGGCGCTGGCCGCCGGTGCCGACGTGCCGCCCGGCGTGCAGCTCTCCGTGTCGGGTGCGGTGTGCTGCCTGGTGGCGGTGCTCGCCGCCCGCGCGCTGCTGCCGGGACCCGACGCGCCGGAGGACCCGGAACGGGCGGCCGCGGGTGGGGCGACCCGCTCGGCCGGGCGCGGGCGGCTGCTGCGCTGGGGGAACATCGCGGCCCTGGTGCTGATCGCCACGGCGGCAGCGGTGGTGGAGGACGTGGGCGCCTCCTGGTCCGCGATCTACCTGCGGGAGAGCCTCGGTGCCACGGCGCTGGTCGCGGGGAGCGGCTTCATCGCGCTGCAGGCGTCGCAGGTGGTCGGCCGGCTGCTCGGCGACCGCCTGGTGGACCGGTTCGGGCAGCGGGCAGTGGCCCGCGCCGGCGGCGCGCTGGTCGCGGTCGGCATGGGCCAGGCGCTGCTGCTGCCCTCTGCTGCCGGCACCGTGATCGGCCTCGGGCTCGCAGGCCTCGGGATCGCCACCCTGATCCCGGCCGCCATGCAGACGGCCGACGAGCTGCCCGGCCTGCGCGCCGGCACGGGGCTGACCGTGGTCGGCTGGCTGCTGCGCGCCGGCATCCTCGTCTCCCCGCCCGCGATCGGGGCCGTGGCCGACGCGACGTCCCTGCGCGCGGCGCTGGTCGTGGTCCCGGTCGTCGGGGTGCTGGTCGTGCTCCTGGCCGGCGTCCTGCCGGCCCGGTCGGCGGCCCGCCGCGGGTCCGGCACGTCCGGCGGGACCCCGCCGGCGGAGGCGCCCGAGGTGCTTGAGGTGGGCGACGACGGCACGCTGACGCTGCGCGGCGAGGTCGACCTGACGTCGCTGTCCGCGGCGGCCGGCTTACGTGGCCTGGCGCTGGCCGAGCTGCCAGCAGCGCTCGGGTCCGTGCAGCGGGTGGACCTGTCCGCCGTCACGTTCGCCGACACCGCGGCGCTCGGCCTGCTGGCCGGGCTCGCGGCGCAGAGCCCGGACGACCACGCCGTCACGGTCGTCGGCGCGGGTGCCGGGGTCCGCCGGATGCTGAGCCTCAGCGGCCTCGACCGCCGCGTTCGCGTGGCCGAGGTCGCGCCGGGCTGAGACCGCGCCCGCCGCTGCCCCGGTCGTCCAGCCTGCGCACGAACCGGGACGAACCGCCCATACCGGGCGGCGTCGAAGGTGAACCGCGGGGTGAACCGTGCCCGTCGCGCCCCGAGGCGGGACGTTCGTCCGCCAGGCTCCCGCAGGAGCCGGCCGCGTCTGCGTGCCGCCCGCAGGTGACGACCGCCGCGCACCGGCGCGGTCCCGGTCGGGACAGCATGGAGGAGACACGTGCAGCACAGACCCACGTCCGCGACCCGCCGACCCGGCGCGCGCCGCGCCGGGCTCGCCGGCCTCACGGCGGCGGCGGTCCTCGCCGCCGGCGTCGTGCCGGTGGCCCTGGCGCCCGCCGCGCTCGCCGACCCGGCGGCCCCGGCCCCGACCGCCGTCTTCGGGGTGGGCGCCCTCGCGGGCGTGGTCCCGGACGGGGTGTGCGCCGTCGAGGCGGTCGTCGTGGGCGGTGCGGGCGGCCGCGCCGCGGCCGGTGCCAACGGGGTGGGCTCCAACGGCGGGGCCGCGCGGGTGACGGCGACGTTCGACGTCGTGCCGGGCACGGCCTTCGGCGGGACCGTCGGTGGCGGTGGCCGCGAGAACAGCGGCAGCCTGGGTGGCGCCGGCGGGGCGAACGGCGGCGGTGCCGGTGGCGCGGTCGTGGGCCAGCACGGCGGCGCGGGCGGCGGCGGTGCCAGCGAGCTCACGCTCGGTGGCGACCTGGCCGTGCTCGCGGGCGGTGGCGGCGGGTCCGGCGGCGGGCACTCGGTCTCGGCCGACGGCTTCGGCGGGGACGCCGGCCTGCCCGTCATGGCCGGTGCCGTCGCACCCGGCTCCGCGGGGACCGACGGGTACGAGGGCGTCACCGCCGGCGGTGAGCGCATCGTCGTCGGCGGCGGTGCGGGCGGCGCCGCGACACCGGGTGCGGGCGGCGTGCACAGCACGGACAGCACGCTGGACGGCCTGCCGGGGGCGGGGCGGACCGGCGGCGCCGGCGCCTTCGACCCGAACTACGACGCGGGCGGCGGCGGTGGCGGTGGCTACCAGGGCGGTGGCGGCGGTGCCTCGACGCTGATCCAGAACACCGACGCGGACGGCTCCGGCACCGTGATCTCGACCGTCGCCGGCGGTGGCGGCGGTGGCGGCTCGAGCCTGGTGGCTGTCGGCGCGACCGGCGTCGGCGCGACCGCGGTCGGCCGCCAGACCGGCACGGGTGCGGGCGCCGCGGGCTCGATCACGCTCGACTGGGTCGAGTGCGCCTACGACCTCGCGGTGACCAAGACGGTCGCCGTCGACGGCAGGCCCGCGGGCACCGCGGCGACGGCGGTCGCGGGAGACGTGCTGACCTGGACGGTCACCGTCACCAACCGCGGCCCCGCCGCGATGACCCGCGGCGACGTGGTGACCCTGCGCGACGTCGTCCCGGGCACCGGGCCGGCCGTCCTCACCTCCCTGACGACCACCGGCGGCACCGCCGGCGCGCTGGGGCGCGGCCCGGTCACCTGCGACGCCGGCGTGGGCGACCCGCTCCCGGCGGAGCTGGACTGCGCACGGCCGTTCGCGCCGCTCGGCGGGACCGCCTCGGGCAGCCGCGGGCTCGACGTCGGCGAGACGCTCACGGTCGTCGCCACGCAGACGGTCGCCGACGCGGCCGGGACCACCCTGACCAACGTCGCCGCGGTCGAGGACCGCGGCGACGCGGCCGACAACACGGCGAACGCCGCCGTCACCGTCGTCACGCCGCCCGCCGCGGCCGACGACGCCGACACCGGCAACACCATCGGCGACTCGGTGGTCGTGGACGTGCTCGGGAACGACTCCGGCACCGGCGCGCCCCTGGACCCCGCGAGCGTCGTGCTCCGCGACCCCGCCGGCGCGTGGGTCACCTCCCTCACGGTCCCGGGCGAGGGCCGCTGGACCGTCGACCCCGCCACCGGCACGGTGGCGTTCGCGCCCGAGCCCGGGTTCCGGGGCGACCCGACGCCGGTCCGCTACCGGGTGGCGGACGCCGGCGGCCGGACCGCCTCGGCGCAGGTCGTGGTGACCTACCTGCCGCAGGCGACCGACGACGCCGCACGGGGCAACGCCCCGGGCACCGCCGTGACCGTGGACGTGCTCGGCAACGACGCGGGTCGCCTCGACCCCACCAGCGTGCGGCTGGTGGACCCGGCGGACGGCGGCGCGGTCACTCGGCTGGTCGTGGCCGGCGAGGGCACCTGGACGGTCGACCCCGCGACCGGCGCGATCACGTTCACCCCGCAGGACGGGTTCACGGGTGACCCGACGCCCGTCGGCTACCGGGTGAGCGACCTCGAGGGCGACGTCACGTCCGCGCTGGTGCGCGTCACGTACCTCCCGGTCGCGGCCCCGGCCCCCGGCGCGCCGGCCCTCCCGGTCGCGGCGCCCGCCGCCGCTCCCGGCACGCCGCTGGCGGTGACCGGCTCGGAGGCCGGCGTCGCCGGGGGCGGGGCGCTGCTGCTCCTGCTGGCCGGCACGGCGCTCGTGGCCTGGCGCCGCCGGGCGAGCCGAGCCTGAGCCGCGGCCCGGACGGGCCGACCACCGACGACCCCGGCCGCACCGCCCCCCGGTGCGGCCGGGGTCGCCGGCGTCTCCGGGCACGAGCGCGCGACTCCCGGGTGCCGGCGGGCGACCGCACGTGCGGTCCGTGATGCTGGGCGCATGAGCACCCCCGAGCCCGACGTGCGGCTGTCGGCGACCTGGCGCGCGCTGGCCGAGGCGACGACGCGGCGCACGCCGTACACGCTGGCCGCCCTCGCGACCGTCGACGCGACCGGGGCGCCGCGCGTCCGGTCGGTCATCCTGCGGGACTGCGACCCGGACGCCGGCACCCTCGCGTTCGCCACGGACGCCCGGTCCGCGAAGGTCGCCGAGCTCCGGGCGGAACCGCGGGTCGCCCTGACGTTCTGGGACGACGGCACCGGCGTGCAGGTCCGGGTGACGGGGCGGGCGGTGCCGGTGGACGACGACGAGCGGCGGCGTCGCTGGTCGGCGCTCGGCGCGCGCTCCCGGCGCGGCTACGGCTCGCCGTCGGTCCCGGGGACGCCGCTGGCCCCGGGCGAGGCGCCCGCTGGACCCGACGACGAGGACAGGTGGCCCGCCCGGTTCGCGTGGGTCGAGGTGCACGTCGAGCGGGTCGACCGGCTCGACATCGCGGCGGAGCCGCACGACCGCTGGGTGTTCACGCGCGACGGCGCCGGGTGGGGCGGCGGCCGCGTGGTGCCGTGACTAGGGTCGGAGACGACCCACGCCGCCGAGGACGAGGACCGCGATGACCCGGACCGATGACGACGTCGACCTCGGATCGGCGCTCGACCCGCTGGTGGTGGCGCTCGACGTCGGTTCCACCGCGACCCGCGGCGGCGTGCACGACGCGTCCGGCCGCCGCGTGCGCGGCCTGCAGCACAAGGTGCCGCACGCCTTCACCGTCGCCCCCGACGGCACGTCGGTCATCGACCCGGACCAGGTGACCGCCGAGATCGAGCAGGTGCTCGACGCGGTGACCGCCGACCGGGCTCTCGGCTCCCGGATCGCCGGGGTCGCGGTGGCCACGTTCGCCGCGTCGCTGATCGCCGCCGACGCGGCGGGCCGCGCGCTCACGCCGTGCCTCACCTACGCCGACTCCCGCAGCGCCGCCGAGGTGCCGATCCTGCGGGCCGAGCTGGACGAGCACGCCGTCCAGCAGCGCACCGGGACCCGGGTGCACACCAGCTACCACGCGCCGCGGCTGCGTTGGCTGGCCACGGCGGCGCCGCGCGTCGTCGGGGCGGCCGCCGGCTGGTGGTCCCTCGGCGAGTACGTGCTGGCCCGGCTGGTCGGGACCCCGCTGGCCGGGACCTCGACGGCGGCGTGGACCGGGCTGCTCGACCGCCGTACCGGCGCGTACGACCCCGAGCTGCTCGCGGCCGCGGGCGTCGACGCCGTGCAGCTGGCACCGCCCCGGGACCCGGCCGACCCGGCACCCGCCGTCGCCCTCGCGCGCTGGCCCGCCCTGGCGCGCGCCGTCTGGTTCCCCGTCATCACCGACGGGTTCGCGAGCAACATCGGCGCGGGCGCGGCCGACGCGACGGTCATGGCCGCCTCGACCGCGACCAGCGGGGCGCTGCGGGTGCTGGTCGACGGACCCGCCGAGCCGCTGCCCTTCGGCCTGTGGAACTACCGGGTCGACGCCCGCCGGACGCTGCTCGGCGGGGCGATCAACGACGTCGGCCGCGCCATCAGCTGGGCGCAGGCCACGTTCCGGCTCGGCCCGTCCCTCGCGCCGGTGCTGGCCGCGCCCCCGACGGACGCCACCCCGCTCGTGCTGCCGTACCTGACGGGCGAGCGCGCGCCGGGCTGGGTCGGCGGCGCGCGGGCCGCGTTCACGGGGGTCTCGGCCGCCACCGAGCCCGACGTCGTGTTCCGCGGCGTCGTCGAGGGGGTCGCGATGACCTACGCCCGCGTCGCGGACGAGCTGCACCCCGCCGCCCCGCAGGTCGTGGAGGTCGCCGCCTCGGGCCGGGTCAGCAACGACGAGCCCGCGTGGCTCCAGGTGCTCGCGGACGTGCTCGGTCGTCCGGTCACGCACGTCACGCGCCGTAGGGCCACGCAGCGCGGCACGGCGCTGCTCGCGCTCGACGTGCTCGCGCCGGACGTGCCGCGGGCACCCCGGGTCACCGGGGCGACGTACGAGCCGGTCCCGGCGCACGCCGCGCACTACGCCGAGCGGCGCGCGCGGTTCGCGGACACGTACGACGCGCTGGTGCGCGGCTGAGGGTCGTCAGTACTCGACGCGCCGGACCTGGTCCGGGTGGATCACGACGCGCACCTGGTCCTCCGCCAGGATCCCGGCCAGCTCCTCCGCGCGCCGCGGGTCCTCCAGGTCCCAGTACCGGGCCGCGAGGCGTGCGGCGAGGTCGTGCGCCCCGTCCGTCTCGACGGTGACCCGGCCGGTGACGGCCACCCAGTGCTCCCGCTCGTCCGCCGGGGCGGCGACGATCAGCGACGCCCGCGGGTCCTCGCGCAGCCGCTTCACCTTGAGGGTGCCGGGCCCGGTGAACAGCTGGAGCGTTCCCTCGTCGGTGAGCTCGAACCACACGGGCCGCGCCGGCGCCGGCACGGGCCCGGCGGCGACGGTCAGGAACCCGAGCAGCGGCCGCCGGAGCAGCTCGCGGTCGGTGGCGGTCAGGGCGTCGGTGCTCATCAGGGTGCCTCCAGGGTCGGACGTGCCGGTCCACCGGCACAACCGCGGCACAGGGCCCCGTCATCCCGGCGCCGGGCGTCCTCGTACGATCGGCCGGTGCCTCCTCGCTCGCCACTGCCCGCCCGCCACGGGCTGAGCGCCGCCTGGGTCCGCACGCCCGACCGCGACCGGACCCGGCCGGACCTCGACTGGCCGAGCATGGGCGCGTGGCTCCGGGAGCGGCTGCCGGAGCAGGTCGACGTCCCGGCGATGCTGGCCGGCGAGCGGTTCGTCGACGAGGACGGCCGGCCGGTCCGCGACGACGACCCGTACCGCCCGCACCGGTTCGTGTTCTTCCACCGCGACCTGCGCGAGGAGCCCGAGGTCCCCGGCACGATCCACGTGGTGCACCGCGACGAGCGGCTGGTCGTGGTGGACAAGCCGCCGTTCCTGTCGTCGATCCCACGGGGCCGGCACGTGATGCAGAGCGTCGTGGTCCGGCTCCGGGCCGAGCTGGGCCTGCCCGAGCTGTCGCCGCTGCACCGGTTGGACCGGGTCACCTCGGGCCTGCTGATGCTGGCGACCGAGCGGCGGTGGCGCGGCCCGTACCAGTCGGCCTTCGAGCGGCGGGCGGTGCGCAAGACCTACCGGGCGCTCGCCCCGGTGCGCGCGGACCTGGAGCTGCCGGTCGAGGTGCGGAATCACATCCGCAAGGAGCGCGGCGTCTGGCAGGCCGAGGTGGTGCCGGGCGCGCCGGTGAACGCGGAGACCCGGGTCGAGCTGGAGTCCGTGCGCGACGACGGGCTCGGCGTCTACCGGCTCAGCCCGCGCACGGGCCAGACCCACCAGCTGCGGCTGCACCTGCTGGGCCTGGGTGTCCCGATCGTCGACGACCCGCTGTACCCGGTGGTGCAGGACGTCGAGGTCGACGACTTCCGCCGGCCGCTCCAGCTGCTCGCCGCGGAGGTGGCGTTCACCGACCCCGTCGACGGGCAGGAGCGGGAGTTCCGCAGCGTGCGGACGCTGCCGCTCACGGCCGGCTGAGCGCCGCCGCCTTCCGCTCCAGCACCGCCCGCTCCCGCGCGTTCCCGCACAGCTGCGCCGCCAGCCCGAGCTCGGCCCGCGCCTCCTCCGTCCGCCCCAGCCGGGCCAGCAGCTCGCCGCGGACGCTCGGCACCAGGTACGTGGCGCCGAGCGTGCCCGTGGCGGCGAGCGCGTCCACCAGCGGCAGCGCGGCGGCGGGGCCGGCGGCCATCGACACGGCGACGGCACGGTTGAGCTCGACCACGGGTGACGGAGCGACCCGGCCCAGCGCCTCGTAGAGCAGCACGATGCGCTCCCAGTCGGTCCCCGGGACGGACGGTGCGATCGCGTGCTGCTCCGCGATCGCCGCCTGCAGGCCGTACGGCCCGAGCCCGCGTCCGGCGGCCACCGCCCGGGCGAGCGCCGCGCGGCCCCGGCGGACCGCCGAGGCGTCCCAGCGGCGCCGGTCCTGGTCCGCGAGCAGCACCGGCTCCCCGTCGGGCCCCGTGCGGGCGGGGAAGCGTGCCGCGGTCAGCTCCAGCAGGGCGAGCAGGCCCTGCGCCTCCGGCTCGTCGGGCACGAGCCGCACGAGGATCCGCGCCAGCCGGATCGCCTCGTGCGCCAGGTCCAGCCGCAGCCAGGAGTCGCCGGTCGAGGCCGACGAGCCCTCCGTGAACAGCACGTACACGACGTTCAGCACGGAGCCGAGCCGCTCGGTGCGCTCCGCCGCGGGTGGCACCTCGAACGGCACCCGCGCGGCGGCGAGCGTCTTCTTGGCGCGCGTGATCCGTGCCTGGACGGTCGGCACCGGCACCAGCAGGGACGCCGCGACCTGCTCGCTGGTGAGACCGGCGACCACCCGCAGCGTGAGCGCGAGCCGCGCCTCCTTGGACAGGACGGGGTGGCACGCGACGAACAGCAGCGCGAGGCGGTCGTCGTCGATCCGGTCCGGGTCCCAGAGCAGGTCCGGGTCGTCCGCCGGCGACGGCGCCGTGCCGGTGTGCGCGCCGCCCTCGGTCAGCTCCCGGGCGAACCCCGCGTACCGCTCGTCGCGGGCGGACCGGCGCCGGAACGCGTCGATCGCCCGGCGCCGTCCGGTGGCCAGCAGCCACGCGACCGGATCCCGGGGGACGCCGTCGCGCGGCCACGCCGCCAGGGCCTCGGCCAGCGCCTCGGAGGCGACGTCCTCGGCGAGCGCGAAGTCCCCGGTGTACCGGGCGAGCGCGCCGACGATGCGGGCGGACTCGATCCGCCACACCGCCTCGACGGCGCGCCGCCCGGCCTCGGCGGGGCTCAGTTGGTCCCGAGCTGCTCGCGCCACCCCGCCTCCTTGCGGATCCACTCGTTGTCCTGCGGGAAGTCCTCGACGCCGTTGACCCGGCGGACCTCGATCTTGTTGCCGGGGCCGCCCAGCGGAGCGCGGCGCGCCCACTCGACGGCCTCCTCCTTCGTGGCCACGTCGACGATCCAGAAGCCGTTGAACAGCTCCTTGGTCTCGCCGTAGGGGCCGTCGGTGACGACCGGCGTCTCCGCGGAGAAGTCGACGACGGCGCCCTCGGCCGCGTCGCTCAGGCCCTCGCCGGCCACCAGCACGCCGGCCTCCACCATCGACTCGTTGTACCGGCCCATGGACGCGATCACCTCGGTGAAGTCGATGTCCGCGTACGCGGCGGCGCCCTCGTCGGTGCCCCGCATGATCAGCATGTACTTCGGCATGGTGCCGTCCCCTTCGCGTCGGTGGTCCGCTCCTGCGGACCTTCTCACCTCCCAGGTCGAACGGGGAAGACGCGGATCGACACCTCGGCCGGGTTAGTGTCGTCCGACCCCCGGAACCCACCCCCAGGAGCCACCCGCATGAAGCCCGTCAGCAACGCCGACGGCCAGGCGTTCCGCATCGTCGCGTTCCTCGAGGCCGCGACGTGGGCCGGGCTGCTGGTGGGGATGTTCCTCAAGCACGTCACGCACACCACCGAGCTCGGGGTGCAGATCTTCGGCCAGGCGCACGGGCTCGTGTTCCTCGCCTACGCGGGCATCACCGTCTGGGCGGGCGTGAAGCTGCGCTGGGGCTGGTGGGTGACGCTGGTCGCGCTCGCCGCGTCGGTGCCGCCGATGTTCACCCTGATCGCCGAGCGGTGGCTGCACCGGACCGGCCGCCTGGACGCGCCCGCGGACCGGGAGAGCGAGCCCGCGGCACGCTGAGCCCCGCCCGCACCGGACAATGGCCGCATGAGTGCCACGGTGCAGGCCAAGGGTGTCGGCGCGGGCTTCGGCGACCGCGAGCTGTTCTCCGACGTCGACCTGGTCGTCGCCCCGGGTGACGTCGTCGGGCTGGTCGGCCCGAACGGCGCCGGGAAGTCGACGCTGCTGCGCATCCTCGCCGGGCTCCGCGCGCCCGAGCAGGGCGCGGTCGCGGTGTCCCCGCCGGACGCGCAGCTCGGCTTCCTCGCGCAGGAGATCGAGCGCCGCGCCGACGAGTCCGTCAGCGCCCACCTGGAGCGCCGCACGGGCGTCGGTCCCGCGCAGGTGGCGATGGACGCCGCCGCGGAGCGCCTCGCCGCGGGAGAGCCCGGTGCGGACGACGCCTTCGGGGAGGCGCTGGAACGCTGGATGGCCCTGGGCGGCGGCGACCTCGACTCCCGCCGCGGGTCCGTGCTGGCCGACCTGGGGCTCGACGTCGACCCCGAGCTCCCGATGACGGCGCTGTCCGGGGGGCAGGCCGCCCGGGTCGGCCTCGCCGCGCTGCTGCTGTCCCGGTACGACCTCTACCTGCTCGACGAGCCGACGAACGACCTGGACCTGGACGGGCTCGCGCTGCTGGAGGACTTCGTCGACCGGGTGGACGCGCCGGTGGTCGTCGTCAGCCACGACCGCGAGTTCCTCAGCCGCACCGTGACGTCGGTCGTCGAGATCGACCGCAGCCTGCAGCGGGTGGCCGTCTACGGCGGCAGCTACGACGCCTACCTGGACGAGCGGTCGACCGCCCGGCGCCAGGCGCGCGAGGCGTACGAGGACTACGCCGCGCGCCGGGACGCGCTGTCGGCCCGCGCCCGGATGCAGCGCGCGTGGATGGACAAGGGCGTGAAGAACGCGCGCCGGAAGTCGACCGACAAGGACAAGATCGGCCGCAAGTTCCGGGCCGACGCCTCCGAGAAGCAGGCGGCGAAGGCGCGGCAGACGGAGCGCCTGATCGAGCGGCTCGACGCCGTCGCCGAGCCCCGCAAGGAGTGGCAGCTGCAGATGAGCATCGCGGCGGCGCCGCGGTCCGGCACCGTCGTGGCGGCCGCCCGGGCCGCGACCGTGCGCCGCGGTGCGTTCGTCCTCGGTCCGGTGGACCTGCAGCTCGACTGGCGCGACCGGGTGGCCATCACGGGGCCGAACGGTGCGGGCAAGACGACCCTGCTCGGGCTGCTGCTCGGCCGCCTGGTGCCGGACGCGGGCCGGGTCGACCTCGGGTCGGGCGTCCTGGTCGGCGAGGTCGACCAGGCGCGCGCCGCGTTCGAGGACGACGCGTCCCTGGTCGACGCGTTCTCCCGCGAGGTGCCGGAGTGGACGACGGCGGACGTGCGCACCCTGCTCGCCAAGTTCGGCCTGAGCGGGAACCACGTGAACCGGCCGGCGTCGTCGCTGTCGCCGGGCGAGCGCACCCGCGCCGCCCTCGCGCTGCTGCAGGCCCGCGGGGTCAACCTGCTGGTGCTCGACGAGCCGACCAACCACCTGGACCTGCCCGCGATCGAGCAGCTGGAGCAGGCGCTCGAGGCGTTCGACGGGACGGTGCTGCTGGTGACCCACGACCGCCGGATGCTCGACTCCGTGCGGCTGACGCGCCGGTGGCACGTCGAGGACGGGCAGGTCACCGAGGTCACCGCCGACTGATCTCCCCCTCAGGGCGGAGGCGGGCGTCCGACGGTCCTGCCTACCGTGGACGACCAGCCGACCCACCCCAGAAGGAGCCGTCCATGCCGACGACCCCGCCGGCCAGCAAGGTCCTCGCCGCCGCGGCGACCGCCGTCGCCACCGCCGCGTACTACGCCACCCCCGACGTGATCCGGTCCCGAGCCGCCCGCGGCTGGGCCAAGGCCGGCCTGGGCGTCGCCCTGACCGCGCTGTCGCTGCCGGACGTGCGCCGCATGCAGGAGGAGACCCGCGCCCGGCGGGAGGCGCTGCCGGAGGAGGAGCGCGTCGACGTGCGGCAGGCCCTCGCGGACATGGAGCCGAAGCGCCAGGTGGTCCTCGCGGCCGTGGCCGCCGGGCTCGCGGCGGGCTCGGTCGCGTCGGTCGTGGTCGCGGAGCGGTGGATCTTCCGCCGCGGCGAGGCCCGCCGGGCCGCCGGCAAGCCGTACGCGCACACCCGCGCGGCGGTCGTGCTCGGCCTGCTCGGCGGCGCGATGACGCTCATCCCGGACCCGTCGGAGGCGTCCGAGGCGCACCCGGCGCGGTAGCTCGTCGCGGTCAGCGGGTCGCGACGAGCAGGACCACCGCGGCGAGGACCAGGGGCGGCAGCGCCGTCAGGAGCATCGCGCGCCAGGACCGGGGTTCGCGCGGCGGGGCGTCGCGGAAGCTCGCGCCGGTCGGGCTGCCGTTGATGCCGGGCAGCTCGCCGAGCGCCGGCTCGTGGTGCCCGTGCTCGTCCACGTCGTCCCCGTCCGTCGCGCCGCGTCCTGGGGGTCATCCTGCCCGTCGGCGGCGCGCCGCGGGGCCGGTTCCGGCCTCAGGTCGTCGCGGCGGTGCCGGTGGAGCTGCCGTCGGCGGCGGAGCCCGGGTCGGAGCCGCTCCCCGACCGGTCCGACGGCGGCTCCGGCAGCTCGCCCGGGTCGCCGCCCGGCATCCGGCCGCCGGGACGCTCGACGCCGAAGCGGCCGGGCACTTCCGGAGCCGTGGCCCGGCCGATCGCGAAGCCGCCCGCTCCGCCAACCAGCAGCACGCCGACGAGGACCGCAGCGGTGATCCAGCGCCCGAACCGCCGCCACGGTGCGGGAGTCGCAGCCTCGGTGGGAGCGGTCGACGGTGCCGACCACGACGACCCGTCGGGGGCCGCGGCGTCGGGCGGCGCCGTCGGAGCGGCAGCGGGTCCGGCCGGACCGGGCGTCGGCGCCGGGGTGGTGGCAGCGGGAGCCGCCGGCGTCTCGGGGGTGTGCGGGTTCTCGGTCATGCCGCTGACGATGCCGCTCCACCCCGTGCCCACCTCCGGTGCCCGCTGTGCCCGCCCTGTGGGCGCGGCACCGCCGCCTCGCCCACTGATTCTCGCTGCGCCCACGGATAGTTCGGTGGGCGACGCGAGAATCCGTGGGCGACCCGGTGGCTCAGCGGCCCGAGGTGGACCAGCGGCTCAGCGCTGGGCGGGGAAGACGGCCCAGACGTGCTTGGTGGTGGCGGTGGTGTACCAGCCGACATCCTGCGACAGCCGGCGCGCGATCATCAGGCCGAACCCGCCGGCGCCCGACGGCCGCTCCCCGGCGAGCACCGGCTCGCCGTCGAGGTCGGCGTCGCACACGTCGAGCAGGTAGTCGTCGTCCGCGGCGTGCAGCGAGAGCACCGTCGGCGGCTGCCCGTGCTGCAGGGCGTTCGTGGCGAGCTCCGAGGCGACCAGCACCATGTTCTCCGGCACCGGTCCCAGCCGGGCCTGCGGCTCCGCGCGGGCCGACGTCACCTCCCGGAGCAGCTCCCCGCGGATGCGCGACAGGTCGGTCACGGAGTCCAGCGACCACTCCCGCACCGGGCGGAAGCGCTCCGGAGGGTGGGCAGGCTCCAGCCCGGCGTCGTCGGTCGGTCGCACGTTCGTGTCGTCACCCGGCTGTGCCACGGTGTCCTCCATGGTCTCGAGGGGTTGCGACGACCGTAGGTCCCGCCCTGGGCCACCGCCACCGGGAACCTGGCGAGCGCCCGCGCGGTCGACCCGCACGCCCGGCGACCCGGCCGCCGCAGGGCAGGATGGTCGTCGGTCCGACGAGGGGACCGGCGACGCGAGAGGGTGGACGATGGACGACCGCGAGCGCGAGGTGCGCCGCCGCATGGACGCGCACGAGCTCTACACCGACTCCGGCCCCGGCCTGGAGGCCCTGGACGCCGAGCGCGTGCGGGGCAAGGAGCTCGCGCACGACTTCAACGCCACGCGCCCGCGGGAGACGGCGGAGCGGGAGCGGCTGCTCCGCGAGATGCTCGGCAGCGTGGGCGAGCGCGTCTGGGTCGAGCCCCCGCTGCGCGTCATGTACGGGCACCGGGTCCACCTGGGCGACGACGTGTTCGTGAACGTCAACCTCACGCTGGTCGACGACGTCGAGGTGCACGTCGGCGACCGGGTGATGTTCGCCCCGAACGTCACCGTCACGACGACGGGTCACCCCGTGCACCCGGACCTGCGGCGCGACGGCACCCAGTTCTCCGCCCCGGTGCACATCGAGGACGACGTGTGGATCGGGTCGGGCGCGGTGATCCTGCCGGGTGTGACGATCGGGCGCGGCTCGGTGGTCGGTGCCGGTGCGGTCGTCACCGCGAACGTCCCGCCGGACGTCGTCGGCGGCGCGCCGGCCCGCGTGATCCGGGCGATCACGGACGCGGACCGCGAGTTCCGCTACCGCCCGCCGCGCGACCTCCCGCTGCCGCTGGCCTGACCCGACGCGGCGGGCGAGGTCGAGGGTCTGCCGGTCTCGGACGGCCGGAGACCCTCGACCTCGCCGCTACCCCTCGACCTCGGCCGACGGGTCAGCGCGACGAGAGGTCGAGCGTCATGAACGTCGACGCCGGGCTCGGCGCGTAGGAGCCGAACGGGGGGCACTCGACGAAGCCCGCGCGGGCGTACAGGGCGCGGGCGGGCGCGAACCCGTCCTGCGTCCCCGTCTCCAGGCTGACCCGGTGGTAGCCCCGGTCGACGGCGAGCCCGACCAGCCGCGCCAGCAGCGAGCCGGCCACCCCGCGCCGGCGGGCGGCGTCGGCGGTGTGCATCGACTTGATCTCGCCGTGCCCCGCGCCGATCTCCGCGAGCGCCCCGACGCCGAGCAGCGTCCCGGCGTCGTCGTCACGGGCGCTGAGGAACGTGATGTGCGGTGCGGCCAGCGCGTCGACGTCGAGGGCGTGCACGTCCTCGGGGTCGGACTGGGCGTGCATCAGCTCCAGGTGCCGGGTGAGCAGCGCGACGACGTCGGGGGAGCGGGGGTCGTCGGGGGCGATCGTGTGCGTGGTCATCGCCCGCGACGGTACCGCCGCCGGGCGGGTCAGGCGTCCGCCTCCCGGTCGCCGACCAGCTTCGCGGCGTGGTCCGGCACCGACGTGTAGAGCTCCCGCGGGGGACGCCGGTAGTCGTCGGCGGGCGGTCGCGTGGGGAGGTGCACCGGCTCCTGCGGCACCTCGCGGTACGGGATGGTCGACAGCAGGTGCGCCACCATGTTCAGCCGCGCGTTGCGCTTCTTGTCCGACTCCACGACGAACCACGGGCTCGCCGGCAGGTCGGTGTGCGCGAACATCTCGTCCTTGGCCCGGGAGTAGTCCTCCCAGCGGGCGATCGACTCGAGGTCCATCGGGCTGAGCTTCCAGCGCCGCACCGGGTCGTCCATCCGGGACCGGAACCGCTTGAGCTGCTCGTTGTCGGACACCGAGAACCAGTACTTGCGCAGCAGCACGCCGTCGTCGACCAGCATCTGCTCGAACACCGGTGCCTGCTCCAGGAACCGTGCGTGCTCCTCCGGCGTGCAGAACCCCATCACCTTCTCGACGCCGGCGCGGTTGTACCAGGACCGGTCGAACAGCACGATCTCCCCGGCGGCGGGCAGGTGGGCGGCGTAGCGCTGGAAGTACCACTGGCTGCGCTCCCGCTCGGTCGGTGCGGGCAGGGCGGCGATCCGGGCGACCCGGGGGCTCAGGTACTCGGTGATCCGCTTGATCGTGCCGCCCTTGCCGGCCGCGTCCCGGCCCTCGAAGACCACGGCGACGCGTGCGCCGCTGGCCCGCACCCACTCCTGCAGCGTGACCAGCTCGGCCTGCAGCCGGAACAGCTCGGCCTCGTACACGTCCTTGGGCACCTTCGGCGTCATCCCCGGACGGTACGCCGGGGCGACGGTGCCGGACCAGAGCCGCCTATGTCGAACGAGGTATACCGGCACCCGGCCACCTGCGGTCGACTCGTCCTGCGGTGCCGAACAGCGCCGCGCGGCAGCTGCCGCTGAGAGGGGCACCGTCGCCGCCAGGCGATGGCGCGTCAGGTGGGAGGGCCGTCCGTGATGGGTCGGGGACAACCGTGAGCCGACGCACGCTGGTCGGTGCGGGTCTGCTCGCCCTCGTGGTGTCGGTGCTCGTCTCGGTCGTCGGGTGGCTCTCCCTCGAGCCGGGCGCGGAGGTGCCGATCCACATCGGCCCGGACGGTGTCGACCGGTGGGTCGGCCGCACGGAGGCGGGTGTGTCCGTGCCGGTCGTGATGGCGCTGGTCCTGGCCGTCGGCGTGATCCGTGCCTCTCGGGTCCGGGCGGGTGCCCGGGCCCGGGGGTCGCTGCTCGTGGCGGCGTCGCTGGCGGCCCTGGTCCTCGTGCACGCCCTGGTCATGTCCGGGAGCCTCGGGGCGCCGGAGCTGACGCCCGCCCTCCTGAGCCTGGGCTGTGCCGCGCTGCTCGTCGCTCTGGCTCTCGTCCGACAGCGCCGCCCAGCAGGGCCGGGTGTCGCCGCTGCGCTGATCGGCAGCGCTGCCGCACTCGTCGTCCTGAGCCCGGTCCTCGGCGCACGGGGCGTCGCCGGCGTGGTCGCGCTGGGCCTGGTGTCGGCCGGCGCCGTCGCCGCCGTGTCGAAGCGGCGGAGGCGGAGCGTGGACGGGGTGTGAACCCGGCCTGCCGGTCGACGGGGTCGATCCGTACAGTGGGACGAGGTGCGGGGGCACGTCGATGGCGGGCAGCGCTCATGTCGTTCATCCGGGTCCTCCTCGTCCACCCCCACGAGATCGTCCGGCACGGGCTGCGAGTCGTGCTGGCGGCCGACCCCCGGCTGCGGGTCGTCGCCGAGATCGCGTCACCCGGTGAGCTCGTCGCGTCGGTCCGGAGCTCGCGCCCGGACGCGCTGGTCGTGGGCGACCGCGTGGAGCGGGCAGCCTCGGCGCGGGCGCTGCGCGCGGTCGCCGTGTCGCCGCGCGCCCCGGTGGTCGTCCTCATCGCGGCCGTGCCCGAGGACCCGCAGGGGCTGTCGCCCGCGCTGGTCGTGCACCGCGTGCCGGAATCGGTCTCCGCGTCGGAGCTCGTCGCCGCGGTCACGCAGGTGTGGTCGAGGCGCCGCGGGGATCGCGATCGGCAGCCGACGATCCCGGATCGGGTGCACGAGTCCGGGCCGGCCGCCCTGACCCCACGCGAGCTGGAGGTCGTCGCCTGCCTGGGTCGTGGTCAGAGCAACGCGGAGATCGCGCGATCGCTGACGCTCGCGGTGGGGACGGTCAAGGTGCACCTGGCGCGCATCATGGCGAAGACCGGGGCCCGGAGCAGGGTGGACCTGGTCGCGTGGGCCTTCCGGGCGGGCGTCGTCCGCTGACGTGCAGGCGGGCCAGGACCGTCAGTCCCGTCCGAGCTCCCGCGCGGCCGTGACGACACCCAGCAGCGACCCCGGGTCCGCGCCCAGCCCGAGCACGAGGTCGTCCACCGCCCGCAGGCCCGCCCGGTCGAGCAGCCGCTTCTCGTTCGTCACCCACTCCCCGCGGGCGGCGAGCACGGCGTGCGCGCGCTGCGCGGCGGCCACGGCGACCTGTCCCGCGCACTGGGCGACCCGCCCGGCACGGGCGTGCTGCTCCGCGGCGTCGAGCGTCCAGTCGGCCCGCGCGCCCCACACCTCGGGCGCGGTGCGGCGCAGGGCCTCCGGGAAGCCCGGGCGCGGCAGGGTCCCGCGCAGCACGCGGTGCCCGGCCAGCTCGGCGACGACCACGTAGGTCGGGAAGCCCGCGAGGTGGAACAGCAGCGGCTCGATGTCGAACTCGCCCCGGCCCGCCCGCTCGACCTCGCGCTCCACGACGGCGAGGTCGCGGTAGTGCACGTCGACGCGCCGGCCCTCGACGGTGAGCCAGGCGCCGCCGTTGAACACCCCGCCGCCCCAGCCGCCGACGTCGAAGACGTGGCCGTCCCAGCCGACGTCGCGCAGGTGCTGCGGGTCGAAGGTGCCGCGGTAGTAGACGGCCAGGTCCCAGTCGCTGTCGGGGCGGTGCGTGCCCTGCGCGCGGGAGCCGCCGAGCGTGACGGCCTCGACGGCGGGCAGCCCGGCGAGCACGTCGGCGACGTGCTCGAGGAACGTCGGGTCGTCCGGCACGGCGCCTCCTGGTCGGGGGTGGTGCCCTTCAGTCCACCGGCGAGGCGTCCGCCCTGTCCACCCCGTTCGCCCTGCCGCCGACCATCCGGTTCACCAGGTAGAGCACGACGCCGATCGCGAGCAGCACGCCGGCGCGCAGGTACACCGACCCCTCGCGCCCGGTGAGCGGCGACGCGAGCACGAGAGACACGACCGCACCGGCGACCGGCGCCCACGTCGGCGCGCGGAACGACCGCTGCGCGTCGCCCTCGACGCGCTCGGGCTGCTCCTCCCCGTCGCCCACCGGCCGGCGGCGCAGCACCAGCACCGCGACGTTGACCACGGCGAACACCAGCAGCAGGAGCAGCACGGTCGTGTCGGCCAGGTCGCCGAGGTCGCCCGTCGCGGTGAGGGTCAGGGCCAGCACGACGGTGAACGCGATCGCGGTGACCGGGGTGCGGCGGCGGGCGTGCACCCGGCCGAGGAAGGCCGGGACGATGCGCTCGCGGGCCATGCCGTAGACCAGCCGGGACGCCATCATCATGTTGATCAGCGCCGTGTTCATGACGGCCAGCAGGGCGATCAGCGCGAACAGCCAGGCCGGGAACACCACGCCCGCGACCTTGACCACCTCCAGCAGCGGTCCGGTCGAGCCGACCAGCACGTCCGTCTCGACCAGCATCGACGCGGTGAACGCCACGGCCAGGTAGATGACGCCGGCGATGGCCAGGCCGCCGAACAGCGCGCGCGGGTAGTCGCGGCGCGGGTGCCGCGCCTCCTCGGCCAGGTTCACCGAGTCCTCGAACCCGAGCAGCGCGTAGAACGCCAGCGCGGCCCCGCCCAGGACGCCCATCCACGCCGCGCCCTCCGTGTGCAGCTCCAGCGCGCGGCCGGGGTCGCCCTCGCCGCGGACCAGCGCCAGGACGCCGATCCCGATGATGACGAGCAGCCCGGTCGCCTCGATCAGCGTGAGGACGACGTTGACCCGCACGGACTCGGAGACGCCCAGGACGTTGATCGCGGTGATGAGGCCGAGGAACACCCACGCGGCGACCACGGTGGGCACGCCGAACGGCAGCAGCTCGGCCAGGTAGTCGCCGCCGAAGGCCCGTGCGGCCGCCGAGGCGCTGGTGATGCCGGACATCATCACGGCGAACGCGACGAGGAAGGTGAGGAACGGCCGCCGGAACGCGCGGTTCGCGTACAGCGCCGCACCGGCGGCCTGCGGGTAGCGCGCGACGAGCTCCGCGTAGGCGGTCGCCGTCAGCGCCGCGAGGACGAACGCCGCCAGGAACGGCACCCAGATCGCCCCGCCGACCTCCGCGGCGACGGTTCCCGTCAGCGCGTAGATGCCGGCGCCCAGGATGTCGCCGACGACGAACAGCAGCAGCACGGTGCGGCCGATGGTGCGCCTGAGCGCCGGCTGCTGGTCGGTCACCTGCGTCGACTGGGCCATCGTGACCACCTCCTCGGGGGTCACTGTGCTCTCGAGCGCGCCTGCCCGCGCGTCGAGCGCCGGGCCGGTGACCGGCGGCGCGACCTCAGGGGCGTACGGTCGGCCGGGTCTGCGCTCGCTCTGCGGGCCGGGACGCCCGCGCCTACGCTCGGTCGGACCACCAGGACACCGACTCAGGAGGTCAGGCATGAAGGGCAAGCTGGCATTCGTCCTCGGCGCGGGCGTGGGCTACGTGCTCGGGACCCGCGCGGGCCGTGCGCAGTTCGAGAAGATCAAGGGCTGGGCCTCCGACGCGTGGCACGACCCCCGCGTGCAGTCGACGGTCGACGACCTGGAGACGAAGGCCGCCGGGTTCGCGAAGGACCAGGGCGGTGCGCTCAAGGACAAGGCGGTGGGCGCCGTGAAGAGCGCCGTCTCGCGCTCGTCGGACGACGCGGACGACAGCACGCCGGCCCCGGCCGGCACCCCGGGCACGCCGGTCAACCCCGGCACCCCCGAGACCCCGCCGCCGGCCGCCCAGATCTGAGCGGAGCACCCCCGTGGTCGCGCGGACCTCGCTGTGGTGGGACCGGCGGCCGTCGCCGGCCCACCCGCACCACCTCGCCCCCGGCGAGGTCCCGCACCCGGGGGACGCGCCCGCCGACGTGGTGGTCGTCGGCGCCGGGCTGACCGGCCTGACCACCGCCCTGCTGCTGACGCGCGCGGGCCGCCGCGTGACCGTGCTCGAGGCCCGCACGGTCGGGGCGGGGACCACCGGCCGCAGCACCGCCAAGGTGAGCCTGCTGCAGGGCGACCGGCTCGCGGCGCTCGCCGACCGCCACGACGACCGGGTGGTCACCGCGTACGCGGAGGCCAGCGCCGAGGGCATGGACTGGCTGCTGCGCTACCTCGACGACCACGAGGTGCCGTACCAGCGGCGCGAGGCCCTGACCTACTCGACGACCGCCGGCGGCCGGGACCGGGTCGAGGCCGAGCTGGAGGCTGCCCGGCGCGCCGGTGTGCCGGTCGGCTGGCGGCGGCGCACCGACCTGCCGATCCCCGTCACCGGCGCGATCGGCCTGGCCGACCAGGCGCAGGTCGACCCCCTCGACGTGCTCGCCGCGCTGGCGACGGACCTGGTGGCGCGCGGCGGCCGGATCGTCGAGGGCGTCCGCGTGCTCGGCACCCGGCACGTCCCCGGTCCGCGCACGCGGATGACGCTGCGGACGACGGCCGGCGACGTCGCCGCGGACGCCGTCGTGCTCGCCACCGGGACTCCGGTGCTGGACCGCGGCGGCACGTTCGCGCGGCTGCGCCCGAACCGGTCCTACGCGCTGACCTTCCGCGTGCCCGCACCGCCGCCGACGACGATGTCGCTGTCCGTCGACGCCGAGCCGCGCTCGCTGCGCTCCACCCCGGCGCTGGCCGGGCCCGGGCTGGTCCGCCCGCCGGACCTGCCGGGCGACGACGCCACCGCCGTGGCACCCGCGACCCCGGACCTGCTGCTGGTCGGCGGCGCGGGCCACCCGGTCGGCCGCCGGGTGCCCACCGGCGACTCCGTCCGGCTGCTGGTCGACTGGACGCAGCAGCACTTCCCCGGGGCGGTGCTGACCCACGCGTGGTCGGCGCAGGACTACACCTCCACCGACGGCCTGCCGCTGGTCGGCCGGCTGCTGCCCTCGGACCCCCGCCTGCTCGTGGCGACCGGGTACGCGAAGTGGGGCATGACGACGGCGGTCGCCGCGGCGCTGGTGCTCGCGGCGGACCTGCTCGGCCACCACGCACCGCGCTGGGGGCAGGCCTGGCGGCCGCTCGGCCGGCAGGAGCTCACCGGCCTCGGCGCCGCCGCGCGGCTGAACGCGGCCGTCGCGCGCTCGCTGCTCTCCGGCTGGACGGCGCCCCGGCCGGCCGCGGGTGTGCGCGCCGACCCGCCGGAGGGCCAGGGCGGGGTCGAGCGGGCGGGCGTCCGGCCCGAGGCGGTCTGCACGGTCGGCGGCGTGACCCGGCGGGTGTCGGGGGTCTGCACGCACCTGGGTGGGGTCGTGACGTGGAACGAGGTCGAGCGGTCCTGGGACTGCCCGCTGCACGGCAGCCGGTTCGGCCCGGACGGCACGGTCCTCGAGGGCCCGGCGACCCGGCCGCTCGCGCCGCGCGGCTGAGCGCCCGCGCCGCACCGAGGACGCACGAGGGCCCCGCCGGCGATCCCGGCAGGGCCCTCGTCGCGCGCGTGGCGGGTCGCTAGATCACGAGGCTGAGCAGCAGCACCACGACCAGCGCCGTCACCGACAGCACGCACTCCATCAGCGACCAGGTCTTGAACGTCTGGCCGACGGTCATCTTGAAGTACTCCTTGACCAGCCAGAACCCGGCGTCGTTCACGTGGCTGAGGAACACCGAGCCGGCGCCGATCGCCAGCACCATGAGGGCGACGTGCGTCGGCGACAGCCCCTCGGCCAGCGGCGCGACGATGCCGGCTGCGGTGACCGTCGCGACGGTCGCGGAGCCGGTGGCCACGCGGATCAGCACGGCGACCAGCCAGGCCGCGAGCAGCGGCGAGATCGGCGCGTCCGCGAGGCCCTTGGCGATGACGTCGCCGACCCCGGAGTCGACCAGCGTCTGCTTGAACCCGCCGCCGGCGCCGACGATCAGCAGGATCGACGCGATCGGGGCGAACGAGGAGTCGACGAGCTTGCTGACCTGGCTGCGGTCCCGGCCCTGCCGGGTGCCGAGCAGGACGAGCGACACCAGCGCGGTGATCAGCAGCGCGACCAGCGGGGTGCCGACGAAGTCCAGCACCTGACCGACGCCGGACTCCTGGAAGCCGATGGTCTCGGCGAGCGTGCGGGCCAGCATCAGGACGACCGGCAGCAGGACGACGGTCAGCGCGATCGCGAACGACGGCCGGCGGTCGGTGTCCTCGCGCTCGGACCCGCCGAGCACCTCGGTGGGCGGGGGGAGCGGCACCCAGCGGTTCATCGGCTTGGCGAGCAGCGGGCCGGCGATCGCGACGGTCGGGATGGAGACCAGCAGGCCGAGGCCGAGCGTGAGGCCGAGGTCGGCACCGAGCGCGTCGATCGCGATCAGCGGGCCGGGGTGCGGCGGCACCAGGCCGTGCAGCGCGGACAGGCCGGCGAGTGCCGGGATGCCGACCAGGATCATCGAGACCTTGGACCGGCGGGCCACCAGCATGACGACGGGGATCAGCAGCACGACGCCGACCTCGAAGAACAGCGGGATGCCGATGATGAACGCCGCGAACGCCATGGCCCACGGCAGGCGCTGGACGGGGGTGCGGCGCAGGATCGAGTCGACGATCTGGTCCGCTCCGCCGGAGTCGATCAGCATCTTGCCGATGATCGCGCCGAGGGCGATCAGGATGCCGACGCCGGCGACGGTGGTCCCGAGGCCGGCCGAGAACGACGTGAACGCGTCGACGTACGGCAGCCCAGCGGCGACGGCCAGCACGCCGGCGCCCAGCATGAGGGCGAGGAACGGGTGCAGCTTCAGCCACACGATGAGCAGCACGATCGTCGCGATGCCGATCACCGCGGCGACGATCAGCCGGGTGTCGGAGACGGCGGGTGCCGCGGTGTCGGCGGCGGCCAGCAGCGCGCCGGCTGCGGTCGGCAGAGCGAGCATCAGGACTCCTGGGTGGCCACGCGCACGGTGGCCGGGTCGATGCCGAGCTCGCGGAGGGCGGCGTCGGCGACGGAGTGGGGGGAGACCTCGACCGGGACCCGGACGCCGTCCTCGGCGTCGGTCAGCGGCTCGAGGGTCTGGAACTGCGAGGGGAGCAGGGAGGGCGGCATGAAGTGGCCCGCGCGGCCGGACATCCGGCTGCCGATGGCCTCGATGGTGCCCTGCAGGTGCACGAACCGGACGCGTCCCTCGGCCTCGCGGAGCACGTCGCGGTAGGCGACGCGCAGCGCGGAGCAGGTGACGATCGTGGAGCGGCCCGCGCGGGACTGCTCGGTCAGCCAGTCGCGCATGGCCCGCAGCCACGGCCACCGGTCGTCGTCGGTCAGCGGGGTGCCCGCCGACATCTTGTCGATGTTGGCCTGCGGGTGGAACTCGTCGGCCTCGGCATAGGGCCAGTTCAGGCGTTCGGCGAGGATCTGGGCGGTCGTGGTCTTCCCCGACCCCGACACGCCCATCACCACCAGGTGCTGGACCTCTGGCATCGCTGTCTCCCTCGACATCGTCGTCCGGGCGGAACCGTCCGGCGCGACCCGGACCGCCCCGGGCGCACGGACACTCTGGCACAAAGGTGAGATCTTTCAAACTTTGAGGTCATACCTTTCGCGACCCCATCGTCGAGGTGCGCGCACGGTCCGCCCGTGTGCGACCCTGGCACGGCTCTCCCGAGAACGCGCGCCGACCTCGGCCGCGGCCGCGGGCGGCACGGGGGCCCGGCGCACGGCGCGGACCCCTCCTGACCTGGAGAAAGGGTGGGCGGGTGGCTGCCGAGGTCCTGCACAGCACCGTGCTCGAGGCGGTCGGCTCCGAGATCACCGCCGGCACGCTCGCCGAGGGCGCGGTGCTCACGCTCGAGCAGCTGCAGCACCGGTTCGGCGTCTCCCGCACCGTGGCGCGGGAGACGATGCGCTCGCTCGAGCAGCTGGGGCTGGTGACGTCCAGGCGCCGCGTCGGCCTCGTCGTGCGCCCTGCCGGCGACTGGATGGTGTTCGACCCCCGGGTGATCCGCTGGCGGCTCGCCGGCCCCGGGCGCCTCGGGCAGCTCCGCTCGCTCACCGAGCTGCGCGCGGCCGTCGAGCCCGTCGCGGCCGCCGCCGCGGCCCGGCACGCGGACGGCGACGAGGTGGACCGGCTGCTCGCCATCACCGCCCGGATGCGCGAGCTGGGCGAGGCCGGCCGGCTGGAGGAGTTCCTGGCCTGCGACGTCGAGTTCCACGCCCTGCTGCTGCGCGCCGGGCGGAACGAGATGTTCGCGGCCCTGACCGGCGTCGTCGCCGAGGTCCTGGCCGGGCGCACCCGGCACGGGCTGATGCCCAGCCGGCCGCGGCCCGAGGCGCTCGACGCGCACGACGCGGTCGCCGCGGCGGTCCGCGCACGCGACCCCGAGGCCGCCGAGCGCGCGATGACCGTCATCACGGCCGAGATCCGCGCCGCCCTTGGTGACCTGCACTGACCCTCGCGCTCCCTGCGCCCTCCCCCGAACCTGCCGGCCCCGTCCCCGGCCAGCCCCCCGTCGTGCCGTCGAGATAGGTCCTCCGCGCCGAGATAGGACCTGTTCCGGCCCTACTTCGGCGCGGAAGCGCTATCTCGGCGGGGCCGGGAGGGGTTACGGGCGGGGGACGTTGCGCAGGTTGGAGCGGGCCATCGACATGACCTCGCCCATGCCGCCGCCGAGGATCTCCTTGCTCATCGCCGCCGTGAAGCCGCTGACCTGGGCACGCGTGATCTTGGGCGGCAGGGACAGCGCGCGGGGGTCGGTGACCAGGTCGACCAGCGCCGGCCCGTCGTGCGCGAACGCCTGGCGCAGGGCCGAGCGGATCTGCGTCGGGTCCTCGACCCGGACCGACGGGATGCCGACGGCCTGCGCGACCGCCGCGTAGTCGATCGCGGGGGAGTCGGTGCCGAAGCTCGGCAGGCCGTCCACCAGCATCTCGAGCCGGACCATGCCCAGCGTCGCGTTGTCGAACAGGACGATCTTGACCGGCAGCTGGTAGTGCACCAGCGTGATCAGCTCGCCGAGCAGCATCGACAGGCCGCCGTCGCCGGCGATCGCCACCACGTGCTTCTGCTCGGCGCCCGAGTCGCGGGCGGCGAACGCCGCGCCGATGGCGTGCGGCACCGCGTTGGCCATCGACCCGTGCAGGAACGAGCCGATCACCCGGCGCCGGCCGTTGGGCGTGAGGTAGCGCGCCGCCCAGACGTTGCCCATGCCGGTGTCGACGGTGAACACGGCGTCGTCGGCCGCCTCCTCGTCCAGCAGCACCGCGGCGTACTCGGGGTGGATCGGCGTGTGGTGCTCGACGTCCTTCGTGTACGCGCCGACCACGCCGGACATGGCCTTCTCGTGCTTCGTGAGCATCGAGTCGAGGAACCGGCGCGACTTCTTGCGCCCGACCAGCGGCAGCAGGGCACGGACCGTCTCGCCGACGTCGCCGACGACCGCGAGGTCGGTGCGGGTCCGGCGGCCCAGGTGCGTGGGGTCGATGTCGACCTGCGCGGTCCGGACGCCCTCGGGCAGGAACTGGTCGTACGGGAAGTCGGTGCCGAGCAGGATCAGCAGGTCGGCGTCGTCCATGGCCGCCTGGAGGGCGCCGTAGCCGAGCAGGCCGGTCATGCCGACGTCGAACGGGTTGTCGTACTGGATGTGCTCCTTGCCGCGCAGGCTGTGGCCGACCGGGGCGGCGACCTTGTCCGCCAGGGCCAGGACGTCGTCGTGCGCGCCGCGCGCGCCCGCACCGGCCAGGATCGTCACCTTCTTGGCCGCGTCGATCGCGTCCGCGAGAGCGGCGACCTCGGCCTCGGCCGGGATGACGCGCGGCCTGCTGGGCCGGGTCAGCGTGTCGGTGCCGGGGGCGGGGGCCTCCAGGTCGGCGACGTCGCCGGGGATGGTGAGCACCGCGACGCCGGGAGCGCCGTAGGCGTGGTGGATCGCCGACCGGATGACCCGCGGCGCCTGCGCCGCCGAGGAGATCATCTCCGAGTACACCGAGCACTCGGTGAACAGCCGGTCGGGGTGCGTCTCCTGGAAGTACTGGGTGCCGATCTGCGCGCTCGGGATGTGCGACGCGATGGCGAGCACTGGGACCTTGCTCCGGTTCGCGTCGTAGAGACCGTTGATCAGGTGCAGGTTGCCGGGCCCGCAGGAGCCCGCGCAGACCGCGAGGTTCCCCGTGATCTCGGCCTCCGCCGCCGCGGCGAAGGCCGCCGCCTCCTCGTGCCGGACGTGCACCCACTGGATGTCGACGCCGTCCTTCTGCGCCCGCCGGATCGCGTCGACGACCGGGTTCAGGCTGTCGCCGACGATCCCGTAGACGTGCTTCGCGCCGGCCGCCACCACCTGGGCGACGAGCTGGTCGGCCACCGTGCTGCTGCGTGCCACGCTGCGCTCCTGTCGTTGTCGGGGTCAGGCCATATTCGTCCCATGACTTCGTCCGGTGCCACCGCCGGACGGTGTCTGGTCCGTCACGCCGGTCCCACCACCCTGGCCCGGACCCGCGATCGGGGCACCTCGGGGGTGCCCGGCTGCGGCGTCGCGACGCGGCAACCTGGTGAAACGCTGCGGAGGAACTGTGGACGGCACCACTCAGCGGTCCGCGGCCTGGCACCCTCGGCACGTGGACCAGACTCCGGTGGACGCCGCACGGCGCGAGCTCCTCGACTACACGCGCTGCCCCTCGTGCGGCGCGGCCCTCGGCGCGGCACGCTGCGGGCGGTGCGGCCTCGACCTCGCCGGCCCGGACGGGGTGCGGATCGCCGCGGCCTCCGTCGCCGCCGCGCAGGCGCTCGACGCCCGGCACGCGCTCCTGACGCAGGTGCGGGCGGCGCAGCGCGCGGCTGCCGTGCCCGGTGCGCCGGTTGCGGGTACCGGGTGGCAGCCCGCCGGACCGGCCGCGGCCCCCGTCGCGGTCCCGGGTCCGGCGCCGACGCCCGGGTTCGCGCCGCCCGGCCCGGGCGCGCCCGGGTTCGCGTCGCCCGGCCCTGCCGCGCCGGGGTTCGCGCCCACCGGGTTCGCGCCGACCGCCTCCGTACCGTCGGGCACCGCACCGATGGGCTTCCCGGCGGCCGGCTTCCCGGCGGCCCGGCCCACGCCACCCGGCGCCCCGCCCACGGGTCGCCCGCCGGTGCCCCCGTCGGCCCCGCCCGCGCCGGAGCGCCCGTTCGACGTGGTGCGCCTGTTCGTGCTGGCAGGGGCCGGCCTCGTGGCGGCGGCCGCGCTGGTGTTCGCGTTCTTCGTGCTGGACGAGGCGCCCGTCGCCCGGGTGGCCGTGCTGCTGCTGGTGACCGCCTTCGCGGTGGCGGGCACGCTGACGCTGCGGCGGATCGGGGTCGCCTCGTCGGCGGAGGCGGTGGGCGGGCTGGTCGCGGTGCTGGCCGTCGTGGACGCGTGGGTGGTCGCCTCGCTGGCCGACGGGCCCGCGCGCTGGCTGGTGCTGGCGCCGCTGCTGCTCGCCGTGGGGCTGGGGCTCACCGCCGCCGGGCTCGCGGTCCGGATCCGGTCGTGGACGGTCGCCGTGCTGGTGCTGCCGCTGGTGCCGCTGTGCGTCGCCGCCGCGGCCGCGGGGCCGTGGGCGACGCAGCTCGGGCTGCTCGTCGCCGCGCTCGTGACGCTCACCCGGGTGTGGCACCGCAGGGCGGTCCGGGACCGGTTCGGCGCGCCGGCGGTGGTCGTGGACGGGCTGCTGGCCCTCGCCGCGCTGGCTCTGGTGCTGCTCGCGCTGCCGGCCGCCCTGGTCGTGACGTCGCCCGGCGGCTGGGAGACCGGCGGGCCCGCGCTCGCGGTGCTGCTCGCCGCGGTGGTCGCGCGCGCCCAGGCGCCTGCCGGTCAGAGCGGCGCGTGGGTCGCCGGCTCGGCCGCCCTGGCGGTCGCCGCGGCCGCGCTCGCCGCGGCGTCGGTGCTGCCGGCCCCGGTGGGCACGGCTCCGCTGGCCGGTGCGGCGGTGTGGGCGCTGCTGGTCCTGGTGCCCGCCCGGCGCGGCCACGACCGCGCCGCCGACCCGCAGCACCGGGCCCAGGTGTCCGGCGGGTGGGTCGCGCTGCTGACACTGACCGGCATCGGCGTGCTGGCGGGCGTCGGCGCGACCCTCGCGCTGCTCGGCGGCGTCGGGTCCGGGTCGCCCGAGCGGTTGGACCCGCAGGCGTTCGCCGGTCAGATCGTCGGCCAGGGCACCGGGCCGGTGCTCGCTCTCGTGGTGCTGGTCGGGGCGGTCGCCGCGATCGGCCGGGTCCCGCTCGCGGCGGTCGCGGTCACGCAGGTGGTGCGGGTGCCGGTGCCGGCCCCGCCCGTCGCGCCGGTGTCCCCGGCCGCCTCGGGCCCGGCGGTTCCCTCGGGCGCCGCCGGCGCCACGGGTCCGGCGGCGCAGGCCCTCCCGGCCGCCCCGCTCCTCGGCCCCGGCCTCGCCCGCGTGCTGCGGAGCGAGCCGGCGGCGCACGTGGTCGGTCGCGCCCTGCTGCCGGTCGCCGCCGTGCTCACCGTGTGGGTCGCCGCGGGCCTGCTCCGCCCGTGGTCGGTGCCGCTGCTGCTGGCCGAGCTCGCGCTGGCGGCCGGGTTCGTCGAGGCCGCCCGGCGGTTCCCGGCGGCCACGTACGGCACGCCCGCAGCGCACCCCCTCGCGCGGGGTCCGTGGCGGGGGACGCTCGTCACCGCCGCCTACGCGCAGGTCGCGTTCCTGGCGGTGCTGACCTGGGTCTCGTGGCCGACGACGGCCCTGGGGGCGGTGGCCGTGGTGCTGCTGCTCCTGCGCAGCCGCCCGCTCGCCGCCGCGGAGCTGCGCGGCCTGCTGGTGGCCGCGGGCACCCTCTACGCGGGCGCGGTGCTCGCGGTGCTGCTCGCCCTGTGGGCCGGGTGGGACGGCTTCGGCGTGGTGGGGGCGGTGACGGTGGCGCTGACCCTGACCGCGGCGGCGCTCACGGTGCTCCCGCGGGTCGGCGACGACACCTGGCTCGCCGTGCTCGTCGTCGCGGTCGTGCCGTCCGTGGTCGGCGTGGCCGCGGTGGCGGCGGACCGCACGTGGTGGGGTGCTGCCGGTGCGGCGGCGCTGCTGCTGCTGGAGGTCCTGCTCCTCGACACGCGGGCCCGCCGGGTGCCGTCGTGGCTGCGCACGCTCGCCGCCGCGCTCGTGCTGCCGACGCTGTCCGTCGTCGTCATCTGCGCCGGGGCGCTGCTGCTGCCCGGCTCCGGGTCGCCGGTGCTGCTGCCGGTGGTCGCCGTCCTCGCGGCGGTCGCCGCGGTCGCCGCGCCCGCCGTCGCCGACCGGGTGGGTGCCCGGGCGCCGGGGACCGCGCCGGGACCCGTGCGCACGGCCGTCGAGGTCGCCGCGGCCGCCACGGCCGGCGTGACGCTGCTGCTGGGGGTGGCCCGCACCCCGACGGGCGCCGACACGGTGCTGGTGCTGTGCGCGGTGCTCGGCGCCGGTGCCTCGGCGGTCGCCCAGCGGAGCGACCGCCGCCCGGTGTGGTGGGCGTCGGCGGCGCTGTGGACCGGTGTCGTCTGGTCGGCGCTGGTCTGGTGGGGCGTCGGGCTCGTCGAGGCGTACACCGCGCCGCCCGCCCTCGCGGCGGTCGTCACCGGGGCGCTGCTGTCCCGGCGGCACGACCGCTGGCGGCCGCTGGTCGCGTCCGGGGCCGCGCTGCTGGTCGTGCCCACGCTCCTGCTGGCGCTCGCCGGACGCGATGTCGGCGTCCGCAGCGCGGCCCTCCTGGGGTTCGCGGCGGTGGCGGTGCTGGTCGGCGCGCTCGACCGGCGCCCGGCCGCTGCGATCACGCCGGCGCGCCGGTCGCTGGCGGCGCTGGCCGGACCGCTGGTCCTCGCCGGGGCGGTGGCGGCGCTCGCGGGTGCCGTCCGCGCCGCGCACCTGGCCGCGGACACCCCCGTGGGCTCCGGCGTCGCGAACGCCCGCCTGTTCGGTGCGGCGCTCGGCTGGTCGCTGGCCGGGGCGGTGCTGCTCGGCGCGCTCGGCCTGCTCGCCACCCAGGGCTCCCCGGTGCGCCGCCGCTGGGCGCTGACGCCGGCGCTCGTCGCGGGCACCGTCGGTGCGCTGTGCGCCGTGCGGCCGTCGTGGGCCCTCGTCTGGACCGGCCTGCTGGTGGAGCTCGCGCTGCTCGCGCTCGCGGTGCTGGCCGTCCGGGGCGAGGCCCGGCGCGAGCGCGGCGTCCTGGACACCGTCGTGCCGCCGGGCTGGGTCCTCTGGCTGGCGGCGCTCGCCTGGGCGATCGCCGCCTGGAGCCCGCGCGAGCTCCGGGTCGAGGTGTTCGCGCTGCCGCTCGGCGTCGCGCTCACGGCCATCGGCTGGGTCGCGCTGCAGGCGGCGCTCGAGCACCCGGGTCCCGCCGCCGCGCGGCCGGCCGCGTCCCCCTGGCCCGTGGGGCGGACGAGCTCCGTGGCCACGCTGACGCCCGGCATCGTCGCGACGCTCGGCCCGTCGATGCTCGCGATCTGGACCGACCCGCTGACCTGGCGCGCCATCCTCGTGGTGGTGCTGGCGCTCGGGTTCATGCTGCTCGGCGCCCGGCAGATGCTCCGCGCGCCGCTGGTCGTCGGGGCGGCTGCGCTCCCGGTGGCCGTGGTCAGCGTGTTCGCCGCGCAGATCGGGCGGACGATCTCGGCCGGGCCGTGGCTGCTGACGCTGCTCGCGGCGGGCGGCCTGCTGCTCGTGCTGGGGATCTTCGCGGAGCGGCGCCGGTCCGCCGCGCAGGACGGCGGCACGACGGGGGCGCCCCGGACGCTGCGCTGACGCGGGTCCGCCGGGGTCGCTCGGCGGGCCCGGCGCCGCCTCAGCGGCCGGGCGCGTCCTCGGCCGTCGCCGACGGTCGCGCCGGCGCCTCGCCCGCCGGGGAGACCAGCCCCGCGGTCCCGGCGCGGAGCGTGCGCAGCGACGCCAGCACGGCGACGACCGCGAGCACCGCGGCACCGACCACGACGAGGTACCCGCCGTGCGACCCCTGCCGGTCGATCAGGTGGCCCGCGACCCAGGACCCGAGGGACACGCCCACGCCCAGCGACGTGCCGACCCAGGTCAGGCCCTCGGTCAGCCGCTCCCGGGCGACGAGGTGCTGCACGAGCGCGTTGCCGTTGATCAGCGTCGGCGCGATCGCGAACCCGGCGACGAACATGACGACGGCGAGCACCGCCAGGGACGTCACCACGACGAACAGCGCCGAGCCGATCGCCAGCGCCACGATCCCGATCGCGAACCGCCGCCACAGCGGCATCGTCCAGTGGCGGGCGCCGTAGAGCAGGCCGGAGATCAGCGACCCGCAGGCGAACACGGCGAGGATCACGCCGGCCAGACCGGGCCGCCCGGCCTCCTCCGCGAACGCGACGGTGCTCACGTCGGTGGCGCCGAAGATCGACCCCATCGCGACGAACACGACCGCGAGCACCACCATCGCGCCCGAGCGCATGACGGACCTGCGGCGCACCGGGCTGCCGTCGGGTGCGGTGACCGCCTCGGTGCGCGGGTGCGGCGGCGGCTGGGTGCGGCGCTGCGCGAGGAACCAGAACCCGCCGACGACCATGCCGACCACGGGCACGACGAGGCCCGCCGACGGGGCGACGGAGGTGGCGAGCGTGGTCGCGAGGATCGGCCCGACGACGAATACCAGCTCGTCCAGGGCGGACTCCAGCGAGTACGCCGTGTGCAGGGCGCGCGGGTCCTCCAGCACGTACGACCAGCGCGCGCGGACCAGCGCGCCGAACGAGCCGAGGGTGGCGCCGACCAGGGCCGCCGTGGCGTACAGGGTCCAGGCCGGGGCGCCCGAGATCGCGCACAGCACGAGCGCGACGAGCGCGGTCGCGGACACCGTGACCGCCGGCCGCATCACCCGCGCCTGCCCGTGCTGGTCGACCAGCCGGGCGAGCTGCGGCGAGCAGACCGCCTGCGCCAGCACGCAGACCGCGGACACGCTGCCCGCCAGGCCGTACGAGCCGTACAGGGCCTCGACCATCAGGACGATGCCGATGCCGACCATCGACATCGGGAGCCGGGCGACCACGCCGGCTGCGGAGAACGGCAGCGCCCCGGGTCGGGAGAGCACGTCGCGGTAGGGCCCCAGCACGTGCGTCAGTGTCGCACCCGGCACCGACGGCCGGGCACCGGATTCCGTCCGGGCGCCAGGACCCCCGGGATCACCGCCGGGCGTCGGCCACGAGGTCCGCGTACTCCGGGTGGTCCGCCACGAACGACGCGACGAACGGGCACTGCGGGTCGATCCGGTCTCCCGCCGCGCGGACGGCGTCGAGAGCCTGCTGCACCAGCGTCGACCCGACGCCGTGCCCCTCGTGCCGGGGGTCCACCTCGGTGTGGGTGAACACGACCAGCCCGGGTTCCCGGCGGTACGCCGCGACGCCGAGCACGGTCCCGTCGGCGTCCCGGGCCTCGAAGCGGTCCTGGTCGGGCAGGTCGGTCACGTCGATCGTCATGCCCCGAGTATCGAGCGGGCCACCGCTCAGCGCAGCAGGGCGCCGACCGGCGTGGCGTCCAGGTCGCGCAGCAGCGCGGCGGCGTCCTCGACGACGGTGGCGGCGCCGGCGTCCCGCAGCTCCGCCTCGGACGTGCCGCCCGACAGCACGCCGACGCACACGACGCCCGCCCGCGCGGCCGCCTGCACGTCCCACACCGAGTCGCCGACGAACACGGCGCGGTCCGCCGGCACCCCGGCCAGGTCGAGCGCGGCCTGCACCAGGTCCGGCTCGGGCTTGGCCTCCTCGACGTCCTCCGCGCCGGTGAGCTGGACCAGGTCGTCGACGTCCAGCACGGCGCGGAGCTTCTCGACCTCCTCCGGGGCGGCCGAGGTCGACAGGACGACGTGCAGCCCGCGGTCGGCCAGGGCCCGGACCAGCTCGCGGGCGCCGGCGAACGGGCGGAGCAGGCCGGCCAGCTCCGCGTAGTGCGCGGTGTGCCGCTCCTTGACGTCGTCGGCGAGCCGGTCGGCGTCGTCGCCCAGCAGCTCGTCGAGGAGCCGGCCCGACCCCATGCCGATCCGCCGGTGGATCCGCCAGGCGTCGACGGGGTGGTCCACCTCGGCGAACGCGAGGGTCCACGCGTGCACGTGCAGGAAGTTGGAGTCGACGAGCGTCCCGTCGATGTCGAGCAGGACGGCGGAGGGCGCGGCGCTGTCGGTCATCCCACCGGTCTAGCGGCTCCGCCGCAGGCCCGCGACCCGGCGGCGCCCGCCGGGCCGTCCGCCGGGCGGTCCGCCGGGGGCCGGGCTACCGTGCGGCGGTGCCCGTCCCCGCCGCTCCTGTCGCCGCACGACCCGCGCCCGGCACCACGCGCCCCCGCGGCTGGGCGGTCGCGTCGGCCGTGGTCGCCCCGCTCGCGATGATCGGCGGCTGGACCCTGGCCGCCGCGCTGCAGCGGGGGTTCGACCCGGTGCGCGCCACGATCAGCGAGCTGGCGACGGCGGCGGTCGCGCACCCCGGCGTGATGACCGCGGGCCTGCTGGTGACCGGAGCCGCGCACGTGGTGACCGCCGCCGGCCTGCGGGGCGTGCCGGTGCCGGGCCGGGTGCTGCTCGCGCTCGGCGGCGCGGGGACCGCGGCCGTCGGGCTGCTCCCGGTCGACCTGGTGCCGGCGGCGCACGGCGTCGCCGCGGGCGTGGGGTTCGGTGCCCTGGCGCTGTGGCCCGTGGCGTCGACCCGACGGCAGGGCGCGCGGGTCCTGCGGTCCCCGGTCCCGGCGGTCGCGACCGGGGTGCTGCTGGTCCTGCTCGCCTGGTTCGTCCTGGAGCTGTCGGCCGGCGGCGACCGCGTCGGCCTCAGCGAGCGGGCGGTCGCCGGCGCGCAGTCGCTGACCCCGCTGCTCCTGGTGCTCACCCTGCGCGCGCAGGCCCCGCGCCCGCACGCCCCGCGCCGGTGACAGCGGACGAACGCGCCCGATCCGCGCGGTATGCGCGGCTGTTCGTGCGCTGTCAACGGCGCCGGTCGCTCAGGGGTTGAGGAACGAGGCGGGGTCCTGGTCGCTCGTGCTCGCGTCGGGCATCGAGCGCGACACCTCCTCGTCGCTGATCTCCTCGTCGCGCACCTCGTCCACCTCGGGGTCGACCAGGGCGTCGGGGAGGTTGTCCGGCGTCGTCTCGGCGTGCTCGCTCATCGCGTGCTCCTTCGCTCAGCGGGTGGGGACGTCCACGCTAGGCGCGCGCGTGGCCGCCCGCGCGGCGAGCGCGGACGGCCACGGAGCGGTGCGTGCCGGGCTCAGCCGAGCGCGTCGGAGACGACGTCCTTCGCGGCCTCCTGCACCTGGGCGAGGTGCTCCGGGCTGACGAACGACTCGGCGTAGATCTTGTAGACGTTCTCCGTGCCGGACGGGCGCGCCGCGAACCAGGCGTTCTCCGTCGTCACCTTGAGGCCGCCGATCGGCGCGTCGTTGCCGGGCGCCGACGTGAGCTTGGCCGTGATGTCCTCGCCGGCCAGCGTGGTCGCCGTCACCTGCTCGGGGGACAGCTTCGCGAGCGTGGCCTTCTGCTCGAGCGTGGCCGGGGCGTCGACCCGGGCGTACCAGGACTCGCCGAACCCGGCGACCAGGTCCGCGTGGTGCTGCGACGGCGACTTCCCCGTCGTGGCGAGGATCTCCGAGGCGAGCAGGGCCAGGATGATCCCGTCCTTGTCGGTGGTCCACACCGAGCCGTCGGTGCGCAGGAACGACGCACCCGCCGACTCCTCGCCGCCGAACCCGACGGAGCCGTCCAGCAGGCCCGGGACGAACCACTTGAACCCGACGGGCACCTCGAGCAGCTTCCGGCCGAGGCTGCCGGCGACCCGGTCGATCAGCGAGGACGACACGAGCGTCTTGCCGATCGCGGCGTCGGCGGGCCAGCCGGGGCGGGCGCCGGCGTACAGGTAGCCGATCGCCACGGCGAGGAAGTGGTTCGGGTTCATCAGGCCGGCGTCCGGGGTCACGATGCCGTGCCGGTCGGAGTCCGCGTCGTTGCCGGTGGCGATGTCGTACGGGGCGTCCCCGCCCATCGCCTGCACCAGCGAGGCCATCGCCGACGGCGACGAGCAGTCCATCCGGATCTTGCCGTCCCAGTCGAGCGTCATGAACGACCACTGCGGGTCGACCCGCGGGTTCACGACGGTCAGGTCCAGGCCGTAGCGCTCGGCGATCGCGCCCCAGTACTCGACGGACGCGCCGCCCAGCGGGTCGGCGCCGATCCGCACGCCGGCGGACCGGATCGCGTCCAGGTCCAGCACGTGCCGCAGGTCGTCGACGTACGCGCCGAGGTAGTCGTGCTTGCGGGTGGTGTCGGCGGCCAGCGCCGCGTCCACGCCCACCCGGGCGACCCGGTCCACGCCGCTCGCCAGCAGCTCGTTGGCGCGGTTCGCGATCCAGGACGTCGCCTCGGAGCCGGCCGGCCCGCCGTGCGGCGGGTTGTACTTGAAGCCGCCGTCGCGCGGGGGGTTGTGCGACGGGGTGACGACGATGCCGTCGGCCAGGCCGGGGCCGGTGGCGCGCACCCCCTCGGACGTCGCGGCTCCGTTGTGCAGGAGGATCGCGTGCGACACGGCCGGGGTGGGCGTCCAGGAGTCGCGGGCGTCCACGCGCACCTCGACACCGGCCGCCGCCAGCACCTCCAGCGCGGTCCGCCACGCGGGCTCGGACAGGGCGTGGGTGTCGCGGCCGATGAACAGCGGGCCGTCGGTGCCCTGGCCACGGCGGTACTCGACGATCGCGGCGGTGATCGCCACGATGTGCAGCTCGTTGAACGCGCCGTCCAGGCTCGACCCGCGGTGCCCGCTGGTGCCGAACACCACGCGCTGCGCGGGGTCCTCCAGATCGGGACGGCGGTCGTGGTAGGCGGCGAGCAGCGCCTCCACGTCGACGAGGTCGGACGGCTGGGCGGGGGTTCCGGCGCGCGGGTCCATGGCCCCGATCCTGCCACCGAAGGCCGGTCCGCGGCGGGTTCGCCCCGGCCCCGCCCGGGGTCGGTACGCTGGCGGGCATGCCTTCCTCCGTCGACTTCGTGCTGCGTCCCTTCGAGGGCCTCCCCGGTGAGCCCGACTGGGTCGCCCTGCGCGAGCTGGTGCCCGCCGCCACCGCGACCGCCCGCACCACCGCCGAGCACGGCGCGCGCGACGTGACCGTGACCACCGTCCTGCCCGACGGCTGGGCCGCGCTGCACCGCGCCGACGGCGTCGTGCTGCTCGCCCTGCAGGTGGTCGGCGGCTCCGGCGACGCCAGCCGCGACCTGGCCGCCGCGCTGCTCGAGGCCCTGGACTCCGAGCCGGGCACCGCGATCCAGAACACCGGCCTGGCCGAGCCCGGTCCGCGCCTGCAGGACGTGCTCGACCTGACCGTGCCGTTCGAGGTCACGATCGAGGAGAGCTTCTCCTACTGGATCGCCGCCGACACCGAGATGACGCCGGAGCTCAAGGCGGCCGTCGAGGAGGCCGACGCCGGCGTCGTCGACACCAAGAAGATCGCCGCCGTGGACGCCGCGTACTGGGTGCGGATGGGTGCCCGCGAGTACCTGCGCTGGGCCCAGCCGCACGACGAGCAGCAGGTCATCGACGGCCTCGCCCGGCTGCACGGCCGCCGGGAGTCCGGCTTCGAGGGCGCGAAGTTCATCGGCTACTTCCGGTCCAACGGCCTGGTCGTCCCCGTGTGGGAGCTGGCCCGGGGCAGCGAGGCGGAGGACGTCGAGGCGCCGCTCGCCGCCTTCGCGCCCGCGTTCGAGGCCGCGCTGGCCGACACCGAGCCGCTCGACGCGAACGCCCGCCGCGCCCGCGCCGGCATCGTCGCCCGGCAGGTCACGCTCCGCTGACGTGTCACGCACAGGCCGCCACCCCGCTGGCTCGGGGTGGCGGCCTGTGCCGTACCTGCACCGAGTCCGGCACCGAGCCGGCACGGACCCGCAGGTGGCGGCCTCGCGGTGCGGATGTGACCGTCCGGTGCAGCCCCCGCGTGTCCCGGCCGCACGGGACGCGACGGGCCCCGGCGGTCAGTAGGCTGTCGCAGGTGACGGGCGAGGCGGAGGACACGACCGAGGGACGACCGGTCGCTGACCGACCTGCCCAGGACCCGACGCCCCCCGCGGGCCGCGCGCCCCGGGCTCCGCGCCGCGGGAAGCCGCAGCAGCCCGCGCCGCTCGAGACCGCGACCACCACCGCGCGCACCGGACGGACCCGGCAGCGCGTCGCCGTGGTGATCCCCGCCAAGGACGAGTCGCGGCGGATCGCCGCCACGGTCCGGTCCGCCCGGGCCATCCCGCACGTCGACCTCGTGCTCGTCGTCGACGACGGCTCCGAGGACAACACCCAGCACGTCGCCCGCGAGGCCGGCGCCGTCGTGGTCCGGCACTCGCACAACCGCGGCAAGGCCGCCGCGATGGAGACCGGTGCCGCCGTCGTGGCCATGCGCGACGCCCCGGACCGCCCGCCGCGCCTGCTGCTGTTCATCGACGGCGACCTCGGCGACACCGCCGTCAACACCGCGCCGCTCGTGCCGCCGGTGCTCGAGGGGACCGCGGACGTCGCCATCGCCCTGCTGCCGCCGCAGCCCGGCGCCGGCGGGCGCGGCATCGTCGTGGGCGCGGCCCGGCGGGCGATCCAGTCGATGACCGGCTGGACGCCCACGCAGCCGCTGTCCGGCATGCGCTGCCTGACCCGCGAGGCCTTCGAGGCCGCCACGCCGCTGGCCCGCGGCTGGGGCGTCGAGACGGGCATGACCATCGACCTGCTGCGCAAGGGCTTCGTCGCCGTCGAGGTGCCGTGCGACCTGCGGCACCGGCCGTCGGGCAGCGACCTGCGCGGGCAGATGCACCGCGCGGCGCAGTACCGCGACGTGCAGCTGGCCGTCGCGGCGCGCCGGCTCCGTTCGGTCGGCGGGTCCCGGCGCCCCACGGCCTGACCCACCGGGCTCGCGCGAGGCTCTCCGCACCCTGGTCCTCGGACCGGGCCGACCCCTACGCTGGCGGGAGCTGATCCTGCAGCGGCGCAGGGTCGCCCGCCTCGGGGGAGAGCTGGTCATGGCACACGGCGACATCACGCACATCGACATCCCGGTCGACGACATGGAGCGCGCGAAGGCGTTCTACAGCGGGCTGTTCGGCTGGGAGATCCAGGAGATGCCCGGGTACGAGGGCTACCCGATGTGGCGGGCGCCGAACCAGATCAGCGGCGGCGGCCTCGCGCCCCGGGACGACAGCCTCGACCGGCCGCGGTCCTACGTCGAGGTCGACTCGATCGACGACGTGCTCGCGAAGGTGACCGAGGCCGGCGGCAGGGTCGTCCTCCCGCGCACCGAGATCAGCCCGACCAGCTGGTGGGCGGCGTTCGTGGACACCGAGGGGAACGAGATCGGGCTGTACGAGGGGACGTCCGAGGCTGACGGGGTGGAGTAGGGCGCCGGGCTCTCGGGGCCGCCGGCCACCTGGTCCTCGGACCGGGCCGACCCGGCGGACGGACGGTGCAGGCGCGCCGGCTCGGCGGGCCGGTCGACGCGGGTCCTGAGCCCGGCCCTCAGCCCCCGCGTCGCGCGAGCCGGCTGCGGCGCTCCTGCTCGCGCTTCGAGTACGCCGCGGTCCGGATCGCCTCGTCCGACTCCAGGCCGGAGCCGAGGCCGCCGCCGACCGTCGCCGCCGACGCGACGAACCACGCGAGCAGGACGAGGTCGCCGTAGCCCAGCGTGGTGCCGAGGTACCCGCCCATCACGTCGGGGTCCAGCACGAACAGGGCCCAGGCCAGGTTGACCACGAAGAGCCCGAGGTAGGAGATCAGCACCCCGGCGGTCAGCGTCGCGACCGTCGAGACGTTGTAGAGGCGGGAGCGGTCGCGGGCCTCGGGCGAGCCGTCGTCCGGCCGGTCCCACAGGCCGCCGTCGACCACGAGCCACGCCACCACGACCGCGACGGAGGCGATCGTCGCCACGACGAGCCGCCACGTCGAGAGCGAGCCGGCGAGGAGCCACACGGTGGAGTTGATGGTGGCGACGGCACCGGTCGCCAGCGCGGCGACGAGCGCGGACTTCAGGCCGGGCACGAGGAGCCACGGCCGGTTGGCGAGCACCATGCCCGTCAGCAGCCGGAGGCGGCTGCCGGGACGCGGGACCCGGACGTCCTGGTCCCCGGACGCGGTCGCGTCGGCCAGCCCGCTGACGAGCGCCCGCACCGCACGGCGCGTGCGCGCGTGGAGGCGGAGCCCGCCCAGAGCGGGCAGCGACAGGACCGCCGTGCGGCGCCGTGCGTCCGTCGTGGCCAGCAGGTACCGGCCGTCGTCGTCCCGCAGCGGGAGCTCCGTGAGGCCGACGACGACGTCCCACCCGTGCCGGTGCGCGTGGTCCTCCAGCCGCTCGACTGCGGTGCCGACGTCCTCGGAGTCCGTGGTGAACGGCTCGCTGACGACCTCGACGTCCCACGTGGCGTCGGCATCGTCCCCGGGCGGGCCGAGGTCCTCCAGGCGGCGCGCGATCTCGGTGGGCGATTCCGGGTCCGCCACCAGGCCGACGTGGACCGGTTCCGTCGCGGTCATCCCTGCTGCCCCAGGTTGGTGACCAGGTTGACGGCGACGGCGATCACGACCGTCCCGAACAGGTAGGACAGCAGCGCGTGCGCGAGGGCGACCTTGCGGATCGGCGTGGTGCCGATCTGCGTGTCCGGGACCGCGAAGCTCATGCCTACCGTGAACGCGAGGTAGGCGAAGTCGCTGTAGGCCGGCGGCTCCTCCTGGCCGAACTCGATGCCGCCGTCCCCGCCCGAGTAGTACAGCCGGGCGAACTTCAGGGCGAAGACCGTGTTCACCAGCGCCCACGACAGGATCACCACCTGCACCCCGAGGATCACGGTCACCACCCCGACGGCGTCGCCGCTGCTGGAGCGGACGAGCGCCTCCGCGACGGCGGCGAGGCTCACCACGGCCGCGCCCAGGACGAAGGTGTCGGTGACGCGCGTGCGCGCCTCGTCCTCCGCGAGCTGCTTGGTGCCCGCCGCGTCGCGCGGCCAGCTGATCCGCCACACCCACACCAGCGCGGCGCCGGCGGTGACGGCCCAGCCGGCGAGCACCGCGATCTCCGGGACGCCCGCGACCACGGCGACCGCCGCCACGAGCAGCCCGCCGCCGAAGCAGACCAGCAGCCGGCGCGAGGACAGGATGGTCGGCGACGCACCGGTCCTGCCGCGGTGCGCGCTCACCCGCGTGCCCGCGGCCGCCCGGACGGCGCCCGGTGCCTCACGTGCCGGGACGGAACACCGCGCGGACGCACCCGTCCTCCTTGTTCTTGAACATCCGGTAGCCCGTCGGACCGTCGTCCAGCGACATCACGTGGGTGGCGAGGTGCTCGGTGGTGACCTCGCCCCGGCTCATCCGGTCGAGGATCTCCGGGATGTAGCGGTGCCCGTGCTGCTGGGCGCCGCGCAGGGTGAGCGCCTTGTTCATCACGGCGCCGAGCGGGAACTTGTCCACCAGCCCGGCGAACACGCCGAGCGTGAACACCGTCCCGCCCTTCCGGCACGCGTAGATCGCCTCGCGCACAGCCGCCGGCCGGTCGGTCTGCAGTCGCATCTGCTGCTTCACCTGGTCGTACACGTGCTGCAGACCCGGGGTGTGCGCCTCCATCCCCACCGCCTCGATGCAGACGTCGGGGCCGCGACCACCGGTCGTCTCCCGCAGCTCGCCCAGGACGTCGACCTGCTCGTAGTCGAGGGTCTCGGCCCCGACGTGCGTCCGGGCCTGCGCCAGTCGGTTGTCGTACCGGTCGATCACGATCACCCGCTCGGCGCCCATCAGGGACGCGGCGCGCGCCGCCATTGGCCCACCCCGCCCGCGCCCCAGACCGCCACGACGTCGCCCGGCTGCACGCCGGCCTGGTGCGCACCGGTCCACCCGGTGGGCGCCGCGTCGGAGGCGAACAGGGCCCGCTCGTCCGGGACGCCGTCCGGGATCGGGAACGCCCCCTGGTCGGCGTACGGCACGCGGATGTACGGCGCGTGGCTCCCCGCCCAGCCGCCGAGCGCGTGCGAGTACCCGTAGCAGCCGCCGATGGACTGGCCCCACAGGGCCTCCGTCATCCCCGGGTTGGGGTTGCCGTTGTCGCACAGCGACCACAGCCCCTGGCGGCAGTACCAGCACCGCCCGCAGCTGGTGAAGGAGACGACGACCACGCGGTCGCCCACGTGGTGCTTCGTCACCCCCCGGCCGACCTCCGCCACCGTCCCCATGAACTCGTGCCCGAGGACGTCGCCCGCGCGCATTGCGGGGACGTACCCGCCCATGAGGTGCAGGTCGGAGCCGCAGGTCGCGGACAGGCCGACCTGCAGGATGAGGTCGTGGTCGTTGAGGATCCGGGGCTCCGGGACGTCCTCGACACCGATCTCGTTGACGCCCCGCCACGTGACCGCCTTCATCGCACACCGCCCTTCGGTGCCACCCGGGTCCACGACTCGAGCAGGGCGCCGCCGGGCGTCCGCGTGCGCTCGCCGTGCGGCACCGGGTCCACCGCGAGCACCTCGCCGACCTCGATCAGCTGCTTGGCCCGGCGCAGGGCGGACCGCAGGTCGGCCTCCGGGTCGCGGCCGCTCAGCCTGCTGCCCGGCGTCCCCGCAGAGCGGTGGTCGCGGAGCCGGGCCGCCAGCTCCGTGCCCTTGCCGCCCGGCGCCGGGCGGACGCGGACCTCGATGCGTCGGTCCAGGTCGGCCAGCGGCGCGGGCAGCCGTGCCGTGTCGACGTCGGACGGGTCGCAGGCCAGCGTCACGGCGAGCCACCCCGACCCCGCCCGACCCGCTGCACCGCGCCGCGTGGTGGCGGGGACGACCGCCGACCGCACGGCACGGACGACGCCTCCGCCCGCACGGAGCGCGAGCGACCCGAGGTCCTCGACCAGCGACGTCATGACCCGGCCCCCGCTCCGGTCGCCGGGGCCCGCGCGAACTCCTGGACGATCCGCTCGCAGAACGCGGGGAGGTCGTCCGGCGACCGGCTGGTCGTCAGGTTGCCCTCGGTGACGACCTGCTCGTCGACCACCTCGGCGCCGGCGTTGCGCAGGTCGGTGCGCACGCTCGGCCACGAGGTGAGCCGGCGACCCCGTACGACGTCGGCCTCCACCAGCGTCCACGGCCCGTGGCAGATCGACGCGACCGGCTTGCCCGACCGGACGAAGTCCCCGACGAACCGCACGGCGTCGGGGTCCGTCCGGAGCTTGTCCGGGTTCACCGTCCCGCCCGGCAGCAGCAGCGCGGCGTAGTCGTCCACCGACGCGGCGGAGACGAGCCCGTCCACCGGGAACGTGCCCGCGTCCGCCAGGTCATGGTCGCGCGCCTGGATCTCGCCGTCGGCGAGGGAGAGCAGGACCGTGCGCGCACCCGCGTCGTCCAGCGCCCGGCGCGGCTGCTCGAGCTCCACGCGTTCCACCCCGTCCGCCGCGAGGACCGCGACCGTCCGTCCCGCCAGCTCGTCAGCCACGACGCGCCTCCTCACCCGTCGTCGACGGGTGCAGGACGACCTTCGTCCAGCCGTCGTCCCGGTTGTCGAAGTGCTCGTAGGCCCCCGGGGCCTCGTCCAGGGACAGCTCGTGGCTCACGATGAACGACGGCTCCGCCTTGCCGCCGGCGATCAGGTCGCGCAGCTGCCGGTTGTACTTCTTGACCGGCGCCTGGCCGCTGCCGATCTTCTGGCCCTTGAACCAGAACAGGCCGAAGTCGAACGCCAGCCGGCCCTGCTTGGCCAGCTCGTCGCCGGCCCCGGGGTCCTCGGGCACGAAGACGCCCACGGTGCCGATCCGTCCGGTGAACCGGACGGAGGCGACCAGGCGGTTCATCGTCAGGTTGGGGCGCTCCTCGCCGTCGGGCTCGTGCGCCTGGTAGCCGACGCACTCGCAGCCGTTGTCCGCACCCAGGCCCATCGTCTGGTCGAGCACGGCCTGCACCGGGTCGACCGCGGAGTCGTCGATGGCGATCGCCCCGATCGACTCCGCCAGCCGCAGCCGGTCCGGCTGGCGGTCGACCACCATGACCTTGCTCGCGCCGCGGATCGTCGCCGACAGGGCGGCCATCAGCCCGACCGGCCCGGCGCCGTAGATCACCGTCTGGTCGCCGGGCCGCACGCCGGCCATCTCGGTGGCGTGGTAGCCGGTGGGGAAGATGTCCGCGAGCATCACGTAGTCGGTCTGCCGCTCCTCGGCGTCCTCCCCGAGCCGCAGGCAGTTGAAGTCGCCCCAGGGCACCCGCAGCAGCTCGGCCTGGCCCCCGCCGTACGGGCCCATGTCCGCGAAGCCGTACGCGGCACCGGCTAGGGCCGGCTCCGGCTGCGCGGTCAGGCAGTAGTTGGTGAGCTGCCGCTCGCAGTTCTTGCAGTGCCCGCACGCGATGTTGAACGGGAGGACGACCCAGTCGCCCACCCGGACCTTGTCGACGCCGTCGCCGACCTCGACGACCTGGCCCAGGTTCTCGTGCCCGAACCACCGGCCGGGCTCGAAGTCCGTCCGGCCCTCGTACATGTGCAGGTCGGAGCCGCAGATGTTCGCCGACGTGATCCGCACCAGGACGTCGGTCGGCCGCTCGACCCGGGCGTCCGGGACGTCCTGGACGCTGACCTGCCGCGGTCCGTCGTACACGACTGCCTTCATGATCGCTCCCCGTCGTGGGATCCCGCCGCCCGTATCAGGTCGCGGTCCCTTCATTGGACCCGGCGTACCGCGCGGTGGGTATCGGCAGAACTGCCGATCCTGCGTGGCTCAGGGCTGCGGGACCGCCGGGACGTAGAGACCCTCCCGCTCCGCGCGCACCGCGGCGAGCGTCCGCGTCGCGGCACCGAGCTTCACGAGCAGGTGCTCGACGTGCGCGGCGACCGTGCGCGGCGCCACGACGAGCACGCGGGCGATCTCGTGGTTGGAGCAGCCGTCGACCACGAGCCCCAGCACCTCGAGCTCACGGGGGGTCAGCCCGTGCACGACAGGGCCGGGCGACAGCAGCACCGCACCACCCCCGCGCCCCGGTGCGTCCGCAGGCGCGGACAGGACCGTCACCCGTGCGTGGCCGCGGGGGGCGTGCCAGCCGCCGAGGGGCCAGAGGAACGACGAGTACACCTGGCCCGCCGCGATGCGCGCGCACGCGACGGCGAGGACGGGAGACCCCGGGGCGAGCAGGGGGTCACCCGGGACGCCTGGCAGCGGCTGGGTCCGGCCGTCCGTGCGCACGAGGGCTCCCGCCGTCACCTCCCGGACCAGGCTCGCGGCGGTGAGGAGCGCATCCAGCGGTCGACGAGCACGCGTGCCGAGGACGCCGGGGGCAGCCACGGCGAAGTGCGCGGGACCGGCACGGTCGGACTGGGGCACGGTGCTGTCGCCTCCCCCTGGGCAGCAGCGGGCCGACGAGGACGAGCGCCTCCGGGGACGACGAAGGGCCCGTGACCAGCGCTGACGCGGTCACGGGCCCTTCACCTGCGGAGGATGGGGGATTCGAACCCCCGAGGGCTCTCACCCAACACGCTTTCCAAGCGTGCGCCATAGGCCACTAGGCGAATCCTCCCGGCCGTAAGAGGGTACCTGAGTCCGACCCGTGCCCGGTAACCGGCCCCCGGGGCCCGCCCGCTGTGGTGGGCTGGACCCCGTGCGACCTCGTGACCTGCCCGTCCGCCGCGTGCGCGCCGACGACCGCGAGCCGGTCCCCGCCGGTGCCTGGTTCGCCCGGGTGCCCGCCGTGGCGCAGGTCCTGCGGGACGGGTGGGAGCTCGGCCCGGCGACGGTGCTGGTCGGGGAGAACGGCGCCGGCAAGTCCACGCTGGTCGAGGCGCTGGCCATGGCCTTCGGCATGGGCGCCGAGGGCGGGTCGACGGGGGCGCGCAACCAGACGCGGGCGTCGGAGTCGGGGCTGTCGGAGCACCTGCTGCTCGAGCGCGGTGCGGGGACGCCACGGCGCGGGTTCTTCCTGCGGGCCGAGACGATGCACGGCTTCTACACCTACCTGGAGGCGAACCCCGGGACGGCGCCCGATCCCGTGTTCCACGAGATGTCGCACGGGGAGTCGTTCCTCGAGGTGGTCACGTCGCGGATGGTCCGGCCCGGGTTCTACGTGCTCGACGAGCCGGAGTCGGCCCTGTCGTTCACGGGGTCGCTGGCCCTGCTGGCGCACCTGCGCAGGCTGGTCGCCGGCGGGTCGCAGGTGCTGCTGTCGACCCACTCGCCGGTGCTGGCCGCGCTGCCGGGCGCGCAGGTCCTGGAGGTCGGCGAGCACGGGCTGCGGGAGACGCCGTGGGACGAGACCGACCTGGTCCTGTCCTGGAGGGGGTTCCTCGACGCGCCGGAGCGCTACCTGCGCCGGCTGGACGACGGGGACTGAGCGCAGCCGGCGCGGCAGGCGCCGCGGGCACGGCCGCCCCGACCCGGGGGTCAGACGACCGCGCCGTCCAGCGCCAGCAGGTTCTCGACCTGCGGGGCGATGGCCCGCTGCAGCAGCACCAGGTTCACCTGCGGCTCCACCACGACGGCGAGCGCGAACCGGTCGCCCACGGGGGTGACCAGCACGGCGCCCTCGTCGGTGCGCACGGTGCAGGTGGCGAGGCCGTGCAGGTCCGCTCCGGCCGCCGTGTGGTGCGCCATCTCCAGGCAGTGCACCACCAGGGCGGCGAACCGGTCCCGGTCCTGCTCGGGGCCGTCGTCGCTGAACGGCGTCCCGTCGCGCTGCACGAGGATGACGCGACGGATCCCCTCGATGGCGTGCCGGAGGCTGGCAGCCACCTGCAGCCCGTTCTGGCGGATGATCATGCCGCGCTGTCTCCTCGTCCGTGCGCCGTCGGTCAGATGGCCAGCTCACGCTCCAGGTTGAGCAGCTGCCGGCGGGCCATCGCGAGGTTCGCGCGGCTGCGGTCGAGCACCAGGTACAGGAACAGGCCCTGGCCGTTGGCGCTCTGCAGCAGGCGGATGAGGTGCAGCTGCGTGGTCAGGGTGATGAGGATGTCCTCGATGCCGTCCTGCAGGCCGAGCGACTGCAGCGTGCGGAACTTGGCGCGGACGACGTCGGTGTTGCCGGCGGCCGCGAGGTCCAGGTCCATGCCGCCGCCGGCGGAGCCGAGGGTCATGCCGGAGTCGAAGTCGACGAGCGCGACGGCGGTCGCGCCCTCGATCGCCATGGCCGCGGTCAGGGTGGAGTCGACGGTAGCCACTCAGGTGCCTTTCGCATGCGGCGGCCAGCGGCCACCGGGGTCGGTTCGGGGGGTGGCGGCCCGCACCGGTCCGGTGGTGCCGCACTCAGCCGTATCGACAGGTGGGACGACCTGCTGAACCGGTCGGACGGGTGATCCGACCTGCACGGACGGGTGCCGGTCCCGTGCGCCCGGTCCGACGACGCGTCGGAGGACCCGGGCTCGCTGCGTTATCCTGGTGCCAGACCCCTCGTGCGGCGTCATCTCGCTGAACCCCCCCAGGGCCGGAAGGCAGCAAGGGCAGGCGAGCTCTGGCGGGTGTGCGGGGGGTCCTCGCATGCCCGGACCGGCCCGCACATGACGGCTCGCGTGCGACCTCCGGCGTCCACCCCCGGGCGGACGCCGCCGTCCGGGTCCCACCGCGGTCGCACGCCGACGCCGGCCAGGACGCCACCGGGGGCCGACGCGGCGCCCGCCCCGTCCCGGCGACGCTGGACGCATGAGCCACGAGACCCCCGCCCAGCCCTGGGGCGCACCGGCCGGGACCACGCGCCCCGTCGCGCCCGCACCGGCCCCGGCCGCCACCCCGCGCCTGCAGGCCCGTGGGCTGGTGCGGCGGTTCGGCGCCACCACCGCGCTCGCCGGCGTGGACCTCGACGTCGCACCGGGGGAGTCGGTCGCCGTGATGGGCCCGTCCGGGTCCGGCAAGTCGACGTTGCTGCACTGCCTCGCGGGCATCCTCGTGCCCGACGCCGGCACGGTGGCGCTGTCGGGCCGGACGCTGCACGACCTGGACGAGCGGCAGCGGTCGCTGGTGCGCCGCCGGCAGTACGGGTTCGTGTTCCAGTTCGGCCAGCTGCTGGCGGAGCTGCCGGCGGTGGAGAACGTGGCGCTGGCCCCGATGCTGCTCGGCACGCCGCGCCGGGAGGCGACCGAGCTCGCCGGGCGGTGGCTCGCGTCGCTGGGGCTCGCGGGGATGGAGGGCCGTCGTCCGGGCGAGCTGTCCGGTGGCCAGGCGCAGCGGGTCGCGGTGGCACGGGCGCTGATCACCGGGCCGGAGGTGGTGTTCGCCGACGAGCCGACCGGCGCGCTGGACCAGGCCACCGGCCACGAGGTCATGCGGGTGCTGACCGAGACCACCCGGCTCGCGGGCGCCTCCCTGGTGCTGGTGACGCACGACGCCGACGTCGCCGCGTGGTGCGACCGCCGGGTCGAGGTGCGCGACGGTCGCGTGGTGTCCGACGTCCGCCGGGACGGTGCGCGGTGAGGGCGGTGCTCGCGCTCGCAACCGGGCTGCGGCGCGCGGGCGGGCGGGACCAGGTCCTGACCACGGCGCTCGCGGTGGCGGCGTTCGCCGTGATGACGGCCCTGACGCTGTCCGTGATCGGCGGCCTGCTGGGGTTCCTCGACCGCGCCGCGCACCCCGGCGGCGCCTACCAGCGGGAGAACGGCGAGTTCTACGTGGTGCTCGCGTGGACCGCGGTGGTGCTGCTGGTGGTGCCGCTGCTGACCCTCGGCGGGTCGGCGGCCCGGCTCGGGGTGGCGCGCCGCGACGCCCGGCTCGCGACGCTGCGGCTGCTCGGGGTCACCCCGCGCGAGGTGGTGGCGCTGACCGTCGTCGAGACGGCGTGGCAGGGCCTGCTCGGCGCGCTGGCCGGCGTCCTCGGCTACGTCGCGCTGCTGCCGGTCTGGACCCGGGTGCCGTTCCAGGGATCGACGTTCTCGGCGGGGGAGCTGTGGGTCGGCTGGTCGGTGCTCGTCGCCGCGTGCGCGGTGGTGCCCGCGCTCGCGGTGGTCAGCGGCGTCGTGTCGCTGCGCCGGGTGGTGGTGTCACCGCTCGGAGTGGCCCGCCGGCAGACCCCGCCGGGGCTGCGGGGGGTCCGCGCGGTGCTGGCCGTGGTGGCGATGGGCGGGTTCATGGTCGTCACGTCGGCGCTCGGCGCGTTCGGGGCGGCCGCGATCGCGTTCGGCGTCGGCTCGCTGGCGCTCGGGTTCGGCGCGCTGAACCTGGTCGGCCCCTGGGTGCTGGGCCTGCTCGGCCGCCTGCGGGCCCGCAGGGCGCGGACGCCCGCGCAGCTGCTCGCGGCCCGGCGCCTGGTGGACGACCCGCGCGCCACGTGGCGGGTGGTCGGGGGCCTGGGCCTGGCCGGGTTCGTCGCCGGGGCGCTCGCGGTGGTGCCGATGATCGCGGGCGCCACCCCGGCCGACGCGACGCCGGCGGAACGCGCCGCGAACGAGGTCCTCGCCGGCGACCTGATGCGCGGCGCGCTGCTCACGCTGACCATCACGTTCCTGGTGGCGGCGGCCTCGGCGGGCATCACGCAGGCGGCGTCGGTGCTGGACCGGCGCCGGGAGCTCGCCCTGCAGGTGCTGGCCGGGACACCGGTGGCGCTGCTCGACTCCGTGCGCCGCCGGGAGGTGCTGGTGCCGATGCTGACGGTGGGCGTCGGGTCGGCGGCCGCCGCGGTGGTGATGATGTCGCCGGTGCTGGGGTTCGCCGGCGTCACGGACCCCGGTGGGCTGCTCCTGCTGCTCGGCTGCCTCACGGGCGGGTGCCTGCTGGTGCTCGGTGCCACCGAGATCAGCCGGCCGCTGCTGCGCTCGGTGCTCGCGGAGACCCGGGTGCGACCGGACTGACACGTCACCCGGACCGGTGACGTGCAGCACCCCGGGCCCGCTCGACGCGCGCATCCGCCGGTCCGCGGCGATCCTGGAGGCTCGGCGTCCAGGAGGTCCAGCGTGAGCGAGCAGCCCGAGGTGGCGACCGCGCCCGCGTTCGGCACCCCTGCGGGGCTCGGCCCGCGCCCGCGGGGCACCGCGCTCCCGGCCGGGACGGTGCTCGGCGAGCGGTACGTGCTGGCCGACCGGCTCGGGCAGGGCGGCATGGCCGAGGTCTACCGGGCGCGCGACTCCGTCCTGGGGCGCGAGGTCGCCGTGAAGGTGTTCCACCCCGCGGCCGCCGGGACCGGGGACGACCCGCGGCACGGCGCCGAGATGCGGCTGCTCGCGCGCCTCAGCCACCCCGGCCTGGTCATGATGCTGGACGCGGGCACCACCGAGCTGCCCGACGGCGAGCCGCAGGACTTCCTGGTGATGGAGCTGGTCCGCGGTCCCTCGCTCGCCGCGCGCATCGCGCAGGGGCCGATGCCGGTGGAGGAGGCCGCGCTGGTCGGGGTGCACGTCGCCGAGGCGCTGGCGTACATCCACGACCAGGGCGTCGTGCACCGCGACGTGAAGCCCGCCAACATCCTGCTGCCGTCGGCGGACCTGGCGGGCAGCACCGCGCCGTGGGTCAAGCTGACCGACTTCGGCATCGCCCGGGCCCGGACGGACGAGTCCCTGACGAGCACGGGCGAGCTGCTCGGCACGCCGCCGTACCTCAGCCCGGAGCAGGCGACCGGCGGGCGGCTGACCTCCGAGTCCGACGTGTACGCGCTCGGGCTGGTGCTCGTCGAGTGCCTGACCGGCGAGCGCGCGTTCCCCGGCGACGCGCTCGCCTCGGCCGTGGCCCGGCTGCACCAGCCGGTGCCCGTGCCGGAGCGGTTCGGCCCCCGCTGGGCGGAGCTGATCGGCGCGATGACCGCGCTCGACCCGCTGGACCGGCTCACCGCCACGACGGCGGCGGAGGAGCTGCGGGCGCTGCTGCGGCCCGCCGCCGTGGGCGTCGGCCCGGTCGCCGGCGACATCGGCACGGTGCCCTTCCCCGTGGTCGAGCTGCCGCGCCTCGATCTGCCCGCAGACGTGCCCGCCGCCCCGGACGGCCCGACGACCCGGCGGCAGCTCCGGCCGCACCGGGACCAGCGCCGGCGGCGCGCGCGGGCCCTCGTCGTGGCGGCGGCCGCCCTGGCCGGGACGGCGTCGGTGCTGCTGGGCTACGACGCCCTGAGCGCGGAGACGCCGCAGGCCGGGCCGCCGGCGAGCACCGAGCAGGCGACGACCGAGCCGGCGGACGGGTCCGGGACCACCTCGGTGGCGACCGTCCCCGTCCCCGACGAGGCGGTCGCCGAGCCCCAGCCGGTGGCCGAGGGCGCGCAGGCCCCGCAGGTGCAGACCGTGGTGGAGCAGCCGGCCGCCGAGCAGCCGGCGCCCGAGGTGGTGACCGAGCGCGAGGCGACCCCGCCCACCGGTGGCCCCGGCCCGGCGGCGAACGCGAACGAGCGCGCCCACGCGAACGCCGCGGAGCGTGCGGGGCGCCAGGCCTCGGGGAAGCCCGCGCCCGGTCCCGACGCGGGCTGAGACGCCCCGACCCGGGCCGCCGCGCCGGGGCTACCGTGCCGGGCGGGCCCGGAGCGGCCGGAGCCCGCGGTGACGAAGGAGGTCCCACGGTGCGCACGCGGCGACGGCTGCAGACCTGGTCCGAGCTCCGGCCCCTGCTGCGGATGCGTCCGCTCGAGCTGGACCCCGTCACCCGGCGCCTGTCGCGGGCCCACACGGTGCGCGACCTGCGCTCGATCGCCCGCGGACGGACGCCGCGCTCGGTGTTCGACTACGTGGACGGCGCCGCCGAGGCCGAGATCTCGCTGCGTCGCGCACGCCGCGTCCTGCGGGACGTCGAGTTCCGGCCGTCGGTGCTCCGGGACGTCGCGGACGTCGACCTGACGACCTCCGTGCTCGGCCGGCCCGCCGCCGCACCGTTCCTGTACGCGCCGACCGGGTTCACCCGGCTCATGCAGCACGAGGGCGAGCGGGCCGTCGCGCGGTCGGCCGCCCGCACGGGCATCCCGTACACGCTGTCGACCATGGGCACGACGTCCGTCGAGGACCTCGCGGCGGCCGCGCCCGGGGGCCGGAACTGGTTCGGCCTGTACGTGTGGAAGGACCGCGGTGCCTCGACCGAGCTGATGGCCCGCGCGCGGGACGCCGGGTACGAGGCCCTGGTCATCACCGTCGACGTGCCCGTCGGCGGCGCGCGGCTGCGGGACGACCGCAACGGGTTCAGCATCCCGCCGGCGCTGTCGGTCAGGACGGTCCTGGACGGCGCGCTGCACCCGGGCTGGTGGGCGAGCTTCCTCACCACGGAGCCGCTGCGGTTCGCCTCGCTCGACTCGTGGCAGGGCACCATCGAGCAGCTCGCGGCCCACATGTTCGACCCCGGCGTGGAGCTCGACGACCTGGCGTGGGTGCGCGAGCACTGGGACGGCCCGCTGGTGGTCAAGGGCGTGCAGACCGTCGCGGACGCCGAGCGGGTGGTCGCCGCGGGCGCGGACGCCGTCGTGCTGTCCAACCACGGCGGCCGGCAGCTCGACCGCGCGCCGGTCCCGCTGACCCTGGTGCCGGCCGCCGTCGAGGCCGTGGGCGACCGGGCCGAGGTGTACGTCGACACGGGCTTCTCGAACGGGGCCGACATCGTGGCGGCGCTCGCGCTGGGCGCCCGCTCCGTGATGCTCGGCCGCGCCTACCTGTACGGCCTGATGGCCGGCGGCGAGCGCGGCGTCGACCGCGTCGGCCAGATCCTGACCACCGAGATCGCCCGGACGCTGCGCCTGCTCGGCGTGCGGTCGCCGGCCGAGCTCACCCCCGAGCACGTGCGGCTGCCGTGAGCACCGGGACGCACCCCCTCGACCCGGCGGGCGCGCCCGCTGCGCCTGTCGCGCCCGACGCGGCCGCGCTCGCGGCGGTCCTCGCCGACCTGCGGTCCGCGCTGCCCGCCGACGCGCTGGTGACCGACGCCGACGTGCTGACCGGGCGCGGGCAGGACGGCTCGGCGACGCCGCCGACCGGGGCCGCCGTCGCCCTGGTGCTCCCGTCGTCCACCGCCGAGGTGTCCGCCGTGCTCCGGGCGGCGCACGCCCACGGGATCCCGGTCGTCCCGCAGGGGGCGCTCAGCGGCCTGGCGGGCGGTGCCAACGCCGTGCCCGGCGCGATCCTGCTGTCGACCGCCCGGATGACCGCGATCCGCCGGATCGACCCGGTGGACCAGGTCGCGGTCGTGCAGCCCGGCGTCGTCACCAAGGACCTGGTCGACGCCGTCGCCGAGCGCGGGCTGTTCTACCCGCCGGACCCGGCGTCCTACGCGCAGAGCACCGTCGGCGGCAACATCGCCACCAACGCCGGCGGCATGCGGTGCGTGAAGTACGGCGTCACCCGGGACTTCGTGCGCTCGCTCGAGGTGGTCCTCGCGGACGGCACCGTGCTGCGCACCTCGCCGCCGACGGTCAAGGCGGTCGCCGGGCTGGACCTGACCGGCCTGGTCGTCGGGTCGGAGGGCACGCTGGCCGTCGTCACCGAGGCCACGCTCGGGCTGCTGCCCGCCCCCGGGCCGGACCGCGGGGTGTCGGCCACGTTCGGGTCGGTCGCCGACGCGCTCGAGGCCGCCAACGCGATCGTCGCGAGCCCGCACCGGCCGTCGACGCTGGAGCTGCTGGACGACGTGGTGCTGGCGGCGCTCGCGGCGTACGACCCGGACGCCGGGCTGCCGGTCGGTGCGCGCGCCATGCTGCTGGTCATCACCGACGAGCCCGGCGAGCGCGGCGCGCAGGACGTCGCCGCCTACGCCGCGGTCGCCGTGGCGCACGGCGCGCTCGCCGTCGAGCAGGCGCACGACCCCGCCCGGCTGCACGAGCTGATGCGCGCGCGCCGGGCGTTCAACCAGGCGATGCGCGCGGTGCGCGGCGGCAGCATCAACGAGGACGTCGCCGTGCCCCGCACGCAGCTGCCCGCGCTGCTGGACCGGCTGGCGGACATCTCGGCGCAGTGCGGCCTGCCCATCGGCACCGGCGGCCACGTCGGCGACGGCAACCTGCACCCGGTGATCGCGTTCGACCCCGGCGACCCCGCGCAGGTGGCCGCGGCGGCCGAGGCGCACACGCGCGTCCTCGGCCTGGCGGTCGAGCTCGGCGGCACCATGACGGGCGAGCACGGCATCGGCACCGAGAAGCGCGGCGCCCTCGCCGGGGAGCTCGGCGCGCGGGTCCTGGAGCTCCAGCACGGCATCAAGGCCGTCCTGGACCCCACGGGCATCCTCAACCCCGGCAAGAAGCTCTGACCCCGCCCGCCCGCCGGCGCGCGTCCGCCCGTGCGGTGCGGTCCCGGAACCACGACGCCGAGGTAGAGCGTCCGCGCCGAGGTAGAGCGGTGTACCGCACTACCTCGAGCAGGAGGCTCTACCTCGGCGCAGGGGGACGTGGCGCGCGAGGCGGGCCGGGTCAGCGGCGGAGGACCTTGCGGGCCAGGAAGTTCCCGAGGAACTGGGCCAGCTGGACCATGATCACGATCACGGCGACGGCGGTCCACGTGACCACGTCGTTGAACCGCTGGTAGCCGTAGACGATCGCGAAGTCGCCGAGGCCGCCGGCGCCGATCGCACCCGCGACGGCCGTCATGTCGACGATGCCGACGAACAGGAACGTGAACCCGAGGATGAGCGGGCCGAGGGTCTCGGGCACGATCACCGTCGCGATGATCCGGAACGGCCCGGCGCCCATCGCGCGCGCCGCCTCGACGACGCCGGGGTCCAGCGCGACCAGGTTCTGCTCCACGATCCGGGAGGTCGCGAACGTCGCCATGATCGCCAGCGCCGGGATGGCCGCCTCGACGCCGTACGAGGCGCCGGTCAGCGCCTGCGTCAGCGGCCGCACCGCGGTGATGAAGATGATGAACGGGATCGGCCGGACGATGTTGACCAGCACGTTCAGCACCAGGAACACCGGGCGGTTGGCCAGGATGTTGCCCTTGCGGGTCACGTAGAGCGCGATGCCGAGCACGAGGCCCGCCAGACCGCCGATCGCCAGCGCGGCGATCGCCATCTGCAGGGTCTCGCCGAGGGCCTGCCAGAGCTCGGGCCACAGGCTGACGCCGTTGCTGTTCACGCGCCCACCTCCTCGGTCGCCGGGCCGGCATGGTCGCCGTCGTGCGCGTGCTCGACGACCTCGGTGTGCTGCCGCAGGTCGGCGATCAGCGCGTCGACCTGCGCGTCCGGGCCGGTGAGCGCGAACGTCAGCGAGCCGAGCGGGCGGGAGTTCACCTCGGTGATCCCGCCGAACACCACGGAGCCGTCCACCCCGTGCGCCCGCAGCCGCTCGGTGATGGTGACGCCGGGCTCGCCGTCGACTTCGCGGACGGCGACGGTGATGATCCGGCCGTCGTGGCGCGAGCGCAGCCGCTCGACGACGTCGGGCCGCGGCCGGTCGTGCAGGGCCGCCCCGATGAACCGGCGCGTGACCTGCTGGCTCGGGTCCGCGAACACGCCGTAGACGTCGCCGGACTCGACGACCTTGCCGTGCTCCATCACCGCGACCTTGTTGCACAGGTAGGACACGACCGACATCTCGTGCGTGATGACCACGATGGTGACGCCGAGCTCGCGGTTGACCCGCCGCAGCAGGTCGAGCACGTCCTTGGTCGTCTCCGGGTCCAGCGCGCTGGTCGCCTCGTCGGCGAGCAGCAGGGCCGGGGAGGTCGCGAGCGCGCGGGCGATGCCGACGCGCTGCTTCTGCCCGCCCGAGAGCTGGTCCGGGTACTGCTTGGCCTTGTCCGTCAGCCCGACGAACTCGAGCAGCTCGGCGACGCGCGCCTGCCGCTTCGCCTTGGGCCAGCGGGCGACCCGCAGCGGGTACGCGACGTTGGCCGCCACCGTCCGGGACCGCAGCAGGTTGAACTGCTGGAAGATGAACCCGATGCCCACCCGGGCCGGGCGCAGGCCCCGCTCGCTGAGGCCGGTCAGCTCCGTGCCGTCCACGACGACCTGGCCGGACGTCGGGGTCTCCAGGCCGTTGATCAGCCGGACCAGCGTGCTCTTGCCGGCACCGGAGTAGCCGATCACGCCGAACACGTCGCCGCGCTCGATGTCGAGCGAGACGCCGTCGACGGCGCGCACGAGGCCCGAGGAGCCCGTGAACACCTTCGAGACGTCGCGCAGGGAGACCATGGCGGTCATCGGGTCACCAATCCTGTTCGGGGTGGTCGGGGGTGTCGGGTCAGCCCGCGGTGCGGACCTGGTCCTCGAGCTCCGTGAGGCTGGTCTGCAGCTCCTCCGGGGTGAGGTTCTGCTCGACGGCCGTGCCCTGGTTCTCCTCGAGCAGCTGGCCGATCACCTCGTCGCGGTGGTAGATCTCGATGAGCTGCTCGTAGACCGGGTTGTCCGCGTCCTCGGCCCGGGCGACCCAGATGTTCACGTACGGGCGGGCCGTCTCGGTGTCCTCCAGGTCGGAGTAGATCGCCGTGGTCGGGTCGATGCCCGCGTCGGCGGCGAAGTTGTTGTTGACCACCGCGGCGTCCAGGTCCTGCAGCTGGATGGCGGTCTGGTTGGCGTCGACCGGGACGACGGACACCCGCGAGGCGGCCGTGTCGATCTCCGCCGGCGTCGACAGCGCGTTGCCGCCGTCCTGCAGCTCGATCAGGCCGGCCGACTGCAGCACCAGCAGCGCGCGCGCCTGGTTGGTCGGGTCGTTCGGGATGGCGATCTCGCCGCCGTCGGGGATCTCCTCGGGGGAGGTGTAGCCCTTGGTCGTGTAGAGGCCGAGCTGGTAGATCACGGTGCTGCCGATGGGCGCCAGGTCGTCGTCCGCGCTCACGTTGTAGTTGGCGAGGAACAGCAGGTGCTGGAACTGGTTCAGCTCCAGGCCGCCCTCGCTGAGGACGGTGTTCGGCTGCTGGTAGTCGGTGAAGTTCACCAGCTCGACCTCGATGCCCTCCTCGGCGGCGAGGTCGCTGAACGCCGTCCAGTACTCCTTGCTCTTGTCCGTCACGCCGACGCGCACGGTCACCGGGTTGTCCGGGTCGGCGGCGGTCGGGGCGGCGGTGGGCTCGCTGCCCGAGCACGCTGCCAGCGCGCCCAGGGTGAGGGCGGCGAGTGCGGCGGTCAGTCTGCGCTTCATGGTGGAGCTGCCTTCCGGTGGATCTGGAGCGGGGTGCGAGGGCTCGTCGGGACCGAGCGCGGCGCGCGGGGCGTGCCGGGTGACGTCCCGGGGCGGGGACCCGCCCGCCGGACGGCGCAAGCCGTCAGCGGCCGGGGGCCGGTCCGGGCCGGCGGCGCCGAGGGCGCCCGGCCGGACGTGGTCCGCCGCGGGAGGTCGAGCTGCGTGGGAGCAGCGTCAGCGCATTCGCCGACAGCAGCACATGTGCCCGCAACGCGTCCCGGCCGTGGCGCGCATCGACGGCGCGCGGCGCTCGGAGGCGGCGTGGGTGCTCACGTGCTGGACTCCTGTCCCGTGAGGGGGGCGGACGCGGGCGACAGTAGCACCCGCCTGGAGCGCCGCGTCCGGAGGTCTCACGGACCCGCGCGCGGGCCCGCGCTCACGGTCCCATCCCCGTCGGGACCTCGCCAGCGCGCCGGTCGTCCCGTGCCTCGCCGGAGCCGGGCACGCCGACGGCGCCGCCCCGCGCGGGGGTCGGCGCCGTCGGCCTGCGCGGCGTGCCCGTCAGGCGGACTCGCGCACGAGGTCCTCGAGCTCGTCCAGGTCGGACTGCAGCTCCTCGGCCGGCACGTCCTCGACCACCGCGGTGCCGCCGTTCTCCTCGAGCAGCCCGTCGGTGACCTCCTTCGAGTGGTAGATCTCGATGAGCTGCGCGTACACCGGGTTGTCGGCGTCCTCGGCCCGGGCCACCCAGATGTTCAGGTACGGCCGGGCGGTCTCGGTGTCCTCGAGGTCGGAGTAGATCGCCGTGGTCGGGTCGATGCCGGCGTCCGTCGCGAAGTTGTTGTTGATCACGGCGCCGTCGAGCGACTGCAGCTGCACCGCCGTCTGGTTGGCGTCGACCGGCACGACCTTCACCCGCGACGCGGCCTCGTCGACCTCGGCGGGCGTCGAGAACGCGTTGCCGCCGCCGGTCAGCTCGACCAGCCCGGCCGACTGCAGCACCAGCAGCGCGCGCGCCTGGTTCACCACGTCGTTCGGGATCGCGATCTCGGCGCCGTCCGGGACGTCCTCCGGCGTGGCGTAGCCCTTGGTCGTGTACAGCCCGAGCTGGTAGATCGCCGTGGAGCCGATCGGCTCCAGGTCGTCGTCCGAGTTCACGTTGTAGTTGGCGAGGTACAGCAGGTGCTGGAACTGGTTCAGCTCCAGGTCGCCCGAGCTGAGGATCGGGTTGGGCTGCGCGTAGTCGGTGAAGTTCACCAGCTCGACGTCGATGCCCTCCTCCGCCGCGAGGTCGGTGAAGGTCGTCCAGTACTCCTGCGCCTTGTCGGTGACGCCGACGCGCACGGTCACGCGGTTGTCCGCGTCCGCGGGCCCGGTGGCCTCCGAGGCGGACGAGTCGCCGCCGGACGCGCACGCGGCGAGCGACGCGGTGGCGGCGATCGCGGCGATCCAGGCGGTCAGTCTGCGCTTCATGAGGGGAGTGCCTTCCGTGGGGTGGTGCCGCGGCTGAGCGGCGGGTCGCGCGGTCGGGGTGTCCGCGCGGCGGTCGGGGAGGGCCGGCTGGACCCGGACGGGTCGGACGGCGGCCGGTGCGTCGGCGCGGCGTCGGCCGCGGGGCACCTCAGGAGGGACAGCAGCAGCGGAGCGCGCGGACGCCGGCCGCGGCGCGCGGGCTGCGCGGGCGGCTCGGGGAACCGGCGTGCTGGATCACGTCGTCCGTCTCCTGGTGCTGGGGGCGCCGGACCGGTCGTCCGGGCGGCTGGCGCAGACCCTAGCGCGCGCATCTCGTCAGATGGAACGCGATGTCCAGCCAGTGAGACGGGGTGTCGCCGGTACCCCGTCGGCGCCCCGATCGCGTGGTCCCCAGCCCGTCCGGACGGGGGTCCCGGTGTGTCCCCGCGCCCCTCTAGAGTTCTGGGGTGACGACCGCCCTGTACCGCCGCTACCGGCCCGAGACCTTCGCCGAGGTCGTGGGGCAGGACCACGTCACGGCGCCCCTGCGGCAGGCCCTGCGCAGCGGGCAGGCCAACCACGCCTACCTCTTCTCCGGGCCGCGCGGCTGCGGCAAGACGACCTCCGCCCGGATCCTCGCGCGCTGCCTGAACTGCGCCGAGGGGCCGACCGACACCCCGTGCGGCGTGTGCCCGTCCTGCGTCGAGCTGGCCCGCGGGGGCCCCGGCAGCCTGGACGTCGTCGAGATCGACGCCGCGAGCCACGGCGGCGTCGACGACGCCCGCGACCTGCGCGAGCGAGCCACGTTCGCGCCCGCGCGCGACCGGTACAAGGTCTTCATCCTCGACGAGGCCCACATGGTCTCGCCGCAGGGCTTCAACGCCCTGCTGAAGATCGTCGAGGAGCCGCCGGAGCACGTGAAGTTCATCTTCGCGACGACGGAGCCCGACAAGGTCATCGGCACCATCCGGTCCCGGACGCACCACTACCCGTTCCGCCTGGTCCCGCCGGACGTCATGGTCGGCTACCTCGAGCACCTCTGCCGCGCCGAGGGCGTGACCGTGGGCTCCGGCGTGCTGCCGCTGGTCGTGCGCGCCGGCGGCGGCTCCGTCCGCGACTCGCTGTCCGTGCTCGACCAGCTGATCGCCGGCTCCGGGCCGCAGGGCCTGGTCTACGAGGACGCCGTCGCCCTGCTCGGCTACACCCACGCCTCCCTGCTGGACGACCTGGTCGAGGCGGTCGCGGCCCGCGACGGCGCCAGCGCGTTCCGCGTGGTCGAGCGCGTGATCTCGACGGGCCACGAGCCGCGCCGGTTCGTCGAGGACCTGCTGGAGCGGCTCCGGGACCTCATCGTCCTGGCCGCGTCGGGCGAGGCCGCGGCCGCGGTGCTCCGCGACGTCCCGGGCGACCAGATGACCCGGATGCAGACCCAGGCGCGCCAGCTCGGCGCCGCGGAGCTGTCCCGGTCCGCCGACCTGGTGAACGCCGCGCTGTCCGAGATGACCGGCGCCACGTCGCCGCGGCTGCACCTGGAGCTGCTCATGGCCCGGCTGCTGCTGCCCGCGCTCGACGACTCCGCCTCCGGCATCGGTGCCCGGCTCGACCGGCTGGAGCGCGAGGGCGTGCGCGTCGCGGGCGGGGTCGCCCCGGCCGCGCCGGCGGCACCCGCTCCGGCGTTCGCGCCCTCGACGCCGGTCGAGCGGGTGGCGGTCGTCACCGCGCCCAGCCCGGCCCCCGAGCCGCCCGCTCCTGCGGCGGTGACCCCGCCGGTTGCCGAGCAGCGTCCCGCGGAGCCCGTCGCGGCCGCTCGTCCCGAGGTCGGCGCGGCCGGTGCCGCCGACGTCTCCGAGGTGCCGGACGCGGACGAGGACGACCCCGCGGACGTGGCGACCGAGCCGGACGTCGTCGACGAGCCCGTCGAAGCGCCCGGTCCCGAGTCCGCTGCCGAGCCGGACGGGTGGCCCGAGCCGGCTCCGGTCCCGGCCGCCGCGCCGCGGGCCGGCGAGGGGTCCGCGCCGCCCGCCCCCGCCGCCGCCGTGCCCCCGCCCGCTCCCGCGCCGGTCCCGCACGACGTCCCCACCGCCGAGCCGGTCGCCCCCGTCGAGCGCCCGGCGGGTGCGCCCGGTGGCGGCGACACCGAGGTGCTGCGGCGGCGCTGGCCCGAGGTGCTCGACACCCTCAACCGGCTGAAGAAGACCACCTGGGTGCTGATCAGCCAGAACGCGCAGGTGGTGGAGCTCGACGCGACCACCCTCAAGCTCGGCTTCGCCGCGCCCGGCCTGGCCGCCGCGTTCCGGGCGGGGCCGCACGCGGACCTCGTGCAGCAGGCGGTGCGGGAGACGCTCGGCTTCACCGTCTCCGTCGAGCCGGTGCTGGCCGGTGGCGCGGGTGCCCCGGCCGGGCGGTCGACGGGCAGCCAGGGCGCGCCCGCCTCGCCGCCCAGCAGCACGCCGAGCGCGGCCGAGGCCGCGGCGTCCTGGGACGCCCCCGCGGCCCGGCCCGCGCCCGTCCCCGCGCCGACCGGCGAGACCCCCCGGGCCTCGCACGGCTCCGCCGGTGCGGCCGACGGCCGCCGGGGCGGGCCGGCCGCGCCGCCGTCGTCCGACGAGGAGCCCGACGGGGCCGACCCCTGGGCGTCCGCCCCGGTCGCCGGCCCCGCTGCCGACCCGTGGGCCGACGCCCCGCCCGCCGCGTCGGCCGCCGAGCTGGCGGCGACCGCCCCCGCACCGGCGCGCCCGGCCGACGACCCGGCGCGTGCCGACGTCGCGCCCGACGGTCGCGGCGAGGCGTCTCCCGCCGGTCCGGGTGGCCCGGGTGCGGCGGACGACGACGCGCCCCGGCGCCCCGCCGCCGCTCCCGCCGAGCCCGTTCGCGCGTCGTCGGCCGGCCCGCGCCCCGGCACCGCGGGTGGCGCCGGCGCCCCGCCCCCGTGGGACGTCCCCGACCCGGACGACCCCGGTGCCCCCGAGCCGCCGGCCGACGACTGGGTGCGCGACGCCCCCCGGGACGCGCCCGCTGCGGGCGCGGGCCCGGTCACGGTCACCCCGAGCGGCGCCGACCGGGTCCGTGCCGCGGCCCGCGCGCACGCAGCGGGTGGCGGCACGACCGGGAGCGCCCCGACGCGCTCGCGCTGGGCGGACGACGAGCCGTCGATGGACGACCCCGACATCGGCGCGAACGGCCTGTCGGGCATCCCGCTGCTGACCCAGGTGCTCGGCGCGACGGTCATCGAGGAGATCGTCGACGAGGGCTTCTGACCGCTGCGCCCCGCGTCCCGCCGGTGCGGCGTGCGGGCCGTAGGCTGGGGGCGTGTACGAGGGCGCGGTCCAGGACCTGATCGACGAGCTGGGGCGGCTGCCCGGCGTCGGTCCCAAGAGCGCGCAGCGGATCGCGTTCCACATCCTCGCGGCGGACGGGACGGACGTGCGCCGGCTCGTGGACGCGCTGACCGAGGTGAAGGCGCGCGTCCGGTTCTGCGTGCAGTGCGGCAACGTGGCGGAGGAGGACCTCTGCCGGATCTGCCGCGACCCCCGTCGGTCGGCCGCGGTGATCTGCGTCGTCGAGGAGCCCAAGGACGTCGTCGCGATCGAGCGCACCCGCGAGTTCCGTGGCAAGTACCACGTGCTCGGCGGCGCCATCAACCCGATCGCGGGCATCGGGCCGGACGACCTGCGGATCAAGGACCTCATGACGCGGCTGGCGGACGGCACGGTCACCGAGGTGATCCTGGCGACGGACCCCAACGTCGAGGGCGAGGCGACGGCGACCTACCTGGCGCGCCTGCTCGTGCCCATGGGCCTGACCATCAGCCGGCTCGCGTCGGGCCTGCCCGTCGGCGGCGACCTGGAGTACGCGGACGAGGTCACGCTGGGCCGCGCGTTCGAGGGCCGGCGCCGCATCAGCGCCTGACCAGCGGTGGCGGGGGCCCGCGGCACGTCGGCGGGCGGCTGCGCCCCCCGGGGGGCACGATGGCGGACGTGAACCGACCCGACGACCTGCGCGTGGCGAGCGACGCGGCCCGCGTGGACGACCTGGCGCTCGACCCGGAGGCCGCCGACCTGCGCGCGGTGGCCGACTCGGTCGCGCGCGAGTGCCGGTCCTTCCTGACGACGGTCACCGAGGTCGGCGCGGGCACCAACCCCGAGGCCGCGATCCCGCTGCTCCTGCTGGCGGTCTCGGACGTGCTGGCCGTGGGGGCCCGGCTCGGCGCGATCGTCGACGTGGTGCCGAGCGAGCGGTACGAGCCCGACGTCGGCCCGGACCCGGACGTCGAGGCGCTGCGGGCGGCGCTGGCGGGCGTGCTCGACGGCGTCGACGACTACGCGGAGGTCGTCGACCCGGTGCTCGGCGCCGAGGTGGGCGCCGCGACGCTGTCGGGCGACCTGGTGTCGATCACCGGCGCGCTGGTGCAGGGTCTGCGGCACCACGAGCGCGGTCACGTGCTCGAGGCGCTGTGGTGGTGGCAGTTCTCCTACCTGTCGAGCTGGGGCGAGCGGGCGTCGAGCACGCTCCGCACCCTGCAGACCCTGCTCGCGCACCTGCGCCTGGACGTCGAGGACGACGTCGCCGCCGAGGCGGAGTACGACGCGCTGCAGCCCTGACGCCCCGGCGTCCGACCCGGGCGGGCGGCGCGCCGTCCGCCGCCGCCGAGCAGTCGGGCTGCCGCCCAGGGCGGGGGCGGACGGCGCGGTCCGGTCAGGCGACGGTGGTGTCCAGCACGACGTCGATGTTGCCGCGGGTCGCGTTGGAGTACGGGCACACCTGGTGGGCCTGCTCGACGAGCTTCTCGGCGGTGGCCTGGTCGACCCCGCCGATCTCGACGTGCAGGGCGGCGCTCAGGGTGTAGCCGCCGGTGCCGTTCGGCAGGATGCCGATGTCGGCGACGACGGCGCTGTCCCGGATCGGGGTCTTCGCGGCGGCGGCGACGCCCTTGAGCGCGGAGTGGAAGCAGGCGGCCCAGCCGGCGGCGAACAGCTGCTCGGGGTTGGTGCCGCCGCCGGGGCCGCCCATCGGCGCGGGGACGGCGAGCGTGAGGTCGAGGACGCCGTCGTCGCTGGTGACCCGGCCTCCGGCGCGGCCCTCGCCGGTCGAGGTGGCGGTGGCGGTGTAGAGCGCGCTCATGCGGGGACCTCCAGGTAGAGTTACTAGTTCGTCTACTACACAACCACACCGCCCGGGCCCGTGCCACACTGACGGCTCCGCGACCGCGTCACACCGCCGAGGGACACACCCATGACGACCACCGGCCTCACCTGGCCGCCGCTCGCCGCCCCCGCGCCGGCGGAGGGCCCCTCCTCGCCCGTCGCCGCGCGCATCCTGCGGGCCGCGACCGGTCTGTTCTACGCGGACGGCATCCGAGCCGTGAGCGCGGACCGGGTGATCGCCGCGGCCGGGGTCAGCAAGGTGACCTTCTACCGGCACTTCGCCACCAAGGACGCGCTGGTCGTCGCGTACCTGGTCGCCGTGGCCACGGCGGAGCGGGCCGCGGTGGACGCCGCGCGCGCGGAGCACCCGGGCGACCCCGCGGCCGTCCTGCGCGGGTACGCCGAGGTGCTGGGCCGGGAGTCGTGCGCGCCGGGGTTCCGCGGCTGCCCGTTCATCAACGCCGCCGCCGAGTACGCCGACCCGGACCACCCGGTGCGTGCCGTGGTCGCCGAGCACCGCCGCTGGATGGTCGCGACCGCGGCGGAGCTCCTGGGTGCGCTCGGGCTGGCCGACGCCGAGGGCGCGGCCGAGGAGCTCGTCATCCTGCGGGACGGCGCGATGGTCGCCGGGTACGTCGCGGGCGGGGAGCGCGCGCGTGCCGTCGCGGCCGCGCTGCAGCACGCGGGCGCGGCCGTGGTCGCCGCCCACCGCCCCGCGTGACGGTCTCCGGCCTGGAGCTCTCGCTCGCCGCCGTCCTCCTGCTCGTCCTGGCCGGGTTCGCCGCCGGCTGGGTGGACGCCGTGGTCGGCGGTGGCGGGCTGGTCCAGCTGCCCGCGCTGCTGCTGGTGCCGGGCATCAGCCCGGTGCAGGCCCTGGCGACCAACAAGCTCGCCGGGATCATGGGGACGTCCGTGAGCGCCGCGACCTACTACCGGCGCGTGCAGCCCGACCTGTCGACGGCCGGGCCGATGGCGGCCGCGGCGCTGGCCGGCGCGGGTGGCGGGGCGGCGCTCGCGTCGTCGCTGCCGGAGGACGTGTTCGTGCCGGTGATCCTCGTGGCGCTGGTCGCGGTCGCCGTCTACACCGTCGCGCGCCCGCAGGTGGGCCGCGCCACGGAGCTGCGCTGGCAGGGCCGCACGCACCTGGCCGTCGCGCTGGCGCTCGGCGCGGGCATCGGGTTCTACGACGGCCTGCTCGGGCCGGGCACCGGCTCGTTCCTGGTGATCGCCCTGGTCGGCGTGCTCGGGTACGCGTTCCTGCAGGCGTCGGCGCAGGCCAAGATCGTCAACGCCGCCACCAACCTGGGTGCGCTGATCGTGTTCACCGTCCAGGGGGCGCCGCTGTGGCGGCTCGGGCTGCTGGTCGGCGCGGCGAACGTCCTCGGCTCCTACCTCGGCGCCCGCACCGCCGTGGCGCGCGGCAGCGGCTTCGTGCGGGTGGTGTTCCTGGTGGTGGTGACCGTGCTGATCGTCCGGCTCGGGTCCGAGCTGCGCTGAGCCGCGCGTCCCCCGGTCCCGCGATGCGGGCGCGCCGCGGCGGCGGGACGCGCGCGGCCTAGACTGCGCCGCGACCCTGCCGGTCGCCGCGCGCGACCGTCCACCGCACCCGGAAAGCACCTCTCGTGGCCCTCATCGTGCAGAAGTACGGCGGTTCCTCGGTCGCTGATGCCGACAGCATCAAGCGCGTCGCGAAGCGGATCGCGGAGGCGAAGCGGGCCGGGGACGACGTCGTCGTGGTGGTCTCCGCGATGGGCGACACGACGGACGAGCTGATCGACCTCGCCCAGCAGGTCACGCCGCTGCCGCCGCAGCGCGAGATGGACATCCTGCTGACCGCGGGGGAGCGCATCTCGATGTCGCTGCTGGCGATGGCGATCAGCAACCTCGGTGTCGAGGCGCAGTCGTTCACCGGGCAGCAGGCCGGCGTCATCACCGACTCGGTGCACGGCAAGGCGCGGATCATCGACGTGACGCCGAGCCGCATCCAGCAGGCGGTCGACTCCGGCGCGGTCGCGATCGTCGCCGGGTTCCAGGGCGTCACCCAGCACACGAACGACGTGACGACGCTCGGCCGCGGCGGCTCCGACACCACCGCGGTGGCGCTCGCGGCCGCGTTGCACGCCGACGTCTGCGAGATCTACACCGACGTCGACGGCGTGTTCACCGCCGACCCGCGGATCGTGCCGTCGGCGCGCAAGATCGACCGGATCACCTACGACGAGATGCTCGAGATGGCCGCCAGCGGGGCCAAGGTGCTCGTGCTGCGCTGCGTCGAGTACGCGCGCCGCTACGGCGTCCCCGTGCACGTGCGCTCGTCGTTCTCCAACCGCACGGGCACGCTCGTGACCGACGTCCAGGACGAAGCCGAAGGAGCACCGATGGAGCAGCCGATCATCGCCGGCGTCGCGCACGACCGCAGCGAGGCGAAGATCACGATCGTCGACGTCCCGGACGTGCCCGGCAAGGCCGCGCGCATCTTCCAGGTCGTCGCCGGCTCGGGGGTCAACCTCGACATGATCGTGCAGAACGTCTCCGTCGCGTCGACCGGCCGCACGGACATCTCGTTCACGCTCCCGGCCTCCGACGGCGCCGCCGCGACCGCCGCGCTGACGGAGCACCAGCCCGACATCGGCTTCACGTCGCTGCAGTACGACGACACCATCGGCAAGCTGTCGCTGATCGGGGCGGGCATGAAGTCGCACCCCGGCGTCTCCGCGAAGCTGTTCGCCGCGCTGTCCGAGGCGGGCATCAACATCGAGATGATCTCGACGTCCGAGATCCGCATCTCGGTGGTGACGCGCGCCGACCAGCTCGACGACGCGGTGCGCGCCGTGCACACCGCCTTCGACCTGGACAGCGCCGACGAGCAGGCCGTCGTGTACGGGGGGACCGGGCGGTGAGCGCGCGCGAGGGGCTGCGGGTCGGCGTCGTCGGCGCGACCGGCCAGGTCGGCGCCGTCATGCGCCGGCTGCTCGAGGAGCGCGACTTCCCGGTCGCGGAGATCCGCTACTTCGCCTCCGCCCGCTCGGCCGGCGGCACCCTGCCGTGGCGCGGCGAGGACGTCGTGATCGAGGACGCGGCGACCGCCGACCCGACGGGCCTGGACATCGCCCTGTTCTCGGCCGGCGGGACCACCTCCCGGGTGCAGGCGCCGCGGTTCGCGGCCGCGGGCGTCACGGTCATCGACAACTCGTCCGCGTGGCGGATGGACCCGGACGTGCCGCTGGTCGTCTCCGAGGTGAACCCGGACGCGCTCGACGAGACGCGCAAGGGCATCGTCGCCAACCCCAACTGCACGACCATGGCCGCGATGCCGGTGCTGCGGGTGCTGCACGCGGAGGCCGGCCTGCGCCGGCTGGTCGTGTCCACGTACCAGGCCGTCTCCGGCTCCGGCCTGGCCGGCGCGCGCGAGCTCGACGAGCAGGTGCGCGGCGCGGTGCAGCAGGACACGCTCGCGCTGGTGCACGACGGCACCGCGGTGGCCTTCCCCGAGCCGCAGAAGTACGTCGCGCCGATCGCGTTCAACGTGATCCCGCTCGCGGGCAACCTCGTGGACGACGGCAGCCTGGAGACGGACGAGGAGCAGAAGCTCCGCAACGAGTCCCGCAAGATCCTCGGCATCCCGGACCTGCTGGTGTCGGGCACCTGCGTCCGGGTGCCGGTGTACACGGGCCACTCGCTGTCCATCAACGCGGAGTTCGACCGGCCGATCACGCCGGAGCGCGCCTACGAGCTGCTGGCCGGCGCGCCGGGCGTGCAGCTGGCCGACGTGCCGACCCCGCAGGCCGCGGCCGGTGCGGACCCGTCGCTGGTCGGCCGGATCCGGCAGGACCCGGGCGCGCCCGACGGCCGCGGGCTCGCGCTGTTCATCTCGAACGACAACCTGCGCAAGGGCGCGGCGCTGAACGCCGTGCAGGTCGCGGAGCTCGTCGCCGCGCGCCGGGGCGTCGCCACCGCCTGACCCGCGCACCCCGCACCACCGCCCGAGCCCGGGACCGATCTGGTCCCGGGCTCGCGTGCGTCCGGTTCCCGCGCCCCCAGGTGCGCGTCGAGGGTCCACAAACCACCGGACATATCGCCCACATCGCACGGGTTTGTGGACACTCGGCGCGCGAGGCCGGTGAGGGGTGCGCAGGGGGTTGTGCGTTCGGCGTGCTCTGTGGTTCATTAGTGGAGTAACGAACCACTGAACCACCGGCACGAGAGGAGGCGCACCGTGTTCGACGGCCGCGACCCCATCTACGTGCAGATCGCCGACCAGATCCGCCAGGACGTCCTGCGGGGCGACCTCCAGCCCGAGGAGCAGGTGATGAGCACGACGCAGTACGCCACCACCTTCCGCATCAACCCGGCCACCGCGGCCAAGGCGTTCGCGCAGCTCGTCGACGACGGGATCCTGTACAAGCGCCGCGGGGTCGGCATGTTCGTGGCGCCGGGCGCCCCGGACCGGCTGCGGGCGGAGGGGCGCGAGACGTTCTTCGCGGAGACCGTCGACCCGGTCGCCGACCACGCCCGCGCGCTCGGCATCCCGCTCGAGGACGTCATCGCCCGGCTGCGTGCGCACGCCGCGCGCACCGCCGGTGCGGAGCGGGACGGGGCGGCGTCGTGAGCGCGCCGCTCGGCGTCGAGACCCGCGGGCTCGCCGTCCGCTACGGGGCGAAGGACGCGCTGCGCGACGTCGACGTGACCGTCCCCGCCGGCGCCATCACCGGCCTGCTGGGGCGCAACGGCTCCGGGAAGACCACCCTGGCCTCCGTGGTCGCGGCGTTCCGCCGGCCGACGTCCGGCACGGTGCTGGTCGGCGGCGAGGACCCCTGGGAGAACGAGGACCTGCTGCCGCGGGTGCTGCTGGTCCGGGAGTCGGGCGACGTGCTCGACACCGAGTCGCTGCGCAGCAACCTGCGGTTCGTCGAGGACTGCCGCCCCGCGTTCTCCCGCGAGGTCGCCGAGCGGCTGATGGACCGGTTCGAGCTGGACCCGGGCACCAAGCCGCAGAAGCTGTCCCGGGGCCAGCGGTCGGCGTTCGGCATCGTGATCGGCGTCGCCGCGCGGGCGGACCTCACCATCCTGGACGAGGTGCACCTGGGTCTCGACGCGCCGTCCCGCTACGCGTTCTACGACGCGCTGCTGGAGGACTACGTCGAGCACCCCCGCACGATCGTGCTCAGCAGCCACCTGATCGGCGAGATCGAGCGGATGGTGGAGCACGTCGTCGTGCTGGACCGCGGCGGCGTGCTGCTGGCCCAGGACGCCGACGCGCTCCGCGTCACGGGGGTCTCGGTCACGGGCCCGGCGCGCGAGGTGGAGCGGTTCGTGGTCGGGCGCACCGTGCTCGGCCGCCAGCAGCTCGGCGGCACCGTGCAGGCGACCGTGCTCGCGACGCTCGCGGACGGCGAGGCGGCCGACGCCCGCGCCGCCGGGCTGGACCTCGGCCCCGTGCCGCTGCAGGACCTGTTCGTGCACCTGACCGCCGACGGCGCCGCCGACGCGGCGCGCGAGCTCGGGAGGGCCCGATGAGCACCACCACCCGTCCGCTGTTCCCCGCCCGCCCGGCGACACGGCAGGGCCCCGTGCTCCGGACCGCGATCTCGCTGCTCGCCTGGTTCGGCCAGGTCGGCCTCTGGTACTGGGCGATCGTCCTGGTGGTGGTCGTGGGGCTGCCGTTCCTCATCGGCGCGTTCGGGGAGGTCGGGACGTCGGTCCTCTGGTTCGCCCGGCAGAGCGGGGTCTGGTTCCCGTTCTCCGTGCTGATCGGCGTCGCCACGGCCTACCCGCAGGTGCACGTCGCGAGCGGGATGACCCGGCGCAGCTACGTGCGCGGCGCCCTGCTGGCCGCGGCCGGGCTCGCGGCCGCGTTCGCCCTGCTGATGGCCGGCGGCCTGGTGCTCGAGCGCGCCTGGTACGGCGCGATGGGCTGGGACTGGTCGCCGCAGGACCAGGGCTGGTTCGACCCGGACGTGACGTTCGGCAGCCTGCTGGTGGCGTACCTGGCCACGTTCCTCGTCGCCTACGTCAGCGGCCTGCTGGTCGGCACGGTCTACGCCGCGGCGGGCGGCTGGTGGGGGACCCTCACCCTCCCGCTCACCGCGGGACCGTCGCTGGTGATGACCATCCTGGTCGGCAACTCGAACGACTGGGTCCCGTTCTCCGAGCTGTTCGGCGGTGACGGCGGGAGCACCCCGCTCGCCCTCGTGCTCACCGTCGCGGCCGTCCTGACGCTGGCCATGGCCACCGCCTTCTGGCTGATCGCCACCCGCCGGTCGATCGCGCCGCGTCGCGGCTGACCGCCCGCACCACCCCGCACGACCCCGCCCTGCTCTGCCACCGCACCGCCAGACAGGAGACTCCGTCATGCCCTCGGAAGCACCCGTGATCCACGCCGAGCACCTGCAGAAGCGGTACGGCCGCACCGTGGCCGTCGCCGACGTCAGCCTGACCGTCGCCCGCGGCGAGATCGTCGGCGTGCTCGGGCGCAACGGCGCCGGCAAGACCACCTCCGTCGAGATGATCGGCGGGCTGCGCGACCGGGACGGCGGCACGGTCCGCGTCCTCGGGCTGGACCCGGGCGGGCCGCCCCACGACCGCGCCGCCCTGCGCGAGCGCGTCGGCCTGCAGCTGCAGGAGTCCGCGCTGCCCGCGCGCATCACCGTCCGGGAGGCCGTCGAGGAGTACGCCTCCTTCTACGACGACCCCGCGGACCCCGCCGAGCTGCTCCGCGACCTGGGCCTGACCGACAAGGCCGGGACCCAGTACCGGGCGCTGTCGGGCGGCCAGAAGCAGCGGCTGTCCATCGCGCTGGCGCTGGTCGGCAACCCCGAGCTCGCGATCCTCGACGAGCTGACCACCGGCCTCGACCCGCAGGCCCGTCGCGACACCTGGGACGTGATCGAGCGGGTGCGCCGGCGCGGCGTCACCATCGTGCTGGTCACGCACTTCATGGAGGAGGCGGAGCGGCTCTGCGACCGGGTCGTGCTGGTCGACGCCGGCCGCGTCGTGGCCGAGGGGACGCCCGCCGAGGTCGCCGCCCGGGTCGGTGCCGAGCAGACGCTGGCGTTCCACCCGTCGGCACCGGTCGGTCCCGCCGGGCTGGACGCGCTGGCCTCCGTGCTCGCGGTCCAGCAGGACGACCACGGCACCGTCCGGGTCCGCGGCACCGGCAACGTCGTCCAGGACGTCATGGTGGCGCTCGCCACCGCCGGCGTCCGGCCGGAGGACCTGCGCGTCACCCGCAGCACCCTGGAGGACGCGTTCGTCCGCCTCACCGGCGCGGAGCCCGGCTCCGACGCCCTCGACCTGCAGCCGACGACCCGCGTGGAGGCCTGACATGTCCGCGACCAGCCCCCGGGTGCTCGCCCGGGTCACCGCCGTCGAGGGGCGCCTCGCCCTGCGCGACCCCGGCAACCTGTTCTTCGCCGTGTTCTTCCCGGCCGTCCTGCTGGCGGTGCTCGGCCTCGCCATGCCGTGGGGCACGACGCCGTTCAGCGAGGACGACCCGCTCCTGTCCCAGATCAACGGGATCACCGGGTACACGCCGGTCGTGCTGACCCTGGCCATCGGCACCGTGGCGCTGTCCGTCTACCCCATCACCATCGCCACCTACCGGGGTCAGGGTGTGCTGCGGCGGCTGTCGACCACCCCGCTGCCGCCGTCCCGGCTGCTGGTCGCGCAGATCCTCGTGAACGTGGCGGCGCTGCTGGTCGCGGCGCTGCTGGCGCTCGCGGTCGGGATGCTCGTCGTCGACGTCACCGCTCCCGAGAACCCCGGCGTCGTGCTGCTCGCGTTCCTGCTGGCCGCGACGTCCACGTTCGGGGTCGGCTCCCTGATCGCCGCCCGGGCGCCGACCGCCGGGTCCGCGACCGGCATCGGCATGACCGTCTACTTCGTGTCGCTGTTCTTCGCCGGCGTGTGGCTGCCGCTGCCGATCATGCCCGAGGTCGTCCAGCAGGTCGCCGCGTGGACGCCCCTGGGCGCCGGGTCGCAGGCGATGCTCGACGGCTGGGTGGGCGCCGGCGTCCCCACGCGCGAGCTGCTGGTCATGGCCGGGTGGACCCTGGTCCTCGTCCCGCTGGCGGCCAGGCTGTTCCGCTGGCGGTGAGCGGCCGCCTCCGCTGGGCGGAACCTGTGAGATACCGGCGGATTCCGTGAAACCTCAACGATCTCCTGCAGCGCGGTGGTCCGGCGGCCGATGATCTGGACATGACCATCGCGCCGCCGGACGACCCGCGCACCCGCGACCGCGGCGTGCCGGAGATGCCCGTCGTCGTGCGGCTGATGGCGCACGTCCCCGCCTGGTTCCGGGTCGGTGGCCACGCAGCCGCGGGCGGCCGGGTGCTGCTGCTGTTCAGCGGCCTCGTCGTCGTCGTGGGAGCGCTCTGCCTGGGCGTCGACGGGCACGAGCTCCGGGTCCTCGCAGGGACGTCCGCGGCGATGCTGGCCGTGGTCGGCGTCAGCCTGCTGGTGCGTTGGCGTCACGACTCCCGCGCCATGCTCGTGTTCCCCGTCGTCGTCCTGGCCGCGCTCGGCGTGCTGAGCCAGACCACCTCGGACCTCGCGACCGCGTTCGTGGGTCTGATCCCGCTCTGCTTCGTCTACATCGGCCTGTTCCACCGGGCCCGGGCCGCACTGGCCGTGCTGCCTCTCGCCTGGGTCGTCTACGCCTCGATGGTGCCGGTGCTCGACGGCAACGTCGCGGTGCGCCTGGCCATCTACGGCATCACCTGGTGGGCGATCGCCCAGCTGCTCGCGGTCTCCGTCGCGTACCAGCGGGCGCTGCGGGCACGGCTGCGGGCCGACGCGCGCACCGACGCGCTCACCTCGCTGGGCAACCGCCGGGACCTCGACGAGCGCCTCGTCCAGGCCGTCGCCGGCGACACCGTCGTGATCGCCGACCTCGACCACTTCAAGAGCGTGAACGACACCCAGGGGCACGGCGCCGGGGACCTGGTGCTCGAGCGGTTCGGGCACGCCGTCGACCAGCACCTGCGGCGCCGGGACTACGCCGCGCGGTACGGCGGCGAGGAGTTCGTGCTGATCCTGCCGCGCACGGAGCCGGTGCAGGCGATGAACATGCTCCGGGCCCTGCGTACCGAGTGGGCCGAGGAGGGCACCGGTGTGACGTTCTCCGCCGGCATCGCCCTGATCACGGCCGACAGCCCGGCGGCGAGCGCGCTGGCCGCGGCGGACGTGGCGCTGTACCGGGCCAAGCAGTCCGGCCGCGACCGGTTCCGCATCGCACCCGAGGCCATCGGCGCGCGTCGCGCCGAGGCGCCGCGCGAGGACGTCCGCGCGGGCGACGACAGCCGCGGACCCGCGCAGGCCGCCGCGGTCGTCGAGCACGACGAGCAGCACGCGAGCTGCTGACCGCGCGGCCGGCCGCGGACGCCGGGAAGCACGAAGGCCCGGACCGTGAGGCCCGGGCCTTCGTCACCGGTCGGGGTGGCGGGATTCGAACCCACGACCTCCTCGTCCCGAACGAGGCGCGCTACCAAGCTGCGCCACACCCCGGTGAAGCCTGGCAAGCATAGCCGACGCAGGGCCGTGGTCGTGAATCGCCGGACCGCGGCTCCCTGCGGGTGCCCGTGAGCCCCGCGATCAGGCAGCGACGAGCGTCAGCAGCGTCGCCTCGGGCCGGCAGGCGAACCGCACCGGGGCGTACGGGGAGGTGCCGAGGCCGCCGCAGACGTGCAGCCAGGTGGAGTCGGCACCGCCGCGCTCGTCCGGGCGGGCGCCGGGCCAGCCGTGCAGACCCTTGGCCCGGCCGCGGTCGAGGTCGCAGTTGGTGACCAGGGCGCCGTAGCCGGGGATCGCGAGCTGGCCGCCGTGCGTGTGCCCGGCGAGCACCAGGTCCACCGCGTCCGCGTGCATGGCGTCGAGCACCCGCACGTACGGCGCGTGCGTGACCCCCAGGTGCAGGTCGACGTCCCCGTGGCCGGCGCGGGTGACACCGGCGTCGTCGCGGGTCGTGGCCGGGCGGACGTCGTCGGTGCCGCCGGCCGCGGGGAACCGGTCGCGGTCCAGGTGGGCGTCGTCCGTGCCGACCAGGGAGATGCGCCGGCCCGCGGCGGTGACCTCGCCCCGGCGGTTGGTCAGGTCGACCCAGCCGGCCGAGGTGAACCGGCGTCCCAGCTCGCGCCACGGCAGCTCCACCGGCGGCGCGGCCGGGGTGGTGCGGGCGTCCGGCAGCAGGTACCGGGCCGGGTTCTTGGGCGACGGCGCGAAGAAGTCGTTGGACCCCCACACGAACGCACCCGGCGTCGTCAGGTGCGGCTCCAGCGCGTGCAGGAGGGACGGCATCGCGTCCAGGTGCGCCCAGTTGTCACCGGTGTCGACGACGAGGTCGGGCTGCAGCGACGCCAGGTCGCGCACCCAGTCGACCTTGCGGTGCTGGCCCGGCGTCAGGTGCAGGTCGGACAGGTGCAGCACGCGCAGCGGGTCCTGGCCGTGCGGCAGCACGGGGACCGTGACCTCCCGCAGCGTGTACCAGCGCGCCTCGACGACGCCCCAGGTCAGCGCGGCCGCGCCCGCGAGGGCGGCACCGCCCACGGCCCGGGTGACGGGGTGCGGCACTAGCCGTTGCCCCGGCCGTTGCCGTTGTTCTCGCCGCCGCCACCGCCGGGGTTCTCGGCGGCCGGCGGCGCCGCTCCGGGCCCGCTCGACAGCGTCAGCGTCACGGTCGTCCCCGCGGGAGCCGCACCGGACGGGCTCTGGCTCACCACGGCGCCGGGCGTGATGTCGGAGGGGGTGGACCCGCCGACCGTCGCGCCGAACCCGGCCGCCTGCAGCTCGGCGATGGCCGTGTTCTGGTCCTTGCCGACGACCGACGGCATCGGGACGGAGCGGCCGTAGATGCTCGTGCTGCTGGGGGCCGTGAACCCGGGGTTCGGCTGGCCGTCGGCCAGCACCTGGTCCATGGCCCGCCGCCAGGTGGCGCCGGCGACCGTCGCACCGAACACGTTGCGGATGTACTGGCCGTTGATCGTGATCCGCTGCATCGGCGTGAAGGAGTCGGCGAACCCGACCCACACGGCGGAGACGAGACGCGGCGTGTAGCCGACGAACCAGGTCTGCTCGTTCTCGCTGGTGGTGCCGGTCTTGCCGGACGCGGTGTAGCCCTGCGGCGCGCCGAGGCTGCGCGCGGTGCCGTTCCAGACGTTGCTGAGCGCGTAGTTCATCGAGTTGGCGACCTCGGGGTCGATCGCCTGCGCGCAGCCCGCGTCCGGGATCGGGATGTCCTCGCCGTCGGCGTTCTTGACGTTGGTGATGGCGATCGGCCGGCAGTAGACGCCGCCGGACGCGAACGCCGCGTACGCACCGGCGAGGGCGAGCGGGGTGGTCGAGTCGGACCCGAGCACGCTGGACGGGAAGGTGTTGAACCGCTGGCCCTCGACCCCGCTCGGCGACTGGACGACGCCCAGCGCCGCGGCACCGTCCATGATCCCGCACAGGTCGAGCTGCATGGCCATCGTCAGGTACGCGAGGTTCACCGAGTTCCGGGTCGCGTCCATCACCGTCATGGTGCCGGCGCCGCCCTCGGAGTTGCCGGGGGTCCAGCTCCGGTTCGCGCCCTTGACGCCGCACGAGGTGAACTGGTTCTCGTTCAGGGGGCGCACGCTGCCGTTGACGCGCTCGTTCAGGCTGTGGCCCTGCTTGAGCCACTCGAGCAGGGTGAACGGCTTGAACGTCGAGCCCGGGGCGAAGCCGCCGGACCCGCCGTACGAGAACGAGGCGTTGTAGTTGACCGACAGGTCGCGCCCGGCCGCCTCGGCGGTGTTGTTGTAGTTGCGGTTCTGCGCCATGGCCTTGATCTGGCCGGTCCCCGGCTCGACCACGGAGATCGCGGAGCCGACGCCGGACGGGTCGTCGACCGGGACGCCGTTCTTGACCTCGGTGTCGGAGATCGTCTGGATGCGGGAGTCCAGCGTCGTGGTGATGGTGAGGCCACCGCGGTACAGCAGGTCCTCGCGCTCCTCGGGCGTCTCGCCGAAGGCCGGGTCGTTCCGGATCACGCGGGTGACGTAGTCGCAGAAGAAGCCCGACCCCTGCACGACGTTGCCCGCCGCCATGCAGCCGCTCTGCGCCTCGCTGACGCGCAGGGTGTCCGGCAGCGGCGTGGCGATGCCGGCGTCGTACTCCTCCTGCGTGATGAAGGCCTCGCGCAGCATGAGCCGGAGCACGATGTCGCGCCGGCCCTGCGACGCCTCGGGGTTCTTCACCGGGTCGAACGCGGTCGGGCTCTGCGTGATGCCGGCGATCGTCGCCGCCTCGAGGTACGTGAGGTCGACCGCGCCCTTGCTGAAGTACCGCCGGGCGGCGGACTCGACGCCGTAGGTCGCCACGCCGAACTGCGCGATGTTCAGGTAGTTCTCGAGGATCTGGTCCTTCGTGAGCTCCTTCTCCAGCGCGATCGCCAGCTTGGCCTCGCGGAGCTTGCGCGCGTAGCCCTCGGCCCCCTCCGCCTCACGGGCCGCCTCGGCCGCGGCGAGGTCGCCCTCGCGGACGGCGGTCTCGATGAGCACGTTCTTCACGTACTGCTGCGTGAGGGTCGACGCGCCCTGGGTCGAGCTGGTGATCGAGTTCTGCACCAGCGCGCGCACCATGCCGGCGGGGTCGATGCCGCCGTGCTGGAAGAACCGGCGGTCCTCGGTCGCGATCACCGCGTTCTGCATCTGCGGCGACACCTGCTCCAGCGACACCACGACGCGGTTCTCCGAGAAGAACTCGGCGAGCACCGAGCCGTCGGCGGCGAGCATGACGGACTTCTCCGACAGCGGCTTGCGCTCCAGCTCCGACGGGAGGTCCTCGAACGCCTCGGCGCTCAGGTCCGTGGCGGTGTTCGCCACGGCGACCGTGGGCAGCACGAGTCCGGCGGTCAGCAGGCCGCCGACGCCGGCGGTCAGCACGAAGGCGAGGAGCAGCGCCACCGCCTGCACGACGGTGACCTGCCGCCCGCGCGGCGTGGGGGAGGAAGGCATGCCGGAAAGGGTACGGGAGGCCCCTGAGCGCGCGGGGGCGGTCTCGGGCGCCCGCGGGGACCTGCACGGTACCTGCACACGCGCGTCCGCGTGCGGCGACCTGGCACGACAACCCGAACGGAGGATGCCCCGGGCACCCGTCACCCGATACGGTCGCCGGGCAGGGGGACTGCCGAACCGTCCGCCGGGGAGCGCTCGCGCGTCCCGGCCCGGGACGGCCCGTCCCGTACCTAGGGGACGAGGGACGTATGACGATCGCAGGGCCCGACGGGCACTGGACAGCGGCCGCCGCGTGCGGCACGGGCAAGGTCGCACCGGACGAGCTGTTCGTGGAGGGGGCGGCGCAGCGGGACGCGCGCTCCGTGTGCGGGGGGTGCGTCGTTCGGCTGCAGTGCCTCGCCGACGCGCTGGACTCCCGCGCCGACTTCGGCGTGTGGGGCGGGATGACCGAGCGCGAGCGCCGTGCGCTGCGCCGTCGCCGCCCCGAGGTCGAGTCGTGGTACGACGAGCTGGTCGGCGTGGACGCGGCGCAGGCGGTCGCCACCTGACGCGGCACCGCCGCTAGGGTGGCGGCATGGCCACCACCACGTGGGAGTACGCGACCGTCCCCCTCATCGTCCACGCGACCAAGGCGATCCTCGACCAGTGGGGGCAGGACGGCTGGGAGCTCGTCCAGGTGCTCCAGTCCGAGACCGGGCTCGTCGCCTACCTGAAGCGCCCGACGGGCGAGCGGTGAGCGGCGCCGTCCTCGCGCGCCTGGCGGAGCTCGGCATCGAGCTGCCCCAGGTCGCCGCACCGGTCGCCGCCTACGTGCCGGCCGTGCAGACGGGGCCGTACGTCTACACGTCCGGCCAGCTGCCGTTCGTCGCGGGCGAGCTCCCGGTGACCGGCAAGGTCGGGACCGGCGGCGGGCAGGTCTCCGCGGAGACCGCCCAGGGCCTGGCCCGCACCGCCGCGCTGAACGCCGTCGCGGCGGTCGCCTCCCTGGTCGGGGACCTGGACCGGGTCGTGCGCGTCGTCAAGGTCGTCGGCTTCGTGGCGAGCGACCCGGCGTTCACCGGGCAGCCGGGCGTCATCAACGGCGCCAGCACGCTGCTGCACGAGGTGTTCGGCGAGGCGGGCGTGCACGCGCGCTCGGCCGTCGGGGTCGCCGTGCTGCCGCTGGACTCGCCGGTCGAGGTCGAGATCGTCGTGGAGCTGGCTCCCGGCGCCTGACCGCCGCACGCACCGACGGCCCGCACCCCGGCGAGGGGTGCGGGCCGTCGTCGTCGGTGCCGCGGCGTCAGCGCGCGCGGCGCTCCAGGCGCTCGAGGTCCAGCAGCACGATGGCGCGGCCCTCGCGGCGGACCCAGCCGCGGGCGGCGAAGTCGGCGAGCGCCTTGTTCACGGTCTCGCGGCTGGCGCCGACGAGCTGCGCGAGCTCCTCCTGCGTCAGGTCGTGCGCGACCCGGACGCCCTCGTCGGTCTGCTGGCCGAACCGGTGCGACAGGTCCAGCAGCGCCTTGGCGACGCGGCCCGGGACGTCCGAGAACACCAGGTCCGCGAGGGCGTCGTTGGTGCGGCGCAGCCGGCGGCCGAGGGCCCCGAGCAGGTGCTTGGCGACCGTCGGGTTCTGCTCCAGCCACGGGATCAGGTCGTGGTGGCCGAGCTCCAGCACGACCGCGTCGGCCAGGCCGGTCGCGGTGGCGGTGCGCGGGCCGGGGTCGAAGAGCGACAGCTCGCCGAACATCTCGCCCGGGCCGAGCACCGCGAGCAGGTTCTCGCGGCCGTCGCTCGACCGGCGGCCGAGCTTGATCTTGCCCGAGCGGATCACGTACAGGCGGTCGCCCGGCTCGCCCTCGTGGAACAGCACCTCGCCGCGGCCCACGTGCAGCGGCACCATCGAGGCGAGCAGCGTCCTCGACGCGTCGGGGTCCATGTTCGCGAACAGGGGCGCCGTGAGCACGACGTCGTCCTCCACTGGGAGAACCTCACCTTCTACCGGGATGTGACGGTCCTCAGTCTGCCTCATCACGCGCGGGCAGGACCGCGGAGCGCGTCGACACCGCCCTCGGTGACGTCCCGGGCCAGCTGGTCGATGTACCGGTCGGTCAGGTCGCGCAGGGCGTCCTCGAGCCGCATCTCGTACCGCGCGAGGCGCAGGTCCAGGTCACGCAGCCGCGGCAGCTCGTGCACCTCGGCGATCGGCAGGGCGCCGCGGACCGCGGCGGCGAGCTCGGCGGCGGGCGGCACGTCGCCGGCGGCGGAGCCCAGGACGGCGCGGACGTCGGGGCACGCACCGGGGGCCTCGGGGGGCGCGGCGGCCGCGACCGCGAGCTCCAGGCGGTCGCGCACCAGCCGGCGCCACCGGACCACGTGCTGGTGCTCCAGGCGCAGGGAACCGCGCTGGCGTCGCAGCTCGACGAGCTGGTCGGCCGGGCTGGCCAGGGTCATGCGGTCCGCCGTCTCTCTCGCGTCGGCCCGCAGCTGCAGCCCGTCCTCTCCTCCTGGTTCGACGCGCGGTGGTCCCGACTTGAGGACCTGGTCATGTGATCCACTTCGCGGTCACTCCCCCGGAGGAACGCGTTGGGCCGGGGGATCTACGCTGGGCCGGTGAGCAGCGTCCCCGTGCCGGCCGACCGCCCGTCGACGGCGCTCGTGCGCCGGGCGCGGCGCGTGAACCGGGCGCTCGCGGTCCGCTGGCCCGACGCGCGGTGCGAGCTGGACTTCGCCTCGCCCCTGGAGCTGCTGGTCGCCACCGTGCTGTCGGCGCAGACCACGGACGTCCGGGTCAACCAGGTCACGCCGGCGCTGTTCGCCCGGTACCCCGACGCGGCCGCGTACGCGGGCGCGGACCCCGAGGAGCTCGAGGGGCTGATCCGGCCGACGGGGTTCTTCCGGGCCAAGGCGCGGTCGCTGCAGGGCCTGGGCCGCGCGCTGGTCGAGCGGTTCGACGGCGAGGTCCCGCCGCGGCTCGAGGACCTGGTGACGCTGCCGGGGGTCGGCCGCAAGACGGCCAACGTCGTGCTCGGCGACGCGTTCGGCATCCCGGGGATCACCGTGGACACGCACGTCGGCCGGCTGGCCCGCCGGCTCGGCTGGACCACGCAGGAGGACCCGGTCAAGGTCGAGCAGGACATCGCCGCGCTGATCCCGCGCGCGGAGTGGACCCTGCTGAGCCACCGGCTGATCTTCCACGGCCGGCGGACCTGCCACGCCCGCAAGCCGGACTGCGCGACGTGCCCGATCACGCGGGACTGCCCGTCGGCGCTCGTGCGGGTGGGGGTGCCTCCGGTGCCGCCCGTGCCGCCGGCCTGACGACCGGCCCCGTCAGCCGAGCTCGCCCAGCCAGTCCCGGAGCAGCGCCGAGATCCGCGCCGGCTCCTCCTCGGGCAGGTAGTGCCCGGCGCCGGACAGCATCTCGAACCGGTACTGCGGGCCGAGGCGGCGCGCCACGGAGCCGTCGGCCATCGCCCGGGACACCGAGTAGCAGCCGTCCGAGCCGCCGTGCACCTGCAGCGTCGGCACCGGCTCGGCGGCGCGCAGGGCGATCGCGTGCCGGCGCCCGTCGGCGCGGGCGCCGGACCGGTACAGCCAGCGGACCTGCTCCAGCGCCGAGTGCGCGGCGAACGGGACCTGCGCGGCGCGCCGGTACAGGGCCAGCGCGGCGGGGTCCGGCCAGCGCGGCCCGCCCCACTCGCGCAGCAGCCGCGCGACCAGGTCGCCGTGCGTCATCGACCGCTCGGGCAGGTACGGCACCTGGACGGCCGCCATCCGGCGGGCGGCCCGGGCGCGCAGTCCCGACCGCGGGTCGGCGCGGCGCAGCAGCGGGTGCGGGGACGACAGCACCGCCACGCCGCGGGTGAGCCCCGGGTGGTAGGCGGGCATCGCCCACGCCACGTCGCCGCCGCCCACGCCGTGCCCGACGACGACCGCGCGGTCGCAGCCGAGCGAGCGCACCACGCCGGCGACGTCCCGCGTGAGCGTGGGGACGTCGTAGCCGATCGGCGGCTTGTCGGACCCGCCGGTGCCGCGCAGGTCCATCGCGACGACGCGGTAGCCGTCCTCGGCGATGGCGGGCAGCTGGTGCCGCCACGCCCACCACAGCTCGGGCAGGCCGTGCAGCAGCACGACGAGAGGGGCGTCGCGGTCGTCGGGGCCGGCGACGGCGACGTGGAACCGGGCGCCGTTGGCGGGCACGAAGTGGTGCCGCCACGGGCCGTCGAGCAGCAGGGCGGCGGAGTCGACGGTCATCGGGTGCGAACCTACCGCGTCCCGGCGGCTCCCTGGTGGACTCGGTGCTGCCGGTCGCGCCACGCCAGCGCGGACCCGCCGAGGACGGCGGCCGTCGTGGAGGCGATCAGGATCGCGACGGTGAGGTGCTCGTCGTGGGGGCTGCCCTCGCCGAACGCGAGCTCGCCGATCAGCAGCGAGACGGTGAAGCCGATCCCGGCGAGCAGCCCGACCGCCCCGACGTCCCGCCAGTGCAGGTCGGGCGCGAGCGCCGCGCGGGTGAACCGGGCGACCAGCCAGGTCGCGGCCAGGATGCCGATCGGCTTGCCCACGACCAGCCCGACGGCGACCCCCTGCGCGACGGGGTCGCCGACCGCGGCCGCCACGGCGGCGCCGGAGAGCGGGACGCCGGCGGCGAAGAGCGCGAACACCGGGACGGCGAAGCCGGCCGACACCGGCCGCCACCGGTGCTCCAGGCGCTCCGCGACGCTGGCCTCCTCGCCGGGACGGGCGAGGGCGGGCGCCGTGAGGCCGAGCAGCACGCCGGCGATCGTGGCGTGCACCCCGGACGTGTGCATGAGCGTCCACGCGGCCACGCCGAGCACCAGCAGGCCCAGCTGCCGCGCCGCACCGCCCCGGCGGGCACGCACCAGCCAGGCGAACGCGGCGACGGCGAGCAGCGACGCGGCGAGCGTCAGCAGCTGGATGCCCTCGGTGTAGACGACCGCGATGACGACGATCCCCAGCAGGTCGTCCACGACCGCGAGCGTGAGCAGGAACGCGCGCAGCGACGCCGGCAGGCTCCGGCCGACGACCGACAGCACCGCGACGGCGAACGCGATGTCGGTGGCGGTGGGCACGGCCCAGCCGCGCAGCGCGCCGTCGGCCGCGGTCGCGTTCACCGCGACGTACAGCAGGGCGGGCACCACCATCCCGCCGACGGCGGCGACGACCGGGACCACGGCGGTCCGGGCCTGGCGCAGCTCCCCGGCGACGATCTCCCGCTTGAGCTCGAGGCCCACGACGAAGAAGAAGATCGCGAGCAGCCCGTCGGTCGCCCAGGCGGACAGGCTCAGGTCGAGGTGCAGCGCGGCCGGCCCCACGACGGTCTCGGACACGGTCGTGTAGGACGCGGCCCAGGGGGAGTTGGCCCAGACGAGCGCCGCGACCGCCCCGATCAGCAGCAGCACGCCGCCGGTGCGCTCGGCGCGCAGGGTGTCCAGGAAGTTGCTGCTGCCGCCCGGCGTCAGCGCCCCGAACAGCGTGCGCGGTTCCGGGCTGGGGGGTGGCGCGGACTGGGTCACCGGGAGGCCTCCGGGAGATCGACGAGCGGCGACGCCGACCCGACTTCCCGGCACACCGCCGACGACTGTAGCCGCCGGTGCCGGCTCAGGCCTCGGCGGGGACCTCGGACGGAGCCGCCGTGCCCGTGCCCTCGCCGGAGCGCCGGTCCTTGGGCGGGTCGAACCGGTAGCCGACGTTGCGGACGGTCCCGATCAGCTGCTCGTGCTCCGGCCCGAGCTTCGCGCGCAGGCGCCGCACGTGCACGTCGACGGTCCGGGTGCCCCCGTAGTAGTCGTAGCCCCACACCTCCTGCAGCAGCTGGGCGCGGGTGAACACGCGGCCCGGGTGCTGCACCAGGTACTTGAGCAGCTCGAACTCCTTGTAGGTGAGGTCGAGCGGGCGGCCGCGCAGCCGGGCGGTGTACCCGCCGGCGTCGATCATCAGCTCGCCGGAGGAGATCTCCTGGGGCTGGTCGTCGTAGGCGGAGGACGCGGCGCGCTCGATGACGAGCCGGAACCGGGTCTCGACCTCGGCGGGCGTGGCGTTCTCCAGCACGATGTCGTCCGCGCCCCACTCGGCGGTGACCACGGTGAGCCCGCCCTCGGTGAGGACCAGCACGAGCGGCACGGTGAGCCCGGTCGCGCGCAGCAGGCGGCACGTGGTGCGGGCGGTGACGAGGTCCCGGCGCGCGTCCAGCACGACGATGTCCGCGTCGGGCGCGTCCACCAGCGCCGACGGCTCCACGGGCAGCACCCGCACCCGGTGGGACAGCAGCCCCAGCGCCGGGAGCACCTGGGCGGAGCCTCCGGACGCGGGCGTGAGCAGCAGCAGGTCGGCCACGATGAACCCTCCTCCCGTCCGAATTGGGGGACACGGTACAGCGTGGATGTCACGTCAGATGGCGCGGGCCGGACGCACCAGGGTCCCGCCGGCCCGGCCGGACGGCGACCGGGCGGGCCGCGCGGGCCCCGGAGAACCCGCGGCGACGGCGGCCCGATGCCGGTCGGACGGGCCGGGGATGCGAGGATGGCGCCCGTGCAGGCGTCGAATCGTGCCGTGACCACGGCGGTCCTGGCGACGCTCGTCGCCGTTGCCGGTGTCCTCGCCGGGCTCTCCCTCGCGGGGCGGGACGGGGTCGTCCTGGCCGCCCTCCTCGTCCTCCTCTCGCTGGTGTTCGCCGTGGGCTGGCCGCTGGTCGCCGGCCTGCCCGCGCGGGTGGGCAGCGGCGTGGTCATCGGCCTCGCGGGCACCGTCTCCGTGGTGGTCGTGCACGTCACCGCGACCGAACCGCTCCTGGGGGCCGTGCCGGCGGTGTTCGCCGGCGCGGTGCTCGCCTCGTTCGTCGCGGAGCTCGCGCGCCGGGACGGGCGCGAACGGCTGGTCGAGTCGGTCGCCGGCACCGTCGCCGGGGCGCTGGTGCCGGTCTGCGCGGCGGGGTGGCTGGCCGCCGAGCGGACCGGGGCGGGCGACGCCGTGGTCGTCACGGGCGCCGTGGCGCTCGCGGTCGGGTCCGCCGTGACGGCGCTGCCGCTGCGCGGCTGGGCCGGTGCCGGCGCGACCCTGGGGGCGGCGACCGCGGGCGGCCTGGTCGCCGGGGCGGCGCTGCCCGCGGTGGGCCTGGTGTCCGGCGCGCTGCTGGGTGCGGCGGTCGGCGTGCTGTGCGCCGCCGCGGACGCCCTGTTCGACCGCATGGCCGTCCTGGAACATCGTCTCGCGGGCTGGGCGGTCGCTGTGCTGCCCGTGGCCGTGACCGGCATCCTCGTCTACGTCGTGGGGCGCGTGCTGGTGGGCTGAGGCGGCCCCGGCGTCCCGCAGGACGGGACGGGGGTCCGCGTGGGGCTGCGCCTGCTGCTGGTCCTGGCCGCGCTCGCCCTGGCCCTGGCGATCGGCCTGCTGTGGCGTGCGCGGAACGGCCGCTTCGGTGCCGTGGCCGGCGACGACCGGCTGACCGCGCGCGACGTCGGTGTCCCGCTCGGGAGCGCGGCGACGTTCGTCCAGCTGTCGTCCGAGGTGTGCGCCGCGTGCCGCGGCACCGCCGCGGTCCTGGGCGACCTGGCGCGGCAGACCGACGGCGTCGCCCACGTGGAGCTCGCCGCCGAGCACCGGCTGGACCTGGTCCGCCGGTTCGGCGTCCTGCGCACCCCGACCGTCCTGGTGCTCGACCCGGCCGGGACCGTGCGCGGCCGGCTGTCCGGCGCCACGACCCGCGTGCAGGCGCTCGACGCCCTCACGCACCTCGACGCCGCGCACGCCGCCCGGTGACCCGTCCCCCGTCCCGCCGGAAGGTCCGTCGTGCCCCCTGAGCCCCGCACCACCGCCACCCCAGCCACCGCCACCACCGTCGTCCCCGCCGGCATCGACCCGCGCGGCCCCCGGGTCGGGGCCGGGATCACCGCGGTCCTGCTCGTGGTGGTGCTGCTGCTGCCCGGGGCGGCGGCCACCGTCGCCCTCGCGGTCGTGGCGGCCCTGTTCGCGGTCGGGGCCGTCCGGGGTGCCCAGGGCTCCGTGCAGGGCATGCTGTTCCGGGCGCTCGTCCGGCCGCGGCTCGGGCCGCCGGCGGGCACCGAGGACCCGCGTCCGCCGCGGTTCGCGCAGCTGGTCGGCCTGGTCATCACGGCCGCGGGCGTGCTGCCGGCGCTCGCGGGCGTCGGCGCCGCGGTGCCGGTGGCCGCGGTGCTGGCGCTGGTCGCGGCGACGCTGAACGCCGCCGTCGGCCTGTGCCTCGGCTGCGAGCTGTACCTGCTGGGCGCCCGGCTGCGCGGCGGCGCCCGGGCCTGACCGGCGCGGGACGGGAAGGCGCGGGCCGGTTCCGTCGTTAGGATCGGTGCATGCACGCACTCGAGATCGTGTTCATCGGCCTGCTCGTCGCTGCGACGATCGCGATCGGCTGGTTCTCATTCTTCGTCGTGTACCGGCTGTTCAAGGGACAGCGCTGAGCAGAAGGGCCCCCATGGCGTTCACCATCCCCGAGGGCCTCGCGCCCGAGGTGTACCCGCTGGCCTGGCTCGTCGGCCGCTGGCACGGCGAGGGCGTCGTCGGCTACCCGGGTGTCGAGGAGACGGCGTTCACGCAGGACGTGGTCGTCGACCACGACGGCGGGCCGTACCTGTCGTACACGTCCACCATCCGGCTCGTCGTCGTGCCGGACGACGCCTCGGCGCTGGGTGACGACGGCGCGACGGGCGACGCCGCCCCGGCGGGCGCGGACGGCGAGGGCGCCGTCTGGTCCACCGAGCAGGGCTACTGGCGCATCCCGCCGGACCGGCCGGAGGGCATGGGGTCCGAGCTGTTCCCGGTGGAGCTGCTGCTGGCCGACCCGTCCGGGCACGTCGCCGTGTACGTCGGCGCGACCGGCAACGGCCGGATCGACCTGGTCAGCGACGTCATCGCGCGCACCGCGACCGGTGCGGACATCGCGGCGGGCAAGCGGCTGTACGGCCTGGTCCAGGGCGACCTGATGTGGGCGCACGACCTGGCCGCCTTCGGGCACGAGCTGCAGTCCTACGCGTCCGCGCGGCTGAGCCGCGTGGCCGGTGACTGACGTGACCGCGCCCGTGGAGCCGGCCGAGCCGGTCGCACCGGTCGAGCCCCGGCACCGCAGCCCGCTGCTGGACCGGCACGGCGCCGTCGCCGGCTCCGGGCCGGACGCCGGCGTGGCGTGGCACTACGGCGACCCGACCGCGGAGCAGCGTGCGCTGACCCGCGGCGGCGGCGTCGTCGACCAGTCGCACCTCGGCGTCGTCCGCGTGACGGGCCCGGACCGGCTGTCCTGGTTGCACTCGATCACCTCCCAGCAGCTGACCGACCTGCCGCCGCGCACCTCGACCGAGACGATCGTCCTCAGCCCGCAGGGGCACGTGGAGCACGTCGCGTCGGTCGTCGACGACGGCTCGTCCACCTGGCTGATCACCGAGACGGCGCCGGAGCTCGCCGCCTGGCTGGACCGGATGCGGTTCATGCTGCGCGTCGAGGTCGCCGACGTCACCGACGACTGGGCCGCGATCGGGGAGCCCGTCGACGCCGAGGGCGCCGAGGGGGAGCCGGTCACCTGGCGCGACCCGTGGCCCCGCACGCTGCCCGGCGGCACCCGGTACGGGCTGCCCGACGACGAGCACCCGGGCGCCGACCGCGCGTGGCGGCTGGTGCTGGTGCCCCGCGCCGGTCTGGTCGACGCCGTCGCCGAGCGCGAGGCCGCCGGCTGGCCGCTGGTCGGCACCTGGGCGACCGAGGCCGTGCGCGTCGAGGCGTGGCGCCCCCGCGCCGGCCGCGAGGTGGACCACCGCACCATCCCGCACGAGCTCGACTGGCTGCGCACCGCCGTGCACCTGCACAAGGGCTGCTACCGCGGGCAGGAGACCATCGCCCGCGTGCACAACATGGGCCGGCCCCCGCGCCGGCTGGTCATGCTGCACCTGGACGGGTCCGGGCACCTGCTGCCCGAGGCCGGCGCCGCCGTCCGCGAGCTCGGCGACCTGCTGACCACGGGCGAGCCGGGCCGCGAGATCGGCCGGGTCACGAGCCTGGTGCGGCACCACGAGCTCGGGCCGGTCGCGCTCGCCGTGGTGAAGCGCTCGGCACCCGTCGACGTCGACGTCGTCGTGGACTGCGACGGCGGCCCGGTGACCGCCGGGCAGGAGGCCGTGGTGCCGGGCGACGGGGTCTCCGTCGACCGCCCTGCTGCGCACGGGCCGCTGACGCGCGGCCTCGGCGGCCACCCGATGCTGTGACCGGCGGCGCCGGGGGCACCCGGACCGGGCCGTCGGCCGTCCGGGTGCAGGTCGCGGCCCGTGCCCGTCAGGGCCGGTCGCGGGTCCGGTCCGCGTTCGTCCCGGTCCTGCAGGCGGTGCTCGCCGCGGGCATCGCGTACGCGATCGCCTACTCCGTGCTGGGGCACAGCGCGCCGTTCTTCGCGCCCGTCAGCGCCTGGGTGGCGCTCGGCTTCACGGCGGACCGCGACCTGCGCCGGGTGGCGGAGCTCGCGGTCGGCGTGGCGATCGGGGTCGGGCTCGGCGACCTCGTCGTGCACGGCATCGGCACCGGCGCCTGGCAGGTCGCGGTCGTGCTGTTCGTCGCGGCGATGGTCGCGCGGTTCCTCGACCGCGGGCCGATGCTGACGACCCAGGCGGGCGTGCAGGCGATCGTCATCGTCGGGCTGCCCGCCGTGACCGCCTCGGGCGGGCCCCTCGGCCGGTGGACCGACGCCCTGGTCGGCGGACTGGTCGCGCTCGCCGTGGCCGCCCTCACCCCGAGCGACCCGCGGCGCCGCCCCCGGGCGCAGGGTCGCGCCGCCGTGGAGGAGCTCGCCGGGATGCTGCGCCTGGTGGCCCGCGGGATGCGCACCCGGTCCGCGGCCGACGTCGAGGACGCCCTGGTCCGCGGCCGCGCCTCGCAGCCCGCGCTGGACGAGTGGCAGGACGCCGCGTCCTCCGCACGCGACCTCGCACGGGTCTCGCCGGCCGCGCGCCGGCACCGCACCGAGCTGCTGTGGATCGGGCAGTCCGCCGTGCGGGTCGACCGCGCCGTGCGGAACGCGCGGGTGCTGGCCCGGCGCGCGCTGGCGACGGTGCAGGCCGAGCAGCCGCACGACCTGGGACCGGTCGCGGACGCCGTGGACCGGGCCGCGCTGGCGTCCGACGCGCTCGCCGCGGCGCTCGGTGCGGGTGCGGAGCCGCTGCGGGCGCGGGAGGAGCTGCTGACGCTGGCGGCGGAGCTCGACCCGTTCACCGCGACCCCGGACGACTGGCAGGCGCAGAGCCTGCTGCTGCTGGTGCGCTCGCTCGTCGTGGACCTGCTGGAGGCGTCCGGCGTGGACGCCCGCACGGCGCGCGAGACGCTGCCGGAGATCTGAGCGGACGACCGGACCCGCCTCCGGGCGCCGTCGCCCCGTAGGCTCGGCTGCGTGATCTTCGCCTCCGTGCAGCTCCTGCTGTTCCTCGTCTTCAGCCTCGTCATCCTGGCGCTGGCCGTCTGGGCCCTGGTGGACGCCGCGCGCCGGCCCGCGTCCGCGTTCGTCGCGGCGGGCAAGCGGACCAAGCAGGTCTGGATGATCGTGCTGGGCATCGCGACCGCGGTGTCGTTCTTCTGCGTGCCCGGTCCGCTCGGCCTCGGGCTGCTGCCGTCGTTCCTCGGCCTGCTCAGCGCCGTGGCGGCGATCGTCTACCTGGTCGACGTCCGCCCGGCCGTCGCGCCGCACTCCGGACGTCGCGGCGGCGGTCGCGGCACCGGCGGCGGCCCGACCCGCGGCGGGTGGTGACCGTGCCCGGGGTCCGTCCCGGCGGCCCGCAGATCGCGGAGCGGCTGCACGGCACGACCGGCGCGGCCGCGGTGGTCGCGCACGCCGCCGCGCGGACCGGTGACGTCGCCGCGGCCGCCGTCCCGCTGGCCCGGGTGGTCCGCGGCGACCTGGTCGAGTCGGTGCACACCGGGCACCTCGTCGTGCTGGGTCCCGACGGCGCGGTCCGGCTCGCGCTGGGCGACCCCGAGGTCACCGTGCTCGCGCGGTCGTCGCTCAAGCCGCTGCAGGCCGTCGGCATGCTCCGGGCCGGGGTCGACCTGGACGGGCCGCACCTCGCGCTGGCCTGCGCCAGTCACGACGGCACGCCCGAGCACCTGCGCGTGGTCCGCGAGACGCTGCTGGCCGCGGGCCTGGACGAGTCCGCGCTGGCCAACACCCCGGACCTGCCGCTCGACGCCGAGGCGGCGTTCGCGTGGCGGCAGGACGGCCACGGCCCGGAGCCCGTCGCGCAGAACTGCTCGGGCAAGCACGCGGCCATGCTCGCCACCTGCGCCGCGCACGCCGGCGAGCCCGGCTGGGAGCCGGATGCGTACACCGACGCCGGGCACCCGGTGCAGATCGCGTGCCGCGCGGCCGTCGAGGAGCTGACCGGCGTCCAGACGTGGCACACCACCGTCGACGGCTGCGGCGCGCCGCTGTTCTCCACGACGCTGGTCGGCCTGGCACGGGCGTTCGCCCGGCTGGCCGTCGCGCCGGCGCGCGAGCCCGGCACCCCGCTCGCCCGGGTGGCCACGGCGATGGCGGAGCACCCCGAGCTGGTCGGCGGCGCGGCGCGGGACGTCACCCGCGCGATGCGCGCCGTGCCGGGCCTGGTCGCCAAGGACGGCGCGGACGGCGTCTACGCCGCGGCCCTGCCGGACGGGTCGGCCGTGGCGTTCAAGGTCGCCGACGGCGGCGCACGACCGCGTCCGGCGGTCCTGGTCGCCGCGCTGCGCCTGGCCGGTGCCGCGGAGGTCCCGGGCGCCGACGTGGCCGCGCTCGACGCGCTCGGCGAGGTCCCGGTCCTCGGGCACGGGGAGCCGGTCGGCGCGGTCGTGCCCGCGTTCGGGCCGGGCGTGCCGGACGCCGACCCCGCCGCCGCGGGCGCGAGCGCGTGAGGGCGGTCGTCCAGCGCGCGTCCCGGGCGTCGGTGACGGTGGACGGCGAGGTCGTCGGGTCGTTCGACGGGCAGGGGCTGGTGGTGCTCGTCGGCGTCACGCCCGGGGACGGGCCGGCCCAGGTCGAGCACATCGCGCGGAAGGTCGCCGAGCTGCGGATCCTGCGGGACGAGCGCTCGGCGTCCGAGGCCGGCGCGCCGGTGCTCGTGGTCAGCCAGTTCACGCTCTACGGCGACGCGCGCAAGGGTCGCCGGCCCACCTGGAACGCCGCGGCGCCGGGCCCGGTCGCCGAGCCGCTGGTCGACGCGGTGGTCGCCGACCTGCGGGCCCGGGGGCTCACGGTGTCGACCGGGGTGTTCGGCGCGGACATGGCGGTCGAGCTGGTCAACGACGGCCCCGTGACGCTGCTGCTGGAGTCGACGCCCGACCCCGCGTGACCCGCCGGCGGCGTCGCCGCCCGGCGGCCCTTCTCGCCGCCCCGCGCCGACTGACGCCGAGGTAGGGCGTTCTCGCCGAGGTAGTGCGCCGTACCGCTCTACCTCGGCGCGGAGGCTCTACCTCGGCGCACGGGGGGCGCGGAGGGTCAGGTCAGGCGGAGGACGAGGCGCTCCTCGACCTGGGAGGGGTCCCGGGTCAGCGCGTGCCGCTCGGTGGTGCGGACGAAGCCCGCGCGGACGAACAGGTCGCCCGCCGCGTGGTTGCCGTCGACGACCCACAGCGAGACCGTCGCGGCGCCCTCGGCCCGGGCGGCCTCCCGCACCGTGTCGAGCAGGCCCCAGGCCAGGCCGCGGCGGCGGGACTCGGGAGCGACCCAGAGCTGCACCACGTGCCGGTCGCTCGTCGGGGACCCGGGCTCCTGGATCATCCCCACGAGGCCGCGCGGCACGCCGTCCTCGTCGACGACCCACGTGGCGGCGCTGCGCAGGCGCATCCGCCAGTGCGGCTCCGCGAACAGCTCCTCGCGCGTCAGCGAGGAGCCGAACACGTCGGGGTCCTCGCGCAGCGCGCGCAGCCTGATGTCGCGGACGGTCTGCCAGTCGTCCTCGAGCACGCGCCTGATCTGCACGCCGACCAGCATGCCTCACGCCGTGCCGCCCGTCCCGCGCGACCTGCGGGCGCGGCGCGGGTGAACGGGCGGCCCGTCAGGGGTGCAGGCGCGCGTCGTCCGCGCCGCCGAGCTCCGGCTGGCCGTGGCCGGCCGGGTCCGGCACGGCCCGGGCGACGTCGGCGACGTCCTCCTCGGGGCGCGGCGGGATGGTCTCGTCGTCCTCCAGCTGGGGCACGTCCTCGCGGCCGTCGTGCCCGACCGGGACGGGCTCGGTCCCGTCGGGGCCGGAGGTGAGCGGCTCGGTGGGGACGGGCTCGGTGGGCGTCTGCTCGGTCACGGTGTCCTCCCTGGTACGGACGGTCCTGCTCACCGTAGGGCGCGCGGTGCCGGTGCGCGCGAGCATGGGGGCGTGCAGATCGAGATCGTCCCCGGGGACATCACCACGCAGGACGTCGACGCCGTCGTCAACGCGGCCAACTCCTCGCTGCTGGGCGGCGGGGGCGTCGACGGCGCGATCCACGCCGCGGCCGGCCCGGAGCTGCTGGCGGCGTGCCGGGAGCTGCGCCGGACCTCCCTGCCCGACGGCCTCCCGGTCGGCGACGCCGTCGCCACGCCGGCCGGCCGGTTGCGGGCGCGGTGGGTGATCCACACGGTCGGGCCGAACGCGCACGCGGGCGAGACCGACCCGGCGCTGCTGCGGTCCTGCTTCACGCGGTCGCTGGACGTGGCTGCCGAGGTCGGGGCGCGCAGCGTCGCCGTCCCGGCGGTCAGCGCCGGGGTCTACGGCTGGCGGGCGGACCGGGTCGCGCACGAGGCGCTGGACGCGGTGCGGGGCTGGGCCGCCGCCCGACCCGGCGTCGTCGACGTGGTGCGCTTCGTGCTGTTCTCGCCGGGCGTGCTCGCGGCGTTCGAGGAGGCGGCTGCGGAGCACTGACCGGCACGCACCGGCCGCGCGGCCCGTCGCGCCGGTCGGCCCGCGGCGCCGGTCAGCCCGCCGCGCGGGTCCGCGCCGGCAGCCGGGACAGGCCGGTGCGCAGGTCGTCGGCGCTCGCGGTCAGCGAGATGCGCGCCCAGCCCTCGCCGCCGGGCCCGAACGCCGAGCCGGGGGCCACCGCGACGCCCCGGGTGCGGACCAGGTCCTCGGCCCACGCCGCGACGTCCCCGCCCGACGCGTGCGAGACGTCCGCCCACAGGTAGATGCCGCCGGCCGCGGGCAGCCAGGGGATGCCGCGCTCGTCCAGCAGCGCCGTCGCGAGGTCCCGGTGCGCGCGGTACGTCTCGCGGGCGTGGTCGACGGCGTCCTGCGGCCCGGTCAGCGCCGCGAGCGCGGCGTGCTGGGCGGGGGTGTTCACGCAGGAGATGACCGACTCCTGGAGCGTCGGCATCAGCGGCGCCATCTGGTCGGGCACCACGAGGACGCCGACCCGGAACCCGGTCATCGCGTGCGTCTTGGAGAACGTGTGCAGCGTCAGCACCCGGCCGTCGGTGTCGAACCGCGCGGCCGGCACGTGCGGGGCGTCGTAGGTGAAGGCGGCGTAGCACTCGTCGGACAGCACCCACAGGTCGTGCCGGCGGGCGAGGTCCAGCAGCTCCGCGACCAGGTCCGCGGGCAGGCTGGTGCCCAGCGGGTTGGACGGGGAGTTGAGCAGCAGCACCCGCGTGCGGTCCGTGATGGCGGCCTCGACCACGGCCGGGTCCGGCAGGAACCCGTCCTCGGCCCGCAGCGCGTACGGCTGGGCCTCGGCCTGCAGCAGGCGGGTGGCCATGGTGAACGGCGGGTACCCCGGGTCGGGGACCAGCACGCCGTCACCGGCCCCGACCGTGAGGCTCAGGCCCAGGTGCAGCGCCTGCGCACCGCCGGCGGTGATCCAGACGTTGTCCCGCCGCACGGGCGGCGCGTGCTCCGGGTCGAGCCAGGCGGCCACGGCGTCGCGCAGCTGCGGGATCCCGCCGTTGGGCGTGTACCGGGTGTCGTCGCGGTCCAGCGCCGCGCGGGCGGCGTCCAGCACGTGCGGCGCGGTGGGCAGGTCCGGCTCCCCGACGCACAGCACCACCGTGCCCGGCAGCGACCACGCGAGCTCGAGGGTCCGGCGGATGCCGGAGGCGGGGACGGCGCTGGCGTGGGGGGCGATGCGGGGCACCCGCGCAGGCTAGCCCGGGCGGACGCGGCGGACGCGGCGGACCCGACCACGCCCGGCGACGCCCGCCCGCCCCGGTCACCTGGCCGCGGGCCCGGCCCCGGGCGGATACTGGGTCGCATGGCAGAGACGCTGGACCCGGTCGAGGTCGAGGCGGTGCTGCGCGAGCGGCGGCGCGAGGCCCTGTCGCGGCTGGCGGGCACCGACGCCGAGCGCGCGGCGGTCGTGTCGGCGTCCCGGGAGCAGGTCGCGGACGACGAGCACGACCCCGAGGGGTCGACCATCGCCTACGAGCGGCGCCTGCTGGACGCGCTGACCCACGACATGCGCGAGCGCGTGGTCGAGATCGACGCGGCGCTCGGCCGGCTGGCGGCCGGGACCTACGGGACCTGCACCCGGTGCCGCCGGCCGATCCCCCCGGAGCGGCTGCGTGCCCTGCCCGCGGCTCGGACCTGCGTGGCCTGCGCCGCTCGCTGACCTGCGAGGCCGTGCGCGTTTCGGTCGTGTGAACTTCCGGCCGGACCCCTCGCCAACGCCGGGGACGGCCTGCGAGAGTGCCGCTACTGGGTCGGTCGTCCCAGTCGCGACCCGCACCTCGAGGAGCACCTCATCGCCGCCCACCCCCGGCCCGTCGCCGTCGTCACGGGCGCGTCGTCCGGCATCGGCGCCGAGTTCGCCCGGCGGTTCGCGGCGCGCGGGTACGACCTGGTCCTCGTCGCCCGCCGCCGGGACCGCCTGACCGCGCTGGCCGAGCAGCTCGACGCCGAGCACGGCGCGACGTCGACCGTGCTGCCCGCCGACCTCGCCGACCCGGCGGCACCCGCCGCCCTGGTGGCCGACCTGGTGGGCCGCGGGGTGCTGGTGGACGCGCTGGTCAACAGCGCCGGCTTCGGCACCTACGGCCGGTTCGAGGACGAGGACCCGGAGCGGATCGCCGCGCAGGTGCAGGTGAACGTCGGCGCGCTCACGCAGCTGTCCCGCCTGCTGCTGCCGGACCTCGTCGCGGCGCGCCGCGGCGTCCTGGTGAAAGTGGCGAGCACGGCGGCGTACCAGCCCGGTCCGTCGTTCGCGGTGTACGCGGCGACCAAGGCGTACGTGCGCTCGCTGACCGAGGCGATCTGGCAGGAGCACCGCGGCTCGCGGCTGCGGGTGCTGGCGCTCGCCCCGGGGCCGGCCGAGACCGAGTTCTTCGCGGTCGCCGGCTCCGACCGGTTCCGGGTGGGTCAGGTGCTGACCGTGCCGGAGATCGTGGACGTCGCCTTCCGGGCGCTCGACCGGCGCAACCCGCCGCCCTCCGTGGTGGCGGGCCTGCGCAACCGGGTCACCGCGGTGCTCGCGGGGCTGGTGCCCCGGCGCGTGGTGCTCGGCGTGGCCGGCCGGCTCGCGGGGGGTGCGTGACGTGCCCCGGATGGCGGTCGAGGCGCGGCGGCGCGCGCTGGTGGAGGCGGCGATCCGGGTGATCGTCCGCGACGGCGTGGCCGGCGCGACCACCCGGGCGGTCGTCGCCGAGGCCGGCATGTCGCTGGCGAGCTTGCACTACGCGTTCCCGTCGGTGGACCAGCTGCTGGAGGCGGTCATCGCCGAGGTCACCGCCCAGGAGCGCCGGGCGGCGGAGGAGGGGCTGCTGCCGGTCGCCCTGCCGTCGGACGCCGGGTCGGGCCCGACCGAGCCGCCGCTGCTCGAGGACGTGATCCGCGGCGGCCTGGAGCGCTACGTCGACCTGCTCGCTGCGCACCCCGACCGCGAGCAGGCGCTGTTCGAGCTCGCGGCGTACGCGATGCGGACCCCCGGTCAGCGGGCGTCGCTGGTCGCCCAGCACGCCGTCTACCAGGAGTCGGCCCGGGCCACCCTGGCCACGGCGGCCGTCGCCGCGCGCAGCCGGTGGACCGTGCCGCTCGACCAGGCCGCCCGGGCGCTGGTCATGGTCACCGAGGGGATCACCAGCGTCTGGCTGGCCGACCGCGACACCGCGGCCGCCCGGGACACCGCCCGGTTCGCTGCCCGGTCGCTCGCCGCGCTCGCGGAACCGGTCGGAGCCGGGTCCCCCGACCCGGGCGTCCTGCCGACCGCGCGCCCCGCCCCCGAGGAGGACCCCCGTGCTGACTGACACCGACCCGCGCGCCGCCGCGTACGTGCACCTGCACGCGGTGCTCGGCGCGCTGCCCGAGCTGGTCCGGCGGGTGCCGGAGGCCCGCGCCCTGCTGGCGCGCGACCCGCGCCCGGTCTCGATCGCGTTCGTGGTGCGCGGCGGGCCGCGCGGGGTGCTGGCGTTCCGCGACGGGCAGGTGCGCGCGGTGCCGGACCGGGCCGTGGCCACGGTGGTGCTGCCGTTCGCGAGCCCGGCGGCGTTCAACCGGATGGTCGACGGGGCCGCACCACCGGTGCCCGTCACCGGGTTCCACCGGGTCCCGTTCCTGCGGCACGTCCTCGCACCGCTCACCGAGCTGCTGACCCGGTACCTGCGCCCCGGCGCCGCGGACCTGGCCGACCCGGCGTTCCGCGCCACCAGCACGGTCCTGACCCTGCACGTCGCGGCGGCGGCCGCCGCGCAGCTCGGCAACGAGGACCGCTCGGGCCGGTTCAGCGCGCACCTGATCGGCGACGGCGACGTCGCGCTGGAGGTCACCGGCGAGCTGGCGTACACGCTGCGCGCACGGGACCACCGGCTCACGTTCGTGCCGCAGCCGTCGCCGCGCCCCCGCGCCGCGCTGACGTTCGCCGACCTGGACACCGCCGGCGCGCTGCTGGCGGGCCGGGTGAGCGCGGTGGCGTGCCTCGGGGACGGGCGGATGGCCATGCGCGGCACCGTCTCGATGGTCGACAACGTCAACCGGATCCTCGACCGCGTCGGCCACTACCTGGGGAGCCCCGCATGACGACGAGCACCACGACGACGCCGTACACCTACGCGAAGAGCCGGGCGGCGTTCGAGCGGGCGCAGCGCGTGGTGCCGTCGGGCATCTACGGCCACCAGGGTCCCGCCGAGGGCTGCTACGTGCCGGTGTCGGCGTTCCCCCTGTTCTCGCAGCGCGCCGAGGGCACCCGGTTCTGGGACGTCGACGGCAACGAGTACATCGACTACATGTGCGGGTACGGGCCCAACGTGCTGGGCTACGGCGACCCCGACGTGGCGGCGGCCGCCGCGGCGCAGGCCCGGCTCGAGGACGTCGTCACCATCCCGTCGACGGTGATGATCGACTTCGCGGAGCTGCTGGTCGACACGGTCGCCAGTGCCGACTGGGCGTTCTTCGCCAAGAACGGCGGCGACACCACGACCCTCGCGGTGATGACCGCCCGGGCCGCCACCCGGCGCAAGAAGATCGTGTTCTTCGAGGGGTTCTACCACGGGGTCGCGCCGTGGACGCAGAAGCTGGACTACCCCGGGGTGCTCGAGGAGGACGTCGCGCACAACCTGTACGCCCCGTGGGACGACCTGCCGGCCCTGGAGCGGCTGCTGTCCGAGCACCGCGGCGAGGTCGCGGGCCTGATCGCGCAGCCGTACATGCACGGCAACTTCGCGGACAACCGGCTGCCGAGCCCGGGGTTCTGGCAGGCGGTCCGCCGGCTCTGCGACGAGCACGGCGTCGTGCTGATCGTCGACGACGTCCGGGCGGGGTTCCGCCTGGACCTGGCCGGGTCCGACCACCACTTCGGGTTCGAGGCCGACCTGATCTGCTTCTGCAAGGCGCTGGCCAACGGCTACAACGTGTCGGCGCTGTGCGGCCGCGACTCGCTCAAGGACGTCGTCAGCAGCCTGTCGTACACGGGGTCCTACTGGATGAGCGCGGTGCCGTTCGCCGCGGGCATCGCCACGCTGACCAAGCTGCGGGAGATCGACGGCCCGGCGCTGTTCGACCGGCTGGGCACCGAGCTGACCACGGGGCTGGTCGCCGCGGCGGCGGACCACGGGCTGCGGCTCGTGACGTCCGGGGCCCCCGCGCTGTTCTACCTGCGGCTCGCCGAGGACGACTCGCTGATGCTGCACCAGGAGTGGGTGGCCGAGTGCGTGCAGCGCGGGGTGTTCCTCACCTCGCACCACAACCACTTCGTCAACGCGGCGCTGACCGGGGCGGACATCGCCCGGACCCTCGAGGTCGCGCACGAGGCGTGCGGCGTCGTCCGCGCCCGGCACCCGGAGCTCGGCGGCCCGTAGCCCGGCTCCGCGGCACCGCACGGCACCACCGCACGGCACCACCGCACGGCACCACCACCGGTACCACCAGCGACGGACGAGGGCGGGGCGATGGACGGCACCACCACGGAGGCGGGGACGGGCACGGGGCACGACCCGGGCACGGGGGGCGACGGGACGGCGCCGGCCGGCGCCGCCCCCACGCGAGGGGCGCCCGCCACGGACCGCGGGCACCGCACGGACACGGCGGCGCGGCTCGCCGTCGCCGCCGCGTTCGCCGCGCAGGGCTTCGGGTACGCCACGGTCGTCACCGCGCTGCCGGCGCTCAAGGAGCGGCAGGGCATCGACGACACCGCCGTCTCCCTGGTGGTGCTGCTCGTGTGCGTCGCGGCGGCGGCCGGGTCGGTGGTCGCCGAGCGGGTCGCGACCCGGCGCGGCAGCCGCGCTGCCCTGCTGCTGGGGCTCGCGGTGCAGGCGGTCGCGCTGCCGGCCGTGGCGCTGTCGGTGCCGGCGGCGCCGTTCGTGGCCGGCTTCGTCGTCTACGGCGTCGGCCTCGGCCTGGTGGACGCCGCGTCCGGCATCCAGGGCGTCCTGGTGCAGCGGCGGTACGGGCGGCCGGTGATGTCGGGGTTCTTCGCCTGCTACACGGCGGGGGCGGTCACCGGGGCGCTGGCGATGTCCGCGCTGGTCGGCGGCGCCGGGGTGCCCGGGGCCGCGGGCGCGCTCGGGGTCGCGGCGGTGGCGCTCGCCGCGGCCGCGCTGACGGGGCGGCGGCGCCTGGTCCCGGTCGACCTCCCGCTGCTGACCGCGGCCGCCGGGGGCGTGCCGCCGGCCGCTCCGGCGCCCCCGGCGCGGGGTCCGCTGCCGACCCGGGGGATCTGGCTGGTCGGCGGGGTCGTGCTCGCCGCGTTCGTGGCCGACTCGGCGGTCAGCACCTGGAGCACCGTCTACCTGCACGACGTGCTGCTCGCGTCGGGCGCCGTCGCGCCCCTCGGCTACGCGGCCTACCAGGGCGCGGTGCTCCTCGCGCGGCTCGCCGGGGACCGGCTGGTGGCGCGGACCGGTCGCGCCGCGCTCGTCGCCGGTGCCGCGGCGGTCGCGACGGCAGGCCTGGTGCTGGTGGCGCTCGTGCCCAGCACCGCCGCGGCCGTGCTGGGCTTCGCCGTGGTCGGCGCGGGCGTCGGGGCGCTGGTCCCCCTGGCGTTCTCCGCGGCCGGGGACCTCGACCCGGCCCGCACGGACGAGGTGGTCGCGCGGGTGAACGTGTTCACGTACGCCGGCGCCGTGCTGGGTGCGGTGGCGGTGGGGCTGCTGGCGGACGGCCCCGGGCTCGCGCTCGCGTTCCTGCTGCCCGCGGCGCTCGTGGCACCGACGGTCGTGACCGCGCGCCGGCTGCGGCCCGGGAACCCGTGACGCGGGCGGGCCCGGCGGAGCAGACTGGGGCGCACCCGAGTCGAGGAGGCCTCCCGTGCAGACGCGCGTGCACCCGTTCCTGTGGTTCGACGACCAGGCCGAGCAGGCGGCGACGCTCTACACCTCGCTGATCCCCGGGTCGCGCGTGCTGGAGACGCGCAGCTACCCCGACGGCGCTCCCGGCGACCTGGGCGGGAAGGTCATGTCGGTCTCGTTCGAGCTCGACGGGCTGCCGGTCGAGGCGCTGAACGCCGGGCCGCAGTTCCGGTTCACCGAGGCGTTCTCGTTCTACGTCTCGGTCGACACCCAGGACGAGGTGGACGCGCTGTGGGACGGCCTGATCGCCGGGGGCGGCGAGCCGTCCCGGTGCGGCTGGCTCAAGGACCCGTACGGCCTGTCCTGGCAGATCGTGCCGCGGGTGCTCGACGAGCTCCTGCAGGACCCGGACCCGGCCCGCGCGCAGCGGGCGATGCAGGCGATGCTCGGCATGACGAAGCTGGACGTCGCCGGCCTGCGCGCCGCCGCCGACGGCTGACGCCCCTGCCCCTCCCGAGCACCCGTGCGCGTGGTGTCGGCGGCCGGTCGTAGGCTGCGCGCGTGAACCAGCAGGAGCGGCCCGGCGCCGCGGGGGCGGGCGTCCCGACCGTGGCGCAGTTCGTGGCCATGGGCCTGGTGTGGGGCGCGAGCTTCCTGTTCATGAAGGTGGCGCTCGACGGCACGACGCCGGTGCAGATCGTCTGGACGCGGCTGGTGCTGGGTGCGCTCGCGCTGGGCGCCGTCGTGCTGGTCACCCGCAGCCCGATGCCGCGCACGCGGGCGCTCTGGGGGCACTTCGCGGTGCTCGGCGTGGTGGGCTGCGCCGTGCCGTTCAGCCTGTTCGCCTGGGCCGAGCAGCACGTCGCCTCCGGGGTGGCGTCCATCTACAACGCGACCACCCCGCTGATGACGGCGCTGATGGTGACCCTCGCGTTCCGGGTCGAGCGCCTCACGCGCGAGCGGCTGGCGGGCGTCGCCGTCGGGCTCGCCGGCGTGGTCGTCATCAGCGCGCCCTGGCAGCTCGCCGGCGGGTCCGGGTCGTCCGACCAGATCGCCGGTCAGCTCGCCTGCCTGGGGGCGGCGCTCTGCTACGGCATCACGTTCGGCTACCTCCGGCGGTTCGTCACCCCGCACCGGGTGCCCGCCGTGACGACCGCGTTCCTCCAGGTCGGCTTCGGCGCGGTGGCGCTGCTGCTGCTCACCCCCTGGGTCGTCGCGTCCCCGGTGCGGGCCACCCCGGCGGTCGTCGGCAGCCTCGTCGTGCTGGGCGTCGCGGGCACCGGGCTCGCCTACCTGTGGAACATCAACGTCCTGCTGCGCTGGGGACCGACCGCGACCAGCACCGTCACCTACATCACGCCGGTGGTCGGCGTCGCGCTCGGGGTGCTCGTCCTGGACGAGCGGCTGGGCTGGCACGAGCCCGCCGGCGCCGTGCTGGTGCTGCTCGGCATCCTGCTCGCGCAGGGCCGGCTCCGACGCCGGGCCGCCGTGCCGGCCAGCGCCGCACCCCCGGCCGAGGGCGCGGCGCCCGGCGCGTCCCCGGCGTCCGTCGGCACCCCCGCGCGCGACCTACCCTGAGCAGGTGAGCACCCCCAGCCCCCGGCGCGGCCGCGTGACGATGCAGGTGCGGTGGTCCGACGTGGACCTGTTCGCGCACGTCAACAACGCCGCCTACCTGCGCTACCTGGACGACGCCCGGTTCGCGCTGTTCCCGTCGATGGGCGTCGACCCCGCGGGCCGGCCGACCGACTCCCTGCTGGTGGTCGTCAAGCACGAGATCGAGTACCTCGCGCCGCTGGCGTTCCGCCCGGAGCCGATCGCGGTCGACGTGTGGGTGCCGCGCACCGGCCGGTCGTCCGTGGACTTCGCGTACGAGATCGTGGACGACGCGCCCGCCGCCGCGGGTGCCGAGCCCGTCGTGTACCTGCGGGCGCGGTCGCGGATGGTCCAGCTGGACCGGGAGACGCACCAGTCGCGCCCCTTCGCGCCGGACGAGCGCGCGGTGTTCGAGACCTACCCCGGCGAGGCCCCGGTCCTGCACGGCTGGTGACCGGCGCCGGGCGGCGCGTCAGACCGACGGCACCCCGAGCGCGGCCGCGATCGTGCGGACGACGCCGTCGCGGGTGTGCGCGGGGGCGACGTACCGGGCGCGCGCCCGGACGTCGGGGTGCGCGTTGTCCATCGCGAACGACCAGTGCGCCCCGTCCAGCAGCCCGACGTCGTTCAGGTAGTCGCCGAAGGCCATCGTCTGCGCCGGGGTCACGCCGAGCCGCCGCTGCACCCGCGCCAGCGCGTGGCCCTTGTCGGCGTCCGGGCTCATGACGTCGACCCAGTGCTGCCCGGAGACGACGACGCGGAGCCGGTCGGTCAGGTCGGCGAAGGCCGGTGCGGTCCGCTCCTCCACCGAGCCGAAGTCGAACACCGCGATCTTCAGCACCACGTCGTCCACGTCCGCGAGGTCGTCGACCTGCTGCAGCCAGGCGTAGTGCCGGCGCGCGTGCTCGGCGAACGGGCCGTCACCGCGCTCGATGTAGCCCGCCTTCTGCCCGCAGAGCACCATGCCGACGTCGCCGCCGGCCGCCGCGAGGTCCCGGACCCGCTGGATGACGACGGGCGCCTGGCCCTCGGGCAGCGGGTCCGCCGACAGCGTCGCGCCGCCCTGCACGACGTAGGCGCCGTTCTCCGCGATGTAGACCAGGTCCTCGCCGCGGTCGCCGAACAGCCCGCGCAGGTTGGCGTACTGCCGCCCGCTCGCCGGGACGAACGTGATGCCGCGCCGGTCCATCTCGTCCAGCAGCGGCCACAGCCCGTCCGGCACCCGGCCGTGCTCGTCCAGCAGCGAGCCGTCCATGTCCGACACGATCAGGCGGACGTCGCTCGCGTCCGGCAGGGCGGGCGGGTCCAGGACGGGGCCGGGCGCGGGGGTGGTCGTCGAGGGGGGGCACCGCCCCAGTGTCGCAGGGCGGCGGCCGCCACCGCCGGGTGGCGGACCCGGCGCCGGGCGCACAGCCGTCACCCGGCTGCCGCACCGACGGTGCACACGCAGCGCCGTCGACGGGATACGGTCGTCCCGCCGAGACCGCCCCGCGGGCGTCCGGCGTCGTCAGGGGGCCGGCGGGTGACCGCCGCACCCCGGCGCGCGCCGCCGCCCGGCGCGGCACCCGACCCCTCCCGAGGAGACCCCGTCATGCGCGTCACCCGTGCCACCGCCGTCCTGTCGCTCGCGACGGCCGCCGTCATCGGCCTGTCGGCCTGCTCCTCCGACGGCGGTGCGAAGCCCGAGCGCGGCGCCGAGACCACGGCGGCCGCCGAGGAGGCCGTCGACGCCGGCGACCTCGACCTGACCGCCGAGGACTTCGTCGCGCGCATCACCGAGGCGTCGCAGGCGGCCGGGACCGTCTCGATGGAGATGACGACCGGCGCGGGCGGCCAGACCATGTCGGCCACGGGCGTGCTCCGGTACGGCGAGAGCACGCAGGAGATGGCGATGACGATGGAGGCGCCCGACGCGGGCGGCACCATCGAGCTGCGCGTCGTCGGCGGCATGATCTACATGTCGATGGCGGAGCTCACCGAGGGCAAGTTCATCCAGATCGACCCGGCCGACACCAGCAACCCGCTGGCCCAGTCGTTCGCGCCGATGATGGAGCAGATGGACCCCACGGCCCAGCTGTCCACCTACGAGGGCGCGATCCTCTCGCTCGAGAAGTCCGGCGAGCCCGAGGAGGTCGGCGGCGCGCTGGCGCAGCCGTACACGATGACGATCGACTCGGCGAAGGCCCTGGCGGCCATGGGCGGGGCCGACGCCGCCGGTGCGGCGGACCTGCCGGCCGAGCTCACCTCGACCTACTGGGTCGACGCGGACGACCTGATCCGCCGCGTGCAGTCCGAGACCGCCGGCACCACGGTCGACATGACCATGTCCGGCTGGGGCGAGCCGGTCGAGATCGTCGCGCCGACGGCCGACCAGCTCACCGAGATCCCGGGGTTCTGAGCGCGCCGCACCCCGCAGACCCGCACCGACCGCGAGGCCGGCACCCCGCACGGGGTGCCGGCCTCGCGGCGTGGCGGGGCGGCCCCGTCACGCCAGGGGCGAACACGGGACGCCCCGGGGCACCCCCGCCGTTAGCATCGAACAACGCCGCCTCGTCGTGCGTGCGACCGGGCACCTGGCCCCGTCCCCGCCGACGAGCACGCCGCTCGTGAGGAGTGCACATGTTCGAGAGATTCACGGACCGAGCCCGTCGCGTGGTCGTCCTCGCCCAGGAAGAGGCGCGGATGCTCAACCACAACTACATCGGCACCGAGCACATCCTCCTGGGCCTGATCCACGAGGGGGAGGGTGTCGCGGCCAAGGCCCTCGAGTCGCTGAACATCTCGCTCGACGCGGTGCGCGCCCAGGTGCAGGAGATCATCGGCGAGGGCCAGCAGGCCCCGAGCGGGCACATCCCGTTCACGCCGCGTGCCAAGAAGGTGCTGGAGCTGTCGCTGCGGGAGGCCCTGCAGCTCGGCCACAACTACATCGGGACCGAGCACATCCTGCTCGGCCTCATCCGCGAGGGCGAGGGCGTCGCCGCCCAGGTCCTCGGCAAGCTCGGCGCGGACCTGAACCGCGTCCGCCAGCAGGTCATCCAGCTGCTGTCGGGCTACCAGGGCAAGGAGCCCGTCGCCGCCGGCGGCCCGCAGGAGGGTCAGCCCTCGGGCTCGGCCGTCCTCGACCAGTTCGGCCGCAACCTGACGCAGGCCGCCCGCGAGGGCAAGCTCGACCCGGTCATCGGGCGCGAGAAGGAGATCGAGCGGGTCATGCAGGTGCTGTCCCGCCGCACCAAGAACAACCCGGTGCTGATCGGCGAGCCCGGCGTCGGCAAGACGGCGGTCGTCGAGGGCCTCGCCCAGGACATCGTCCGCGGCGACGTGCCGGAGACGCTGAAGGACAAGCAGCTCTACACGCTGGACCTCGGCGCCCTGGTCGCCGGCTCCCGCTACCGCGGTGACTTCGAGGAGCGCCTGAAGAAGGTCCTCAAGGAGATCCGCACCCGCGGCGACATCATCCTGTTCATCGACGAGATCCACACCCTCGTGGGTGCGGGTGCCGCCGAGGGCGCGATCGACGCCGCCAGCATCCTCAAGCCGATGCTGGCCCGCGGCGAGCTGCAGACGGTCGGCGCGACCACCCTGGACGAGTACCGCAAGTACGTGGAGAAGGACCCGGCCCTCGAGCGCCGGTTCCAGCCCATCCAGGTGTCCGAGCCGAACCTGACGCACGCCATCGAGATCCTCAAGGGCCTGCGCGACCGGTACGAGGCGCACCACCGCGTGTCGATCACGGACGGCGCCCTCGTGGCCGCCGCGACGCTGGCCGACCGGTACGTCAACGACCGGTTCCTGCCGGACAAGGCGATCGACCTGGTCGACGAGGCCGGCGCCCGCCTGCGGATCCGCCGGATGACGGCTCCGCCGGAGCTGCGCGAGCTGGACGAGCAGATCTCGGACACGCGCCGCGACAAGGAGTCGGCGATCGACGAGCAGGACTTCGAGAAGGCCGCGCGCCTGCGCGACCAGGAGAAGCAGCTCGGCCTCAAGCGCCAGGAGAAGGAGAAGGCCTGGAAGTCGGGCGACCTGGACGCGGTCGCCGAGGTCGACGAGGAGCTCATCGCCGAGGTGCTGGCGCTGGCCACCGGGATCCCGGTGTTCAAGCTCACCGAGGAGGAGTCGAGCCGCCTGCTGCACATGGAGGACGAGCTGCACAAGCGCGTCGTCGGGCAGGAGTCGGCGATCAAGGCGCTCTCCCAGGCGATCCGCCGCACCCGTGCCGGCCTCAAGGACCCGAAGCGCCCCGGTGGCTCGTTCATCTTCGCCGGCCCCACCGGCGTCGGGAAGACCGAGCTCGCCAAGGCGCTCGCGGAGTTCCTGTTCGGTGACGAGGACGCGCTGATCCAGCTCGACATGTCCGAGTTCTCGGAGAAGCACACCGTGTCGCGGCTGTTCGGCTCGCCCCCCGGCTACGTCGGGTACGACGAGGGCGGCCAGCTCACCGAGAAGGTCCGGCGCAAGCCGTTCTCGGTCGTGCTGTTCGACGAGGTCGAGAAGGCGCACGCGGACATCTTCAACTCGCTGCTGCAGATCCTCGAGGACGGTCGCCTGACCGACTCGCAGGGCCGGGTGGTCGACTTCAAGAACACCGTCATCATCATGACCACGAACCTCGGCACCCGGGACATCGCCAAGGGCGTCCAGACCGGCTTCCAGGCCGGCGGCGACCTGTCGACGTCGTACGAGCGCATGAAGTCCAAGGTCAACGACGAGCTCAAGACGCACTTCCGTCCGGAGTTCCTCAACCGCGTCGACGACGTGGTCGTGTTCCCGCAGCTCTCGCAGCCGGAGATCTTCCAGATCGTCGACCTGATGATCGCGAAGCTCGACGCCCGCCTGCGCGACAAGGACATGGGCATCGAGCTCACCGAGGCGGCCAAGAAGCTGCTCTCGGAGAAGGGCTACGACCCGGTCCTGGGTGCCCGGCCGCTGCGCCGCGCGATCCAGCGGGAGATCGAGGACGCGCTGTCCGAGAAGATCCTGTTCGGGGAGCTGCACGCGGGTCAGCAGATCGTCGTGGACGCCCACGGCGAGGGCCTGCTCGGCGAGTTCGTGTTCCGCGGCGAGGAGCGTGCCGCTCGCGCCAAGGAGCCGGTCGTCGCCGGGGCACGCTCGGCGGGGACGCCGGGCTCCGGCGCGGACGTCCCGCCGGCGCCGCCGATGCCGTCGTCCGGTGACGGCGGCACGGGGCTCCTGCCCGCCTGACGCAGCACCGCCACGAGGGCCGGGTGCGCACCGCGAGGTGCGCACCCGGCCCTCGCGCTTTCACCCTCCCGCCTGGGTGGGAGCACCCAGCCCCTCCGCGGGCCCTCGGAGGGAAGGCGCCTACCGTGGCCGGATGGCGGGACAGGTGACGCTCAGCGACGTGGCCCGGGAGGCGGGTGTCTCCCTGGCGACGGCGTCGCGCGCGCTCAACGGCAGCGCGAACCGGACCGTCGGGGCCGACCTGCGCCAGCGGGTCCAGGCCGCCGCCGCGCGGCTGCGCTACTCGCCCGACGGCATCGCCCAGGCCATGGCCCGGGGCCGGACGACCGCCCTCGGCCTGGTCGTGCACGACATCGCCGACCCGACCACCGCGGCCATCGCGGCGGGCGTCGCGGCGGCCGCCGACGACGCGGGCCTCACCGTCACGCTCGCCTGCTCGGGCCCGGACCCCGCACGCCAGGCCGAGCTCGTCGCGTCCATGGAGCGGCACCGGGCCCGCGGCGTGGTGCTGGTCGGCGGGCTCACCGGCGACGCGGAGACGGACGCGGCCCTGCGCGCCGCGCTCGACTCGTTCCGGGCCGTGGGCGGGGCGGTCGCCGTGATCGGCCGCGCCGACCTCGGGGGCGACACCGTGGTGGTCGGCGACCGGGACGGCGCGGCCGACCTCGCGCGCGCCTTGCACGGCCGCGGCTACCGCCGGTTCGCCGTGCTGGGCGGCTCCGACGGGCACGTGGCCGCCGCCGAGCGTCGCGACGGGTTCGCGGACGCGCTCACCGGGCTCGGCTGCCCGGTGCCCGACCACCACCTGCTCCCGGCCGCCGCCACGCGGGACGGCGGGTACGAGGCGATGACCCGGCTGCTGGCGGCGCGCGGTGACGTGCAGGCCGTCTTCGCGGTCAGCGACGCCATGGCGCTCGGCGCCCTGGCCGCGGCGCGGGAGGCCGGCGTCGCGGTCCCCGGCGACCTGGCCCTGGCCGGGTTCGACGGGGTGGCCGCCCTGCGGGACGCCGTGCCCGGCCTCACGACCGTGCGGCTGCCGCTGGCCCGGATCGGCGCCGAGGCGACCCGGCTGGCGCTGCAGCAGGCCGGGCCGGACCCGGTGCACGTGCCCGTGGCGGGGGAGGTCGTGCTGGGCGCGACGACCCCGCTGCTCGCGGACGGCTGACCCGCGGCGCTAGCGTCGGGGGATGCCCCAGGTGCCGCCCGAGCTCGTCGCCGGCCTGCACGTCGAGCGCGTGGGCGCCGGACCGACCGTCGTCCTGCTGCACGGCAACGGCGAGGACCTGACCTCGCTCGCACCGGTCGCGGCCCTGCTGGCCGCGCACGCGCGGGTCCTCTCCGTCGACTCCCGTGGCCACGGTCGCTCGCCCCGCGGCGACGGGCCCCTGACGATCGCGCGCATGGCCGACGACGTCGCGGCGGTGCTCGCTGCCGAGGCCACCGGGCCGGTGGACGTCGTGGGGTTCTCCGACGGGGGCAACGTGGCGCTGATGCTCGCCCTGCGGCACCCGGAGCTCGTCCGGGCGCTCGTCGTCTACGGGGCCAACACCGAGCCCCGGGGCCTGACCGCACGGGCACAGGTCCAGGTGACGGCGCAGTGGGTCCGCGAGCGGGTGGCCGGGGTGGTCAGCCCGGCAGCGCGCGCACGGGCCGAGGTGACCGACCTGATGGTGCACCAGCCGCGGATCCCGCTGCGGGCGCTCGCGCGGATCACCGTCCCGGTGCTCGTCGCCGCCGGGGAGCGCGACGTCGTGCGGCGGTCGCACACCGAGGCGGTCGCCGCGCACCTGCCCGCCGGGCGGTGCGTCGTCGTGCCGGGTGCGGACCACGGGCTGCCGCTGTCGGACCCGGCGACGTTCGCGGCGCTCGTCCGGGAGCTCCTCAACGCCTGACGCAGGAGACCGCGGTCAGCGGAACGCCCCCACCGCCTCCGGGAACGCCTCGGCGAGCTCCCGCGTGTCCTCGTGCTGCGGCTCCGCGAGCAGCCGCCGCAGCGGCCCGGACTCGACGATCTGCCCGTCGGCCAGCACGTGCACGGTGTCGGTGAGCCGGTCGACCATGCGCAGGTCGTGCGACACCACCAGCAGGCCCACCCCGGCGGCCGCCAGGTCGACCAGCTGGTCCGCGACGGCCTCGCGCAGCGCGGGGTCGAGCGCGGTGGCGGGCTCGTCCAGCACGAGGATCTCGGGCCGGGACGCGAGCGCGTCCGCCAGCGCGAGCCGCTGCTTCTCGCCGCCGGACAGCGAGTGCAGGGTGCGGGGCAGGTAGCGGGGCTCGAGCCCGACGCGGGCCAGCACCTCCGCGGGCTCCTGCCCGCTGGCGCGGCCGGCCTTGCGGGCGTCCTTGAGGGTCGCGTCGAGCACCTTCTCGACCGTGGTCCGGGAGTCGATCCCGACCATCCCGTTCTGGTGCACGGCGCGGACCAGCGACCGGAAGGTCGTGGTCTCCTTGCGGGACATCTTCGCGACGGGGCGGCTTCCGTAGGAGGCGCGGCCCTGCGTCGTCTTCTGCCGGCCGAGCAGCACCTGCACGAGCGTGGACTTGCCGACCCCCGACCGGCCGATGATGCCGACGGTCTCGCCCGGCGCGACCGACAGGCTGACGCCCGCGAGCACGGGCGCGCCGCCGTACCCGGCCCAGACGTCGTGCGCGGCGAGCGCGGTCATCGGGTCGCCTCCGCGGCTCGGGTGGTGTGCTGCGTGCGGTCAGGCGTTCCCACGGTGCTGCGTCCCTTCGAGCGATGACCGGCGTCGAGTGACAACGGCCGGGCCCCCCCGCGAAGTTTCCGCGAGGGGCCCGGCCGAGGGCAAACCGAGCGGTCAGCGCGTCACCGGCCGCTGCCGGCGCTGGCGCGCCGGGCCGAGGTTCTCCATGTCCTCGAGCTCGACGCCCTTGGTCTCGGGCACCTTGCTGAGGACGAAGAAGAACGACAGGGCCGCGAAGACCGCGTACATCAGGTACGGGCCGGTCGCGCCGAACTGGTCGAGCATCGGCGGGAACGAGACCGTGATGAGGAAGTTCGCGATCCACTGCGCCGCGGCGGCGACGCCGAGCGCGGCGGCGCGGATGCGGTTCGGGAACATCTCGCCCAGCAGCACCCAGACCAGCGGGCCCCACGAGGCGCCGAAGAACACGACGAAGGCGTTGGCGGCGACGAGCGCGACCGGGCCCCACGGCGAGGGCAGCGACACGTCCTCGCCCGACCCGGAGGCCTGGGTGAACGCGAGGGCCATGATCCCCAGCGAGATCGCCATGCCGGCGGAGCCGGTGAGCAGGATCGGCCGGCGGCCGACCTTGTCGATCAGCGCGATCGCGATGAACGTGACGGCGACGTTGGTGACGGCGGTGATGGTCGAGACCAGGAACGACTGGCTCTCGTCGAAGCCGACGGCCTGCCATAGCGTCGTCGAGTAGTAGAAGATCACGTTGATGCCGACGAACTGCTGGAAGACGGACAGCAGGATGCCGACCCAGACCACCGGCAGCAGGCCGAAGCGCGGGCCGCGCAGGGTGGCCTGCTCCTCGAGCGCCTTGTCCTTCTCGATGGTGTTCTCGATCTGGGCGACCCGCTCGCGCGCGTCCTCGTCCGGGCCGAGCACGCCCTGGAGGACCGCCACCGCCTCGTCGTGCCGGCCCTTGGCCACGAGGTAGCGCGGGGACTCGGGGATCCGCAGCGCGAGGATGCCGTAGACCGCGGCGGGCACGACGGCGACCAGGAACATCCACCGCCAGGCCTCCCAGCCCAGCCACAGGACCTCGCCGGCGCCGCCCGCGGCCTCCTGCAGCAGCTGGTCGGAGAGCAGGGCGGCGAAGATGCCGAGGGTGATCGCGAGCTGCTGCAGCGAACCGAGGCGACCGCGCAGCGCGGCGGGGGCGATCTCGGCGATGTAGGCGGGCGCGATCACCGAGGCGATGCCGATGCCGACGCCGGCCAGGATGCGCCAGATGATCAGGTCCCAGACGCTGAACGCGATCGCGGACAGGATCGAGGACACGAAGAAGAGCACGGCGCCGAGCACCATGACCTTGGTGCGGCCCCAGTGGTCGGCCAGCCGGCCACCGGCCCACGCGCCGAACGCGCAGCCGAGCAGGGCGACGGCCACGGCGAACCCGGTCAGGGTGGCGCCGAGCTCGAACTGGTCCTGGATCGCGTCGACGGCGCCGTTGATCACCGACGAGTCGAACCCGAACAGGAAGCCACCGACCGCGGCGGCGACCGCCAGGCCGATCGCCTTGTTGTGCGACGGGTGCTTCCCCGCCGGTCGTGCGCTGCTCTCCGCCATCGCCTTCTCCTAGCTCCTGCTCTCGAAGCGGGTACGCCACCTCGTCCGGAGCACGTCGTCGGGCAACGGTCGAAGGCGAACCCCACCTTTCACCCGCTGAGCACATCGCGCACCCGCAACCGGGCACGACGACGCGCGGCGGGGAGCCTAACCCCGCGACCCGCGGGTCCGCGCACCGGGAGGCCCGCACGCGACGCACGTCACGATCGGGCGCACAATCGTGTTCCGTGACGTCCGACCACGGTTCCTCCCGGCCCCGCTTCCGCCGCCCGGCGATGCTCGACCCGCGCGACGCGGACCAGCTGCCGGGCGACATGGACCCCGCCCTGCGCTCGCAGGTCGCGCACACCACGGCGTCCGCGATCGTGCACCGGGGCCGCGCGGCGGGCGAGGACGACCCGGCGCTGGTCGAGCGTCTCGTGCGCCTGGTGGAGCACGAGGGGCTCGACGTCGTCGCCGCGCTGTGGGCCGACAGCCCCGCGACGACCCTGCCGGGCACGCTGTGGCGCCTGTACGTGCTGCGGGAGTGGGTCCGGCGCGACCCCCGCACGCTGGCGGACCGGTACCGCCTGGGCATCGAGGCCGCTCCGGTGCACCACGTGGTCGTCGGCGTGGTGAGCCCGCCCGGCCCGGAGGAGCTGCGCGTCGTGCTGGACGCGGTGCTGTCCGGCGTCTGGACCGGCGACCTCGACGTCGCCCTGGAGCGCGGGGCGGCGTTCTGCCGGGTGCTCGCGACCGGCGCCGCCTTCGACGCCGACCACCTGGACCACGCGCCCGACGACTCGTCCGCCCGCCTCACCCGCAGCGCGGGGTCGCTGGTCCGCACCGCCGAGGAGCTCGAGCAGGCCGCGCACCTGTGGCGGTCCGGCTCCCTGGAGTGACCGCCCGCCGTGTTCCCGCCCCGGGCGTGGTGATGCTCACGGGCCCCGGCCGTGCCCCACGGGCGTGGGGCGCGTAAACTCGACGCAGACGTCGGGCCGCGGTAGCCCCGGGCTCCATCTCAAGCCGCTTCGAGCGGCCGTGCGCCGAGAGGCGCTCCCGGTCCGGCGTCGCCCCCTTCTCCCGGCGTCGGGTCCGCGCGCCCGTGGCACCGGGACGACACCGGCGAGATGCCGGGCGTCCACCTGGGGTTCACCGACGCGGTTGTGAGTTCACCGGTTGGCTGCCCTAGCCTGTGCCTGACAAGAGCACCCTCTCCCCGGAGCCTCACGTGCGCCTGCGCCTCACCCCGCGCGACACCTCGTTCTTCGACCTCCTGGCCGCGTCTGCGGCGCACCTCGTGACCGGCGCGAACCTGCTGGCCGAGCTGCTCGGGGCCGACCGGCCGGCCCGCAAGGCGCTCGCCAAGCAGATCAACGAGGTCGAGCACCTCGCCGACGAGGCGACCCACACGATCATGCGGCGCCTGAACCAGACGTTCGTCACCCCGTTCGACCGGGACGACATCTACGGCCTGGCGTCGGCGCTCGACGACTGCATGGACTTCATGGAGGAGGCCGCCGACCTCATCGTCCTGTACAAGCTGGACGAGCTGCCGGCGCGGGTGTCCGACCAGGTCCAGGTGCTGCAGCGCTCGGCCGAGCTGACCGCCGAGGCGATGCCCCGGCTGCGGTCCATGGACTCGCTGTCCGAGTACTGGATCGAGGTCAACCGGCTCGAGAACCAGGCGGACAAGATCCACCGGAAGCTGCTCGCGCAGATGTTCGACGAGATCACCGACGCCATCCTGCTCATGAAGCTGAAGGAGGTGGTCGAGAAGCTCGAGGACGCTGCCGACGCCTTCGAGAAGGTCGCGAACATGGTCGAGACCATCGCGCTCAAGGAGTCCTGAGCACCGGTGGAACTCGCGCTCGTCGTGGTCGTTGTCGCGTTCGCGCTCGGCTTCGACTACACCAACGGCTTCCACGACGCCGCCAACGCCATCGCCACCTCGGTGTCGACGCGTGCCCTGACGCCCCGGGCCGCGCTCATCATGGCGGCCGTGTTCAACCTGGTCGGCGCGCTGCTCGGCACGCACGTCGCGACGACCATCGCGCACGACATCATCAGCATCAGCGACGTCTCCGCGCACGAGGGCCTGGTCATCGTGCTGTCCGCGCTGATCGGGGCGATCACCTGGAACCTCATCACGTGGTGGCTCGGGCTGCCGTCGTCCTCCACGCACGCGCTGATCGGCGGCCTGGCCGGCGTCGGCGTCGCGTCCCGCGTGACCGTGCACTGGGACGCGATCCTCGACAAGGTCGTCCTGCCGATGGTGCTGTCGCCGCTGGTGGGCTTCGGGGTCGCGTTCCTCGTGATGGTCGGCGTGCTGTGGCTGGTCCGGCGGGCGTCCCCCGCCCCGGCCCAGCGCCGGTTCCGCCTCGCGCAGACGGCGTCCGCGGCGGCCATGGCCCTCGGGCACGGCCTGCAGGACGCGCAGAAGACCATGGGCGTGATCGTCCTGGCGCTGATCGCCGGCGGGTTCCACGACAACAACGACGAGATCCCGCTCTGGGTGAAGCTGTCCGCGGCCACGGCGATCTCGCTCGGCACCTACTCCGGCGGCTGGCGCATCATGCGCACGCTGGGCCGGAAGATCATCGAGCTGGACCCCGCGCGCGGCTTCGTCGCCGAGTCGGTGTCCGCGATCGTGCTCTACCTCAACGCCTACTGGCTGCACGCACCGGTGTCGACGACGCACACCATCACCTCGGCGATCATGGGCGTCGGTGCCACCAAGCGGCTGTCGGCCGTGCGCTGGGGCGTCGCGAAGAACATCGGCGTCGCCTGGGTGCTGACCATCCCCGCCGCCGCGCTGGTGGCGGCCGGCGTGTACCTGGTGCTGAACCTCTTCCTGGGCTGAGCGGGTGACGCGCGCCGTCGTGGTGGACAGCGCGCCCCGCCGGACGGTTGACTCGGGCTATGACTGTGCGAACCCTGACTGCCCGCTGTGCCCTCGCTGTGCTGGCGGGCGCCTCGGCGCTCGCCCTGACGGCCTGCGGGCCCGAGGCGGCCCAGCGCGACGAGGCGTCGGGGGAGATCACCGCCTCGGCCGACGCCGACGTGTTCTCGCTCGAGGTCGGTGACTGCCTCGACATGGAGGCGGCCACGGAGACCGAGGTCGAGACGCTGCCGACCGTCCCGTGCGGCGACCCGCACGACGGCGAGGTGTACGCCGAGAACGAGCTGACGGGCGACGAGGTCCCGGCGGACCTGGAGGACCAGGCCGGCACGTTCTGCTACGACGCGTTCGAGCCGTTCATCGGGATGACCTACGAGGAGTCGACCCTCGACTTCAGCTACCTCGCGCCGACCCCGGCGTCCTGGGACGAGGGCGACCGCGCGGTGCAGTGCGTCCTGCTGAGCCCCGAGCCCGTCACCGGCACGCTGGAGGGCGCGGCGGTCTGACCCGCCCCCGAGCTCGCCGGACGGCGCGTCCCCGCTGCGGGGGCGCGCCGTCCGCGTGTCAGGCGAGCGGCGTGTGCAGCTCGACCGCCTCGACGCGGACGCCGTCCTCGCCGTCGCGGACCACGTGGCAGACCAGCGCCTGGCCGGGTCGCAGGTACGGGTTCGCCTCGGGCAGCTGGGCGCGGACCCGACCGGGCGCGTGGGCGCCGACGACCTGCAGGACGGTCGGCAGCACGGGCCGGTGGGTGCAGAGCGCCACGTCGGTGCCCGACCCGAGCACGGCGGCGACGACGTCGGCGGTCTTCTCGGGGGAGTCCGCGTGGTCGGCCTCGGTCAGCGGCTCCCGCTGCACCGGGTCGATGCCGGCGGCGGTGGTGTACGGCTCGACGGTCGAGCCGCAGCGCAGCCACGGGCTGGTCACGACGTCCGCGACCCCGTAGGCGGACAGCACCGGGACCAGGGCCTTCGCCTGCAGCCGGCCGACGTCGGTCAGCGGCCGGGTGCCCTCCTCGCCGCCCCACGAGGCGCGGCTGCGGGCGCGCCCGTGCCGCACGACAGCGACGGCGCGCGTGTCGAGGCGGCCCTTCTCGTACGCCTCGACGAGCGCGTCCAGCGGCTCCCGGTCGACCTCGCGGGTGAGCCGGCGGCGCGCGACGTCGACGTCCATCCAGCGGACCGCGTCGATCTCGTCCTTGGACGCGCGGGCGGCGGGCGGGCGCGCCTGCACGGCGGCCCGGTCCGGGCGGCCGGCCACCTGCGCGGCCCAGTACCGCACCCGCTTGCGCCGGCCGTCGGACAGCACGTACTCCAGGCCGGGCAGCGGCCGGCCGAGCACGACCTCGAGCCCGACCTCCTCCTCGACCTCGCGGACCGCGGCGGTGGTCACGTGCTCCCCGGGCTCGAGCTTGCCCTTCGGCCAGGACCAGTCCTTGTACCGGGGCCGGTGCACGAGCACGACCTGCAGGCGCCCCTGGCGGACCCGCCAGACCAGCGCACCCGCGGCCTCGACGACCGTGCCCGGACCGGGGTTCCGCGTCACCGTGCGGCGCCCAGGCGGCGGCGCTGACGGTAGATGAGCATCGACTGCAGGTCGCGCAGCGGGCCCTCGTCACCGGACGCGTGCCGGGTCCACGCGCCGTCCGCGCCGAGGTGCCACGACGACGTGCCGTCGTCCATCGACTCGTCGAGCAGCTGCACGAGGTCCGCGACCTGGTCCGGGTCGGACAGCCGCACCAGGGCCTCGACGCGGCGGTCGAGGTTGCGGTGCATGAGGTCCGCGGAGCCGATGTAGACCTCGGGGCCGGGGAGCCGGTCGCCCTCGTCGTCGCGGGCGGCGTCGGCGACCTCCCGGGGCACGCCCGCGTCCGCGGCGAACGCGTAGATGCGGGAGTGCTCCAGGAACCGGCCGAGGATGGAGCGCACGCGCACGGTCTCCGACAGCCCCGGGACGCCCGGGCGCAGGGCGCAGATGCCGCGCACGCACAGGTCGATGGGCACGCCGGCCTGCGACGCCCGGTACAGCGCGTCGATGGTCTCCTCGTCGACCATCGAGTTGACCTTGAGCTTGATCCAGGACGGCCGGCCGGCCCGGGCTGCCCGGGCCTCGCGGTCGATCCGCTCGATCAGGCCCGACCGCACGGAGCGGGGCGCGACCAGCAGGCGGTGGAACCGGGACTTCGGCGCGTAGCCGGACAGCTGGTTGAACAGCCGGGTCAGGTCCTGGCCCACGTCCGGGTCCGCGGTGAGCAGGCCCAGGTCGGTGTAGATCCGCGCCGTCTTCGGGTTGTAGTTGCCGGTGCCGACGTGGCAGTACCGGCGCAGCCCGTCCGACTCCTGGCGCACGACCAGCGACAGCTTGGCGTGCGTCTTGAGCCCGACGATGCCGTAGACCACGTGCACCCCGGCCTGCTCGAGCTTGCGGGCCCACTCGATGTTGGCCTGCTCGTCGAACCGCGCCTTGATCTCGACCAGCGCCAGGACCTGCTTGCCCGCCTCGGCGGCGTCGATCAGGGCGTCGACGATCGGGGAGTCGCCCGACGTCCGGTACAGCGTCTGCTTGATGGCCAGCACCTTGGGGTCGGCGGCGGCCTGCTCGAGGAACGTCTGCACCGAGGTGGAGAACGAGTCGTACGGGTGGTGCAGCAGGATGTCGCGCGCCCGGATGGCGGCGAAGACGTCGGTCGGGTTGGCGCTCTCGACCTCGGCGAGGAACCGGTGCGTGGTCGGCACGAACCGCGGGTACTGCAGGTCCGCGCGGTCCAGGTCGGCGACGGTGTTCAGGCCGGTGTGGTCGAGCGGCGCGGGCAGCTCGTACACCTCCTCCTCGGCGACGCCGAGCTCCCGGACCAGCAGCTGCCGGATGCGGGGGCTGATGGTGTCGGCGATCTCCAGGCGGACCGGCGGGCCGAACTTGCGGCGCAGCAGCTCCTTCTCCATCGCCTGGAGCAGGTTCTCGGCGTCGTCCTCCTCGACCTCCACGTCCTCGTTGCGGGTGACGCGGAACGAGTGGTGCTCGCGCACCTCCATGCCGGGGAACAGCTGGTCGAGGTGCTGGGAGATGACGTCCTCGACCGGCACGAACGACATCGGCGCGCGGTCGGTGGGCGCCTGGGACGGCGCGGCGCTCGGCCGGCCCCGTCCGTCGACGGCGATGTACCGGGGCAGCAGCGGTGGCACCTTGACGCGGGCGAAGTGCTCCTTGCCCGTCGTCGGGTTGGCCACGACGACCGCCAGGTTGAGCGACAGGCCGGAGATGTAGGGGAACGGGTGCGCCGGGTCGACGGCCAGCGGGGTGAGGACCGGGAAGATCTGCTTGCGGAAGTACTTGCGCAGCCGGTCCTGCTCGGCCTCGCCCAGCTCCTCCCAGTGCACCAGCGTGATGCCCTCGCCGACGAGCGCGGGCTGCACCTGGTCGGCGAACACGCGCGCGTGCCGCTCGGCGAGCTCGTGCGCGCGCACGCTGATCGCCTCGAGCACCCGGCGCGGGCTCATCCCCGACGCCGCGGTGACGGCCAGGCCCGTCGCGATGCGGCGCTTGAGGCCGGCGACGCGGACCATGAAGAACTCGTCGAGGTTCGACGCGAAGATCGCCAGGTAGCGCACCCGCTCCAGCAGCGGCTGCGTGGGGTCCTCGGCCAGCTGCAGCACCCGCTCGTTGAACGCCAGCCAGCTCAGCTCGCGGTCGAGGAACCGGTCGTCGGGCAGCGGCGTGGGCTCCGCGGGGGCGCGGTGCGGCGCGTCCGACGGCAGCGGCGCGATGTGCTCGGCGATGTGCGCGGCCAGCTCCGGCGCGAGCGGGCGGGTGCGCGCGGCCGGGGCCGACGTCACCGGGGTGGGCGCCGTCGTGGTGCCCGAGCCGCCGTCCGACGTCGCCGTGGTGCCGCGACCGCGGGCGCCACCGGACCGGGAGGTGCCGGAGCGCGCCGTGCCCGACCGGGCCGTGCCGCCGGACCGGGCCGTGCGGCCGGTGCTCGTCGCGGTGCGGCCGTCGGTGGACGCGGCCGACGTGGTGCGGCGGGGGCGGCCCTCGGCCGCACCGTCGGAGGAGGAGGCGTCGCTCATCCCCACATGGTGGCACGCGGGGTTGAACAGCACGCGGCGGCCGGGGGTCCGTCCGCACGCACGTGGGCGCGAGGTCACGCCCGGCGGCGGAACCGGAAGTGCGCGTGGTGCAGCGTGCTCCCGCGGAGGGTCCCGTACGCCCAGAACCCGAGGTCGTCGCGGTAGACGACGTGGTCGCCGTGCACCCAGAAGCAGCCCTGGTACGCGTGGCGGCGTCCGCCGCGGGTCTCGTCGTACCTTCCGTCCGGGCCCAGCTCCTGCACGACGTCGGTGCGCTCGTCGTACCAGGTGCCGACGACCGGGCTCTCGACCGCGCGACCCGTCCGCGCGCGGGCGGGGGTGCCCCGGCGGCCGGGGACGACCGCGCCGTCGACCCACAGGGTGGCGCGGTCCGCATACCAGACGAGCTCGTCGAGCGGGCCCGGCCGGGTCTCCCGCGTCGGCAGCATCGCGAACGTCGCCGGACTGCCTGGGACGAGGGCGCCGACCCGGGCGGACCGGTCGTCGGCGGCGGGCACGAGGGTCGTCCCGGTGCCGTCGACGACGTGGACGTCCGCGCCGGCCGACGCCCGCAGACCGGTGCCGACGGCGGTGACGAGGCCGCCCTTCACCAGCACGTCCGCCCCGACCAGGTCGGCGGACGCCTCGTCGAGGGTCCGGACGAGAGCGCCGGTCAGGACGACGGCGGACACCGCCCGCCCGGGAGCCGTCCGGTCGCCGGCTCCCGGGGCACTGCCGCGCTGCATCGTCATCGTCGTCCTCTCCGTCGGGTGCGCCCGGCCCGGCGCACCGGCAGCACCGTGGACCGGTCGCGCCGCGCGAACCAGGCCGTGACGCACCCAGGCACGACCGGGCGGGGTCGGCTTGGCTCGTGCCGCGGCACCGCCCCGGCTGCCGCAACCGCACCGCGTCGGCGCAGCAGAGGAGGTCTCGAGCCATGGACCGCACGGGCACCCGGCTCCCCGGGAGGACGGTCGTCGTCACGGGCGCCGGCAGCGGCATCGGCCTGGCGTGCGCGCGCCTGCTCGCGGAGCGGGGCGACGTGGTGGTGCTGCTCGACCGCGACCGCCGTGCGCTGCGCGACGCGGCGCACGACCTCGCCCACGCCGGGGACCGCGTCGTGACCGCGGAGGTCGACGTCGCGGACGGCTTCGCGCTGCGCGAGGTCCGGGACGACCTGGCCGCGCGGCTGCCCGGGCCGGTCGACGCGGTCGTCGCGGCGGCCGGCACGATGGCGGGCGGCGCGTTCGCCGCGGGGGTCCCCGGCGAGTGGGGCGACATGATCGACTCGAACCTCACCGGGATGCTGCAGACCGCGCAGACCTTCGTGCGGGACCTGGCAGCCGCCGCGGCCGCCGGAGGCCGGAGCGACCTCGTGGTCGTGGGCGCCATCGCCGGCACGGTCGGGTTCCCCCGGTTCGCGGTGTACTCGGCGGTCGAGGCCGCCGTCGGCCAGCTCGCCCGCACGCTGCGCACCGAGCTGGGCGCCCAGGGCATCCGCGTGCACCAGGTGCAGCCGGGGATCACCGGGACCCGGCTGGGGTCGGCGATGAGCGACCGCGCCGCGCGCCGGGAGTGGCGCACCCTGCGCCAGGAGGTCCCCCCGGCGGACCCCGCGGCCGTGGCCGGCGCGGTCGCGTTCGGCCTGGACCAGCCACCGCACGTGACGGTCGCCGACATGGTCGTCCTGCCCACGCGGCAGGACGCGGGCCTGCCCACGGTGCAGGGTGCCCCCGAGCCGCCGCGTCCCCGCTGGGGCCTGCGGTGACCGCCGAGGCACCGGGCCGCGCGGCTGCCGCGGGAACGCCCGCCCGGCTGCGCACGTCGCCGGCCGCGGCCGCGGCGATCCTGCTCGCGGCGACGGTCGCCGCGCTCGTGTGGGCGAACCTGCCCGGCTCCACCTACGCGTCGTTCTGGCACACGCCCGCGGCCGTGACGGTCGGCGGCGCCGGGGTGTCGCTGGACCTGCGCCACTGGGTGAACGACGCGCTGATGGCGCTGTTCTTCTTCCTGGTCAGCCTGGAGGCGAAGCGCGAGCTCGCCGTCGGCGAGCTGCGGGACCGGCCGCGGGCCCGCGTCCCCGTCGTCGCGGCGGTCGCCGGCCTGGTGCTCCCGGCGGTCCTGTACGTCGCCCTGCTCACCTGGGCGGAGGCGCCCCGTGAGGCCGTCGCCGCCTGGGGCGTCGTCATCTCGACCGACACGGCGTTCGCGCTGGGGCTGCTCGCCGTCGTCGGCCGCCGTGCGCCCGCCGCCCTGCGGCTGTTCCTGCTGACGCTCGCCGTCGTCGACGACGTCGGGGCGCTCGCGGTGGTCGCGCTGGCCTACACCGACGAGCTGCGGCTGGGCCCGCTCGCGGTCGCCGCGGCGGCCACTCTCGCGATCGCCGGGCTGCGTCGCCTGCGGGTGTGGCGCGGGCTGGTGTACCTCGCCCTGGCCGTCGTCACGTGGGTGGCAGTCCTGGAGTCCGGCGTGCACGCGACGATCGCGGGTGTCGCCATCGGCCTGGCGATGCCCGTGTACCCGCCGCGCCGGGAGAAGGTCGAGGCCGCGATGGCCGCCGCGGCGCAGTTCTCCCGGGCGCCCACCCCGCGGCGCGGGCGCGACGCCGGCCTGCGGATCGCCCGCGCCGTGTCGGTGAACGAGCGGCTGCACACCCTCTACGCGCCGTACGTGAACCTCGTCGTGGTCCCGGTGTTCGCGCTCGCGAACGCCGGCGTCGCGCTGGACGGGCCGACGCTGCGCTCGGCCGCCACCTCGCCCGTCACCTGGGCGGTGGTCGCGGGCCTGGTCGGGGGGAAGCTGCTCGGCGTCACCCTCGGCACGGGTGCCGCGGTGGCGCTGCGGCTCGGCCGGCTCGCGCCCGGCCTGCACGCCCGGCACCTGGTGGCGGGCGGGCTCGTCTCGGGGATCGGGTTCACGATCGCGTTGTTCATCGTCGACCTGGCGCTGACGGACGAGACGCTGCGCTCCGACGCGCGGATCGGGGTGCTCACCGCCTCGGTGCTGGCCGCGCTGCTCGCCACGGCGGCGTTCGCGCTGGCCGCGCGGACGGACCGGCACCGGCGCACCGTCGCGGACCCGCTGATCCGCGCGGTGGACCCCGAGCGGGACCACCTGCGCGGTGACCCCGGCGCGCCGATCCGCCTGGTGGTCTACGCCTCGTTCGCGTTCCCGGACGCCGGGCGCGCCGTGGAGACCGTCGAGGAGCTCCGGTCCGAGCTCGGCGACCGGCTGGTGTTCGTGTTCCGGCACCTGCTCACCGACGACCCGGTGGCGACCGAGGCCGCGCAGGCCGCGGAGGAGGCCGCGGCCCAGGGCCGGTTCTGGCCGATGCACGACGCGCTCGCCGCACGTGCCGGGCGCCTGTCGTCGCGCGAGGTGCGCCGGTGCGCCGCCGAGGCCGGCCTGAACCTGGACAGCCTGGACGACGCCCTGCGGCACGGCACGCACGTCGCCCGGGTCACGGAGGACGACGCGGACGCGGCGACCATGCGGCTGCCCGGGCCGCCGGCCTTCTTCGTGGACGACCGGCGCTACGACGGCCCGGTCGACGTCGACGAGCTGCGGGCCGCGCTGCTGGCCGGCGCGCCCGACCCCGTTCCCGACCCCGCCCCTGACCTCGCCCGGACCTGAGGAGGACCACCGTGTCGCTGGTGCAGAACGCCCGCCTGGAGGACAACCCCTACCCGCTGCGCGGACGGACCGCCGTCGTGACCGGCGCGGCCGGCGGCATCGGCCGGGCCGTCGCCCGGTCGCTGCTGCACGCCGGCGCCCGCGTCGCCTCGGTCGACACCCGGGAGTCCGTGCGGCGGGCCGACCGCGCCGGCGGCGCCGCGCCGGGTGCGGAGGCCCTGGGCCTGGTCGCGGACGTCACCGACGTCCAGGCGCTGCACCGCGTCCGCGACGCGGTGCACCACACCTGGGGACGCGTGGACCTCGTCGTGGCCAACGCCGGCGTGATGTTCGGCGCCCCGTTCGAGCGGGCGTCCGAGGCGCAGTGGGCGCAGATGGTCGACGTGAACCTGATCGGCTCGGTCAACACGGCGCGGGTGTTCGTGGACGACCTGCTCGCCGCCGCCGCCGGCGATCAGCCCACCGACCTGGTGTTCGTCGGCTCGGTGGCGTCGCACCTGCTGCTGCCGGAGTTCAGCGTGTACTCGGCGACGGCCGCCGCCCGCGCGCACCTGTCCCGCACGCTGCGGGCGGAGCTGTCGGGCCGCGGGGTGCGGGTCCGCCACGTCGAGCCCGGCACCACGCTGACCGCGCTCGGGTCCGAGATCGACGACGACGCGGCGCAGGAGCGGCTCCGCCGGATGCGTGCCGTCGAGCGGCCGCTCACCCCGGAGGACGTGGCGCACTCCGTGCTGTTCACCGCCTCGATGCCCGCGCACGTGAACGTCGCGGAGATCGTCGTGATGCCGACGCACCAGGTGTGACGTCAGCGAGGGCGGTCCGCGACGGCGGCGAGCCCGCGCGCCGCCGCCACCAGCCGTCCGCGGCACGGTCGCGCCGGACGGAGCGTCGCCCCAGGTCACAGGCGTGTGGACGGATGACCGAGCGCTTGCTCCCGCTGCGTCCTGGCTCTAGTTTCGCGGCATGGCGAAGGGCAACGAGCTCGGCAGCTTCCTGCGCGCCCGGCGGGCGGCCACCTCGGTGGACGACGTGGGCCTGCGGTCCTACGGCGCGCGGCGCGTCCCCGGCCTGCGCCGCGACGAGGTCGCGCAGCTGGCCGGCGTGAGCGTCGACTACTACACCCGGCTGGAGCAGGGCCGCGAGACCCGGCCGTCCGCCCAGGTCGTCGACGCGCTCGCGCACGTGCTGGGCATGGACACCGCCGACCACCGGCACGCGTACGCGCTGGCCCAGCTGATGTGGGTCCCGCCCCTGCCCGACACCCCGCCGCCCGTCGACCCCGCGCTCGTGCGGCTGATGGAGTCGTGGCCGGCGGCCGCCTGCTTCGTCCTCGACCCGATCCTCGACATCCTCGCGATCAACCCGCTCGCGCAGCGGCTGTTCACCCCGTTCGCGGCGACGGGCAACCTCGTCGAGATGGTGTTCCTCGACCCGGCCGGCCGGACGTTCTACACGGACTGGGACCGCGCCGCGACCAGCTGCGTGGCGAACCTGCGCGCCACCTCGGACATCCACGTGGGCGCGCGTCGCCGGGAGCAGCTCGTCCGGCGCCTGCAGGACGGCAGCCCGGAGTTCGCCCGGCTGTGGGCGGCGCACGAGGTCACGCCCAAGACCCACGACTCCAAGGAGCTGCACCACCCCGAGGTCGGCACGATCACCGTGGACTTCGACGCCCTCGAGGTCGCCGGGATGCCGGGGCACCAGCTCGTCGTCTACCGCGCCGAGCCGGCGACGGTGGACGGGCAGCGGCTCCGCGCGCTGGAGCGTGCGGTGGCCGGGACGGTGCCGGCGGCGGTGCCGGACGCACCGGTGCCTGCGGAGCCGGTCCCTGCTGCGCTGGACGGTGCTGCGCTGGACGGTGCTGGGGAGCAGTGATGCGGCCAGGCTCGGGGTCACGACCCCGACCTAGCGTCGAGGGGTGCACCTCCACCACCCCGGGGCCGGCGACGCCGCCGCGATCCTGAGCGACGCGCTCGACGTCGTGCACGCGACCCGGCGGTGGCAGGCGCTGCACGCCCCGCTCGGTGTCGTGACCAACCTGGCCCGCACGGTGTTCACGCACCCGGCGGCGTCGTGGTTCTACCTGGACCTGGTGCAGGTCCAGGTCGCCGTGGTCGCCCAGCTCCGGCGGCCGTCCGGCGCGGATCCCGCCGACCACGGGACCGTGCCGGCCGTCACGACCGCGCTCGCCGCGGAGAGCGACCGGTTCCGGGCGCTGTGGGCGGGACCGGCCGTGACCCACCGTCCCCGCGCGCCCTACGAGGTGCGCCACCCCGCGCTGGGCGTGCTCGCCCTCGACCGCGCGACCGCCCGCCGGCCCGACGGCACCTGGTGCGAGCACCTCGTGCCGCGTCCCGGGGACCGCGAGGCCCGCGACGCCGACCTGCTGGCCCTGCTCGACCTGGTCTGAGCCGCAGCCGCCGGAGACGCCCCGAGGGTGGGTGCGACACGGCCCGCCATCCGCCACCGTCCCGCTCGCATGCTCGCCGTGGTGCACCGCCGCCGTCCCGCAACTCGGGAGCCTGGCCGTGCCGCGGCCTGGTTCCCCCACCCCGGGGCAGAGAGCCTCGGTGCACGGGCCGACGCACGACGGCCTGACGTCCACGACGAGAGGAACACGCAGATGACCACCACCGTCCTGAACGAGCACGTCCTCGCCGGCCGCACCGCCGTCGTCACCGGAGCCTCCAGCGGCATCGGCGAGGCCACGGCGGAGCGCCTGGCGGCCCTCGGCGCCCGGGTCGCCGTCCTCGCCCGGCGCAAGGACCGCCTCGACGCCCTCGCCGAGCGGATCACCACCGCCGGCGGCACCGTGCTCGTCCTGCCGACCGACGTGACCTCCCGCGAGGAGGTCGCCGCCTCCGCCGAGACGATCGAGCGGGAGTGGGGCCACGTCGACCTGGTCTTCGCGAACGCGGGCGTGCAGCTGATCTCCGAGATCGACGCGCTCCAGGTCGCGGACTGGGAGGCCCAGATCGACCTGAACATCAAGGGCGTGATGCACACGATCGAGGCGTTCGTCCGCCCGCTGGAGGCCGCTGCGGCCGACGGGCGTCCCGCCGACCTCATCACCACGTCGTCGATCGCCGCCACCCGCGTCCTGGAGAAGTTCTCCGTGTACTCGGGCACCAAGGCGTACGTCAGCCACATCACGCGCCTGCTCCGCACGGAGCTCGGCCGCAAGGGGGTCCGCGTCGCCACGGTGGAGCCCGGCATGGTGGACACCGAGCTCCCCGACCACGTCACGGACCCCGACGCGAGCCGCCTGATGGCCGACCTGCTGCGGGAGATCGACTGCCTGCAGTCCGCCGACGTGGCGGAGACCGTGGCGTTCGTGGCCGCCGTGCCGCGGCACGTGAACCTCACCGAGATCACGATCCTGCCGACCGCGCAGGCGGTCTGACCGGCTGGCGCACGACCGGTCGTCAGCACGACGCCCTCCGCCGGAGCCCCGTGGGAGCCCGGCAGGGGGCGTCGTGCCGCGTTCGGCGCGGTGGGGTCAGGAGACGCGGTAGACCACGTCGAGCGCCGACCGCTCGAAGCCGGCCGCGCGGTAGACCCGGATCGCGGGGGCGTTGTCGCCCTCCGTGTAGAGGACGACCCGCGCCACGCCCCGTCCGTGCAGGTGGGCGAGCATCCGCGCGGTGAGCGCGGGCCCGAGCCGCCGGCCCTGGGCGTCCGGGTCGACGCCGAGGGCGTAGATCTCGCCCACCTCCGGCGAGGCGACCTTGGTCCAGCCGAAGCCGAGCAGCCGGCCGTCCTGCTCGGCCAGCAGCAGGCCCGCCGGCTCGAACCACGGCTCCGCCTCCCGCGCCTCCAGGTCGGCACGGGTCAGGCGGCCCTGCTCCGGGTGCTGCGCGAAGGCCCGGGCGTTCACCGCGACCCACGCGTCCTCGTCGCCGCCGGGGACGAACGCACGCACGGTCACGCCGCCCGGCAGGGGCGGGAGGTCGTCCGGGACGACGAGCGGGTCGAGCGCCATCTGCCAGAGCTCGCGCACGGCTGCCAGGCCGCGGTGCGCCGCGACGGCGCGCGCGGGCGCGACGTCGCCGTGCGCCCAGACGTCGACTGCGGCGCCGCCCCGGGCGCGGACCGCGACGAGGGCGGCGTCGAGCAGCACGGTGCCGGTGCCGCGCCGCCGGTGCGCCGGGGTGACGACCACCTCGGCCGTCGCCAGCTCCGGGTCGCGGGCGTCGACCTGGGCGTAGCCGAGCACCCCCGCCCCCGGGTCGCGCACCAGGAGGTGGACGATCGCCGGCCCGGCACCGGTCAGCCAGAGCAGCGGCTGCTCGGACAGCGGCGGGACGCCGTCGTGCTGCGCCGCCGCGGCGGCGAGCGCGCGCACGGCGGCGGCGGTCCCGGCGTCGAGCGCGCCGGTGCGGACTTCGGGGACTGGGGTCGCGGGCACGAGCCCATCCCACCATCGTGGAGGGGATGACGGGGAACGGACGACCGGTGCGACGCGTTGGAGGGGGAGTGCCTGACGTGACCCCGGACCCCGCCTTCGCGGACGTCGTGGTGGTCGGGGCGGGGCAGGCGGGGCTCGCCGTCGCGGCCCACCTGGCCCGCTCGGGCTTCCGGCCGGCCGGCGCCGCCGGCGGCCCGACGTACGTGGTCCTCGACGCGTCCCCGGGGCCGGGCGGGGCGTGGCGCGAGCGCTGGGCCGGGCTCACCATGCGGACGGTGAACGGCGTCTACGAGCTGCCCGGCCGGCCGCTCCCGACCTTCGACGCCGACGAGCCGGCGAGCCGGGCGCTCACGCGGTACTTCGGCGACTACGAGCGCGACCTGGCGCTCCCGGTCCGGCGCTCGGTCCAGGTCCGGGCCGTGCGGGACGTCGCCGGGCCGGAGCGGCTGCTCGCGGTGGAGACGGTCGAGCGGCCGGTCGCCGAGCCAGAGCGGGGCGCGCCGCCGGCGCCGTCCGAGCCGGACGCGCAGGCGGCCACGTCGGGCGCGGCGACGCGCCCGGACTTCGACGACGGCCTCGGCGGCGGCGCGGGCCTGTGGCGCCCGGTGACCGCCCCGGTCGAGCCGCAGGACGTCCGCGCACCGGAGCAGCCCGTGGCACCCGCCGTGCAGGACGCGCCCGCGCGCCGTCGCTCGGCCCGCACCTGGCACGCGCGCGCCGTCGTCAACGCGACCGGCACGTGGACCCGGCCGTTCTGGCCGACCTACCCGGGCACGCAGGAGTTCGCGGGCACGCAGCTGCACACCCACGACTACCGGGCGGCGGAGGACTTCGCGGAGCGGCACGTGCTGGTGGTCGGGGGTGGCATCTCGGCGGTGCAGCACCTGCTGGCGATCCACCCGCTCGCGGCGTCGACGACGTGGGTGACCCGCCGCCCGCCGGACTGGCGGGACGCGGAGTTCAGCCCGGAGCTCGGCCGGGACGCGGTGGCCCGGGTCGACGAGCGCACCCGCGCCGGTCTCCCGCCGCAGAGCATCGTCGCGGCGACCGGGCTGCCGCTCACGGAGCAGTACCGCGCGGGCATCGCGGCCGGCGTGCTGGTCGCGCGCCCGATGTTCGCGCGCCTGGTGCCGGACGGTGCGGTGTGGGACCCGGCGGCGGTGCGCGGACCGGTGGCCGACGGCTGGGTGCCGGGGCCGGAGCACGTCGCGGCCGACGTGGTGCTGTGGGCGACGGGCTTCCGCGCCGCGCTGGACCACCTGCGCCCGCTGGGCCTGCGGGACGCGGGCGGCGGCATCGTGATGGACGGCACGCGGGTGGTCGCCGACCCGCGGGTGCAGCTGGTCGGGTACGGGCCGAGCGCGAGCACGGTCGGCGCCAACCGGGCCGGCCGCGCGGCGGTCCGTCAGGTCCGCCGGCTGCTCGGCGTCTGAGCCGGGCCGGTCGACCGCCGGATGTGCTGCGCCAGCGCGAGGGTCGCGGCGGCGGGCCGGCGGTCGGCGGGCAGCGCCAGCTGCATGGGCCAGCGGAGGTCCCCGGCCAGCGGCACGACCACCGCCTGCGCCGCCGCGCCGGCGGGCTCGGCCACGAACCGGGGGAGGACCGCGACGCCCAGCCCGTGCCGGACGTAGGCGGCGGCGGTCCCGATGTCGGCCACCTCGAGCGTGACGCGCCGGTGCGCGCCCGCTGCCGCGAACGCCCGGTCCGTGACCGACCGGTTCCCGTACCCGACCGGCGAGTCGATGAAGTCGAGACCGTCCAGGTCGGCGACGCCGACCGTCGACGCCGAGGCGAGCGGGTGCTCCGGCGGCACCACGAGGTCCATGGCGGCCGACGCGATCTCGGTGAGCCGCACCCCCGGAGCGGCCCCGCCGGGCACCGAGACGAACGCCAGGTCCAGCCCGCGCTCGGCGACCGCCGCCACCAGCCCGTGCGACCCCGACGGCGCGGCGCTGAGCCGGATCGCCACGCCGGGGTGCTCCCGGTGGAACGCCCCGAGCAGCGCGGGCACGTCGACCAGGCCGACCGAGGTCATCGTGCCGACGCGGACCGTCCCGCCCAGGCCCTGCCGCACGGCCGTCACCGCCTCGCGGGCGTCGCGCGCCGCGTCGAGGGTCGCGCGCGCGTGCGGCAGCAGCGTGGCCCCGGCGTCGGTGAGCGCGACGCGACGCGACGTGCGCTCGAGCAGCGGGGTGCCCAGCTCGCGCTCCAGGGCCTTGACCGACGCCGAGACGGCGGACTGCACGACCACGAGCCGGGCGGCGGCCGCGGTGAACCCGCCCTCCTCCGCGACGGCGACGAACGCGGTGAGGTGGCGCAGCTCCATGTCCGCGACACTATCGCGCATCGTGATGGATCCCAGCGCGAACAGGCGTTGGACGCGATGGATCGTCCGGGCGGATGGTGGACGCATGTCCCCGACGACGCACCGCACGCCCCCCGCCCCGGCCACCGGACCCACCGCCCCCGCCGCACCCGCGGCCACCTCGGTCCGTGTCGGGCACGGTGCGGGGTTCTGGCTGGTCGCGGCGGCGTTCGGCTCCGCGATGGCGTTCTCCACGGTCCCGGCGCCGCTCTACCCGCTCTACCAGGCGGCGGACGGCTTCTCCACCTTCACCGTGACCCTGGTGTTCGCGGCGTACGCCGTCGGCGTCGCGCTGAGCCTGGTGCTGGCCGGGCACGTGTCGGACTGGCTCGGCCGCAAGCCCGTGCTGGTCCCCGCCCTGCTGCTCGAGCTGGTCGCGGCGGCGCTGTTCCTGTCCCGCTCGGACGTCGGGACGCTCCTGGTCGCGCGGTTCGTCAGCGGGCTCGGCGTCGGGATGCTGACGGCGACCGCCACCGCCCACCTGCAGGACCTGCACCGCCGGCACCGTCCCGGCGCGTCCGACCGCCGGTCCCAGGTGGTCGCCACCGTGGCCAACATCGGCGGCCTGGGTGCCGGCGCGCTGGCGGGCGGCGCGCTCGCGCAGGCGTTCGGCGCGCCGTTGCGCCTGCCGTACGCCGTGTTCGCGGTCCTGCTGGTGCTGGGCGTGGTCGGCGTGCTGCTCACCCCGGAGACCGTCGCGCGGCCGGCCGCGCGGCCCGCGTACCGCCCGCAGCGGCCGCGCCGGGCCGGGGCGGACCCGGTCCGGCACACGGTCGCGCTGACCGCGGCGTTCGCGGCCTTCGCCGTGTTCGGCGTGTTCACCTCGGTCGCGCCCGGGTTCGTCGCGGGCACGCTGCACCACACCTCGCGGGTCCTGGCCGGGCTCGTCGTGTTCGTGGTGTTCGCCGCCGCGGCGGCGGTCCAGGCGACCACGACGCGCGTCCCGGCCGACCGCAAGCTGCTGCCGGGCGCCGTGGCGCAGGGGGCCGGTCTGGTCGTGCTCGTCGGGGGCATGCACGCCGCGTCGCTCGGGGTGTTCCTCGCGGGCGGGGTGCTGACCGGCGCCGGGGCGGGCCTGCTGTTCGCGTCCGCGGTCGGGACGATCGGTGCGCTGGCTGCGCCGGACCGGCGCGGGGAGGCGCTCGCCGGGCTGTTCCTCGTCGCCTACCTCGGCCTGAGCGTGCCGGCGCTCGCGCTGGGGGTCGCCGTCCGGACGGTCCCGGCGGTGACCGCGATGACGGTCCTCGCGGCGGTGCTCGTCGTGCTGCTGGTGGCGCTGGGCCTGCTCGGGCGCCGGGCGCGGGCCGCGCGCTGAGCGGCGCTCCTCACCCCGCCGGGCAGCCGCAGCTCCCGCGCCGGACCACCCGCACCGGCAGCCGGTGCGACTCCGGCTGCTCCGCCGGCGAGTGCGCGTGCCGGACCAGCACCTGGACGGCGAGCCGGCCCATCGCCGCCATCGGCTGCCGCACGGTGGTGAGCGTGGGCCGTGCCAGCCGGCCGGCGAGGATGCCGTCGAAGCCGGTCACGAGGACCCGCTCGGGCACGGGGACGCCGCGGCCTGCGAGCAGGTCGAGCACGGCGAGCGCGAGCTGGTCGCTCGCGCACACCAGCGCCCGGGGGAGCCGGTCGGTGCCCACCAGGTCCGCGACCACCTCGAACCGGTGCGGCTCGGCCAGGTCCGTCGGGTCGAGCGGCTCCGCCGGGGCCGGCAGGCCGAGCGCCTCGAGCGCGTCCCGGAAGCCGGCGAACCGCTCCGCGTAGTCGGGGGTGGTGAGCCGGCCGACGAACCCCAGCTCGCGCGTGCCGTGCTCGCGGACCAGGTGCTCGACCAGCTCGCGCATGCCGGCGCGGTTGTCGACGGTCACGTGGTGCAGCCCGTCGGCGACCGGGGGCATGCTGAACGCCACCACGGGGATCCGGCGGGCCACGTGCGCCAGCGTGTCGACCGGCGTCGGCCCGGGGAACACGGCGAGGCCGTCCACCCGGCCGGCGACGTCCGTGACCGACGCGCCGGACCCGGTGCCGCTGCTCAGCAGCAGGGCCTGGTCGCGCTGCCGGCACTCCAGCTCGAACCCGCGCTGGACCTCGTCCACGTACAGCGGGAAGGCCCGCGGGTCGGTGTCCCGGTCGTCGGGCAGGTCGTCCACGGTGAGCACCTCCCGGGCGGCGGCCTCGAGCGGGGAGTCGGTGCCCTGCTGCGGGCCGGCCAGCATCAGGTCGAACGAGTAGAGGCCCAGGGCGCCGGTCGCGCCCTTCGCGAGGCCCCGGGCGCTCGCGCTCGGCACGTAGCCGAGCTCGCGCGCGGCCACCAGGACCGCGGCCCGGGTCGACTCGCGGACGCGCTCCGGCTGCCGGAACGTGAACGACACCGTGGCGATGGACACGCCGGCGCGCTCGGCGACGTCGTAGACGGTCGGTCGACGCGGCACGGCTCATCTCCCTGGGGCGGCTGCTGGTCGGTGGGGGCCACCAGCCGGCGCCCCTTGCACGGCGCACAGTCTATGCGCTTAACTGCTCACACGATCTAAGCGCATAGAAGCGCAGCCGTCCGTTCGAGGAGGAACGCACCATGATCCGTCCCGCTGCGCGCGTCGCCCTGGTCACCGCGCTCGCCGTGACCGCACTGTCCGCCTGCGGCCGCGCCGACGACACGGGCGGTGGCGGCAGCACCGACGCCGCCACGCTGTCGTCCGGCGAGGCGTCCGGCGACCTGACCATCTGGGCGATGGGCGCCGAGGGCGAGGCACTGCCCGACTTCGTCCAGGAGTTCGAGGACGCGAACCCCGACGTCTCGGTCGAGGTCGTCCCGATCCCGTGGGACGCCGCCCGCGACAAGTTCCAGACCGCCATCGCGGCGGGCACGACGCCGGACCTGGCGATGATGGGCACGACCTGGATGGCCGAGTTCGGGGACGCGTTCGCGCCGGTGCCGGACGGCATCGACACGAGCGACGTGTTCGAGGGCCCGCTGGCCACGACCGAGCTCGACGGCACCGCCGTGGGCGTCCCCTGGTACGTCGACACGCGCGTCCTCTACTACCGCACCGACCTCGCCGAGCAGGCGGGCTGGACCGAGCCCCCGGCGACGCAGGACGAGCTGAAGCAGATGGCCGCCGACATGCAGGACAAGGCGGGTGCCGACTACGGCATCCGGCTGCAGTCCGCCGGCAACGACTCGTTCCAGGGCTCGCTGTGGGCCGCCTGGTCCAACGGCGCGAGCCTGACGGACGAGGACCAGACCGAGTGGACGCTGGACACCCCGGAGATGGTCGAGTCCTACGAGTACTACCAGTCGTTCTTCACCGACGGCGTCGCGAACGCCTCGGCCGACCGCACGCCCGGCGCGCAGGAGGCCGAGTTCGTCGCGGGCACCACCCCGATGCTCATCGACGGCCCGTTCATGATGGGTCAGCTCGAGACGCTCGGCGGGGAGGGCTTCGCCGACAAGTACGCCACCGCGCGCATCCCGGCCGGCGACTCGTCCACGTCGTTCGCGGGCGGCTCCAACCTCGTGGTGTTCCAGGAGTCCGACAACGCGGACGCCGCGTGGAAGCTGGTCGACTGGCTGACGCAGCCCGAGGTGCAGGTCGAGTGGTACGACGTCACCGGCGACCTGCCGTCGCAGCAGTCGGCGTGGGAGGACCCGGCGCTGACCGAGGACGCCAAGCTCGCGGTCTTCGGCGAGCAGCTCGAGGACACGGTCGCCCCGCCGGTCACGACCACCTGGGTGCAGGTCAACGCAGCGGCCGACTCCGTGCTGGAGCGGATGACCGTCAGCGGGCTCGCGCCCGCGGAGGCGCTGGCCGACCTGCAGCAGCAGGCGACGTCGATCGGCATGGGCTGACCCTCATGTCCACCGCAGCCGCCACCCGTACGGCCGGACCCGCGCGGTCCGGCCGTACGGCCCCGGCCCCGCGCGGGCCCGCCGCCGCCCGACGGCGCCGGCAGGGCTACGTCGCGTGGCTGTTCGCCGCGCCGTTCGTCCTGGTCTTCGGCTTCTTCATGCTCGTGCCGCTGGTGTCGTCGTTCGCGATGTCGTTCACGGACTTCACCTCCCGCGACGTGCGCACGCCGTTCGCCGTGAACTTCGTGGGCCTGCAGCAGTACATCGACCTGTTCGGCGACCCCCGGTTCCTGAAGTCGCTCGGGGTCACCGCGACGTTCGTCGTGGTCGGCATCCCGGTCACCATGGCGGTCGCGCTCGCGCTCGCGGTGGCGCTCAACTCGGGCATCGGCCGGTTCCGGGCGGCGTTCCGCGTCGGGTTCTACGCGCCGGTGGTCACCAGCATCGTCGCGGTCTCGGTGGTGTGGCGGTACATCCTGCAGCCGGACGGGCTGCTCAACAGCTGGCTGGGCTGGTTCGGGATCGAGGGGCCGAACTGGCTGAGCTCGACCACCTGGGCGCTGCCCTCGCTGATCCTCATGGCCGTCTGGCGCAACGTCGGCACGCTCATGGTCATCTTCCTGGCGGGCCTGCAGGCCGTCCCGGCCGAGGTCCAGGAGGCGGCCGTCATGGACGGGGCCGGCCCCTGGCGCCGGTTCCGCAGCGTCACGCTCCCGCTGCTGCGCCCGACCCTGCTGCTCGGCGCGGTCCTGATCTCCGTCGGCTACCTGCAGTTCTTCGAGGAGGCCTTCGTGATGACCCAGGGCGGCCCGCTCGACTCCACGCTGTCGACGGCCTTCTACACGTTCGAGCAGTTCGGGTTCGGCAAGTACGGCTTCGCCTCCGCGGCGTCCTACGTGCTGTTCCTGGCCATCGCGCTCCTGAGCCTGCTGCAGTTCCGGCTGCTGCGGTCCCAGGACTGACCGGGCGAGGGAGATCGTCATGTCCGCTGTCACCCCGCCGTCCGCGCACCCCGCGGTGGACGCGCTCGCCCGGCCGGCCGCGCCGCGCCGCCGCCGGCGCCCGACCACCGGGCGCGCGCTCACCTACACCGTGCTCGTCGTCGGCGTCGCGCTCTGGCTGCTGCCGTTCGTCTGGATGGTGCTCGGCTCGGTCAAGACCCAGCGCGAGATCCTGATCAAGCCGCCGACCATCTGGCCCCAGGACCCGACCGCCGCGAACTTCGAGCGCTGGTTCACGGACCTGAACTTCGGCCAGTTCTTCAGCAACTCGGTGATCGTCGCCGTCGTGACGGTGCTCGGGAACCTGGTGTTCTGCTCGATGGTCGGGTACGCCCTGGCCAAGATGGACTTCCCCGGCAAGAAGCTGCTGTTCACGCTCGTCATGGTCATGCTGATGGTGCCCGGCGTCGTCACGTTCGTGCCGCTGTTCGTCCAGGTGACGTCGCTCGGCCTGCTGAACACCTACCCGGCGCTGATCCTGCCGTTCCTCACGCAGCCGATCGGGGTGTTCCTGATGCGGCAGTTCATGCTCGGCATCCCCGAGCCGCTGATGGAGGCCGCACGGATCGACGGGGCGGGCGAGCTGCGGATCTTCGCGCGCGTCGTCATGCCGCTCTGCGGGCCGCCCCTCGCGACGCTCGGGATCCTCACGTTCCTCGGCTCGTGGAACAACTTCCTGTGGCCGCTCGTCGCCGCGCAGAGCCAGGACATGTACACGCTGCCCGTGGCGCTGTCCCTGTACTCGACCGGCCAGCAGGCCACCGACTACGGGCTGCTGCTCGCCGGCGCGGTGCTGATCATCACGCCGATCCTGCTGCTGTTCCTCGCGTTGCAGCGGTACTTCATCCAGGGCGTGGCCACCGCCGGCCTCAAGTGACGGCTGCCACCCGCCCACCCGCCCGCGCCGAACCGCTCCCGACCTCGGCACCCAGCCGCCGCAGGACCCCGCACCACCGTTGGAGGACCCCCGCATGACCTCGCACCACGACCCCGCCCGCCCCGCACGCCGGTTCCCCGAGGGCTTCCTCTGGGGCGCCGCGACCGCCGCGCACCAGGTCGAGGGCAACAACGTGAACTCCGACTGGTGGGTGCGCGAGCACGCCCCGGGCACGGACCTGTCCGAGCCGTCCGGCGACGCCGCCGACTCCTACCACCGCTATCCCGAGGACATCGCGCTGCTCGCGTCGCTCGGGCTGAACACCTACCGGTTCAGCATCGAGTGGGCGCGCATCGAGCCCGAGCGGGGCTTCGTCTCGAAGGCGGAGCTCGCGCACTACCGCCGGATGGTCGACACCTGCCGCGAGCACGGCCTGACCCCGTCCGTGACGCTGCACCACTTCACGCACCCGCGCTGGTTCGCGCGGCTCGGCGGCTGGCGCAACCCGGAGGCGCCCGCGCTGTTCGAGCGGTTCACCGAGATCGCGCTGCCCGTGCTCGGCGACGACGTCGAGTGGGTCTGCACCATCAACGAGCCCAACATGGTCGCGATGACCCGCGGCGAGGAGGGCACCGAGATGACGGCGTCCCGGCTGCCCGCGCCCGACCCGGGGATCACGCAGGCGCTGATCGACGGCCACCAGCGGTCCCGTGCCGTCCTCGCGCAGCTGCCGCAGGTGCGGTCGGGCTGGTCGGTCGCCACGCAGGCGTACCACCCCGCCGGGCCGGACGCGGAGGAGGCCACCGCGGCCTACGGCTACCCACGCGAGGACATCTTCCTGGACGCGGCGCAGGGCGACGACTGGATCGGCGTCCAGGCGTACCTCCGGACGTTCATCGACGCCGACGGCAACCCGCTGCCCGTCGCCGACGACGCCGAGAAGACCCTGATCGGCTGGGAGTACTTCCCGCCCGCGCTCGGCATCGGCGTGCGGAACGCCTGGAAGCGCACCGGCGGGGTGCCGGTCGTCGTGACCGAGAACGGCATGGCGACCCAGGACGACGCCCGCCGGATCGACTACACCCACGACGCGCTCGTCGGGCTGCACGACGCCATGGCCGACGGCATCGACGTGCGCGGCTACCTGCACTGGTCCGCGCTCGACAACTACGAGTGGGGCTCGTTCACGCCGACGTTCGGCCTGATCGGCTGGGACCGCGACACCTTCGAGCGCACCCCCAAGCCGAGCGCGCACTGGCTCGGCGAGGTCGCGCGCACCGGGGAGCTCACGCACCCGACGCGCTGACGGCGCGGAACCCGACCGGGTTCCCCGTCACGCGCCAGGTCGTCGGTCGCGTCACCCGCCCGGGTGCGCGACCGACGACCTCGAGGCCCGTGGTCCCGGTCAGCGCGCCGCGGCCGGCTCCGGCTCGCGGGCGGGGGTCGCGGGCGTCGGCACCGCGGGGCCGGCGTCGTCGTCGGAGTCCGTGAAGAGGTCCTCCGCCTGGGCCGCGTCGTACTGCGCCTGGTCGAGGATGCCCTCACGCTTCGCCACGATCGTCGGCACCAACACCTGCCCGGCGACGTTCACCGCGGTCCGCCCCATGTCGAGGATCGGGTCGATCGCGAGCAGCAGCCCGACGCCCGCCAGCGGCAGGCCGAGCGTCGACAGCGTGAGCGTGAGCATGACGATCGCGCCGGTGAGCCCGGCGGTCGCGGCGGAGCCGACCACCGAGACGAACGCGATCAGCACGTAGTCGAGGACCGACAGGTCGATGCCGAAGATCTGCGCCACGAAGATCGCGGAGATCGCCGGGTAGATCGAGGCGCAGCCGTCCATCTTGGTGGTCGCCGCCAGCGGCACGGCGAACGACGCGTACTCGGACGGCACGCCGAGGTTCCGCTCGGTCACCCGCTGGGTGACGGGCAGCGTGCCGATGGACGAGCGCGACACGAAGGCGAGCTGGATGGCCGGCCACGCGCCGCGGAACCAGCGGACGACACTCAGCCCGTGCGCGCGCAGGATCACCGGGTAGACGACCAGCAGGACCAGGGCGAGCCCGACGTAGACGGCGACCGCGAACCGGCCGAGCGAGGCCAGCGAGTCCCAGCCGTAGGACGCCACCGCGTTGCCGACCAGACCGAGCGTGCCCAGCGGCGCCAGGCGGATCACCCACCACAGCACCTTCTGGATCACGGCGAGCGCGGACCGGGTGACGGACAGGAACGGGTCGGCCTTCGGGCCGGTGCGCAGGACCGCGATGCCGACGACGATCGCGACGATCACGATCTGCAGCACGTTGAAGCTGACGGAGGTGCTGAGCGCGCCGTCGGGCTGCGCCTGGGTGCTCGCGCCGAGGCCCAGCACGTTGCCGGGGATCAGTCCGTCGAGGAAGTCGGTCCAGGTGCCGGTGCGGCCGGGCTCGTAGCCCTGCTCGACCGACAGCGTGGTGTGCTTGCCCGGCTGCAGCACCAGGCCGAGGCCGATGCCGATCACGACCGAGATCAGCGCGGTGATCGCGAACCACAGCAGGGTCCGCCACGCCAGGCGCGCGCCGTTGGCGACGTTCCGCAGGTTCGCGACGGACGCCACGATGGCGGTGAAGATCAGCGGCGGCACGATCGCGCGCAGCAGGGTGACGAACGACGAGCCGATGGTGTCGAGCGTCGAGGTGAGCCAGTTCGGCTGCTCGGCGTCGGTGCCGGCGTTCACGGGGCCGATCGACAGCGCGACCCAGCCGAGGGCGACGCCCAGGACGAGCGCGGCGATGATCTGGAAGCCGAAGCTGCCGAGCAGCCCGCGGGCTCGCGAGCGCGGCCGGGCCGTGGGGGTGGAGGACATGGGTGGGCCTTTCGCGGGCGCGCACGAGCGACGCCCGGGGTTCGGGTGGAGCGGGGCCCGCGGGCGCGCAGCGGCGGCGCGACGGTGTCGCAGGCGGGGGACGAGCGGGGACGAGCGGGGTGGGCAGGCGTCAGCGACAGAGCGCGCTGGCGACGCGGCGCAGGTCGACGGCGCGGCGTCCGGTGAGCATCCACCCGGTCACGTGACGTGACTCCTTCTCGTCGGGGCGCGCCCGGTCGGGCGCGACGCGCGCCCCGGCGGACCGAGGCGCGCGTCGAAGTCTACGAACGGTGCGGGAGAGCGCCTCCCGGCGTTCAGCTGGTGGTCGTTCGCAACCCGCGCCGGCCGGCCGCCGGGCGGGCGCGCTCAGTCCTTCGGGGCCGCGAGGCCCTCCTGGATCAGGTCCATCACCGACGCGTCGGCGAGCGTCGTGGCGTCACCGACCTGGCGGTGCTCGGCGACGTCCCGCAGCAGGCGGCGCATGATCTTGCCCGACCGGGTCTTCGGCAGCTCCGGCACCACCAGGATGGTCCGCGGCTTGGCGATCGGGCCGATCTGCTGCGCCACGTGGGCACGCAGCTCCGTCGCGACCTCCTCCGGCGACCGGTCGCCGGCGGCGTCGCCGCGCAGGATGACGAACGCGACCACGGCCTGGCCGGTGGTCTCGTCGGCCGCGCCGACCACGGCCGCCTCGGCGACCGTGGGGTGCGAGACGAGCGCGGACTCGATCTCGGTGGTCGAGAGCCGGTGGCCGGACACGTTCATCACGTCGTCGACCCGGCCGAGCAGCCAGATGTCGCCGTCCTCGTCCTTCTTCGCGCCGTCGCCGGCGAAGTAGATGCCGCGGAACCGGGACCAGTACGTGTCGGCGAACCGCTGCTCGTCGCCCCAGATGCCCCGCAGCATCGCCGGCCAGGGCTCCGTGAGCACCAGGTAGCCGCCGGAGCCGTTCGGCACGGGCTGGGCGTCGTCGTCGATGACGTCCGCCGCGATCCCGGGCAGCGGCGTCTGCGCCGAGCCGGGCTTGGCGGTGGTGACGCCCGGCAGGGGGCTGATCATGATCGCGCCGGTCTCGGTCTGCCACCACGTGTCGACCACCGGGGTGCGGTCGGCGCCGATCACCCGGCGGTACCAGGTCCACGCCTCCGGGTTGATCGGCTCCCCGACCGAGCCCAGGACGCGCAGGCTCGACAGGTCGAACTGCCCCGGGATCTCGTCGCCCCACTTCATGCAGGTCCGGATCGCGGTCGGGGCGGTGTACAGGATCGAGACGCCGTACTTCTGGACGATCTCCCACCACCGGCCGCGGTGCGGGGTGTCCGGCGTGCCCTCGTAGATGACCTGCGTCGCCCCGTTCACCAGCGGGCCGTAGACGACGTAGGTGTGGCCGGTGACCCAGCCGACGTCGGCGGTGCACCAGTAGACGTCGGTCTCCGGCTTGAGGTCGAAGACGTTGAGGTGCGTCCACGCCGCCTGCGTCAGGTACCCGCCGGTGGTGTGGAAGATGCCCTTCGGCTTCCCGGTCGTGCCCGAGGTGTACAGGATGAAGAGCGGGTGCTCGGCCTCGAGCGGCACCGGCGTGTGCTCGGCGCTCGCGGAGTCGACCACGTCGTGCCACCAGACGTCGCGGCCCGGGGTGAACGGGACGTCCTGGCCGGTGCGGCGCACGACCAGCACGTGCTCGACCACGTTCCCGCTGCCCTTGGCGAGCGCCTCGTCGACCGTCGGCTTCAGGGCGCTCGCGGTGCCACGGCGGTAGCCGCCGTCCGCCGTGATGACGACCCGGGCCTCGGCGTCCAGGATCCGCGAGTGGAGGGCCTCCGCCGAGAACCCGCCGAACACGACGGAGTGCGGGGCGCCGATCCGCGCGCAGGCGAGCATCGCGATGACGGCCTCCGGGACGAGCGGCAGGTAGATGGCCACCCGGTCGCCGGTCTGCACACCGAGCGCGGTCAGGGCGTTCGCCGCGCGCGACACCTCGCGCTGCAGGTCCGCGTAGGTGAGCGTGCGGGTGTCGCCGGGCTCGCCCTCGAAGTGCAGCGCCACCCGGTCCCCGTGCCCGGCCTCGACGTGCCGGTCCACCGCGTTGTACGCGGCGTTGAGCCGGCCGTCGCCGAACCAGCGGGCCCGTGGCGCGCCGGACCAGTCGAGCACCTCGTGGAACGGCTCGGCCCAGTCGAGGAGGGACCGGGCCTGCTCGGCCCAGAACTCGAGCGGGGCGGAGTTCGCCCAGGAGTAGAGCTCGGCGTGCGCGTTCGCCTGGGCGGCGAACCCGGGCTCGGGCGGGAACCGGCGGTCCTCGCTGAGCAGGTTCTCCAGGCCGGGCGCGGGCGTGCCGCTCGGGGGTGCGGAGCTGTCGAGGGCCACGTGTGCCTCCAGCGCAACGACGTCGGTGCGGGACCGGCGCGGCTCGTCTGCCGCGTCTCCCGGCACTCTAGTAGGACTTTGGTCCCGGGAGACGCGAAGCCCGTGGTGACGGGGTTCGTCAGGCCCGCGGCAGCCAGCGGCGGCGGGCCGCGCCGAGCACGAGGCCGGCGACGAGCAGCAGGGCGCCCACCACGAACACGGTCCCCGAGGTCGCGGTCACGGTCGCCCGCACGACGGAGTACTCGGTGCCCTCCGTGCCGAACCACCGCACGGCGTCGACGTGCGTGGTCGCGGGCACGTAGAGCAGCACGACGCCGACGACGGTCGCCACGAGGCCCGCGGTGACCGGCACCGCCGGCGTCCACAGGCCGAGCCCGAGCACGACGGCCAGCACGAGCACACCGGCCGTCACCAGCACCACGCCGAGGGCGTCGTACGACGCGTCCCAGCCCGGCGCCTGCGCGGCGAGCACCCGCGACTGCCCGAACAGCACGGTCCAGACGCCGATCACGCCGACCACCAGGCCGACGAGCGCGCCGAGCAGGTGCCGCACCGGGCCGCCGCCGGGACGGCGCACCGGCTCCGGGCGCTCCGGGGCGGCCTCGGCGGAACGTCGCGACCGCGGCCCGCGCGAGCCGGCTGCCGCCTGCTCCTCCTCGGCGGTGTCCTGGCCGCCCGGGATGACCGGCTCCGCGGGACGCGGCGCCGTCGGGGCGTTCTGGTCGCCGTAGGGCACCGACGCGTCCGACGGGCCGGTGCCCGGCAGCGCCGTGGTCGCACCGGGGTCGCCGGGCACGCCGGACGTGAGCACGGCGGCGGCGCGGGCCTCGGCGCCGCGGATGCTCGTCCGCACCACGGGCTCGGCGGGGGTCCTCGGGGTGGCCGGCGTGGCTGCCGTGGTCGGTGCGGCCACCGTGGCCGCCGTGGTCGGGGTGCCGTCGCCGGCGGGCGCGGACCCCGTCGCGGGGGTCGCGGGCAGCGGGGCGGTCGGCGCGCCGCGGCCGTCCGAGACGGTCGCGGTGCCGGCGGTGCCCGAGGCACCCGGCGTCGGGGGCAGCACGGGCGGGGTGCTCTCCTCCGGTGCCGGCGGGACCGGCGCGGGGCGGGACGCCCGGTGCGCGCTCGTGCCGCGGGACGGGGTGGACGCGGGTCGGGCCGCAGCGGCCGTGCTGCCGGTGGCCGGGGCGGCCGTCGCACCTCCCGGTGCCGTGCCCTGCGCGGCCTTGGCCGCCTCCGTGGCCTCGGCGGCGGCGTTGGCGGCACCCGGGCGCGGCGCGGTGCCGGAGCCGGCCGGCTCGTCCGGCTCGGCCGGGACGGAAGTGCTCCCGGCCGCGGTCGCCCCCGCGGGGGCCGGCGCGGTCTGCTCCGCGGGGTCTCCCGCGGCCGCAGCCGTCGCGTCGTCCTGCTCGCGGTCCGAGCTGCTGCTCATGTCTGCTCCCTGGTCGCCGGCTCTCGGTGCGCGGGGCAGGAGCGGCAGCGCCTCCCGCGCGACGGGTTCGGTGTGGGACGCCACCGCATCAGGCCACGTCCGTGCTCGTACGACCGTAGAGCGCGTGACCGGCACGCGCCCGGACGGCGCGCCCGAGATGTCCGATCCCGGCCGAGATCCCGGTGCGGGCGTCGGTGGTGGTGCTCAGCGGGCGGCGGCCAGCGGGTCTGCGGCGGCGACCGGGTCCGCGGCACCGGGGACCGCGGGGGTGGCGGCCGCCCGCGCCGGTGCGGCCGCGACCGCGTTCGCCGCCCCCACCAGCAGCCCGCCGCCCACCAGGTTCCCGAGCCCGACCAGCAGCACGTTGCGGGCGAACTCGGCGACGGTCGCGCCGGGCAGCCCGCCGATCAGGCCGAACGAGAAGGTCGTCATGTTGGCGACCACGTGCTCGAAGCCCGAGGTGATGAACACCATCACGCACGCGAAGACGACGATGATCTTCGCGACCTCGTGCTGCAGCCGGCCCGCGCACCAGATCGCCAGGCACACCATGAGGTTGCAGAGCACGCCGCGGAAGAACAGCTCGGTGCCCGACTCGTGCGCCTTGTGCTCGATCATCGAGGCGATGGTCCGGCCCGCGGGCGTCGCCGGCCCGAGCGCGCCGGACAGGTGCAGGATCGTCGCCAGCACGACCGCGCCGAGCAGGTTCCCGGCCAGGCAGGCCAGCAGCGTCGCGCCGCCGCGGGCCCACGAGATCGTGCCCCGCATCGCGCCCTGCGTGAAGACCATCATCCCGGAGGTGGCCAGCTCGCCGCCCGCGACCACGACGATGGTCAGCGCGACCCCGAACACCAGCCCCTGCACCAGCGGGGCGAAGCCCGACCCCGCGTCGACCAGCGGGCCGCCGGCGGTGGTCATGATCACCACGCCGAGCCCGATGTAGGCACCGGCCAGCATGGTGTTCACCAGGTACACGCCGGGCCGGCGGGCGAGGTCGGTCTTCGTCCGGGCCGCGTGCGTCTGGTAGTCGAGGGCCTCGGCGACGCTGAGCATGCGACCAGCCTGCCGGTCGCGCGCGCCCGGGACGTGGGACGAAAGCCACGGCCCGCGAGGCGCCGGGCAGACTGGAGGGCGTGCCTGACCACCGCCACGTCGTGACCGAGCGGCTCGTGCTGACCGCACCCGTGCCCGCCGACCTTCCCGAGCTGCACGCGCTGCACGCCGACCCGCGCGTGTACCGGCACTGGCCGCACGGCCGGCACACCAGCCCGGAGCAGACCGAGCAGATGGTCGCGGGGTACACCGGCTCGTGGACCCGGTACGGGCTCGGCGCCTGGGTGGTCCGGGCCGCGGACGACGGGCGGCTGGTCGGCATGGGTGGCTGCAGCGTGCGCGGCGGGGTCGCCTGGAACCTGTACTACCGGCTCGACCCGGCGGAGTGGGGCCGCGGCTACGCGCAGGAGGTGGTCACCGCGGCCCGGGCCGCCGCGCACGATCAGCGCCCGGACCTCGCGGTGCTGGCCTACCTGCTCGAGGTGAACGAGGGATCGCGGCGCACCGCCGAGCGGGCCGGCCTGACCCGGGTCTGGCGCGGCCCGGACGCCGGCAACCCCGACCCGGGCGCGGTGCGGCTCGTGTACGCCGACCGGGCGGTGGGCGCGGAGGTGCTGGCGGCGTTCACCGAGGTCTGAGCGCGGTCAGTCGCGGGAGAGTGCCACGACCACCTCGTAGTGCCCCGTCTGCGGGAACATGTCGAGCAGCCGGCCGCGGCGCGGGCGCAGCGACGGCATCGCCGCCAGGTCCCGGGCCAGCGACGCGGCGTTGCAGCTCGAGTAGACGACGTCCCGCACGCCCGACTCCTCGAGCCAGTGCGCGAGCTCGGTGCCGATGCCCCGCCGCGGCGGGTTCACGACGACCAGGTCCGGCGGCGCCCCGGCACCGAGCGCGAAGGCGGTGGCGTCACCCGCGGCGAACCGCACGCCGGGCAGCCCGAGGTCGTCGCGGCTCTGCTCGGCGCTGGCGATCGCCTCGGTGCTGGTCTCGATCCCGACGACCTCGCGGCCGGGGCCGGCGACGTGCAGGGCGAACCCGCCGACGCCGCAGTACAGGTCCCACACCGACCGGGGCCCGGCGGCGTCCACCCAGTCCCGGCCGATCCGGTACAGCGTCGCGGCGACGTCCGTGTTGGTCTGGAAGAAGCTCTGGGGCCGCAGGTGCAGGTCGATGTCGTTGACCCGCATCCGGAGCGTGGCGCGCTCGGTCAGCACCACCTCCTGCTCGCCCTCCAGCACGGCCTTGTGCTCGGGGAGCAGGTTCGCCGACACCGCGACGGCCCGGGGCAGCGCCGCGAGCAGCCAGGGCAGGTGCTTGCGCAGCCGGGGGAGCGCCTCGCTCGAGCGCAGCACGAACCGCAGCATGAGGTCGCCGTCGGGGGACTCGGTGACCAGCACGTACTTGAGCTCGCCGCGCCGGGTCGGCACGTCGTACGGCACCAGCCGCGCCCGGGTCACCAGCTCCGCGACGACCGGGAGCGCCGCCTGCAGGCTCGCCGGGTACAGCCCGCAGTCGCGCAGGTCCACGCCGACGCCGCCGGGGTCGAGGATGCCGAGCGTCGGGGCGTCGACCGTCCCGCCGACGGCCAGCTTGGCCTTGTTGCGGAAGCCGGACTCGGCGCTCGCCACCGGCGGCAGCCAGTCCAGCGTCCCGAAGGGCGCGAGCAGCTCGGCGCAGCGCTCCTGCTTGGCCGCGAGCTGGTCGGCGTACGGCTGCTCGATCAGGGTGCAGGAGCGACACCGCGCGGCGTCGAAGTGGTGGCACTGCACCCGTCGATCCTACGGGCGCGGCGCAGCGCGGTCCCCGGCGTCAGATGCCGGGGACGGGCACCACCGCGACCGCGCCGGTGTCCGCCCGGGGTCCGTCGCCCGCGCCCGCGACCCGGGCGACCGCGGTGGCCACCGTCGTCGCGACGTCGGGGTGGAACACGCTCGGGATGATGTAGGCCGGGTTCAACTCGTCGTCGGACACCACCGACGCCAGCGCCACCGCCGCGGCCAGCAGCATCTCGTCGGTGATCACGTGCGAGCGCGCGTCGAGCAGCCCGCGGAAGAACCCCGGGAACGCGAGCACGTTGTTGATCTGGTTCGCGACGTCGCTGCGTCCCGTGCCCACCACCGCCGCGTGCTGCGCGGCCTCGACGGGGCCGATCTCGGGGCGCGGGTTGGCCATCGCGAACACGACCGAGTCGGGTGCCATCGTCGCGATGTCCGCGCCCGTCAGGATGTTGGGCGCGCTGACCCCGATGAACACGTCCGCCCCGGCGAGCGCGCCGCGCAGGTCGCCGGTCACGCCCCGGGGGTTGGTGCGCTCGGCGATCCAGCGCAGCTCCGGCGACGCCAGCGGTCGCCCCGGGTGCACGATGCCGTCGATGTCGGCGACGACCACGTCGCGCACCCCGGCCGCCATCAGCAGCTTGAGCACCGCGGTGCCCGCCGCCCCCGCGCCGGACAGCACGACCCGGACGTCCCCGATCCGCTTGCGGACGACCTTGAGCGCGTTGGTCAGCGCCGCGGTGACGACGATCGCGGTGCCGTGCTGGTCGTCGTGGAACACCGGGATGTCCAGGCGCTCGCGCAGCCGCCGCTCGATCTCGAAGCACCGCGGCGCCGAGATGTCCTCCAGGTTGATCCCGGCGAACACCGGCGCGACCCGCACCACCGTCTCGACGATCTCGTCGACGTCGGTGGTGTCCAGGGCCAGGGGGAACGCGTCGATCCCGGCGAACCGCTTGAACAGCGCGGCCTTGCCCTCCATGACCGGCAGCGCGGCCAGCGGGCCGATGTCGCCCAGGCCGAGCACCGCGGTGCCGTCGGTGACCACGGCGATGGTGTTCCGCTTGATCGTCAGCCGGCGCGCGTCGTCCGGGCGGGCCGCGATGGCCTCGCAGATCCGCGCGACGCCCGGGGTGTAGGCCATCGACAGGTCGTCGCGGTTGCGCAGCGGCACCTTCGACTCGATCGACAGCTTGCCGCCGAGGTGCATGAGGAACGTGCGGTCGCTGACCCGCTCGACGTCGACGCCCGGCAGCCCGCGCAGCGCCTCCACGATCTGCGCGGCGTGCTCCTCGCCGCTGGTCGCGCAGGTCACGTCGACGGTGATCCGCTCGTGCCCCGAGGCCGTGACGTCGAGGGCGGTCACGATGCCCCCGGTCTGCTCGATCGCGGACGTGAGCTCGGAGACCGCGGTCGGCCGCGCCTCCACGTGCAGACGTGCGGTGATGGACGAGGACACGCTCGGCGTCGAGGGCATGGGGCCAGTGTGGCCCGGATCACGGCGCCGTGCTGGCCACCTGGGGTGCGCGCGTCGCGCGCTCGTAGGGTGTGGCGCGTGCTGCCCCTCGTGCCCGCGTCGCCGCCCCCGGCCACGGATCCGCTCGCGCCGCTGCTCGACCTGCCGGGCGTGCGTGCCGGGGTCGACCGGGCGCGGGTCGCGTGCGAGGAGCTGCGCTGGCACGAGGCGTTCCGCCGCCGGTGGCGGGAGGTGCGGGCCGAGGCGGACGTCCGGGCGGCGCGGGCGAGCGCGGCGGTGGACGGCGCGCGGGTGCCGCTGGACCTGCTGCGGCACGTCGCGACGGGCGGGACCGGCGACGGCGGCGACGGCGGGGACGGCGCGGCCGGCCGGAGCGCCGCGGCGGACCGCCTGCTCGCGACCGGTGCCCTGCGCGCGACCGTGCTCGCGGCGACGTGGCGACCCGACCTGGGCGGTCGTGCCGAGCCGGTGGTCCCGCCGCTCGGCCAGGTGCTCGCCCGGCTGCACGCGGCGGCCGGCGCCGGGTGGCTGCCCGACGCCGCGCTCGGCCGGGTGCGGGTGGCCGGGGAGCCGGCCCGCGACCTGACCGGGCTCGGCCAGGCGCCGCCCGGCCCCGAGGTCGCCGAGCGGCTCGCGCTGCTCACCCGCACCGTCGGGGCGACGCGGGCGCCCGCGCTCGTGGTCGCGGCGGTGGTGCACGGCGAGGTGCTCGCGCTGCGGCCGTTCGTCGCCGGCAACGGCGTGGTCGCGCGGGCCCTGGCGCGGATGCTGCTGAGCGGTCGCGGTCTGGACCCGACCGGGGCCGTGGTGCCGGACGCCGCGTGGGCCGCGGCACCGAACCCGTACCTCGCGGCGGCGGCCCGGTTCGCCACCGGGACGCCCGACGGCGTCGCGACCTGGGTCGCCTCGGCGGCCGACGCCGTGGTCGCCGGGGCGGCAGAGGGACGCGCGGTGGCGGACGCGGTGCTGGCGGGCCGGCTGGGCTGAGCGCCGTCCCGGCGCGGAACCGACGACGGCGTCCCGGGAGGGGGACGCCGTCGCCGAACGGACGACCGCGAGGGGTATCAGGCGTGCACATGTGCAGTCGAGACGGGATCGAGCCCGTTCGACGCGTCCGACGTGGACGGGTCGCGCGTGGGTTCCCTCGGGTCGTGCTGTTGTGCTGCCCATCACACCCCAGCCCTCCGAGGACGAGAAGAGCCGGTCGCGAACTCCCAGGTCCTCGGTACCAGTCTTCTCGCATGCCGGGACGCGTGCCCGGATGCCGGACGGGCGGCACGGGGACGATGCGCCCCGGGAGCTGGCCGTCCGCGAGGCGTCAGGCGGGACGCAGGCGTCCCCGGCGGCACCGCACCAGCGCGGCGCCGGCCAGCACCGTGACGCCGGCCGCCAGCGTCCCCACGCCCAGGAGGACGGCCCGGTCCCGGCGGGGCGCGGCCGACGCGAGGTGCCGCAGCGCGGCGCGCCGCCCCCGGGCGCGCAGGTCGGCGTGCCGGCGGAACGCCAGCGGCGTCCACCCCCGTTCCGCGGCCAGCCGGCGCAGGGCGCGATCCGGGTTCACCACGTACCCGTGCCCGACCGCCTCCAGCATCGGGACGTCGGTCGCCGAGTCCGTGTAGGCCGACGACGCGGCCAGGTCGTACCCCCGGCGGGCGGCCAGCTCGCGCATCGCCGCAGCCTTGGCGGGCCCGTAGGCGTAGAACGCGATCTCGCCGGTGTACCGGCCGTCCGCGACGCCCATCCGGCTCGCGATCACCTCGTCGGCCCCCACCAGCTCGGCGATCGGCAGCACCAGCTCGGCGCTCGACGCCGACACGACCACCACGTCGTGGCCCGCGGCGTGGTGCTGGGCGACCAGGTCCCGCGCCTCGGCGTAGAGCACCGTGTCGATCGAGGCGTGCAGGCTCTCCGCGACGATCTGCGACACCCGCTCGACGTCCCAGCCGGTCACCAGGGACGACAGCTGCGCGCGGACCCGCTCCGTCCGGCCCTCGGTCGCGCTGCCCAGCAGGAACGCGAGCTGCGCCCCGGCGGACCGCAGCATCGCGCGCCGGCTCAGCAGGCCGCCGGCCAGGAACGGCCGCGCGAACGCGGTGGCCGCGGACGTGGCGATCAGCGTCTTGTCGAGGTCGAAGAACGCGGCCGCGCGGGCCGGCGCGGCGGCGCGCTCGGCCGGGCTGCTGCTCTCGGTCATCAGGACGGGTGCCTCCTGGGACCCAGGGTATCGAGCCGCACCGGGACGACCACAGGTCCCGCGGAGGCGCGTCGTCCCCAGGTCGGCGTCCGCCCGCGCGCACCGCCTGCCGTCCTGCGGCGACCGTCGGGTGCCCGGCGGTCGTGGCAGGGCGATCGGAGGGGACGAGCGGACGGAGGAACCGATGGAGCGGACGAGCCGGGAGCCGGCGGGCGCGGGGGTGGTCGGCGTGGTCGGCGCGCGCGGTGGCGCGGGCGCGACGGTGACCGCCGCGGCGCTCGCGGCCGAGCTGGCGCGGCGGGGGACCACCGTGCTCGTCGAGACCGGCCCCGGACCCTCCGTCGACACGGCCCTCGGGCTCGAGGCGCACCCGGGACTGCGCTGGCCGGACCTCACCGGCGCCATCGGGTCGGTGGACGCCGCCCTGCTGGCGGGCAACCTCATGCGGTGGCGCCGGTGCGCGGTGCTGCCGACGGACGACGCCCGCCCCGGGCCGCCACCGGACGAGGTGGTCCCGGACGTGCTCGGCGCGCTGTCGGTCGCGCACACCTCGGTGGTGCTCGACCTGGACCGGTCGGCCGTGCTCGGAGCGGGGCCGACCGCCGGTCCGGTCGCCGAGCACCCTGCCGACCCGGACCGCGGCGCCGACGACGGCGCGCCCCCGCACGGCGGCACGCTGCTCGTCGCGTGCCGCACGGTGCTCGTCGTGGTCCCGCGGGACGTCCCGGCCGTCGCGGGCGCGCGCCTGCTGCGTGCCCTGCTCGTCGCACCCGGTCGGCGCGTCGGCCTGGTCACCCGCGGTCCGGCGCCGGGCGGTCTCACGGACGCCGACGTCGCCCGCGCCGTCGGTCTGCCCGTCGTCGCGTCGCTGCCCCGGGTGCGCGGGCTGGGCGGCGCGCTGGACCGGGGCGTCGGTCCCGTCCTGCCGCCGGTCGCGGCCCGCGCCGTCTCGCGGCTCGCGCGGCGGCTCACGTGACCGGCGGGCCGGTGGCCGGGTCCGAGGGGGGCGTCGCAGGCCTCGTCGCGACGGTGCGCCGCCGGCTCGCGGAGGACGGCGGGCCGGTCACGGGCGAGCGGGTGTCCGCGGCGCTGCGCGACAGCGGCCGGGTGCTGGGCAGCACGGCGCTCGCGGAGCTGGACGGGGTGGTGCGCGCCGAGATCGTCGGCGCCGGCCCGCTGCAGCGGTTCCTCGACGACCCGGCGGTCACGGACGTCCTGGTCAACGGGCCGCGCGACGTGTGGGTGGAGCGCGCCGGCCGGCTGGTGCCGGTGCCCGTGGACCTGGGGGACGCGCCCCGGGTCCGCGAGCTCGCGGTCCGGCTCGCCGCCTCGGCCGGGCAGCGGCTGGACGACGCGCGGCCCGCGGCGGACGCCCGGCTGCCCGACGGCACCCGGATGCACGCCGTGCTGCCCCCGGTCGCCGACGGCTGCACGCTGCTGTCGCTGCGCGTGGTGCGGCACCGGGCGTTCACGCTGGACGAGCTGGTCCGCTCGGGGGCGGTCGCCCCGGGGGTCGACCGCGTGCTGCGTGCGCTGGTGCGGGCGCGCGCGAACCTGCTCGTGTCCGGGGCGACCGGCACGGGCAAGACGACGGTGCTGTCCACGCTGCTGTCGCTCGCCGACCCCGGGGAGCGGATCGTCTGCGTGGAGGAGGCCGGGGAGCTCGCCCCGCGGCACCCGCACGTCGTCCGGCTGCTCGCGCGCCGCCCGAACGTCGAGGGCGCCGGCGGGGTCGACCTGGCGGACCTGGTGCGGGAGTCCCTGCGGATGCGGCCCGACCGGGTCGTGCTCGGCGAGTGCCGGGGCGCCGAGGTGCGCGAGGTGCTGAGCGCGCTCAACACGGGGCACGACGGCGGGTGCACCACCGTGCACGCCAACGCCGCCACCGACGTGCCCGCCCGGCTGGAGGCGCTCGGCGCCCTCGCCGGGCTCTCGCGCGCCGCCCTCACCGCCCAGGCGGCGAGCGCGTTCGACGCGGTCGTGCACCTGCGCCGCGACCGCGGCGTGCGGCGGGTCGCCGAGATCGCCGGCGTGGTCCGCGCCGGAGCCGGGAGCGGACCGGAGCGGGGCGGCCTCGTGGTGCGCACCGCGCTCGCGATCGGTGCCGACGGCCGGGTGGTCACCGGCCCCGGGTGGCCCGCGCTCGCGGAGCGGGCCGGGGTGGTGCCCGGCGGCTCGGGCGGCCCGGAACCGCCCGGAGGCGGACGGGTGCCGGGCAGGGCCGCGCCGCGCGGGGACGGACGGGTCCCGGCCACGGCCGCGCCGCGCGGGCCGGGCGACCGGGCGTGAGGGGTGTCCAGAGGTGTCTAGACGTGACGGGTGATCGGACGCGAGGGGCGGGCAGGCGTGAGGGGCGGACCCGTGAGCGACGGGCAGGCGTGAGGGGCGAGCGGGGGTGACCGGCGGCGCGGGGGTCGTCGCCGTGCTCGCCGCGGCGGCGGTGCTGCTGGCTGCGCGCTCGGGAGCCGCGGCGCGGCGGCGGGTGCGCGGCCGGGCCGGCGGCGGCACGGGGGACCCCGGCCGCCCTGCGCCGGCGCGGGGTGCCGGCCGCGCGCGGTCGTCGGCGCGGCGTCGGGACCCCGCGGCTGAGCTGTCCGCGGCGGTGGCGGCGGTCGCCGCGGAGCTGCGGGCGGGCCGGGCACCCGCCGAGGCCTGGCGGCTGGCGCTCGGGGTGGTGGCCGGTCCCGACGGCGTGCCGCGCGCGCAGGACGTGGCCGCCGCGGTGACGGCACCGGCAGGGCCGACCGGGCCGGCGGCGGAGGTCGTCCACCGGCTGCGCCACCTGGCGGGGCCGGGGCGGCGACGCGGCCCGGACGCGCTGCACGTCCGCGTCGCGGGGGTGGTCGCGGCCACCCGGCTCGCGATCCGGCTCGGTGCGCCGCTGGCCACCGTGCTGGACGGCTGCGCGCGCTCGCTCGCCACCGACGCGGACGCGGAGACCGCGGTCCGGGCGGCGCTCGCCGGCCCGCGGCAGACGACCACCCTGCTCACCTGGTTGCCCGCGCTCGGCGTGGGCCTCGGCACCCTGCTCGGTGCCGACCCGCTCGGCGTCCTGCTCGGCGGTGGGCTGGGCAGCACCGCCGGGCTGTGCGGGGTCCTGCTGACGGTGGCCGGGCGGCTGTGGGTCGGACGCATGGTGCGCCGGGCGCGGGGCGACGGCGCGGGTGGCTGCGATGGCTGATCTGCTGCTGGTGCTGCTGGTGGCTGCACCGGTCCTCCTCCTGCGTCCGCGCGCCCGCCCTCCGGGACCCGGCACCGCGGGGTCCGATCCGCCGGGCGCGCACGGGCGGACGGCAGCCGGCCGTGGACCCGCCCCGGACGCCGGCGAGCCCGTCGCGCCCGACCCGGTCGCCGTCGTCGAGCTGCTGGCGGTGGCGGTCGAGTCGGGCGCCAGCGTCCCCGGGGCCCTCGAGGCGGTCGGTCAGGTGCTCGGCGGGCGCACCGGGGCGCACCTCCTTCGTGCGGGCTCGGCCCTCCTGCTCGGTGCCGCCTGGGACGTCGCCTGGGCGCACGCGCCGGCGCTCGGCGGCGGTCTCGACGGGCTCGCGGCCGCGTGGCGGACCGGGGCGGCACCGGGGCCGCCGCTCCGGTCGGCGGCAGCCGAGCTGCGGCGGCGTCGCGACCGTGTCGCGCGTGAGGCGGCCGGGCGGCTTGGCGTGCGGCTCGTCGTGCCGCTCGGGCTGTGCTTCCTGCCGGCGTTCGTGCTGGTCGGGCTGGTCCCCGTGCTCGCGTCCTTCGGTCGCAGCCTGCTCGGGTGACCTGCTCGCGACCGGTCGCTCCGTGACGGGGCCCCGACTCCTCCACAGGGGGCGGGTGCGGGCGTCGTCCCCAGGGCGGTCCCGGAGGCGGCGCGTCCGAGGGCCGGACCCGGGCACCGTCGGGGTGTCGGCCGGTGAGCGGCCGGCACGGGACGACAGGAGGCAGGACATGGAGAGCAGGACCAGCAGGGCGACGGCGCCGGGCGGGGCGGCCGGCACGGCGGGAGGGGGCGGGGTCGTGCGGCGCGTCGGAGGCCGTGCGGCGCGAGCCGCGCGGCGGGTCCGCGGCCGCTGGGCCGGGGTCGGGCGGGACGCCGGCATGGCCACCGCCGAGTACGCCGTCGTCCTGATCGCCGCGGTGGGCTTCGCCGGTCTGCTCGTGGTGATCCTCACCAGCGCGGAGATCCGCGAGGCGCTGACCGCGCTCGTCCGGGGCGCGCTGTCGGTGTGAGGGACGGGCGAGGGCGGCCGCGGCGCGCGGCACGGGACCGCGGTGCGGTGACGGCGGAGTTCGCGGTGCTGCTGCCGGTCGTCGCGCTGCTGGTCGGCGTCGTGGTCGCCCTCGCCGCCGCCGCGGGCACGCAGCTGCGGTGCGCGGACGCCGCCCGCTCGGGGGCGCGGGCCGCGGCGCTGGGTCAGGCGGACAGCGACGTCGCGGCGGTCGCGCGGCGCGTCGGCGGCGAGGGCGTGCGCGTCGCGGTCGGCCGGGACGGCGACTGGGTGGTGGTGACGGTCTCCGGGACGGTGGGCCCGGCGCTGCCGCTCGTGGGCGGGCTCGTGGTGCACGGCTCCGCGACGGCACGGGTGGAGCCGTGACCGGGGGCGGGCGCGACCGCGGGTCCGGCACCGTGCTCGTCATCGCGGTGCTGGCGGTCGCGGTGCTTCTGGCGGGTGCGCTCGGGCTGCTCGCGGGGGCGCAGCGGGCACGGGCGCGTGCGCAGTCCGCGGCCGACCTCGGGGCGCTCGCGGCCGCCGACCGTGCGCTGCGGGGCCGGTCGGACCCGTGCAGGACCGCCGCGGACGTCGTCGAGCGGAACGGCGCGGTGCTCGCCGGGTGCGCGGTGGAGCCGGGCGTGGTGGTCGCCGTCACCGCCACGGTGGCGACGGCGGTGGGGGAAGCCCGCGCCGACGCCCGGGCCGGGCCGCGCCCGACCCGGGGGCGGTCACCGCACCACGCGGTACCGCAGGTGCGCCTCGCCCGCGAAGCCGGACGTCTCGACCCGCTCCAGCTCGACCCGCCGGCCGAGCCCGGCGAACAGCGGGATGCCGTCCCCGAGCAGGAGCGGCACGACGTGGAGGTGGATCTCGTCGACCAGCCCGAGCCGCAGGCACTGCCGCGCGATGCTGCCGCCGAGCAGGCTGACCCACTTGTCACCCGCTGCCTCCTTCGCGGCCGCGACCGCCTGCGCGATGTCGTCGACCACGAAGGTGTAGGTGGTGCCGTCCTTCTCGATCGGCGCGTGCTCCGTGTGCGTCATCAGGAACACGGGGACCTGCAGCGCGCCGCCGTAGGGCTCCTCGCCGGCCTCGACGGTCTGGTCCCGGGTGCCTCCGCCGACGACCGCGCCGATCCGCTCCACGACCCGCTGCACGACCGCCTCGTCCTCCGGCGCGGTCGGGAACCCGAACATCCAGCCGACGCCTCCCTCGGTGTCGGCCATGAACCCGTCCAGGGTCACCGTCGCGTGGATGAACACCGTCGCCATGGTCCCGCTCCTCCGGCTGATCCGAGGTGAGTCGACCGGCTCACCTCGTCCCAGCGTGGCACTCGTCACGAGGTGAGTCAATGGACTCACCTCGTGGGACCATGAGTCCATGGCCCGTCCGCTGCCCGACTACCACCGCGACGTCGCGACCCGGAACCGCGCGTCGATCCTCGACGCCGCCGCCGAGCTGTTCCTCGAGTCCGGCTACGACCGGACGTCGCTCGCCCGCGTCGCCGAGCTGGCGGGCGTCTCCCGGGCGACGCTGTTCAAGCAGTTCCCGACCAAGGCCGCGCTCTTCGAGGCGACCGTGCTCGCGGCCGGCGGCACGTCGGAGGGCGAGCCCGTCGAGCCACCTGCCGACGACTTCCTCGGGGGCCTGGTCCAGCTCGGCCGGGCGTACGCGGACGTGCTCGCCCGGCCGCGGATGGCCGGGCTGATGCGCACGATCATCGCGGAGTCGCCGCGGTTCCCCGCGCTGCAGGAGCGCACCTTCGACTTCGGGACGCTTCCGGTGCTGCGGGCGCTGCGCAGCCATCTCGGTGCGGCGAGCGCGGCGGGGACCGCCGACGTCGACGACCCCGAGGTGGCGGCGACCCAGCTGCTCGGGATGATCGCCTCCGCGGTGTTCTGGCCGCAGCTGGTCCACGGCACCTGGTCCATCACGGACGACGAGCGGCTCGCGGCGGTCGACCAGGCGGTGCGCACGATCGCGGCGCGTTACGCCACCTCGTCCCACGACGGCGCCCGGCCTGTGCCGCGCGTCTGACGCGAGCTGACGCGGCGCGGGCACGCCCGACCGGGCCCGACCCGGCGCCGGCTCGACACGACCCGGCCCGACCTGGCCCGACGCGGCGCCGGCCCGCCCGACGTCGGCCACGCCGCACGGGCGCGGGCGTCACTCCGGCGCGTGCGCGAGCACCGCGTCGAGCAGCCGCACCGCCGCGGCCTTCTCCAGCGGGTTGTTGCCGTTGCCGCACTTGGGCGACTGCACGCAGGCCGGGCAGCCCGTCCGGCACGGGCAGGTCGCGATGGCCTCCCGGGTCGCACGCAGCCAGGTGGCGCCGAGGGCGTACCCGCGCTCGGCGAACCCCGCGCCGCCCGGGTAGGCGTCGTGCACGAACACCGTGGCCTGCTCGGTGTCCACGTGCAGCGCGGTCGACACCCCGCCCAGGTCCCACCGGTCGCAGGTCGCGAGCAGCGGGAGCAGCCCGATCGACGCGTGCTCGGCGGCGTGCAGGGCTCCCGGCGCGGTCTCGACCGTGATGCCGGCCGCCGCCAGGACCTCGGCCGGCGCCGTCCACCACACCGCGGTGGTCGGCAGCGTGCGCGCGGGCAGGTCCAGCAGCTCTGATCCGAGCACCTCCATGTCGGGGATGCGCTTGCGCTGGAAGCTCAGCACCTGCGTGGTGACGTCGACGGCGCCGAACCCCCAGGTGACCGGGCCCCACCGGCGCTCCTGCGTCGTCGAGCGGATCTCCGTCGAGGTGACCCACCGCGCCCACGTGCCGTAGTCGACGTCCCGGCGGTCCACGAGCGCGACGCCGTCCTGCAGGTGCAGCTCGTCCACCACGTAGGTCGCCCCCTGGTGCACGTAGACGGCGCCCTGGTGCACGGTGGAGTCGGCCGCGGCCGAGTCGACCGTGCCGAGCAACCGGCCGGTGGTGGACTCGACGACCCGCACCGGGTCGCCGCCGGTCCCGCGCAGGTCCGTCAGCCGGGCGGCCTGCTCCGCGTGCGTCCAGTACCAGCCCGACGGGCGACGGCGCAGCGCACCCCGCTCGACCAGGACGTCGAGCAGCTCGCGGGTGCCGGGGCCGAACAGGTCCAGCTCCTCGGTCCGGATCGGGGTCTCGGCGGCGGCCGCGCAGAGGTGCGGCGCCAGCACGTACGGGTTCGACGGGTCGAAGACCGTCGCCTCGACCGGGGCGTCCAGCGCGGCCTCGGGGTGGTGCACCAGGAAGGTGTCGAGCGGGTCCTCGCGGGCGACGAGGACGACCAGCCCGTCGGCGCCGGCGCGGCCCGCCCGCCCTGCCTGCTGCCAGAGCGAGACGCGGGTGCCGGGCCAGCCGGCGATCACGACGGCGTCCAGCCCGGAGATGTCCACGCCGAGCTCGAGGGCGTTCGTCGTCGCCAGGGCGCGCAGCCGCCCGGTGCGGATCGCGTCCTCGAGGGCGCGGCGCTCCTCGGGCAGGTAGCCGCCGCGGTACGCCGCGACCGCCGTCGCGAGCTCGGGGTCCACCTCGCGCAGGTGCTCGCGGGTGACGGTGGCCACCGACTCGGCGGCGCGCCGGGACCGGGTGAACGCGAGCGTGCGGGCACCGGCGGCGGTCAGGTCGGCGAGCAGGTCCGCCACCTCGGCCGTCGCCGAGCGGCGCGGGCGGTCGGGGTCGTCGGCGACGAGGTCCTCGCCGGTGCCGAGCGGGCCGGAGCCCTCGCGCGCCGGCCCGACCGAGCCCGCGTCCGGGCCCGGAGCGGGTGCAGCGGTGCGGGCGGCGAGGTCGTCGGGCCCACCGGGCGCACCCGCCGGGTCGTCCGGAGCGGGCCCCGGCGGTGCCGTGCGGTCGACGTCCACCGGCGGTTCGTCCAGCGGCAGCGCCCACGGGTCGTCCTCGGGCAGCAGACCGGTCCACGGGCCGGCGGCGGGCGGCACCTCCGGCGGCTGCCACAGGGCGACGGTCTTGCGCCCCGCGGGGGACGCGTCGCCGGCCACGGACACCACGTCGTCGGGCAGCACGCCGATCAGGCGGGCGGCGCTCACGGCGGGCTCGGCGGTGGTGGCTGACGCGAGCAGGAACACCGGGTCGGCGCCGTAGATGCCGGCGACGCGGCGCAGCCGGCGCAGCACGGCCGCGACGTGCGCCCCGAACACCCCGCGGAAGGCGTGGCACTCGTCCAGCACCACGTACCGGAGCGACCCGAGCAGCCGCGCCCACCGGCGGTGCTGCGGCAGCAGCGCGAAGTGCAGGAAGTCGGGGTTGGTGAGCACCACGTCGGCGTGCTCCTGCACCCACCGGCGCTCCTCCTGCGCGGTGTCGCCGTCGCAGGTCGAGACCCGCACGTCCCGCAGCCGCGCCGCGTGCAGCACCCGGTCCAGGGCGTGCCGCTGGTCGGCGGCGAGGGCCTTGGTCGGGCACAGGTAGAGCACGGAGCCGCGCCGGGTCACCGTCTCGATCCGGCCCGGGTCGAGCGTGCGGGCGGCGGCCTGCGCCCGGACGGCCGTCAGCGACGGCAGCCAGAACGCGAGCGACTTGCCGGACCCCGTCGACGTCGACAGCACGGTGTGCCGACCCGACCAGGCGGCGTCGGCGGCGAGCGCCTGGTGCTCCCACGGCCGCTCCACACCCAGCGCGCGGTACCCGGCGACGAGGTCGGGGTCGGCCCAGGCCGGCCAGTCGACCGGCACGCCGGCGCGCGCGGGCAGGTGGCGCACGTGCGTGAGCCGGTCCGCCCGCCGGCCACCGGCGAGCAGCACGTCCAGCAGCTCACCGGTCCCGACCACGGCACCATCCTCACCCCTGGCCGCCCCGGCGCGCGCCGGCGGCGGCAGGATGGGGGCGTGGCGACGCACATCGACCTGAACTGCGACCTCGGCGAGGGCTACGGCGACTGGACGCTCGGCGACCCCGGCGCGGACGACGCCCTCCTGGAGGTCGTCACGAGCGCGAACGTCGCCTGCGGCTTCCACGCGGGCGACCCGGCGATCATGGCGGCACGCTGCGCCACCGCCGTCGCGCGCGGCGTGGCCGTCGGCGCGCACGTGGGGTACCGGGACCTCGCCGGGTTCGGCCGGCGCCGGCTCGACGTCCCCCCGGGGGTGCTGGCCGCCGAGGTCAGCTACCAGGTAGGCGCCCTGCAGGCGGTCGCGCGCGGCGTCGGGGCCCGCGTCACCTACGTGAAGCCGCACGGGGCGCTCTACAACCGGGTCGTGCACGACGTCGCGCAGGCCGAGGCGGTCGTCGCCGGGGTGCTCGGTGCCGACGCCGGGCTGGCCGTCGTCGGGCTCCCCGGGTCGGTGGTCCTGGAGCTCGCGCGCGACGCCGGGCTGCGGACCGTGACCGAGGCGTTCGTCGACCGCGGCTACCTGGCCGACGGCACGCTCGTGCCGCGCGGCCGGCCGGGAGCGCTCGTCACCGACCCGCAGGAGGCCGCCGAGCGGGCCGTGCGGATGGCCCGCGACGGGGTGGTCGCCGCCGTGGACGGCGGCGAGGTGCGCCTCGACGCCGTGTCCCTGTGCGTGCACTCCGACACCCCCGGCGCGGTTCCCGTTGCGCGCGCCGTGCGGGCGGCGCTGGAGGCGGCGGGCGTCGCGCTGCGCCCGGTCGCCGGATGAGTCCCGCGGGCGCGGGGCCCGGGCCAGGCGCCGTCCGGGTTGCGCCGTACGGCCCCGACGCCCTGCTGGTCGACCTGCCCGGGCCGGACGCGGTCCGGGCGCTCGACGACGCGCTGCGCGCCGAGCCGCCCGCCGGCGCCGTCGACGTCGTGCCCGCGGCGCGGACGGTGCTGGTCCGGTTCGCGGACGCGGCGCACGCGCGGGCCGCGGCCGGCGACCTGCGCGCCCGGGCCGAGAACGCCGCGGCAGGTCCTGCTACCGCCCGCGCCGCCGGGAAGCCCGTGGTGCTGCCGGTCCGGTACGACGGCGCCGACCTCGACGAGGTGGCGCGGCTGTCCGGCCTGGACGTCGCCGAGGTCGTCCGCCGGCACGCCGCGGCGACGTACACGGTGGCGTTCGGCGGCTTCATGCCCGGGTTCGCGTACCTGACGGGGCTGGACCCGGCGCTGCACCTGCCCCGGCGGTCGACGCCGCGGGAGCGCGTCCCGGCCGGCGCGGTCGCGGTCGCGGGGGAGTTCGCGGCCGTCTACCCGGCGGCGACCCCGGGCGGGTGGCTGCTGCTGGGCACCTGCGACGTCCCGCTGTTCGACGTGCACCGCGACCCGCCGGCGCTGCTGCGTCCGGGCACGCGCGTGCGGTTCGCCCCGTCGGACGCCGGGACCACCGCACCTGTCCCCGCCGCCGTCCCCGTCCGCGGGGCGGCGCCTGCTGCCGGGGGAGCCCGGGCGGTACCGGCCCCCGAGGTGGCGTCACCGACGTACCCGCCCGCGGTGGTCGAGGTGCTCGCCCCCGGCGTCCTCACCCTCGTGCAGGACACCGGCCGTCCGGGTCTGGCCGCGGTCGGCGTCGGCCGCTCCGGTGCCGCCGACGCGGGCGCGCTGCGCCTGGCGAACCGGCTGGTCGGCAACGCCGGGGACGCGGCGGTGCTCGAGGTGGTGCTGGGGGGTCTCGAGCTGCGGTTCCCCGCCGGTGGCGTGGTCGCGCTCGCGGGCGCCGAGGTGCCGGCGTGGGTGGACGCCGCCCCGATACCCCCGCACACGGCCACCCGCGTCCCGCCGGGTGGCGTGCTGCGCACGGGGCGCGCGACACGGGGTCTGCGCCTCGTCGTCGCGGTGCGCGGCGGGGTCGACGTGCCGCCGGTGCTCGGTTCGCGGTCGGCCGACCAGCTGTCGGGCATCGGCCCCGAGCCCCTGCGGCCGGGTGACGTCCTGCCGGTCGGCGCCCGGCTGCTGGCGGCCGCGCAGCCGTGGGGCGACCCGCCGCGCTCCTGGGCGGACCCGGCCGTGCTGCGGGTGCTGCCGGGCCCCCGCGCCGACTGGTTCGCGCTCGGTGCGCTCGACCGGCTCGGCGGCGTCGAGTACGCGGTGACGCCGGCCAGCAACCGGGTGGCGGTCCGGCTCGCGGGACCGCCCGTGGAGCGCCGGGAGCGCGGCGAGCTGCCCTCCGAACCCCTGGTGCCCGGAGCCGTGCAGGTGCCGCCGGACGGGCAGCCGGTGCTGTTCGGGGCCGACCACCCCGTCACCGGCGGGTACCCGGTGCTGGGGGTCCTCGACGCGCGCTCGCGGGACCGCGCCGCGCAGCTGCGCCCCGGCGACCGGGTCGTCCTGGCGCCCGCGGAGCACGGCGGCCGGTGACGCCGGCAGCGACACGCCGCGCACCCGGGCGAGTTCGCCGCGGCCCCGCGCCGGTGTCGCGCGGGCAGCGCGCCGGCGCCGGGACGAAGGTCCCCGCGGTGGCCCGGCGGGCGGCATAGAACTGTCACATCTTGTTGCCGCACGGCCGTCGCACCACCACATGTAGTGCCGACGAGCCGGGGCGGGCGGCGACACCCACCCGCACCGAAAGGCACGCCCCATGGATCACACGCCCGTCGTCGAGGTCGGCTCCTCCATCGACGAGTACCTCCAGCGCAGCGACTGGCGGGTCAACGCCAACGCGAACCAGGGCTACTCGCTGGGCGGCCTGATCCTCAACACCGCGGGGAAGGTCGTCGCGAACTACTGGCTCAGCCACGTGTACCCGGAGGCCGTCGGCGCGGCGCACCGGAACGGCGACCTGCACATCCACGACCTCGACATGCTGAGCGGCTACTGCGCGGGCTGGTCGCTGCGGACGCTGCTGCAGGAGGGGCTGAACGGCGTCCCCGGCAAGGTCGAGGCGACGCCGCCGCGGCACTTCTCCTCCGCGATCGGCCAGATCGTGAACTTCCTCGGCACCATGCAGAACGAGTGGGCCGGGGCCCAGGCGTTCAGCTCGTTCGACACGTACATGGCGCCGTTCGTGCGGCTGGACGGCCTGACCTACGCCCAGGTGCGCCAGGGCATCCAGGAGCTGGTCTACAACCTCAACGTGCCGTCGCGCTGGGGCACCCAGACGCCGTTCACCAACCTCACGTTCGACTGGACCTGCCCGGAGGACCTGCGCGACGACGTGCCGTTCGTCGGGGGCGAGCCGGTCGGCTTCACCTACGGCGACCTGCAGGCCGAGATGGACATGCTGAACCGGGCCTACATGGAGGTGATGACGGAGGGCGACGCGTCGGGCCGGGTGTTCACCTTCCCGATCCCGACCTACAACATCACGAAGGACTTCCCGTGGGAGTCCGAGAACGCCGACCTGCTGTTCGCGATGACCGCCAAGTACGGGCTGCCGTACTTCCAGAACTTCATCAACTCCGACATGAACCCCGGCGACGTGCGGTCCATGTGCTGCCGCCTGCAGCTGGACCTGCGCGAGCTGCTCAAGCGCGGCAACGGCCTGTTCGGGTCGGCCGAGCAGACCGGGTCGCTCGGCGTCGTCACGATCAACTGCGCCCGGCTCGGCCACCTGTACCGCGGCGACGAGACCATCCTGCTGCGCGAGCTGGACCACCTGATCGACCTGGCGGTGACCTCGCTCGAGCTCAAGCGCGAGGTGATCGGGCACTACATCGACGAGGGCCTGTTCCCCTACACCAAGCGGTACCTGGGCACGCTGGACAACCACTTCTCGACGATCGGGGTCAACGGCCTCAACGAGATGGTCCGCAACTTCACCGGCGACGCCGAGGACCTCACCGCCGAGGGCGGGCACGCCCTCGTGGTGCGCCTGCTCGACCACGTGCGGGCCCGGATGGTCGAGGTCCAGGAGCAGACGGGGCACCTCTACAACCTGGAGGCGACCCCGGCCGAGGGCACCACGTACCGGTTCGCCAAGGAGGACCGGAAGCGCTGGCCGGAGATCCTGCAGGCCGGCACCCCGGAGAACCCGTACTACACGAACTCCTCCCAGCTGCCGGTCGGGTTCACGGACGACCCGTTCGAGGCGCTCGAGCGCCAGGACGAGCTGCAGCGCAAGTACACCGGCGGCACCGTGCTGCACCTCTACATGGCCGAGCGCGTGTCCAGCGGCGAGGCGTGCAAGCAGCTGGTGCGCCGTGCGCTGACCCGGTTCCGGCTGCCGTACCTGACCATCACGCCGACGTTCTCGATCTGCCCGTCGCACGGCTACCTGGCCGGCGAGCACCCGACCTGCGACCGGTGCGCGGACGAGCGCGGACCGGACGCCGAGCCGGTCGAGTGCGAGGTGTGGACGCGGGTCATGGGGTACTTCCGCCCGGTCAGCTCGTTCAACATCGGCAAGCGCGGCGAGCAGGCGGAGCGCACCCCGTTCCTCGAGCCGGCGGGTGCCTGAGCGCCCGATGACCAGCACCCCCGCGGGCGGGCCGGCGACCCCGGCCCGCCCGGTCTCCCGCGCCGACGACCTCGCGATCGCCGGCCTCGTCCCGGTGTCCACGGTCGACTGGCCCGGCAGGCTGGTCGCCACCGCGTTCCTGCAGGGCTGCCCGTGGCGGTGCACGTACTGCCACAACGCGGCGATCCTCGACCCGCGCACCCCGGGGGTCGTCCCGTGGGCGCGGCTGCGAGCCCTGCTGGCACGGCGGACGGGGCTGCTGGACGGCGTGGTGTTCTCCGGCGGGGAGCCGACGCGGCAGCCCGCCCTGCTCGACGCCGTGCGGGAGGTGCGGGCCGCGGGCTTCGCCGTCGGCCTGCACACCGGCGGCGCCTACCCGCGGCGGCTGGCCGCCCTGCTGCCGCACGTCGACTGGGTGGGCCTGGACGTGAAGGCCCCCGCGCACCTGTACCGCGCGATCACCCGCACCGGCGGCCCGACGACCGCCGCCGACCAGGCGTTCGCCTCGTTGCGCCTCGTGCTCGACTCGGGCGTCGACGTGCAGGTCCGTACCACCGTCGACCCGACGGTCCTGGGGCCCGGGGACGTCGCCGACCTCGCCGCGACCCTCGCCGGCCTCGGGGTGCGCGACCACGTCCTGCAGCGCGTGCGCCCCGACGGGACGACCGACGAGTACCGCGCCGCGCTCGCCGCCGTCACCGCCGGACACGCTGGAGGGTGACCGGCACGCCGTCGTCCGCGCCGTCTGTTTGAATGCTCCCAGTGCGAGGGGAGTCCACGTGGACGTGAGTGTGGCCAGCAGGACGGTCGAGGGCCGGACGGTCGTCGACGTCACGGGCGAGATCGATGTGTACACGGCGCCCGCGCTGCGCGAGAAGCTGACCGCGCTGGTGGACCAGGGGCACGTGGACCTGGTCGTGAACCTCACCGAGGTGCGGTTCATGGACTCCACCGGGCTCGGGCTGCTGGTCGGCGTGCTCAAGCGCGTCCGCGGGCTCGACGGCCGCCTGCAGCTGGTGATCGACTCCGAGCGGCTGCTCAAGGTCTTCCGGATCACCGCGCTGACCCAGGTCTTCACCATCCGCGAGACCGTGGACGAGGCGCTGGCGGACCGCGCCGAGGGCTGAGCCGCCGCGCCGGGGCTGACGACCGCCCCGACGCGCGACCCCCTCGGTAGCCGGCGTCAGGGCAGGTACTGCCCGACGAGCTGGACCACGGCGCCGTCCCGCACGTCGACCCAGAACCCCGACCGCCCCGTCCCGGCCGCCGACGACTCACCCGGGCACGCGGGGTCCGCCTCGGTCAGCCCGGTGACGGAGCGGAGATCCTGCCGGACCGTGCCCGCGTCGACGCAGAACCCGGTGACGACGACGCCGGCCCCGAGCGTGAGGCTGCGGGCGCGCTCCACGTCGTTGACCACCACGTAGCTGTTGAGCGGCCATCCCGGCACCTGCGCCATCTGCTCCGGCTCGTTGACGAGCGCCCAGTCGGTGGCCGCCTGCCCGCCGTAGAACAGGGCGACGTCGACCGTGACGGTGCCGGCGGCGGGGTCCGTCGCCAGCACGTACCCGAAGAAGCTCCCGTCCTCGAGCACGTCCCCGGACACCGGGGCGTCGGACGTGATGCTCGACGTGCCGTCCCACCGGCTGACGTACGGGTCCGCGAGCGGGCGCGCGGGCTCGTCGGGCTCGGAGGCCACGGGCGGGTCCACGGGTGGCGCCGTGACCGGCGGGGACGCGGGTGTCGCAGCCGGCGTGGAGGCGGGCGTCGGCGCGGGGCCGGTCACCGCGGGCTGCGGGTCGGCGGTCCGCCAGTCGGCGATCGCGGTGCCGGCGAGCAGCAGCCCGCCGAGCACGGCGAGCGTGGACGCGCCGGCCACGGTGCGGCGCACGACGCGGCGCCGCCGCCGGCGACCGACGATCCGGTCCGCCGGTCCCAGGTCGGCGTGGGCGCTCGCGCTGTCGGCGATCTCGCCGAGCGCACGGCTGAGGTCGAGGTTCACAACGGGCTCCTCTCGGTGTCGTGCGTGGCGGTGCCTCGCACCGGGCCGAGCAGACCCTCCAGCCGGCGGGTCCCGGTGGACAGGTAGCGCTTCACCGCGCCGACGCTCACGCCCAGGACGTCGGCGATGTCCGCGAGCGGCAGGTCGTCGTAGTACCGCAGGACCACGCAGGCCCGCTCGCGGCGGGGCAGGTTCCCGAGCGCCGCGCGCACGTCGACCTGGGCGGTCACGCGGTCGACGGGGTCCGGGACGGGCACCGTGGACTCGTGGCCGAGCCGCGGCAGCGCGTCCCGCCACCGGCGCAGCCGACGGTGGCCGTCGACGAACGTCGTCAGGATCGTCCGTCGCACGTACGCCTCCGCGGCCTCCAGCTCCACGCCGGACCGCGAGCGGAGCATCGTCTTGACCAGGGCGTCCTGCACCAGGTCCTCCGCGTCGCGCATGCTGCCGGTCAGCAGGTAGGCGTAGCCCACCAGCGCGCGGCCTCGCTCCCTGGCGAGCGCCGCGACCACCTCGTCCCCGTCGTCCACTGCCGTCCCTCCCGCTGCGTCGTCGTCTCGGGTGGTGGACGACCGGTGTGCCCGGTCGGTTGTACGCCTCACCCGATCGGACGCGTCCCGTCAGCCGATCACGAGGTCACGGCGTTCCGGCCACGGCTGGGCGCGGAGGCGAGGTGCGGGACCCGCTCCCGTGCACCGCCCGTCACGGCACGATCAGCGTCAGCGGGTCGCTGAAGGCCACGGAGCGTGTCGCCGACCCGGTTGCGGTCACCGAGACCGCCAGCACCAGGTCGTAGGTGCCCGGCCCGAGCGGCTCGTAGGACGAGTCGCAGGCGATCGGGCCGCCCGTGCTCGGGACCGGCGCCGCGATCCCCTGCGCGAGGAGCATCCGCCAGCCGGCGTCGCCGGGCATCGGGACGCCCACGACCACGCCGTCGCGGACGGCGTAGGGCACGACCTCCGTGCTCCCGAGCTCGAGGCGTCCGTCGCCGCCGTAGGTGAGCCGGACGTCGAGCGTCGGGAGGTCCGCCACCTGCACCACGGCACCGGCGGCGGGCACGTCGAGGCGCAGCGGGCTGCCGGGCAGGTGCGACGGCAGCGGGTCGCCGCACGTCGGCAGCTCGGCGGCGGGCAGGGTCGCGGGAGAGCCACCCGCGCCGGGCACGGGCGCGACCTGCTCGGCCTCGCCGGTGACCGTGATCGTGATCCCGTCGCCCACGACCGTCTCCGGCTGCGCTCCCGAGGCGGCGACGGCGTCCGCCACCGGCAGCCAGTCGCCCGCGTCGTCCGTGATCCGCGCCCCGTCCAGGTCGATGACCTCGGCCCAGGGCACCAGCGTGTAGTCACCGGCCGGCAGCGGTGCCCCCGCCGTGACGCCGGGCTGCCCGTCGGGCCCGCACACGGCGGGCGTCAGCCAGTCCGCGCTCTCGTGGACCTCCGGATCGGGCAGGTCCTCGCCACCCGACCCACGGTAGGACGGCGTGGCGTCGCCGCCCAGCTGCCCGGTCGCGACGACCACGCCGTCGCGCAGCACCGCGACCTGCGGCCCGGTGCGGGGGACGACGACGTGGCGGGTGCCGGGCGGGTCCAGCGCGACGCCTCCCGCCACGCCGATCGGGTCGCCGGCCGGGACCGCGGCCGCGTCGGCCTGGATCCAGGCGCGGAACTCCGTGGTGACCGGGGTGCTGGGCGTGGCGGTCGCGAGCGCCCCGCAGGTGCCGAACGGAAGGGCCGGGTCGCCGGTGGGCAGGACGACGGACGGTCCGGTCGGGGTCGCGCTCGGTGAGGGTGCCGGGGTGGGGGTGGTCGACGGGCTCGGTCCGGCGGGTTGGGGGTCGGGCTCCTGGCCGAGTGCCATGCCGCCGAGGACGAGGCCGGTGATGACGGCGAGGCTGCCGGTGGCCGCGGCGGCGGCGCGGGTGCGGCGGCGGCGGCGGACCCGGCGGAGGGTCGGGGTCAGGAGGAGTCCGGTGTCGGTGGTGGTGCGGGTGCGGTGGGCGGCGGCGGCGCCGGCGGCGAGGTCGTGCAGCGCGGCGTCCAGGTCGTGGTTCATCGCGTGCCGCCCTTCGTGGTCGGGATGTCCTCGGCGGTCAGGCCGGCCTGGGGGCCGAGGCGTGGTGCCAGGGCGCGGTTGGCCTCGTGCAGGTAGCGCTTGACGGCGCCCTCGCTGATCTGGAGCCGGTCGGCGATGTCCTGCAGCGGCAGGTCCTCGTAGAACCGCAGGACCACGCAGGCGCGCTGGCGGGGGGTGAGGTGGGTCAGGGCGGTCAGGACCGCGTCGCGGTCGTCGCTGCCCTGGTGGCCCTCGCCGCGTTCGGGCAGGGCGACGAGGTGGGCGACGTCGCGCCACCGGCGGGCGCGACGGCGGCCGTCGACGAACGCGTGCAGGATGCACCGCCGCACGTAGGCCTCGAGCCACTCGACGTCGGCGCCTGCGCGCCGTCTCGTCCAGGTGCGGACGAGGCCTTCCTGCACGAGGTCCTCCGCCGCGGCGAGGTCGCCCGCGAGCAGGTAGGCGTATCCCACCAGCGCGTCACCCCGCTCGCGGACGAAGTCCTCGAGCTCCCGCTCCCAGGCCACGCCGTCTCCTCGTCCTCGTACCGCACCCGATCTTGTCGCCCCCTCAGACGCCCGGGCCCGGCCG
>NZ_JBXFYH010000004.1:0-344043 GCF_056844425.1 Cellulomonas sp. NEAU-ZC6 | reverse complement strand
CCGGGAAACACGAAGAGCCACCCCTTGCGGGGTGGCTCTTCGTGAATGGATGTCCGGCGGCGTCCTACTCTCCCACACCCTGGCGAGTGCAGTACCATCGGCGCTGAAGGGCTTAGCTTCCGGGTTCGGAATGGGACCGGGCGTTTCCCCTTCGCTATGACCGCCGTAACTCTGTCGAACTGTCAAAGCACATACCTGACGGCAGGGTGCTCGTGGTTCGGGAACCGCACAGTGGACGCGTAGCAACACAAAGTGTTGTGGTGAAGTTGTCGGCTTATTAGTACCGGTCAGCTGCGGCAGTCTTGCGTCCTGCCTTCCACATCCGGCCTATCTACCCGGTGGTCTAGCCGGGAGCCTCTCACCCCTCGAGGGGGCGTGGAAACCTCATCTTGAAGCAGGCTTCCCGCTTAGATGCTTTCAGCGGTTATCCCTTCCGAACGTAGCCAACCAGCCGTGCTCCTGGCGGAACAACTGGCACACCAGAGGTTCGTCCGTCCCGGTCCTCTCGTACTAGGGACAGCCCTTCTCAAGTTTCCTGCGCGCGCAGCGGATAGGGACCGAACTGTCTCACGACGTTCTAAACCCAGCTCGCGTACCGCTTTAATGGGCGAACAGCCCAACCCTTGGGACCTACTCCAGCCCCAGGATGCGACGAGCCGACATCGAGGTGCCAAACCATGCCGTCGATATGGACTCTTGGGCAAGATCAGCCTGTTATCCCCGGGGTACCTTTTATCCGTTGAGCGACGGCGCTTCCACAAGCCACCGCCGGATCACTAGTTCCGACTTTCGTCCCTGCTCGACCTGTCAGTCTCACAGTCAAGCTCCCTTGTGCACTTGCACTCGCCACCTGATTGCCAACCAGGCTGAGGGAACCTTTGAGCGCCTCCGTTACATTTTAGGAGGCAACCGCCCCAGTTAAACTACCCATCAGGCACTGTCCCTGATCCGGATCACGGACCGAGGTTAGATATCCAGAGCGACCAGAGTGGTATTTCAACGTTGACTCCACCGACACTGGCGTGCCGGCTTCACAGTCTCCCACCTATCCTACACAAGCCGCACCGAACACCAATACCAAACTATAGTAAAGGTCCCGGGGTCTTTCCGTCCTGCTGCGCGTAACGAGCATCTTTACTCGTAGTGCAATTTCGCCGAGTTCGCGGTTGAGACAGCGGGGAAGTCGTTACGCCATTCGTGCAGGTCGGAACTTACCCGACAAGGAATTTCGCTACCTTAGGATGGTTATAGTTACCACCGCCGTTTACTGGGGCTTAAATTCTGAGCTTCGCCTTGCGGCTGACCCGTCCTCTTAACCTTCCAGCACCGGGCAGGCGTCAGTCCGTATACATCGTCTTGCGACTTCGCACGGACCTGTGTTTTTAGTAAACAGTCGCTTCCCCCTGGTCTCTGCGGCCCTCCACGCTTCCCGGGCAAGCCGGTACACGCTTCAGGCCCCCCTTCTCCCGAAGTTACGGGGGCATTTTGCCGAGTTCCTTAACCACGATTCTCTCGATCGCCTTGGTATTCTCTACCTGATCACCTGAGTCGGTTTAGGGTACGGGCGGCTAGAACCTCGCGTCGAAGCTTTTCTCGGCAGCATAGGATCACCCAATCATCCAGCATACGCTGTCACCATCGGTTCTCAGGCTATGTGAGTGGCGGATTTGCCTACCACTCGCCCTACGGCCTTGGACGTGGACTACCATCGCCACGCTGGGCTACCTTCCTGCGTCACTCCTGTTAATACGCTTACCTACTACCGGATCGGGTCACGCGCTCCCCGCCGCGGTGACTCCCGAAGGAGTCGGTGCGGCGGCTCGGGCGTTTAGCATCACCGGGCTCGGTATGGGCGGTTCTTCGCCGGTACGGGAATATCAACCCGTTGTCCATCGACTACGCCTGTCGGCCTCGCCTTAGGTCCCGACTTACCCAGGGCGGATTAGCCTGGCCCTGGAACCCTTGATCATTCGGCGGACGGGTTTCTCACCCGTCATTCGCTACTCATGCCTGCATTCTCACTCGTGTGGCGTCCACCACTGGGTTACCCCGCAGCTTCACCCGCCACACGACGCTCCCCTACCCATCCACACGGCTGGACCACGAAGGCCTGCCTGAAATGTGAATGCCACAGCTTCGGCGGTATACTTGAGCCCCGCTACATTGTCGGCGCGGAATCACTTGACCAGTGAGCTATTACGCACTCTTTCAAGGGTGGCTGCTTCTAAGCCAACCTCCTGGTTGTCTGTGCAACTCCACATCCTTTCCCACTTAGCATACGCTTAGGGGCCTTAGCTGGTGGTCTGGGCTGTTTCCCTCTCGACTACGGAGCTTATCCCCCGCAGTCTCACTGCCACGCTCTCACTTACCGGCATTCGGAGTTTGGCTAACGTCAGTAACCTGGTGGGGCCCATCGGCTATCCAGTAGCTCTACCTCCGGCAAGAAACACGTGACGCTGCACCTAAATGCATTTCGGGGAGAACCAGCTATCACGAAGTTTGATTGGCCTTTCACCCCTAACCACAGGTCATCCCCCCGGTTTTCAACCCAGGTGGGTTCGGTCCTCCACGCGGTCTTACCCGCGCTTCAACCTGCCCATGGCTAGATCACTTCGCTTCGGGTCTAGAGCACGCGACTGTATCGCCCTATTCGGACTCGCTTTCGCTACGGCTTCCCCACACGGGTTAACCTCGCCACGTACCACTAACTCGCAGGCTCATTCTTCAAAAGGCACGCCGTCACCCCTGCTAGGGAGGCTCCGACGGATTGTAGGCACACGGTTTCAGGTACTATTTCACTCCCCTCCCGGGGTACTTTTCACCTTTCCCTCACGGTACTTGTCCGCTATCGGTCACTAGGTAGTATTTAGGCTTAGCAAGTGGTCTTGCCAGATTCACACGGGATTTCTCGGGCCCCGTGCTACTTGGGATCCCCTTCGGGAGGCCACGTCATTTCGTCTACGGGGGTACCACCCTCTGTGCCGGGCCTTTCAATGCCCTTCGACTATAACGCGGCTTTCTGACTCCCTGACGGATCGGCAGATCCATCGGAAAGGTCCCACAACCCCGTACACGCAACGCCTGCCGGCTTGGCACGCATACGGTTTGGCCTCATCCGCTTTCGCTCGCCACTACTCACGGAATATCTCTTCCTGCCGGTACTGAGATGTTTCACTTCCCGGCGTTCCCTCCACACACCCTATATATTCAGGTGCGGGTCACACGACATGACTCGTGCGGGGTTTCCCCATTCGGACATCCTCGGATCACGGTTCGTTTGCCAACTCCCCGAGGCTTATCGCAGGCTACAACGTCCTTCTTCGGCTCCTAGTGCCAAGGCATCCACCCTGTGCCCTTAAAAACTTGACCACAAAGACATTACTTTAAAAGATGCTCGCGTCCACTGTGCAGTTCTCAAACAACGAACGATCCCCAGGTCTTCCGCCGGCGCCTGCCCCCACCAGCTGGTGTGAGCGGTTCGACCGACCGACCGGGCCCGTCATGAAGCAACACCCCCAAAGCGGGCTGTTCCCTCAGGACCCAACAGCGTGCCCAGGCGACCCGACCAGATCAGCGGTGCGAGGTTCCGACCACCCGAAGGCGGAGTACTGACGCGATGCCGACCCAGCAAGAGGTCGCCGTAGTTGATGTTCCACCCGTGAGCACCACCCCGAACGCGTACGGTCCGGGCCTGGTCTCTGCACACCCTGCACCAGGCAGAGCGTCAGAAGCTCCTTAGAAAGGAGGTGATCCAGCCGCACCTTCCGGTACGGCTACCTTGTTACGACTTAGTCCCAATCGCCAGTCCCACCTTCGACGGCTCCCCCCACAAGGGTTGGGCCACCGGCTTCGGGTGTTACCGACTTTCGTGACTTGACGGGCGGTGTGTACAAGGCCCGGGAACGTATTCACCGCAGCGTTGCTGATCTGCGATTACTAGCGACTCCGACTTCATGGGGTCGAGTTGCAGACCCCAATCCGAACTGAGACCGGCTTTTTGGGATTCGCTCCACCTCGCGGTATCGCAGCCCTTTGTACCGGCCATTGTAGCATGCGTGAAGCCCAAGACATAAGGGGCATGATGATTTGACGTCATCCCCACCTTCCTCCGAGTTGACCCCGGCAGTCTCCTATGAGTCCCCGGCATGACCCGCTGGCAACATAGGACGAGGGTTGCGCTCGTTGCGGGACTTAACCCAACATCTCACGACACGAGCTGACGACAACCATGCACCACCTGTACACCGACCTTGCGGGGCAACCATCTCTGGAAGTTTCCGGTGTATGTCAAGCCTTGGTAAGGTTCTTCGCGTTGCATCGAATTAATCCGCATGCTCCGCCGCTTGTGCGGGCCCCCGTCAATTTCTTTGAGTTTTAGCCTTGCGGCCGTACTCCCCAGGCGGGGCACTTAATGCGTTTGCTGCGGCACGGAACTCGTGGAATGAGCCCCACACCTAGTGCCCAACGTTTACGGCATGGACTACCAGGGTATCTAATCCTGTTCGCTCCCCATGCTTTCGCTCCTCAGCGTCAGTTGCGGCCCAGTGACCTGCCTTCGCCATCGGTGTTCCTCCTGATATCTGCGCATTCCACCGCTACACCAGGAATTCCAGTCACCCCTACCGCACTCTAGTCTGCCCGTACCCACTGCAAGCCCGAGGTTGAGCCTCGAGTTTTCACAGCAGACGCGACAAACCGCCTACGAGCTCTTTACGCCCAATAATTCCGGACAACGCTTGCGCCCTACGTATTACCGCGGCTGCTGGCACGTAGTTAGCCGGCGCTTCTTCTGCAGGTACCGTCACTTGCGCTTCTTCCCTGCTGAAAGAGGTTTACAACCCGAAGGCCTTCATCCCTCACGCGGCGTCGCTGCATCAGGCTTGCGCCCATTGTGCAATATTCCCCACTGCTGCCTCCCGTAGGAGTCTGGGCCGTGTCTCAGTCCCAGTGTGGCCGGTCGCCCTCTCAGGCCGGCTACCCGTCGTCGCCTTGGTGGGCCACTACCCCACCAACAAGCTGATAGGCCGCGAGTCCATCCCTGACCGATAAATCTTTCCAGACACTTCGGATGCCCGAGCGTCTCGTATCCGGTATTAGACCTCGTTTCCAAGGCTTATCCCAGAGTCAGGGGCAGGTTACTCACGTGTTACTCACCCGTTCGCCACTGATCCACCCAGCAAGCTGGGCTTCACCGTTCGACTTGCATGTGTTAAGCACGCCGCCAGCGTTCGTCCTGAGCCAGAATCAAACTCTCCGTTGATGTCTACATGGCAACCACCACCCGAAGGCAGCAGTCCACCGACACACGAAACGACCACCCCCACGCTGACGAAGGGGCAGCCAGTTCAACATGGCTGTGCGGGCCGACCCAGACGGAGCAGGGCCAGACCCACGACACCAAAAAAGCACACCAACTCTGAAAGCCACCCCGAACGAGGCAACCACCCGAGCCGATGCACCGATATGGCATCAACTACTTAGGCACACTGTTGAGTTCTCAAAGAACAGACGCGCATCCCCCACTCACCCTTGCGGGCTTCGCGGCCGGAGGCCTCTTTCCAATCTACCAGAGTTCCTGGTCCGCTCGTCCGCGGCATTCCGCGTTCTCGCTGACCCGAACTCTATCAGAGCCTGTCTTCCGTCCTGCCGTTCTTACGAGCGGCCTGACGTTTCTCGACTCTACCAGAGATTCTGGCCCGCTCTGCCGGCCTCATGCATTCCGGCTTTGCGTTCCTCCACTCTACCGGGCTTTCCGCCGTGCTTTTGCCGCATTCCATGCGGTGTCCGTCACGTCGAGGCCCGGCCCGCACGACCGTGGGGACGCCGAAGCGCCTCGAGGTCCTGCTGGGGGGTGGTCGCCCTCCGGGACCAGCCTCCGAGCCGAGCTCGGTGTCTGTTCCTCCCTGGCGGGCAACCTCGAGAACATTACGCTGCCACCGGGCCGGCGTCAACTGGCCTGGTCCGGAGCCGTGCGGGTGCGGATGAGCTGGCCGATACGCCGGGTTCTGTCCCCGCACCCGGTTGCCCCGGTGCGGGTGGCGACCATCCATCTACGACGTGCGTCGCCGCACGCCTCCAGCGGCCTACCCGGGAGCTCGGGCGAGCAGCCCTCGGACGCTCCCTGTCTGGCCTTGCTCCGGGTGGGGTTTACCGAGCCGTACCGGTCACCCGGCACGCTGGTGGTCTCTTACACCACCGTTTCACCCTTACCGCCGCACGTCCCGAGGGGCGTACGACGGCGGTCTGCTTTCTGTGGCACTGTCCCGCGGGTCACCCCGGGTGGGCGTTACCCACCACCCTGCCCTGTGGAGCCCGGACGTTCCTCGGCGGGCCCGAGGGCCCGACGCGGCCGCCTGTCCAGCTCATCCGCGCCGGTCAGACTACACCGGCGCCGGGCGCGACGGGCAGGCCGGGCTGCGGTGCGGAGGGCGTGGGATTCGAACCCACGAGGACGGGGTTGTCCCGCCCCAACGGTTTTCAAGACCGTCGCTTTCGGCCGCTCAGCCAGCCCTCCCGTGCTGCGCCGCGACCCTACCAGCGGCCCGGCGCCGCCCCCGGGGGATCACGGCAGGATCGCGTCCACGTACCCGCCGTCCACCCGCACCGCGCCGCCGGTGGTCGCCGACGCGAGCGGGGAGGCCAGGTACACCACCATGTGCGCGATCTCCTCGGGCTCGATGAGCCGCTGCAGCAGCGACTGCGGGCGGTGCACGCGCATGAACTCCCGCTGCGCCTCGTCCCAGGGCAGCGACCGGTCGACCAGGGAGTAGACGAAGTCCTCGACGCCACCCGTGTGCGTCGGGCCGGCGATCACCGAGTTGACCGTGACGCCCGTCCCCGCGGCCTCCTTCGCGAAGCCGCGGGACACCGCGAGCAGCGCGGTCTTGGACACGCCGTAGTGGATCATCTCGGCCGGGATGACCACGGCCGAGTCGCTCGCGATGTTCAGCACCCGGCCCCAGCCCAAGCCGGTCATACCCGGCAGGTACGCGCGGATCAGCCGGACGGCGGCGAGGACGTTGACCTCGAAGTAGCGGCGCCAGTCGTCGTCGGTGATCTCCAGCGCCGGCCGGGCGCCGAAGATGCCGAGGTTGTTGACCAGGACGTCGACGTCGGGCACCACACCCCGCACGGCGGCGACGCCGTCGTCGGTGGTCACGTCGCCCGGTGCGGCGACGAAGGATCCCGGCACGTCCTGCGACGCGGACAGCTCGGACAGCGCCGCCTGCACGGACGTCGCGGTGCGGCCGTTCACCGCCACCCGCGCGCCCGCGCGGGCCAGCCCGAGCGCGATGGCGGCCCCGATGCCCTGCGTGGACCCGGTCACGAGCGCCGTCTTCCCGGCGAGGTCGAGCTGCGTCATGACCCTGACGCTAGGACAGCGCGGGCGGACGCGCAGCGGCCCGGGTGCCCGCGTGCCACCAGCCGTCGGCCAGGCCGGGCGAGACGATCTCGAGCCCGTGCGTCGCGGCGGCGTCGGCCAGCCGGCCGTCGTAGGAGGCGAACGCGGTGACGTCGGGATGCGCCACCGCGACGCCGAGGTGGATGGAGGCGAACGGCGACAGCCCCGCGTCGATCGTCGCGGCCGCGGCGACGGCCTGGTCCGAGTAGCGCACGACCTCGAGCCGGTCGACGAGGGCGTGCACGCGCGCGCGGACGTGCGCCGGCGTCGTGGTGAGCGCGTGGCGCAGCTCCATCAGCGACAGCGACGTGACCAGGAGATCGGGTCCGTGCTGCTCGGCCCACCTCTGCCAGTCGACCGAGTGGTCCGGGGCCGGGAGGTAGCGCACCAGAGCCGAACCGTCGGCGTAGACCCGCACGCCCCGAACCCTATCGGGACGTGCGGGCCGGCGGCGTCACGCGCCGCGGAGCCGCTCCATGGCCAGCTGCACCAGCGAGATCAGGGTCTGCTTGGTGGCGGTGCGGGACCGTGCGTCGGTGTAGAGGACCGGGACGTGGGCCGGGATGGCGAGCGCCTCGCGCACGTCCTCCAGGCGGTGCTTGGCCACGCCGTCGAAGCAGTTCACGCCCACGACGAACGGGATGCCGCGGGACTCGAAGTAGTCCACCGCCGGGAAGCACTGGTCCAGCCGGTCGGTGTCGACCAGCACGACCGCGCCGATGGCGCCGCGCACCAGGTCGTCCCACATGAACAGGAACCGGTCCTGGCCCGGGGTGCCGAACAGGTACAGCCACAGCGAGCCCGGCAGCGCGATGCGACCGAAGTCCATCGCGACCGTGGTCGAGGTCTTGCGGTCGGTCTGGCCGCCCGCGTCGTCGACGCCGACCGAGTGCTCGGTCATCGCGGCCTCGGTGTTCAGCGGCTCGATGTCCGAGATCGACCCGATGAAGGTCGTCTTGCCGACCGCGAAGCCACCCGCCACGACGATCTTCACGACGGTGGGTGCAGCACCCATCTCGCCGGAGTCGCCCGACGGGCGCGCGGTGGGCACGGCAGCGGCCTGGCCGGTCGCGGTGCCGGCCTCAGAGGGCGGAAATGCCATTGAGAACACTCTCCAGGACGCTGAGGGACAGGGCGGGCGACTGGCCGGTCGTGGCCTCGACCGGGTCGGACGTGTGGACCTTGATGAATCCCGCGTCCGCCAGGTCGGACACGACGACGCGCGTCACGCCCAGGGGCAGGTGCAGCAGCGCCGACAGCTCGGCGACCGAGATGTAGCCGTGCGACGCGTGCTGCAGGATCGCGCGCTTCTCCGGCGTCAGCCCCTGCGCGGACGCCGCTGCGGGCAGCATCTCGACCAGGGCCTCGAGGGGGTAGTCGGACCGGTCGGACCGCACCCGGCCGCCCGTGAGGGCGTACGGACGCACGGTCCTGGTCTCGAACTCGCTCTCGCTCATGGGCTACCTCACACGGTGGGCGCGCGCACGGCGCCGTCGACGGGCAGGGTGCCGCGCATCTCGCTGATCAGCTGCGGGGTGAGCGTGGACTCGGTCCGCGAGACCAGCATCGCCATCTCGTAGCCGATCAGGCCGACGTCGCAGGTGGCCTCGGCCACGACCGCGAGCACGGACCCGTTGGACACGCTCATGAGGAAGAGGAACAGGTTGTCCATCTCCACGATCGACTGGCGCACGTCGCCGGCGCGCAGCTGGCGCGCCGCCCCGCGGGTGAGGCTCGACATGCCCGCGACGATGGCCGCGAGCTGGTCGCCGCTGGTGCGGTCGAGCTGCTCGGACATCGCCATGAGCAGACCGTCGGCCGACACCACCAGCGTGTGCCGGGTGCCGGGCACGGTCCGGACGAAGTTGTCCAGGAGCCAGCCGAAGTTGGCTGCCTCGGTGCTGAGGGTGGTCACACATCCTCCTGACGTGATGCAGGCGCTGCTGCGGCTGCGGGGACGGGTGTCACCATGACGGCGACGGCGGGACGGGCTGGTGGTCGGACTCGCTGCGAGGCTGCTCCGGCTGGTCGCCGGACTGCCCCGGACCGGGCTCCGTGAGGGCACGACGCCCTCGCCGGGAACCGGACTGGAAGCTCGCCAGCCGCTCGCGCAGGCCGTCGGCGTCGCGCGCCGTGGCCTGCCCGGGCTCGGGCTGCGAGATCTCGGGTGCCGCCGGGATGGCGGTCGGCACGCGGCGGGTGAGGGAGCCGCCGGCGGGCACGTCGACCTGGGGCCGGTACGCGGACAGCTGGCTCAGCTCGCTCAAGGCCTGCTCCTGGATGTCGGCGCGCAGGCCGAGCATCGCCGCGGCCTCCGTGTCCATCCCGCCCGGGCGGGGACCCGGCGCCGCCGGGGCGGCCGAGGTCGCGGGACCGGGCTGCGCGGACCAGGACGGCGCGGGGGTCGGCTGCGGGACGCTGCCGCCGTCCGGCGACCAGGACGACGCCCACGCGCTGATGTCGCGGTGCGGTCGCGGACCGGTGGACGGGGCGGGCTCGGGGGCCGGGGGCGGGACGTCGCCCCGGGTGCGGGTCGGCAGCGGGCTGCCGGACCGCGGTGCGGCCGGGGCGGAGGCCCAGCCCGGCTCCGCGGGCTCCGCCGGCTCGGCGGGGGCGGCCGGGGACCACACGGGCTCGGCGGGCGCGGGAGCGGCCGACCAGGCCGGGGCGACCGGCTGCGCCGGCAGGTGCTGCTGCGCGGGAGCCGGCAGCGGGGCCGCACCGGGGTAGGCGGCGGCCGAGGCCGGCGCACCCCAGCCCGGGGCGTCCGTCGCCTGCGGCGCCGAGCCCCACTCGCTGGCGGGCGCGGCGGACCACGTCGGCTCGGCGGGGGTCAGCGGCGTGCGCGGCTGCTCGGTGGCCGGGGCCCAGGCCGCGGACGGGCTCCAGGTCTGACCGGCCGGCGGGGCGGCGGGCGCCTCGGCAGCCGGGACCTGCGGGACCACGGGAGCCACCGGAGCCGCCGCCACGGGCACCTGCGGTGCCGGGACCGGGGCGCCGGCCGGAGCCGACGTCGCGGGCCACGCGGGCGAGACGGGCGCGGCCAGGGCCTGCGCCGTCGCTGCCTGGCCGGCCTCGACGGGCGCCGGGGCGTCCTTGTCCTTGCGGCGGAACGAGAAGAACGACCGCTTCTGCCGGGCGCGCTTGGCGGGCTCGGCGGGCTCGGCGCCCTGCAGCAGCGACGAGAAGTCGGGCAGCACGGGGGCCGGCGCCGCGGCGACCGGGAGCGGCTGCGGGGCGGGTGCCGGCGCGACCGGGGCCGCCGGGGCCTGGGCGACCGGGGCCGGCGGGGCGAACGAGGCCGGCTGGCCGAACGGCGCGGGCGCCTCCGGGGCGGGCTGCTGCGGCACGGGTGCACCCAGCCACTGCGTGTCGTCCGCGCGGCCGATCGGCGCGGCGCCGAGGCCGGCCGCGGGCTCGGCCTGCGCCGCGGGGGCCCAGGACGGCTCGGCGACGGGCTCGGTGGCGAGGGGATCCAGGACGGGCTCGCTCGCCGCGGGCTCGGTGGCGACGGGCTCGGCCCACGAGCTCCACGCGGGCTCGACGGGCTCGTCCGGCACCAGGCCGGGCACGACGAGCGCGGGCGCGGGGGTCGGCTCGGGCTCGGGCTCGGGCGTCGCGGCGGGCTCGGGGATCGCGTCGACCGCGGGCTCGGCCGGCTCGGCGGAGGCCGTCGGTGCCACCACGGGCAGACCAGCCGTCAGCGGCGCGGACAGCGCGTCCAGGTGGGCGTGGTCCTCGGCGCTGAGCTCGGGCTCGTGGTCGAGCGGGTCCGCGAGGGACGACGTCCCCACGGGCGCTGCGGCCTCGGCGGGCGCGTCGGGCACGGTGCCGGCCTCGGGCGTCTGCTCCGGCTCGGCGGGCGGGGTGGTGGCGTCCGTGGGTGCGGCAGCCGCCGCGACGGCGTCGCGGCCGCGGAAGCCCGCGAACAGGCCGCCGCGCGGACCGTCCGGCAGCGCCGGGACGGTGGCGGGCGCGTCGCCCGCTGCGGCTGCCGGGGTCCGGGCGGGCAGGGCGCTCTCCCGGCTGGGCAGGGCGCTCTCCCGGGCGGGGAGACCGCCGCCGCGGGTGGGCAGCGAGCCGCGCGACGGCAGGGCCGCGGGGGCGTCGGGGGCGGGCGCGACCAGCGGGGTCCAGCCCGAGGCCTCGGCGGCGATCTCCGGGGAGAGCGTGGCCTCGGTGGGCGCGGGGAGGACGACGTCCTGCTCGGTCGGCACGTCGGAGCGGGCGGCCGGTGCGGCGGCCGGGGCGTCGGCGGTGCGGCGGCGCGGCAGGCCGGTCCCGGTGGACCCGTCGGTCAGCGCGGCCAGGTCGACCGGCACGGCGACCGGCGCGTCGACCTGGGGCAGCGAGCCCGTCGTGGGCGCGGCGGAGCGCTGCGGGGCGCCCTGGCCGCCGGTGAGGGCCGGGTCGTTGGCGGTGAACAGGCCGACCGGGAACCGGACGACGGCGGCGGTGCCGGAGACCGCGCCGACCGCGCGCTCGAGCCGGACCTGGGCGCCGAGGCGCTGGGCCAGGCGCGCCACCACGAACAGGCCGAGGCGCTGGGCGCCGAGGGCCTCGGTGGGGGACGTCGAGGCGATGGTGGCGTTGGCGGCGGTGATCTCGTCCGGCGACATGCCGAGGCCCTGGTCGACGACGCGGACGACCACGTGGTCGCCGTCGACGTCGGTCTGCACGACGACCGGCGTGCCGGGCTCGGAGAACACGGTCGCGTTCTCGAGCAGCTCGGCCAGCAGGTGCGCGGCGGACAGGGCGTTGAAGCCGTGCATCAGCGGGTCGGCGCGCAGCTCGAGCTGGACGCGGTCGTACTGCTCGATCTCGGAGGAGGCGGTGCGGACCACGTCGGACAGCGGCATGGCCTCGCGCAGCCGGCGGCCGGAGTCGATGCCGGCGAGCACCAGCAGGGACTCCGCGTTGCGGCGCATACGCGTGGCGAGGTGGTCCAGGCGGAACAGGTTGGCCAGGGTCGCCGGGTCCTCCTCGGCGCGCTCCAGCGAGTCGATGAACGACAGCTGGCGGCCGAGCAGCACCTGGTCGCGGCGGGCGACGTTGACGAACATCTCGGCGATGGAGCCACGGAGCGCGGCCTGCTCGCGGGCCACCTGGATGGTGGTGGCGTTGACGTCGTTGAACGCCTGGGCCAGGCGGCCCACCTCGTCCTCGGACTCGACGGGGATGTCGGCGAGCGAGAGGTCGGGGGTCTGGCCGGGGACGGCCACCTGCTCGACCAGGCGCGGCAGCTCCTCGCGGACGGCACCGGCCGCGGCGGTCAGGCGCCGCATCGGGACGACGATCCCGCGGGAGACGACGAAGGCGATGACGATCGACAGCGCGGCGGCGGCCAGGGTGCTGCCGGCGGTGATCCACGCCTGCTCCTGCGCCTGGGTCGCGATCGTGCCGGCGCGCTCGGAGGCGGAGGCCAGCAGGTCGGTGGCGACGGGGCGCAGCGCGGCGAGCTCGGCGTTCACCAGGCCGTTCCACCGGGTCTGGTCCAGCGCGGACACGGTCAGCTCGTTGCCGGACACCAGGGACAGCTGCATCGCCGTCAGGTCGGCGTCGCGCGACGGCAGCTGGATGCCGTCGACGCGCAGGTTGTTCGTGATCGTGCGGGCCTCGGTGCGGGCCTGGTCCTGGACCGCGAAGAACGACGCGAGCTCCCGGACCTGCGAGGCGTCGGCGCCGTCGGTGTCCAGGACCTCGACGGCGGTGGGCTGCGAGCGCAGCACCTGCTCGACGGTGTCGGCGATGGCGCCGTACGCGGACATCTGGGAGGCCAGGGAGCGCTCGGAGAGCGTCTCGGCCACGACGACCGGCACGTCGTTCTCGGCGGAGACGATGTCGGTGTAGTTGCTGTCGACCAGGGACGTCGGGATGGACCCGGAGTCGATGCGCCCGCGGATGTCGGCGAGCCGCACCTGCTGGTTGCGCGAGTCCTCGACCGCCTGCGACACGCGGGGGTCCAGCGAGGACAGGCCGACGTCGCGGACCGAGGCCTCGAGCTCCGCGATGGCGGAGTCCGTCGCGTCGCGCGCCACCTCGAGGTTCCCGCTGAGGGGCTGGTCGCCGACGACCTGGAGCGAGAGCGTGCGCTCCTGCTGCAGCGCCTCGGCGGTGCGGGCGTACTGCGGGAGGACGTCGACGACGTCGCTGACGGTCTGGGCGGTGCGGGCCTCGTTCACCGACTGCACGGTGATGTAGGCCGCCGTGAGCAGCAGGACGAGCACGGGCACAGCGAGGACCGCCAGCACCTTGGCGCGGATGCCGAGCCTGCGCAGCATGTCGACCTGCCTCCCGATCCCTCGTCGTCCGGCCGGTCGTTCGCACGTCCGGCCCGAGCACCCCTCCAGGGCACCCGTCGAGACCTCATCGGCGCACCTGCACCCCGACATGAGCGCTACGGACGGTTTCATCCACCGTGTCCTGCGAGGACACGGTGCGTAGGCTCGCACGATGCAGGTGGTCGCGGTCAAGACGTCCGGTGGTCCGGAGCAGCTCCAGGTGGCCGACCGGCCCGACCCGGAGCCGGGTCCGGGCGAGGTCCTGGTGCGGGTGGCAGCCGCCGGTGTGAACCGCGCGGACCTGCTGCAGCGCGAGGGACGGTACCCGCCGCCGCCCGGCGCCCCGGAGTGGCCCGGGCTCGAGATCTCCGGCGTCGTCGCAGGTCACGGGCCTGGCGTCGATGCCGCGGCGTGGCCGCTCGGCGCCCGCGTGGCGGCGCTGCTGCCGGGCGGCGGCTACGCCACCGCGGCCGTGGTGCCGACCGGGCTGCTGCTGCCCGTCCCGGACGAGGTCGACCTGGTCGACGCCGCCGGGCTGCCGGAGGCGGTGCTCACGGCGTGGACGAACGTCGTCGACGCCGGACGCCTGGTCGCGGGCGAGGTGCTGCTGGTGCAGGGCGGGTCCGGGGGCGTCGGCTCGGTGGCGGTGCAGCTCGGTGCGGCGCTGGGCGCGCACGTGGTCGCGACCGCCGGCGGGGCCGAGCGCGCGCGGCGGTGCCGTGAGCTCGGGGCTCGGACGGTGGTCGACCACCGGACCGAGGACGTCGTCGCGGCCGTGCGGGAGGCCACCGGTGGGCACGGCGCCGACGTGGTGCTCGACGTGCTCGGCGCTGGTGGCCTGGCGACCAACCTCGCGACGCTGGCGACCGGCGGCCGGCTGGTCGTCATCGGGACCCAGCGGGGAGCGCGCGGCGAGATCGACCTGGGGCTGCTCATGGCCCGGCGCGCCAGCGTGATCGGCACGACCCTGCGCGCGCGACCGCCGGCGGAGAAGGAGCGGATCGTCGCCGACGTGCGGGCGCACGCCTGGCCGATGCTGACGGACGGCCGGCTGCGGCCCGTGGTGCACGCGCGGCTGCCGCTGGCGCGCGCGGGCGACGCCCACCGCCTGCTGGACTCGGGCGAGGTGTTCGGCAAGGTGCTGCTCGTCCCCTGATGACGCCGGGCGCCCCGCGCGAGAGGATGGCCCGCATGAGCGACCCGAGGACGACCGGACCGCAGGAGCCGCGCGTCGTGGTGGTCGGCGAGGACGACCCCGCCGCCGGCACCGCCACGCCCGGCGCGGAGGCGGACGGCCCCGCGTCCGTCGGGCAGCCCGCGAAGGTGATGCGGATCGGCACGATGATCAAGCAGCTCCTCGAGGAGGTCCGCTCCGCCCCGCTCGACGACGCGGCCCGGGCCCGGCTGGCCGAGGTGCACGAGCGCTCGCTGCACGAGCTCGAGGACGGCCTGTCCCCCGAGCTGATCGACGAGCTGCACCGGATCACGCTGCCGCTCGCCGACGACCAGACCCCGAGCGATGCCGAGCTGCGGATCGCGCAGGCGCAGCTGGTCGGCTGGCTGGAGGGGCTGTTCCACGGCATCCAGACGGCGCTGGTGGCGCAGCAGATGGCGGCGCAGGCGCAGCTGACGCAGATGCGGCGGGCGCTGCCGGGCGGGCCCGGCGGACCGGGCGGGCACGGCGGCGCCCCGGGGACCGGTGGCCCCGGCGGACCCGGCGTGCCCGGCGCCGATCCCGGCCCCGGGCAGTACCTGTAGCGCTAGGCGGGCTGCTCGACCGCGGGCGCGCGCCGGCCGGCGGTCAGCACGATCGCGAGCGAGACGCACGCGAGGCCGACCACCTCCCAGCCGTGCGGCCACTGCCGCAGCGCCACCGCGCCCACGACGGCGGCGGTCGCGGGCAGCATCGCGAGCAGCACCGCGAAGGTCGCGGCGGTGACCCGCCGGAGCACGACCTGCTCGATGCCGTAGGGCACGACGGACGACAGCACCGCGATCCCGACGACGGCGGCGGCGAGACCCGCGTCGTGCAGCACGGGTGCCGCCGGCCCGGCGAGGAACGGCGCGCCGACGAGCGCGCCCGCGGTCATGCCGACGGCGAGGGAGTCGACGCCGCTGGGACGCGCGGCGCCCCGGCCCGCGCCCGGGGCAGCCGGAGCAGCGCCCTGGCTGCCCCGGGCGCCCTGGGCCACGCGGCGGCCGAGCAGGATGTACCCCGCCCAGCAGGCGGCCGCGATCCCGATGGCGACCAGCCCGCGCACCGCGTCGTCGCCGCCCGTGGTCAGCTCGACGCCCGCGAGCGCCACCACCCCCGCCCCGGCCACGACGATGCCCAGCCGCTCGCGCCAGGTCCGGCCGGCCACGGCGGCGACGGCCACCGGGCCGAGGAACTCGATCGCGACGGCGGTGCCCAGCGGCAGCACGTCGATCGCGACGTAGAACGACACGTTCATCGCGGCGAGCACCACGCCGAAGGCCACGGCCGCGAGCAGGTCGGCGCGGCTCCACCGGGCGCGCCAGGGCCGGCGCCACGCGAGCAGCACGAGCGCGGCGACGGCGATCCGGAGCCAGGCGACCGTCGGGGAGGCGATGACCGCGAACAGCGCGACCGCGAGCGCCGCGCCGCCGTACTGCGCGAGCCCCGAGACCAGGAACAGGGCCGGGGCCGGGACGCGGCCGAGCCCGGTGTGCCGCGGGGCGGCCGGGGCTTGCTCTGACGTCGTCACCGCAGCGCACTCTACGGCGGGCGCGGGCCCGGACGACGACGTCGCCCACCCTGTCTCGCGCCGCACCCCGCAAGAAGCGGGGGCGACGCGAGAAGGGGTGGGCGACGCAGGGTCGGTCAGCCCTTGACGGAGCCGGCCAGCAGGCCGCGGACGAAGTACCGCTGCAGCGAGATGAACACGATGAGCGGGACGACCATCGAGATGAACGCGCCCGCGGTGAGCACGTGCCAGTCGCCGCCGCGGGAGCCCGCCATCTCGGCGACCGCCACGGTCAGCGGCCGGGACCCCGTGCCGGCGAACGTGAGGCCGACCAGCAGGTCGTTCCACACCCAGAGGAACTGGAAGATGCCGAACGCCGCGATGGCCGGCACCAGCAGGGGCAGCAGCACCCGGAAGAAGATCTTCACGTGCCCCGCGCCGTCGACGCGGGCCGCCTCCACCAGGGACGCCGGGATGTCCTTCATGAAGTTGTGCAGCAGGAAGATCGCCAGCGGCAGCCCGAAGATCGCGTGCGACAGCCACACGGTCCAGAACGAGCCGTTCACGCCGAGGTTCACGTAGTCCGTGAGCAGCGGCACCAGCGCCACCTGCAGCGGGACGATCTGCAGCGCGAACACCGCGACGAACAGGATGCTGCGGCCCCGGAAGTCGATCCAGGCGAACGCGTAGGCCGCGAGCAGCGCGATGGTGATCGGGATGATCACCGCCGGGATGGTGATGACGAACGAGTTGACGAAGTACTCCGCCAGGTTCGCGCCCGACCCGAAGAGCGCCTGCTCGTAGTTGTCCAGCGTGAACTCGGACTCGCCGCTGAACAGGCCGCCGAAGGCCGTCCACCAGCCGGAGCGGCGGATGTCGAGCTCCGGGCGGAACGACGTGACGAGCAGGCCGATCGACGGGACGGTCCACAGGATCGCGATGACGATCGCGAGGAACGACGCCCAGGGCGACGAGAGCTTGCCCTTGGTCGCGATGGCCCGCTTCTCGAGCCGGCTCATCCGCCGGGACCGGCCGTCCGCGGAGGCGGTCTCGTCGATCGCCTCGTTGACCGGGGCGGTCGGGGGCAGGGGTGTGGTCGTCATCGGATCTCCTCCGACTTGCGCAGCTGCCGCACGTTGTAGACGACGATCGGCACCACCAGGATGAACAGGATCACCGCGAGCGCGGCGCTGAGGCCCTGGTTGTTCTGCCGGAACGCCTGCGTGTAGAACTCGTTCGCGATGACCTGGGTGCCGAACTGCCCGCCGGTCATGGTGCGGACGATGTCGAACACCTTGAGCGTCCCGATCGCGATCGTGGTCAGCACGACGACGAGGGCCGGCCGGATGGACGGCACCGTGATGAAGCGGAACATCTTGGTGCCGTGCAGCCCGTCGAGCCGCGCGGCCTCGATGATGTCGTCCGGGATGGCCTTGATCGCCGCGGACAGCACCGTCATCGCGAACCCGGTCTGGATCCACACCATCACCACGATGAGCATCAGCGTGTTCAGCGGGGAGTCGATGAGGAACTGCCGCGGCTCCAGCCCGACCCAGACCAGCAGCTGGTTGAGCAGGCCGGTCTGGCTGACGCCCGGCTGGTTCGGCCGGAACTCGTAGACGAACTTCCAGATGATCGACGCCCCGACCATGGAGATGGCCATCGGGATGAAGACCAGCGCCTTGGCCAGCCGCTCGAACCGGGTGCGGTCCACCAGCACCGCGTAGACCAGGCCGATCAGCGTCGCGCCGACCGGCACCAGGATGACCCAGACGGCCGTGTTGGCCAGGACGCCCTGGAACTGGCCCTCGGTGAGGGCCCGCTGGTAGTTGTCCAGCCCGACGAACGAGTTCCCCCGCTTGTCGAAGAACGAGTTCCAGATGGTGATGAGTGCCGGCCGCACCAGCCCCCAGGCCAGCAGCAGCAGCGCGGGGCCCGCGAACGCGGCGGCCACCACCCACCGCGGGATCCGCTTCGGGCGGTCGACCAGCAGCAGGATCGCGCCCATCACCACCACGAACAGTGCGATCGCCACGAACATCAGCGCGAACTTGTGCCCCGCCGACGTCGCGTCGGTGAACCAGTCCATGTGCCCCTCCGAGCCCAGGGCGGCTCGGCCCGGCCGGACGAGGGTCTCCCCGTCCGGCCGGGCCGGCCGTCAGTCAGTCAGACAGTCCGTGCCGGTCGGGTCAGGAGGCCGCCGGCCACGACGCCTCGATCTCGTCCGTGACCTGCTCGGTGGAGGAGCCGGTCAGCCAGTTGACGATGCCGTTCCAGAAGGTGCCGGCACCGACCTCGCCGGGCATCAGGTCGGACGCGTCGAACCGGATGACGGAGTCGGGGTTGGAGAGGATCTCGGCCGACAGCTTGTCGAAGTCGGTGGCGAGGTTCTCCGGGTCGAGCCCGTTGTTGGCGCTGACCCAGCCGCCCATCGGGGTGGCCTTGGCCTTGGCGTTGGCCCAGTCGGCGCTGGACAGGTAGGTCTGGAACGCCTGCACCTCGGGACGCTCGTCGAACGCCGCCACGAACTCCGCGCCGCCCAGGACCGGCTTGATGTCGGTCTGGTTGGTCGGCAGGTAGAACGCGTAGACGTCGCCGTCCTCGGCGACCTCGGTGCCCTCCGGCCACTGCGTGGCGTAGAAGTTGGCCGCGCGGTGCATCCAGCAGGTGCCGTCGAGGATCGGGTAGCCCGCGTCCGTCCACGGCGTGGTGGCGATGGAGTCCACGCCACCCAGGCCCGCGTTCACGAACTCGTCGTTCTTGAGGATCTCCCCGGCGGTGTCCCAGGCCTCGACGATCTGCGGGTCGTTGAACGGGATCTCGTGGTTCACCCACTGGTCGTAGACGTCCGGCCCGGCGGTGCGGAGCACGACGTCCTCGATGAAGTCGGTGCCCGGCCAGCCGGTGGCGTCACCGGACTCGACGCCCGCGCACCACGGCATCGCACCGTCGTCCACGATCTGCTGCGAGAGGTCCATCATGTCGTCCCAGGTCTCCGGGACCTCGTAGCCGGCGTCCTCGAACATGCTCGGCGAGTACCAGACGAACGACTTGGCGTTCGCGCCCAGCGGGGCGGCGTAGAACGTGCCGTCGACCGAGCCGTACTCCTTCCAGCCCTCGGTGAAGAACTCGTCGACGTTGGCCGTCGTGGCCTCCGGCGCCGGGACGATCTCGTCCGGGAAGTCCTGGACGATGGTCTTCAGCAGGCCGGGCTGCGGCAGGTAGGCGATGTCGGGGGCGTTGCCCGCCTGGATGCGCACCAGCAGCTGCGCCTCGAACTCGCGCGAGCCCTCGTACTCGACGGTGACGCCGGTGCACTCCTCGAACGGGACGTACGAGTCGACCTGCGTCTGCTGCTCGGGCTCGACGATCGACGTGTAGATCGACACCGACGTGCCCTCGAGGTCACCGAACTCCTCGTAGGGCGCGCAGTCGATCTCGCTCGCCGCGTCGGTGTCCCCGCCGCTGTCGGTGCTCTCGTCCCCGGAATCCCCACCGGAACATGCCGCCAGCGCGAGCGCCAGCCCGAGCCCGCCGGCGATCGCGGCCGTGCCGCGACGACGAATCCTGGTCATGCGTTGCCTCCACCTCGTCGTGGTCGCTCATGCCGAGGCGGGTACGCCTCGGTGCGTGGACCCTATGCAAGCGTTTACATGCCTCTGGGCACAACCGAATCGCGTGACGGAGTTGTCACGATTTGGTCACGCACCCCCGCCGTGGACCCCCGGTCGACCAGCACCGTCGGGAACAGGACCTCCCGCGGGACCGGCGCGCCGGTGATCATCTCCAGCAGCATCGACGCCGCCGTGACCCCCTGGTCGTGCGCGTTCTGCGCCATCGTGGTCAGCCCCAGGTGCTCTCCCATGTCGTGCCCGTCCACCCCCACGACGGACACGTCCTGCGGCACCCGCAGCCCCCGGTCCCGCAGCGCGAGCAGCGCGCCCATGGCCATCTCGTCGGACGCGGCGAACACCGCGGTGACGTCGGGGCGGCGGTCCAGCAGGACGTGGGTCGACGCGCGGCCGCCCGCGACGTCGAAGTGCCCGTGCACCTCCAGGTCCGCGTGCTCCAGGCCGCGGGCCTGCAGCTCCGCCCGCCAGCCTTCCGCGCGCCGCAGCGCCGGCGACCAGGGCAGGACGTCGTCGGGCTCGCCGCTCAGGTGGGCGATGACCCGGTGCCCGCGGTCGGCGAGGTGCGCCACCGCGCGGCGCGCGGTGCCGACGTCGTCGAGGCCGACGGTGACCTGCCCCGGGGCGCCCGCGCCGACGAACACGACCGGGTAGCCGAGCTCCTCGATCGCGGCGACCTCGTCCGCCTCCAGCGGCAGACCGACGACCAGCACCCCGTCGACCCGGCGGCGCAGCACGTCGGGGTCCAGGCGCCGGCGCGGCGCCGCCCGGGACACCTCGAACGTGTACAGCAGCGCGTCGAACTCCTCGACCCGCAGCGCCCGCTCGGCGCCCTCGATCACGTTGGCGAAGAACCAGTGCGCCACCCACGGCGTGATCAGCCCGATCGTCCGGGTCCGCCCCGAGGCCAGCGAGGAGGCGGACGGCGACGGGACGTAGCCGAGCTCGTCGGCGGCGCGCTGCACGCGCTCCCGCGTCGCCGCCGTGACGTTCGGCAGGCCGCGCAGCGCGCGCGACACCGTCGCGGTGGACACCCCGGCCGCCCGGGCCACGTCGACGATGCCGTGCGCCATGGCGGGGATTGTGCTCCGCCGAGGGGGGCCGGGTCCAGGGGCCGCGCCACCCGCCCGCAAGCGCTCTCCGGCGTGGGAGCGCGACCGCACTCCCGCCGCAGGCGCCTCAGCCCGCGACGCGGCCGATGCTGCGCAGCACGGCGACGGCGCCGTCGTCGGCGATCGTGCCGGTCACCTCGTCGGCCGCGGCCCGCACGTGGTCCGGCGCGTGCCCCATCGCCACGCCGCGGGCGGCCCAGCGGAGCATCTCCACGTCGTTCCCTCCGTCGCCCAGCGCCACGGTGGCGAACGGCTGCACGCCGAGCGCGCGGCGCAGCTCCTCCAGCGCGCTGGCCTTGGACACGCCGCCGGGCGTCAGGTCGAGCCACGCGCTCCAGCCCACGGCGTACGACACCTGGTGCAGGCCGACGCGCTCGACCAGCGCGTGGAACTCCTCCGGCGTGCTGCCCGGGTCCCGCACGACGACGCGGGTGGCGGGCTCGGCGACGAGCTCGTCGAACGGCATCACCCGCTGGTCGCCGGTCAGCTCGTGGTCCGGGAACGGCTTCGACACCCGGAAGCCCAGGCCCAGGTCCTCGACCGCGAACAGGGCGTCCGGGAGCTCCAGCTGCAGCACCCGCAGGGCCGGCTCGGGGTCGAACGTCGTGGTGCTCGTGACCTCGTAGCCGCCGGCCGCCGCCGGGTCGAGCCGCGCCGTGACGGCGCCGTTCGAGCAGACGATCCAGCCGTCGGTCAGCCCGAGGTCGACCGCGACGGGCACGGCGCTGCGCACCCCGCGCCCCGTCGCCAGGACGACGTGCGCGCCGGCGTCCCGCAGCGCTGCCACAGCGTCGCGCACCGCGGGCGACAGCACCCCGTCGTACGTCATCAGCGTGCCGTCGACGTCGAGGGCGACCAGGGTGCCGGCCGCGGAGCGCGGGTGGGTCATCGCGATCCGCCCCCGACGGGCTCCAGGACCTCGAGGCCGCCCAGGTAGGGCCGCAGCCCCTCGGGGACCCGCACCGAGCCGTCGGCCTGCTGGTGGTTCTCCAGGATCGCGACGATCCAGCGGGTCGTGGCCAGGGTGCCGTTCAGGGTCGCGACGGGGCGGGTCTCGCCCTCCGCCGTGCGCTCCCGGATGCCGAGGCGGCGCGCCTGGTACGTCGTGCAGTTGGAGGTCGACGTCAGCTCCAGGTAGCGCTCCTGGCTGGGCAGCCACGCCTCGCAGTCGAACTTGCGCGCGGCGCTCGACCCGAGGTCGCCGGCCGCGGTGTCGATGACGCGGTAGGGCAGGCCGGCCAGCGCGAGCATCTGCTCCTCCCAGCCGAGGATGCGGCGGTGCTCGTCCGCGGCGTCCTCGACGGTCGTGTAGGAGAACGCCTCGACCTTGTGGAACTGGTGCACCCGGATGATGCCGCGGGTGTCCTTGCCGTACGACCCGGCCTCGCGGCGGTAGCAGGCCGACCAGCCCGCGTACCGCACCGGGCCCGCCGACAGGTCGAGGATCTCGCCCGAGTGGTAGCCGGCCAGCGCGACCTCGCTGGTGCCGACCAGGTACAGGTCGTCGGCCTCGAGGCGATAGATCTCGTCGGCGTGCGCGCCGAGGAACCCGGTGCCCGCCATGACCTCGGGCTTGACCAGGGTCGGCGTGATCACCGGCGTGAACCCGGCCTGCAGCGCCAGGTCGACCGCGGCGTTCAGCAGCGCCAGCTCCAGGCGGGCGCCGATGCCGGTCAGGTAGTAGAACCGCGCGCCGGAGACCTTGGCCCCGCGCTCGGTGTCGATCGCGCGCAGGCCCTCGCCGAGCTCCAGGTGGTCGCGCACCGCGAACCCGGCGCCGTACTCCGCGGCGAAGTCGCGCGGGGTGCCCTCGTGCCGCAGGACCACGTAGTCGTCCTCGCCGCCGGCGGGCACGCCGTCCTCGACCACGTTGCCGATCCGGCGGGCCAGCTCGGTGGCGAGCGCGTCCGCGGCGTCCGCGTCGGCCTGCAGCGCCTTGACCTGCTCGGCCAGCTGCTTGCCCTGCGCGAGCAGCGCCTGCTTCTCGTCGCCCTGCGCGGACGCGACCTTCTTGCCCAGGGCCTTCTGCTCGGCCCGCAGGGTCTCGAAGTCCGTCAGGGCGGCGCGGCGGCGGGCGTCCGCGTCCAGCACCTCGTCCACCAGCCCCGGGTCGTCCCCCCGGGCCACCTGGCTCGCGCGCACGACGTCCGGCTCCTGCCGCAGCAGCTTCAGATCGATCACGCACCCGAGCCTACCGATCACCGCGCGCACCCTCGCGCCTCGCGTCGACAGCGCACGACCCGAGCGACGAACCGGGACGTCTCGGGTCGGTCGATGCGCTCTCGACGCGCGGGAAGGCGTGGGCGCGCGGGGGGTTTGCCCCTAGATTCGACGCATGACGTGGGAGGGATGGCTGGCGGTCGCCGCGATGGTCGTGTCCGTGGCGGCCCTGGTGGTCGGGACCGCCGCGTGGCGGGCGACCGCCGCGGAGCGGCAGGCGGGCCGGGCCGGGCGCATCCTCAGCACCGCGGCGGGGCCCGCGGGACCGGCGGACGCGACGACGGCCGCCGCGCCGGCGCCCCGCGGCCCGCTGGTCGCGTTCGTCGCCAACCCGTCCAAGCCGGGGGTCACCGACCTGCGCGCGACCGTCCGCCGCGCCTGCGCGGAGCAGTACCTGCCCGAGCCGCTGTGGCTCGAGACGACGCTGGACGACCCGGGCATCGGCCAGACCAAGGACGCGGTCGCCCGCGGCGCCGACGTGGTGGTGGCGCTCGGCGGCGACGGCACGGTGCGCGCGGTGGCCGAGGCGCTGGTCGGCAAGGCCGTCCCGATGGGGCTCATCCCGGTGGGCACCGGCAACCTGCTGGCCCGCAACCTCGACATCCCGCTCGGCGACCCGCTGTCCGCGCTGCAGATCGCGCTGGACGGCACGGACCGGACGATCGACGTCGGCTGGATGCAGGTGCTGCGGTCCGAGGCGGACGTCGACGACGACGTCGCCGAGGCGGCCGACGACCTGCCCGCGGACACCGAGCTGCCGCGCGACCACATCTTCCTGGTCATCGCGGGCATCGGGTTCGACGCGGCGATGGTGGCCGACGCGGACGACCAGCTCAAGGCGCGGGTCGGCTGGATCGCCTACTTCGTCGCGGGGATCAAGCACCTGCACGGCCGGCGCCTGCGGACCTCCGTGGCGCTGGACGGCGCGGCGGCGACGCCGGCCCGGGTCCGCAGCCTGCTGGTCGGCAACTGCGGGCGGCTGCCGGGTGGGATCACGCTGCTCCCGGACGCGGTGCTCGACGACGGCTGGCTGGACGTCGCGGCGATCGACACCCGCGGCGGGGTCGCGGGCTGGGCGCAGCTGCTGGGCGAGGTCGTGCTGCAGGGCGTCGGGGTGCGGAACGAGCTGCCGGCCAAGATCGGCCGGATCGACCACGCCCGCGCCCGCCAGGTGCTGATCGACGTCGAGGGCGGCGAGTGGGTGCAGGTGGACGGCGACGTCATCGGCCGGGCCACCCGGTTGTCGGTGCGGGTGGACCCCGGCGCGCTGGTCGTGCGGGTCGCGGGCGCCTGAGTCAGACGCTCGCGCCGCCGCGGACCGCCCGCAGCCAGTCCCGGGCCGTGCGGAAGTCCCCGTCGGCGGTGCCCAGGTGCACGTCGGCGGCCCGGCCGTCGGCGCGGGGGTAGGACCCGAGGAACCGCACCTGCGGGCACACCCGGTGCAGGCCCATGAACGCCTCCCCCATCCGCTCCTCGGCGATGTGGCCCTCGGCGTCGATGGAGAACGAGTACCGGCCCAGGGAGTCGCCGATCGGCCGGGACTCGATCCGGGACAGGTTCACGCCGCGGGCGGCGAACTGCTCGAGCATGGTCAGCAGCGCGCCGGCCTCGTTGCTGGGCAGGTGCACGACGAGCGTCGTCTTGTCCGCGCCGGTGGGTGCGGGCACCGCGCCGGGGCGGCCCACGACGACGAACCGGGTCACCGCGTGCGGGTTGTCGGCGACGCCCTCGGCGAGCACCGTGAGCCCGTAGTGCTCGACGGCGGCGGGCGGGACGAGCGCGGCGTCGAACGCGAGGTCGTCCACCTCGGCACCCACGGCCGCCGCCGCGACGCCGGCGAGCTGGGCGGCGGGCGCGGTGTTGGACGCCGCCGCCACGTGCACGGCGCCGGGCACGTGGGCGGCGAGCCAGCGCCGGCACTGCACCCAGGCGTGCGGGTGGGCGGCGACCCGCCGCACGTCCGCGAGCGCCGTCCCGGGCCGCCCGACCAGGGTGAAGCCGACGGGGACCAGGACCTCGCGCTGCAGCACGAGGGCGCTGCCGACGGCCAGGGCGTCCAGGGTGGCGGTGACCCCGCCCTCGATGGTGCTCTCGATGGCGACGACCGCGTGGTCGGCCTCGCCGGAGCGCACGGCCTCGATCGCGGTGACCACGTCGGCCTGGGGCAGGTACTCCGCGTCCTCGGGGCCCACGACCTGCCGCAGGGCGACCTCCGTGAACGTGCCCGCCGGACCCAGGTAGGCGTAGCGGGGACGTGTCATCTCATCGACCTCCGGGTGGGGCACGTCGGCGCGTGTGACCGCGGCGTGCGCGCCCTGTGCGGCGCGCGTGCACGTGCCGGGCGGGGTCGCCCCGCCCGACCCGTCCGAGAGTAGTGCGCCCGTACGCTGGGCCGGTGCCCCTGTCCACGCCCGCGTCGCGCACGCCCACGCCCCGCTCCCGCACCGCCCCGGCCCGGGTGCTGGCCGCGTCGCTGGCGGCCCTGCTGGCCGTCGCGCTGGGCTGGGCCGGCGGGGCCGCGGGCGCCGCGGCGGCGACCGACGAGGGCGACGCGGCGACGGCGCCCGTGGTGCTGGTCGGCGTCACGGGTCTGCGCTGGGACGACCTCGGCTCGCTGACGACGCCGGCGCTGTGGGAGCTGTCCCGCGAGGCGGCGGTCGGCACGACCGTGGTGCGCAGCGTGCGCTCGTTCACCTGCCCCGCCGCGGGCTGGCTCGCGGTGTCGGCCGGCGGCCGCGCGGACGACCTGTCGGTGGCCGACGGCACCTGCCGCACGCTGCGCGACCCGCTGGCCAACGGCGCGACGCCGGGCTGGGCCGACTACGTGCAGGCGACGGACGACTCGTCGTACGACTCCCGGCTCGGGCTGCTGGGCGACACGCTGACCACGGCCGGCGTCCCGGTGACCGGTATCGGGCCGGGGGCCGCGATCGCGCTCGCCGGGACCGACGGCGTCCCCGCGGGCGAGCACGTGCGGCGGCCCGCGGACGCCGGCGCCCTCGAGGACGCGACGGCGGCGGCGCTCGCGGCGTCGGGCCTCGTCGTGGTGGACGCGGGATCGGTCCGGGACCCCGGCTACCAGACCCGCGGCCGCTCGGAGGCCGACGCGGTCATCCCGGCGGACGAGGAGGACCAGCCCGACCTGTCGGGCACGGACGTGGTCATCGAGCCCACGCGTGCCGAGCAGGTGCAGGTGATCGACGCCCGGATCGGCGCGGTGCTGGACGCCGTGCGGGACTCCGGCACCGACGCCACCGTGCTGGTGCTGTCCCTCGCGGACTCGAGCCGCCGCGCCCAGCTGCAGCTGGCCGCCGCGCTCGGGCCCACGCCGGACGGCGGCCGCTACGCCGGGGGCACGATCGGCACGTCCTCCACGCGGCAGGAGGGCTTCCTGCAGGCGACCGACGTGACGCCGACGCTGCTGGAGGCGCTGGGCGTCCGGGACCAGGCGCCGACCGGCGCCCTGGTCGGGTCGACGCTCCGGCACTCCCCCGACGACGCCACCGCGGGCGCGCGCGTGGCCGACCTGATCGACGAGAACCGGCACGCGCAGGCCGCCAAGCCCCTGGTCGGCGGGTTCTACGTCTGGTGGGTGGCGCTCAACCTCGCGCTGTACCTGATGGTGGTGGTCGGGCTGAACGCGCGGGTGCGGGGCTGGTGGTCGCGGCTGGTGCGGCCGCTCCGGCGCCGGCCCTCGGGCACCGTGCACCCCCGCCGGGTGCTGCACGGCCTGCGGATCGCCGCGGTCGCGGTGGCGGCCGTGCCGGTCTCGACGTTCCTGGCCAACCTGGTGCCGTGGTGGCGCTCGGCGTCGCCGGCGTGGGCCCTGGCCGGGACGATCGCGCTGTTCTCCGGCGCCATCGTGGCGCTGACGCTGCTGCCGCCGTGGTGGCGCGGGCGCCTGCTGGGCCCGCTCGGCGTGGTCGGCGGGATCACGGCGGTCGTCCTGGCGGCGGACGTCGCGACGGGCGCCCGGCTCGCGCTGGACTCGATGATGGGCCCGGGCTCGCTGGTGGCGGGCCGGTTCTACGGGTTCGGCAACCCCGCGTTCGCGCTGTTCGCGACCGCGATGATCCTCACGACGGTCGCGCTCGCGGACCCGCTGCTCCGCGCGGGCCGCAAGGGGCTCGCGGTCGCCGTGATCGCGGTGATGGGCGTGGTCGCGGTGGTCATCAACGGGACGCCGTCGATCGGCGCGGACTTCGGTGGGCCGCCGGCGCTGGTCCCGGGGTTCGCGATCCTGGCGCTGCTCGCGGCCGGGATCCGGCTGAACTGGCGCCGGGTGCTGGTCGTCCTGGCCGCGGGCGCGGTCACCGTGGTGAGCATCGCGGTGGCCGACTGGCTGCGGCCCGCCGACGAGCGCACCCACCTGGGGGCGTTCGTCGAGACGGTGCTGGACGGCGGGCTGTGGACGGTCCTGCTGCGCAAGGGCGAGACCAACCTGCGCATCCTGTTCGGCAGCGAGCAGACGCTGCTGGCCATCGGCGGCCTGCTGCTGGTGGTGCTGCTGGTCGGCCGCCCGGCGCGCTCGGCCGTCAGCGCCCCCGACGGCGGCCCGTACGCGTGGCTGTCGGGCGGCGCCCCGCTGCGCCAGATCGGCACGGACGCGCCGATGCTGCTCAAGGGCCTGATCGCGCTGGCCGTCACGCTGGGCATCGGGTTCGCGCTGAACGACTCCGGGGTCGTGGTGCCGGCGACCGGGATCGGGCTGGCGGTGCCGCTGCTGGCGGCGTCGTGCGCCACCTGGATGCTGCTGCAGCAGCCGGTGGCTCAGCGGGGGCCGGGCAGCCTGGCGCCGACCATCCCCGGCAGCGCCGGCCCGGGCACGTCGACCGGTCGCACCGCGTCCGCGAACGCGCCGGGCCTGCCGAACAGGTAGCCCTGGGCGAGGTCGCAGCCCAGCGAGCGCAGCGCGGTGTAGCGCGGCTCGTCCTCGACGCCCTCCGCGATGACGTCGGCGCCGAGGGACCGGCCGAGGGCGACCACCGCCTCGACCACGCCCGCGGCGCGCGGACCCGCGGCGCCCGGGCGACCGAGCTCCCGCACGAAGGACTGGTCGATCTTCAGCAGCGTCACCGGGTAGTCGTGCAGCCGGGACAGCGACGAGTACCCGGTGCCGAAGTCGTCGATGGCCACGCCGACGCCGAGCTCGCGCAGGGCCCGCAGGATCGGCACCGCCCGCGCGTCGTCCGCGAGCGCGCTCTCGGTCACCTCGACGCCGAGCCAGCCCGGGGGCGCGTCGTGCCGGGTCAGCAGGTCGGCGACCTGGGTGACCAGGTCGGCGCGGTCGTGGCCCGGCCCGAACTGCCGCGGGGACACGTTGACCCAGACGCGCAGGTCGCTGCCGGTCGCGCGGTTGTGCGCGGCGAGCTCGCCCAGCGCGCGGTCCAGCGCCCAGGCGCCGAGCTCCCCGATCAGGCCGGTCTCCTCGGCCACGGGGATGAACTCCGCCGGGGACACCGGGCCGCGCGTCCGGCTGGTCCAGCGCATCAGCGCCTCGACGCCCTCGACCCGGCCCGTGATCAGGTCGACCTCGGCCTGGTAGACGAGCGAGAGCTCGCCCTCCTCCGTCGCGCGGCGCAGGTCGGCGGCCATGGTGAGCCGCTGCCGGGCCTGGTCGGCGCCGTGCTCCTCGTACCACCGGTGGCAGCCGCCCCCGTCGGCCTTGGCCCGGTACATGGCCACGTCGGCGGAGCGCAGCAGCTCGTCCCAGGGCAGGGCGCCCGGCTCGGCGTGCACCACCCCGACGCTGCACCCGACCGCGAACTCCTCGTCGCGCAGCGCGAACGGCTGGTCGAACGCGGCGACCAGCCGGCGGGCGACGGCGTCGGCCTCCGCCGGGGTCGCGTCGGGCAGCAGGACGACGAACTCGTCGCCGCCCAGGCGCGCCGCGGTCGCCCGCTCCGGCAGGCCGTCCGCCACCCGCGTCGCGGCGCGCAGCAGCAGCTGGTCGCCGACCGCGTGGCCGTAGGAGTCGTTGACCAGCTTGAACCGGTCCAGGTCCAGCAGCAGCAGCGCCGTCCCCGCCCGGGAGGTGGCCAGCGCGGCGACCGCGCGCTCGCGGGCGACGTCGCGGTTCGCGAGACCGGTCAGCGGGTCGTGCGTCGCGGCGTGCGTGAGCCGGTCCTGCGCCTCGCGGAACCGCGTGACGTCCCGGGCGACGACGAGCACCGACTCCACCCGGCCGTCCGGGCCGGCCTCCGGCACCGCCCGCACGTCGTACCAGCGGCCGTCGGTGTGCGCGGTCATGCTGATCCGGCGGCGCGGGTCGTCCTCGACGTCCCTCACCGGGGCGCCGTCGAGCGCCAGCATGTGGTGCGCGAGCGACCGCACGGCGTCGGCGACCACCGAGCGGCCGGCCAGCTCGGCGACGGTGCACCCGAGGTCGGCGTCCGTGACGTGCGCGGCCCCGCGCATCGCGGCGTTGACGAACCGCAGGCGGGCGTCGGCGTCGACCCGGGCGAGCGCGTCGGGGGTGTTCCGGGTGATCGACTCCAGGTCGCGGGTCCGGGCGGCGAGCGCGCGGGTGCGGTCGGCGGCGACCTCGACCGCGCGGCCCTCGGCGGCGGCGCGCGAGGCGACCAGGCCGGCCACGAGCGCGGTCAGCACCGCCCCGGCGGCGAACGGGAACCACGACAGCAGCGGCGGCAGCTCGCCCGGCGCGGCGACGAGCGTCCACTCCCGGCCGGCCACGGGCACCGCCAGGGTCGGCGCGCCGTGGTCCCGGACCACCGCGACCCCGCCCTGACCCGCGTCCAGCGTGCCGAGCACCGTGCCGCCGTCCCGCACCAGGGTGGCGTCCGCCGGCCGGGTGACGACCGCGTCCAGCAGCGGTCCCGCGCGGAAGGTCGTGACGGTCCAGCCCAGGAGCCGGCGCTGCCGCTCCGCCGGGTCCTCGGGCTCCCGCCCGCCGTCGAACACGGGCACGGCGACGGCGAGCTCCGGGCCGCGCACCTGGGCGGCGCCGGGCGCGCCGGGCAGGCGCCCGTCGTACGGCGCCGACAGCGTGGGCTCCCCGGACTCCCGCGCCGCGGCGAGCGCCTCCGCCACCGCCGGCAGCCCCGCCGGGTCCCGCTGCCCGGCGACGAGGCGGTCCAGCAGGGAGGGCCCGCCGAACCGCACCAGCCGGTCGACCTGCACCGAGCCCGTGCCCGCGTGCCCGGTCGGCACCAGCTCCACGTCCCCCGCGCGGTCCGCGAGGCTCGCGGGCGCGGGCACCCACGCGACGGCACCGGTGACCGGGTCGCCGTGCCCGTCCACCGCGCTCAGCCCGCCGAGCACGCGCAGGTGCGACTCCCACGCGCCCGCCGGGTCCGCCCCGTCCGCCCCGGCGCCGGCGGGGGTCAGCATCGACGCCGAGGTGCTCGCCAGCCGGGTCTGCCCCTCCACCTTGGCGAGCAGCTGCTGCGCGGTGACGGCGAGCTGCCCGGCGGCCCGGTCCTGGGCGCGCTCGCGCTGCTGCTGGGCGTCGACGGCGGAGGCCACGAGGGACAGGGCCAGACCGGCGGGGACGGCGAGGGCCACCAGCAGGCGCACCCGCCTGCGGGCGCGCCGACGCGCGACGAGCGGCATGCGCACCTCCTCCTCGGGCCTGCGCGACGGGGCCACCACGACCGGCGGCCCGCCGTACCCGTCCCATCGGCCCGCGCGCGCCTCCTCGCGACCTCGAGCAGCAAGTTCACCCGCACGCCGGTCCCGGCCGTCCGCCCCGCGAGCCGCCGCACGGGGGTGGCCCGGTTGCCCCTACACTCGCCAGCGTGATCTTCAAGTCGGTGGGCGAGGGCAGGCCCTATCCCGATCACGGCCTCGTCACGCCCAAGCAGTGGGCCGAGGTCCCGCCGCGCCAGGTGCGCCTGGACGAGCTCGTCACCACCAAGCGGACCCTCAACCTGGACAACCTGCTGTCCGAGGACTCCACGTTCTACGGGGACCTGTTCGCGCACGTCGTGCAGTGGCGCGGGGTCCTGTACCTCGAGGACGGCCTGCACCGCGCGGTGCGCGCCGCCCTGCACCAGCGGCCCGTGCTGCACGCGCGCGTCCTCGTGATCGAGTCCGATGAGCGCTGACCGCACGCCCGACGCCGCACGGCAGCGACGTCGCCGGCACACCCGTGAGCGCCAGGCCGTCGTGTTCGGCGTGCTGATCGGCGGGCTCGCGGTCGCCGCGTTCGGCGCCGCCGCCGTCTACACCGGCAGCTGGACGCCGCCGCTACTGGCCCGCGACTTCTCCTCCCCCGAGCCCACCGGCCTGGCGGCGGAGGACTCGCCCTGCCCGCCCGAGGGCGCGACGCCGGTGCCCTACGGCCAGGTGACGCTGAACGTCGCCAACGGGACCAACCGGATCGGCCTGGCGGGCGACACCGCCGCGGCGCTCGCGGCCCGCGGGTTCGTGATCGGGCAGCAGGCCAACGCCACCGACATGGGCTACCAGGGCTACCCCGGCAGCGCGCTGATCCAGTTCGGCACCCAGGGCGTCGCCGCGGCGTACACGGTGGCCGCGCAGTTCGACACCCCGAAGCTCGTGCTGGACGCCCGCGCGGACGCGACGGTCGACGTCGTCGTCGGGTCGTCCTACAGCGCGCTGGTGGCGGCCGCCGACGTGGTGCTGGTCGCGGACCAGCCGTTCGCCGTCCCGGAGGGCTGCATCGCCCTGGACCAGGTCACGGCCGTCCCGCAGCCGACCCCGCCCCCGGCCACCGAGGCGCCGGCCGAGGGCTGACGCCCCCGGCCGGCGCGCGCCGGTCCGCTCAGCGCTCCAGCTCGGTGCCGCCGGGCACGGACGCCGGGGACGCCGGCTCCTGCGTGGTCCCCCGCCACCGGGCCACGGCCCGCATGAGGTGGTAGACCCCGATCGCGGCGGCGGTGCCGAGCGCGATGCCCTCGAACGCCAGGTCGCCGACGACCCAGGTGTAGTTGGCGATGCCGACGACCAGCGCCACGGCCGCGGTGGTGAGGTTGACGGGGTTCGAGAAGTCCACCTTGTTCTGCACCCAGATCCGGGCGCCGAGCACGCCGATCATCCCGTAGAGCACCGTGGTGGCCCCGCCGAGCACGCCCGCCGGGATGGTGTTGATCAGCTCGCCGAACTTCGGCGACAGGCTGAGCACCAGGGCGGTGGCCGCGGCCACCCAGTACGCGGCCGTGGAGTAGACCTTGGTCGCCGCCATGACGCCGATGTTCTCCGCGTACGTGGTGGTGCCCGAGCCGCCGCCGACGCCCGCGAGCGTCGTGGCCAGGCCGTCGGCGAGCAGGGCCCGGCCGGTCAGCGGATCCAGGTCCTTGCCGGTCATCGCGGCGACGGACTTCACGTGGCCGACGTTCTCGGCGATCAGCACGAACACCACCGGCAGGAACAGCCCGAGCAGGCGGGGCTCGAACGTCGGGGTGACGAACTCCGGCAGGCCGAACCAGGCGGCGTCGCCGACGGCGGTGAAGTCGACCTCGTCCCGCAGGGTGGCCACGACGTACCCGACGGCGACGCCCACCAGGATGGACAGCCGGCCGAGGATGCCGCGGAACAGCACGGCGGACAGCACGATCGCCGCGAGGGTGATGACCGCGGTGACGGGGGCGGCGCGGAACCCGCTGCACGCCCCGGTCTCGTCGCACGTGCCCCAGGCCGTCGGCGCGAGGTTGAACCCGATCAGCGCGACCACGGTGCCGGTGACCACCGGCGGCATCACCAGGTCGATCCAGCGCGAGCCGGCCAGGTGCACGACCAGGCCGATCACGGCGAGCAGCACGCCGGTGGCCAGCACGCCGCCGACCGCCGCGGACTGCCCGCCGGACGCGGTGGCCGCGACGATCGGGCCGATGAACGCGAAGCTCGACCCGAGGTACGACGGCAGCCGGTTGCCCGTGACCAGCAGGAACACCACGGTGCCGAGCGCCGAGAACAGCAGCGTCGTCGCGGGCGAGAACCCGGTCAGCAGCGGCACCAGGAACGTCGCGCCGAACATCGCGACGACGTGCTGCATGCCGATCCCGATGGTCCGCGGCCAGGACAGCCGCTCGTCGGGGGCGACGACCGCCCCCGGCTCGACCCGCCGTCCGTCGCCGTGCACCCGCCACCCGATCGCGCTCACGCGGTCCGCCTCCTCGTCGGCGTCCCCGGTCCGTCCGGGCGCCGACGAGGAGGCTAGCGGGTGAGCCGCCGCGGGCGCGGTCGCGCCCACGGTCACCCGCCGGCCGGCGCCCCGTAGGGTGTGCCCGCCCGAGGACGTCCGTCGTGGAGGTGCACCATCGACCGCCTGCTGCGCTCCCGCGCCGCGCTGTGGACGGCGTTCGTCCTGGTGCACGGCTGGATCGCGTACGTCGGGACGGTGCTGATCCCGGCCCGCGCGTTCTGGGACCTCGACCTGTACCGCTGGTGGATGTGGCAGGGCCTGCACCAGGGCGTGTGGCCGGTGCTCGACGGCGACTGGGTCTACCCCGCCGGTGCCGTCGTGCCGATGCTGCTGCCCGCGCTGGTGGACGCCGTAGGGACGCAGCCGTACGCGGTCGCCTGGTCCGTGCTGGTGACGGCGCTGGACGCGGTCGCGGTGGGGGTGCTGCTGCGGGGCGCCCGGGCAGGCGCGGGGCCCGGCCTGCGGGGCGTGGTCGTCCCGGCGGCGGGCACCCGGCACGACCCCGCGATCGGCGCGTGGTGGTGGCTGGCGTTCGTGCTGCTGCTCGGTCCGGTGGCGATCGGCCGGCTGGACGCCGTGGTCGCGCCCGTCGTCGTGGTGGCGCTGACCGTCGCCCTGCGGCACCCCGCGGCCGCCTCCGCGCTGCTGACCGCCGGCGCGTGGATCAAGGTGGCGCCCGGCGCGCTGCTGCTGCCGCTGGTCCTCGTGCTGCGCCGGCCGTGGCGGGACCTGGTGCTGCCCGCGGCCGCGGTCTGCGTGCTGGTCGCCGGGGTGGTCGCGGCCGGCGGCGGGCTCGGGCACCTGACGAGCTTCCTGTCCGAGCAGGGCGAGCGGGGGCTGCAGCTGGAGTCGGTGGCCGCCACGCCGTGGGTGCTGGCCGGTCTGGGCAGCCCGGACGTGCGGGTGGTGCTGAACGACGCGATCACCACGTGGGAGATCGCCGGCCCGGGCACGGCGGCGGTGGCGGGCGCGCTCGGGCTGGTGCTGCCGCTCGCGCTGGCGGCGGTCACCGGGCTGCTGACCTGGGTGCGGGTGCGCTGCGGCGACGCGCTGGACACGGCGGGCTTCCTGGCGCGCGGCGCTCTGCTGGTGGCCGTCACGCTGATCCTGGCCAACAAGGTCGGCTCGCCGCAGTTCGTGGGCTGGCTGGCCGGGCCGCTCGCGGTCGGCCTCGCGCGGCCCGGCGGCGCCGGGCTGCGCGCATGGCGGCTGCCGGCGGTGCTGGTGCTGGTCGTCGCCGGGCTGACCCAGGTGGTGTTCCCGGTCGCGTACGACGCGATCACGCTGCAGCAGGCCGGGCCGTCGCTGGTGCTCGCGGTCCGCAACGTGCTGCTGGTCGTGCTGGCGGCGGTGCTGGCCCGCGACCTGCTCCGCACCGGGCGTGCGGCGGGCAGGTCGCGGGCCGACGCCGTCAGCCCAGCTGCGGCATGACCTCGGAGGCCACCAGCTCCAGGTGGTCCAGGTCCTGCAGGTCGAGCACCTGCAGGTAGACGCGGCTCACGCCGAGCTCGGCCAGCGAGCCCAGGCGGTCCACGATCGCGGTCGGCGTGCCGGCGATGCCGACGCCGCGGACCTCGACCGGGTCGCGCCCGATCGCGGCGGACCGGCGGTCCACCTCGGCGTCGTCGCGGCCGGCGGCCAGGACGAGGGCGACGGACATGGTGAGCGACTCCGGGTCGCGGCCGATGGTGCGGCAGGCCTCGCGCACCGTCTCGAGCTTCTCCCCGACCTGGTTCAGCTCGGGGAACGACAGGTTGAACTCGGACGCGAACCGGGCCGCGAGCGCCGGGGTCCGCTTCGGGCCCAGGCCGCCGACGATCACCGGGACGCCCGCGCGGGACGGGTCGAGCGGCGAGGTCTGCACCGGCTTGGGCAGCGCGGGGCTGTTCGTCAGTGTGTAGTGCTCGCCGGCGTAGCTGAACCGCTCGCCGACCGGCGTGCCCCACAGGCCGGTGACGACCTCGAGCTGCTCGGTGAGCGGGCCGAACCGCTTCTCCGGGAACGGGATGCCGTACGCCGCGTGCTCCTCGGCGTACCAGCCGGCGCCGAGGCCGAGCTCGACCCGGCCGCCGGACATCTGGTCGACCTGCGCCACCTGGATCGCGAGCACGCCGGGGTGGCGGAACGTCGCGGAGGTGACCAGGGTGCCGAGGCGGACGCGGCTCGTCTCGCGGGCCAGGCCGGCCAGGGTGGTCCAGGCGTCGGTCGGGCCGGGCAGGCCGTCGCCGCCCATGGTCAGGTAGTGGTCCGAGCGGAAGAAGGCGTCGAAGCCCAGGTCCTCCGTGGCGCGCGCGACGGCGAGGATGTCGTCGTAGGTGGCGCCCTGCTGCGGTTCGGTGAAGATCCTCAGGTCCATGCGCCGAGCCTTTCACGTCGGCCGGGGTGCCGCGGCCCGGGCGGCGACGCTCACGCCGGCTGCGGCGGGTAGCGTCGGGCAGGTGCTGCGCAGCGTCCGGTGGTCGAGCCTGGTCGTGGTGGTCGGCGCGGGCGTGCTCGCGCTGGTCTGCCTGGTGCTCGCCCTGCGCGGCCGGCCGTGGGCGGTGCTGGTCGGCGTCGTCTGCGCGGCGACGGCCGTGCGCGAGGTCCGCGCGCTGCGGCGGATGGACCGGCGCGGGCGACCTGCCCGGCGCCCGCTGCCGTGAGACGGTGAGGCCATGGTGACGCAGCTCGGCCTGGCCCTCGACGCGCTGGCGGTCGCGGACTGGCGGCGGCGTACGGCGCAGGTGTACGCCGACGTGCGGCGCCTGGCGGAGGACGACCCCGCCGCCGCGCACGCCGAGTGGGTGGCCCGCCGCGACGAGCTGTTCGCGGACCACGCCGCGTCGCCGCTGCGCCCCGCGGCGAAGGCCGTCTTCGAGGGCCTGTCCGTCGCCCCGTACGACCCGGCGTTCCGGTTCGAGGTCCGCGTGCGGGCGACGTCGGCGCAGCGGCTCGAGGTCGCCACCGGCACGGACGGCGTCGTCCCGTTCGACCGCGTCGGGCGGGTCGAGCTGGAGGGCCTCGGCGGGCTGTCGGTGTGGGCGCTGCGCACCTACGGCGGCGGCATCTTCGTCCCGGTCAAGGACGCCACCGCCGGGAAGGGCACCTACGGCGGCGGGCGGTACGTGCTCGACACCATCAAGCACGCCGACCTGGGCCGGGCGACCGACGGCGGGCTGATCCTCGACCTCAACTTCGCGTACAACCCCTCGTGCGCCTACGACCCGGCCTGGGCCTGCCCGCTGGCGACCCGCGGCAACGTGCTGGCCGCGGCGGTGCCCGTCGGCGAGCAGCAGCCGGACCCGAAGCTGGTCGCGGACTTCGACCTGGACTGACCCCGCGGTCGCGACGCCGGGCGGGCGCCTAGGCTGACCCGGTGCCGACGACCATCGAGACCCGCACCCCCGCCGACATCACCGCCGCCGAGCTGTACGCGGTGCTGCGGCTCCGCGTCGACGTGTTCGTCGTGGAGCAGGACTGCCCCTACCCCGACCTGGACGGGCAGGACCTGCTGGAGGACACCCTGCAGGTGTGGGCGCACGACGACGGCGAGCTGCTGGGCTGCATCCGCGTGCTGCGTGCCGGGTCGGACCAGCCCGCGATCGGCCGGGTGGCCACGGCCGCGACCGCGCGCGGCCGGGGCGTCGCGGGCGCGCTGATCGCGCACGGCATCACGCTGTGCCGGCCGGACGCGACCATCCACCTGCACGCGCAGGCGCACCTCGAGCAGTGGTACGCGCGGTTCGGGTTCGAGCGTGCCGGCGAGGACTACGACGAGGACGGCATCCCGCACGTGCCGATGACGCGCACGCCGCGGACCGCCGCCTGACCCGGCGCCGGGCACCCGGTCAGCGCTGGCAGGTCGGGCACCAGTAGAGCTTGCGGCCCGCCATCTCCTCCACGACGACCGGGGTGCCGCACGTCCGGCACGGCTCCCCCGCTCGGCCGTACACCCAGTGCCGCTCCGCCGGGTCCCGCAGCGCCGCGGCGCGGCCGGCCTCGTCCAGGTCCTCCCGGGTCAGCATCACCCCGGTGCGGATGCCGTCCGCCAGCAGCACGGACCAGTCGTCCCAGAGCGCCCGGGCCGTCTCCGCGGGCACCCGCTTGCCGGGGGTGTGCGGGTCGAGCCGGGCACGGTAGAGCATCTCCGCGCGGTAGATGTTGCCGATGCCGGCGACGACCGCCTGGTCCATCAGCAGCTGGCCGACCGGGACGCCGCGGGAGGTGAGCCGCCGCACCATCACGTCGGCGGCGGTGCCGCCCGGTGCCATGTGGTCGGCGACGGAGCCGTCCGACGTCGGGACCGTCCCGCTCGCGCCGGTCGCGGCGGCGACGGCGTGCGGGTCGGCCATGCGGGCGCGCACGTCGTCCTCGACCGCCGGGTCGGGACCGAGCTTCGCGAGCGCGGCGGCGGTCGCCGCGGGGTCGAGCACCTCGCACGCGGTGGGGCCGCGCAGGTCGGCCACGGTCGTCTCCGTGGCGAGCCGCACCCGCACCTGCCCGACGGGCGCCGGCGGGAAGTCCTCGAGCTCGGCGCCGACGTCGCCCTCCTGCTCGCCCTCGCCCATCCGGACCGAGCGGCGCACCCGTGGCGCCCCGAGGCTGGCGACCGCGCCGCCGCCCTCGACCAGCGGGGACACCTCGCCCAGGAAGTCCCACGCCCCGTACAGACCCAGGTGCACGCGCAGCACGTGCCCGCCCGCGAAGCCCAGGAACAGCTGCTTGCCCACCGCGGCGGACGTCAGCAGCTCCCGGCCGTCGAGCAGCGCGGCGCCCGCGGCGAACCGGCCCTGCGGCGAGGAGACCGCCACGCGGTGCCCCACGAAGTCGCGGGCGAACTGGCGGGCGATGCGGTGGACGGTGTGACCCTCGGGCATGCGCCCAGGCTAGGGCGCTCGTCCGACACCCGCGGGCCGACCGGTACGCTGCGGCCGACCGACCAGCACGTCCAGGGGGACCCGCATGGCCACGAGCACGCCACCCGCACCCGTCGAGGCCCGGGCGCGCGACCCCCGCCGGCGGCGCGTGCTCGTCACGGGGACCGCGCTGCTCGTGCTCGCCCTGGCCGTCGCGGGGACCCTCTCGCTGGTGGGCTACCAGCGGGCCCAGGCGCAGGCACAGGCCGACCTGGACGAGGCGCTCGCCGCGTACGAGCCCGCCGCCCTCGAGCTGTCGCAGTGGATCTCCGGCACCCACGAGGCGATCGGCAGCAGCGGGGAGACCGCCGACCCGCAGGTCCGCAGCGACGCGGCCGCGGTCGTCGCGGCCGCGGAGCAGCTGGACACCACGCCGCCCGAGGACGGCTCGCTGCGCGAGCGCGCCGCAGCCGTGCGGGCGCTGCACGAGCGGGTGCTCGCCGAGATCGAGGACGTCACCGCGGCGAACGCCGCGGTGATGACCTCCGCGTACGAGGCCACCATCGAGATCGACATCGCGAGCTACCACGAGCGGCTCGGCGTCCTCGTGCCGGCGATCGACGCCGGGGAGCAGGCGTACGCCGCCGGCGGGGGCGACGCAGCGGCCCGCGCCGCGCTCCGGGCGGCGCTCGACGCGGGCATCGCCGTGCGGGACACCCCGGTCGAGATGACCGACCAGTACCTGCTGGCCGACCTGACGCTGCAGATGGACCCCGCCCGCGTCGCGATCGAGGCGGCGACGGCGGCGCTCGCGGGCTGAGGCTCAGACCCCGCCGGTCCCCGGCAGCTCGCCCGGGGCGTAGACCAGCCGGACCACCCCGGTCGGGAAGATGTCCGACCGGAGCAGCCGCAGCGGGTAGACCGGCGCACCCTCGTCGAACAGCCGCTCGCCGCTCCGGGCCGCCACCGGGTGCACCAGCAGCCGCAGCTCGTCGAGCAGGCCCGCCGCGAGCAGCTGCCGCACGACCGACAGCGAGCCGGGGACGAGGACCTTGCCGAGGCCCGGCCCGGCCTTCAGCGCGGTGACCGCCTCGACGAGGTCGCCCTGGAGCCGCTCGGCGTTCCGCCAGCCGAGGTCGGCGTCGCCGCGGGTCACGACGACCTTGCGGGTGTCGCCGAGCTGCCGGGCGAACGTGGCGTCCTCCTCGCCGGCGGTCTCCCGGCCGGGCCACGCGCCGGCGAAGCTGTCGTAGGTGACGCGCCCGATCAGGAGCACGTCCGTCCCCGCGTAGTCCTCCGCGACCGCAGCACCCATGTGCTCGTCGAAGTACGGGAAGTGCCAGGCCGGGTCGATCTCGGCCACGCCGTCGAGCGCGATGAACAGGGTGGAGACGATCGTCGCCATCGAGGGTCCTCCGTGGCCGGCCGGCACCGGGCGCGCCGGGGGTCCATCAGAACCCACCGGCACGCGCCCTGCCTAGCCCCCCGGTCACCCGGCGCGCGGGATGTCCTCGACCGCGGTGTAGACCGGCAGACCGCGCCGCCGGGCGATCGCGACGTCGTTGTCGGCACCGCGCGACTCCCCCGGCAGCCGGAGCACGGCGTCGCAGTGCTCCAGCAGCCGCTCGGCCGTCGGGTACAGGACGTCGGCCGCGCGCGGGTCGGTCGGGCCGGACGCCCCCATGCTCGCCAGGACGGGCAGAGCCACCCACTCGCCGATCATCGGGACGTGCCCGCGCTCGAAGACCGGCCACGCGGCCGCCTCCAGCGCGCGGAGGTTGGCGGCCATCGCCGCCGGGTCGCCGTGCGTGCCGGACTGGTAGGGGCCGGCGATCAGGATCATCTGTGCTGTCATGCCGCCGACCGTATCGTGCAGAACCGTGCAACACTAGGCATTAGTCGGAAGTCGCCGTCGAGCACCCCGGAGGACCCATGCTGCCCGCCCAGCGTCGAGACGAGCTGCTGCACCTGCTCCGCACCGAGGGCCGGGTGGTCGCGAAGGACGTCGCCGCACGGCTCGGCCTGTCGGAGGACAGCGTCCGCCGCGACCTGCGCGAGCTCGCCGCCGCGGGCCTCTGCCAGCGGGTGTACGGCGGGGCGCTGCCGGTGTCCCCCGCGGTCGTGGACTACGCCGGCCGCCGGACGGTCGCGGTCGAGAACAAGGACCGGGTCGCCCGCCGCGCCGCCGCGCTGGTCGAGCCGGGGATGACGGCGATCCTCGACGGCGGGACGACGGCGCTCGCCGTGGCGCGGGCACTGCCCCCCGACCTGGCCGCCACGGTGGTCACGCACAGCCCCACGGTCGCCGCCGCGCTGGCCGAGCACCCCACCGTCGAGGTGCTGGTGCTCGGCGGGCGCCTGTTCAAGCACTCCGTCGTGACGTCCGGGTCGATGCTGGCCGAAGCGGCGGCGGGCGTGTCCGCGGACGTGTTCCTGCTCGGCGTCACGGGGGTGCACGCGCAGACCGGGCTGACGACCGGGGACGCCGAGGAGGCGGCGACGAAGCGGACGCTCGCGTCCCGCGCCGGGGACACCTACGTGCTCGCGAGCGCCGAGAAGATCGGGGCGGCGTCGCCGTTCCGGGTGCTCCCGCTCGCCGAGGTGACGGGCATCGTCACCGACGCGCCGTTCGACGGCCCGCCGGCCCGGGCGCTGCTCGAGGCGGGCGCGCCGCTGATCGAGGCACCCTGACCCGGCGCGGCGCCGGGCGGCGAGTCCGTCGCCGAGCGGCGAGCCCCTCGCCGAGATGACAGTCCGCGCCTGACTGCGGAGGGTGCGGCACAGGCGGAACGTGTCATCTCGGCGGCCGGGGCGCTCGCGGCGGGGCGAGGCGGGCACGGGGCGGGGGTCGCTGCGCTGCGCCGGTCGGGGGTCGCGCTGCGCTGCGCCGGGCGGGAGTCAGGCGGCGGCGGGGCGGCGCAGGCCGACGAACCACGCGACGCCCACCACGACGTGCATGGCGGACAGCGCCAGCGCCGTCGGGGCGTCGGCCGCGGCCAGCGCGGAGCCGGCGGTGCTGACCACGGCGACGGCGAGGCCCGCCCACGCGGCGACCCGCGCGGTGCCCGGGCGACGGCGGTCGAGCAGCGTGACCGCGGTGGCGCCGAGCGCGAGCGGGAGCACGGTCAGCAGCGCCACCGCGAGCGCGGTGACCGGCCGGGGCGTGATGACCTGGAAGGTCACGCCGAGGGCGGTCGCGAACCACAGGACGACGACGTTGGTCGCCACCGCGACGGCGGCGGCGAAGGCGACCTGGGCGACGGTGTCCGCGACGGCGACCCGGGGGACGGGGACCGCGCGCGGCGGGGAGACGAGAGTGGTCATCGCGGGAGTCCTTCGCTGGTGGGCGGTGCGCAGCCGAGATCGGCGTCGCCCATGTTTGACCGAACAGGTATCGGGCCGCGCGCATTCCGGACCGCTGGGTGACCGGCGTCACGCGCAGGCCCGCCAGCAGCGACGTCGCCCCGTCGCGATCGCCCGGAACGGCCCTAGACTCGGGATGCTGGGCGCCCAGGGACCGCCCGGCGCGAGCACGCAGGAGGCCACGATGATCGGCACCCCGGGCTGCCGGCCCGCCGAGGACGCGGGGCCGCTGTCGTCGGCGCTGCTGCGGGTCGCGCGGCTGCACCGGCTACTCGCCGCGCAGCTGTTCCGCGAGGTCGGCCTGCACCCCGGCCAGGAGCTGGTGATGATGCAGCTGTGGGACCAGGGCCCGCAGCGGCCCGCCGACCTCGTGCGCGTGCTCGGCTCGGACGCGGCGACGATGACGCGCACGGTGCAGCGCCTCGAGCGCGCGGGCTTCGTCCGGCGCGGTGCCTGCGACGGGGACCGGCGGGCGATCCTGGTCGAGTCCACGCCCGCCGGCAGCGCGGTGCACGCGCGGGTCGAGGCGCTCTGGACGCAGCTGGAGGCGGCGGCCGTGGGCGACCTGTCGCCGGACGAGCTCGGCACGCTGGTCGGCCTGCTGGACCGGGTGGAGGCCAACGTCGCCGCGGCCGTGGAGCTGCCGGCCGCGCACTGAGGAGCCGCCGGCGATCGCCAGCCGGTCCTGCCTCCGCCGGCCGATCGATCGGCTGGACTGCGCAGAATCCGCCGGCGATCCACGACGGCCGGCGCCAGGTGCACGACGAAGCCCCCGCCGGGGTGACCCGGCGGGGGCTTCGGACGAGCGGTAGCGGTGGGATTTGAACCCACGGTGGACTTTCACCCACACACGCTTTCGAGGCGTGCTCCTTAGGCCGCTCGGACACGCTACCTCGGGCCAGAACAGTACCGGATGCCAGGCGGAACTCTCGCATCGGCGGACGTACGGTGGTCCGCGTGACACCCCCGCGCCTCCCCGTGCCCGCCCACGACGCCGTCCGGCCGAACCCGGGGACCGTCGACGACGCCGTCCGGTTGCTGCGCGGGAGCCGCCTCACGGTGCTGACGGGCGCGGGCCTGTCGACGGACTCGGGGATCCCGGACTACCGCAGCCCGGACTCCCCGCCGCGCAACCCGATGACCTACCAGCAGTTCGTCGGCGACCCGGCGTTCCGGCAGCACTACTGGGCACGCAACCACGTGGGCTGGCAGCACGTGCACCGCACGCACCCGAACGCGGGGCACCGCGCGCTGGCGTCGATGGAGGCGCACGGCGTGGTGGCGGGCCTGATCACGCAGAACGTCGACCTGCTGCACGAGCAGGCCGGGTCCCGCCGGGTGATCGACCTGCACGGCCGGTACGACCGGGTGGTCTGCCTGCGCTGCCACCGCGTGGTGACGCGCACCGCACTGGCGGAGCGGCTGGAGGCGCTGAACCCCGGGTTCGCCGAGTCGGTCGGCGCGGTCGGCGACGTGGAGATCGCGCCCGACGCCGACGCGGTGATCGAGCAGACGTCGCACTTCGTGGTGGTCGACTGCTGGCAGCCCGATCCCGACGGCGGCGACGGGCCGTGCGGCGGGATGCTCAAGCCGGACATCGTCTACTTCGGGGAGACGGTGCCGCTCGAGCGGGTCACCGCGGCGTACGCCCTCGTGGACGAGGCCGACGCGCTGCTGGTCGCCGGGTCGTCGCTGACGGTGCAGTCCGGGCTGCGGTTCGTCCGGCACGCGGCCGCGGCCGACAAGCCCGTCGTCATCCTGAACCGCGGGGCGACGCGAGGCGACCCCCTGGCCACCCTGACGATCGACGCCGGGACGACCGAGACGCTGACGGAGCTCGCGGAGCGGCTCTGACGCTCCGCCGCCCGTGGACGACGGGGCGGTGACCTGCGGCGGCGTGGATATCCTGCCCGTCGTGCCCCTGAGCCACGAGAGCCCGCCGCGGGGCGCCGGACCCGCGAGCTCGGCCGAGCGCGGGATCACGGGCGCGGTGCCCGCGGTCGCGCTGCTGGCCGTGCTCTCCGTGTCGGTGGCGCAGGTCGCCACCGCGGCCGTGCTGCCCGCCACCACGCGCGAGCTGGGACTGGGCGACTGGCAGGCCGGTGCGGTGACCTCGGCGACCGCCGCGGTGGTGGTGCTGACCAGCGCGGCGTGGGGACGGCGGGCCGACCGGCTCGGGCCGCGGGTCGTCGTGGTCACGGGCGGCGCCGCCGGCGTGCTCGGCGCGCTGGGGGTGGCCGCCGTGCTCGCCGCGGGGCCCGAGGCGAGCCCCGGGCTCGCCTGGGCCGCGCTGGTGCTGGCGCGCGGGGCGGTGTTCGGGCTGGCGGTGGCGGCGGTCGGCCCCGCGGTGCAGGCGCTGCTCGTCGCCGGTGCCGCCGAGCGGGAGCGGGTGGCGTGGATCGCGCGCGGCGGTGCCGCCCGGGGCCTGGGCACGATGGTCGGGGCGGGCCTCGCCGCGGCCCTCGGGGCGCTGGGGGCGGCGCTGCCCGTGCTGGCCGCGGCCGGGGTGCTCGCGGCTGCGGTGCTGGCCTTCGTGGGGGTGACCCGCCGGGTTGCCGCCTCCGCCGCCCCGCTGCCCGCCGACCCGCCCGAGCCCGAGCCGTCCCCGACCGACGGGCCGGCACCGGTCCCGGCGGCCCGGGCCGTCCGCCGGTCCACCCTCGCGGTGCCCGGCGTCCGCAGGGCGGCGGTGGCCTCGGCGGCGGTGTTCCTGGCGACGGCGTTCGTGCAGAGCAGCATCGGGTTCCTGGTGCAGGACCGGTACGGCGTGACCGCCGGCCGGGCCACCGCGCTGACCGGCCTGCTGCTGCTCGTGGCCGGCGCCGGGTCCGTGCTGGCGCAGGGCGTCCTCGTCCCCCGGCTCGGCTGGGCCCCGTGGCGGCTCGTGGGGACAGGTGGTGCCGTCGTGGTGGTGGCCGTGTCGGCCTACGCGCTGCCGGTCCCGGAGCCGGTCCTGGTCGCGGTCGCGCTCGTCTTCGGCGCGGGTGTCGGTGCTGCCGCCGCCGGCTGCACCTCCGCAGCGGCCTCCGCGGTCGGCCCGGCGGAGCAGGGCGACGTCGCGGGGCTGGTCAACGCCGTGAACGCGCTCACCTTCGTGGTCGGACCGGCGCTCTCGACCGCCGCGTACGGCCTGCACCCCGCGCTGCCCGCCGCCGGTGCGCTGCTGGCCGGCGTGGTGACGCTGCTCGCCGCCGCCCGGAGCCGGGCGTGACGACCGCCCGGCACGGCGTGCCGCGGGTGCCGTCCTGGTACGTGCCGCTGCCCGCGGCGGCCGACCGGATGGCGCCCGGTGCCTCGCTGGTCGTCGTGCACGGACCCGCCGGCGCGGGCAAGTCGCTGCTGCTCGCGTGGTGGGCCCGCACGCACGAGCCGGCGGACCGCGCGGTCGTCTGGCTCGACGGCGCCACGGCGCCGTCCGGCGACGGCCTGGCGGAGCGGGCGCTCGCGGCGCTGGCTTCGGCGGGGCTCGTCCCCGAGCCCCGGGCGGACGACCCCGGTGACCCGGGCAGGACCGACGGACCGCGCACCGGCCGGCCGGCGGTGCTCGCGGCCCTGCAGCGGCTCACCCGTCCCGTCCTGCTGGTCGTCGACGGCTACGAGCACCTGACCTCGCCCGCGACCGACGCGCGCCTCGTCGAGCTGCTCGCGCGGGTCGACCGGCTGCACGTCGCGGTCGCCACCCGCCGCACGCCCGCCCGCCTGCTGCAGGCGGCGGCGCTCCAGGTCGACGTGGCGGAGGTGCGCCCCGCGGACCTGCGGCTGGACGACGGCGCGACGGCCGCGCTGCTCACCGCCGCCGGCACGGACCCGGCGGTGGCCGCCGGCGCGGCCGCCCGCGTGCGGTCCGCGACCGACGGGCTCGCCCTGGGCGTGCGCGCGGTCGCGATCGCCGCCGACCGGGGCGCCGTCGACCTGGACACCGCACCGGTCGACGAGCTGCTCCGGGTCGCGGCCCGCGGGGTCGTGCCGACGCTGGAGGCCGACGACCGGCAGCACGACTACCTGGTCGCGGCGCGGCGGGTCTCGGTGGTCGAGTCGCTGACGCCCGACCTCGCCGCCGCGCTGGCCGGCCCGGCGGCCGACGGGCTGCTCGACCGGCTCGAGGCGGACGGCCTCGGGACGTGGCAGGGCGAGGAGCTCGTGCTGACCCCGCTGGTGCGGGCGGCGCTGCGCGCGGGCCTGCGGGACGCCGCGCCGGCGGAGGTGGAGGGGCTGCTGCGCGCGGTCGCCTCCTGGGGGATCGCGTCGGGCCGGTTCTACCCGGCGCTGCACGCCGCCGCCGAGACCGGCGACGTGGACCTGGTCCAGGCCACGGTCGTGCGGATCTGGGGCTCGGGGCAGGTGCGGGACGCGCCCGAGACGATCCGCGTGCTGGAGTCCCTGCCGCGGGCGGCCGTGAGCCGGCGGCCGCAGCTCGCCCTGCTGCTCGCGCTGCTCTACAACACGCGGGCGGAGCACCGGGTCAAGGCGCTCGAGTGGTTCGCCGTGGCCGCGGCCGCCGCCGTCTACCACCTGCCCCGGGCGACCCCCGCGGAGCGCGCGGTGCTGCGCGCCGGGGAGAGCGTGGCCGCGCGGCTGCTGGGCCGGGGCGGCCGCGCCCGGACCGCCGCGCTCGCCGCGCTGGACCACCTCGCCACCGTGGCGCCCGGCGACGACGCCACCGTGGACGCGCTGCGGGGTCTGCTGCACCGCCAGCTGGGGGTCGGCCTGGTCGCCGGCGGCGACGTCGAGGGCGGGCTGCGGGCGATCGAGGGCGCGCTGCCGCACGACCCGTCGGGCTCCCTCGCCGCGTTCAGCACGTACAGCCTGCTGGCCGGTCTCACCGCCGCCCAGGGCGACCTCGCCGCGGCCCGGCACCTCGTCGCGGTCGCGGCCGCGCTCGAGCCGCCGCGCCGGCCCGAGACCGCGTACCGGCGGTCGACGCTCGACCTGGCCCGCGCGCACCTCGCGGTCGAGGACGGCGACCTGGACGCGGCGACCGCGGTGCTGGACGCCCTGGCGGCCGAGCTGCGGACCAACGAGTTCTGGCCCGCGTTCGCCGAGGTGCAGGTGACCGTCGACCTGCTGTCCGGCCGCGCCCTGCCGGGCGCCGAGGCGCTGGACGAGCGGATGCGCCGCGGCCGGCGCTCCCCCGCGGGCTCGGCCTGGCGCGCGCGGCTGACCGCGGCGCGCGCCGTGCTGGCGCTGGCCGCCGGCCAGGCGGAGGCCGGCGCGACCCTGCTGGCCCCGGTGCCCTCGACGGTGCCGGCGGCGCGGGTGGCCCGTGCCCGGCTGCTGCTGTCCACGGGCCGCACGGCGGAGGCGCTGGCCCTGCTCGCCGCCCCCGACCTGCCCGACGAGGGTCCGCGGCTCCGGGTCACGCGCCGGCTCCTGCTGGCAGCGGCGGCGGCGCGGCACGGCACCGAGGCGGTCGCCGCGCGCGCCCTGCGGGAGGCCGCCGCGGTCGTCGCGCTGGGCGGCTCGGCGACCGGGTGGGTCCTGGTCTCCGCCGAGGAGCGCGCAGCCGTCCGGACGCTCGCCACCGGGCTCGCGGACCCCGCCGTCGACGAGCTCCTCGCCGCGCTGGCCCCCGTGCCCGTGGCCGTGCCGGACGCCCAGGACGGCGTCGGGCTGAGCGAGCGGGAGGTGGTGGTGCTGCGCGAGCTCGCCGACGACGCGGAGCTCGCCGAGGTCGCCGCCCGGCTGCACGTGTCGCACAACACCGTCAAGTCCCAGGTGCGGAGCGCCTACCGCAAGCTCGGCGTGCGCCGCCGGGCCGACGCCGTGTCCCGCGCGCGGGAGCTCGGCCTGCTCTGAGGCGCGCAGGAGGCGCGCTGACCTGCGGCGACGGTGCACGGTTCGGGGCTTGAACCGTTCAGGTAGCGGAGGCGTCGAAGTCGTGGCACGGTGCGCAGCAGGGACCCGTGCAGCAGCGCGCGGGAGCACATCCGTGACGGCGTCACGGCCGTTCCCCTCGTGCCTCGCAGCACGTGGCACCGTCGCCACGTCGACGTGCGGCTCGTCCGGGCCGCACGGCACCTCGACGTCCGCACCCGGCGGGAGGACGCGATGACGCAGCTGCGAGCCGAGGCCGCACCCGCGGCGCTGACGACGTCCGGCCGGCGCCGACGTGCGGGCAGGCCGTCCGGTGCCAAGGTCCGGTACAACCGGCGCGAGGCGCTGACGGGCTACCTGTTCATCTCGCCGTGGATCATCGGGTTCCTCGTCTTCACGGCCGGCGCGATGATCTACTCCCTGATCATCTCGTTCAGCCGGTACAACCTGGCCACCAACACCGCGCGGCCGAACGGCCTGGAGAACTACGCCCAGCTGTTCGAGGACCCGCGGGTGGCGACCTCGCTCGGCAACACCCTGTTCTACGCCGTGCTGGCGGTCCCGCTGGAGATCCTGGTCGCCCTCGGGCTGGCGTCGCTGCTCAACCAGGCGGGTCGCGGTGCCGGGTTCTTCCGGACCGTGTACTACCTGCCCAAGATGACGCCCGCGGTCGCGACGGCGGCGGTGTTCTTCCTGCTGCTGAACGGCAACACCGGCGCGATCAACCAGTTCCTCGGCATGTTCGGGATCGAGGGGCCGCAGTGGCTGGTCGACCCGGCGTGGATCAAGCCGTCGATCGTGCTGATGACCCTGTGGGGCGTCAGCGGGACCATGGTGATCTTCCTCGCGGCACTGAAGAACGTGCCCCGGGAGCTCTACGAGGTGGCCGAGCTGGACGGCGCGGGCGTCTGGCAGCGGTTCCGCAACATCACGCTCCCGATGATCTCCAGCGCGATCTTCTTCAACGTCATCGTGCTGTCGATCGCGGCGTTCCAGGTGTTCGACCAGGCCTACCTGCTGTTCTGGCGCGACCAGTCGAACGCCTCCCCCGAGGCCTCGCTGTTCTACGCGATCTACCTGTTCCAGCAGGCCTTCCGCCAGTTCAACTTCGGGTTCGCCGCGGCGATGGCGTGGCTGCTGTTCGTGATCATCATGATCATCACGGCCATCCAGATGAAGTTCGGCAACCGCTTCGTCTACTACGAGGGGAGCCGGGACTGATGACGAGCACCGGAACCACCGGCACCCCGGGCATCCGCCAGGTCCCCGGGCTCCCCGAGGAGGCCACGGGCCGGGCCGACCACCCCGCCGGCCCGCCGCGGCCGCTCGCCCCCGTCCCCGGCTCCCCGAGCGGGCGCGCCCGCCGGCGGGTGCGCCGCGGGGTGGTCATCGCGCTGCTGGTCGTGATGACCGTGGTGTTCCTCTACCCGTTCGCGTGGCTGCTCGCGGCGAGCCTGAAGGACCGCGGCCAGGTCTTCGACAACTCGCTGTGGCCGAGCACCTTCAACTGGGACAACTACGTCACGGTGTGGCAGGAGCTGCCGCTGGGCAACTGGATGCTCAACAGCATCGCGATCGCGCTCCTCGCCGCGGTCACGGTCGCCGTGTCGAGCTCGCTGGTCGCCTGGGGCTTCGCGCACTTCCGGTTCCCCGGCCGCACGGTGCTGTTCGGCCTGGTGCTCGCCACGATGATGCTGCCCGGCGCGGTCACGATGATCCCGATCTACCTGATCTGGAAGGAGCTCGGGGCGCTGGGCACCTGGATCCCGCTGTTCGGCGCGAACCTGTTCGGCTCGGCGTTCTACATCTTCCTGCAGCGGCAGTTCTACCTCGGCCTGCCGCGGGAGCTGTCCGAGGCCGCGCGGATCGACGGCGCGAACCAGTGGGTGACGTACTGGCGGATCGTGTTCCCGCTGTCCCTGCCGTCGTTCATCATCGTGCTGCTGTTCGAGTTCCAGGCGTCGTGGAACAACCTGCAGGCCGCGCTGATCTACCTGAACGCCGGGAGCCCCGAGGACTTCACCGCCCCGCTCGGCATCGCGTACGCGATGACCAAGTACAGCCCCACGGCGGGCGGTCAGGGCGACTACCAGTACGTGATGGTCGCCTCCCTGCTCGTGACCCTGCCGATGCTCGCGCTGTTCGCCTTCGGGCAGCGCTACTTCATCGAGGGCGTCGCCACGACGGGACGGCGCGGGTGACCGCGCCGGTCCCGCCCCACCCACCACGGAAGGAACAGCCATGAGGAAGTCGCGCCGAGGCGCCATCGCGCTGCTGCCGATCACCGCGCTCGCCCTGGCCGCGTGCAGCTCCGGAGGAGACGACGGTGGCGAGGGCGGCGGGTCCGCGGAGTTCACGGACTCCGCCTCCGGCGCGCTGCGCGCCTGGGGCTTCGAGAACGCGGACGACGTCGGCCAGGCCCGCCTGGACTTCGCCGCCGAGCAGCTGGCCGACGTCGACGTCGAGCTGGACGCCACCGCGTTCGACGCGCAGAAGTTCACCACCCGCCTGGCGTCGGGCGACGTGCCGGACGTCGTGCAGATGGACCGCCGGTACGTGACGACGTACGCCGCGCAGGACCTGATCCTGCCGCTGGACGCCTGCTACGAGGCGCACGACGTGGACCCCGACGAGCGGTTCTACTCCTCGGTGATCGACGACGTCCGGTACGAGGACGCCGTCTGGGGCGTGCCGCAGTTCTTCCAGCCCGTCGCGATCCTGCTGAACAAGCGGGTCATGGACGCGGCCGGCGTCACGCCCGACCAGATCGACACCTCCCAGCCGGACACGCTGCTGGCCGCGATCGACGCGATGTACGCCGAGGGCGGCGGCGTGCCCACGACGCTCGGCTTCGACCCGGTCGCGACCGGCCAGGGCGGGCTGTGGATCCTCGGGCAGGGCGGGCAGCTGATCGACGAGGAGGGCCGGCCGACGCTGGACGACCCGTCCAACCTGGCCGGCATGGAGCTGCTCAAGCAGATCACCGACGCGCAGGGCGGGTTCGCCGAGGTGAAGTCGTTCAGCGACTCCTTCGACACCTTCGGCGACAGCAACCAGTTCGTCACCGACCAGGTCGGCGCGCAGGTCAACGCCCAGTGGTACCCGAACGTGCTGAGCGCGTACGCGGACCAGATCGAGATCGAGGCCGTGCCGTTCCTGGACCAGGACGGCCAGCCGTTCTCCGTCGCCTCCGGGCAGGCCTTCGTCATCCCGGCCGGCGCCGAGAACCCCGACGCCGCGTGCGCCTGGATGCTCGAGCTCACGTCGCTCGACGCCTGGACGGCGGCCGGTCAGGCGCGCGCCGACACGATCGCCACCGAGGGCGGGATCAACACCGGGCTGTTCACCGGCTCCCCGGAGGCGGACCAGGCGGTCCGGGACGAGTTCGTCGCACCGACCGGCGACGCCGGGTTCGACCAGGTCATCGAGACGTTCTACGAGGTGGTGGACGCCGGCCGGACCTTCGGGTCCTCGCCCGCCGGCCAGGACATCCAGAACGAGCTGAACAACGCCATCACCGCCACCCTGCTCGGCGACAAGACCGCCGAGGAGGCCCTCGCCGAGGCGCAGGACGCGGCGATGCGCGCGTACGACAACGTGACGGGCGGCTGACCCCCGCGCCCCGGCTCAGGCGCGGTGCTGCGCGAAGAACGCGCGCAGCACCGCGCCGCACTCGTCCTCGCGCACCCCGCCGACCACCTCGACCCGGTGGTTCAGCCGGGAGTCGCGCACCACGTCCCACTGCGACCCGCAGGCGCCGGCCTTGGGGTCCCACGCCCCGAGCACCAGGCGCGGGACGCGCGCCAGCACCGTCGCGCCCGCGCACATCAGGCACGGCTCCAGCGTCACCACGAGCGTGCAGTCGTCCAGGCGCCACCGGCCCAGCGCCGCCGACGCCGCGCGCAGCGCGAGCACCTCGGCGTGGCCCGTCGGGTCGCCGTCGGCCTCCCGGCGGTTGCGCCCCGCACCGACCACGGCGCCGTCCGGCCCGAGCACGACGGCGCCCACGGGGACGTCGCCGGTGGCCGCGCAGGCGGCGGCCTCGGTGAGGGCCAGGCCCATGGCGGTGAGGTCGTCGGGGCGCGCGAACATGCCGCCATCCTCCCGCACGCACCCGCGGAGCCCCGGGCACCCCGCGCACGGTAGGTTGAGCACCATGCGCCTGCACGTTGCCGACCACCCGCTCGTCGCCCACAAGCTGTCGGTGCTCCGCAACAAGGAGACGTCGTCCCCGACGTTCCGCAAGCTCGTCGACGAGCTCGTGACGCTGCTCGCGTACGAGGCGACGCGCGACGTGCGCACCGAGCCGGTCGAGGTGCAGACCCCGGTGGCGACGACCACGGGCGTGAAGATCGCCGAGCCGCTGCCCCTGGTGGTGCCGATCCTGCGCGCCGGGCTCGGCATGCTCGACGGCATGACCCGGCTGATGCCGACCGCCGAGGTCGGGTTCCTCGGCATGCAGCGCGACGAGCAGACGCTCGAGGCGATCACGTACGCCAACCGGCTCCCCGAGGACCTCACGGGCCGGCAGTGCTTCCTGGTCGACCCGATGCTCGCCACCGGCGGCACCCTGGTCGCCGCGATCGACTTCCTGTTCGCCCGCGGCGCGCGCGACGTCACCGTCGTCTGCCTGCTCGCGGCGCCCGAGGGCCTGGAGACCGTCGAGGCGGCCGTCGGCGACCGCGGCGACGTCACCATCGTGGTCGCGGCGGTCGACGACCACCTGGACGAGAACGCGTACATCATCCCGGGCCTCGGCGACGCCGGCGACCGGCTGTACGGCGTCGTCTGAGCACGTCCGCGACCTCCGGTCTCGCCCGCTGAGACCGGCCACGGAAAGGCCGTGGACACCCGTCCCCCGGCCTGCCACGATCGTGGGATGAGCCACCCCCGCACGCACCGGACCGACGCCGTCACGGCGTCCGCCGGCGTGCGCCCGGGCGCGCTCCGCACGCGCTGTCGGCCCTGACGCCCCGTCGTCCGCCGCCCGACCGCACCCCGACCGCCCTCGCCGCGGTCCCGCGCACCCTCCGGAGCATCCCGTGGCACGTCCTCGTACCCCCGCACCACCCCGCCTCGCCGTCGCACCGCGGCCGGCCCCGCCGTCGACCGGCGCCGAACCCGCCCGCGCGGGCTTCGTGCTGTACGTCGGCCTGCAGGGCGACTCCCCCGACCTCGACGCGGCGCACGCGGCCGACCTGGCGGAGGTCGCCGAGGCCCTGCGCGACCTCGCGCGGGACCTCCTGCCGACGGCCGAGACGTTCACCGCGCTGTCGCTCGTGCCGGGCACCGGCGGGGCCGATGATGTGCCGAGCCTGCGGGCCCGGCTCGCCGGGCTGCGGCCGCTGGGGACGGACGCCGGCGGCGGCGCCGACGACACCGGTGGCACCGCCGACGGCGGCGCGGACCGGGTAGGTGCCGACGGCCCGGTGGCCGACAGCGCCTGAGTGGTCGCACGACGGCCGCCGGCGCCCCTCAGATCGCGTCGGCCGCCCCTCAGATCGTCGCGGCCGCTACTCATCGGTCTTCACCCGGGCGGCTCGCTGCCCTAACGTCGGAGGTGCTCGGCCACCACGGCAGGACCTCGGGTCCCGCCCGGCCGGGCACCGTCCGCCCGCTGCCGTCCCCCCTGGCGCGGGCGGCACGGTCGGTTCCCGGGAGGCGTGATCCGGCCCCCCTGCCGCGTCCCGGGAGCCGACCACCACCAGCGGGCACGGCGCCCCGGGTGCGTCGCCGCCGGCAGGCTCCTACGGTGGACGGATGCGCATCGCCATCGCCGGAGGCCACGGACAGATCGCTCGCCGACTCAACCGCCTGCTCGCGGCGCGCGGGGACTCCCCGCTCGCGATCGTGCGCAACGCCGCGCACGTCGCGGACGTGGAGGCCGACGGCGCCACCGCGGTGCTGCTCGACCTCGAGGACACCGACGCCACCGCCCTCGCGGCGCAGCTGACCGGCGCGGACGCCGTCGTGTTCGCCGCCGGGGCCGGGCCGGGCAGCGGCGACGCCCGCAAGGACACCGTGGACCGCGGTGCGGCCGCGCTGCTGGCCGACGCCGCCACCCGGGCCGGGGTCCGCCGCTACGTGCTGGTGTCCTCGGTCGGCGCGGGCTCCGAGCCGCCGGAGGGCACGGACCCGACCTTCGCCGCCTACCTGCGCGCGAAGACCGCGGCCGAGGAGGACCTGCGCGGCCGCGACCTGGACTGGACGATCCTGCGGCCCGGCGGGCTGACCGACGACGCCGGGACCGGGCACGTCCGGCTCGGTGCGGAGATCCCGCGCGGCCAGGTGCCGCGGGACGACGTGGCCGCCGTGCTCGTGGCGCTGCTGGACGAGCCGCGCACCGCCGGGCTCACCCTGGAGCTGTCGGAGGGCCAGGTCCCGGTGGCCGCGGCGATCGCCGCCGCGCTCGAGCGCGAGGACTGAGGCGGCACGGGGTCCGGGACGCGCCGCTCCCGGGCCCGGACGTGCCGCGACCCCCGGGCCCGGTCGAGGGGCACGAGGGTCGGCGGTGGGGTGACGGGCTGCGGCGCGGTGTCGCGGGGGGGCTCCCCGCGCGGGGCGGCCCGTCGGGCGGGCGCGGCGGTCAGGCCGGCGCGAAGGTGAGGCAGTCGGCCAGGTCGTGGCCCGCACCGATGCGCACGGAGCTCGCGGCGCAGGTCAGGTGCTCGTTGTGGACGCAGTCGCCGCGCTGGCAGGCGCCGACGTGCGACACGACGCGGTCGAGGCCGCCCTTGACGCTCAGCGGGATGAAGGTGAAGCACTGCGCGTCGCCGGTGCCGCCCACCGTGATGGCCGCGGCGCTGCAGGCGTGCTCGTGGTTGTACGAGCACCCGTCCACCGAGCACTCGGAGACGGGCGGCTGCTCCATGAGGGTGCTCATCGACGGACCTCCGGGGAATGGGGCGTGCGGGTTGCTGACCTCGTCGACGGTAGATGCCCTTTTCCGGCGCGTCTAGAAAGGAAGGCCTGGCTCACTCACGTCCCCGCAGTTCAGCGCGCTGCGGCACCGGAAATTTGCCGATGCGGAGCCTGCGGATCGGCCATTCCGGAAATACCCAACGCCCATGTCACGCAATTCACCGCCGCGAGGTCGCCGCCGCGCGCGGGCCCGGGGCGGGGGCGGGGGTGGGGGCGGGGGTGGGGCGGGTCAGCCCTTGACGGCGCCGCCCATGCCGGCGCCCTGCAGGAAGAGCCGCTGGAACGCCACGAACACCAGCACGGGGATGATCGTGGCGATGGCCAGCGCGGCCAGGAACACGCCGAGCTCCGTCGACGCCTCGATCGCGGGCAACCGCACGGACAGCGGCTGGATCGACGGGTCCTTGAGCACCAGCAGCGGCCAGAGGAAGTCCTTCCAGGCGGCGATCACCGCGAACACCGACACCACGCCGAGGATCGGCCGGGACATCGGCAGCACGATCGACCAGAACAGCCGGTAGGGCCCGGCGCCGTCCACCCGCGCGGCCTCGAACACCTCGCGGGGCAGGTTGTCGAAGAACCGCTGCACCAGCAGCACGTTGAACGCGCTGGCCCCGGCCGGCAGCCAGACGGCCCAGAAGCTGTTGATCAGCGAGCGGCCCAGCAGCGGCGGGTCCAGCACCGTCAGGTACAGCGGCACCAGCAGCACCACGGCGGGGACGAACATCGTCGACAGCACCAGCGCCTGGACGACCTTCCCGTACCGGGGCCGCAGCACCGACAGCGCGTAGCCGCCGGTGGTGGCCACCAGGATCTGCACCGCCCACGACCCGGCCGCGAGCCACACGGTGTTGAGGAAGTACGTGCTGACCCGCACGTCGTTCCACGCCCGGTCCAGGTTCTCCCAGGCGATCCCGTTCGGGAACACCGCCATCGGGCTGCGCAGGATGTCGGGGGTCGGGGTCACCGCGAACTTCGCGAGCAGCAGCATCGGGCCCAGCCCGGCGACGACCAGCAGCACCAGCAGCACGACGTGGGTCGTGCCCATCCCCCACCGCACCGCCGGGCGGCGCCAGTCGGCCTCGGACAGGGCGGCGCGGTCGGGAGCGTCGGCCGCGCCCCGCCGGCTCGGGCGCCGGCGCCGCCGGGGTGCGGCCGGGCCGCCGGCGGGCGGAGGTGCGGCGGAGGCGGCGGCGTCCAGGACGCTGCCGGGTGCGGTGCTCATGACGTGCTCCAGGACCGGGTGAGGCGGAAGTAGGCCAGCGACAGCACCGCGAGGAACGCGGCCAGCATCAGCGAGAGCGCGGTGGCCGCGCCGTAGTCGCCGCCGAGGCTGTTCTGGAACGCGTAGCGGTAGATCAGCAGCAGCACGGTGACGGTCGCGTTGCTCGGGCCGCCGCCGGTGAACAGGTACGGCTCCAGGAACACCTGCGCGGTCCCGATGATCTGCAGGATCAGGGTGATGAACAGGACGCCGCGCAGCTGCGGCAGCGTCACGTGCCAGACCTTGCGCCACAGCCCGGCGCCGTCGACCTCGGAGGCGTCGTACAGCTCCGGCGGGACGCTGGTCAGCGCCGCCAGGTAGATGATGATCGTGCCGCCGGCGCCGGCCCAGGTCGCGGCGAGCACCAGGGAGGGCATCGCCCACGTGGCGTCCTGCAGCCAGGGGTACGGCCCGAGCCCCACCCAGCCGAGGATCGTGTTGAACACGCCCTGCGGCCCGCCCTTGTAGAAGAACTTCCACAGCAGGACGGCGACCACGGGCGGCACGACCACGGGCAGGTAGGCGAGCGCCGAGTACAGCCCGCGGCCGCGCCGGACCTCCCGCATCAGCACCGCGGCGACCAGCGGCACGGGGTAGCCGATCAGCAGCGCGAGCAGCGCGAAGTACGCCGTGTTGCGCACGGCGGTGCCGAGCAGCGGGTCCGCGAGCACGTGCTGGAAGTTGGCCGGCCCCACGAACGTCGGCGGGGTGACGAGGTTGGTCTCCTGGACGCTCATCACGACCGCGCGGACGATCGGGAACCAGGAGAAGACGCCGAAGACGACCAGCAGCGGGACGAGGAACACCAGCGTGCTCAGGCCGCCACCGCGCACCCAGGTCGCGGGCGATCGTCGGCCCGGGCGGGGCGGGGCGGTGGTGGCGGTCACGCGGGTCCTCCGGTCAGGTGGATCAGGTCGGGCCGGTCGGGAGCGGCGGGTCGAGGGCGGCGGGTCGGGGTGCCCCGGCCCGCCGCGCTCCGTGGCGGGTCAGCCCTGGTCGAGCAGGGCCTGCGCCTGGGTGTCCGCCTGCTCCAGCAGGGCGTCGACGTCCGCGTTCTCGTCGGTGAGCACGGCCTGCACCACCGGGTCGAGCAGCGCGTAGATCTCCTGCGTCTTCTGCGACGGCTCGCCCACCAGCGGCAGGTCGAACATCGCGTCGGTGAACGGCGCCATCTGGTCCAGGGGGACGTTGATGTAGTCCGCGATCCACTCCTGGTTCTGCTGGTACTGCTCCTCGGAGAACATCGGCAGCACCGGGGTGCCGACGGGCTGGTCGTTGGCCACGAGCGTCTCGGCGTCCGCGACGGCGCGGTCCTCGTCGACCAGCTTGTTCAGGTAGAAGAAGTCGATCCACTCGATGGCGGCGTCCTTGACCTCCTCGCTCGCGCCGGCCGGGACGCCGGCCAGGGTGCCGCCGGTCAGCGTGGCGGCGTCGTCGCCCTCGAGCGGGATCGGGGCCAGGCCGTAGATGGCCGGGTCGATGGCGTTGGTCTGCACCATCGAGGTGTAGATGTCCGAGCCGGACGTGAACATGCCGACCTGGCCGGCCGAGAACTCCTGGTTGATGGACCCCCAGTCGAGCAGGAAGTTCGCGCCCATCGAGCCGTCGTCCCAGCGCATCTGCTGCAGCAGCTCGAGCGCCGCCGTGGTGCCGTCGTTGTCCAGCGTCGCGGTGGCGACCTGCTCGTCGTCGACCTCCACCGTGCGGCCGCCGTGCGCGACGGTCTGCGCCGTCAGCTGCCAGCCGCCGGTGTTGTTCTGCGTCATCGTGGCGAAGCCCGCGACGCCGGGGTTGGCGTCGGCGATCGCCTTCGCGGCCGCGCGCACCTCGTCCCAGGTGGTCGGGGGTGCGTCCGGGTCCAGGCCGGCCGACTCGAACAGCGCCCGGTTGTAGTGCAGCGCGACCGGGTAGGCGTTCTTGGCCGGGATCGCGTAGACGTGCCCGTCGGGGCCGGTGCCGGCCTCGAGGATCGTCGGGTTGAACGTGTCGGCGTACGGCAGGGCGCGGAACTGGGCGTCCATGTCCGCGAGCTGGCCGTTCTCGACCAGGCCCTGCGCGTCGGTGAACGGGATCTCGAAGACGTCGGGGAGCGTGCCGCCCGCGAGCTGGGCGGCGAACGTCGTCGCCTTCCACTCGTACTCCTCGGGCTGCACGTCGATGTCCGGGTGCGCCTCCTCGAACTCGGCGACCTGCTGGTCGAACGCCGCGACCGCCTCGTCGGTGGACCCGGGCAGCAGGGCGACGACCTTGAGGGTCACCGTGCCGTCCTCGGCCGTGCCGTCGTCCTCGGGACCGCTGGAGCAGGCGGCGAGCGCGCCGATCGCCAGGGTCCCCGCCAGGGTGAGGGCCATCGTCTGCCGGGTGGACTTCATCGTCGCTCCTTGGTCGGGTGGTGCGGGGTGGGGTGCGGCGGGCCGAGCCGGAGCCAGGCCGCCGTGTCGGTGGGCAGGTGGTCGTCGGGGTCGCCCGCGCTGGCCAGCAGCACGGTGGCCGTGCGCGGCAGGGGCAGCGGCTCCGTGCCGAGGTTCACCAGGCACGCGACGTCCCCGCGAGCGAACGCGAGCACGTCGTCGGGCACCGGGGCGCCGTCGAGGTCGGTCAGCCAGCGCAGGTCGGCGCCGTGCAGGGCGGGCTCCGCCCGGCGGGTGGCGAGCAGCCGCCGGTAGAGGGCGAGCACCGACGTGCCGTCGGCCGCCTGCGCCTCGACCGACAGCCCGCCCCAGCCCGCGGGCTGCGGGAGCCACGCGGGGGCGCCGCCCTCGGGCCCGAAGCCGTACGTGCTGCCGGTCCGGCGCCACGGCAGCGGGACCCGGCAGCCGTCGCGACCGGGGTCCACCCCGCCGGACCGGAAGTGCATCGGGTCCTGGACGGCCCCGGCGGGCAGGTCCTCGACCTCCGGGAGCCCCAGCTCGTCCCCCTGGTACACGTACAGCGCCCCCGGGAGCGCGGCGGTCAGCAGGGCGGCGGCCCGCGCGCGCCGCCGGCCGAGCGCCAGGTCCGTGGGGGTGCCGGCCCGCTTGCGGGCGAACGCGAACGAGGTGTCCGCCCGGCCGTACCGGGTCACCGGCCGGGTCACGTCGTGGTTCGACAGCACCCAGGTGGGCGGGGCGGCGACGGGGGCGTGCGCGTCCAGCGTGGTCTGGATCGACTCGCGCAGCTCCTTGGCGGACCACGGGCGGGCCATGAAGTCGAAGTTGAACGCGGTGTGCATCTCGTCCGGGCGCAGGTAGTGCGCGAACCGCTCGCGGTCCGCCAGCCAGACCTCGCCGACCAGGACCCGCGGCTCGTCGTAGGAGTCCGCGACGGCGCGCCAGGCGCGGTAGACGTCGTGGACCTCGTCGCGGTCCACGTGCGGGTGCTCCCCGGGGCCCGGCTCGGCGGGGACCTCGGGCAGCGCCGGGTCCTTGACCAGGAGCGCGGCGGAGTCGATGCGGATCCCGGCGGCGCCCCGGTCGAACCAGAACCGCAGGACGTCCTCGTGCTCGCGCCGCACGTCCGGGTGGTCCCAGTTGAGGTCCGGCTGCTCGGGCGTGAACAGGTGCAGGTACCACTCCCCCGGCGTGCCGTCGGGCTCGGTGGTGCGGGTCCAGGTGCTGCCCTGGAAGTCCGACACCCAGTGCGTGGGGATCCCGGCGCCGTCCGCGCCCCGACCCGGGTGGAACCAGAACCGCTCCCGCTCCGGCGAGCCCGGCCCGGCCGCGAGCGCCGCGCGGAACCACGGGTGCTCGGCCGAGACGTGGTTCGGGACGACGTCGACGATCGTCCGGATGCCCAGCGCCCGCGCCTCGGCGATGAGCTGCTCCGCCTCGGCCAGCGTGCCGAACTGCGGGTCGATCGCGCGGTAGTCGGTCACGTCGTAGCCGCCGTCGGCCAGCGGGGACACGTACCAGGGGGTGAACCAGATCGCGTCGACGCCCAGGTCGCGCAGGTACGGCAGCCGGGCGCGGACGCCGGCCAGGTCACCCGTGCCGTCGCCGTCGCCGTCCGCGAAGCTGCGGACGTAGACCTGGTAGATGACGGCGCTGCGCCACCACGGCGCGTCGGTCGCCTGCTGCGCCGGTCGTGTCTCGGTCACGGGTCCTCGTCTGCCTCGTCCTGCGCGGTGCGCGGACGGTGGACCGCGCGCATCCGACCGCCGGGGTCCGGCCGGCCGGGACGGCGGGGTCCGCCGGAGCGAGGACGACGTCGTCTGGCACGACCGTAACTAGTGGACGGTATCCGCGCAAGAACCTGACAGCGCCGTTATCGAAACGCGACCTCAGGACACCGGATCGGGCACGGGGCGCGCCTCGGAGGGCGCCGACCGGTGCGGTCGGCGCCCTGGGCCCGGGGACGAGCGGTCGGGCTACCGGCCGGTGGTCGTGCGGCGCGCCGTGGGCACCGCGGCGGTCGAGCCGCGCACCACCAGCTCCGGCTCGAACAGCAGCTCGTCGCGCGGCACGTCGACGCCGGCGATCATCCCGGCGAGCAGGTCCACCGCCGCCCGGCCCATCGGCTCGATCGGCTGCCGCACCGTGGTCAGCGCCGGGTCGGTGGAGTTCATCAGGGCCGAGTCGTCGTAGCCCACCACGGAGACGTCACCCGGCACCTGCAGGCCCGCCCGGCGCACCGCGCGCACGGCACCCAGCGCCAGCGGGTCGCTCGCGCACACGATGGCCGTCGCGCCCGCCTCCACCAGCCGGTGCGCCGCGGCCTGGCCGCTCTCCAGCGAGTACTGGCTGTGGGCGACCAGCTCGGCGTCGAGCCGCAGCCCGTGCGCGTCGGCGAACGACCGGGCCGCGTCGAGCTTGCGCTCCGACGGCACGTGGTCCGCCGGCCCGAGCAGCAGCCCGACCCGCTCGTGCCCCAGCGAGGTGACGTGGCCGAGCGCCTGCCGCATCGCGATCAGGTCGTCGGTCGACACCCGCGGGAAGTCGAGCTGCTCGATGGAGGCGTTCATCAGCACCACCGGCAGGCCCAGCTGCTCCAGGCGGCGGAAGTGCGCGTGGTCGGCCCGCCGCTCCGCGTAGAAGCCACCGGCGAAGATCACGCCGGACACGTGCTGGCCGAGCAGCAGGTCGATGTACTCGGCCTCGGAGACGCCGCCGGCGGTGCGGGTGCACAGCACCGGCGTGAAGCCCTGCTGCGCGAGCGCGCCGCCGATCACCTCGGCGAAGGCCGGGAAGATCGGGTTCGCCAGCTCGGGCAGCACCAGGCCGACCAGCCGGCCGCGCTCGCCGCGGAGCTTGGTGGGCCGCTCGTAGCCGAGGACGTCGAGCGCGGTCAGCACCGCGTCCCGGGTCGCCTGGCTCACCCCCGGCTTGCCGTTGAGGACGCGGCTGACCGTCGCCTCGCTCACCCCGACCTTGGTGGCCACCTCGGCCAGACGCCTCGACACGCCGCCGACTCTACGCCTCCGCGCGCAAGCGGCTTGCGTCGCTTGCGTACGGGGGCGATGGCGCAGGGCGTCAAGGCATCGGGACCGCCTCGGAGGTGGCGCGCCCGTGCGGGTCCAGCAGGTGCCCCAGGTGCTTGGTCGTCCGCAGCACCACCGACCGGTCGGCGATCGTGACCCCCGGCAGGCGCTCCTCGATGATCGCCTCGAGCCGGCCGACGTCCTGCAGCGTCCGCAGCCACACCGCGACGATGACGTTGTACTCGCCGACGGTGGTGACGACGAGCCGCACCTCGTCCATCCGGCCGAGCTGCGGGCCGACGCGCGCGACCATCGCCGCCGGCACGCGGAGGAAGTACCAGGCGTAGATCGGCCACGGGGTGTGCGCGCGTGCCACGTCGAGGCGCATGACGAACCGGCCCGACGCCCGCATGGTGGCGAGGGCGTCGCGGGCCCGACGTGGCGTCATCCCCACCCGCGCGCCGAGCTCCGCGACGCCCATCCGCGCGTCCTCGGTCAGCGCCTCGCTGATCGCCCGGCCCTGCTCCGGCCGGATCGCCACGGCGCCGCCGGTGGGCCGCGCGTCGAGCGCGGCGACCCGCGCCACCTCGTCCTTGGACAGCACCCGCATCCGCCAGCTCCGCGCGTCCGTGACGACCTCCGACACCAGGTGGGTCCGCATCGACCGGACGCCCGGGACGCCGCGGATCCGCTCGAGCGTCCAGGAGGCGACGGCCTCGGTCCCCGCCGCGCCCAGGGTCAGCATGATGTCGCGCCCGCCCGCGGTGAGGTCGATGGTGAACGCCTCGCGGTCCTGGGCGAGGGCGTGCGCCACGGCGAGGGTCTCGCCCGGGCTGCACTCGATCTCGATGAGGGACAGCTGCCCCTGGTCCCAGCCGTAGCCGGTGACGTAGACCAGACCCTCGCGCACCAGCCGGGCCCAGCGCCGGGACAGCGTGACGGGGTCCGCGCCGAGCACCGGCGCGAGCGCGGACCACGGCGCGCGCGGGCTGATCTGCAGCGCGTGGATCAGGCGCTGGTCCAGGTCGTCGAGGACGTCTTCCTGCACGTTCGACCGCCTCCCGGTGTATTCCCTGCAGTGTGCACCATGCAGGCGAACCGGGCTCCTAGCGTCTCGCCACCTCGTCGGCCCGTCCTCCAGGAGACCTCATGACCGCCTCCGCACCGCCCGGCCCGGCCACCGCGCCCGGCACCGCCACCCCGGCCCGCACCGCGCTCCGCGGCGTCGTCGGCTTCCTCGTCGTCATGGAGCTCGGCTCCGGCATGCTCCAGGGCTGGTACCCGGTGCTGCTGTCCGCCATCGGCAGCCAGTTCGACGTCACCGCCGCCACGCTGAACTGGGTGAGCGCGGCGTACATGCTCGCCACGGTGGTGTGCGTGCCGATCATCGCCAAGCTCGGCGACCGGTACGGGCACAAGCGGATGCTCACGATCGCCGCCGCGCTGGTCGCGCTGGGTTCGGTCGTCGTCGCGCTCGCCCCCAGCTTCGGGGTGCTGCTGCTCGGCCGCGCGCTGCAGGCACCGCTGGCGGCGTTCCTGCCGCTGGAGTTCGCGATCGTCCGGGACCGCGACCCGAAGTCGGCCGGCAGGTCGATCGGCAAGCTGGTCGGCGCGCTGACCTTCGGGGCCGCGATCGGCTCGCTGGGCGCCGGTGCCCTGTACACCGCGATCGGCGACCTGCGCACGGTCCTGTGGGTGCCGGCGGTGTTCCTGGTGCTCTGCGTCCCCGTCGTGGCGTTCCTGGTGCCGGAGTCCCGGGTCCGCGCCCGCGGCACCACGGACTGGCTCGGTGCCGCGCTGCTCGGTCTGGGCCTGCTCGCGGTGCTGGGCGGCATCTCGAACGCCTCGGCGTGGGGCTGGACCAGCCCGGTGACGGCGGTGACCGTGCTCGGCGGGATCGCGGTCCTGGTGGCCTGGGTCGCCGTCGAGCGCCGGGTCGCGCACCCGCTGATCGACGTCACGCTGCTGGTGCGCGGGGGCATCGGCCTGCCGATCGTCATCGCGTTCCTGTTCGGCGCGCAGCTGTTCGGCAGCCAGACCGCGTCGACCGTCTTCATCCTCAGCGACCCCGACGTCGTCGGGTTCGGGCTCGGGCTCACCTCGGCGGCCGTCGGCGTCGTCGCCCTGGTCGCGGCGCTCGCCGCGTTCGCCGCGTCGAGCGTCGGCGACCGCGTGGCCGGCCGGATCGGCGTCCCGGGCGCGGTGGCGCTCGGCGGCGTGCTGCTCGCGCTGCACTACGCCGGGTTCCTGCTCGGCTCCGGCTCGGCCCCCCTCGTGCTCGCGGCCATGGTGGTCGGCGGGCTCGGCAACGGCGTGCTGATCTCCGTGCTGCCGACCATCGTGGTCACCCGGGCGCCCGCGGACTCCGTGGGCATCGCCTCGGCGCTGTACAACACGTCGCGCACCGCGGCCGGCGCCGTCGCGGGTGCCGTCTTCGCCCTGCTGATGGCGAGCTTCGTGGCGACGTTCGGCTCCGGCGACGCGGCCGTGACGACCACGTCGTTCAGCGGGTACGTCGCCGTCTGGGCCGTGTGCGCCGCGATCGGCGTCGCGATCACCGTGCTGGCGCGGTTCCTCCGTCCGCCGGCACCCGCCGCGACCACGGTGCCCGCCGCGGCCCCGGCCGCCGTGGTCGCCCCCGCCGCCACCGTCCCCGCCGTCCAGGCCGTCACCGCAGGAGAGCACGCATGACCGTCACCGCCCCCACCACGCCCGCCGCCCCCGTCGCACCGGTCCGGATCGACGGCGCCGAGGCGCGGAGCCGCACGGCCGAGGTCGTCCGCCGCTGGGAGGACCGCCTGGTCGCCATCAGCCACGAGATCCACGCCCACCCGGAGACCGCCTTCGCCGAGCACCGCGCGGCCGGGCTGCTGGCCGACGCCCTGCGGGACGCGGGGTTCGCCGTCACGGTCGGGGCCTTCGGGCTGGACACCGCGATCGAGGCGACAGCCGGCTCGGGCGACTTCGTGGTCGCGGTCTGCGCCGAGTACGACGCGCTGCCGGGCCTCGGCCACGCCTGCGGGCACAACATCATCGCCGCGGCCGGGCTCGGCGCGGCCGTCGCCCTGGCGGCCGTCGCGGACGACGCCGGGCTGACCGTCAAGCTGCTCGGCACGCCCGCCGAGGAGCACGGCGGCGGCAAGGTCCGGATGCTGGAGGCCGGCGCCTGGGAGGACGCGACCGTCTCGCTGATGGTGCACGGCGCGCCCGGCGTGGACGTGCGCTGCGACGACTTCGCGACCCAGGCCGTCGACCGGTTCGAGGTCGTCTACACCGGGCGGGCGGCGCACGCGGCCGCGGCGCCGCAGGCGGGCGTCAACGCGCTGGACGCGGCCACCATCGCGCTGACGTCGATCGGGCTGCTGCGCCAGCAGCTGCCGACCACCGTGCGCACGGCCGCGGTGGTGACCTCGGGCGGCGAGGTCACCAACATCATCCCGGCGCGGACGGTCGTGCAGGCGGAGGTCCGGTCCTTCGACCTGGACGAGCTGCAGGACGCGAAGCGGCGCGTCCTCGCGTGCTTCGAGGCCGGGGCCCTCGCGTCCGGGTGCACCTGGGAGCAGCGCCGCACCGAGCCGCGGTACGACCCGCTCCGCCAGGACCCGTTCCTGGCGCAGGCGTGGAACGCCGCGCTCGCCGACCTCGGCCGCCCGACCGTCACGGTCGCCGGGGCGGCCGGCGGGTCCACGGACATGGGCAACGTGTCGCAGGTCGTGCCGTCGATCCACCCCGCCATCGCGGTGCACGGGTCCACGGCCGCGCCGCACACCACCGGGTTCGCCGCCGACGCGGTGTCCCCGGCCGCCGACGCCGCGGTCCTCGACGCCGCGACGGGGCTCGCCTGGGCCGCGTGCGCCGCGGCGCTGTCCCCGGAGGCCCGGGCGGACCTGCTCGCGCGGCAGGCCGCGCGGCCGGCGGGCGCGACGACGACCCCGCAGGCCGACGCGTGACGGCAGCACCGGCCGGCGCGCGCGAGGATGTGGGCGTGTACGTCTCCGCGCTCGAGCTGTTCTCCGTCGGGATCGGCCCGTCCTCGTCGCACACCGTCGGCCCGATGCGGGCGGGGGCGGACTTCGCCCGGCGCGCCCTCGCGCTGCCGGACCGGGTGACGCGGGTCGGCGGGGTGCTGTACGGCTCGCTCGCCGCGACCGGCCTGGGGCACGGGACGCCGGACGCGCTGGTCGCCGGGCTGGCGGGGCTCGCGCCGGAGACGTGCGACCCCGCCGCGGTGCGCGGCGCCTGGTCGGGCCACCCCACCGGGCAGGCCCTGCTGCTCGGCGGCGTGCTGCCCGTGCCGTTCGACGGCGCGGACGTGGTGCTCGAGCCGCGCGTCCGCCGGCCGGGGCACCCGAACACGCTCGTGCTGCGCGCCTGGACCCAAGGGCGCGACGATCCCGCCCTGGAGGTGACGTACGAGTCGGTCGGCGGCGGCTTCATCCGGTGCGTGGGCGAGGACCCGGCGCCGCCGGCACCCGCGCCGGCGGACGCCCCCGCCCCCCTCCCGTTCCGCTCCGGCGCGGAGCTGCTCGCGCTGTGCCGCGACGGCCTGACCGTCGCCGACGTGGCGTGGCGGAACGAGGTCGCCCGGCGGGACCTCGCCGAGGTCCGCGCCGGGCTCGACGCCGTGTGGGCGGCCATGCAGGCGTGCGTGCAGGCCGGGATGTCCGCGGAGGGCACGCTCCCGGGCGGCCTGCGCGTCCGCCGCCGCGCCGCCGCGATGCGCACGAGCCTCGAGGCGGCCGAGGCCGAGGGCCGCCACGTGCAGGGCGAGTGGCTCCAGGTGTACGCCCTCGCGGTCAACGAGGAGAACGCCGCCGGCGGCCGGGTCGTCACCGCGCCGACCAACGGCGCCGCCGGGATCCTGCCCGCGGTGCTGCACCACTACTGGCGGACCGAGCCCGCCGCCACGGTCGACGGGGTGCACCGGTTCCTGCTCACGGCCGCGGCCGTCGGCTCCCTGATCAAGGCGAACGCGTCGATCTCGGGGGCCGAGGGCGGCTGCCAGGCGGAGGTCGGCTCGGCGTGCGCGATGGCCGCCGCCGGGCTGTGCGCCGTCCTCGGCGGCACGCCGGAGCAGGTGGAGAACGCCGCCGAGATCGCCATGGAGCACCACCTGGGCCTGACCTGCGACCCGATCGCCGGCCTGGTGCAGGTGCCGTGCATCGAGCGCAACGCCATCGCGGCGACGACCGCGGTCACCGCGGCGCGGCTGGCGCTGCACGGCGACGGCTCGCACATCGTCTCCCTGGACGCGGTCGTGGAGACGATGCGGCAGACCGGCGTCGACATGAGCGACAAGTACAAGGAGACCAGCCGCGGCGGGCTGGCGGTCAACGTCGTGGAGTGCTGAGCCCGGCCGGGCGCGCGCGGTCGCGGGCGGCGTCGACCTCCGCGTTGAGGACGCCGCCCAGCAGCACCGCGATGCTCGACAGCCAGATCCACAGCGCGGCGGCGAGCACCAGGCCGAGCATCTGCGCCGCCGCCTGCACCACGGCCGCGCTGCCGGCGTCGGCGCCCGGCGTCTCCGGGACCGCGGCGGCCACGTAGAGGACGAACCCGGCCGAGACCAGCAGGGCCCCGAGCGTCCCGACGACCGCTCCCGGCAGGCACCGGCGCCAGGTGGTCCGCACGTTCGGCGCGTACCGGTACAGCAGCGTCAGGAACGCCACGGTGAGCGCCAGCACCGTCGGCCAGCGCAGCACCGACCACGCGGCGCGGAACGCGTCCCCGAGGCCCAGGCGCTCCGCCCACGCGTCGCCGTCCCCCAGCAGCGGGCCGATCACGACCAGCAGCAGGACCGTCACGAGCGTGACCAGGGCGCCGACGGTGAACGCGAACCCCAGCAGGTACTGCGTCACGACGCCCTGCCGGGAGGCGACGCGGTAGGCGTCGTCGAGCGCCCGGACGGCGGCGCGGAACACCCGGCTCGCCAGGTACAGCGTCACCAGCAGCGCCCCCAGCGCGAACCCGCCGCGCTCCTCGTCCAGCAGCCCGTCGACCAGCGGGGCCAGCACGTCGCTCGCCACCTGCTGGGCGAACACCGTCGCCAGGCCGTCGACGACGCCGGTGCGGATCTGCTCCACCTCGTCGCCGCCGAGCAGCGGCCGCAGGTACCCGAGGCTGGCACCGAGCGCGGTGGTGATCGGCACCAGCGAGATCAGCGCGTAGTAGGTCATCTCGGCCGCCAGCCCGGTGATCCGGACCTCCCCGGAACGGACGACCGAGCGCACCGTCAGCCCCGTCAGGTCCCAGCCCCGGACCGTCACCGGGTGCCGGTCCGCGAGCGCCACGGCGCGCTCGGGGAGCGTCGGCGCACCCGCGCGCCGGGCCCGGTGCCGGTCCACGGGCCCGCGCAGCGCCCCGACCACCCAGCCCGCCGCGGCGATCACCAGCGCGCCGGCCGCGACGGCGACGGCACCGGCCAGCACCACCCGGGCCGCCCCGTCCCCGACCGACGCCAGCGCCAGGCCGGCGACGCCCGCGGCGGCCCACGCCAGGATCGTCGTCGCCGGGACCGGCAGCCGGTCCCGCACCCACGGCACGCGCCGGGACAGCACGGCGACGGCCAGGCCGGCGAGCACCAGGACGACGAGCACGGGTCAGGCGGGGGCGCCGGGCTGCGGGCGGGTCATCCCGCGACCCTACGGTGCGCGGCGGGGCGCGGCCGCGGGACGCCCCTGGGATGCGGGACGACGCGGGCGTCCTGATGATGAGGCGGGGGTCCAGCGTCGGGCTCGCGACCGCTGGAGCTCACCGGGAGTCACCATGCACCTGCTCCGCCGCGCCTCCGTGGCGCTCGTCTCCACCCTCGCCCTGCTCGGCCTCGCGGCCGGCACCGCCACCGCGCAGGCGTCCCCGCAGGACCAGACCTGGCTCGTCGCCGCGCACCAGAGCAACCTCGCCGAGATCGCCGCGGGCCAGGCGGCCGTCCAGCGCGCCGTCAGCGAGGACGTCCGCATGCACGGCCAGATGCTGATCGACGACCACACGCGGCTGGACGCCGCGCTGACCCCGGTCGCGCAGCAGCTGGGCGTGACCCTCCCGGCCGAGCCGAGCCCCGAGCAGCAGGCGGCGCTGGCCGAGGTCGCCGCGCAGTCCGGCGAGGCGTTCGACCGCGCGTGGGTCGCCTCGCAGATCGCCGGGCACCGCGCGACGCTCGCCGCGGGCGAGCAGGAGCTCGCGCAGGGCACCGAGCAGACGGTCAAGGACCTCGCGGCGGCCGCGGCCCCGGTCGTCCAGGGACACCTGGACGGGCTGCTCGCCACGGCGCAGGAGCTCGGCGTGCCGACGTCCGTGCCGGCCGGCACCGGCGGGCAGGCGGCCGAGTCGTCGCAGACCCTCGGCGTGGTGCTGCTCGGCACCGGCGTGCTCGCGGTCGTGGCTGCCGGCGTCCTGGTCCTGCGGCGGCAGCAGGCGTGACCACCCCTCCCGCCGGTCGTCGCCGGGCGCCTGCCACGGCCCTCGCCGTGGCGGGCGTCCTGGCGGCGTCCGGCGGCGCCGTGCTCCTGACGGCACCGCCGACGCTGCACGTCGCCGCCGCGGCCGCGCCGACCGGTGCGGTGCCGGCGGAGCCGGGCGGGACCCCGTCGGCACCGGCCCCGGACGTGCTGGCGCCCGTGCCCCCGGCTGCGGCGCCGTCCACCGACGCGGTCGCGGCTCCCGCGCGGCTGGACGTCCCGGACCTCGGGACCGGGCTCGACGTCGTCCCCGTCGGGGTGGACGACTCCGGCGCGCTGCAGGTCCCCGCCGACCCGCGCGTGGCGGGCTGGTGGTCGAGCGGCGCCGTCCCCGGGGCCGCGCAGGGCTCGACGGTGCTCGCGGCGCACGTGGACGCGGCCGGCGTGGGCGCCGGGCCGCTCTCCCGCCTGCTGCGGGCGCCGCTCGGGACGGTTCTCGACGTGGTCACCGCCGACGGCACGACGGTGCGCTATGCCGTGACGGAGCGCCGGACCTACGCTAAGGACGCCGGGCTGCCGGCCGAGCTGTTCCGCGCCGACGGACCGGCGCGCCTGGTCGTCATCACGTGCAGCGGCGCCTTCGACACCACCACCGGTCGCTACGCGGACAACGCCGTCGTCATCGCGACCCCGGCCTGACGCCGGTCATCGCGCGTCCAGCGGCACCGCCGTGAGCGGGTCACCGGTGTCGACGAGCAGGACGCCCCCGGGGACCAGCGCCGCGCGGAGGCAGGCGAGCGCGGCGGCGTACGAGCGCGGGTGCCGCCCGTCGAGCACCCCCACCCGGCAGGCGAAGGCCAGGTCGAACGGGTCGACGCCCGGCGGCAGCACGAAGTCCTCGACCGGGGCGCACAGCGTCGACAGCAGGCCGGCCCCGACCTGCTGTCGGCAGCCGTCCCGCGTCCGGTCGATCCCGGTGCGCGACCGGTCCAGCACCAGCACGTGCCCGTCCGGCCCGACCCGCGCCACGACCGCGCGGGCCGCGGCGCCCGGCGCGCCGCCGACCTCCAGGACGCGCAGGCCCGGTCGCAGGGGCAGGGCGTCGACGACCGCGCGCAGGCGGGGCGACAGGTCGGTCATCGTCGGCCCCCTCACCGCGCGCGCGGACCCGACGGTACCGCCGGGGACCGCGCCCGGACAGGTCGCGTGCCGGGTCCGCTCTGCCCGTGCGGGCCGGACCGTCCGCGCGCATGCTGGGGAGGAGCGTGGGGTCCAGCCGCCGGCCCCGCCACGCAGCGCATCCGAGGAGAGACGATGACGACGACCGTCGACAAGTCGCTGATGGTGAACGTGCCCGTGAGCGTGGCCTACAACCAGTGGACCCAGTTCGAGGACTTCCCCCACTTCATGGGCGGAGTCAAGAAGGTGACCCAGCTCGACGACGAGCGCCTGCAGTGGGTGGCCGAGATCGCGGGCGTGAAGCGCGAGTGGGAGGCCCGGATCCTCGAGCAGGTCCCGGACCGGAAGGTCGCCTGGGCCGCGACGGAGGGTGCCACGAACGCCGGCGCCGTGACGTTCGAGGACCTGGGCGGCGGCCAGACCTCGGTGCACCTGCACCTCGAGTACGAGCCCGAGGGCCTGGTCGAGAAGGTCGGCGACAAGCTGAACGTGGTCGAGAACCAGGCCGAGAAGGACCTCGAGCGGTTCAAGGCCTTCATCGAGGACGAGGGCTACGCCTCCGGCGCCTGGCGCGGGACGGTGGGCACGGGGACCGGCGCAGGCGTGGGCACGCCCGGCGTCGAGCACGCCGCCGCGTCCCAGGGCGACAAGGGCAAGGCCGGCGTCTCGGCCAAGGCCGTCGCCGCGGCGGCCGGCGTCGCTGCTGCCGGGGTCGCCGCGGCCGGCGCCGCAGCCGCGTCCCGGAAGGACGACACCGCCGACGTCACGCCGGTGGACGACGTGCAGCCGGTGACGCCGGTCGTCGTCGAGGAGACCGACGTCGTCGTCACCGACGTGCCGCCGACGGGGACCGGGCTCGACGACGGGACGGACCCCGGCACGCGGATCTGAGCAGCACGGCGCCGTCCTGCGCACCGAGGGGTCCCGACCGCCGTCCGCGGTCGGGGCCCCTCGGCCGTCGCGAGCCGCCGGCGCGCCGGCCTCGGCCCCCGGCGAGCTACCCGGTCAGGCCGAGGCGACGACCTTCCACCCCGGGCCCGTGACCAGCAGCGCCTCGTCGTCGCACAGCGGCACCAGCTCGTGGTCGGACCCGTACCGGTCCAGCGTCCGGCCGATGAGCTCCAGCGGGTACGGCGGCAGCTTCCCGTCCGCGTGCGGCACGACGACGGCGTCCGTGAGGCCGAGCCCGCGCAGGTCCGTCAGCCCGGGGGCGTCGGCGGGGTCGTCCATGAGCGACGCGGGCTCGATGCTCGGCCCGGCGACGATCGACCCCGCGCTCAGGCCGATGTACGGCAGGCCGGCGCGGACGCGCTCCGGGACCAGCCGGTCGGCACCGGACGTGCGGAAGGCGTCCAGCAGGGCGAAGGTGCTGCCACCCGCGACGTAGAGGGCGTCGACCCCGTCGAGCGTGACCGCCAGGGCTTCGACGTCCGTCCCCGTGAGGCGCACGTCGACCACCGGGTGGCCGAGGCCGGCGACCCGCTCGCGCTCGGCGCGGGCCCACGGGGCGTCGGCGTCCGCGCGGGCGGCGTCGGGGACGTAGCCGATCGTCAGCGGCCGGCCCGCCGGGGCCTGGGAGGCGAGGAACGCCGGGACGGCACCGACGCCCAGCGAGAGCAGCAGCAGGGAGGTCACGGTCGTGACGGTACGCGGTGCCGCCGACGGACGGACGACGGCCTCCCTGGTGGGAGCGCCCGGTGTCCACGATGAGGACGCGGCGGCCGGCCGCACGACCCGCCCCTATTCTGGAGTCGTTCCAGTAACGATCAAACAGGAGGCGGACGTGCTCTGCTACGAGGACGCGAAGACCGGCGACGAGGTGCCCGCGGTGGCGCTCTGCCGGAGCTGCGGGGCGGGCGTGTGCGCGACGCACGTCCAGGAGTCCGCGACCACCAGCATCAGCACCAACGGGGTCGGCGCGCCCACGGTCCGGCCCGACGGCCGGGTCCTGCACTGCCCGACCTGCCACCGGGCCGCGCCGTCCGGCACGGCGGGCCGCGCCCCGGTCGCCGCGTCCCGGGTCGCCGCCTAGCCTCGGGACGGCGAGCAGTCGCCGTCCAGTGCAAGGGGGAGTCCGCATGACCGACGTCGCGCACCAGGGGCCCGAGCCGAGCGAGCAGGACCGTCCGGTCCTCACCAACCGGCAGGGGCACCCCGTCTACGACAACCAGAACCAGCGGACCGTCGGGGCACGCGGCCCGGCGACGCTGGAGAACTACCAGTTCCTCGAGAAGGTCAGCCACTTCGACCGCGAGCGGATCCCCGAGCGGGTGGTGCACGCGCGGGGCGCCGTCGCGTTCGGCCACTTCGAGGCGACGGGGACCTGGGGCGACGAGCCGATCGCCCGGTACACCCGCGCCAAGCTGTTCGCGGAGCCGGGGAAGACGACCGACCTGGCGATCCGGTTCTCCACGGTGATCGGCGGCCGCGACTCCTCGGAGGCGGCACGCGACCCCCGCGGCTTCGCGGTGAAGTTCTACACCGAGGACGGCAACTGGGACCTGGTCGGCAACAACCTCGCGGTCTTCTTCATCCGCGACGCCATCAAGTTCCCGGATGTCATCCACGCGCTCAAGCCGGACCCGGTGACGTTCCGGCAGGAGCCGGCGCGGATCTTCGACTTCATGTCGCAGACCCCCGAGTCGATGCACATGCTGGTCAACCTGTTCAGCCCCCGCGGCATCCCGGCGAACTACCGGACGATGCAGGGCTTCGGCGTGAACACCTACAAGTGGGTCAACGCCGAGGGCGAGACGCACCTGGTGAAGTACCACTGGCTGCCGCGAGCCGGGGTCGCGAGCCTCACCGAGGCGGACGCCGCGAACATCCAGGCCACCGACCTGGGCCACGCCTCGAAGGACCTCTACGAGTCGATCGAGCGCGGCGAGCACCCGCAGTGGGACCTGTACGTGCAGCTGATGAGCGACGACGAGCACCCCGAGCTCGACTTCGACCCGCTGGACGACACCAAGGTCTGGCCGGAGAACGACTTCGAGCCGAAGCTGGTCGGCACCATGACGTTGACCAGCAACGTCTCGGACCACCACAACCAGAACGAGCAGATCGCGTTCGGCACCGGCGTCCTGGTCGACGGCCTCGACTTCTCCGACGACAAGATGCTGGTCGGGCGCACGTTCTCCTACTCCGACACCCAGCGGTACCGGGTCGGGCCGAACTACCTGCAGCTGCCGGTCAACAGCCCGCGCGGCGCCCGGGTGGCGACCAACCAGCGCGGCGGCCAGATGTCCTACGGCGTCGACCTGGGCGAGGGGCAGAACCCGCACGTCAACTACGAGCCGTCCATCACCGGCGGCCTGCGCGAGGCCCAGTACCCGACGCACGACGAGCAGGGTCCGGTCCTCTCCGGCCGCCTCACGCGGCAGCGCATCCCCCGGACGAACGACTACACGCAGGCCGGACAGCGCTACCAGCTCATGGAGCAGTGGGAGAAGGACGACCTGGTCGCCAACTTCGTCACGCTGATCGGCCAGGCCGCCCGACCGGTGCAGGAGCGCATGGTGTGGCACTTCCTCATGGCCGACGACGAGCTCGGTCTGCGGGTCGGCGAGGGCCTCGGCATCGGGGTCGACGACGTCAAGGACCTGCCGCCGCTGCAGAGCCAGACGCTGTCGGACGACGAGCTGAAGCGCCTGGCGAACCTCGGGGCCAACGGTCCCCGGGACGTCACGGGGCTCCGGATGACGCACGTCGTCCCGAACGAGCACGTGGTCGTCGAGCGCTGAGCGGGTCCGCCACGCGCGACGACGCCCCGCCGGGCTGCTGCTCGGCGGGGCGTCGTCGTCGGTGCGTCTCAGGCGGGGCTCAGAAGTCCCAGTCCTCGTCCTCGGTGTTCACGGCCTTGCCGATGACGTACGACGAGCCCGACCCCGAGAAGAAGTCGTGGTTCTCGTCGGCGTTCGGCGACAGCGCCGCGAGGATCGCGGGGTTCACGTCGGTCTCGTCCCGCGGGAACAGCGCCTCGTAGCCCAGGTTCATCAGGGCCTTGTTGGCGTTGTACCGGAGGAACTTCTTGACGTCCTCGGTGAGGCCCAGGGGGTCGTACAGGTCCTGGGTGTACTCCACCTCGTTGTCGTAGAGCTCGAAGAGCAGCTCGAACGTGTAGTCCTTGAGCTCGGTGCGCTCGGCCTCGGTGAGCTGCTCCAGGCCCTTCTGGAACTTGTACCCGATGTAGTACCCGTGGACGGCCTCGTCGCGGATGATCAGGCGGATCAGGTCGGCCGTGTTGGTCAGCTTGGCGCGGCTGGACCAGTACATCGGCGCGTAGAAGCCGGAGTAGAACAGGAACGACTCGAGCATGGTCGATGCGACCTTGCGCTTGAGCGGCTCGTCGCCCCGGTAGTAGTCGAGGACGATCTCGGCCTTGCGCTGCAGGTTCGGGTTCTCCTCCGACCAGCGGAACGCCTCGTCGATCTCGCGGGTGGAGACCAGCGTCGAGAAGATCGAGGAGTAGCTCTTGGCGTGCACCGACTCCATGAACGCGATGTTGGTGTACACCGCCTCCTCGTGCGGGGTGATCGCGTCGGGGATCAGCGACACGGCGCCGACGGTGCCCTGGATGGTGTCGAGCAGGGTCAGGCCGGTGAACACCCGGCTGGTCATCTGCTTCTCGGCCTCGGTCAGGGTCGCCCAGGACTGGATGTCGTTGGACACCGGCACCTTCTCGGGCAGCCAGAAGTTCCCGACGAGCCGGTCCCAGACCTCGACGTCCTTCTCGTCCTCGACCCGGTTCCAGTTGATCGCCTGCACGCGGTCGACCAGCTTCAGCTTCTCGGCCATCACAGCTCCATGTCGTGTCTTCTCGGGCCGCGATCACCGCGGCGGCGGGCGGGCCCGCGAGGTACTGCGTCCATCCTGCACCCTGACGCGGGTGCGCCGGCCGGGCCCGAGGGCCCGGCCGGCGTCATCGGCTCAGAGCATGCAGGAGACGCAGCCCTCGACCTCGGTGCCCTCGAGCGCCATCTGCCGCAGGCGGATGTAGTAGATCGTCTTGATGCCCTTGCGCCAGGCGTAGATCTGCGCCTTGTTGATGTCGCGCGTGGTGGCGGTGTCCTTGAAGAACAGCGTCAGCGACAGGCCCTGGTCCACGTGCTGCGTGGCCTCGGCGTACGTGTCGATGATCTTCTCGTAGCCGATCTCGTACGCGTCGTCGTAGTACTCCAGGTTGTCGTTCGTCATGAACGGCGCCGGGTAGTACACGCGGCCGAGCTTGCCCTCCTTGCGGATCTCGATCTTCGACGCGATCGGGTGGATCGACGACGTCGAGTTGTTGATGTACGAGATCGAGCCGGTCGGCGGGACCGCCTGCAGGTTCTGGTTGTAGAGGCCGTGCTCGCGCACCGACTCCGCCAGCGCCCGCCAGTCGTCCTGCGTCGGGATGTGCACGCCGGCCGTCGAGAACAGCTCCGCGACGCGGGCCGTCTTCGGGATCCAGGTGCCGGTCACGTACTTCTCGAAGTACTCACCCGAGGCGTACTTGGAGTCCTCGAAGCCTCCGAACGCCTGGCCCCGCTCCTTGGCCAGCAGGTTCGACGCGCGGATGGCGTGGTACGCCACCGTGTAGAAGTAGATGTTCGTGAAGTCCAGGCCCTCCTCGGACCCGTAGAAGATCCGCTCGCGCGCCAGGTACCCGTGCAGGTTCATCTGCCCGAGGCCGATGGCGTGGCCGCCGCGATTGGCCCGCTTGACCGACGGGACCGACTCGATGTCGGTCTGGTCGGACACGGCGGTCAGCGCGCGGATCGCGGTCTCGACCGAGCGGCCGAAGTCCGGCGAGTCCATCGCCAGCGCGATGTTCATCGACCCGAGGTTGCAGGAGATGTCGCGGCCGACGTGGTCGTAGGACAGGTCCTCGTTGAAGGTCGAGGGCGTCGAGACCTGCAGGATCTCCGAGCACAGGTTCGAGTGCGTGATCTTGCCCTTGATCGGGTTGGCCTTGTTGGCCGTGTCCTCGAACAGGATGTACGGGTAGCCGGACTCGAACTGCAGCTCGGCCAGCGTCTGGAAGAAGTCGCGCGCCTTGATCTTCTGCTTGCGGATCTGGCCGTTGTCGACCATCGCGCGGTAGTTCTCGGAGACGTTCACGTCGGCGAACGGCTTGCCGTAGACGCGCTCGACGTCGTACGGCGAGAACAGGTACATGTCCTCGTTGTTCTTCGCGAGCTCGAACGTGATGTCCGGGATCACGACGCCCAGCGACAGGGTCTTGATGCGGATCTTCTCGTCCGCGTTCTCCCGCTTGGTGTCGAGGAACCGCATGATGTCCGGGTGGTGCGCGTGCAGGTACACGGCGCCGGCGCCCTGGCGGGCACCCAGCTGGTTCGCGTAGGAGAAGGAGTCCTCGAGCAGCTTCATCACGGGGATCACGCCGGACGACTGGTTCTCGATGTGCTTGATCGGCGCGCCGTGCTCGCGGATGTTCGACAGCAGCAGGGCCACGCCGCCGCCGCGCTTGGACAGCTGCAGGGCGGAGTTGATGCCGCGCGCGATGGACTCCATGTTGTCCTCGATGCGCAGCAGGAAGCAGGACACGGGCTCGCCGCGCTGCGCCTTGCCGAGGTTGAGGAACGTCGGGGTCGCGGGCTGGAAGCGGCCGGACACGATCTCGTCGACCAGCTGCAGCGCGAAGGTCTCGTCACCCTCGGCGAGCGCGAGCGACACCATCGCGACGCGGTCCTCGAAGCGCTCCAGGTACCGCTTGCCGTCGAACGTCTTCAGCGTGTACGAGGTGTAGTACTTGAACGCGCCGAGGAACGTCTGGAAGCGGAACTTCTTCGAGTACGCGTGCTTGAACAGCGCCTTGACGAACTCCTGGCTGTACCGGGCCAGGACCTCGGCCTCGTAGTACTTGTTCTCGACCAGGTACTCGAGCTTCTCCTCCAGGTCGTGGAAGAAGACCGTGTTCTGGTTGACGTGCTGCAGGAAGTACTGCCGCGCCGCCTCCCGGTCCTTGTCGAACTGGATCTCGCCGTTCGCGCCGTACAGGTTCAGCATCGCGTTGAGCGAGTGGTAGTCCATGTCCGGGGTGATCGAGATGACCTCGGTCGCGTCCGTCACGCCGGCATCTGTGAGTGTCGCTGCCAAAATCGTCCCCATCCCTTTCGGACCCTGCTGACGTCCTCAGCGGTCCCCATGAGCTCGAAGGCGTACAGGTACGGGACCTGGCACTTCGCCGCGATGATGTCTCCGGCCATGCAGTAGTGCGAGCCGAAGTTGGTGTTCCCGCCCGCGATCACGCCGCGGATGAGGGAACGGTTGGCCGGGTCGTTCAGGAACCTGATGACCTGGCGCGGCACCGCCCCGCCCTCGTTCCCGCCGCCGTACGTGGGGACCACCAGCACATAGGGGTCCTGCACGTGCAGGGCGGGCTCCGTGGGACGGAGCGGGATCCGCGTGGCGTCGATGTCCAGCTTGTCGACGAACCGGCGGGTGTTCTCCGAGACGCTGGAGAAGTAGACCAGGGAGCTCATGGCGTGCTCACTCCTCGTCCCGGACCTGGGTCGTGCTGCGGGGCGACCGTGCCGCCCGGGTGCTCCGGGCGGCGCGCGGCCGCGTCAGGCGACGGAGACCGCGGCGCGGTCGGCGATCGCCTTGATCTGGTCGGGGCGGTAGCCGGACCAGTGCTGGCCGTCGGCCACGACGACCGGCGCCTGGAGGTGACCGAGGGACATCACGTAGTCACGCGCGTCGGCGTCCTCGGTGATGTCGACGACCTCGTACTGCAGGCCGGCCTTGTCCATGGCGCGGTAGGTCGCGTTGCACTGGACGCACGACGGCTTGCTGTAGACGGTGATGGTCATCGTGTCTCCCCGGTCTGAAGGCCTGGCTGGTACGTGCGCCCCCGCGCCCGCCCCGCACTGCTGGTTGCTGTTCTCGAGCCGCTGCGGCGGGTCGACCAGAGGTCCGGGCCCCACGTCCAGCGGCGAGTCAGAACACTACACCTAGGGGTCGGTCCGGCAAGGGACCACTAGGACTGGTGTTACACCCGTGTCGTTCTCCACAGCCTGTGCACGACCGCCCTGTGTCCGACTTCATCCACAGGCTACGGGCGACCACTGACACACACCCCGCCTGGGGACGGTGCTGCGGGCCTGCGGATTCGTCCACAGGCGTCCCCAGATCCGCCCACATGTGGGTGCACATGTGGACGACGTTTCACCCGCTCGGCGGGCGTGACGCAGGTCCCAGGTGGCAGCACCCGGAAGCCGCGGCGTGTCGTGCCGCGTCGGCGTGTCGCGGCGCCGCGGCACGTCCCCTGACGTCGTCGCCGGAGCACCCGGGCCTCGCGCGCGCGAGCGCGGAGAGCAGCTGTCGGGGGGCCGCGCACGCGTCACGCGCTCGCAACACAGGGCGTGACGTGCCGAAACACGTACCCGGTTCTGTATACATCCATGAGCACAGAAGTCGTCCCCGGGGCGGTCCCGCCGCCCGGGCCGGTCGTCTCCCGCCGCGAGCGGGTCTACCTGACCATCCGCGCCGAGCTGATGAGCGGGCGGGTCTCGCCGTTCGAGCGGCTCACCGAGGAGCGCCTGGCCGAGCGGCACGGCGTGTCCCGGACGCCGGTCCGCGAGGCGCTGGCCCGGCTGCAGGCCGACGGCATCGTCGTGAAGCGGGACAGCGGGCTGCACCTGTACGTGCCGAGCTTCCAGGAGCTGACGGACCTGTACGAGCTGCGGATCACCCTGGAGCTGCGCGGGCTCACCCGGGCCCTCGAGGACCCGACCGTGCACCACGACCGGGCGCGGCTCGAGGCGGAGCTGGACCGCTGGTACGCGTACCGCGACGACCGCCCCGCCCCCGACGCCGGCTTCGTGGCCCAGGACGAGCGGTTCCACGCCACCCTGCTGGACACCTCGGGCAACCCGGCGCTGACCCACGCGCTGGACCAGGCCAACCGCCGGATCCGGTCCGTGCGGATGTACGACTACCTGACCGAGGACCGGATGGCGGCCACGATCACCGAGCACATCGGCATCGCCGAGCTGGTCGTCCGCGACCGGCTGCCGCAGGCGCTCGAGGCCCTGCGCGCCCACGTCGGCGCGTCCCGCCAGGTCGTCATGGAGCGCGCCGCGGCCGCCCTGGCCACGACCCGGATGATGGCGAGCGAGGAGCAGCGATGACCGCCGTGACCAGCACCCCGACCACGAGCACCACCGGCGGCCCCGGCACCACCGGCACCGTGGCGGAGCGCGTCGCCCGGGCGTTCGCCGACCTGGACGCCGCCGCCCGGCCGGACGTGTGGACCCTGGTCCGGTCCCGGGCCGACGTCGAGGCGGACGCCCGCGCGGTCGACGCCCGGGTCGCGGCCGGCGAGGACCTGCCGCTCGCGGGCCTCGTGCTGGCCGTCAAGGACAACATCGACGTGGCCGGCCTGCCGACCACCGCCGCGCACCCGGCCCGCCAGGTGGTGCCCGAGCGGTCGGCGACCGTCGTCGACCTGCTGCGGGACGCCGGGGCGGTGCTGCTCGGCAAGACGAACCTCGACCAGCTCGCCACCGGGCTGACCGGCAGCCGCAGCCCGTACGGCGCGGTGGCCAGCGCGGTGGCCCCGGACCGGGTGTCCGGTGGGTCGTCGTCGGGCTCGGCGGTCGCCGTGGCGCTGGGCGTCGCGGACATCGCGCTCGGCACGGACACCGCGGGCTCCGGCCGGGTGCCGGCCGCGTTCAACCGGGTGGTGGGCATCAAGCCGACGCTCGGCCTGGTGCCCAAGGACGGCGTCGTCCCGGCCTGCCCGTCCTACGACTGCGTGACCGTGCTCGCCGGCGACCTGGACCTGGCGCGCCGGACCCTCGCCGTGATGACCGCGCCGAGCGCCCTCGACCCGGCCTCGCGCACCTGGCCGGCCGACGTCCGGCTCGCGGCCCCGCCGTCGCCGGTCGTGGCGGTCCCCCGCCGGGCCGACCTCGACGTGGTGGACCCGGAGGTCCTGGACCGGTTCGACGCCGCCGTGGCGCGCCTCGAGCGAGCCGGGGCCCGGATCAGGACCGTCGACCTCACGCCGTTCCTGCAGGCGGCGCAGCTGCTCTACGGCGGCGGCCTGGTCGCCGAGCGCTACGCCTCCTACGGCGCGTTCCTGGCCGAGCACCCGGACGGCGCCGACCCGTCGGTGGCCGGCATCGCGGCCGCGGCCGGCCGGGTGACCGCCGCGGAGTACATCGCGGCGCGCGACGAGGTGGCGCAGCTGCGGCTCGCCGCGCAGGCCCGGATCGACGGCTGCGACGCCTTGCTCGTGCCCACCGCCCCGGAGCACCCGACGCTCGCCGAGGTCGCAGCCGACCCGCTGACCACCAACGCGCGGCTCGGGGTGTTCACCAACTTCGTCAACCTGTTCGACATGGCCGGGGTGGCGGTGCCGCTCGGCGCGACGCCGCACGGCGAGGCGGGCGTCACGGTGCTGACCCGGGCGTTCGACGACCAGGTCGCGATCGACCTCGCGGCCCTGCTGGTGGACGACGTCGACCGCGACGCCCCGGCCCCCGACCCGTACGCGGCCGGCGGCGTCCCGGTCGTGGTGTTCGGCGCCCACCTGCGCGGGCAGCCGCTGCACCACGAGCTCGTCGCGCTCGGCGCGCGGTGGGTCGGCCCGGTCCGCACGGCGCCCGACTACCGGATGCTCGCGCTGCCCACCGCCCCGGCCAAGCCCCTGGTGCACGCCGTCCCGCCCGGCACCGGCGGTGCGCTCGCCGGCGAGGAGTGGCTGCTGACCCCGCACGCGCTGGGCCGGCTGCTGCTGAGCATCGGCGCACCGCTCGGCCTGGGCCGGCTGCGCACCGAGGACGGGCGCGACGTCGTCGGGTTCCTCGGCCAGCCCGGCGCGGTGGCCGACGGCACCGGCGTCGACGTCACGCACCTGGGCGGCTGGCGGGCCGCGCTCGACGCCGGCCTGGTCCCGGCCCCTCCCGCCTGACCCCCCGGTCCGGCCGGCCCCGCCGGACCCTCCTGAGCCTCCCGACCCCCCCGAACCCCCGAAGAGAAGAGATCCCCGTGCGCCTCACCCGTCGCCTCGCGACCGCCTCCTCCGTCCTGCTCGTCGCCGGCCTCGCCGCGTGCAGCCCCGACTCCGCCGGCGCCAGCACGGCCGAGGAGGACGGCACCACGGTCGTCACCGTCGGCACCCTCAAGGGGCAGCCACACCTGTACCACCCGTTCCTCTACGCCGACCTCGCGCCGGAGGGCGTCGAGTTCGAGGTCGTCCAGTTCGACACCTCCCCCGACATCAAGAACGCCGTGGTGAGCGGGAACATCGACTTCGGGGTGGCCGGCGTGCCGTCCGCGGTGTCGGGCACGGCCGCCGGGCAGGACGTCGTCGTGGTCGCCGCGGCGGCCGACGGCGGCTCCGGCATCATCGGCCGCGAGGGCCTGGAGGGCATCGAGCAGCTCGCCGGGCAGACGGTCGGATACCCGCAGGGCTCGTCGCAGGAGATCCTGCTGCGCCTCACCCTCGAGGCCGCCGGGATGGACGCGGACACCGACCTGGAGCTGGTCAACCTGCCGTTCTCCGACATGGCCGGCGCGCTGGAGGCCGGCCGGATCGACGCGTTCGCGAGCGCCGAGCTCGGCCCGTCGACCGCGCTGCAGGCGGGTGCCGTCGAGGTCGCCTCGCCGTACGACACCCCCGTCGGCCGCGTGAACATCGGCCTCTACACGACCGGCACGCTGATCGAGGAGGACCCCGAGCTGGTGCAGCAGGTGGTCGACACCCACGTGCGCGCCACCGAGCAGATGGCCGCGGACCCGCAGGCGTGGGCCGACGGGGTGGTCGCCGAGTTCGGCATCGACCAGGCCGTGGTCGACACCGCCGTGCAGAACATCTGGCCGCGCTGGGAGATCGACGCCGAGTACGAGAGCCAGGTCGCGGCGCTCGTCGAGCAGATGACGGCCCTGCAGCAGATCGACGGCGACGTGGACGTGTCCGCGCTGCTGGACACCACCTTCGTCGAGGCCACCGAGGCAGGCGAGGCCTCCTGACCCCGGTGCCGGCCCCGCCGCGTGCGGGGCCGGCACCCACCGGCACCACCCCACTTCCCCGAGGGAGAGACATGAGCAGCACCGAGGCCCCCGCGGCCACCGGGGTCGCCCGTCCCCGCACCCCCGCCGCGCCCACCGTCCCGGCACCCGCCGCGACGACCCCCGCGCGCACCGCCCGCCGCCGCCCGCGCGTCGGCCCGCTCCTGCTCGCCCTGCCCGTCCCCGCCCTGGTCCTCGTGCTGTGGACGCTCGGCGTGCAGCAGGCGTGGGAGCTCCCGTTCGGGATCAAGATGGGCTTCCTGCCCACGCCGCTGGAGGTCGGGCGGCGGCTGGTCGACCTGGCCGTCGGCGGCGTGGTCGACGACGCGTTCAGCGGCACGCTGCTCGCGCACCTGTGGGCCTCGACGCAGCGCGTGCTGGCCGGGTTCGCCCTGGCCGTGGCGCTCGCCGTGCCGCTCGGCGTCGTCATGGGCCGGTTCTCGCTGGCGTTCCGGATGCTCGAGCCGACGGTCAACCTCGCGCGGCCGATCCCGGTCACCGCGTGGGCGCCGCTGACCCTGCTGATCATCGGGTACGGCGACGGCTCGGCGATCTTCCTCGTGTTCCTCGCCGCGTTCTTCCCCGTGCTGCTCAACACCATCGCGGGCGTGCGCCAGGTTCCGGTCCGCCTGCTGGAGGCGGCCGCGATGCTCGGCACCCGGCCCGCGCAGGTGCTCTACAAGGTGGTGCTACCGGCCTCGATGCGGTCGATCGCCAGCGGCCTGCGGGTCGCCCTGGGCCTGGCCTGGGTGATCCTCGTGGTCGGCGAGACCGTCGGCATCAACACCGGGCTCGGCGCGATGATCACGCAAGCCCGCGACCAGTCGAAGACCGACCTCATCGTCGCCGGCATGGTCGTCATCGGCCTCTGCGGGTTCGTCGCCGACCGGCTCCTGACCGCCCTCCTCACGCTCGTCACCCGCGGGCGCCCCACCCTGACCTGAGAGGAGGAGCACATGCCTCGCATCGGCTCCGTCCGTCCCCGCCAGCCCGCCGACGTCCGCGTCGCGGGGCTCGGCAAGCAGTACGCCACCCGCTCCGGCGGCACCGTCGTGGCCATGGCCGACGTCGACCTCGACGTCCCGGCCGGCGAGTTCGTCTGCGTCGTCGGCGCCTCCGGGTGCGGCAAGAGCACGCTCCTGCGGATCCTCGCCGGCTTCGAGGACGCCTCGCTCGGCGAGGTCGCGGTCGGCGGCGCGCCCGTCACCGGTCCCGACCCCGAGCGCGGCGTCGTGTTCCAGGACTACGGCCTGTTCCCGTGGCTGTCCGTCCGGGAGAACATCGCCTACGGCCCCAGGCAGGCGCGCCTGCAGCGCGGCGTGGTCACCGAGCGCACCGACCGGTTCCTCGACGCCGTCGGGCTGACCCGGTTCGCGGACAAGTACCCCAACGAGCTGTCCGGCGGCATGCAGCAGCGCGTCGCGATCGCCCGGGTGCTGGCCAACGACCCGTCGCTCCTGCTGATGGACGAGCCGTTCGGGGCGCTCGACGCGCTCACCCGGTCCACGCTGCAGGGCGAGCTGTCCCGCATCCACCGCGAGACCGGCACGACCGTCCTGTTCGTCACGCACTCCATCGAGGAGGCGGTGTTCCTCGCCGACCGCGTGGTGGTCATGGCCGGCGGCGCCTCGCACGGCGTGCCGGGCCACGTCCGGGAGATCGTGCGCGTCGACCTCGGCGCGGACCGGGACGTGACGTCGACGGAGTTCAACGCGCTCAAGCGCCGGATCGCGGCCCTCGTGCACGAGGAGGTCGCGGCCCCGGCGGCGTGATCCGCTCGGCCGCGGCCGGCGGCGGGTAGACAACCAGCCCCTTGTGACCGCGCGGCTCGGCGAAGCCCTCCTCCTCCAGCTCGCGCTGCTGGCGGTCGGACTTCGCCGCCGCGCCGACGGTCTCGCCCGGCGCGGTGACCGCGCGGACCAGCTCCGCCGCCCGGGCCAGCACCTCGCGGCGGTCGACGTCGGGGTCACGGGTCGCGACCCGGCCGAGCCACCAGGTGGTGCGCAGCTGCGCGGGCGTGCGCATCAGGCCACGGCGCTCGGCGGGGGTGCGCTCGCCACGGTTGCGCTGCCACTGCAGGACGGCGACCGTGAGCCCGTACGCCCAGGCCGCGCCGATGCCGACGAACATCGCCGTGACCAGCTGTTCCGGGAGCGAGCGCCGCAGCACCCGGAGCAGGACGAGCACGGCGGCGCCGAGCCCGACCGTCCAGGCCAGGGCCGGCACCCGCTGCAGCGACACCGTCGTCCGGCGGTCGTCCCGGTGGTAGCGCCCGCCGGCGACGACGAGCAGCCGCCCGGGCCAGCACCACGCCGCCAGGACGGCCCGCACCGGACCGCGCACGCCGGCCGGGACCCCGTCGCACGCCGTCGTCCAGGTCACCGCGGCGACGTCCCGGAACCGCATCGGCTGCCAGCCGACCGCGGCCGCGGCGGCGTGCCGGGCTGCGCGGGTGGGCGGCACGACGGCGTCGGTGTCCGGCTGGCCCATGCCCGGCATGCTGGCGCAGCCCGCCCGCCGCCGCACGTCGGCGCCGCGCCCGCCGTGCGCGAGAGCCCCGCCGAGATGACACTTCCTGCCTGCGTGCCGGACGTCGATCACAGGCGCGGAGTGCCATCTCGGCGCAGGAGCGGGCGCAGGCAGGTGCGCCGGCCCGGCCGCATCGCCGGCGCTTTCTCGGGACGCCCCCTGGGATCGCGGCTGGGGACGCGAGAATCGGCTGGCGGTGCGGAACGGGGCGCCGCCGGGTCAGCGGGAGGTGTAGGCGGCGAGGACGATCTCGGTGGCCCGGGCGAGCACGGCGTCGTCCGGCTCGGCGTCGAACGCCGGGCGGTCGGTGAGGACGGCCAGGACGACCGGCGCGCCGTCGGGGGGCCAGAGGACCGCGATGTCGTTCCGGGAGCCGTACCGGCCGGCGGTGCCCGTCTTGTCGCCGACGACCCAGCCGTCGGGCGTGCCCGCGCGGATCGCGTCCGCGCCGGTGGTGCTACCGGTGAGCCAGCCGACGTAGGCGGCGCGCACGTCCGGAAGCAGCGCGTCGCCGAGGGCGTAGCCGGCCAGGCCGTCGGCCAGCGCGCGCGGGGTGCTGGTGCGGGGCGTCTCGCCGGGGGTGAACTGGTTGAGCCCGGGCTCGCCGGTGTCGACCTGCGTGGTGGTGTCGCCGATCCCGACGAGCGCCGCCTGCAGGGCCTCCGGTCCGCCGAGGTGCCGGAGCAGCACGTTGAACGCGCCGTTGTCGCTCACGGAGACGGCGGCCGCGGACAGCTCCGCCACCGTCATCGTGCTGCCGACCCGCTCGCCGGTCACGGGCGCGTGGCCCGCCCCGGCGACGTCCTCGGCCGTGATCGCCAGTGCCTCGTCGAGCGCCGTGGCGGGGCGGCCGGCGAGCACGGCGCCGGCGGCCAGGGCCTTGATGGTCGAGGCGTAGCCGAACCGCTCGTCGGCGCGGTGCGCGACGACGTCGCCCGTCGCGGTGTCGACGGCGTAGACGCCGACCCGCGCACCCGAGGTCGACTCCAGCGCCGCCAGGTCGTCGGCGACCGACGGGCTCAGGTCGACGGGCGCGGCGGCCGGGCTCGGGGTGGGAGACGCGCTCGCCGACGGCGCCACCGGCCCGGAAACCGTGGCGTCGCCGCCGGCGGTGCAGCCCGCGACGAGCAGGGCCGTCCCGACCGCGAGCGCCATCACGGCCCCGGCCCGGGCCACGAGCGGGCGCGTCGGCTCAGCGCCCACCGGGCCGCCACAGCACGATGGCGCCGCGCGAGCCGGTGGCGCGCGGGTCCTCGACCGGCTCGCCCGCGGTCGCGGCACGCCGCCGCTGACCACGGCCCATCGCCACGACGTCCCCCGAGGGGTGCGCGGTGAACACGCGCCGCCCGGTCTCGGTGAACGCCCGCAGGTACTCGACCTGGCGGCTGAGGCGCTCGACCTCGGACTCGAGCTCGAGGATCCGCTTGATCCCCGCGAGGTTGACGCCCTCCTCCTGGGAGAGCCGCTGCACCTCGCGGAGGGTGGCGATGTCGCGCATCGAGTAGCGGCGGCCGCGGCCGCGCGTGCGGCCGGGCTGCACGAGCCCGAGCCGGTCGTACTGCCGCAGGGTCTGCGGGTGCATGCCCGCGAGCTCGGCGGCGACCGAGATCACGTAGAGCTGGGCGTCGTCGGACGCCATCACGACCACCTCCCGACGGGTCGCGGCCCGGCGGGACGGGTGGGCCCCGTCCCGCCGGCCGGCTCGGTCACTCCTTCGCGCGGGCCAGCAGGTCGGCGCGCGGGTCCTCCCCGGACGTCGCGATGCCGAAGGCCTGCACGGCCTCCTTGGCGGCGGCGCTGAGCCGCTGCGGGACGACCACCTGCACCGTGACCAGCAGGTCGCCGGCGCCGTCGGGCCCCGGGACGCCGCGGCCCTTGACCCGCAGGGTGCGCCCGGACGGCGTGCCCGCGGGGACCTTGAGCCGGACGGTGCTGCCGTCCAGCGTCGGCACCGTGACCTCCGCGCCGAGCGCCGCCTCGTCGAACGCGACGGGCAGCGTCAGGCGCAGGTTGGTGCCGTCGAGCGCGAACACCGGGTGCGGCGTCACGCGCACGGTGACCTCGAGGTCGCCGGCGGGTGCGCCGTGCTCCCCGGGGCGGCCCTTGCCGCGCAGCCGGATCTTCTGCCCGTCCCGCACGCCCGCGGGGATGCGCGCCTTGACGGTGCGCCCCTCCACGCCGAGCTGCACGGTCGAGCCCTCCACGGCCTGCCGGAACGGCAGCGTGGTGACCGCCGACAGGTCCGCGCCGCGGCGCGCCGTGCGGGTCTGGCCGAAGCCGCCCCCGCCGAACAGCCCGCCGAGGATGTCCTCGAACCCGCCGTTGCCGCCGGCGCCGCCGGGCGCGCCGCCCTGCGGGAACCGCACGCGGCTGCCGCCGCCGCCCGCCCCGCTGAACACGCCGCCGAACAGGTCCTCGAACCCGCCGTTCGCGCCACCCGCACCACCGGGGCCACCGGCGCCCGCGCGGAACCGCGCGCCGCCGGCCATGGCCCGCAGCTGGTCGTACTGCTGGCGCTGCTCGGCGTCGGAGAGCACGGCGTAGGCCTCGCCGACCTCCTTGAACTTGGCCTCCGCGACCGCGTCGCCCGGGTTGTGGTCCGGGTGCATGGTGCGGGCCAGCTTGCGGTACGCCTTCTTGATGGCCGCGGCGTCGGCGTCCTTGGGGACGCCGAGCACGGCGTAGAAGTCCTTCTCCAGCCAGTCCTGACCGCTCACGACGCCTCCTTCCGTCCTGCCATCGTGGTGGACCCGGCCGCGCAGCACCTGCGCGGCCGGGTCCCCATCCTGCTCGTCACGCCTCCGGGTCGACGACCGCCACCCGGGCGGCGCGCACGATGCGGTCGCCCATGCGGTAGCCCGGCTGCAGCACCTGCTGCACCGTCGGCTCGGACACGTCGGCCGAGTGGCCGTGCATCAGGGCCTCGTGCACCTGCGGGTCGAACGGCTCGCCGGCCGCCCCGTACCGCTCGATGCCGAACCGGCCCAGCGTGGCCTCCAGCTTCTCGGCGATGGACGCGAACGGGCCGACCAGGTCACCGTGCTGGCGGGCCAGCTCGATGTCGTCGAGGACGCTGATCAGCGCCTCGGCGACCGAGGCGACGCCCTGGTCGCGGGCGCCGAGCGCCTCGGCCTTCGACCGCTTCACGTACGCCGAGTACTGCTGCTCGAGGTTGTAGTAGTCCGCGTTCCGGCGCTGGAGCTCGTCCAGCCGCTCGGCCGCGAGCTTCTGCGCCTCGACGAGACCCTCCAGCACCACGGCCTCCTCGGCGGCGGACGCCGCCTGCTCGGCCTCGGCCAGCACCTGCTCCTCGGCCGTCGGCTCGCGCAGCTCACCCGTCTCCGGGTCGATGCGGCGCTTGTCGGTCACGCGCGGCTGCTCCTCGGGGTCCGGTCCTCCGGTCTCCCTCGTCGGGTCCTCGCTCACTTCTTGTCACCCTCGTCGTCGACGATCTCGGCGTCCACCACGTCGTCGTCCTGCGCGGACGACCCCGTCGCACCGTCGGTCGGCTGCTCGCCGGCCGGGGCGCCCTCGGGCTGCTGGTTCGCCGAGTACAGCGCCTCGCCGATCTTCTGGCTGGCGGTGACGAGCGCCGTCTGCTTCGCGGTGACCTCGGCCAGGTCGTCGCCCTCGAGCGCCTTCTTCAGGTCGTCGACGGCCGAGCGGACCTCGGTCTTGACGTCGTCGGGCAGCTTGTCGTCGTTGTCGGTCAGCAGCTTCTCGGTGGAGTACACCAGCTGCTCGGCGGAGTTGCGGGTCTCCGCCTCCTCACGACGCGCCTTGTCCTCGGCGGCGTGCGCCTCGGCCTCCTTGACCATGCGGTCGATCTCGTCCTTCGGCAGGCCGGACCCGCCGGAGATCGTCATCGACTGCTCCTTGCCCGTGCCGCGGTCCTTGGCGGACACGTGCACGATGCCGTTCGCGTCGATGTCGAAGGTGACCTCGACCTGCGGGACGCCGCGCGGCGCCGGCGCGATGCCGGTCAGCTCGAACGTGCCCAGCGGCTTGTTGTCCCGGGCGAACTCGCGCTCGCCCTGGAACACCTGGATCAGCACCGACGGCTGGTTGTCCTCGGCCGTCGAGAAGATCTCGGAGCGCTTGGTCGGGATGGCGGTGTTGCGCTCGATGAGCTTGGTCATCACGCCGCCCTTGGTCTCGATGCCGAGGCTCAGCGGGGTGACGTCGATCAGCAGGACGTCCTTGCGGTCGCCCTTGATGACACCGGCCTGCAGCGCGGCGCCGACGGCCACGACCTCGTCCGGGTTGACGCCCTTGTTGGGCTCCTTGCCGCCGGTGAGCTCGCGCACCACGTCGGCGACGGCCGGCATGCGGGTGGAGCCGCCGACGAGCACGACGTGGTCGATGTCGGCCAGCTTGATGCCCGCGTCGCGGATGACCGCGTTGAACGGCGCCTTGGTGCGCTCGAGCAGGTCGGCCGTCATCTGCTGGAACTGCGCCCGGGTGAGCTTCTCGTCCAGGTGGATCGGGCCGTTCTCCGACATCGAGAGGTACTGCAGGCTGATGTTGGTGCTGGTCGCGGACGACAGCTCCTTCTTGGCCTGCTCCGCCGCCTCGCGCAGCCGCTGCAGCGCGATCTTGTCCTTGGACAGGTCGACGCCGGTCGAGTTCTTCACCTGGCCGACCAGCCACTCGACGATCCGGTTGTCCCAGTCGTCGCCGCCGAGGCGGTTGTCGCCGGAGGTCGCGCGGACCTCGATCGTCGAGAAGTCGTCGTCCTTGCCCACCTCGAGCAAGGAGACGTCGAACGTGCCGCCACCGAGGTCGAAGACGAGGATCAGCTCGTCCTCCTTGCCGCGCTCCAGCCCGTAGGCGAGGGCGGCCGCGGTGGGCTCGTTGACGATGCGCAGGACGTTGAGGCCCGCGATCTGGCCGGCGTCCTTGGTCGCCTGGCGCTCGGCGTCGTTGAAGTACGCCGGGACGGTGATGACCGCGTCGGTGACGGGCTCGCCCAGGTACTCCTCGGCGTCGCGCTTGAGCTTGCCGAGCACGCGGGCGGAGATCTCCTGCGCCGTGTACTTCTTGTCGTCGATCTCGGTCGTCCAGTCCGTGCCGATGTGGCGCTTGACCGAGGCGATGGTGCGGTCGACGTTGGTGACCGCCTGGCGCTTGGCGACCTCACCGACGAGGACCTCGCCGGTCTTGGAGAAGGCGACGACCGAGGGGGTCGTGCGCGCGCCCTCCGCGTTGGCGATGACGGTGGGCTCCCCGCCCTCGAGGACGGCGACCACGGAGTTCGTGGTGCCCAGGTCGATGCCGACTGCTCGTGCCATGTCTGTGCTCCTTCGTCGTGCTGCGTGGTCCGGCGTCCGGAGCCGCCCCGGGACTGGGACGGCGGCGCCTTGAGCCTGCTGCGCTCAAGTCTGCGTCGGCGGTCGCCGGTTGGCAACTTCGCGGCGTCGAACTTGAGTCTGCCTGGCTCAACTACGGATCGCCGCGCCGCATTCCCGGGCCGGGCGCAGGCACGGATCGGCAGGTCCTGGTTGCGGTCGGGGCCGCGCCCGACGCTGGTACGACCACGCCACCGAGCCGACCCCCTCGACCACAGGAGCCCCACCGTGCCTCGTACCCCGCACCTGTCCCTGCCCGACCTGACCGGCCGGCGCGCCGTCGTGACCGGAGCCAGCGACGGCATCGGCCTCGGCATCGCGCAGCGGCTCGCCGTCGCCGGAGCCGAGGTCGTGCTCCCCGTCCGCAACGTCGCCAAGGGCGAGGCGGCGCTCGACCGCATCCGCGGGGCGTACGCCGGCGCCCGCGTCTCGCTGCGGCACCTCGACCTGGCGTCGCTCGACTCCGTCGCCGCGCTGGGCCTGCTGCTCCGCACCGAGGGCGACCCGATCCACCTGCTGGTCAACAACGCCGGGCTCATGACGCCGCCGGAGCGGCAGACCACCGTCGACGGGCTCGAGCTGCAGCTCGGCACGAACCACGTCGGGCACGTCGCGCTGGTCGCGCACCTGCTCCCGCTGCTGTCCGCCGGCCGGGCGCGCGTGACCTCCCAGATCAGCGTCGCCGCCCGGAGCGGGGCGATGCACTGGGACGACGTCAGCTGGGAGACCTCCTACGACGGCCGCCGCGCCTACAGCCAGTCCAAGATCGCGCTCGGGCTGTTCGGGCTCGAGCTCGACCGCCGCAGCCGCGCCGAGGGCTGGGGCATCACGAGCAACCTGTCGCACCCCGGGGTCGCCCCGACCAGCCTGCTCTCGGCGCGGCCCGAGCTCGGCCGCGAGCGCGACACCCCGCAGATCGGGGTGATCCGCCGGCTGTCCCGCGCGGGGATCCTGCTCGGCACGGTGGACAGCGCGCAGCTGCCCGCGCTGTACGCGGCGACGTCCCCGCAGGCACGGGGCGGGCGGCTCTACGGCCCCGCCGGACCGGGCCACCTCGGCGGGGCGCCGGCCGAGCACGCCCTGTTCCGCCCGCTGCGCGACGCCGCGGAGGCCGAGCGCGTCTGGCGGGTGTCCGAGGCGCTGGCGGGGGTGCAGCTCGGCCTGGGCGCGGGGGTGTGAGCCGTCAGCCGCCCTCGACGGGGAGCCACAGCTCGACCGTGGCGGTGCTGAAGTCGTCCGCGCGGTCGAGCACCGCCACCACCTCGGGACCGGGCCGCAGCCGCCACGGGTTCGACGGGAACCACTCGGTCGCCGTCGCCGCCCAGAGCTCCTGCAGGGCGTCCGGGTAGGCGCCCTCCGCCCGGAAGACGGCCCAGGTGCCCGGGTCGACGTCGACGACGTCCAGGTCCCCGGGGACGACGGCCTGCGCCGTGACGGCCACGCCGTGCAGGTACGTCAGCTCCGACCCCTCGCGCCGGTCCGGGTCCAGGTCGGTGCTGACGGCGAGCAGGCCGGCCGGCTCGGCGTCACCGAGGGCCTTCAGCCGCAGGTGCTCCTCGGGGGCGATCGCGGCGACGTGCTGCTGGATCGCGGGGTTGACCCCCTCGTGCACGAGGGGGACGCGGGCGGCGTGCCCCGCGAGGCGGAAGGCGGGCCGGGCGGCGATGCGGACGTCCACGGGTGCTGCTCCTTCGACGGTCAGGCGGAACCTCAGGCGAGGCTGGCTGCGGAAGGGACCACCGGAACGCCGCGCGTCCCCCGGGCCGACGCCGTGCACCGACCGGAACGCCCGGCCGAACGCCTCGACCGAGCCGTACCCGTGGCGCACCGCGATGCCCAGCAGGTCCCCGGACCCGCCGACGACCTCCGCGGCCGCGACCGTCATCCGCCGGCGGCGCACGTACTCCGACAGCGGCATCCCCGCCAACGACGAGAACATGCGCCGCAGGTGGTGCTCGGTGGTGCCGAGCGCGGTGGCGAGGCGGGCGACGTCGAGGTCCTCGGCGAGGTGGTCCTCGACCAGGTCGACGAGCCGGTTGAGCGAGGCGATCACGGTGCTCCCTTCCGCCGTCGAGCCTCGCGCACCCACGCCGCCCGGGACCCGATCATCGCGGTCCGGTGCGATCGCCGGAGCCTCGCCTCGCGCTCCCGCCCCGCCCGACGCTCGCCCGCGGCCCGCGGCCGGACCTGCTAGGGCGTTCCGGCCTGGAGCCGGATCCCGGCGAGCAGCAGGTCGAGGCCCGCGCGGAACTGCTCGGCGTCGTCGTGCGCGGCGAACTCCTCGGCGACGTGGTGCAGGAAGGGGAAGTCGACCTCGTCCAGGGCGAGGAGCCCCGCGCGGAACGTCGCGACGAACTCGTCGCGCTCGACCCGGCCGTCGCGCACCTCCGGCGGCGGGTCCTGACCCCGGTCGGCCGCCACGCCCACGACGTACGCCATGATCGCCGCCACGCCGTCGAACCGCTGCCGCGGCGTCAGGTCCAGCCGCATCAGCTCCTGGCCCATCCGGTCGTAGAGCGTCAGCCCGTTGACCTGGGTGCCGGAGTCCTGCAGGAAGTACGCGCCGAGCCACGGCCGGTCCACCGTCGCCGCGTAGAACTCGGTCGCCAGCTCGCGCAGCTCCGCGATCGGGTCGTCACCGGTGCCGAGGTGCGCGGTCCGGGCGAGGACCTCGGCGAGCACGTGGTCCGCCGCGCGCTCGAGCAGCTCGTCCTTGCTCGACACGTACCAGTAGATGCTCCCGACGCCGCCGCCGAGGCGAGCCGCGAGCGCGCGGAACGTCAGGCCGGACTCCCCCGCCTCGTCGAGCAGCGCCACGGCCTCCGCGACGACGGCCTCCATCGAGTGCGAGGAGCGCCGCCGGCCGCTCGCAGCGCGAGCACCGCCACGGCGACGGCCCGCCTCCGCCGGCGCACCCGGCGCCGCGTCGTCCACGACCTCGTCCTCGCGCATGGTTGCACTCTACCGAACGCCGTTCTAGCGTACGGAACACTGTTCGATAACCGAACATTGTTCTAGTAGAGGACTCTCCATGTCAGCTCTTGCCGCGCCCGCGCTCCGGCGGACCTACCCCTCCCTCCGTGCCGCGTGGATCCCGATGGCCGCGCTCTGCCTCGCCTTCTTCGTCGAGATGGTCGACAACACCCTGCTCACGATCGCGCTGCCGACCATCGGCCGGGACCTCGGCGCCGGCACCACGGCGCTGCAGTGGGTCACGGGCGCCTACTCGCTCACCTTCGGCGGGCTGCTGCTGACGGCGGGCTCTGCCGCCGACCGGCTCGGCCGCCGCCGGGTCCTGCTCTCCGGGCTCACCGCGTTCGGGCTCGTGAGCCTCCTGGCCGCGCTGGTCACCACGTCGGGCGAGCTCGTCGCGCTGCGCGCCGCGCTCGGCGTCGCCGCCGCCGCGATGGCGCCCATCACGAACTCGCTGGTGTTCCGCCTCTTCGACTCGCAGGCCCTGCGCGCGCGGGCGATGACCGTGATGATCGTCGTCGGCATGAGCGGGTTCATCCTCGGGCCGGTCCTCGGCGGCACCGCGCTGGCGCACGTCGGCTGGCAGTGGCTGCTCCTCGTCAACGCCCCGATCGCGCTCGTGGCGTGGATCGGCGTGCGGGCGGGCGTCGCTCCGGACGACCCCGCGGGCCTGACGCGCGACCGCCTCGACCTGCCCGGCTCGGTGCTGAGCATCGCCACCATCGGCCTCGCCTGCTGGACCGCCACCAGCGGCGTCGAGCACGGCTGGACGTCGGCGTGGACCTGGTCGGCGGGGATCGGGGCCGCGCTCGCCCTCGTCGGGTTCCTCCGGCACGAGCGCCGCACCGCGCACCCGATGCTCGACCTGTCCGTCTTCCGGGACGGCGTCGTCCGGGGCGCCGCGCTCGCGCAGGTCGGCACCTCGATCGCGATGGCCGGCGTCATGTTCGGCCTGATCCTGCACTTCCAGTACGCGTACGGCTGGAGCCCCGTCCGAGCCGGTCTCGCCAACCTGCCCCTGATCGCGACGATGGTCCTCGCCACGCCGCTGTCCGAGGGCATGGCGAGGCGCTGGGGCCACCGCGTCGCCTGCCTCGTCGGCGCCGCGCTGCTCGCGGGGTCGCTCGGCGGGCTCGCGTGGGGCGTCGAGCACGGCTACCTCGCGATCGCGCTCCTCATGGTCACCTTCACGCTCGGCCTGCGCACGATCATGACCATCTGCGCCGTGGCCCTCGTGAGCGCGATGCCCGAGAACCGCACGTCGCTGGGCGCCGCCCTGAACGACACCGCGCAGGAGGTCGGCACGAGCGTCGGGACCGCCCTGGTCGGGACCCTCGTCGCGGTGCTCGTCACGACCGTCCTGCCCGACGGCGCGTGGACCAGCGCCCTCGTGGCGTCGTTCTTCCACGGCGAGCGCGTCGTCTACACCACGCTCGCCGTCGTGGTCGGACTGGTCGCAGGCGCAGGCGCCCTGTCCCTCAGCAGCTCACGGGCGGTCGAGGAGCACCCGTGAGCCGCCGCGGTCAGGTCAGGTCGACCCGGTCGGCCTGCGGCCCCCGGTCGCTCTGCCGCACCTGGAACCGGACCCGGTCGCCCTCATACAGCACCGTCCCGTCCCGCACGACCGACACGTGCACGAACAGGTCCGGCCCGCCGTCGTCGGGCGTGATGAACCCGAAGCCGCGGTCCGCGTCGTAGCGCGCGACGGTGCCCTGGCCGCCGCGCGCCGGGGCGCGGGACGGGGACGGGCGGCCCGGGCCGCCGCGACCGGCCGGGGCGCGCCCGCCCCGGGTCGCCGAACCGCCCACGAGCCGCACGCCCTGGGCCTGCGCGCCCTTCTCGCCCTCGGAGAGGCGGTAGCTCACCCGGTCGCCCTCGGTCAGCTCGCCGACGTCCCCGGACAGCGACCGGGCGTGCACGAAGACGTCCTGGTCCCCGGAGTCGGGGGTGATGAAGCCGAACCCCTTGCCGGCGTCGTACCAGGTCACCGTGCCGTCGGCGCCGTCGGGTCGCGCGGCCTCCTGGCGCGGGCCGGCACCGGCGTCGGCGCCGAGCGGCAGCAGGTGGTCGGCCTGCGGCCCCTTCTCCCCCTCGACGACCAGGAACGCGACCCGCTGCCCCTCGGTGATCACGCCGCCGCCCACGATGGCGGAGCTGTGCACGAAGATCTCGGCGTCGCTGCCGTCGACCGTCGCGAAGCCGTAGCCCTTGGCCGGCTCGTACCAGGCGACGGTGCCGAGCACGCCGAGGGTGGCGTCCGCCGGGAGGTCACCCGTGACCCGGACGCGGCGGGCCTGCGGGCCGCGGTCCCCCTCGCCGACCTCGAACTCGACCTCCTGCCCCTCGCGGAGCGACCGCGTCCCGTCGTCGTTGCCGACGATCTCGGACGCGTGGACGAACAGGTCCTCGGCGTCGTCGCCGAGGGCGAGGAAGCCGAACCCCCGCTCGGCGTCGAACCAGCGGACGGTTCCCTGGGGCACGGTGGACTCCTCGTGTTGACGGCGGCTGCTGCCCCCAGTGTCCCCGACGCGGGTCGCGGGCACCGCCTCCGGCGCCCGGGCGGTACCGTCGGCGCGTGGTCCCACGCCGCACGACCTCCGCCGCCGCGACGACGGCCCGGGCCCGCTACGCCAAGCGGCGCCGCCGCCGGGTCGCGCTCGCGGACAACGACCTGACGGCGTCGCAGTGGGACGCGCTGGTCGAGGAGTGGGCCGGCTGCGCCTACTGCCGGGCGGCGGGGGTCCCGCTGCAGCGCGACTGCGTCCTGGCGATCTCGCGCGGCGGCCGGTACACGCTGGCGAACGTGGTCCCGGCCTGCGCGTCCTGCAACGCGAGCAAGCACAACGACGAGGTCACCGGGTGGCTCCGGCGCAAGAAGCTGGACGAGCGCGCGTTCCTGGTCCGGCAGGCGACGATCGTGCGCGCGCTGCTGCCGGCCGACCCCGACGTCGCCTGACGCGCGACGAGCGGGTGTGACCAGTCGCACCCTCGGCCCCGGCGCGCCGCCCGCGTACGATTCTCCGGGCCCGCGGCACACCGCGACGGCCCTCTCCCACCCCAGGACGGACGGCGCATGAGCGCGCAGACGACCACGCCCGCGAGCGAGGCCGGCGACGGCACGGACCCCGAGCAGCTCGACCTGCCCGGTGTCGACCCCGCCGACTTCGCGACGTTCCTGCGGGTCGCGGACCAGGTCGCCGCCCTGCCGCAGACGCACGCGCAGCACTCCGCCGCGCGCCGTGCCGCCTCCGGCCTGTTCAAGGCCGCCAAGAAGCACCGCCGCACCGAGAAGCGCCGCGCGATCTCCGCGGCCGACGCCGCCGTCGTCGCCGCGACGGCGACCGGCAGCCCGGGCCGGATCGACGACGAGACCAACGGGCTGGGGCTCACCTCCGCGGCGACCGGCGCCACCGCCGGCGTGCTGCTGCGGGCCCGGGCCTGCTACGTCTGCAAGCAGGACTACACGGTCGTCGACGCGTTCTACCACCAGCTCTGCCCGGAGTGCGCGGCGCTGCACCACGCCAAGCGCGACGCCCGCACGGACCTGACCGGCCGCCGCGCGCTGCTGACCGGCGGCCGCGCGAAGATCGGCATGTACATCGCGCTGCGGCTGCTGCGGGACGGCGCCGACCTGACCATCACGACGCGGTTCCCGAAGGACGCGGTCCGGCGGTTCAGCGCGATGGACGACGCGGCCGACTGGCTGCACCGCCTGCACGTCGTCGGGATCGACCTGCGCGACCCCGCCCAGGTGGTGTCGCTCGCCGACCACGTCGCCGCGCAGGGCCCCCTCGACATCCTGATCAACAACGCCGCGCAGACGGTCCGCCGGTCGCCGGGCGCGTACTCCCGGATCGCCGAGGCGGAGCTGGCACCGCTCGCCGACGACGCCGCGCGGATGATCACCACGTTCGGGCGCACCAGCGACGCCCACCCCCGCGCGCTGGCCGGCTCGGTGAGCGACCTGACCAGCCCCGCGCTGGCCATCGAGCGCGCCGCCCGGGACGCCGACGAGCTCGTCGCGCAGTCCCTCACGGCCGAGGCCGCCAGCCTGGAGCGGCTGGTCGCGGGCACGTCGATCGACGCCGGCGGGCTCGTCCCGGACGTCGCCGAGACGAACAGCTGGGTCGCGACGGTCGACGAGGTCGACCCGATGGAGCTGCTCGAGGTGCAGCTGTGCAACCAGACCGCGCCGTTCATCCTGGTCAGCCGGCTGCGCCCGGCGCTGGCCGCGTCGCCCGCGCGCCGGACGTACATCGTCAACGTCTCCGCGATGGAGGGCGTGTTCTCCCGCGGCTACAAGGGCCCCGGGCACCCGCACACCAACATGAGCAAGGCCGCGCTCAACATGCTGACCCGCACCAGCGCGACGGAGATGCTGGCCGACGGCATCCTGATGACGGCGGTCGACACCGGCTGGATCACCGACGAGCGGCCGCACCCCACCAAGGTGCGGCTCGCCGAGGAGGGCTTCCACGCCCCGCTCGACCTCGTCGACGGGGCGGCGCGGGTCTACGACCCCATCGTCCGCGGCGAGGCCGGCGAGGACATGTACGGCTGCTTCCTCAAGGACTACGCCCGCTCGCAGTGGTGAGCGCGCCCGCTCGCCGGAGCGCCTGAGACACGCCCGGGGTGCCCTCGACGAGGGCGCCCCGGGCGTGTCTCGTCCACCCACGTCCCGTCCACCGGCGCGGACGGCACTGGCCCGGTAATCAGTGTTGCCAAGTACCGGTACCTAGCGTTACGTTGTACCGGTAGTCAGCGACACCGAGTACAGGAGGCCCCGATGGCCAGCCAGATGACCGAGATGCTCAAGGGCACGCTCGAGGGGATCGTCCTCGCGATCCTCGAGGCCCGCCCGGCCTACGGCTACGAGATCACGGCGCAGCTGCGGGACGAGGGGTTCACCGACCTCGCGGAGGGCACCGTCTACGCCCTCCTGGTCCGCATCGAGCAGCGCGGGTTCGTGGACGTCACCAAGGTGCCGTCCGAGAAGGGCCCGCCGCGCAAGGTCTACGCGCTCAACGACGCGGGCCGCACCCAGCTCGGCGAGTTCTGGGCCACCTGGGCGTTCCTCGTGGCGCGGATCGAGCACCTCCGCCCCGCGCGCACCGACAGCACGACCGGCTCCACCAGCACCGACACCGGTACCACCCGCAGCACCACCGACAGCACCGAAGGGGACGACTGACATGGTCGCGAAGTGGATCGAGGCCCTGACGGGCTCGCTCGAGCAGAAGAAGCAGTACAAGCAGGCCGTGGCGCGCATCGACGCGCTCCCGGCCCCGTACCGCACCGCCGCCAAGGCCACGCACCGGTACCTCCTGTACTCGGGCGGCGTCACCGGCGGCGAGGCGATGATCACCATGTTCACCGACCTCGCCGACCTCTGGGAGCGCGCGGCCGCCGACGGCACCCCGGTCCGGGACGTCGTGGGCGACGACCCGGTCGACTTCGCCGAGACGTTCGGCCAGGCGTACGTCGGCGAGCGGTGGATCGACAAGGAGCGCTCGCGCCTGACGCAGGCGATCGAGGACGCGGAGCAGGGAGACCCCCGGTGAGCGCCGGGACCGCGCCGGCCGTCGCCGTCCGCGGCGTCGAGAAGTCGTTCGGCGACCTGCGCGTGCTGCGGGGCGTCCACCTCGAGGTGGCGCCGGGGACCATCGTCGCGCTGCTCGGCTCCAACGGGGCGGGCAAGACGACGCTGATCCGCATCCTGTCCACGCTCCTCAAGCCGGACTCGGGCACCGCCACGGTCCACGGGTTCGACGTCGTCACCGCGGCGGCCGACGTCCGGGAGTCGATCAGCCTCACCGGCCAGTTCGCTGCCGTCGACGGGATGCTCACCGGGCGGGAGAACCTCGCGCTGGTGGCGCGGCTCCGCCACCTGCCCGACCCCGGTGCGGTCGCCGACCGCCTGCTCGACCGGTTCTCCCTCACGGAGGCCGGCGGGCGGCGGGCGTCGACCTACTCCGGCGGCATGCGGCGCCGGCTCGACATCGCCATGAGCCTGATCGGCGACCCGCCGGTCATCTTCCTCGACGAGCCGACCACGGGCCTCGACCCGCAGGCCCGCAACGAGGTCTGGCGGACCGTCGAGGAGCTCGCGACCGCCGGCACGACCGTGCTGCTCACCACGCAGTACCTGGACGAGGCGGAGCGCCTCGCCGACCGGATCGCCATCCTGCACGAGGGGACGATCATCCAGGACGGCACGCTCGCCGAGCTCAAGCGGCTCCTCCCGCCCGCGCGGGTCGAGTACGTCGAGAAGCAGCCCACGCTCGAGGACGTCTTCCTCGCCCTCGTCGGGACCGGCGACCAGCCGGCCGGGAAGGACCCGCGATGAGCACCGCCCACGTCATCGGCGACACCGTCGCCCTCACCGACCGGTCGCTGCGGCACATCCTGCGCAGCCCCGACACGATCATCACGACCGTGGTCACCCCGGTCGCCCTCATGCTCCTGTTCGTCTACGTGTTCGGCGGCGCGATCCACGGCGGCTCCACCGCGTCGTACGTCGACTACCTGCTGCCCGGCATCCTGCTCATCACCATCGCGTCGGGCGTCGCGTACACGGCGTACCGGCTGTTCCTGGACCTGCAGGGCGGCATCGTCGAGCGCTTCCAGTCCATGCCGATCGCCCGGCCGAGCGTCCTGTGGGCGCACGTGCTGACCTCGATGGCGGCGAACCTGACCTCGGTGGTCCTGGTCGTCGGGATCGCGCTGCTCATGGGGTTCCGCACGGGGACGTCGGTCCTCGCCTGGCTCGGCGTCGCCGGGATCCTGGTCCTGTTCACGCTGACGCTGACCTGGATCGCCGTGCTCGCCGGGCTGTCGGCCAAGACGGTGGACGGGGCGAGCGGGTTCTCCTACCCGCTGATCTTCCTGCCGTTCATCAGCTCGGCGTTCGTGCCGACGGAGTCGATGCCGACCGCGGTCGCGTGGTTCGCCGAGCACCAGCCGGTGACGGCCGTGGTCGACTCGATCCGCGCGCTGTTCGAGCAGGAGCCCGTCGGCGGCGACCTGTGGATCGCGCTGGCGTGGCTGGTGGGGATCCTGGCGCTGGCGTACGCGCTGGCGGTCCGGGCCTACCGGCGCAAGGTCGGCTGAGCCGGCCCGCCCGCGCGTGACGGCTCAGGCCGCCGACAGCACCGGGGCGAACGGCACGATCTCCTCCTGACCGCCGGCGACCACCAGGTACGAGCTCTCCGGCACCTCGAGCCACGCGCCGCGCAGGTCGCCGAGCGGCTCGGACACCACCAGCCGCGTGTCGTCCGACAGCCCGTGCAGCACCGGGTTGTCCGGGTACTGGGCGCGCAGCACCGCGACGTCGCGGTTCCGGAACAGCGACCGCGACCGCCCCTCGGACGAGTACCGGAACGCCCACAGCCGCTGGCCGTCCGTCGTGGCGACCGTCCCCTGCATCGGGAATGGCACGCCGTGCGAGCGGGCCACGTCCTCGACGAACCCGATGGCCGCGGCGATCGCGGCGGGCGGGTCGTCGGCCAGCCCGAACGTCAGCGCCAGGAAGAACAGCGTCTCCGAGTCGGTCGACCCCTCGATCAGCGGGTACAGCGTCGGGTCGACCGCCAGCTGGAGGTCCCGCTTGAGCGTGCTGAACCCGTTGATGGCCCCGTTGTGCACGAACAACCACTGGCCGTGCCGGAACGGGTGGCAGTTGGTCTGCTGCACGGGCGTGCCCGTGGTCGCCCGGACGTGCGCCAGCACCACCCCGGACCGGATGTGCGCCGCGAGCTCGCGCAGGTTCCGGTCGCTCCACGCCGGCTCGGTGCTGCGGAACACCCCCGGGATCGGCGAGTGCTCGTCGTACCAGCCGACGCCGAAGCCGTCACCGTTGGTCGGCTCGACCCCCAGCCTGCTCTTCTGGCTCTGCATGACCAGGGAGTTGGCGGGCTTGTAGAGCAGCTCGTCGAGCGTCACCGGCGACCCGGTGTAGGCGATCCAACGGCACATGGCGGCCTCCTGGGGCGTGGACCCGCGGGCGCGGGCCCTCCACGAGCCACTGTGCACCCGGGCCTCGCAGCGGCTACGCGTCCGCCTCCCAGCGGGACGGCACCAGGTCGGCGAGCAGCGTCCGGTGCGCCCACCGCACCCACGCCAGGGCGCTCCACCCGCCGCGCCGGACGAGGGCGTTCCACGTCTCCGGACCGAGCACCAGGGTGACCAGGTCGGTCGCCTGGCCGGCGTCCAGGCCCGCACGGAGCACGCCGTCGCGGGCGCAGGCGTCGACGAGCACCCGGTGCACCGCGCGGCGCCGCTGCTCGTCCCGGGCGGCCGCCTGCTGCAGGACGGGCTCCCCCGCGGCGCCGAGCCGGACCAGGTCGAGCACGGCGCCCGCGCGGCCCATCAGCTCGGCGGACCCGCGGACGTGCAGGAAGACGCGGCGCGCGGGGTCGGGCTCGGCGGCGACCGCGCGCACCCAGGGCTGGGCGGCGAGGTCCGGGTCGGCGTCGCGGTGGTCGGCCCCGTCGACGGCGTGGTCCAGGCAGCCGACCAGGATGTCGGCCTTGCTGGGGTAGGAGTAGTACACGGTCTGCACCCCGACGCCGGCGGCGCGGGCGACGGCCGTGATGGACGTGGTGGCGTAGCCCTGCTCGACGAACAGCGTGGTCGCGGCCGCGGCGATCCTCGCGCGCGTCGCGGCCGACCGCCGCGCCCGCCCGTCGCCGACGGCATCCCCGCTGCTCACGCCCGCAACGGTAGCAGAACTACGAATTCCTTCTCGTAGCGCCACTCCCACTTCCCGCGGCACGCCCGCCGAGCGGGCACTCGATGCGGCTTCCGGCGCCCGCGAGGCGACGCCTGCTGCCCGCTCGGCGAGCACGCACGGGTGCGAGTGGGCTGGGTACGGGGCGGTTTTGGTAGCGGGGCTACCGGAAGCCGGTCACGCGCCCGTGGCCAGGAGGACCAGGAGGGCGAGGTTCAGGGCCACGACCAGGACGACCACGACCACCAGGGCGCCCTGCAGGCGCGGGCCGTTGGCGAACTCGCCCATCAGCGCGCGGTCCCGGTTGAGCTTCACCAGCGGGATCGCGGCGAACGGGATGCCGAAGCTCAGCACCACCTGGCTGACCACGAGCGTCCACGTCGGGTCGGCACCCACGCCGAGCAGCGCGAGCGCCGGGACCAGCGTGATCGCGCGCCGCAGCAGCAGCGGGATCCGGCGGTGGATCAGCCCCTCCATCACGGCCGCGCCGGCGTAGCAGCCGACCGAGGTGGACGCGAGGCCCGAGGCCAGCAGCCCGATCGCGAACACGACGCCCACGACGGGCCCGAGGGCCGAGCTGATCGCGGCGTGCGCGCCCTCGATGGTGTCGGTGCCCTCCACGCCGCGCAGGTTGGCGGCCGCGAGCAGCAGCAGGCCGATGTTGACCGTGCCGGCCAGCGTGAGCGCCGCGCCGACGTCCCAGCGCGTGGCACGCAGCAGGCCGCGGCGGCCCTCGTCGTCGGTCACCCGGCCGAACCGGTCCCGGCTGAGCGCGGAGTGCACGTAGATGGCGTGCGGCATGACGGTCGCACCGAGCATCGACGCGGCGAGCAGCACGGAGTCCGTCCCGGCGAACCGCGGCACGAGGCCGCCGAGCATCGCGGCGGGGTCGGGCGGCCCGACGACCAGCCCGAGCAGGAACCCGACGACGATCACCAGCAGCAGCCCGATCACCAGCGTCTCGAACCGCCGCTGGCCGTACCGGTCCTGCGTGGCGAGCAGCAGCATGGACACGCCGCCCACCACCAGGCCGCCCAGCACCAGCGGCAGCCCGAACAGCAGGTTCAGCGCGATGGCGCCGCCGACGACCTCCGCGATGTCGGTGGCGGCCGCGACCACCTCGGCCTGCGCCCAGAACGCGAGCCGGGGGCCCTTGCGCAGCCGCGCGCCGAGCACCCCGGGCAGGGAGTCGCCGGTGACGATGCCGAGCTTGGCCGACTGGTACTGGACCAGCACCGCCATCGCGTTCGCGGCGACGAGCACCCAGAGCAGCAGGTACCCGTACCGGGCGCCGGCGGTCAGGTTGGCCGCGACGTTGCCCGGGTCCACGTAGGCGATCGCCGCCACGAAGGCGGGGCCGAGCAGGGGCAGCACCCGGCCGCGCGAGACCGCGCGGCGATCGGCTGTCGTGGTCACCGTACCTCCAAGTTCGGATGTCCGAACTCAGTGTAGGCACCGCTGCCGCCGACGCCAGCCAGCGACGACGGGTGTCAGGCCGCGGCGGGCCGCACGTCGCGGCGCCAGCGTCCCCCGACCTGCTCGAACCCGACCCGCTCGAGGTAGTCCCCGGTGTCCCGGGCGTCGTCGGCCACCACCAGCGCCCGCAGCCCGGTGCCCGCGAACACCCCGCTGCGGCGGTAGACGAACTCGCCGGGCGTGAAGTCCCGGAACCGCGGCGTCACGTAGTCCAGCTCGACCTCGCCGACCGCGTCGCCCACGTCCCGCACGACGACCACGCCGACCGTCTCGTCGCCGCGCAGCACCAGGTAGGCCCACCGGGCCGGCGCGTCGGCCGGGGCGCCGGCCCCGGGCAGCACGAACGACGGGTAGTACCGGGCGATGTCGTCCGCGTGCACGCCCAGGACGTGCCGCAGGTAGTGGTCGTCGGCGCCCACCGGGACCACCTCGTACACGTCGGCGTCGTGGCGCTCGCGCTGCAGCCGCACCAGCCAGTAGACGTCGATGATCGCGATCACCCCGTTCATCACCGCGAACGGCCAGATCCCGACGACCGCGTTGTAGGCGGTCGCGATGACGGACCCGGCCAGGTTCATCCAGCGGAACCGCAGCACGCGCGCCTGCATCAGCGACACGACGACGAGCGCCGACCCGACCCACCCGATGATCTCCAGCACCAGCATGGCGTGACCGTACCGCCCGCGGGCCGCCGCGCAATCGGTAGCGCGACTCCGACAACCGCGCGCGACCTCCCGGGCGGCAAAACCCGTCGACCGGCGCGCGGCACGGCGGGACGATGGCCGCATGATCGCCACGCAGCCGCACCTGGTCCCGCTCCCCGTGCCCGACGCGCTCGACGCGCCGGACGCGTGGCTGCTGCACGGCTTCGTCGACGCGTGGAACGCGGTGCTGCTGGACGAGTGGGGCACCCTCGACGAGGCCCGGCTGCCCGGGGAGACGCTGCGGGGCCTGCAGCACCAGGAGTACACCGCGAAGCTGCGGTACGTCGCGCTGGACGGCCCCGTCGACGCCGGGCCCGCGGACCCCGCGCGGGTGCTGGGCTACCTGCTGCTCGACCTGCCGCGGCAGGACAACACGCACACCGGCGACGCGGACGTCGGCGTGCGGCCCGAGCACCGCGGCCGCGGGATCGGCACCGCGCTGCACGACCTGGCGCTGCGCACCGCGCGGGAGCAGGGCCGCACGATGCTCACCGGCGCGACGGACCAGCGCACCGAGCCCGAGGCCGGCCCCGGAACGCTGGTCCCCAGCACCGGTTCGGGCCGCGTGCGGGCGGACGACGCGGGCGTCCGGTTCCTGGTGCGGCGGGGCTGGGACCTGGAGCAGGTGGAGCGCCGGTCGCTGCTGCCGGTGCCGCTGCCCGCGGGCGCGCTGGCCCGGCACGCCGACGCCGCCCGGGCCGTGGCCGGGCCGGACTACGAGGTGGTGCAGTGGGACCGGCGCTGCCCCGAGGAGCTGGTCGACCAGTACGCGCTGCTGCAGACCCGGATGAGCACCGACGCCCCGTCGGGCGGGCTGGACCTGCGCGAGGACGTCTGGGACGCCGCGCGCATCCGCACCGCCGAGCAGGCGTTCGTCGAGCGGGAGATGACCTACCGCGTCTCCGCGGCGCTGCACCGGCCGACGGGCGTGCTGGCGGCGTTCTCGGTGCTGCTCAGCCGCCCGGACACCGAGGAGCTCCTCTACCAGGACGACACGCTGGTGCTGCGCGAGCACCGCGGCCGGCGGCTGGGGATGCTGGTGAAGACGGCCAACCTGGCGCGGCTGGCCGAGGTGCAGCCCGCGGCCCGCCGGATCGTCACCTGGAACGCCGAGGAGAACGCGCACATGCTGGCGATCAACGTGGCGCTGGGCTTCCGGCCCGCGGGCGGGTGCGGCGGGTGGCAGCTCCGCCTGACCTGAGCCACGCGGGCCCGCGGCGGACCTCAGCCGCCGACGACCGCGACCGCGCCCTCGTCGGCGGCCACCCGGACCCGCTCCCCCGCGGCCGGCACGTCGCCGGTGGGCGGCAGCGCCGCGGTGACGGGCACGTCCTCGCCGTCGAGCAGGGCGACCAGCTCGACGCGACCGCGCCGCGTGCGTCGCCCGGTGACCAGCGCGGACCGCACGGGCGTCGCGGCGCCCTCGTCGTCGGGCGCCAGCACACGCCAGCCACCCGGCGCCACGGCCAGCGGCGCGCCGTCCAGGAACGTCCGGTAGCCGAGGAACTCCGCCACCTCGCGCGACGCCGGCCGCCGCCACAGCGCCTCGGGGGCGTCCAGCTGCAGCAGCCGACCGGCGGACATCACGGCGACCCGGTCGGCGACGGTGAACGCCTCGTCCTGGTCGTGCGTGACGAACACGGCGGTGGTGCCGGTGGCGACCAGGGCGTGCCGGAGGTCGTCGGCGAGCCGCTCGCGCAGCGACCGGTCCAGGGCGGACAGCGGCTCGTCCAGCAGGAGCAGCCGGGGACGGGGCGCCAGCGACCGGGCGAGCGCGACCCGCTGCCGCTCACCGCCGGACAACGTGGCGACCGGCCGCGCCGCGTACCCCGGCAGGCCGACCAGGGCCAGCAGCTCGGCGACCCGGTCCGCGCGCGCGGCGCGGTCGAGCGCGCGCAGCCCGTACGCCACGTTGCCGGCGACGTCGTGGTGCGGGAACAGCTGGCCGTCCTGGAACACCAGCCCGAACCCCCGCCGGTGCACGGGCACCCGGGTCAGGTCCGTGCCGTCCCAGGTCACCGAGCCGGCCGCCGGCGGCTCCAGCCCGGCGACGGCGCGCAGCAGCGAGGACTTGCCGCAGCCGGACGGCCCGAGCAGCCCGAGCACCTGGCCGGCGGGCACGTCGAGGGACACCCCGGCCACGGCGGTGACCTCGCCCGCACCGCGCCCGGTGCCCCGGTAGCGGACCACCAGGTCCCGCACGCCCAGCCCGTCGTCGGTCACAGCTCTCCTCCCACCGGCCCGCGCAGACGCTCCGCGAGGGCCATCACGCCGGCGGTCAGCGCGGCGAGCACCACGCTGGCGGCCAGCGCCATCCCGTAGTTGTCGGCACCCGGCTGCCCGATCAGCCGGAAGATCACGACGGGCAGCGTCGGGCTGTCGGGACGGGCGAGGAACGCCGTGGCGCCGAACTCGCCCAGCGACACCGCGAACGCGAACCCGATCGCGAGCCCGACGGACCGCGCAGCCAGCGCGCCGTCGACGCCGAGCAGCACCCGGCCCGGCCCGGCGCCCAGGGTGCCCGCGGCCTCGCGCAGCCGGGGGTCGACGGCCCGCAGCACCGGCAGCACGGTCCGCACCACCAGCGGCACGGCGACGACCGCCTGCACCACCGGCACCAGCACCCCGGTGCTGCGCAGGTCGGTCGCGATGCCGAACGGGTGCCCGAGCGTCAGCAGCGCGCCGAACCCGACGGTCACCGCGGAGACGCCGAGCGGCAGCATGAACACGCCGTCGAGCACCCCGACCGCGCGCCGGGCCGCGGGGACCCGGGGGCGCCGGGACACCACGAGGGCGACCAGGCAGCCGACGACCAGCGCCAGCACGGTCGCGTCGACGGCGATCCGGAGCGAGTTGCCCAGCGCCTCCCACACCGTCACCGTCAGCGCGTTGCGCCCGCCGGTGGTGCCGAGCGCCCGGTAGTGGCCGAGGCCCCACCCGTCGCCGGTCCGCAGGGAGCCCGCCACCAGCGTGCCGAGCGGCAGCGCCAGCAGGACCAGCACCACGGCGGTCACCGCGGCGGGCAGCGGGTGCGGGCGGCCGGTCGCGGCGACGGCGGTGTCGACCAGGGACAGCGCGCGCTCCCGGCGCGACCGCGCCCGCGCCGCGACGGCCAGCGCGCCGGCGACGACCACCACCTGCACCACCGAGAGCACCGCGGCGGCCCGCAGGTCCAGGAACTGCGTCGTCTGGATCCAGATCTCGGTCTCCACCGTCCCGAACCGCATCCCGCCGAGCACCAGCACCGTGCCGAACGCCGTCGCGCAGAACAGGAACACCAGCGACGCGGCGGACGTGATGGCCGGGGTCAGCGCGGGCAGGGTGACGGTCCGGAAGGCCCGGGCGGGCGACGCGCCGAGCGACCGCGCGGCCTGCTCCGGCCGCGGGTCGAGCCGCTCCCACATGCCGCCGACCGTGCGGACCACGACGGCGTAGTTGAAGAACACCAGCGCCGCGATGATCGCGGTGAACGTGCCGTCCAGCTGCAGGAACCCCAGCGGCCCGTTCTCCCGCAGCAGCGCCCGGAACGCGACGCCGACGACGACGGTCGGGAGCACGAACGGCACGGTGACGAACGCCCGGAGCGCGCCCCGCCCGGGGAACCGGCACCGGTACAGCACGTAGGCGCCGGGGACGCCCAGCAGCACGGCGAGCACCGTGCCGATGGCACCCTGCGCCAGGGTCAGCCCGATGATCCGCCAGGTGCGGGGCCGGGCGAACACCTCGGTGAAGCCCGACAGGTCGAGCGCACCGTCGGGCACGAACCCGCGCCCGACCAGCGCCAGCACCGGCCACGCGAAGAACACGCCGAGGAACACCAGCGGCACCGCGGCGGCGACCGCCCAGGCGGCACCCCGGCCGACGGCCCACGCCCGCGCGGGCGGCCGCAGCGGCGGCCGGTCCGGTCCCGGGCGCGCGGGCGCCCCCGGCCGGCGGGTGCCGGCCGGGGACGGCCGCGTGGTGGTGCTCATCGGGGCGTGCTCAGCCCGTCACCAGGTCGGTCCACTCCCGGACCCAGTCGTCGCGGTGCGCGGCGATGTCGTCCAGCGGGACCTCGAACGGCTGCTCTGCGAGCGGCGCCCACTGCGCCCAGGACTCCGGCAGGTCCACGGCCGAGCTGACCGGGTACATGTACATCGAGCCGGGGATGTCGGCCTGCACCTCGTCGGACAGCAGCCAGTCGACCAGCTGCTGCGCGCCCTCGGGGTTCTGCGCGCCGGCCAGCACGCCGGCGTACTCGACCTGCCGGAAGCACGTGTCCAGCAGCGCGCCGGTGGTCGGCTCGCCGCCGCCCTCGGGGACGGTCTCGGGCGGGGACGACGCGTAGGACAGCGCGATCGGCCTCGGGCCGCCCCCGCCGCCGCCGGAGAAGTCGGTGTAGTAGGCGTCGGACCAGCCCTCGGCGACCTTCAGCCCGTTCGCCTGCAGGTCGGCCCAGTACTGCTGCCAGCCGTCCTCGCCGAACGCGCCCACGGTCGCGAGCAGGAACGCCAGGCCCGGGCTGCTGGTCGCGGCGTTGGTGACCACCGTGAGGTCCGCGTACCGCGGGTCGGTCAGGTCCTCGAGCGTGGCCGGCTCCGGGATGCCCTGCGCGGCGAACCAGGCGTGGTCGACGTTCAGGCAGACGTCGCCCATGTCGATCGCGGTCAGCGAGCCCGAGCCGTCGGGCGCGTACCGGGCGGCGTCGGCGGCCGCGGGGACCTGCGACTCGTACGGCTCCAGCACGCCCTCGTCGATCGCCCGCGAGGCGAAGGTGTTGTCGATCCCGTAGACGACGTCGCCCAGGGGCGCGTCCTTGGTCAGGATCAGCTGGTTGACCAGGGCCCCGCCGTCACCGGGCGCGACCTGGGTGACCGTCAGCCCGGTCTCCTCCTCGAACTGCTCCAGCAGCCCGTCGCTCACGTGGAACGAGTCGTGCGTGACCAGCGTGACGGTGCCGCTGCCGGACCCGGCGGGGTCCGCGGTCGACGCCGAGCCGGACGACCCCGCGACGGAGCAGGCGGACAGGGCCAGGGCCGTGGCGGCGAGCCCGGCCAGCCCCGCGGGGGCGGGGAGCCGGGACGCCCGGCGGTGTGCGCGCGTGCGCGCCATGGTGGTTCCTCCTCGATGGGCACCGAGGGGGTCGCTCCGCACCGGCGCGCCCGCGCGAGCGGTGCACGACGGCACGGGGCGACTGAGAAGTCCCGACTCCCTACGCCGGTGCTAACCGGATCAGGTTCGAGGGTCTGCGGTCCGTCCGCACTCTCAGCGTCGGTCGGGCCGCGGCTTGTCGCGCGACCCGGGACGCTCCCCTGTCGTTCGCCGCCGACCCTACACCGCACGGGCGCGCCGTCCGGCCCCGCCCGCGCGCGCCCGGCCCGGACCGCCCGTGACCTGCGGCCGGGCCGCCACGGCGCTAGCGTGGGCCGGGTACCCGAGCCCGCACGACGCCCGACCCTGGAGGTCCCGTGGCCGACGAAGAAGCCCAGTCCACGTTCGCCAAGATCACCGGCCTGGTCGTCGCCGGTGCGGTCGCCTGGCTGGCCGGCAAGGCCGTCGACGCCGTCTGGAAGGCCACCTCGGGGCACAAGCCGCCGAAGCCCGAGGACGACGCGACCGACATCCGGATCGGCGAGGTCGTCCTGGCCGCCGCGATCACGTCGGGCGCCGTGTCGCTGGCTCGCGTGTTCGCGACCCGCGGCACCAAGAAGTTCGTGCAGCGCGTGGACCGGAACCGCCGCCTCCCCGGCTGACCTTCCGGACGACGCCGGTGGCGGGCCGTGACGGACCGCCACCGGCGTCGTGCTGCCCGGCGCGGGTCAGGCGTCCCGCTCGTCGCGGCTCTCGTCCGCCTCGCCGCCGTCGCGGCCGTCGACCTCGTCCTGCGCCTGCGTCAGCTCGTCGACGACCAGCAGGTCCCGGCGGACCTTGCCGGTGCGGTAGCCGGCGCGACCCACCAGGTGCGCGGCGACGGGCGCCGTCAGCATCTGGAACAGCGCGACGAGCACCAGCGCCCACACGGCGGCGCCGGAGCGCAGCCGCAGCGACAGCCCGATCAGCACCAGGATCAGCCCGAGCACCTGCGGCTTGGTCCCGGCGTGCATCCGGGACAGCAGGTCGGGGAACCGCAGCACGCCGACGCCGGCGGCCAGCGCGAGCAGCGCGCCGCCGAGCATGCAGACCGCGGACACCACGTCCGCGATGGTGTCCCAGCTCATCGGGCACCTCCCTGCTCGGACCGGTCGGACGGGTGGTCGGTCGTCGCGCGCTCGGCCGCGGCCCGGTCCGCGGCGGCGTCCGCGCCGGCCAGCTCGGCGGCGTCCGCGTGCTCCCCCGGCCCGTGCTCGTCGACCTGCGCCTCGTCGCCGTGCTCGCGGCGGTCCTCGTCGGGCACGGTCTCGGCACGCCGCGCCTGGTCGCCGTGCGCGGCGTGCTCGGCCCGGACCTCGGCCGGGTCCGCGGCGGGCCTCGGGGCCTCGACGGCGGACGCCTCGGCCTCGCGCGCCCGGCGCGCGCGGCGGGCGGTCTCGGCCTCCTCCTCGGCGCGGATCCGCTCGGCCTCCTCCGCCGCGATCTCCTCGCGGGACCGCACGCGGCCCTCGCCCTCGGGCTCGACGGACGCGAACCGGGCGATGGTCGTCGATCCGACGAAGCCGACCAGCGACAGCACCACGAGGATCGGCACGACGTCGGTCCGGCGCTCGGCGGCGGCGTAGAGCGCCACGGCCGCCACCACGACGGTCACGATGATGTCGAGCGCCACGGTCCGGTCGAGCATCGACGGCCCGCGCTCGGCGCGGATCAGGGCCAGGACGCCGGCGGCGGTGAGCAGCGCGGCGCAGATCAGCAGGACGACGGTCATGCGCGCACCTCCGCGCGTCGGGCGCCGCGGCCGCGCGGCTCGAGGCCCGCCTCCCGCAGCTCGCTGTCCGAGGCGAAGGCCCGCAGCACGCGCTCCTCCTGCTCGAGCACGGTGCGCCGCGCCCGCTCCACGCCGCCGGACTGCTCGACGTCCAGCACGTGCAGGTAGAGCATGCCCGTCAGCCGGTGCGCCTCGACGACCAGCGACCCGGGGACCAGCGAGCAGAGCTCCGCGGTCATCGTCAGGTACAGGTCCGAGTGGTTGCGCAGCTGGACCCCGATCACGGCTCCGCGGGGGGTGTGCCGGGGCCGCAGCGCGACCCAGGAGACCTCGACCGAGGCGTGCACGAGGTCCCACGCGAACCGGCCGACCAGCACGGCCAGCGCGACGGGGCGGATCGTGCCGTGGAACTCGATGGGGGTCATCCGCAGCAGACCGGTGACCGCCACGGCGATCACCGCGCCCGCCAGGAGGTTCCCGAACGAGAAGTCGCCCCACAGCAGGACCCAGACGGCGACCAGCCACAGCATGGTCGGCCACTGGGTCGCCAGCCGGCGACGGCGCGGGTGCAGGCTCACCGGTCGCCCTCCCTCGCCGCGTCGACGGACTCCCCGGACCCGCGGCCGTCCTCCGGCAGCACGGACTGGATGTACACGGAGCGGTCGGCCAGCGCGCCGGCCGCGCGCTCGGCGTACCCGTAGAGGGGTCCGGCACCGACGGTCAGGGCCAGGCCGAGCACCACGAGGGCACCGGCGGAGCCGACCATGCCGCGGGGCAGGTGCGTGTCGGGCACCGGCTCCGGCGGGGTCTGCCAGAACGCCTTGTTCCACGCCTTGATCAGCGCGTAGAGCGTGAGCAGCGAGGTGAGCACGCCGCCCACCACCAGGGTCAGGGCCAGCCCGGAGCCGTCCTGCACGCCGGCCTGCAGCAGCCCGACCTTGCCGAGGAACCCGGACAGCGGCGGGATGCCGCCGAGGTTCATCGCGGGGATGAAGAACAGGATCGCCAGCACCGGCGCGATCTTCGCCAGGCCGCCGAGCGAGTCGAGCGACGTCGACCCGCCCCGGCGTTCGATCAGCCCCGCCACCAGGAACAGGCCGGTCTGCACGATGATGTGGTGCGCGACGTAGTAGATCGCCGCGGCCCAGCCGGTCTCCGAGGCGAGCGCGATGCCGAAGATCATGTAGCCGATGTGGCTGACCAGCGTGAACGACAGCAGACGTTTCAGGTCGTCCTGCGCGACGGCGCCCAGGATGCCCACCACCATCGTCGCCAGCGCCGCCCACATGAGGACGTCGTCCATCCGGCCCTCGGGGAACAGCAGGGTCTGGGTGCGGATGATCGCGTAGACGCCGACCTTGGTCAGCAGTCCGGCGAACACGGCGGTCACCGGCGCGGGCGCGGTCGGGTACGAGTCGGGCAGCCAGGCGGACAGCGGGAAGATCGCCGCCTTGATGCCGAACGCGAGCAGCAGCATCACCTGCAGCGCCAGCCGGACGCCGGGGTCGATCTCCGGCAGCCGCTCGGCCAGCTGCGCCAGGTTCACGGTGCCCGTCGCGGCGTACGTCATCGCGATGGCGATCAGGAAGAGCAGCGAGGACAGCAGCGCCACGACCACGTAGATGCTGCCGGCGCGGATCCGCTCCCCGGTGCCGCCGAGCGTCAGCAGCACGTAGGAGGCGGCGAGCAGGATCTCGAACCCGACGTAGATGTTGAACAGGTCGCCGGACAGGAACGCGTTCGCGACGCCGGCGGTCAGGATCAGGTAGGTCGGGTGGTAGATCGACACCGGCGCGGCCTCGTCGCCGTCGGCCTCGCCCTGGGCCAGCGAGTACAGCTGGACGCACAGCGTCACGGCCGCCGACACGGTGAGCATCAGCGCCGACAGCCGGTCGGCGACCAGGTCGATGCCGACCGGGGCGGCCCAGCCGCCGATGTCCACGACCAGCGGGCCGTCGTCCGCGAGCACCAGCAGCGTGGCGGCGACCACCAGCACGATGCTCAGCGCGATGACGCTGATGATCCGCTGCAGCCGCGGGCGGCGGTACAGCGCGAGCGCCAGCCCGGCCCCGAACAGCGGCACGACGACGGGCAGCGGCACGAGCCAGCTGTACTCGCTCATCGGCCCTCCTGCCCTCGGTCGTCGGTCGGTCGGTCGTGGTCGTCGTGGCCCACCGCGGCGGGCGAGCGTTCGCCCTCGTCCGTCTCGTCCCGGGTCTCGGCGGCCTCCTCGTCGAGGGTGGTCGTCGACTCCTCGGTGTCGTCGTCGGCGAACGCGCGCTCGTCGCGGGCGGCGAGGCGGGCGATGCGGCGGTCCTCGAGGTCGTCCTGCACCTCGTCGTGCCGGTGCAGCTGCCAGGACCGGTAGGCCATGGCCAGCAGGAACGCGGTCATGCCGAGCGTGATGACGATGGCGGTCAGCACCATCGCCTGCGGCAGCGGGTCGCTCATCCGGCCCTCGGGCTCCAGCCCGACGATCGGCGGCCGCCCGGCGGCGCCGCCCGCGACCAGGAACAGCAGGTTCGCGCCGTTGCCGATCAGGATCACGCCGATCAGCACCCGGGACAGGCTGCGCTCCAGCAGCAGGTACACCCCCGCGGTCACCAGGACGACGATCACACCGACCAGGACCAGGTTGGGGCTCATGTCGATCATCGCGCGTCCTCCGTCCGGGCGCCGGGCCGGTGCTCGACGAGGCCGGCCGCCGCCGCGTCCACGCGGATCTCCTCGGCGGGCTCGGCGTCGCCGCCGACCCCCACCGGATCGCCCTCGGCCTCGGACTGCCGGTCGATCTCCGCCCCGAGGCTCCGGAGGATGTCGAGGATCAGACCGACGACGACCAGGTAGACGCCGACGTCGAAGAACAGCGACGTGACCAGGTGGATGTCCCCGACCAGCGGGAGCGAGACGTCGATGATCCAGGACTGCAGCACGCTGCCGCCGAAGATCAGCGCGCCCAGCCCGACGCCCGCGGACAGGAACAGGCCGCTGCCGAGCAGCAGGCCCGGCTGCACCGGCGCCGCCTCGCCCAGCTCGTACCGGCCGCCGGCCAGGTAGCGCACGATCAGCGCGATGCCCGTGACCAGGCCCGCCGCGAAGCCGCCGCCCGGGGCGTTGTGCCCGGAGAACAGCAGGAACAGCGAGTACACGATCATCGTGTGGAACAGCAGCCGCACCACGACCTCGAACACGACGGACCGGCGGCGCGGCGCCAGGGTGCGGCCGGCGCGCAGCCACTCGCGCGGCTGGTACGCGGCGCGGGCCTGCGCGGGCCGCCGGACCCGGGCCAGCGGGTCGTCGCCGCCGCCCCAGACCTGCCGCTGCTCGGGCGCGTCCCCGGCGCGGAAGATCGCGCCGGACCGCCGGCGCAGGAACACCAGCGAGGCGACGCCGGTGGCCGCGACCAGCACCACGGAGAGCTCGCCCATGGTGTCCCAGGCGCGGATGTCCACCAGCGTCACGTTGACGATGTTCTTGCCGCCGCCGAACGAGTAGGCCTCCTCGGCGAAGTCGACCGACACCGGCACGTGGATGCGCGCGCCCGGGACGACCAGCGCGAGCGCGCCGACCGTCAGGCCGGTGGCCAGCGCGACCACGAGGCGCACGAAGCGCGACGCCACCAGGGGCCGGTCGGAGAAGTACGGCGGGAGCCGGCGCATCACCAGGACGAACACGACCAGGGTGACGGTCTCGACCAGCACCTGGGTCAGCGCCAGGTCGGGTGCGCCGTGCAGCAGGAACAGCGCCGCGATGCCGTAGCCGCACACCCCGAGCAGGATGACCGCCTTCAGCCGCCGGCGGGCGCGCGCGACCAGCACGGCGGCGACGGCGACGAACGCGCCGATCACCAGCTGCGCCGGTCGGTCCCAGGCACGGGCGTCGTCGGGCAGCTGGGTGAACCGCGCGAGCGGGACCCCGACCGCGACGACGAACACGACGAGGATGCCGCCCAGGTAGAACGGCAGCGAACCACGCTGGGTCATCGCGGTGACGTCCGCGGCCAGGTCGTCGAGCTTGCGCATGAACCGGCGGTACACCCGGTCGGCCTCGGGCACGTGGGGCACGGCGGCCTGCGCGGCCTCGACCGGCCCGCGCACCAGGAACAGCAGGGCGCCGACGCCGAGCACCGCGACCGTGATCGCGAGCACCGGCGTGAAGCCGCCCCACAGCACGAGGTGACCCGGCTCGCCGGCCGGGTAGGTGTCCGCGTACGGCGCGAGCAGCTCCTCGCCGAACGCGGGCAGCAGCGCCACCGCCAGGCCGAGCACGGCGAGCAGCAGCGCCGGCCACACCAGGGTCAGCGAGGGGCGGCCGACGGGTGCGGGCTCGGCTCGGTCGTCGTCGGCGTGCGCGTCGGGCTCCGCGGCGCTCCGCTCGACCCGGGCGGCGGGCTCCCGCTGCGCGGCCTTCGCCTCGCGGGCCGCGGTGAGGTTCTTGACGGCCGCGGGCGACAGCACCGGCTTGGTCGCGAAGGCGCCCCACCACAGCCGCAGGCCGTACGCGACGGTCAGCGCCGAGCCGACCGCGACGACCACCAGGACCACGAGGTCCTCCGGGTGCCCGCCGTGGCTCAGCGCCTCGAGCGCGGCCTCCTTAGCCACGTACCCCGCGAACGGCGGGAAGCCGATCATCGACAGCGTGGCCAGGCCGCCGGCCAGCGCGGTCACCGGCAGGGCGCGGCCGACGCCGGACAGCCGGCGCAGATCGCGGGTGCCGGTCGCCGCGTCGACCACGCCGACGACGAGGAACAGCGCGGCCTTGAACATCGCGTGCGCGCCGACCATCGCCAGGCCCGCGAGCGCCGTCGCCCGCGTCCCGTAGCCGACCAGCAGCACGATGAGGCCGAGCTGGCTGACGGTGCCGAACGCGAGCACCAGCTTGAGGTCGTGCTGGCGCAGCGCGCGGTAGCCGCCGAGCAGCAGCGTGCCCGACCCGAGCGCGATGACCAACCAGCGCCAGGCGGACAGGTCCGAGTAGGCGGGCGCGAACCGCGCGACCAGGTAGACGCCCGCCTTCACCATCGCCGCGGCGTGCAGGTAGGCGCTGACCGGGGTCGGCGCGGCCATGGCCGCGGGCAGCCAGAAGTGCAGCGGGATCAGCGCGGACTTGCTCGCCGCGCCGATCAGCAGGCAGACGACCGCGGCGGTGACCAGCGGCCCCTGCGGCGGGTCCGCGAGGATCGCGGACAGGCGGTACGTGCCGGCGCTCTCGCCCAGCAGGATCACGCCCACGAGCATCGTCAGGCCGCCCGCCGTGGTGACGACGATGGCCTGCATCGCGGCCCGGCGGCTGGCCTTGCGCTCGTGGTAGTGCCCGATGAGCAGGTAGGAGAAGACCGTCGTCAGCTCCCAGAACACGAACAGCAGCAGCGTGTCGTCCGCCGTCACCAGGCCGAGCATCACGCCGGCGAACGCCACCAGCACCGCGCCGAACCGGCCGAGGCCGCTGGCGTGCTGCTTGAAGTACGCCGAGCAGTAGACCAGGACCAGGGCGCCGACGCCGCCGACCAGCAGGGTCATCAGCCAGGACAGCGTGTCCAGGCGGAACGCGAGCTCCAGGCCGAGGCCGGGGACCCACTCGACGACCTGGGTGGGGCCGTCGCCGGCCAGCACCTCGCCGGTGAGGGAGAGCGCCCAGACCGCGGCCGACAGCGGCGCGAGGGCGAGGACCCAGAAGGCCTTGCGGCCGAGCCACGCCACGAGCGCGGGCGCGATCAGGGCCGCGACGAGGTGCACCGTCAAGAGCTGCAGCACGTCCGCTCCGTCCTGTGGTGGGCGGGTGGTCGGTCGGTCGGTCGCACCGACCCGGCGGCCGGCAGGTGTGGTGTTGTGGACGGGCAGGTACAGGGACGCACGGCGGGCGACCCGTGCGCAAGCGCGCGGGCGCCGACCGTGGTCGAGGGATTACCTGGACTCTATCAAGTGATGGCCAACCCCTGCCGGACGAGCACGACCACCCACGCAGAGCCCGGGACCTCCGGCGCCGGCGGCTGCTGCCGCGGCGGCTAGCGTGAGCGGGTGGACGCGCTCCAGGTGACCTGCCTCGTCGTGGTCGCGGCGGCCACCGTCGTCGGCGTCGCGACGTTCGCGCGCGGTGTGCTGCGGATCACCCGCACCGTCCGCGCGGGCCGCCCCGCGCCGGGCCGGCTGCGGCCGGTCGGGCGCCGCACGCTGCTGGTGCTGCGGGAGATGGTCGGGCACGGCCGGTTCCAGCACACGCCCGTCGTCCGGGTCGCGCACTGGACCGTGATGGTCTCGTTCCCCGTCCTGTTCTTCACGCTGGTCACGGGGTACGCGCAGGTGGTGGACCCGCGGGCCGTGCTCCCGGTGCTCGGGCACCTCGCGCCGTGGGAGTGGCTGACCGAGGGCATCGCCTGGCTGTCGCTCGCCGGCATCGTCGCGCTGATCGTGGTCCGGGCCCGGCGCACCCCGCGCGGGCTGCCGCCGACGCCGGGCCGGGCGATCGCCGCGGTCGGCGCCGGCGCGGGCGACGGGACGGGCCCGGTCGCCGACCCGGGTGCGCTGCCCGCGCGCCGGTCGCGGTTCTTCGGGTCGCACACCGGGCAGGCCGTGGTCGTCGAGGCGACGGTCCTGCTGGTGGTGCTCGCGGTGCTGCTGCTGCGCGGCCTGGAGCACGAGCTCGCGGTCCGCGACGGGTCGGCCCTGGCGAGCGCCTGGCACTTCCCCACCACCGCCTGGATCGGCGGGCTGTGGGCGGGGGCACCGACGGCGGCGGTCGAGCAGGCGGTGGTGCTGTGCGCGACCGTCAAGATCCTGGTGTCGACGGCCTGGTTCGTGGTGGTCGGGCTGCAGCCGACGATGGGCATCGCCTGGCACCGGTTCCTCGCCGTGCTCAACGTCTACGCGCAGCGCTCCCCCGACGGCGCCGTCGCGCTCGGGCCACTCGCGCCCGTGCGGGTGGGCGACCGCGACCTCGACGTGGCCGCGCTGGAGGACCTGCCCTCGGACGCCCGGCTGGGCGTGCGGGCGGTCGAGGACCTGACCTGGAAGCAGCTGCTCGACGTCTCGACGTGCACCGAGTGCGGGCGGTGCCAGGACCAGTGCCCCGCCTGGGCCACCGGCAAGCCGCTGTCCCCGAAGCTGGTCACGCTCGCGCTGCGGGACCACGCGGCCGCCACGGCGCCGTACCTGCAGGCGGCGCGGGCCGGGGCGGCGGGCGACGTCGGGACGGGCCACGTGGACGTCGACCTGGTGGCCTCGGGGATCATCGACGCCGACGCCCTGTGGGCGTGCACCACCTGCGGCGCGTGCGTCCAGCAGTGCCCGGTGGACATCGAGCACGTCGACACCATCGTCGACATCCGGCGGTACCAGACGCTGATGGAGTCGGCGTTCCCCGCCGAGCTGGGCGCGACGTTCACGAAGATGGAGCGCCGGGGCAACCCCTGGGGCCTGCCCGCGCGGCAGCGGCTGGACTGGGCGAAGGGCCTGCCGTTCGACGTCCCGGTCGTCGGGGCCGACGTCGCCACCGCCGCCGAGGTCGACTACCTGTTCTGGGTCGGGTGCGCGGGCGCGTACGAGGAGAAGGCGAAGCGCACCACCCGCGCGGTGGCCGAGCTGCTGCACACCGCCGGCGTGACGTTCGCCGTGCTGGGCGACGGCGAGGGCTGCACCGGCGACCCGGCCCGGCGCGCGGGCAACGAGGTGCTGTACCAGATGCTCGCGTCCGCCAACGTGGAGACGCTGGCCGCCGCCGGGGCCCGCGCGGTGGTCGTCACCTGTGCGCACTGCTTCAACACGCTGTCCCGCGAGTACCCGCAGCTGGGCGGACGGTACGACGTCGTGCACCACACCGAGCTGCTGGACCGCCTGGTCGGCGAGGGCCGCCTGACGCCGGTCGCGCCGGACGGTGCCGAGCCGCAGCGGGTGACCTACCACGACCCCTGCTACCTCGGCCGGCACAACGAGGTGTACGAGCCGCCGCGCGAGCTCCTGGCCGCCCTGCCCGGCGTCGAGGCCGTCGAGATGCCGCGGAACCGCGAGCGCTCGTTCTGCTGCGGCGCGGGCGGCGCACGGATGTGGCTCGAGGAGTCGATCGGCACCCGGATCGGCACCGCCCGCGCCGAGGAGGCCGTCGCCACCGGCGCCGACGTCGTCGCGACGGCGTGCCCCTACTGCACGGTGATGCTGACCGACGGCGTCGCCGCGGCGACGGCCGCCGCGGGCGCGGGCGCGGGCGTGGACCGCACGGCGGTCGGCGTCCCGGAGGTCACCGACATCGCGCTCCTCCTGCTGGACCGGGTCCGCGCGGGCGCCTAGCGGCGCACCCCGGCGGCGCACCCGGCCGAGGTCGAGGGGTTGCGGCGAGGTCGAGGGGTTGCGGGTGCCGGAGCGCGGCAACCCCTCGACCTCGCGGGCTACAGCGCCGTGGCGCGGCGGAGGGTGACGAACGAGACCAGCGCGGCCGCGATCGCCACGACCGCGCCCACGGCGGCGGCGTGCTGGGTGCCGGCGTCGAACGCCAGGCGTGCCGACTCGAGCAGCGCGTCCCCCGCGCCCCCGCCGACCTCGCCGCCGACCGACACCGCACCGCCCAGGGTGTCCCCGGCAGCGTGCGCCTGGTCGGCGGTCAGCGTCTCCGGCACCACGACGCGGGCGCGGTACGTCGCGTTCAGCACGGAGCCGAGCACCGCGACGCCGAGCGTGGTGCCGAGCTCGTAGGCCGTCTCCGAGATCGCCGAGGCGGCGCCGGCCTTCTCCGGCGGGACGGCCGTGGTGATCTGGTCGTTCGTCAAGGTCTCCGCGAGACCGACCCCGATGCCCATCACCACGAACGTCACCGCGACGGTCACCGGCGTCGGCACGTCGCCGACCAGCGTGAGCACGCCGTAGCCGGCCGCCGCGAGCAGGAAGCTGGACCCGATCAGGACGCCGGGACGGACGTACCGCACCAGCCGCACCGCGAGCAGCCCGGCCGCCACCGACGCGGCGAGCCCGGGCACCAGCACCAGGCCGGCGTCCATCGGGCTGAGCCCGGCGGCGAGCTGCAGGAACTGGGACACGATCACCAGCAGGCCGGAGAACCCGAGCACCGAGAGCAGGTTGGCCGACACCGCACCGGAGAACACGGGGTTCCGGAACAGCCGGACGTCGATCATGGGGCTGGCGAGCCGGCGCTGGCGGCGGACGAACGCCCACCCCGCGGCGAGGCCGACGACGACGCACGCGACCGTGGTGCCCGTGACGCCGTGCTCGCCGGTCGCGATGATCGCGTAGACCAGCGGGAGCATCGTCGCGAGCGCGAGCACGCTGCTCCACGGGTCGAGCGGGCCCGGCGCGGGGTCCCTGGACTCCGGCACCAGCGCGACGGCCAGCGGGAGCAGCACCAGCAGCACCGGCACGTTCAGCAGGAACACCGAGCCCCACCAGAAGTGCGTGAGCAGCGCGCCGCCGACGACCGGGCCGAGCGCCGCGCCGCCCGCGAAGCCGGACGCCCAGATCGCGATGGCCAGGCGGCGCTGCGCGCGGTCGAGGAAGACGTTGCGGATCAGCGACAGCGTCGACGGCATCAGGGTCGCGCCGAAGACGCCGAGCAGCGCCCGGGACGCGATCAGCATCGCCGGGGTGGTGGCCCAGGCCGCGAGCAGGGACACGACGGCGAACCCGGTCGCGCCGACCAGCAGCAGCCGCTTGCGCCCGACGCGGTCGCCCAGGCTGCCCATCGGCACCAGCAGGCCGGCCAGCATCAGGGGGTACGCGTCGACGATCCACAGCAGCTCGGACCCGGAGGCGCCCAGCGCCGCCGTGATCGACGGCAGCGCGAAGCTCAGCACCGTGTTGTCCACGGAGATCAGCAGCACCGGCAGCATCAGCACGACCAGCACCGCCCACGGGCGGACCGGCCGCCCCCGGTGCAGGAGCACGGGCACGGCCGCGGTCGGCTGCGGCGAGCGGGCGGTGGTGGGGGCGGACATGGTGCGGACCTCGTTCGTGGGCGTGCGGCGATCTGGATCGACGGGAACTGTACCGTCTGGACGGTTCAGCGTCGAGGCCGGTAGGTTCATTCCCATGTCCGCCACCCGCGACCGGCTGCTCGACGCGTTCGAGGGCCTGCTGATCGCGCACGGCCCGCGCGCCGCGACCCTGGACGCCGTCGCCGCCGCCGCCGAGGTCTCCAAGGGCGGCCTGCTCTACCACTTCCCCAGCAAGGCCGCCCTCGTGCAGGGCCAGCGCGAGCGCCTCGCCGCGCTCGGCGCCGCCGACCTCGCCGCGATGCGCGCCGCCCCCGAGGGCGCGGCGGAGTACTACCTGCGGGAGTCCGAGCAGTCCGGCGGCCCGCTGGACCGGGCGCTGGTCGCCGCGGCCCGGCTGGCCGAGGAGTCGGACGGGGACGCGACCACCGTGCTCGGCGAGCTGCGGGACGGCTGGTACGCGGCGCTGCTGGAGGAGCTGGGCGACCCCGCGCTCGCGCACGTGGTCCAGCTGGTCGGCGACGGCATGTACTACAACGCGGTCACGGGCGTCCGGGACGAGGGCGCGCTCGCCGACGCCCGCACCGTCCTCGCCCGGCTCCGCGGCGCCTGATCCGCGGACGCCGACGGCCCCGCAGCACGGGGCCGCGGGGCCGTCGGGAAGGATGTGCCGCCCGGTGCGGAGGTCACCGGGCGGGACGGGTCCGTCGCGTCAGATGCGCACGCGGCGGGGATTGCTCACGCTGCTCCAGGGCGCGTCCTCGCGGTTCTCGGACGTCTGCTGGTCGTTCGTGGTCATCTCCATGACTCGCCCCCCTCGATCGACTTACGGAGTGTCATCTTGCGCTGTGAACACGGCGGCGCGCACCCGTACCGGGTGAATTCCACGTAAAACGTGGCCATCGCCACTCACCCGCTGCCGGGTGCGACCCCCGGCGCCACCCGGCACGGCCCGGTGGGACCCACGTCCCGCGGGTGCGCGTCGGGGGTCGTGGCATCACGCGCGCGACCGGCCGATCAGCGGCTCCGGGGGTCCCGCCCGCCTCGGTGCCCGGGGACCCGGCGTGCCACCATGGGCCGGACGCCGAACACCTCAGGTGGTGACATGTCGACCTCAGCCCTCACGACGCCCTCGCCCGCGACCCGCGCCCCTGCCGCGGAGCGCCCCTACGCCGAGCCGCCCGAGGCGGTGCTGGCCGAGCTGCGCAGCGCGCCCGACGGCCTGCCCGGGGCGGAGGCGGACCGCCGCCTCGTCGCGCACGGCCACAACCGCCTGCCCGCGCCGCCGCGGCGCAGCTGGCTGCGCCGGCTGCTGGGGCACTTCGACGACATCCTCATCTACATCCTGCTGGCCTCCGCCGTGCTCAAGGCGATCCTGGGCGACTGGGTCGACTTCACCGTCATCCTGGCGGTCGCGGTGATCAACGCCGCGGTCGGGTTCCTGCAGGAGGGCCAGGCCGAGCGCGCGCTGGACGGCATCCGCACGATGCTCTCGCTCGACGCGCAGGTGCGCCGGGACGGCGAGTGGCGCGTCGTGGACGCCGAGACCCTCGTGCCGGGTGACGTCGTGCGCGTGCGGTCCGGCGACCGGGTGCCGGCGGACCTGCGGCTGATCGAGTCGACCAACCTGCAGGTGGAGGAGGCGGCGCTGACCGGCGAGTCCGTGCCGGCCACCAAGCACGTCGACCCGGTGGGCGGGGACGCGGGCATCGGCGACCGCGCGTCGATGCTGTACTCCAGCACCATCGTCGCGGTCGGCACCGGCGTCGGCGTCGTCACCGCCACGGGCACCGGCACGGAGATCGGCCGGATCCAGTCGATGATCGCCGAGGTCGACCACCTGGACACCCCGCTGTCCAAGAAGCTCGCGGCGTTCGGCAAGGCGCTGTCGCTCGGCATCCTGGCGATGGCGGCCGTGATGCTGGTCATCGGGCGCGTCATCCACGACTGGGACCTGCCCGACCTGGTGTCGGCCGCGATCGGGTTCGCGGTCGCGGCGGTGCCCGAGGGCCTGCCGGCGCTGGTCACCGTGACGCTCGCGCTCGGCGTGCAGCAGATGGCCCGGCAGAACGCGATCACCCGCAAGCTCACCGCCGTCGAGGCGCTGGGCTCCGTGACCACGATCTGCTCCGACAAGACCGGCACGCTCACCAAGAACGAGATGACCACCCGCACCGTCGTCACGGCGGCGGGGACGTACGCCGTCGAGGGCCTGGGGTACGCGCCGGAGGGCCGGGTCACCCGGGACGGCGCGGCGGCACCGCTCGAGGCGCACCCGGACCTGGCCGCGCTGGTCACGGCGGCCGCGGCCGCGAACGACGCGCGCGTCGTGCAGGAGGGCGGGCTGTGGCGCGTCGTCGGGCAGCCGACGGAGGGCGCGATCGCGACGCTCGCCCTCAAGGCCGGCGCCGACCTGACCGGGGTCCAGCGGCTCGCGACGCTGCCGTTCGAGTCGGCGACCAAGTACATGGCCACGCTCGACGCCGTCCCGGGGGCCGGCACCCGGATCCGCGCCGTGGGCGCCCCCGACCGGCTGCTGGACCGCTGCACGCACCAGCGCGGCGCGGACGGCCGGGCCGAGCCGATCGACCGGCTCCGGTGGGAGGCGGTCATCGACGAGCTGGGCGGCCAGGGGCTCCGCACGCTCGCCGCCGCCGAGCGCCCGGTCGCCGACGGCACGACGACCCTCGACGCGGACGACGTCGAGGACGGCCTGACGTTCCTGGGCGTGTTCGGCATCGTCGACCCGCCCCGGCCCGAGGCCGTGGCCGCGATCGCCGACTGCCACCGGGCCGGCATCCGGGTCAAGATGATCACCGGCGACCACGTCGGCACCGCCACCGCCATCGCCCGCGAGCTCGGCATCGTCCGGGGCGAGGGCGACGTCGCCGCGCTGACCGGTGCCGAGCTCGAGGCGATGACGCAGGAGCAGCTGCGCACGCGGGTCCGCGACGTCGACGTCTACGCGCGCACCAGCCCCGAGCACAAGATCCGGATCGTGCGGGCGCTGCAGTCGCACGGCGAGGTCGTCGCCATGACCGGCGACGGCGTCAACGACGCCCCGGCGCTCACCCGCGCGGACGTCGGCATCGCGATGGGCATCAAGGGCACCGAGGCGACCAAGGAGTCCGCGGAGATCGTCCTGGCCGACGACAACTTCGCGACCATCGAGCGCGCGGTCGAGGAGGGGCGGCGGATCTACGACAACATCGCGAAGTCCGTCGTCTTCCTGCTGCCGACCAACGGCGCCCAGTCGCTGGTGATCCTCGTGGCCGTGCTGTTCGGCCTGACGCTGCCGCTGTCGCCGGTGCAGATCCTCTGGGTCAACCTGGTCACGGCCGTCACGCTGTCGCTGGCCCTGGCCTACGAGCCGGCCGAGCCCGGGGTGATGTCACGTCCGCCGCGCGCGCCCGGCGGGTCCGTGATCTCCCGGCAGTCGCTGCAGCACGTCGTCGTGGTCTCGCTGCTGATCGGTGGCGCCACGCTGGCGGTGTTCTTCCTCGAGCGGGGCCGCTCCGACTACGCGACCGCGCAGACCACGGCGGTGACGATGCTGGCCCTCGGGCAGCTCGCCTACCTGTTCAACTGCCGGTTCCTGGGCGAGTCGAGCCTCACCCTGCGGGTGCTGCGCGGCAACAAGGTCGTCTGGATCGCGACCGGCTGCCTGATCGTGCTGCAGCTGTTCTTCACCTACGTGCCGTTCATGAACGACCTGTTCGACTCCGCCCCGATCGGGCCGCGCGAGTGGGCGCTGACCCTCGGGTTCGCCGTGCTGGTGTTCCTGCTCGTCGAGGCGATGAAGGCGATCACCCGCGTGCGGGACGCGCGGCGGCGGGCCCACCCGGCGGGCGGGCCGGACGCGGTCGCGGCGTCGACGTCCGCGACACCCGTGCCCGGCGCCGTCGACCTGGACGAGGCGGCCGGACGGCTGCCCGCCCTGGTCGGCGCGGTGGAGCAGGGCGAGGAGGTCACGCTGACCCGCGACGGACGGCCCGTGGCCCGGCTCGTGCCGGCGCCGGGCGTGGCGCGGCGGACCAGCGGCCGGGGGCACGGTGCGGGCCCCGCCGGTGCCGCGCCGGCGGACACCACGTCGATCCAGCTGCCGCCCCCGGGCGGCCCGGCGACCGGGCCGGGCCGGCGGGAGCCGGCAGCCGAGCCCGCGTCCGCGTCCGGTGCCGAGCCCGTGTCCGGCGCGGGGCCCGTATCCGGCGCGGGGCCCGTGTCCGGCGCGGAGCCCGCGGCCGAGCCGGCGACGGGCGCGGCGCGGACGGCGGCGGGCGAGCCGACGGCGTCCACCGACGCGACGATCCTGCTCGACCCGGTGGACCCGCTCGGGGCCCCGCCGGAGCCGCGCGCGGACACCCCGCCGAGGCGCCGCTCGCGCCGGAGCACGTCCACGCCGACCGAGCGCCTCGACCAGGTCGACGACCCGGACTCCACCCCACCGGCGGCCCGGGGTTGACGCCCCGGGCGGCGCGCGGGCTCAGACCGTGGCGACCGAGCCGGAGTCCACGCGGTAGTTCGCGCCGTTGACGAAGCTCGCCCGCTCCGACACCAGGAACGCGATGACCGCGGCGACCTCGTCCGCCTCGCCGCGGCGGCCCAGCGCCATGTGGGGCCGCTCCTCGGCGAGGAACGACGTGATGGCCTCGTCGCGGTCGGTGCCGCGCTGCTGCGCCCGGGCGTCCATCATGGCGTCGGTCATGGGCGTCGCGATGAACGCCGGCGACACGGCGTTCACCAGGACGCCCTCCGGCCCGTAGGCCTTGGACAGGCCCTTGGCCAGCGCCAGCACCCCGGCCTTCGACGCGCAGTACGGGAGCTCGTCGACGTAGGGCTGGACGGCGTCCTCCGACGCGATCAGCACCACGCGTCCCCGCCCGGCCGCGCGCATCGGGCCCAGCACGGCGCGGACGACCCGCACGGCGGCGAGCAGGTCGACCTCGATCGTCCTGGCCCAGCCGGCGTCGTCGATCTCGTGGAACGCGCCCTGCGCGCCGGTGACGCCGGCGGCGTGCACCAGGATCTCGGGCGGGCCGAACGCGTCGGTCGCGCGGGCGACCAGCGCCTCGACCTCGGCGGGGACGGTGAGGTCGGCGAGCACGGGCAGCAGCCGGTCCGGCGCCGCGCCGAGCTCCGTGACGGCCCGCTCCAGCTCGGGCGCGTCCTGGTCGGTCAGCACGACGCGCGCGCCCTCGGCCAGCAGCGACCGCGCGGTGGCCAGGCCGATGCCGGAGTCACCGCCGGTGACCAGCGCGACGCGGTCGGTGATGCCCAGGTCCATGAAGGGGTCCTCTCAGGTGGTGGGGTCGTCGTCCCGCACGGCGGGCGCGAGGGTGAGCGCGGCCTGCACCAGGGCCAGGTGGCTCAGGGCCTGCGGCAGGTTGCCCAGGAACGCGCCGGAGCCGGTGTCGACCATCTCCGGCCAGATGCCGACGTCGTTCGCGACGTCGAGCAGCTCCGTCATCCAGTCCTGCGCCTCGTCCGTGCGGCCCACGAGCGCGAGCGCCGCGACGCCCCAGAACGCGCAGGCGACGAAGGCGCCCTCCTCCTCGGGCATCCCCGAGTACCGGTGCAGCAGCGGGCCGGAGCCGAGCTCGGCGCGCAGCGCGTCGACCGTGCGGCTCATCCGCTCGCCGGTGTCGAACCCGCTGCGGGCGTGCAGCAGGATCGAGGCGTCCAGGTCCGTCGACCCGGGGTGCATGACGTAGGCGCCCCGCTCCTCCGACCAGCCGTGCTCGGCGACCCAGCGCGCGATCCGGTCGGCCTCGGCGCGCCAGCGGTCCGGGTCGCCCGGGATCTGACCCAGCTCCGCGAGGTGCACGGCGCACCGCAGCGCCTGCCAGCAGCCCAGCTTGGACGACGTGTAGTGCCGCTCCTCCCGGAGCTCCCACATCCCGGCGTCGGGGCGGTGCCAGGCGTCGGCGGCCTCGTCGGCGACCGCGGCGAGCAGCCGGCCGGTCTCCGCGTCGAGCAGGTTGCCCGCGTCGACGTAGCCGCGCACCACCCCGAGGATGTCGCCGTACACGCCGAGCTGCAGCTGGCCGTCGGCGCGGTTGCCCGTGACGACCGGGCCGATGCCGCGCCAGCCGGGCACGTCGTGCCGCTCCGGCCCGGGCGGCAGCGCGCCGTCGAGGGCGAAGAAGATCTGCACGCCGTGCTGCCGGAGGGTGCGCAGCACCCACGAGATCGCCGCGTGCACCTCCTCGCGCAGGCCGAAGCCGATCCACGCGTCGAGCGTGTAGGCGGTGTCGCGCACCCAGGCGTACCGGTAGTCCCAGTTCTTGCCGCCCGCCATGCTCTCCGGCAGCGAGGTGGTGCCGGCGGCGGCGATCGCGCCGGTCGGCTCGTGCAGCAGCAGCTTGAGCGCGAGCGCGCTGCGCTGCACCGCCTTGCCCCACGGCCCGTCGTAGTGGAACTCGCGGGTCCAGGCCCGCCAGTTCTCGATCGTGCGGTCGATGCCGGCGTCCACGTCGTGCGGGTCCGGCAGCATCACCGGCTCGCGCTCGGTACCGATCACCGCGACCAGGTGCCGGGAGCCCGCGGTGGCCTCGAACGCGCCGGTGCACGCCTGGTCGTCGACGACCGAGGTCATCTCCCCGAGCGTCCGGACGGTCAGCGTCACGCCGTCGGCGCGCAGCACGGGCCCCTGCACGGTCTGCTGCACCCAGGGCGACGCCGAGCCGAGCACCGTGCCGGGTGCCACCCGCCAGGCCATCGGCACCGACCCGGACAGCCCCTCGACCCGGCGCGCGAGCTCGCTCCAGGGCAGCCGGCCGGCCACCCCGGTGCTCATCGCCTCGGTGACGCGCACCTGGCCACCGTCGGTGTCGTAGGTGGTGACCAGCACGTTGGTGCCGACCACGTACTGCCGGCGCAGCCGGAACGGCACGGTCGGCGCCAGCGACACGTACCCGCCGCCGTCGGAGTCGAGCAGGGCCGCGAACACGGGCGGGGTGTCCAGGTCCGGCACGGGGAACCAGTCCACCCGCCCGTCGTCCGCGACCAGGGCGACGGTGCGCCCGTCGCCGAGCACGGCGTAGGACCGCAGGTCCGCGTACCCGTCGGTGCGGGGGGTCGGGTCGCGGAACGCCTCCGCGTCCGCGTGACCCGACCCCTGCGTGCGCGTGCCGGCGTCGCCGTCCAGGTTCTCCAGGCCCGGCTGCTCCGTCACGCGCGCCCCCGCACCGTCGTCGCCGTCGTCACCGTCACGGGGTCGGCATGCCCCCGTTGACGTTGAGCGTCTCGCCGCTCACGTAGCTCGACTCCTGCGACGCGAGGAACACGTACGCCGGCGCGAGCTCGGCGGGCTGGCCCGCGCGCTCGTACGGCGTCTGCTTGCCGAAGTCGGGCAGGGCCGACGGCGGCTGGCCGCCCGCGGTCTGCAGCGGGGTCCAGATCGGGCCCGGCGCGACGACGTTCACGCGGATGCCCTTGGGCGCGAGCTGCTGCGCGAGCGCCTTCGAGATCGTGTTGATCGCGGCCTTGGTCGTCGCGTAGTCCACCAGGATCGGCGCCGGCTGGTACGCCTGGATCGACGAGGTGGTGATGATGCTGGCGCCCTTCGGCAGGTGCGGCACCGCCTCCTGGACCAGCCAGAACAGCGCGTGCACGTTGGTCCGGAAGGTCTGGTCGAAGGACTCCGAGGTCAGATCGGCGATGTCCTCGACGAACTGCTGCCGGCCGGCGACGATCGCGAGCGTGTCCAGACCGCCGAGCTCGTCCAGCGCGGTGCGGACCAGCGAGCGCGAGTAGGCCTCGTCGGACACGTCGCCCGGCGCCAGCACCACCTTCCGGCCCGCGTCGCGGACCAGCTGCGCCACGGCCTCGGCGTCCTCCTGCTCCTCGGGCAGGTAGCTGAGCACGAGGTCGGCGCCCTCGCGGGCGAACGCGATCGCGACGGCGCGGCCGATGCCGGAGTCGCCGCCGGTGACGATCGCCTTGCGCCCGGTCAGCCGGCCGGTGCCGCGGTAGGTGTCCTGGCCGTGGTCGGCGAGCGGCTGCAGGTCCGCGTCGAGACCGGGCCCGTCCTGGCTCTGCTCCGGCGGCTCGGGCGTCGGGTACTGCGAGATCGGGTCCTGGAACGTGTACTGGTCGGCCACGTGGCCACCTCCGTCTTCCGATCGGGTGCGAGACGGCGACGCCCGCCGTGGTGCACGGCGGGCGTCGTCCTCCGTCATGGTCGGACGGGGCCGGGGGTGCCGCAACCGGGCCGTCCGCGTCGACAGGCGCGGCCCGGGGACCTACCGTGACGCCCAGCGGCCGCCTCGGCGCGGCCCGCGCACCACGACCGGACGGAGGCGCCGATGCTCGGGACCACCGCCACGGACCGCGGACCGGGCGTGCCGCGGCGCGTCGCCCGCGCGGGCGCCGTGGCGTGGGCGCTGGCCGGCGGCGGGCTCGGCCTGGCCGCGCTGTTCATCGGCACCTCGGCCCACCGGTGGCCGACCGCCACGGCGCTGGCCGGCGTGCTCGCGCTCGTGCTCGCGGTCCGGACGGCCCGGGCCGGCGTCTACGTGGAGCGCGCCGACCTGCGCTGCGCCACCTGGTGGGTCACCCACCGCGTGCCCCTCGACGAGGTCACGCGGGTCCGCGCGATCGGGTACCCGCCGACCGGCGCGGCGCGCCGCCGCCTGGCGGTGCTCGCGATCGAGCGCGGGCCCCGGCGCGTCGTCGTGCTCCGTGCGCTGGTCGGGCCGGTGGACGCGGTCGGCCGGGTCGCGGCGCGCGTCGACGCGCTGCGCAGCGCACCCGGGGGCGTGGCGGTCGCCGCCGCCGGCTGACCCCTAGAGGTCCGCCGGGTCCACCAGGAAGCCGGCCAGGTCCGCGATCTCGCCGCCCACCTCGGCGTGCACCTCCCGCGCCACGCTGCGCACGGCGCGAGCCGCCCGGCCGCGCGCGACCCGGTGCGGCAGCGACGGCCGCTCCGACTCGAGCTCCTCCACGTCCGGCGCCGCCCAGCGGACCTGGTAAGCGACGACCTCGCCCCGGGCCCAGTCCAGCGCACCGAGCACCATCGGCGGATCGGCCTCCACGGCGACCTCGACCACGACGACGCCGTCCACCCCGAGGTCGATCTGCAGCCCGAAGGCCTCCGACGGCGGCGGGTTCTGCCGCATGTGCGCGTCGAACGCGTCGCCCTCGGCGTGCAGCCGGCGGCGCTCCTCGCGGTCCGCGACCCCGGCCCCGACGCGGTCCCGGGCGACGAGGGCGGCCCCCGTCTGCTGCGGCGTGGCCGGTCCCGCGGGGTCCGCCGGGTCGGCCGGCACGGTCGGCACGTCCAGCCGCGCGCGCGAGTCCACGCGCCGGGCGGCGGCGAGCACGGCCTCCGGCTCCACCCACCGGCCGGAGTAGACCGTCAGGTCGAGCGCCGCGTCCATCTCGGGCTCGAGCACGACGCCGCCCTCGACCCGCAGCGCGCCGCCGAGCCGCCGGGCGGCCGCGACCAGCCACTGCACGACGCGCAGCTCCTCGCGGACCGGGCCGTCGGTGCCGAACGCCCGGCGCAGCCCGTCGCGGTCCCCGCCGAACGCGGGCGACGTGGCGCGCTCGCGCGGGCAGTCCACCACCCAGGCGACGCGGGCGTCGGTCGGCAGGCCCCAGCGGGCCACCTGACCGGGCTCGAGGGCGTACGGCCCGGTGAGCGTGGACAGCCGGCCGAGCCGCAGCACGCCCGCGGACGGGGCCGGTGCGGCACCCCGCGCGGCCCCCGTCGCCCGCCGGCCGGACGGCACGCGCGGCGGCCGCTCCCAGCGGGCGCTGACGAACCGGCTCGCCGCCAGGACCTCCACCTCGTCCGGCGCGACGCCCTCGGGCAGCACCAGCAGGTGCCGGCCCGGCGGCGGCACGGCGCCGGGCCGGGCGGCGGGCGCCTCGGGCAGCGGGGGCAGCAGGCTGGTCACGTCCGCTCCCGTCAGACCTCGGTGCGGTGGAAGTTCTGCCAGGACCGCGACGCCGTCGGCCCCCGCTGACCCTGGTAGCGGGAGCCGCTGGCCCCCGCGCCGTAGGGCTGCAGCGCCGGCGACGACAGCCGGAAGAAGCACATCTGGCCGATCTTCATGCCCGGCCACAGCGTGATCGGCAGGGTCGCGACGTTCGACAGCTCCAGCGTCACGTGCCCGGAGAAACCCGGGTCGATGAACCCGGCGGTCGAGTGCGTCAGCAGCCCCAGGCGGCCCAGCGAGGACTTGCCCTCCAGCCGCGCGGCGACGTCGTCGGGCAGCGTGACCTGCTCGAAGGTCGACCCGAGCACGAACTCGCCGGGGTGCAGGACGAACGCCTCGTCGGGCTCGACCTCGACCAGCCGGGTGAGGTCGGGCTGGTCCTGGGCGGGGTCGATCACCGCGTACTTGTGGTTGTCGAACAGCCGGAAGAACCGGTCCAGCCGCACGTCGATGCTGGAGGGCTGCAGCATCGCCGGGTCGTACGGGTCGAGGACCACCCGGCCGGAGTCGAGCTCGGCGGTGATGTCGCGGTCGGAGAGCAGCACGGGACCACGGTAGTGCCTGCCGGACGCCTGCCCGCCGGGCCGCCCGGCAGGCGGCACCGGACGCCCCCGCGTGCCCGCTATGCTGGCCGACGCCAGCCGCGTGGGAGCGCTCCCGCAGCGGTTTCACCAGACCGAGAGGCGCAACGATGCGGTACGGCCACTTCGACGACGAGGCACGCGAGTACGTCATCACGACGCCGCACACCCCGGCCCCGTGGATCAACTACCTCGGCTCGGAGGAGTTCTTCTCGCTGGTGTCGCACACCGCGGGTGGGTACTCGTTCTACCGCGACGCCAAGATGCGCCGGCTGACCCGGTACCGGTACAACAACGTCCCCGCCGACTCCGGCGGCCGGTACTTCTACGTCAACGACGGCGGCGACGTGTGGACGCCCGGCTGGCTGCCGGTCAAGGCCGAGCTGGACCACTTCGAGGCGCGGCACGGCCTGGGCTACTCGCGCATCACCGGCGAGCGCGGGGGCCTGCGCGTCGAGACGCTGCTGTTCGTGCCGCTGGGCGAGACGGCCGAGGTGCAGCACGTCACGCTGACGAACACCTCGGACGCCGAGAAGACGGTCAGCCTGTTCTCGTTCGTCGAGTTCTGCCTGTGGAACGCGCAGGACGACCAGACCAACTACCAGCGCAACCTGTCGCTCGCCGAGGTCGAGGTCGAGCTGGACGGCCCGAGCGGGTCGGCGATCTTCCACAAGACCGAGTACCGCGAGCGCCGCGACCACTACGCGGTCTACGGGGTGAACACGCGGGCCGACGGCTTCGACACCGACCGGGACACCTTCGTCGGCCCGTGGAACGGGCTCGGGGAGGCGGTGGTGCCGCGCGCCGGGAAGGCCACGGGGTCGGTGGCCTCGGGCTGGTACCCGATCGGGTCGCACCAGGTGGACGTCACGCTCGCCCCGGGCGAGAGCCGGTCGCTGACGTACGTGCTCGGCTACGTGGAGAACCCGCACGACGAGAAGTGGGCGCCGGCCGACGAGGCCGCGGGCGTCCAGGCCCTGCAGGTGGTGAACAAGGAGCGCGCGCACGCGCTGCTGTCCCGGTTCGCGACCACCGAGCAGACCCTGGCCGCGTTCGACGCGCTGCGGGCGTACTGGACCGGCCTGCTCTCGACCTACTCGGTGACCTCGACGGACGAGAAGCTCGACCGGATGGTCAACATCTGGAACCAGTACCAGTGCATGGTCACGTTCAACATGTCGCGGTCCGCGTCCTACTTCGAGACCGGCATCGGCCGCGGGATGGGCTTCCGGGACTCGAACCAGGACCTGCTCGGGTTCGTGCACCTGGTCCCGGAGCGCGCCCGGCAGCGGATCATCGACATCGCCTCGACGCAGTTCCCGGACGGGTCGGCCTACCACCAGTACCAGCCGCTGACGAAGCGCGGGAACGACGACATCGGCTCGGGCTTCAACGACGACCCGCTGTGGCTGATCCTCGGGGTGGCCGCGTACGTGAAGGAGACCGGCGACTGGGCCGTCCTGGACGAGCCCGTGCCGTTCGACAACGAGCCCGGCACCGAGGTGCCGCTGTTCGAGCACCTCACCCGGTCGTTCGAGTTCACCGTGGCCAACCGCGGCCCGCACGGGCTGCCGCTGATCGGGCGCGCGGACTGGAACGACTGCCTCAACCTCAACTGCTTCTCGACGGAGCCGGGCGAGTCGTTCCAGACGACGGAGAACCAGGCCGGCGGCGTGGCCGAGTCGGTGTTCATCGCCGCGATGTTCGCGCACATCGGGCCGGAGTACGCCGAGCTGGCCGAGCGCCGCGGGCTGGCCGACGTCGCCGCCCGGGCCCGGACCGAGATCGAGGCGATGCGCACGGCCGTGCTGGAGCACGGCTGGGACGGTGAGTGGTTCCTGCGCGCGTACGACTTCTACGGCAACCCCGTGGGCACCGACGCGACGCCCGAGGGCAAGATCTGGATCGAGCCGCAGGGCTTCGCGGTCATGGCGGGCATCGGCGTCGAGTCCACCGACCCGGCCGCCCCCGAGCACGCGGCGAGCCCCGCGGTGCGCGCGCTGGACTCGGTGCGCGAGCACCTCGCGACGCCGCACGGGATGGTCCTGCAGCACCCCGCGTACACGAGCTACCAGATCGAGCTCGGCGAGGTCTCGACGTACCCGCCGGGGTACAAGGAGAACGGCGGCATCTTCTGCCACAACAACCCGTGGGTGGTCATCGGGGAGACGGTGGTCGGCCGCGGCGCGCAGGCGTTCGACTACTACCGCCGCATCACGCCGGCGTACCGCGAGGAGATCTCGGACGTGCACCGGCAGGAGCCGTACGTGTACGCCCAGATGATCGCGGGCAAGGAGGCCGTGCGGCACGGCGAGGCCAAGAACTCCTGGCTGACCGGCACCGCCGCCTGGAACTTCGTCGCCGTCTCGCAGTACCTCCTGGGCGTGCGGCCCGAGCACGACGGCCTGGTGGTCGACCCGCAGATCGGCCCGGACGTGCCGTCGTTCACGGTGACCCGGGTGGCGCGCGGCGCGCGGTACGAGATCAGCGTGACGAACTCGGGGGCCCCCGGCGCCCGTGGCCGGCTGGTCGTCGACGGCACCCCGGTCGAGGGCGCGACCGTCCCGTACGCGCCGGCGGGCACGACCGTCCGCGTGGAGGTCACCGTCTGACCCCCGAGCGTCCCGGGCCGACCCCCGCCCGTGCGCGGGCGGGGGTCCTCGGGGCGGCGGACGCGACGGACCGGCCGCGGCGGCGGGCGCGGACGCGCGGGCGCGGCGGTCGCAGCGACGGACGGGCGGCGGGACGTCGCCTCGACCTCGGCCGCGGACCCGCTATGCTGGGCGGGCGTTCCCGGCGACGGGGACGCCACGACCACGTCGCGGCAGCGCCCGCGGTGGTCGCGCGGGTGTAGTTCAATGGTAGAACTTCAGCTTCCCAAGCTGATAGCGCGGGTTCGATTCCCGTCACCCGCTCCCTCGAGGGCCAGGCCGGTACGTCCGCGCCTGGCCCTTCCTCGTCCCCCTCGCGCGTCACCGGCCGCGTCCACCTAGGCGCAGCACCTAGTGCCGCTCGGCAGCACTCACTTCTGCGCCTCCGCGGCGCCGGCCGCCCCGTTCCGGCCCCCAGCGCCGCCCGACCCGCCCTCTGAGGGCGCAGGACCCCTCCCGACCGTGCCTAGCGTGCCGACGCCAGCGCCGACGGAGGGACCGCATGAACCACCAGATCGCCCGGATCGACCTCCGGCTGCCGGAGCGGTGGTGCGGGTGGCGGCCCGGGGACTCTCCGCGCGTCGCCGCCCGGCTCGCGGCCGACCTCACCGCCGGCCCGGTCGCCGCGGCCCGGCTGCGCGCCGCGCTCGGTGCCGTCGACCGGGCGGTGGTCGACCTGAACACGCGGCACGTGCGGGCGGCGGCCTGGGTGCCCGGCCCGACCGGTGACGTCGTCGGCACCCTGGCGTGCGAGCTGCTCGCGGGGGCGTCGGGCGCCCCCGGTGCGGCCAAGCTGCACCTGGGCCGGGTGCAGCGGAAGATCTACCGCACCCGCGCGACGGCGACCCGGACCGCGTACCACGCGGCCTCGTTGCGGGCGGTGCCGGCGGGCCAGGCGGTCGTGACGCTGCGCAGCCACGGGGTGCAGCGGCACGAGGTGATCTGGACCGTGTTCGCCCCGGGCGCCGAGGAGGCGGTCGAGCTCCGGTTCGACACCCGCGACCCGGAGCGGTACCAGGAGCTCATCGCGCACGCGGAGGCCATCGCGCACGGGCTGCGCGTGACCGTCGCCCGACCCCGCCCCGCGACGGTCACGCCCCGGGCCGGCGACCGGGTCCCGTCGGTCGCGTCGCCGACGACGGGGTCGCCCGGCTGACGGGGTCGACCCGGCGCCGGCGCAGGTGCTCGTAGACGACGGACGTGCGGACGTCGGCGATCTCCGGCCGCTCGGTCATCCGGTCGATGACGAAGGCGTAGAGGCTCTCGTTGTCGGGCACCGCCACGTGCACCAGGAAGTCCTCCGTGCCGCTGGTGACGAACACCCCCAGCGTCTCGGGCAGGTCGATCACCCAGGACCGGAACCCCTCGATGTTGCGCCGGGACGGCGGGCGGATGCGCACCGCGACGAGCGCCTGCACCGGCCGGCCGATCGCGGCGAGGTCCACGTCCAGCGTCGCGCCCCGGATGACGCCGCGGTCCCGCAGCGCGCGCGTCCGGTCGAGAGCCGTGGTCGGCGCGACCCCGACCGCGGCCGCGACGTCCCGGTTGGTGCGCCGTGCATCGTCCTGCAGCTCCCGCAGGATCGCCGTGTCGAGTGCGTCGAGATCGGTCATACCGCCAGCGTATCCGTATGTCGTACGGACTTGTTGTGCGCTGGTCGCACGACTGCCTAGCGTCGTGCTCCGTCGTCGCACGACGACCGCCATCGCCCCCAAGGAAGGCAGCAGCCGTGACCGCCAGCCCCGCTCCCCCCTCCGCTCCCCCGGCCGCCGTCGGCTACGACCCCGACGAGCTCCGGCTGGACCAGCCGACCCGGTCCGCGCGGCTCAAGTGGGTCGTCGTCGTGGACGAGGCGCTGGCCGCCGGCCAGGCCGCGAACGCCGTCGTGTGCGTCACCGCGGCGACGGCGGCCGCGGTGCCCGGGCTGCTGGGACCCGCCGCGACGGACGCCGGCGGCGGCGCGCACCCCGGCCTGCCCTGGGCGGGGTGCACCGTGCTGGGCGCACCTCGCGCCGAGCTGGCCCGGATCCGCGCGGCGGCGCTCACGGCGCCCGGGACGTACGTCGCGGACGCACCGGCCGCGGCGCAGCGCACCCGGGTCTACGCCGAGTACCTCGCCGCGGTGGCGGACCGGCCCGCGGACGACCTCGACTACCTGGCGGTCAGCCTGGTCGGGCCCCGCAACCGCGTGGACCGCGTGGTCCGGAGGCTGCCGCTGCTCGGCTCGGGCGCGTGACCCGTCGCTCGCGATCCGGCCCGCCCCGCGGCGGCACGGCGGCCGCTCCGGGCCTCGTCCCGTCGTCCACCGTGGCGTGCACACGCTGTCCACAGCAGGCCGGCTCGTCCCCCGCGCGGATCGCGTCGCCGTGCACAAGGTGGGGACAACTTCTGTGGATTGAACCGGACATACCGCCCGACCGGGTGGTCGAGGCACCCGTTCGGGCGCCGCGAGCCTGTGGACATGTGGGCAAGGTTGTGGGAAACCGGGTCCGGGCACGAGGAAGGCCCCTCGGAGTAAGCGTCCGAGGGGCCTTCCCCTGATCGTCGTCCCACCGTCCCCGACGGGTCGGGGACCGGCCACCGCCCTGACGGTGCGGCTCCGCCCCGGCTCCGGGTGGCGACCCCGAGGGGACGCCCGCCACGGGCGGGACGGCGACGATCCGACCGTCGGGTTCCCACGGTGCCACTGCGTCGTCAGCCGCAGCCCGGCAGGTCTCCCCGCCGAGGTGGTCCGTCGTTCTCCCTCGGGTCCGGCCGCGGCGGCTCCGCACCGCAGGACCCCCGCGGGGCGGGTCCTCCTGCGGTGGCGGTGGGTCCGCCGTGGTCGTTGCAGAAGTTCTAGTCCTGCCCCCGTCCGAGCCGCAAGGGGTCGGGCCCACCCGATCCTCGTCCACCGCGCCGTGCACACCTTGTCCACAGCGGGTCCCGTGTGATCGCGCGGAAATCACAGGGCTGTGCACAACATCTGTGGACGACCGCCGGCCCGGCGCGCCTCAGCCGCAGCGCGTGGAGGAGCACCTAGCGTCGGCGACGACCGGCCCCTCGGAGTAAGCGTCCGAGGGGCCTCGTCGTGCCTGCTGCGCCGCGTCAGGCGCGGACGTCGTGCAGGTGGTGCACCACGTCGTGCAGGAAGTACTGCGCCAGCGTCTCCACCGTGAACGCCGAGCCGTTCGACCGCCGCCCCGTGCGCGCCCACTGGTCGGGCCGCACGGCGGCGAACCCGGCCGCGAGCGTCGCGGCGGCGTCGGCCAGCTCGTCCGCCACGCGGCCCGGGTCCTGCAGGTCGTACCGCTCGGCGGCGGCGGTGGCGTCCTGGTCCCAGTTGGCGAACTGCGGGTCGTCCTGCTCCAGCATCAGCCGCAGGCGCTCGGCGAACACGCGGTGCACGTCGCGGACGTGGGCGCCGTACTCCAGCACGGACCACACCTCCGGGCGCGGGCGCTCCCGCACGTCGAGCCGGTTCAGCGCCGAGCGCCACCGCGGCACCAGGTCGTGGACGGTGCCGGCGACGTCCGGTCCGGCGACGTCCGTGCCGCTGAAGCCGCACTCGCCGCACCGCTCGGTCAGGACCCAGGTCCAGTCCTTCGCGTCGGGGGCGGCCGGCGCGTAGCCGTCTGCGGGGGCAGGCCGGGGCTCGGGGGCGGGTGCGCTCACGCACCGCACGCTAACGCGTGGGACGCCCGGAGGCGTACGATTCCCGCAGAGGGTAGGCAAGCCTAACTTCGTCCGGTACGTTCTGACGCGACGTCATATCGTCGTCGAACCGTCGGTCCTCCCGGGAGCCTCGATGACCACCACGCACGACCTGCCCGCCGCACCGCACCCCGTCGCGGCCGCGGCCGTCGAGGCCGCACCGACCGGCCCCGCGCCCCTGTCGCTGCTGCTGCGCGAGGGGACCCGGCCCGAGCACGAGGCGGCGGAGGGGTCCTCGTTCGTCGAGGACCTGCTCGGCGGCCGGCTCACCGTCCGCGCGTACGTCGACCTGGCCCTGCAGCTGCACGCCGTGTACGTCGCCCTGGAGGAGACGGCCGAGCTCGTGCGCCGCGCACCCGGCGGCGCCGGGGTCGTGTTCGACGAGCTGCGGCGCGTGCCCGCCATCGAGGCCGACCTCGAGCACCTGGTCGGCCCGGGCTGGCGCGACCAGGCCGTGCCCGCGGCCGCCACCGTCGCGTACGCCGCCCGGATCCGCGCGGGCGGGCCGGACGTCGGCCGCTTCGTCGCGCACTCCTACACCCGGTACCTCGGGGACCTGTCGGGCGGGCAGGTGATCGGGCGGATGGTGCAGCGGCACTACGGCGTGGCCGACGCCGGCGTGCACTTCTACGCGTTCCCCGCGGTGCCGAAGCCGAAGCCGTTCAAGGACCTCTACCGCGCCCGGGTGGACGCCCTCGCGCTCACCCCGGCCGAGCGGGACGCCGTGGTCGAGGAGGCGCGGGCCGCGTTCCGGCACAACCGTGCGCTGTTCGCCGCGCTCGCCGAGGTGCACCGCCCCGCCTGACCCCGACCACGCCGGACCAGCCTGTGCCGGACCACCCTGTGCCGGACCTCCACAGGTCCGGCACGCGACGGGGCCCCACGTGCTGACGCTTCGTGCCAGGATGTCAGCATGCCCAAGATCATCGGCGGCTCGCTGCACGAGCACCGCGAGCAGACCCGCCTGCGGCTGTTCGGCGCGATGTCCCGCCTGATGGGCGAGCGCGGGTTCGACGCGATCACGCTCGCCGACATCGCGCAGGCGGCCGGCGTCGGCCGCACCGCGGTGTACAACCACTTCGCCGACAAGGAGTCGATGCTCGTCGGCTTCATCATGCACGAGACCGGCCAGTACATCGCCGCGCTCGAGGCCGAGATCTCCGACGTCGACGACCCCACCGAGCAGCTCCGCGCGTACGTGCGCGCGCAGTGCGTGCTCAAGCGGGACTACCACCTCGCGCCCGGGCCGGACCTGCGGTCGGTGCTGTCCCGCGGGACGCAGCAGCGGGTGCGGGAGCACGTCGTGGTCGTCGAGGCGATGCTGCGCCGGATCCTCGCCGCGGGCATCGAGTCGGGCGACTTCCCCGAGCAGGACCTGGGCACGACGGTGTCGCTGGTCAACGCGTGCCTGAGCAGCCGCGCGCTGCCCGAGGACGGGCCGGAGCGCGACCGCGCGATCGAGTCCACCGTGCTGTTCGTGCTGCGCGCCGTCGGGGCGGGTCACCGCGCCGAGGCCGCCGAGTCGAGCGATCGTGCCCCCGAGGCCGTGCCCGCCTGACCCCGGCGGGGCGCACCACGAGCGGGCGTTCACCCGCTCGGCCGAACCGCTGCGTGAGCAGCGGGTGTGCGGAGCGTCCCGACGGGCGATGATGGGCCCGTGACCGACGCACCGCCGCCGGCCCGGGAGAGCACGCCTCGCGACGACGGGGACGACGCCCGGCACTTCGCGCTGCTCGCGCACCGCCTGAGCGGCTGCACCACCCTGAGCGAGGTCCACGAGGCCGGCGTCGTCGCCGCCCGGGACCTGCTCGACGTCACCGTCGCCGCGGTGGCCCGGCTGGAGCAGGACGACTGGCACGTGCTGGCCGCCGACCCGACGGACGAGCTGCACGCGGCCGAGGACGCCCTCAAGGACGGCGAGGCGGTCCGCGCGCTGGTCCGGCGCCGCGAGACCTGGCTGTCCGCCCCCGGCGACGACCCGGTGCGACCCCGGCCCGCGCTGGTGGCACCGGTCGTCGTCAACGGCGACCTGTGGGGCGTGCTGTGCGCCGTGCGCGACGAGCGGGCCACCCCGTTCGGACCCGACGACGCCGCCCGCGGCGAGGTGCTGGGCGCCCTGGTCGGCGCGCACGTCGCGCGCCTGGACCTCGCCGAGCAGGTGCGGCACCTGGTCTCCGACGACGCCCTGACCGGCCTGAGCACGCGCCGGGTCGCCGACGAGGCCGCGCAGTCCGCGATCGCCTCCGGCGACGAGACGTGCATCGTGATGTGCGACGTCGACGGCCTCAAGCGGGTCAACGACGAGCTCGGCCACGACGCCGGCGACGAGCTGCTGCGCAGCGTGGCCGGCGTGCTGCGCCGGGCCAGCGGCAGCCTGCCCGGGTCGACGGCGGCACGCATCGGCGGCGACGAGTTCTGCATCGTCACCTGCGGCATCCCGCGGTCGACGGTCGTGCAGGTGGTCGACGCCGTGGTCGGGGACAGCGCGCTCCCGCACGGCGCGTCGATCTCCTACGGCATCGCCTCGTCCGCCCGCGGCTCGCTCGGGGCCGCGCCGACGCCGCGCTCGCTGTTCCGCCGGGCCGACGCCGCCCAGTACCACGCCAAGCGGAGCCACGCCGCGGCGCGCGCCCGGCAGTACCGCGCCGACGACCCCGGGGCTGTGGTCGGCCGCACCGTCGCCGCCGCCGTGACCGCCCTGGCCGGCACCGGCCCCACCGCGCTGTCCCGGCTGTGCGCCCTCGCGGCCGCCGCCACCGAGGCGATGGGCGGGTCGGGCTGGTCCGTCGCGCACGACGACGGCGCGGACGGCTCGGTGGTCGTCGCCCGTGGCGGCACGTCCTCGCTGCACGTCAGCGGCATGCGCCAGGTCACGCTGCTGCGCGAGCCGTGGCTCCTCACCCTGGAGTCGACCCTGCCCGCGGACGACGCCACGGCCGCGACCACGCTCGAGACGCTGATGTCGCTGGCGGTCGTCGGCGCGTCCTGACGGGGCCGCCGACCCCCGGCGGCCCGGCTGACCCGCCGGACCCCGGCGGGTCAGGGCGGGTCAGCCGTGCAGCGGCAGGGTGAGCCCGGCCGGGGCGCCGGCCACAACGCGCACCGGCACGCCCCAGTCCTGCGAGTTGAGGTGGCAGGCCGGGAACTCGATCGCCGGGTCGGCGTCGCAGCTCGCGGCACGCGCGGTCACGTGCAGCACGCCCTCGGCGACCTCCGGGTTGATCCGCAGCGTCCGGGTGAGCGGCACGTCGTCGCCCGACCCGTCCAGCAGCAGCCCCGGGGGCGTCGCGGACACGCGCAGCATCGTCGAGGGACCGAACCGGTCGTCGTACTTCTGCCCGGCGGCGGGCGTGAACACGACGTCCAGCGCGAGCTCGCCCGGGCCGATGTCCGTGACGGGGCGCTGCGTGCGGTGCGCGCCGGAGTCCAGCACCTCGCCCGCCAGCGTCGCGGGCAGGGCGACCCGGGTCAGGCGGTGCGCCGCGGACTCGACGACCAGCAGCGTCACGCCGCCGGCCTCGGTGTCCGCCTGCACGACGAGGCCGCTCGGCTCGGCGAGCCCCGTGGCCAGGGTGCTGACCTCGCCGGGACCGTCGCCGTCGGCGGCCGGGGCCCAGCGGCGGATCGCGCCGTTGTAGGTGTCGGCGACCACGACGGAGCCGTCGGGCAGCACCGCCACGCCGAGCGGGTGCTGCAGCAGGGCCTGGTCGGCCGGGCCGTCGCGGTGGCCGAAGTCGAACAGCCCGGCACCCACGACGGTGCCCACCGTCGCGCCGGACCACGCGTCCGCGGGGCCGGCGGGCCGGGCCGGGCCGGCCGCCGCGCGCACGGCCGCGGCGGCGCCGACCAGGGCGAGGTCGGGCACAGCGGGCACGGCGGGGGCCTCGGTCGTGCCGGGGTCGATCCAGCGCAGCGCGGACACCTCGGAGTCGGCCAGCCACAGCCGGCCGTCGGCGCCGAGCGCGACGCCGGACGTCTGCGCGAACCACGCCTCGCGCGGGTCGCCGTCGGTCAGGCCCTCGTTCATCGTGCCGGCGACGGGCTCCACCACGCCTGTGCGGGGGTCGAACGCCCAGAGCTGGTGGTTGCCCGCCATCGCGACCAGCGCGGTCCCGGTCTGCGGCGACCAGGCGACGTCCCACGGGGAGGACAGCGGGACCTCGGTGCCGCGACGCGGCGTGCCGCCGGCCCGCCACAGGTCGGGGCGGCCGGGCAGCGGGGACGGCACGGTCGGCTCGCCGACCAGGTACTGCGTGCCGGTGCCGGCGACGGTGGTGACGTGCCCGTCCGACAGCCGCACGCCGCGCAGCGCGTGGTTGACGGTGTCCGCGACCAGCACGTCGTAGCCGACCGCCGCCGCCACGTCGTCCGGCAGCAGCGCCAGGCCGTTGGGCTCGCTGAACCGCGCGTCCGCGGGACCGCCGTCGACCAGGCCGCGCTCCCCGGAGCCGATCCGGCGCAGCAGCGTCTCGCCGTCGGCGTCCAGCTCCGCGAGCCCGTGGTGCCCGGCGTCGGCGACCAGCAGCGAGCCGCCCGGGAGCGCGACGGCCTTGGCCGGGAACCGCAGGGTGCCCGCGGTCGGCTCCGGCGGCACGTAGGGGCCGCCGCCGCGGTGCAGCGTGCCCTTCGCCTCGTGCTCGGCCACCAGGTCGCGGACCAGGCGCTCGACGTTGCTCTGGTGCCCCTCGCCGGCCATCTGGGCGACGATGTAGCCCTCGGGGTCGATGACGACCAGCGTCGGCCAGGCGCGCGCCGTGTACGCGGACCAGGTCACGAGCTCCGGGTCGTCCAGCACGGGGTGGTGCACCTCGTAGCGCTCGACGGCGGCCGCCAGCGCGACGGGGTCGGCCTCGTGCACGAACTTCGGCGAGTGCACGCCGACGATGACGAGCACGTCGCGGTACTGCTCCTCGAGGGCGCGCAGCTCGTCCAGGACGTGCAGGCAGTTGATGCAGCAGAACGTCCAGAAGTCGAGCAGGACGATCTTGCCGCGCAAGTCGGCGAGGGCGACGTCCTGGCCGCCGGTGTTCAGCCAGCCGCGGCCGACGAGCTCGGACGCGCGGACCTTGGGGAGACGGGCGCTGCTGGTGGTCACGGGAGTAGTGAACAGCACGCGGCGCCGCGGTATGCCGCCGCGTCCGCCGTCCGGGACCGTCAGGCCTGGGCGTGCACGGCGCCGACCACGCGGACGCGGACCGCGACCCCGTCGACGGCCGCCGGGACCGCCGCGGCGTCCGCGGCCGAGGCGACGCTGACCTGCAGCCGGTAGCCGTCCTCCCCGCGGGCCAGGCCGATGCCGCGCACCCCGGACCGGCCGTCGAGGTCCCGTCGCAGGTGCTGCTTGGCCGAGCGGGCCCGGTCGATGTCGACCACGTGCGCCACCGCCTCCGCGCCTCGTGCCGGGCACCGGCGCGGCCGGCGCGTCAGGAGGCGGGCGGACCCAGCAGCCGGGCGCCGAGCGCCGTCAGCACGGCGTCGATGGGGTTGACGTACGTCAGCCCGGTGCCATTCTCGCCCCCGGTCTCCGAGCCTGCAAAGAGCAGGCCCAGGGCCACGCCGTCGGCGCGGTAGACCAGCGAGCCGGAGTCGCCGCCGCGGGAGAACGGGCCGGTGCCGGTGGACTCGACCTCGATCTGGTCGTCGAACCGCAGCTCCCCCAGCTCCTCGCCGTAGCCGACCACGACCTCGTCCAGCTCGATCGCCGTGACCCGGCCCTGCGTGACGGCGGTGGTCCGCCCGATCTTGGCCACCTGCTCGCCGCCCACGGCGACCGCCGTGGTGGTGATGGCGCCGACCGGGTACGTCGGGTCCACCTCGGGGTCGTCGAGCAGGGCGACCGCCGCGTCGACGGTGCCGACCCGACCCGGGGCCAGGGGCACGGTGGCGGCGAGCACGCCGACGCGGTCGGCCGGTGCCGTGCCGCCGTCCGCGGGGCCGGGCTGCAGGACGGCGTCGCCGGCGTGCGCCCGGGGGGAGCCGGCCAGCACGTGGTAGTTCGACAGGGCGTGCACCGCGCCGTCGACGGTGACGAACGCACCGAGGGTGCCCGCGCTGACGTCCACGTGCGCGATCGAGACGCCGGGGCGCAGCGGGCGCACCCGGCCCGTCTCCCCGAGCGCCTGGGCCGTCACGACCGGCGGGCGGGGCGCGGGGACGGTCCGCAGCGGGCGGATCCGCCCCGTGCGCCGCACGTCGGCCGCGGGTCCGACCTGCTCCGCCACCCGTCGCGCGACGCTCCGGACGCCGGGCAGACCCAGCCGGTACCGGACCGCGACCCCGTACGAGCCGTCGGTGCGCGGTGCGAGGCCGAGCGCGACGGCCGCCCGGCCGGGCTCGCCGTCGTCCGCCGCCGCGGCGACCACGCCGTGCTGCGCGAGGTCCTGCAGGTAGCCGACCAGCTGCTGCTTGAGCCGGCGTGCCTCGTCCTGGTCCATGCGTCCTCCCCCGGGGCCGGGCCCTCGGTGGCCGGCGGACCCATGGTCACGCCGACCACCCACACGGGCCGCACGGGCCCGGTGCGCCTCAGGCCGCGGGGGGCGGGGTGCGGCCGTCGTAGCGCTCGACGACCTCGCGGTGCGAGGTGTTCGCCCGCTGCCGGGTCAGGACCAGCGCGAGGATCAGCGCGAGCACGCCCGCGCCCATGCAGATGTACCCGATCACCGTGAGGTCCACGTTCGCCAGGTTGTCGCTCACGCCGAACGCGAGGACCGCGCCGATCACGATCAGGACGATGCCGCCGCCGATGCCCATGCCGGACTCCTTCCACCGCCCGGGGCCGGGGTGCCCGGGTCTGAGCACCGAGTCTGGCGGCGACGCCCTGATCACGCGCGTCGAGCGCCGTACCCGCCCGAACGGGTGACGGCACCGGCGCGCCGCCCGGGCGCGCCGCCGCGCGTGCGACGATGCCGCGTGCCCGATGACCGGAGCCTCCCCGCGGGGTCGCCGAGCCGTCGCGGGACGCGGTGGCTGCTCGTCACCTTCGTGCTGCTCGTGGCGGCCGCCGCCGTCGGTGGCGCCGAGCTCGTCGTGGGCGTCCCCGTCGCCCTCGCCTGGGCGGGCGTGGTGCTGGTCGTGCTCGGCATGACGGCCGCCGTCGTGACGACCGTCGTCGTCTCGCGGGACACCGGCACGTCGGTCCCCCGGACGCTCGGGCGGGCGCTGCTGGCCCCGTTCCGGTTCCTGCTCGAGCTGCCCTGAACGACGACAACCCCGGGGTCGCGCAACCGTACGGTCGTGCAACCCCGGGGTTGTCCAGGTGGCTTGCTCAGCCCAGCGCCTCCGGCAGCGGCGGCAGGTCGTCCCCGCTCAGGCCCAGCACGTGCTCGCCCAGGAAGGCGTCGACCACCTGGTACCAGACCTTCGCGTGCTGCGGCGTCAGCACCCAGTGGTTCTCGTCCGGGAAGTACAGGAACCGGTGCGGCGTGCGGCCGTCCTCGTCGGCCGGCAGCGCGGACCGGGACAGCAGCTCGTACCAGAGCCGCAGGCCCTCGCCGACCGGGACGCGGTAGTCCTTGTCGCCGTGCACGACCAGCATCGGGGTGCTGATCTTCTCGACCGACAGGTGGGGGGAGTTCGCGAGCGCCATCTCCGGCGTCATCTCGCGCTCCCAGTAGAACGCGTGGTCGGTGGTCGGCCCGAACTGGTCGAGCGCCCACAGGCTGGCGTGCGTGACGATCGCCCGGAACCGGTCGGTGTGGCCGGCGACCCAGTTGGCCATGTAGCCGCCGAACGACCCGCCCATCGCGCCCGTGCGCGAGGCGTCGACGTCGGGTCGGGCCTCGGCCGCGTCGGTGACGGCCATCAGGTCGGTGAACGGCGCCGCGCCCCACGCACCCCAGCCGCGCTGGACGAAGTCCTGCCCGTAGCCGGTCGACAGCGCCGGGTCGGGCAGCAGGACCGCGTAGCCGCGCGCGGCCATGATCCACGGGTTCCAGCGCCACGACCACGCGTTCCAGGAGCCGAGGGGACCACCGTGGATCCACAGCAGCAGCGGGGCCGGGGACGCCGCGGACGCGCCCTCGGGCAGCGCGAGCCAGGCCCGGACCTCGGCGCCGTCCTCGGCCGTCGCGGTCACCTCCGTGAGCGTGCCGGGCAGCTCCGGCAGCGGGGCCGGGGCCGGCAGGGCCACGGCCTCGACCGGCGCGCCCGACGCGAGCGCCGCCGCCAGGTCGATCCGCACCGGGTGCGCGGGCGCGGCGTAGGACGTGCGCAGCGCGTAGAGCGTCCGCCCGTCCGGGCTCAGCCGCAGGTCGCCGAACACGGCGTCGTCGGCGGTCACGCGCGTGACCGCGTCGGTGCCCAGCGCCACGTGGAAGACCGGCCCCCGGCCGAGGTCGTCGGTCTGCACGAGCAGGCCGGCACCGTCCCGGGTCCAGACGACCTCGTGCGGCCAGCGGTCCCAGCCGGCGGCCACGCGGGTGCCGGGGCCGTCGCCCTCCAGGTCCGCCACCCAGAGCTCGACCCGCGGTGCGGCGGTCGGGGTGCTGATCGTCTCGCGGGCGTAGGCGACGCGACGGGAGTCCGGCGAGACGACCGGCGCGGACAGGTCGGCAGCCGTGTCGTCGACCAGGACCCGGCGGGTACCCGTCGCGACGTCGATCGCGACCAGCTGCTGGCGGAGCGCGCCCCGCGCGCCCGGCCGGGTCCAGGACGTGACCAGGGTGCGGCCGTCCGGGGACAGCACGGCGTCCTGGTGCTGCAGCGCGGGGCCGGCGTCGGGTGCGAGGTCCCGCAGCTCCAGGCGCGGCGCGGGGGCACCGGCCCCGGGCGCGGCCGCCGCGGTGGTCACGGTGGTGAGGTCGGCGGCGAACAGGTGCGGGGCGGCCGGGCCGAGGTCGTGGTCCCAGTACCGCACCGGGTACGACGTGTGCAGGATCGCGGCCACCTTGGTGTCCTTGCGGACCCCGAGCAGGCGCTCGTCCTCGGCGTCGTCCGCGGCGCCCGGCAGGACGTCGGACGCCAGCACGACGACCGGGGCGTCCTCGGCGACGACGACGCCGTCGATCCCGGCCCGGCGGCTCGCGACGACGCGGGCCTCGGCGCCGTCGGCGGGCAGCAGCCAGAGCGCGGCGGGCTGGTCGTCGTCCGGCTCGGCGTCGGCGTCGGGCCGGGCCGACGTGAACAGCAGGTCGCCGGTGGCCGCGAACCGCGCGGCGGACTCGCCCTTCGCGGAACGGGTCAGGCGGCGCGCGGGGCGGTCCCCGGCGGGGTCGACCTCCCACAGCGCGGTGACGTACCTGGTGCGCTTCGCGTCCAGCGTCTGCACCGCGGTGACGAGGCGGGTGCCGTCCGGGGACAGCGCCAGCCCGGACACCCGGGGCAGCGCGACGTAGGCGTCGAGGTCGTGGAAGGGGGTCGGTGGCGGCGTGGGCTCTGCGGCGGCGTCAGTCACCCCGCCGTCCTATCACGGCTCGAGGCGCTCGGTGCCGGCGTCGGGGGCAGGGCGGTCCGCGGCGGGCCGGGCCGGGGCGCCGTCGCGCGAGGCGAGCCGCGCGAGCATGGCGTTGTACTCGTCCATCTCGACGTCGCCGTCCCGCTCGACCTTGCGGTCGCGACGCCGCGCGGTGCGGTCGTCGTCCCGGGACCAGGCCAGCGCCACGCCGACGGCCAGCGCCAGGGTCGGCAGCTCGCCGATGCCCCAGGCGACGCCGCCGCCGCGCTGCTGGTCCTCGATCGCCGACGGGCCCCACTCGCGGCCCAGCAGCCCGAACCAGTCCGGGACGAGCAGCACGTCGCCGGTGGTCAGCGCGACGCCGAAGAACGCGTGGAACGCCATCGTCGCGAACAGCAGCAGCAGCCGCTGCGGGTAGGCGGGCCGGGTCGGGCCCGGGTCGATGCCGACCAGCGCGTTGACGAACAGGTACCCCGCGAGGGAGAAGTGCACGACCATCGCGTAGTGCCCGACGCCGGAGCTCAGCGCCCAGGCGAACACGTCGGTGTAGTAGAAGACGATCATCGAGCCGGCGAAGTTCACGGCGGCCACGACGGGGTTCGCGAAGAACCGCCCGACCCGGCTGTGCACCAGGCCGAGCAGCCACTCCCGCGGGCCCCGCGACCCGTCCGGGCCGCCGCGTGCCGCGCCGCCGGAGCGCGCCGCACGCGCGGGCAGCGCCCGCAGCGCCAGGGTGACCGGGGCGGACAGCGCCAGCAGCACCGGGATCACCATCGCCAGGATCATGTGCTCGACCATGTGCGCGCTGAACAGCACGTGCCCGTACATCGCCGGGCCACCCGACGTGGTCCAGAAGAACAGCAGCATGCCGACCGTCCACGAGGCGGTGCGGGCCCAGGGCCACGCGTCGCCGCGGCGGCGCAGGCGCAGCACCCACCGCCAGTAGACGACCAGGCCGGCCACGGCGGCGCACGCGAGCAGCACGTCCCAGCGCCACTGCGTGATCCAGCTGAGCGTGGTCGGCTCCGGGGGCAGCGGGTGACCCGTGACGATCTCGGCGGGCGTGGGGTCCGCGATCGGCTCGTCGGGGACCGGCGGCGGGGACGAGCCCAGCGCCACGGCCACGCCGGACACGGCGCCCATCACGGTCAGCTCGACGAGCGCCAGGCGCCAGAACAGCCAGGTGGCGGGCGTCCGCTCGTCGCCGCGCAGCCGGTCGACCACCCGCAGCCGGTGCGCGAGCCCGAGCAGCCCCAGCACCCCGAACAGGACGATCTTGACCAGCAGCAGGACGCCGTACCGGGTGCCGAGGTCGGACCAGGAGCCCAGACGGACCACCGAGTTCACCGTGCCCGACACCGCGACGGCGGCGAAGCACCAGGCCGCGATCACCGAGAACCGCGCGACCGCCGGCGCCAGGTCCGGGCCGAGCCGGTGCGCCAGCGGGGACAGCGCGAGCAGAGTGCCGATCCAGAGCGCGGCACCGACCAGGTGCAGGAACATCGACGAGGTCGCCAGGTCGTGGCTGGCCGCGCCGGCGGCGTGCCCGGTCTGCGCGGACTGCCACAGGGCCACCAGGACGAGCAGGGCGGTCCAGGCCGCGCCGACCGGCGACGTCGTCATGAGCGCGAGCGCGGTCACGACCGCGGCCGCGACGGCCACGAACAGCAGGACGCGCCCGAGCTCGAACTGGGTGACGAACTGGCCGAGCTCCCCGCCGAACGCGGGGTCGGTCAGCGGCAGGCCGGCGACGTTCGCGTAGGTGAGCACGAGGTCCACCACCGCTGCCAGCGTCCACACCGCGGCCGCGAGGGCGGTGATCCCCGACGCAGCCCGCACGACCGCGCCGTCCGACCGGCGCACCAGCACCGTCGCGAGCAGCACGAGACCGCCGAGGGTCGCCGAGGCGGCCAGCTCGGAGGCCGTCGACGCGACTGGCAGGCCCCAGCGCACCAGGGCGCCGGGGTCGCGCAGCGCGGTGGGCGCCGCCGCGCCGGTGAAGGCCATGCCCGCGACGACCGCCGCCAGCGCGGCGACGGCGAGCGCGGCCAGACGTGCCGGCCCCCCCGAGCGCCCGGGGCCCTCGGGGGTGCGGCCGGTGCGCGCCGGGCGCGGTCCGGCGGGCACCCGCGGTGCTGCGACGCTCGGGGCCATCAGTCCTCCGTCCGGCCGTCCTTCGAGCGGCGGCGCTCGCGCACGACGAACCAGGTGATCGCGGCGACGGCGAGCACCGCGACGACGACCGCGGCGACCGCGCCCGCCGCGAGGCCGGCGCCCTCGTCCTCCGCGAGCTCCTCGGCGTCCGAGACGGTCGTCTCGGGGGACGGCTCGACGGCCTGCGTGCTGCTGGTCGGCTCGCCCGTCGGCTCGATCGGCTCCGGCGTGACCGGCGCGGTGACGGCCGGGGCGGCGCCCGCGGTCGCGGTGAAGGCGAGCTCGCCGGACAGCGGGTGGCCGTCGGCGGAGGTGACGCGCCACTGCACGGTGTAGGCGCCGGCGGGCAGGTCGGCGGCGAGCGCCTGGGCGACCGTGTCGTCCACCAGCTCGGCGTCACCGGTGCTGACCGTGGCCCCGTCCGGGCCGAGCACGACGATCTCGGTGCCGAGCGCCTGCGCCGGCTGGTCGAAGGTCAGGGTGATGTGCGTCGGCGGGGTGGCGACGGTGCTGCCGTCCGCCGGGTCCGTCCCCAGCAGCGAGTTGTGCGCCGAGGCGTGCGGCGCGACGACCAGGAGCGCGGCGAGCGCCAGCAGCAGGGCGGCGAGCACGGCGAGCGCGCGGCCGGCGGCCGTGGACGCTGCGGGCGGCGCGGCGGCGCGGGCACGGGCGGTCGCGCGGCGGGCGGGAGGGGCGGGCACGTCGTGCTCGGAGGACATCACTCCCCCATCATCACCCGGGCGGCGAGCGGTCCGCGCCCGGGGTGGCGGGGATCACCCGGGCCCTGCGGGCACCGTGGGCCGGGGGCGTGGGCGGCGTCGCGGCACGAGGTCGTCACTTCAGCGCGAGGTCGTCAGGTGCACGTGACGACCTCGCACGGAAGTGACGACCTCACCGCTGCGGGGCGGGTGGCACGGGGGACTGGTGCCGACGGGCCGGCGGGGTGCGTGTCGGTGGGCGGGGGGACAGTGGTGCGGGACCGGCCCTGTGGACAACCGCGGTCGCCGGCAGCGGCGCCCCTAGGGTCGAGGAGGTGAGGACCCCGATGCTCGCCGACCTGGACCCGAGCCGGCGACCCCGCGAGCGGATGCTGCGCCTGGGCGCCGACGCGCTCTCGGACGTCGAGCTCGTCGCGCTGCTGCTCGGGTCCGGACGCCGGGGGTCCAGCGCGCTCGACACCGCGCACGAGCTGCTCGTGGCGCACGGCGGGCTGACCGGGCTGGCGCGGGCGGGCCTCGACGACCTGCTGCGCACGCCCGGGGTCGGGCCGGCCAAGGCCACCCGGGTGACGGCCGCGCTCGCGCTGGCCCGCCGGTTCGGCTCGTCGAGCGACCGGCGCGAGACGGTCCGGACGCCGGCCGACGTGGCACGGCTCGCCGCCCCGCTGCTGCGCGGACCGGCCGACGGGCGCGTGGTCGCCGTCGCGGGCGACCGCGCCTCGCGCCTGCTCGGCGCGGTGGTCGTGCCGGGCGCGGCCGCGCACGCGACCCCGTTCGCGGTGCGGGAGGTGCTGGCCGAGACCCTGCGCCGGGGCGGCGTCACCGTCGCGCTCGCGCACCGGCACGACGCGGACGACGCGAGCCCGCACGCGGTCGACCTCGCCGTCACGGAGGCGGTCGCCGACGCCGCGGCGCACTGCGGGGTCCGGCTGGTCGACCACCTCGTGCTGGCGGGCGGGGCGTGGACCAGCGTCACCACCGGGCTGCCGGTGCGGGCAGGATGAGCGCGTGACCCACCCGCCCCTGATCCGGATCGCCGCCGCGGTCATCGTCGACGACGCCGGGCGGTGGCTGCTGGTCCGCAAGCGCGGCACGGCCGCGTTCATGCAGGCCGGCGGGAAGATCGAGCCCGGCGAGCACCCGCGCGACGCGGTGGTCCGGGAGGTCGCCGAGGAGCTGGGCGTCGTCGTCGGCCCGGCGCGGGTCCGCGACCTCGGCGTGCGGGACGCCGCCGCCGCGAACGAGCCCGGCCACCGGCTCGAGGCGCACGTGTTCGCCGTCGAGGGCGTCACGGACGCGGTCGCCGCCGCCGAGATCGCCGAGGCGGTCTGGGTCACCCCGGCCGAGGCCGCCCTGCTGCCGCTCGCCCCGCTCACCGTCGACCTGCTGGCGCAGGCGGCCGGCCGGGGCGCGGCCTAGGGTCGGGGCATGGCCCGATCCATCGCGACGAACCGCACCGTCGACCTGCCCGAGCTGCTCGACTTCGTCCGGCCGCGGCACCACCTGCTGCTGGTGACCACGCGGCGCGACGGCCGCCCGCAGGTGTCGCCGGTGAGCGGCGGCGTGGACGAGCAGGGCCGCATCGTCGTCTCCACCTACCCGGGCCGCGCGAAGACGGTCAACGCCGAGCGCGATCCCCGGGTGTCCGTGGTCGTGCTGTCGGACGACTGGAACGACGCGTGGGTGCAGGTCGACGGCGACGCGGAGGTGCTGCACATGCCCGAGGCCGAGGACGCGCTGGTCGACTACTACCGGTGCATCGCCGGCGAGCACCCGGACTGGGACGAGTACCGCGCGGCGATGCGGGTGCAGGGCAAGAGCCTGATCCGCGTGACGCCGACCCGGTGGAGCCCGATCGCGACCGGCGGGTTCCCGGCCGACGTCGCGGCGCGCCTGGACGGCTGACCGCGCCGGACCGCCGGGCCGCCGGGATCCGCGCCGTCAGCCCCAGACCAGCGCCTGCGCCGGGTCCTCGAGCACCGCGGCGACGTCCGCCAGCACCTGCGAGCCGAGCGCGCCGTCCACCAGGCGGTGGTCCATGCTCAGCGCGAGCGTGGTGACGTGCCGGATCTTGACCTTGCCCTTGTGCACCCACGGCTGCTCGCGGATGACGCCGAACGCGAGGATCGCGGCCTCGCCCGGGTTGAGGATCGGCGTGCCGGTGTCGATGCCGAACACGCCGACGTTCGTGATGGTGATCGTCCCGTCCGCCATGTCGCGCGGGGTGACCTTGCCGGCGCGCGCCGTCGCGGTCAGCCCGGCGAGGCCCTGGGCCAGGTCGTGCAGCCCGAGGCGGTGGGCGTCCTTGATGTTCGGCACCACCAGGCCGCGCGGGGTCGCCGCGGCGATGCCCAGGTTCACGTAGTGCTTGTAGACGATCTCCTGCGCCGCCTCGTCCCAGGACGCGTTCACGTCCGGGTGCCGGTTGACCGCGAGCAGCAGCGCCTTGGCGGCGATGAGCAGCGGCGTGACGCGGACGTCGGCGAACTCGCGGTTCTGCCGGAGCTTCGCGACCAGCTTCATGGTGCGCGTGACGTCGACCGTCTGGAACACCGTGACGTGCGGGGCGGTGAAGGCGGAGGTGACCATCGCCTCGGCGGTGCGCTTGCGGACCGACTTCACGGGCACGCGGGTCTGCCGGCCGTCGGGCGAGACGGTGCCGGACGCGAGCCACGGCTGGTCGTCGCCGGGGTAGGTGGCCAGGGTGCGGGCCTCGGAGCCGGCCTGGTGCGCCAGCACGTCCTCGCGGGTGACGATCCCGCCGGGGCCGGTCGGCACGACGGAGCCCAGGTCGATGCCGAGGTCGCGGGCCAGCTTGCGCACCGGCGGCTTGGCCAGCGGCCGACCGCCGGTCGCGGCGGCGGGCTCGCCGGTGGGCGTCGCACCCGGCCGCACGGCAGGCGCGGCGGGCGCAGGGGGCGCGGCGACCGCGCGGCCGGGCGCGGGCTGCGGGGCACCCGCCTCGGGGTCGCCCTCGGCGGAGGTGAAGCGCGCGCGACGGGCCGTCGGGGCCGCCGCCGTGCCGTAGCCGACCAGCACGGCGCCGCCCGGCTCCTCCGTCGCGCCCGCGGGCTCGGCCGCGGGCGCCTGCGGCCGGTGGGCCGGGACGGGCGCCGACTGGATCGGGTCCGCGTCGGACGTCGGGCCGTGCACCGGGACCTCGGGCCCGGCACCCGGTGCCGCGTCGGCGGGGGCGTCGCCGGCCGGGTCGGTGTCGATCTCGATGATCGGCGTGCCGACCTCGACCGTGTCGCCCTCGGCCACCAGCAGCCGCGTGACCACCCCGGCGAACGGGCTGGGCAGGTCCACCAGGGACTTCGCGGTCTCGATCTCCACGATCGTCTGGTTGATCGCCACGGTGTCGCCCACGGCGACGTGCCACGCGGCGATCTCGGCCTCGGTCAGGCCCTCGCCGGCGTCGGGGAGGCGGAACTGCTGGTAGGACGGCACGAGCGGTGCTCCTCGGGTGGTGCGGGGTCGGGTCAGTGCGCGAGCACGCGGTCGACGGCGTCCAGGACGCGGTCCAGACCGGGCAGGTACTCGTGCTCCAGCTTGGCGACGGGGTACGGCGTGTGGAACCCGCCGACCCGCAGGACGGGCGCCTGCAGGTGGTAGAAGCACTCCTCGGTGACCCGGGCGGCCACCTCGGCGCCGGTGCCGTACAGCACGGGCGCCTCGTGCACGACGACGCAGCGGCCCGTGCGGCGCACGGACTCCGCGACGGTGGTGATGTCCAGCGGCGAGATCGCGCGCAGGTCGACGACCTCGACGCTGCGCCCCTCGGCCGCCGCCGCGTCGGCGACGCGCAGCGCCGTCGTGACGGTCGGCCCGTGGGCCACGAGCGTGACGTCCGTGCCGGACCGCAGCACGCGCGCGCCGTCCAGCGTGGACGGCGCGGCGAGCGGGTCGGCGTCGGTGTCGACGTCGCCCTTCTCCCAGTACCGGCCCTTGGGCTCGAAGAACATCACGGGGTCCGGCGACGCGATGGCCTGCTGGATCATCGTGAAGGCGTCCTGCGGGTCGGACGGGCTGACCACGCGCAGGCCGGCCGTGTGCGCGAACAGCACCTCCGGCGACTCGCTGTGGTGCTCGACCGCCCCGATGCCGCCGCCGTAGGGCACCCGGATGACCACGGGCAGGTTCAGCCGGCCGCGGGACCGGTAGTGCATCTTCGACAGCTGGGTGGTGATCTGGTCGAACGCCGGGAAGATGAACCCGTCGAACTGGATCTCGCAGACCGGGCGGTAGCCGCGCAGCGCGAGACCGATCGCGGTGCCGACGATGCCGGACTCCGCGAGCGGCGTGTCCACCACCCGGTCGGCGCCGAAGTCCTTGGCCAGGCCGTCGGTCACGCGGAACACCCCGCCGAGGGCGCCGATGTCCTCGCCCATGAGCATGACCTTCTGGTCGCGCTCCAGGGCCTTGCGCATGCCCGTGTTGATCGCCTTGGCGAACGTCATCCGCTGGCTCACTCGTGACCTCCCGAGAACGACGCCTCGTAACGCTCGAACCAGGCACGCTCGGCGTCCACCACGGAGTGCGGCGTCGCGTAGACGTGCTCGAACATCGTGCTCGTGGCCGGCCGGCCGAACGACCGGACGGTGGTCCGGACCTTCTCGCCCAGGGCGTCGGCCTCGGCGGCCAGCTCGGCGCGGAACGCCTCCGGCAGCTCGCCGGTCGCGGCCAGGTGCGCCTCGAGCCGGTCGATCGGGTCGCGCCGGCGCCAGTAGTCCTCCTCGGCGGAGGACCGGTAGCGGGACGGGTCGTCGGACGTGGTGTGCGCGCCCATCCGGTACGTGAACGCCTCGATCAGCGTCGGGCCGCCACCGGTGTGCGCGCGCTCGAGCGCCTCGGCCGTGACGGCGTAGCACGCGAGCACGTCGTTGCCGTCGACCCGCACGCTCGGGACGCCGAAGCCGGGGCCGCGGGCGGCCAGCGGCACGCGGGCCTGCCGGGTGGTCGGTTCGGAGATCGCCCACTGGTTGTTCTGCAGGAACAGCACGACGGGCGCGTTGTTCACCGCGGCGAACACGAGGGCCTCGTTGACGTCGCCCTGCGAGGTCGCGCCGTCGCCGAAGTACGTGACGACCGCGGTGTCCCGCTCGGGGTCCCCGGTCCCGACCAGGCCGTCGCGCTGGACGCCCATCGCGTACCCGGTGGCGTGCAGCGTGTGCGAGCCGATCACCAGCGTGTAGAGGTGGAAGTTGAACTCCTCGGTGTCCCAGCCGCCGTGGTCGACGCCGCGGAACAACCGGAGCACCTCGGTGAGCTCCAGGCCGCGGGTGTGCGCGACGCCGTGCTCCCGGTAGGACGGGAAGACGTAGTCCTGCGGGGCCAGCGCCCGGCCGGAGCCGACCTGCGCGGCCTCCTGGCCGAGGGACTGGGCCCACAGGCCGAGCTCGCCCTGCCGCTGCAGCGCGGTCGCCTCGGTGTCGAACCGCCGCACGAGCACCATGTCGCGGTAGAGACCGCGCAGCGCGCCGGGGTCGAGGTGGGCGACCCGGGGGCCGTAGTCGGGGTGGTCGACGCGCTCGCCCGCGGGGGTGAGCAGCTGGACCAGACCGTCGTCGGTGAGCGGACCGCTGGGGCTCACGCGGTACTCCTTCGAGCTGGGGATGCCCTCGGTGTCCTCGGGGGCCGGTCGAACCTACGCCAGCGTAGGCTACGCAACCGTAGGTCCCGCCCCGGGGTCCCCGTCAAGGCGGGCCCGCCCCCGTTGTGCACACCCGACAACCCCCGCCCCGCCCGCGGGTGCGCGCCGGGACCCGGCTCGCAGCGAGGCAGCGGGCCCGGGGACGACGACGGCCCGCCGCCCCGGGCGGGGACGACGGGCCGGCGGCGAGGTCAGCGCTGGGGGAGGCGGACGACCTCGACGAAGAACTCGTCGATCTGCCGCACGACCTCGATGAACCGGTCGAAGTCGACCGGCTTGGTGACGTAGGCGTTGGCGTGCAGCGAGTACGAGCGCACGACGTCCTCCTCCGCCTCCGAGGTGGTGAGCACGACGACGGGGATGCTGCGCAGCTGCTCGTCGCTCTTCATCGCCTCCAGGACCTCGCGCCCGTCCATCCGGGGCAGGTTCAGGTCGAGCAGCACCAGGTCCGGGGTCGGGGCGTCCGCGAACTCGCCCTCCTTGCGCAGGAAGGTCAGGGCGCTGACGCCGTCGGAGACCACCTGCAGGCGGTTGACGACCTTGTTGTCCTCGAAGGCCTCCCGGGTCATGAGGACGTCGCCCGGGTCGTCCTCGACGAGCAGGACGTCGATGACCTTGCTGCTGCGTGCCACGTTCACTCCGATTCCGATGCGGCTGTCCCGGGCTGCCGGTCGCCCGGCGCCCGCTCCTCGGCGGCGGGCAGCGTCCAGCGGATGCTGGTGCCGGGCCCGTCCGGCTCTCCGAGCCAGATCCGACCGCCGTGGTACTCGACGATCTTCTTGCACAGGGCCAGGCCGATGCCGGTCCCCTCGTACACGTCCTTGGGGTGCAGCCGCTGGAAGATCACGAAGACCCGCTCGGCGTACTGCGCGTCGATGCCGATCCCGTTGTCCCGGCACTCGAGCTCCCAGGAGTCTCCCACCTGCGTGGCGGAGATCCGCACCGCCGGCGGCCGCTCGGGGTCGCGGAACTTGATCGCGTTGCCGACCAGGTTCTGCAGCAGCTGCACCAGCAGCGACCGCTCGCCGCGGACGACCGGCAGCGGGTCGTGCGTGATCACCACGCCGGACTCCTCGACGGCGTTCTCGAGGTTGTCCAGCGCGGCCGCCAGGGCGTCCTCGAGCGGCACGTCGGCGAGCTCGCCGCCGAGCCGCCCGACCCGGGAGAAGCCGAGCAGGTCCTGGATCAGGGCCTGCATGCGCTTGGCGCCGTCGACCGCGAAGGCGATGTACTGGTCGGCGCGCTCGTCCATCTGGCCGCCGTACCGCTTCTGCAGCAGCTGCGTGAACGAGGCGACCTTGCGCAGCGGCTCCTGCAGGTCGTGCGACGCGACGTACGCGAACTGCTCCAGGTCGCGGTTGGACCGGCGCAGCTCCTCGGTCTGCTCGGCGAGCCGGTCGTGGGCGTCGGCGATCTCCGCGCGGGACTCCTCGACCGCCTGCACCTGGGTGACCAGGGCGAGCCGCATCCGGTCGACGTCGGCCGCGAGGTCGGCGATCTCCCCCGGCCCGGTGACCTGGACGACGTGGTGCAGGTCGCCGTCGCTGACCGCGCGGGCGTCCGCGCCGAGCGCCTCCAGGGGCTCGGTGATCCAGCCGCGCAGGGTGCGCCACAGCACCGCACCGGCGACCGCGCCGGCGATGACCAGCGCGACGAGCGAGCCGACCACCACGTTCGTCCAGACCGCCAGGTCCGCGGCGGCCTCCGACCGGCGGCTGTCGAGGATGTCCAGGTACGCCTCCACGGCGGCGCGCGTCTGGTCGAACAGCACCTGGCCGTCCTCGACGGCACCGGGGTCGATTCCGGCGGGTCCGTCTGCCTGCACCCGGGCGATCGTCGGGCGCGCGAACTCGGCGTCCCACCGCTCGGCGGCCTCGACGGCGGCCGCGGCGGCCTCGCGCACCGCCGCGCTCGCGCCGCCCTCCGGGTCGGCGAACCGGGCGAACGCCGCCGTGGCGTCCTGCGCCCGCTCGTACGGCTCGAGCGTCCCCTCGAAGCCGGTGAGGGCGTAGCCGCGGACGGCCGTCTCGCCGTCGACCAGCCGCGTGTAGGCGGACTCGGCGTCGGTGATCGCCCGGAAGTAGCGGTCGGTGACCAGGTCCTGCGCGTCGAGCATCCGCCACAGCGCGACACCGGACCCGACGAACACCAGCCCGAGCACGACGGCCGCGGCGGTCAGCGCGAGGCCGAGTCGGCGGCGCAGCGTGGCGCGGGGGCGGGTCCGCGGCGCGCGCGGGCTCGTCGTGGCGGTCACCGGCGGTCCCCGTCCCACCCGAGCACGACCACGGCGGTGTCGTCGACGAGCTCGCCGCCGTGCCGGCGCCGCACCTCGCGGAGCGTGCCGTGCACGAGGCCCCCGGGGTCGGACCCCAGCACCCCGTCGACGACCTCCAGCAGGCCGGCCTTGCCGAGCCGCTCCTGCGTGCCGTCGACCGTGGCCTCGAGCAGCCCGTCCGTGTACATCATGAGGCGCCAGCGCTCCCCCAGCTCGAGCCGGCGGGGCCGCCACGCGCCGTCGACGGGGATGCCGAGCGCCCGGCCGCGCAGGTCCGTCGGCAGCAGCGTCGAGGCGCCGTCGCCCGACGGCCCGCCCAGCAGGAAGGGCACGGGGTGCCCGGCCAGGTAGAGGTCGACGGTGGCGCGGTCGGGCGCCACCTCGACCATGGACATCGTGGTGAAGACCTCCGAGCGCGCGCGCTCGGAGTGCAGCACCCGCTCGAGCAGGGGCAGCAGGTCCGCCGTCGCGACGTCGGCCAGCACCAGGGTCCGCCACGCCGTGCGCAGCACCGCGCCGAGCGCGGCCTCGTCCGGGCCGTGCCCGCAGACGTCGCCCACGACGGCCAGCACCGTGCCGTCCTCCCGCTCGACGACGTCGTAGAAGTCGCCGCCGAGCACCCCGTCGCGGCCGGCCCGGTAGCCCACGGACACCTCGAGCCGCTCGTCGCGCAGCGACGGGCGCGGCAGCAGCGCGGACTCCAGGCGGACCGTCTCCTCCGCGCGCACCAGGCTCCGGTAGAGCTCGCGGTCCACGGCCTGCAGGCGGCGGCGCTGCACGGCGTACCGCACGGACCGGCCGAGCGACTCGCCGTCGACCTCGCCCTTGACCAGGTAGTCCTGGGCACCGGCCGCGACGGCGCGCAGACCCGTCTCGGTGTCGGTGCGGCCCGTCAGGACGACGACCGCCGGGGCGCCGGCCGTCAGCAGCCGCTCCAGCGCGCCCAGGCCGACCGAGTCCGGCAGGCCCAGGTCCAGCAGCACGCAGTCGACGTCGAGGTGCGCGGTGGCCTCGTCCAGGGTGCGGGCGCGGCGCAGGCGGACGTCCAGCCCGGCGTCGGCCAGGTGCTCCTCGACCAGCAGGGCGTCGCCGTCGTCGTCCTCGACCAGCAGCAGCGCGATGGGACCGTCGACCGGGTCGGCCAGGTCACCCGAGGGTCCGGGCCAGCCGGAACGGGACACCCCGTCCGGGGTCGTGCTCTCGGTCACCCGTCCACCTCTCTGCGCTGGTCGCAGCATAGGCGAGGCCCGGTGCCGCGCCACCGGACCGTGGCGGCGCGGACGCGCGTGACCTGCGACGTCGCCGCCCGCCCGGTGCCGCTCAGTGACGGAAGTCGCGTGCGACCTCGAGGACGACGTCGGTGGCCTCCGGCTCGCCGACGCTCACCCGCACGCCGTCGCCCGCGAACGGACGGACCAGCACACCGGCGCCACCGGCCTCGCGGGCGAACCGCGCGGCGTCGTCCCCGACGCCCAGCCACACGAAGTTGGCCTGGCTGTCCGGGACGTCCCAGCCGTGCGCCCGCAGACCCGCGAGCATCCGGGTGCGCTCCCGCACGATCCGGTCGACCCGCTCCAGCAGCTCGTCGGACGCCTTCAGCGACGCGACCCCCGCCAGCTGGGCCAGGTGCGACACCCCGAACGGGGTCGACGCCGCGCGGATGCCGGCGGCGAGCCGCGGGTGCGCCACCGCGAAGCCGACGCGCAGGCCGGCCAGGCCGTAGGCCTTGGAGAACGTGCGGAGCAGCACGACGTTCGGGTGCTCGGCGAGCACGGCGAGGCCGTCGGGGGCGTCCGGGTCGCGGACGAACTCGACGTACGCCTCGTCCAGGACCACCAGCACGTCGCGCGGCACGGCCGCCAGGAACGCCGCGAGCTCGTCGGCGTGCACCGCCGGGCCGGTCGGGTTGTTCGGGGTGCACACCAGCACCACGCGGGTCCGGTCGGTGACCGCGGCGGCCATCGCGCCGAGGTCGAGCCGCCCGTCGGTCCCGACCGGCACCGGGACGCCGACGGCGCCCGCGAGCGTCACCGCGATCGGGTACGCCTCGAAGGACCGCCACGGGTGCACGACCTGGTCCCCCGCGTCGCAGAACGCCGACAGGACGTGGCCGAGCACCGCGACCGACCCGCAGCCGGCGACCACCTGGTCGGCCTGGACGCCGAGGTGCTCGGCGATCGCCTCGGTCAGGTCCGTGGCGTACATGTCCGGGTAGCGGTTCACGTCCACCGCGCCGTCCGTGATCGCCGCGACGACCGACGGCAGCGGCGGGTACGGGTTCTCGTTGGACGACAGCTTGTACGCCGCCGCGCCGACCGGGACCCGGGCACCGGGGACGTAGGGCGGCAGGCTCGCGAGGGCAGGGCGCAGGGGGACGTGCTTCACGCCGCCAGGATGCCACCGCGCGGCCCGGGCCCGCGGCACCCGCCCACGGGGTGGGTGGCCGACGTGCCGCGGTCCGGCTGCTGCTGAGTGGTCCGCGATGGCAGGATCGGCGCATGAGCTTCGTGCTGCGGGTCCTGATCAACGGCGTCGCGCTGTGGCTGGCCGAGGTGCTGCTGCCGGGCATCTCGATCGTCGGCGCCGACACCACCTGGGGGCGGGTCGGCGTGCTGCTGGCCGTCGCGCTCGTCTTCGGCATCATCAACGCGGTCGTCAAGCCGATCGTGAACGTGCTCTCGATCCCGCTCTACATCCTCACGCTGGGGCTGTTCACGCTGGTGGTCAACGCCCTCATGCTCATGCTCACGGCGTGGATCACCGAGCAGACGTCCTGGGGGCTGCGGATCGAGGACTTCGGCGACGCCTTCGTCGGCGCCCTGATCGTCTCCGTGGTGTCGTTCGGGCTCAGCGTCGCCATCCCCCGCAGCCGCGACCGCTGATCCGCCGCACGTCCCCGCTGGTCACCGGACGGGTGTCACCCGTCCGGAGCAGTTCCGGTGTTGCCGACGCCCGCCGACCCTCCTAGCGTCGGTGTGGTCCGGGCCACACCGACGACGGTGCGGCCGGCTGCCGGAGACCTCGGGGGGAGTCGCCATGGGGGCGAGCACGAGCGACGCACGCGGTGCGCGCTCCCGTGCGTCCCGGTGGCTCCGCCGCGGCCTGCTCGCCGCGGGCGGGCTCACGCTCGCCGGCGCCGCGATGGTCGTCGCCGCCCCCGCCGCCTCCGCGCAGGAGGCGCCGCCCGCGCCCGGGCCCGTGACCTCGCTGCTCGGCGGGGTCGGCGACCTGGTCGGCTCGGTCACGCAGCCCGTGGTGGAGCACGTCGTCGCGCCCGTGGTGACGCCGGTCGTGCAGGCCGTGGCGCCACCACCGGCCGCCCCCGCGCGGCCTGCCCCGCCCGCCGCGGCACCGGTCGCCCCGACGCCGGCGCCGCCCGCTCCGGCCGCCCCGGTTCCCGCCACCCCCGCCGCCCCGGGCCTCGTCGACGTGGTCGCCCAGGTCACCACGCCGGCCGCCGACCAGGTCGTCGCGCCCGTGGTGCACGCCGCGAAGCCGCTGGTCGAGACCGTCGCGGAGGACGTCGTCGCGCCGGTCGCCGAGGCGACGACGCCGCTGGCGCCCGTCCTCGACCCGCTGACCACCGACGTCGTGACGCCGCTCGTGGCCGATCTCCTGGGCCCGCTGCTCCACGCGCTGCCGCCGGTGCTGCACCCCGTCACCGACACGGTGCACCCCGTGCTCCTGCCCGTCGTGACGCCGGTGGCCGAGCGCGTGCTGGACCCCGTCGTCGGCGCCGTGGACGGCACCCCGGTCGGCAGGGTCCTCGACCCGGTGCTCGGCGTCCTGCGCCCGGTCGTGGTCGGTGTCGTGCCGCCCGCCGTGCCCACGTCGCCCGCCGTCCCGGACGTCCCCACGGTCCCCGCCGCGCCCACCGCACCGGGTGGCGCCGGGGGTACCGGCTCCGCACCCGCCGGCGTGGACCGGACGTGGCGCGCGCTCACGCTCGGCCCGGCCGGCGAGGCAGCCGCGACTGCGGGGTCGGCGCACGACCGTGCCGCCGGGACCACCGCCGCAACCGCCGCCGACCGCACCGCGGGGTCCGCCGCCGCGGCCGGCACGGGCGACGACCAGCCCGCACCGCCGGCGCCGCCGGCCCCCGCACCCTCCGGCAGCGGCGCCTCCGGCAGCCCGCTGCGCGCGCCGAGCAGCCCCGACGTGCTGGCGGTCCTCACCGCCGCCGCGATCGTCCTGGGCGGCTCCCGGCTCCTCGCCGTGGCACGTGGCCGCGTCGAGCTCCCCCTCCGCTCCCGCGAGGTCCCCGTCTCCCCTGCCTGAGTCCGGCCCCCGCGCCGACGGCATCCCTGCCGTCGCGGCGCACCAGGGCCACCGCGCCGCACACCGGCGCACCCGACTCACAGCAGGGGAACGACCATGCACACCACAGTCCGACGGGCGGTCCACACCGCTCTGCTCACCGGCGGCCTCGTCGTCGCCGGGGCCGTCGCGGCCCACGCCGCGGAGAACGACGGCATCCTGTCCGGCCTCGGCGTCGAGGCGCCGGTCGACGTCGCCGTGGACGTCGAGGGTCTCGCCGCCGGCATCCTCGGCGACGCGAGCGTCACCGGCACGGCACCCGCCCCGGCCCCCGCGCCGGTCGCGGTCCCGGCACCGGCACCGGCCGCCCAGGTCGGCGGCGGCAGCTCCGACGGCATCGCCTCCGGCACCGCGGTCGCTGCTCCCGTCTCGGTTCCGGTGGACGTCGACGCGGTCGCCGTGGGCGTCCTCGGCGACGCCAGCACGACGACCGCACCGCAGGCGGCTCCCGCCGCCGCTCCTGCCCCGGCCGCCACGGTCGAGCAGGGCACCACCGAGGGCGTCGCGTCCGGTTCCGCCGTCGCGGCCCCGGTCTCCGTGCCGGTGGACGTCGACGCGGTCGCCGTGGGCGTCCTCGGCGACGCGACGGTGACGGACGGCGTCACGGGCTCGTCCGCGAGCGCGCCGAACACCTCGGGCACCTCGGGCGCCCCGACCGCGACGGTCGACGGCGGTGACACCGACGGCATCGCGTCCGGCACCGGCATCGCGGCACCCATCAGCATCCCGATCACGATCGGCGACGTGGCCCTGGGGCTGCTCGGCGACGCCGGCACCACGACCACGGGCAGCGGCTCCGGCAGCACCGGTCCGGCCACCACCCCGGCCGCCGAGGTCACCTCGGGCGACTCGTCCGGGGTGCTCAGCGGCACGGGTGCCGCCGCGCCGATCAGCATCCCGATCACGGTCGGCGACGTCGCGCTGGGGCTGCTCGGCGACGCGAGCACCGAGAGCACCGGCTCCGACACCGTCGGCACGGGTTCCGCGCCGACGGCCACGAGCGGCTCGGGTGACTCCGACGGCGTGCTCAGCGGGACCGACGTCACCTCGCCGGTCCACATCCCGGTGACGATCGGCGACATCGCCCTCGGCCTCATCGGCGACGCCGGAACCGAGAACGCGGGCACCGGCACCGGCACGTCCGGCAGCACGCCCACCGCCGAGGCCGGCACCGGCGACGCCGACGGCATCGCCACCGGCACCGACGTCGTCGCACCCGTCACCGCCCCGATCACCGTCGGCGACATCGCCCTCGGCGTGATCGGCGACGCGACCTCCACCGGTGGGTCGACCACCGACGGCGCTGCCGGGACACCCGGCACGCCCGGGACCCCGGTGGGGGGCGGTGACTCCGACGGCGTGCTGACCGACATCGGCGTCCTGCTCCCGATCACGGTGCCGGTCACGATCGGCGACCTCGCCCTCGGCGTGATCGGCGACGCCGCCGTGACCGACCCGGGGACCGGCACCACGGGCCCCGGCACCACGGACCCGGGCACCGACCCGGGCACGACGGACCCCGGTACCGACCCCGGCACCACCGACCCGGGTTCCGGCCCGGTCACGGGTGACGGCACCGGCTCCGGCCCGATCACGGGTGACGGCATCGGCGCTTCCCCGGTCACCGGCGACGGCACCGGCACGACGGGCACGACCGGCGCGTCCGGCGGCATCGCCCTGGTGGCGGGCGCCGTCCTCGGCTCGGAGGTGCTCGCCGCGGCGGAGCTCGCCTCGGCTCTGGAGCAGGCCGGCTCCGTGGGCGTCACGGCGCCCGCGGCTCTGGCCACGACCGGCAGCCCCGCCGGCCTGGTGTCCCTGGCGGCGGCCGGCCTGATCGGCCTGGGGCTCCTGCTCCGCCGCCTCCCGCGAGTGGTCCTCGGCTGACCGCCCGCCCCTGATCCCATCGGCCGGCGGCGGGTGCGGGACCTCCGCCGGCCGATGGACTCGCTGACACGTCCTGACCTCCCGCAGCGAGCGACACGACGCACCACACCCTCCGGTGCCGGGGGCGTCGAGGCGCTCGACGCGTCGAAAGGAGCACCACCCGATCACCGACGGTCGGCGACGGATGCGGGTCCGTCGCCGACCTCCGGTGCGTCCGGGCCCGGGCGGTCAGGAGGCCCGGAAGGACCGCGCCATCTCGCGCTGCTCGTCCAGCACCTCGCCGATCCGCGCCTGGACCTCGTCCATGCGGCGGATCGTGGTGCTGACCGACTCGATGCCGCGGGAGACCGCCGCGGTGTTCGCCTGGATGTCGGCGACCTGCTGCTCGACCCGGGAGGTCGCGGTCGACGTGCCGCCGGCGAGGTCCTTGACCTCGGTGGCGACGACCGCGAACCCGCGGCCCGCCTGCCCGGCGCGCGCCGCCTCGATGGTCGCGTTCAGCGCGAGCAGGTTGGTCTGGTCGGCGATGGAGGAGATCACGCGGATCACGTCGCCGACCGCGGACGACGACGCCTCCAGGGTGCGGACCTCGTCGGCCATGGCCGAGGTCTGCGCGACGGCCTCCTCGGCGACCCGGACGGCCTCGGACGCGCTCTCGGACAGCCGCGCGACGCTGCCGAGCAGCGCCTCGGACGCGCCGCGGTCGCGTGCCGCGGCGCGCAGGATGTCGAGGCGCTGGGACACCAGCCGGGCGACGTTGCGCAGCGAGCCGCGCCGGCTGTCGCTCAGCTCGATGGTCTGGGTGGTGAAGAAGTCCATCGTGCCCAGCACCTCGTCGCCGACGATGACCGGGATGCAGACGCCGGACCGGACACCGGCCCGCTGCGCCGCGGGTGCCCGCACGCAGTCGGTCAGCTCGCCGAGGTCCCGGACGAACACCAGGTCGCGGGCCCGCCAGGCGCGTCCCGCCAGACCGACGCCCTCGGCGAAGCTCGCCGCCAGCGTCACGCGGCGGAACTCCTCGCCCGCGGTGCCGGACTCGACGTGGAACCGCAGGACGCGCGCCTCCGGGTCGACGATCCAGTACGAGCCGTAGTCCCAGCCGAACTCCTCGCGCACCGTGTCGAGGGCGGTGCGCAGCGCCTCCTCCTCGTCGCGGCAGGCCCCCACCCGGGCGACCGAGGTCGTCACGGCCTGCTGGTCCCGCGCCACCTGGGCGATCTCCTCGGTCGCGCGCTGCGACGCCAGGGCCTGGGACACCGTCCGGGCCAGGACGTCCAGGACGAGCACCTGGTCCGGGCCCTCGGAGCGGACCTGGCGGGACAGGAAGTCCAGCACCGCGACGACCTCGCCGTCGTGCCACAGCGGCATCGTCATCGCACCGCGGGCACCGCCGCGCAGGAACGCCTCGCCGCGGACGCAGTTGGTGGGGTGCTCGCGCAGGTCGGCGACCGGCAGCACGCCGTCCTGCTGCCAGGCGATGCCGCACAGGCCCACGCCCTTGGCCATCCGGTATCCGGGCGTCATCCGGGTCAGCTCGGCGGACAGCTCGCCGGACTGCGCGACGAACGCGAGGTCGGCCTGGGCGGGGTCCACGACCCACGCCGAGGCGTAGTCGAAGCCCAGGCGCGTGCGGATCACCTCGAGGAGCTCGGGCAGGCCGGACCGGCCGGCCATGGTGCCGAGCACGCGCACGACCTCGTCGAGGGCCCGCAGCTCCCGGCGCACGTCCGTGTCCTCCTGCGCCGGTCCGACCGCGCGGCCCCGTCGCCCCTTCAGTCCCGCCATGTCGTTCCCCTTGCTCGCCCGCCCGGGCATGCGACTTCTCCGCACGACCTCCCCTCGGGTGGCCTCCCGATCGGTCCCGGCCCGCGCGGTCTGAGTGGTTCGGGTGAGGGCCCGGACGGCGCGGTGACCCGGACGTCACCCCCCGGCGCGGGTCGATGCAGGTCAGCGCCCCTGCCGCCCCGCGCCGGCGGCTCCGGCGTTCACCCGGTCGACCACCCGCAGGACCCGGACGGCACGGCCGGCGCGGGGCGTGGAAGGATGCGGCCCATGCCCGCGCACGACAGCACCCCGCCCGCCGCGCCGCGCACGTCCCTCGCGGACGTCGAGCCGGCGATCGCCCTCGGCCCGCTCGACGGCCGGTACCGCCGGACGGTGGCGCCGCTGGTCGACCACCTGTCGGAGGCGGCCCTGAACCGCGAGCGCGTGCACGTCGAGGTGGAGTGGCTGATCCACCTGACCACGCACCAGGTCGTGCCCGGCGCCCCGGCGCTGTCGACCGAGGAGCAGGCGTACCTGCGGGCCGTCGTGACCGGGTTCGGGGCCGCGGACGTCGCGCGGCTCGCCGAGCTCGAGCGCACCACCGTGCACGACGTGAAGGCGGTCGAGTACTTCCTCAAGGAGAGGATCGCCGCGGCCCCGGACGTGCTCGGGACGTCGACCGTGCTGCCGTCGGTCTCCGAGCTGGTGCACTTCTGCTGCACGAGCGAGGACGTCAACAACCTGTCCTACGCGCTGATGGTGCGCGGCGCGGTGCAGGACGTGTGGCTGCCCGCCGCGCACGGCCTGGTGGACGACCTGGCCACGATGGCGCACGACCTCGCGGACGTCCCGCTGCTGGCGCTGACCCACGGGCAGCCCGCGACGCCGACGACGCTCGGCAAGGAGCTGGCCGTCCTCGCCCACCGCCTGCGCCGTCAGCTCCGCCGGGTCGAGGGCGCCGAGTTCCTGGGCAAGCTCAACGGCGCGACCGGCACCTACGGCGCGCACGTCGTCGCCGTGCCCGGTGCCGACTGGCCCGAGGTGAGCCGGACGTTCGTCGAGCACCTGGGCCTCACCTGGAACCCGCTGACCACCCAGATCGAGTCGCACGACTGGCAGGCCGAGCTGTACGCGGACGTCGCGCGGTTCAACCGCGTGCTGCACAACCTCGCGACCGACGTGTGGACGTACATCTCGCGCGGGGTCTTCACGCAGATCCCGGTCGCGGGCGCGACGGGCTCGTCGACGATGCCGCACAAGGTCAACCCGATCCGGTTCGAGAACGCCGAGGCGAACCTGGAGCTGTCCAGCGCCCTGCTCGACACGCTCGGTGCCACGCTGGTGACCAGCCGGCTGCAGCGCGACCTCACCGACTCCACCACCCAGCGGAACATCGGCCCGGCGTTCGGCCACTCGCTGCTCGCGGTCGACAACGTGCGGCGCGGGCTCGCGGCGCTCTCGGTGGACCGGGACCTGCTGGCGCGGGAGCTGGACCAGAACTGGGAGGTGCTGGGCGAGCCCGTGCAGTCGGCGATGCGCGCCGCCTCCGTCGCCGGGGTGACCGGGATGGAGAACCCGTACGAGCGGCTCAAGGAGCTCACCCGCGGCCGTCGGCTCACGGCCGAGGACATGCGCGAGTTCATCGCCGGCCTCGGGCTCCCGGACGACGTCGCGGCGCGCCTGCAGGCGCTGACCCCCGCCTCGTACACGGGCCTGGCCGGCGACCTGGTCACCTACCTCGACCGCTGACCCACCCCCGCGCGTGCCCTCGCCGACGCGGCGGTCGGGTCAGCGCGGGGCGGGGGCCGGCGCCAGGTCCGGGGTGACCGTGACCGCGGCGAGGTCCGCGAGCGCCGCGGCGTAGGCGGCCGCGTCACCGTCGCGCGCGGCCTCGCGGGCGCGCACGGTCGGGCCGTGCAGGGCGGACCGGACCCGGCGGCGCAGCGCCCGCGCGGCGCGCTCGTCCAGCCCGTCGACGGCGGCGGCGAGCTCCTCGTGCACGCGACGGCGCTCGGCGACGACCGGCGGGTTCCACTGCCGGGTCCGCAGCTCGCGGTCGAAGGTGTCGGCCTGCTCGGCGACCAGCGCGCGGGCGTCGGCGACGGTCGCGGAGTGCCCGTCCGGGGCGTGCTCGGCGACGGTGGTCAGGCTGACCAGCCGCACCCCGGGCAGGTCGCCCACGGCGGGGTCGACGTCGTGCTGCAGCGCCAGGTCGACGACGGCCAGGGGGCGCGCGCCGACCGCGGCCTCGGCGGACCGGGCCCGGATCAGCGAGTCGACGTCGAGCACCGCGCCGGCCGCGCCGCTGCACGCGACGACCAGGTCGACGCCCGCCAGGCTCGCGGCGAGGTCGTCGGTGGCGGCGGTGACCCCGCGCTGCGCGGCGAACTGGCCGGCCCGGCCGCTGGCGGAGTAGACGAGGACGTCGGCGCAGCCGCGCGCCTTGAGCGCGGCCAGGCTGGCTCCGGCGTAGGAGCCGGTGCCGATCAGCAGGCAGCGCACGTCGGCCCAGTCGGGCAGCCCGTCCTCGACCAGGTCCAGCGCGACGCCGACCACGGACCGCCCGGCGGCACCCAGCCCGGTGCGGCCCTCGACGGCGCGCGAGGTCCGGGACGCCGCCTGGAACAGGCCCTCGAGGTCGGAGGTGGTGGTGCCGTCGCGGCGGGCGGTGGTGAGCGCGCGGCGCACCTGCCCGGCGATCTCGCGCTCCCCCACGACCATGGACTCCAGGCCGGAGGCGACGGCGAACAGGTGCTCGACGACCCGGGGCCCGGTGGCGGGCGCGAGGGCGTCGGCGACGCGCTGGGTGGAGTAGCCGGAGCGGGCGGCGACGGTGGCGGCGACCGCGTCCCGGGCGGCCTCGGCGTCGGCTGCGTCGTCGACGTCCAGGTACAGCTCGAAGCGGTTGCAGGTCGCCAGGACGACCGCCCCCGCGACCGAGTCCGAGCCCGTCACGATCTCCCGGCCGACGGCGTGGGTGTCGGCGGACAACCGCTCCAGCACGGACAGGTCGAGGTCGTGATGGCTGGCCACCAACGACAGCATCACCACGCCCAGAATTTAATCACTCCAGGGAAGAGGGGGCACAATCGCGGTGATGTCGACTACGTCACGCCCCTCCGCGCCCTCGGCCGCGCCGGCGACCCCCGCCCCCGTCCTCCCGTCGCTCCCGGACGGCACCGGGCTGCCCGCCGACCACCCGCTGGTCGACGGCCGCACGGCGCACGCGCCGCTGGTCGACGCCTACCGCGGCCGCACGCCGGCGCGCCGGCCGGTGTGGTTCATGCGGCAGGCCGGCCGCTCGCTGCCCGAGTACCGCGAGGCCCGCCGGGGCACCGCGATGCTCGACGCGTGCCTGACGCCGGACCTCGCGTCGGAGATCACGCTGCAGCCGGTGCGCCGGCACGGCGTGGATGCGGCGATCTTCTTCTCGGACATCGTCATCCCGCTGCGGCTCGCGGGCGTCGACGTGGACATCCAGCCCGGCGTCGGCCCGGTGATGGGCTCGGCGGTCCGGACCGCCGACGACGTCGCCCGGCTCCGGGCCGAGCACCCGGTCGAGTCGCTGACCGCCGAGGTGCTGGCACCGGTCACGGAGGCCGTCCGCCTCACGACGGCCGCGCTCGGCGGCACCCCGCTGATCGGGTTCGCGGGCGCGCCGTTCACGCTCGCCGCCTACCTGGTCGAGGGCCGGCCGTCCCGCGACCACCTGGCCGCCCGCACCCTGATGCACGCGGACCCGGCCACGTGGCGCGCGCTGACGGAGTGGGCCGCCGACGTGACGGGCGCGTTCCTGCGGGCGCAGGTGCTGGCGGGGACCAGCGCGGCGCAGCTCTTCGACTCCTGGGCGGGCTCGCTGTCGCTGGCGGACTACACCGAGCGCGTCGCGCCGGCCTCGACCCGCGCCCTGGCCCACGTCGCCGACCTGGGGGTGCCGCGCGTGCACTTCGGCACCGGGACCGGCGAGCTGCTGGCCGCGATGCGCGACGTCGGCGCGGACGTCGTCGGCGTGGACCACCGCATCGGGCTGGACGAGGCGGTGCGCCGCCTGGACGGCCGCGTGCCGGTGCAGGGCAACGTCGACCCGGCGCTGCTGGGCGCGCCGTGGCCCGTGCTCGAGGCGCACGTGCGGGACGTGGTCGCGCGCGGCGCGGTCGCGCCGGGGCACGTGGTGAACCTCGGGCACGGCGTCCCGCCCGAGACCGACCCCGCCGTGCTGACCCGGGTGGTCGAGCTGGTGCACAGCATCTGACCACCCAGGGGCACGCCGCCCCACCCAGCGCGCCGGCGGGCACGGCAGAGTGCTGGGGACGACGACACCGACGAGCCGAGGAGCAGCCACGAGCGAGCACGAGGACCGCGCACCCGCGGACCACGACGGGTCCGGGACGCACGACGCGGTCGTGGTCGGCGGCGGCGTCGCCGGGCTGGTCGCCGCGCGCGAGCTGGCGCTGGCCGGGCTCCGCCCGCTGGTGCTGGAGGCCTGGCGGTCACCGGGTGGCGTGGTCGGGCGGCACGAGGTCGACGGGCTGCGCCTGGACGCCGGCGCCGAGTCCTTCGCGACGCGGGGCGGCGTCGTGGCGGCCCTGGCGGACGAGCTCGGCCTGGGCGACCGCGTGGTGGTCCCGGAGCCGCACGGCGCGTGGGTGCGGCTGCCCGGCGGCGCGGGCCCGCTGCCGCGCACCGGGCTGCTGGGGATCCCCGCGGACCCGTGGGCGCCCGACGTGCGCCGCACGATCGGCACGCTCGGCTCCCTGCGCGCCGCCGTCGACCGGGTGCTGCCCGCGCGCGTCGGCACGGCCGACGGCGCCACCCTGGGCGCCATGGTGCGCGCCCGGTACGGCAGCCGGGTGCTGGACCGCCTGGTCCGCCCGGTCGTGGCCGGCGTGCACGCCGCCGAGCCCGACGACGTGGCGGCCGACGCGGTGGCCCCCGGGCTGCGGGCGGCGGTGCTCCGGGAGGGCTCCCTGGGACGCGCGGTCCGCGCGCAGCGGGCGCTGGTGCCGGCGGGGTCGGCGGTCGCCGGGTTCCGCGGCGGCCTGCACGTGCTGGTGGACGCGCTGGTCGCCGACGTCGAGGCGCACGGCGGGACCGTGCGGACGGGGTCGACGACGCGCGCGGTCGCACGGACGGCCGACGGCTTCCGCCTGACCGTCGAGACCGCCGCCGGCACGCACGAGCTGGACGCCCGGCGGCTGGTCGTCGCCACGCCGCGGGCGCTGGACCTGCTGGCCGGCGTGGCCCCGGCGCTGTCCGGGCTGCAGACCGACCCGGGCGCGGACATCGTGCTGGTGACCCTGGTGCTGGACGCCCCCGAGCTGGACGGCGCCCCGCGCGGCACCGGCGTGCTGGTCGCGCGCGGCGTGACCGGCGTCCGCGCCAAGGCCCTGACCCACGCCACCGCGAAGTGGGGCTGGCTGGCCGAGGCCGCGGGGTCGGGCCGGCACGTCGTGCGGCTGTCCTACGGCCGGGCCGGCGAGGACGCGCCGCTGCCCGCCGACGACGCGGCGCTCGCCGACCTCGCGCTGCGCGACGCGGCGGCCGTGCTCGAGGTGCCGCTGCGCGCGGACCAGGTCCGTGCCACGGCCCGGGTCCGCTGGCGCCAGGGGCTGCCGGTGCCGAGCGCCGCGCACCGCCGGACCGTGCAGCAGGTGCGCGCGGCCGTCGGGGAGGTGCCCGGCCTGGCCGTGGTCGGGGCGTGGGTCGCCGGCAACGGGCTCGCTTCCGTCGTGCCGGACGCGCGGGCCACCGCGGCCGCGCTGGTCCCCCGGGACGCCGGGTGACCGGCGTCGTCCCCAGGTCCCGGGCACCGCTTTCGACAGATCGCGCGGAGAAGACCGAGACTGGGGGCATGCCCCAGACGGTCCGGGTCGGTACCCGTGCGAGTGCGCTCGCCCTCACCCAGACGGGACACGTGGCGGACGCGCTGACCGCCCTGGGCGCCGGCGCGCACGAGCTGGTCCGCGTCCGCACCGACGGTGACCGGCTGACCGGCTCGCTGGCCACGCTGGGCGGCACCGGGGTGTTCGTCACCGCGCTCCGCGACGCCCTGCTGGACGGCCGCTGCGACGTCGCGGTGCACTCGTTCAAGGACCTGCCGACCGCCGTCGCACCCGGGCTCGTCGTCGCCGCCGTGCCGCTGCGGCAGGACCCCCGGGACGCGCTGTGCGCCCGCGACGGCCGCACGCTCGCCACGCTGCCCGAGGGCGCCTCCGTGGGCACCGGCTCCCCCCGGCGGGCGGCGCAGCTCCTCGCCGCGCGCCCCGACCTGAAGGTGGTCGACATCCGCGGCAACGTGGACACCCGGCTGCGCCGGATCGAGGACGACCTGGACGCCGTGGTGCTGGCCCGCGCCGGCCTGGCCCGGCTGGACCGGCTGGACGCGGTCACCGAGGCGCTGCCGTTCGACGTGATGGTCCCGGCGCCGGCGCAGGGCGCGCTGGCCGTCGAGGTCCGGTCGGAGGACGCCGTCGACGGCAGTCCCCTGGCCCGGGCGCTCGCTGCCCTGGACCACCGGCCGACGCACCTCGCCGTCGTCGCCGAGCGCGCGCTGCTCAACCGGCTCGAGGCCGGGTGCGCCGCCCCGGTCGGCGCGCACGCGCGGCTGGGTGACGACGACGTGCTGACGCTGGAGGCGGTCGTGGCCCGGACGGACGGGTCCGCGACGCTGCGCCGCTCGGCGCGCACCACGCTCGCCGCAGGCGGCGCCGGCACGGACGACGGCCGGGCGGCCCTCGCCGCCGCCGCGCTCGGCACGCGGCTCGCCGAGGAGCTGCTGGCCGCCGGTGCCGCCGACCTGGCGGAGCTCGGCGCGTGACGGCCACCGAGGGCACGACCGGCGGCACCGACGTCACCGGCCTGCCGCCCGCCGGACCGCTCGCCGGCGTCACCGTGCTGGTCCCGCGCGAGACGACGGGACCCGACCCGCTGGTGATCGCGCTGCGCGCCGCGGGTGCGGAGCCCGTGGTCGTGCCGCTGATCCAGACGGTCCCGCCGCCGGACCCGACCGAGCTCGACGACGCCCTGCTGGCGCTCGAGGTGGGCTACTACGGCTGGGTCGCCGTGACGAGCGCCGCCGCGGTGCCCGTCCTGGTCGACCGCGCCGAGGAGACCGGGCACACGCTGCCCGAGCTGCTCGACGGGGTCCGGGTGGCCGCCGTCGGCGGCACCACGGCGCGGGCGCTGCGCGAGGCCGGCGTCCACGTCGACCTGGTGCCGCGCGGCCGCTCGTCCGCCGCCACGCTGCTGGCCGCCTGGCCCCCGGCCGGTGACGAGCCGGTCCGGGTGCTGCTGCCCCTGGGCGACCTCGCGGCGCCGACGCTGGCCGAGGGGCTGGAGGCCCACGGCTGGCCCGTCGACGTGGTGGTCACCTACCGCACCGTGCCCGGCCCCGCACCGGAGCCGGAGACCCGCGCGGCGTGGGCGGAGGGCCGGGTGCGTGCGGCCCTGCTGACGTCCGGGAGCACCGCGCGGAACATGCTGTCGATGCTCGGCGCCCCGCCCAGCGGGACCCTGCTGTGCTGCATCGGCGACTCGACGGCGGCCGAGGCGCGCCGCGCCGGGCTCCCCGTGGCCGCCGTCGCGCACGACCAGACGCCGGGCGGCCTGGTCGCCGCTCTGGCCGCCGCCCTGACGAACGCAGCGGACGCCGCAGGCACCGACGTCGACAGCGCCCACGGCGCACCCCCGACCCCGCCGGACGCGACCCATCCCGTCGCGCCGGGCACCGACCCCGACGGAGGGCACGCATGACCACGCAGCCGGCCGGCACCCCGGCCCCCGCAGCACACACCCCCGCGCACCCGGCACCCGCGACGTCCCGGGCGGTGGCCGAGGCCGTCGCCGCCGCCCGGCCCGGCCGGGTCCGCCCGCGCCGGCTGCGCGGGACCGCCGCGCTGCGCCGCACCGTCAGCGAGGTCCGCCTGCACCCGGCGGACCTGATCCTGCCGCTGTTCGTCAAGGAGGGCCTGACCGAGCCGCAGGCCATCGCGTCCATGCCCGGCGTCGTGCAGCACAGCCGGGACTCGCTGCGCCGCGCGGTCGTCGAGGCCGCCGCGGCCGGCGTCTCCGGCGTGAACCTGTTCGGCGTCCCGCTGGTGCGCGACGCGGTCGGCTCGGGCGCGACCGACCCCGACGGCGTGCTCAACCGGGCCATCGCCGACGTGCGGGCCGAGGTCGGCGACGCGCTGGTCGTCCAGGCCGACCTCTGCCTCGACGAGTTCACCGACCACGGCCACTGCGGCGTGCTCACCGCCGACGGGGTCGTCGACAACGACGCGACGCTGGTGCGCTACGCCGAGATGGCGCTGGTGCAGGCCGAGGCGGGCGCCCACATGGTGGCGCCCAGCGGCATGATGGACGGCCAGGTCGGCGTGGTCCGCGACGTGCTGGACGCCGCCGGCCGCGACGACGTCGCGGTGCTCGCCTACGCCGCCAAGTTCGCCAGCGTGCTCTACGGCCCGTTCCGCGACGCCGTGGAGTCGACGCTGGAGGGCGACCGGCGGACCTACCAGATGGACCCGGCCAACCGCCGGGAGGCGCTGCGCGAGGTTGAGCTCGACATCGCGGAGGGCGCGGACCTGGTGATGGTGAAGCCCGCGGGTGCCTTCCTGGACGTGCTGGCCGACGTCGCCGCGACCAGCACCGTCCCCGTCGCCGCCTACCAGGTGTCCGGCGAGTACGCGATGGTCGAGGCCGCGGCGGCGCAGGGCTGGCTGGACCGCCGGCGCGCCATCACGGAGTCCGTGCTCGGCATCCGCCGGGCGGGCGCCGACCAGGTGCTGACGTACTGGGCCGTCGAGCTGGCCCACTGGCTGCGGGAGGAGTGGCGATGACCACCTCGGAGGAGCTGTTCGAGCGGGCGCTGGGCGTCGTGCCGGGCGGGGTGAACTCGCCGGTGCGGGCGTTCGGGTCCGTGGGCGGCGCCCCGCGGTTCCTCGCCTCCGCGCGCGGCGCGTACGTGACCGACGTCGACGGCCGCGAGTACGTCGACCTGGTGGGCTCGTGGGGGCCGGCGATCCTCGGCCACACGCACCCCGAGGTCGTCGAGGCCGTGCGCGAGGCGGCGGGACGGGGTCTGAGCTTCGGCGCCCCGACCCTCGCCGAGGTCGAGCTCGCCGAGGCCGTCCGCGAGCGCGTCCCGGCCGTCGAGCGCCTGCGGCTGGTGTCGACCGGCACCGAGGCGACGATGACGGCCATCCGGCTGGCGCGCGGCGTCACCGGCCGGGACAAGGTCGTGAAGTTCGCGGGGCTCTACCACGGGCACTCCGACGGACTCCTGGCCTCGGCGGGATCCGGCGTCGCGACGCTGGCCCTGCCGGGCTCCGCGGGCGTGCCCGCGTCGATCGCCGCCGAGACCATCGTGCTGCCGTACAACGACGTCGCCGCCGTCGAGGCCGCGTTCGCCGCGCACGGCCCGGACATCGCCGCGATCATCACGGAGGCCGCGCCCGCCAACATGGGCGTCGTCCCGCCGGGGCCGGGCTACAACGCCGCGCTGGCGCGGATCGCGCACGCGCACGGCGCCCTGCTGATCCAGGACGAGGTGCTCACCGGCTTCCGGGTCGGCCCCGCCGGCTGGTGGGGGCTCGAGGCGCAGCGCGAGGGCTGGTCCCCGGACCTGCTGACCTATGGCAAGGTCGTCGGCGGCGGGCTGCCCGTCGCCGCGCTCGGCGGCCGTGCGGACGTGATGGACGCGCTGGCGCCGGTCGGGCCGGTCTACCAGGCCGGCACGCTGTCCGGGAACCCGGTGGCCACCGCCGCGGGCCTGGCCACGCTGCGCCTCGCGGACGACGCCGTGTACGCCCACGTCGACGCCGCGTCGGCGACGGTGCGGGCGGCGGTGGACGAGGCCCTGACCGCCGCCGGGCTGCCGCACGCCGTGCAGAACGCGAGCAACCTGTTCAGCACCGTGCTCGGCACCGACGCCGGCGCGCGGGACTACGCCCAGATGCTCGCGTCGGAGTCCTGGCGGTACCCGGCGTTCTTCCACAGCCTGCTCCGCGACGGCGTGTACGCGCCGCCGTCGGCGTTCGAGGCGTGGTTCCTGTCCGCCGCGCACGACGACGCGGCGCTGGGCCGGGTGCTCGAGGCGCTGCCCGCGGCGGCGCGCGCCGCGGCCGCCGCGGTCCCGCCGACCGCCTGACGGCCGGGCCGGTACGGCCGGCGCCACCACCCGCGGGGGTGCGCGCCGGCCCCTGCCGCTCGGCACGGAGCGCGCCGAGCGAGCCGCGGCCTGCCCGCGGCACGGCCCTCCCGGCAGGTGCGCCTGGAGCGCCGAATATCTACCGACTGGTCGGCTCAGCCCTCTGACCTGCGGGTTTCCACGGAGGAAACACGGCGGAAACATCCGACGGTTCGGAATCTCCTTACACTGTGCTACTCCTATGACCCACGTCACGAGCGCCCCCGCGCCCGTGAGCGCGCGACCCCCGCCGTCGGGACCGCGCCGCCGGGCTCCGCGCCCGCCGGCCGCACCGTCCGGGACGCCGAAGGGCTCTCACTCAGGAAGAGGTACACGCATGACTGCGGTTCCCCACGGCCGCCGACGCGGCTTCGCGGCCGGCGCCGGCCTGGTCGCCACCGCGCTGGTGCTCGCCGCCTGCGGCGGCGGCTCCGGCGGCGACGACGACGCGGACGGCGGTGACGGCGGAGGCGGCGGCTCGCTGCTGATCGGCACCACCGACAAGATCACGACGATCGACCCGGCCGGCTCGTACGACAACGGCTCGTTCGCCGTCATGAACCAGGTCTACCCGTTCCTCATGAACACGCCGTACGGCAGCCCCGAGGTCAAGCCCGACATCGCCGAGTCGGCCGAGTTCACCTCGCCGACCGAGTACACGGTCACCCTGAAGCCGGGTCTGACGTTCGCCAACGGCAACGAGCTCACCTCCTCGGACGTCAAGTTCACGTTCGACCGCCAGCTCGCGATCTTCGAGTCCGGTGCGGACGACGGCAACGGCCCCGGCTCGCTGCTCTACAACCTCGCCAGCGTCGCGGCGCCGGACGACACCACCGTCGTCTTCACGCTGAAGTCCGAGAACGACCAGGTCTTCCCGCAGATCCTGTCGAGCCCCGCGGGCCCGATCGTGGACGAGGACGTGTTCGCCGCCGACGCGCTGACCCCGGACGACGAGATCGTCGAGGGCCAGGCCTTCGCCGGCCCGTACGTGCTGACGGACTACGCCCAGAACGACCTGCTCACCTACCAGGCGAACCCGGACTACCAGGGCCTGCTCGGTGCGCCGGCGACCGAGGAGATCTCGGTCTCGTACTACGCCGAGGCGTCGAACCTCAAGCTCGACGTCCAGCAGGGCAACGTCGACGTCGCGTTCCGCAGCCTGACCGCGACCGACATCGAGGACCTGCGCGGCGACGACAACGTCCAGGTCGTCGACGGCCCCGGCGGCGAGATCCGCTACATCACGTTCAACTTCAACACCCAGCCGTACGGCGCGACCACGCCGGAGGCCGACGAGACCAAGGCGCTCGCCGTCCGCCAGGCGGTGGCCGACCTGATCGACCGCGAGGAGATCGCGGAGCAGGTCTACAAGGGCACCTACACGCCGCTGTACTCCTTCGTCCCCGAGGGCCTGACCGGCGCCACCGAGCCGCTCAAGGGCCTGTACGGCGACGGCGAGGGCGGCGCGGACGCCGACGCCGCTGCCGAGCGCCTCGAGGCCGCGGGCGTCGAGACGCCGGTCCAGCTGTCGCTGCAGTACAGCAACGACCACTACGGCCCGTCCTCCGGCGAGGAGTACGCGCTGATCAAGGACCAGCTCGAGTCCACCGGGCTGTTCACGGTCGACCTGCAGACCACCGAGTGGGTGCAGTACGCCAAGGACCGCACCGCCGACGTGTACCCGGCCTACCAGCTCGGCTGGTTCCCGGACTACTCGGACGCGGACAACTACCTGACCCCGTTCTTCCTCACGGAGAACTTCCTCGGGAACCACTACGACAACACCGAGGTGAACGACCTGATCCTCGAGCAGGCGGTCACCGCGGACGCCGACGCCCGGACCGCGCTCATCGAGCAGATCCAGGACACCGTCGCCGAGGACCTGTCCACGGTGCCGTACCTCCAGGGCGCCCAGGTGGCCGTCGTGGGCACGGACGTGACCGGCACCGAGGACACCCTCGACGCCTCGTTCAAGTTCCGCTACGGCGCACTCGCCAAGGGCTGATCCGGCCCTGACGCACCCCTCCCGACGCCTCGACGCGGGTCGCTCAGCACGAGCGGCCCGCGTCGGGGCGTCACCGGGCAACGACGGACGAGAGACATGACTTCCACCTCCATCACCGGTCCGCTGCAGCCCACCGGCGCAGCGGACGGCCCCGCACCCGACGGCGACACGCCGTCCCCCGGGGCCAGGCGCCGCTCGCGCGGCGGGCTGGGCCGCTACCTGCTGGTCCGGTTCCTGCTGATCATCCCGACCATCTTCATCCTGGTCACGGTCGTGTTCGTGCTGATGCGCGCCACCGGCGACCCGATCACCGCCGCGCAGGGCGGCCGGCTCCCCGCCGACCAGCTCGCCGAGCGGATCCACCAGGCCGGCTACGACCGGCCGATCCTCGTGCAGTACGGCGAGTACCTGATGAACCTGCTCCGCGGGGACTTCGGCACCACCCTCAGCGACAGCCGGCCCGTCACCGAGGTGCTCACCACCTTCGGTGCCGCGACCCTCGAGCTCGCGCTGTACGCCCTCGTGGTCGCGTTCCTGGTGGGCATCCCCTTCGGCCTGGCCGCCGCGTACTTCCGCGACAAGGCGCCGGACGCGCTGCTGCGCGTCTTCGCGATCTTCTGCTACGCCACGCCCGTGTTCTTCGCCGGCCTGCTGCTCAAGCTCGTGTTCGCGGTGCAGCTGGACTGGCTGCCGGTCGCCGGGCGCGCGTCGACGCGCTCCGAGATCGAGATGCGCCAGCTCGACAGCACGACGGGCATCTACCTGCTGGACGCCCTGCGCACCGGCAACGGCGAGGTGATCGGCGACGTGCTCACGCACGCGGTGCTGCCGGCGCTCACGCTCGGCCTGCTCACGGCGGGCGTGTTTCTGCGCCTGGTCCGCACCAACGTCATCGGCACGCTCGGCTCGGGCTACGTGGACGCGGCGCGCTCGCGCGGTGTGCGCGAGACCCGCCTGCTGCGCAAGCACGCCTACCGGCCCGCGCTGATCCCGATCGTCACCGTCATCGGCATGCAGGTCGCGATGCTCCTGGTCGGCGCCGTGCTGACCGAGACCACCTTCGAGTGGCGCGGGCTCGGCTTCCAGCTGTCCGAGTACCTGCAGGCCCGCGACTTCGTCGCCGTGCAGGGCATCGTCGTGATGCTCGCGGTGATCGTCGCGGTGACCAACTTCCTGGTGGACGTCATCGCCGCCCTGATCGACCCGAGGGTGAGGTTCTGACATGGCGACCGCCACCACCGCCACGACCCCGACCGAGTCCGGCCGCGCCCGCCGCGGCTGGCGCACGCTGCCCGTGGTGCACCAGCTCCGGCAGAGCGTGGGCCTGCAGCGCGCGATGCTCGTCATCGGCCTGGTGCTCACCGCCCTGCTGATCCTCGGCGCCCTCCTCGCGCCGCTGCTCGCGCCGTACGGCTACGGCCAGCTGCGCGACGCCGACGGGGCGTTCGGCGCCCAGCAGGCACCGTCCGCCGAGCACTGGTTCGGCACCACCGTCGGCGGCTACGACGTGCTGTCGCGGGTCATCTGGGGCTCGCGCACCGCGCTGCTCGTGATCGTCATCGCCATCGCCGCGTCGCTGTTCATCGGCGTGCTGCTCGGCCTCCTCTCCGGCTACTTCGGCGGCTGGCTGGACCGGGTGCTGGTCGTCGTCGCGGACGCCGTGTACGCGTTCCCGTCCCTGCTGCTCGCCATCGTGCTGGCCATCGTCATCAGCGGCGGGCAGTCGTCGATGATGGGCGGGGTGCTGGCCGCGGCGCTGTCGATCACGGTGGTGTTCACGCCGCAGTACCTGCGGGTCGTGCGCGCCGAGACGATCCGGATCAAGTCCGAGGCGTTCGTCGAGTCGGCCCGCGTGATCGGCGCGAGCAACAGCCGCATCATGTTCAAGCACGTGCTGCGCAACGCCACCCGCACGCTGCCGCTGATCATCACGCTCAACGCGTCCGAGGCCGTGCTCACGCTGGCCGGGCTCGGGTTCCTGGGCTTCGGCATCGAGCCGAGCCAGGCCGCGGAGTGGGGCTACGACCTCAACCGCGCGATCGCCGACGTCACCAGCGGCATCTGGTGGACCTCGGTGTTCCCGGGCGTCGCCATCGTGCTCACCGTGCTGGGCATCACCCTGGTCGGCGAGTCGCTCAACGACCTGGCGGACCCGCGGCTGCGCACGCGCCGCGCGTCGGCCGACGTGACCGGGGACGTCGCCGCGACGTCCGTCGTGCCCGGCGGTGCGCTCACCGCGCCCGGCGGGGTGGAGGGCCTCGAGCCCGGGACGGAGGGTCCCCGATGAGCACCGTCCCCGACGCACCCCAGCAGGCCGCCACGGCGCCGGTCGTGGAGATCAGCGGGCTGTCCGTGTCGTTCGCGACCGACGCCGGCAACGTCCGGGCCGTCGACGGCGTCTCGCTGAGCGTGCGCGCCGGCGAGGTGCTGGCCGTGGTCGGCGAGTCCGGCAGCGGCAAGTCGGTCACCGCCAAGACCATCCTCGGCCTGCTGCCGTCCACCGCCACCACGCGCGGCACCGTGGTGCTGTCGTCCAAGGACGGCAGCACCCGGGACGACGTGCTGGACCTGGACAAGACCGGGCTGCGCCGGGTGCGCGGCCGGGACGCCGCCATGGTGTTCCAGGAGCCGTCCACGGCGCTCAACCCGGTCTACACGGTCGGCTGGCAGATCATCGAGGGCCTGCGCGCCCACGGGAAGCTCAGCAAGGCCGAGGCCCGGACGCAGGCGATCGACATCCTGCGCCGCGTCGGCATCCCCGACCCGGAGCACCGGATCGACCACTACCCGCACCAGTTCTCCGGCGGGCAGAAGCAGCGCATCGTCATCGCGCAGGCCCTGGTGCTGGACCCGGGCGTCATCATCGCCGACGAGCCCACCACGGCCCTCGACGTCACCGTGCAGGCCGAGATCCTCGACCTGCTGCGGCGCTGCCGCGACGAGTTCGGTGCCGCGATCGTCCTCATCACGCACAACATGGGCGTGGTGGCGGACCTGGCCGACCGGGTCGCCGTGATGTACCAGGGCGAGATCGTCGAGGAGGCCCCGGTGCGGCAGCTGTTCGCCGCCCCGGCGCACGCCTACACGCGCTCGCTGCTGGAGGCCGTGCCGCGCATCGGCGGGGGCGGGGCGCACGCCCGGGCCCGCGCCGCCGCCCGCCCGGCCGGCTGGGCCGAGCAGCAGCCCGTCGTGCAGGCCCGCGACCTCGAGATCACCTACCCGGGGCGGCTCCGGCAGCCCGGGTTCCGGGCGGTCGACAGGGTCTCGCTGGCCATCCGCCCGGGCGAGGTCGTCGGCCTGGTCGGCGAGTCCGGCTCCGGCAAGACCACCATCGGCCGCGCCATCGCCGGGCTCACCCAGGTGACCGGCGGGTCGCTGCAGGTGCTCGGCGTCGAGATGAACGGCGTCAAGGAGCGGCAGATCCGGCCGATCCGCAGCCGCGTCGGGTTCGTGTTCCAGGACCCGGCGACCTCGTTCAACCCGCTGCTCACCATCGCCGAGTGCGTGGCCGAGCCGCTGGTGGTGCACGGCCGGGCGCGCGACGCCCGCGCCGCGCGGGCCAAGGTGGACGAGCTGCTGGAGTCGGTGCAGCTGCCGCGCGCCTACGGCGACCGGTACCCGCACGAGCTGTCGGGCGGGCAGCGCCAGCGCGCGTCGCTCGCCCGGGCCATCGCGCTGGACCCCGAGCTGCTGATCGCCGACGAGCCGACCTCGGCGCTCGACGTGTCGGTGCAGGCCCGGGTGCTGGAGCTGTTCGCGGAGCTGCAGGAGCAGCTCGGGTTCGCGTGCCTGTTCATCAGCCACGACCTGGCTGTCGTGGACCTGCTCGCCGACCGGATCGCGGTGCTGCACCGCGGCTCGCTGGTCGAGGAGGGCACCGGCGAGGAGGTGCTGGGCGCTCCCCGCGAGGAGTACACCCGGCGGCTGCTGGCCAGCCTGCCGGTGCCGGACCCGGTCGAGCAGGCCGAGCGGCGCGAGGCGTGGCGCGCGCTGGTCTGACGCGAGGCCGCATCCGCGAGGGTGCACGAGGAACGGCGAGGGCGTACCCGGGTGGGTGCGCCCTCGTCGCGTCTGCGGCTGCTGCCGGCCGCAGACGCGACGAGGCCGGATCCGGCCTGGGGACCGCGGCCGGGTACGGCGTGTCGCGTGCGACGGTGGGCGGCACGCCGACGAGGGAGGTGGCCGGGTGGAGCCGCGCGAGGTGCTGCTGGACGTGCTGCGCTGGTGGGACACGTTCGTCCGCAGCCCCGGCCTGGGCGGGCTCGCCGCGGTCGGCGCGGCGTGGGTCGGGTTCCGGCAGTGGCGCCGGCAAGGACGGGCCGAGCTCGACGCGCGCCGGGAGCGGGAGACGGCCGACCGCCGGACGCGGCGGGACGAGCAGTGGTGGCGGGTGTACCGGCTCGCGCACGCCGACCGTCCTCCCCGCCCCCGCAGGGCCACACAGCGCGAGAAAGTGCTGTTGCGGGCGCTTCTGACGGGCGCGGAGACTGGGATGCAGAGCGCTGCGGCCTCCGCGCTGCTCGAGGCGTACGCGCCGGCCACGACCGACGACGAGGAGGGCACCCCTGATGGCGACGAACGCTCAGGACGATCGTGACGGCGCGGGTGCTTCCGGCGCCTCACGCCCGACGCAGGGCACCGAGATCGACTTCGAGGAGCTGCGCGCGCAGGCGCAGGCGAAGGCCGAGCGCCTGTACGCCGAGTGGCTCGCCACCGGTGAGCCGATGCACCGCATCTAGCCGCGCCACTGCTCGGCGGAAGGCGCGACCGGGATCGCGAGCACCGGGCGGCGGCGCCGCGAGGAATACCCCCAGGGGGTATAGCGTTCTGCTCCAGGACGGGCACGCCGGTGCCCGGGCGAGAGGGGCACGACGTGCACGGCTACAGCAGCGACAAGGACGACTACCTCAAGCGCCTCAAGCGCATCGAGGGCCAGGTCCGCGGGATCGCCCGCATGGTCGACGAGGACGTCTACTGCATCGACGTGCTCACCCAGGTGTCCGCCGTGACCAAGGCGCTGCAGGCGGTGAGCATCGGGCTGGTCGAGGACCACCTGGGCCACTGCGTGGTGGACGCCGCCCGCCAGTCGCCCGAGGCCGGCGCCGAGAAGGTCCGCGAGGCCTCCGAGGCCATCGCCCGCCTCGTCCGCTCCTGATCCCCTGAGAGGAACCACCACCATGAGCCAGACCACCACCTTCGCCGTCGACGGCATGACCTGCGGCAACTGCGTCCGCCACGTCACCGAGGAGCTCACCGCGCTGCCCGGCGTGACCGACGTCCGCGTCGACCTGGTCGCCGGCGGGTCCTCCCCCGTCGTCGTCACGTCCGACGCCCCCCTGACCGACGAGGCCGTCGCCGCCGCCGTGGACGAGGCGGGCTACGCGGTCACGCCGCGGAAGTCGCTGCTGTGACCACCGAGCAGCAGGCGGCGCTCCCGGCGCCGGTCGTGACCGTCGACCTCGCGGTCGAGGGCATGACCTGCGCCTCCTGCGTCGCGCGGGTGGAGAAGCGGCTCAACCGGGTGCCGGGCGCGCGGGCGACGGTGAACCTCGCGCTGGAGAGCGCGCACGTCGAGGTCGCCCCGGCCGAGGACGGCAGCACGCCGAGCACCGGCGCGCTGGTCGAGGCTGTGCGCGCGGCCGGGTACGACGCCACGGTCACCGGGCGCCGGGACCTCGGCGCGCCGACCGCCCCGCAGCACGACGGGACGCACGACGGGACGCACGCCGACCACGGGCGCGAGCACGCCCTGTCCGGCCACAGCATGGCGCCGGGTCACGACATGGACCCGGACGAGGACACGTCCGCCCCCGTCGACGGCCGCGGCGCCGACCTGCGCCGCCGGCTGCGCGTGGCGGCGGTGCTGACGGTCCCGGTCGTGGTGCTGTCCATGGTCCCGGCGACGCAGTTCCGCGGCTGGCAGTGGCTGGTCGCGGCGCTCGCGCTGCCGGTCGCGACCTGGGCCGCCTGGCCGTTCCACCGTGCGGCCGTGCGCGCGGCCCGGCACGGCGCCTCGACGATGGACACCCTGGTCTCGATCGGGATCGTCGCCGCGACGGGCTGGTCGCTGTGGGCGCTGCTGCTCGGCGGGGCGGGGGCGCTCGGCATGACGATGACGCCGACGCTGTGGCCCGCCGCGGACGACGGCATGGCCACGCACATGCCCGAGCTGTACTTCGAGGTCGCGGCGGTCGTGACCACGTTCCTGCTGGCCGGGCGGTACGCCGAGCATCGGTCCCGCCGCCGGGCCGGGGACGCGCTGCGCGCGCTGCTCGACCTGGGCGCGAAGGACGTCGCGCTGCTGGTCACGGGCGCCGACGGCCGCCGCACCGAGCAGCGCGTGCCGGTCGACCGGCTGCGGGCGGGCGACGAGTTCGCGGTGCGGCCGGGCGAGAAGGTCGCGACCGACGGCGTCGTGGTCTCCGGCACCAGCGCGGTCGACACCAGCCTGCTGACCGGCGAGCCCGTGCCGGTCGACGTCGGGCCCGGGGACGAGGTCACCGGTGCCACGATCAACGCCGGCGGCCACCTGGTGGTCCGCGCGACCCGGGTCGGCGAGGAGACGCGGCTGGCCCAGATCGGCCGGCTGGTCGCCGCGGCGCAGACCGGCAAGGCGCCGGTGCAGCGGCTCGCGGACCGCATCTCCGCGGTCTTCGTGCCGGTGGTGCTGGTGCTCGCGGCCGGGACGCTCGCCGTCTGGCTGGTGTCCGGCGCCTCCGCGCAGACGGCCTTCACCGCCGCGGTGGCGGTGCTGATCATCGCCTGCCCGTGCGCGCTCGGCCTGGCCACCCCGACGGCGCTCCTGGTCGGCACCGGCCGCGGCGCGCAGCTGGGCGTGCTGATCAAGGGCCCGGAGACCCTCGAGCAGACCCGCACCGTCGACACCGTGGTGCTGGACAAGACCGGCACGGTGACCGAGGGCCGGATGGCGCTGGTCGACGTGCTCGTCCCCGCGGGGGCGGACGGCGGCTCCGCGGACGAGGTGCTCCGGTACGCCGGCGCGGTCGAGCAGCTGTCCGAGCACCCGATCGCCCGCGCGGTCGCCGAGGCCGCGCACCGGCTGACGCCGGTCGCCGCCGGGGTCGGCGGCGACGGCGTCGGGATCGGCACCGACCAGGTGCACGAGTTCCGGGCCGAGGCCGGCCGCGGCGTGAGCGGCGTGGTCCGCGCGGCCCACTCCGGCGTCGGCCTGTCCCGGCGGGTGCTGGTCGGCCGGCCGACGTGGCTCGCCGACGCCGGCGTGCGCGTCGACGACGACCTCGCCGGGCGGTTCGCCGCCGCCGAGGCCGACGGCGCCACCGCGGTGCTGGTGGCGTGGGACGGCCGCGCCCACGGCGCCCTGGTGCTGCGGGACCCGGTCAAGGCCACCTCCCGGCAGGCCGTGGCGGAGCTGCGGGCCGTCGGCCTGCGTCCGGTGCTGCTGACCGGTGACAACACGGGCGCGGCGCACGCCGTGGCGCGCGAGGTCGGCATCGCCGCGGACGACGTGGTCGCCGAGGTGCTGCCGGCGGACAAGGTCGACGTGGTGCGCGGCCTGCAGGCCGCCGGCCACCGGGTCGCGATGGTCGGCGACGGCGTGAACGACGCCGCCGCGCTCGCCACGGCCGACCTCGGCCTGGCGATGGGCACCGGCACGGACGTGGCCATCGAGGCCGCCGACGTCACCCTGGTCCGCGGGGACCTGCGGTCGGCCGCGCAGGCGGTGCGGCTGTCCCGGTCCACGCTGCGGGTGATCAAGCAGAACCTGTTCTGGGCGTTCGCCTACAACGTGGCGGCGATCCCGCTCGCCGCGCTGGGGCTGCTGAACCCGATGATCGCGGGCGCCGCGATGGCGTTCAGCTCGGTGCTGGTGGTCGTGAACTCGCTGCGGCTGCGCCGGTTCGCCTGAGCTACCGTGCTCCCCAGCCCCACCCCGAGCCCAGGAGGCACCGTGCCCGCGTCCCGTCCCGTCCTCGAGATCGCCGTGCAGGACCTGGCCGGCTACCGCGTGGCGGCGAACGCGGGTGCGGCGCGGACCGAGGTCTGCGGGGCGCTGGCCGCGACGGGCGGCCTGACGCCGAGCGCCGGCCTCCTGGCGGCGCTGGTCGCCGAGCGGGACGAGCGCGCCGCCCGGGGCGCGGGCCGGACGGGCATCCACGTGCTGGTCCGGCCGCGCCCCGGGTCGTTCGTGTACGACGCCGACGAGGTCGCGGTGCAGGTGGCCGACGTGCGTGCGGCGGTCGGGACCGGCGCGGACGGCGTCGTGGTCGGCACGCTCACCGCCGACGGCCGGGTGGACGCCGCGGCGCTGGCCGAGCTGGTGGCCGCGGCGGACGGCCGCGAGGTGACCTTCCACCGGGCCGTGGACGCGGTCGCGGACCCGCTCGCCGTGCTCGACGCGCTCGCCGCGGCCGGCGTGACCCGGGTGCTGACCTCCGGCGGCGCGGCGCGCAGCATCGACGGGGTGCGACGGCTGGCCGGGATGGTGGAGCACACCGCCGGGGCCGTGCAGGTGATGGCCGGCGGCGGCGTGCGTCCGGTCGACGTCGGCGCCCTGGTGGCGGCCGGGGTCGACGCCGTGCACCTGTCGGCGAGCCGCCCCGTGGCGGACGACGGCGGGCCGGGCGGCGGCGGGACGTCCGGCTACACCGTCACGGACCCCGACCTGGTCGCCGAGGCCGTCGCCGCCCTCGCCCGGGCCTGACCGCTCTGCAGGACCTGCGGCGCGCGTCGCGCGGACCCAGCCCGCGTCCAGGCGACGGTCAGCCCCCGGGCCTACGCTGCGGTGCGTGACCGCCGAGCCGCCGACCCCTGCCCCCGCGGCGTCCGGGGCACGCGCGCCCGCGGCGCCCCGGGACGCCTCCGGTCCGGCCGGCCCGGGTGCCCCGCCCGTGTCGGACCGCGCCTGGCGCCGCCGTCTGACGGCCGAGGTGTGGATCGTGCTCGGCCTGTCGCTCGGCAAGTCGGGCGTCTACGCGCTGGTCAACATCGTGGCGCGGCTGACCGAGGGCACCCCGCTCGCGCAGCAGAGCGCGACGCTGAACGCCAGCCGGTCCCCGCGCCCCTACCTGGACCTCACGTACCAGCTGCTGTCGATCGGGTTCGCGCTGGTGCCCGTGGCGCTCGCGCTGTACCTGCTGTCCGCGGGGGGCCGCAGCGCCGTGCGGCGGATCGGCCTGGACGGGTCCCGGCCCGGTCGCGACCTGGCGGTCGGCGTCGGGCTCGCCGCGCTGATCGGGCTGCCCGGCCTGGCGCTGTACGCCGCCGGGCGCGCGGTGGGCATCACGGTCGAGGTGCAGGCGGCGGCGCTGGCAGCCGCCTGGTGGACGGTGCCCGTGCTGGTGCTGTCGGCGCTGCAGAACGCGCTGCTCGAGGAGGTGATCGTGGTCGGCTACCTGATGGAGCGGCTGCGGGACCTGCGCTGGCGGACGCCGGCGATCCTCGTCACCAGCGCGCTGCTCCGCGGCTCGTACCACCTGTACCAGGGGATCGGGCCGTTCGTGGGCAACGTCGTCATGGGTCTCGTGTTCGCCGAGTACTACCGGCGCCGGCGGCGCACGATGCCGCTCGTCGTCGCGCACACGGTGCTCGACGTGGTGGCGTTCGTCGGGTACGCGCTGCTGCCGGTCGCGTGGCGCGAGGCCCTCGGCATCCGGTGAGGGGTCAGGCGGCGGGCGTGCCGTCCACGGGACCGCGGGCCTCCCGCAGCTGCCGCGCCAGCGTCCGCGTCGCGAACCCGGACACCAGCATCACGACGCCGGCGACGAACGCGAACAGCCCGTACACGGTGAGGATCACGTCGACCGTGCCCTGCGGCTTGATCGCGAGCAGGAGGCCGAACAGGAAGCCGACCAGGCCGAACACGAGCGTCCCCGACCACGCCAGGTCCCGCGCCCGGTACTGCGTCACGGCGACGATCACGGCCGTCACCCCGAGCACCAGAACCCAGAGCGCGAGCAGGTAGAACAGCACCAGCGCCGTGACGTCGGGCCACAGCATGATCAGCGCGCCGAACGCGATGCTCACCAGGCCCTCGGTGAGCAGCCAGCCGAACCCCGGCCGGCCCCGGGCCAGCAGCGCCTGCAGCAGCACGACGGCGCCGTCCACGACCGCGAACACGCCGAAGACCCACACCAGCGCCACCAGCGTGCCCAGGGGCTCCACGAGCAGCAGCAGCCCGAGCACGATCATGAGCACGCCGCGCAGCACGGGCAGCCACCACACCGAGCGGAGCACCGCCGCGATCCGGTCGTCCAGGTCCTGTGCCACGAGCGCCTCCCGAGGGTCGTCCCGACGCCACCGGGTGAGTCGCGGCGCCTGCTCGCCGTCACGCTAGTCCGCCCAGGTCATCCCCGCGACGGAGGCGTGACCCGGCGGGCCTCATCCTCGGGGACCCAATTGACCACGGACCGCCCGGAGGACCCCCTGGGTGGGGTCCGCGCTGCCTAGACTCCACCTCATGCCCGACGCCTCGACCAGCGCGCCGGCGGCGGCCGGGCGACCCGGCGGGACCGCCGCCGGGGCGGGTGCCGCACGCCCGGGGACGGACGGCCTGGGACGGCCCCAGGTGGTCGACACCCCCGAGGTCCGGGTGCACCACCCGAGCGACCTGCTCGGCGTGGTGCTCACCCTGCTCGGTGCCGTCGCCGTCATGGTCCTGGCGACCTACGCGCACAACACGACGACCGGCGTCGCGGAGGACGTGCAGGGGTTCGCCACGCTGCTGCGCCAGCTGCTGATCGTCCCGGTCGCGCTGCTGGAGAGCGTCGTCACGTTCATCGTGCCGATCGCCGTGCTCGCGGAGCTCGCGATCCGCCGGCTCGGCCGCCAGATGGTCGAGGCGTCCGTCGCCGCCATCGTCGCGGTGCTGGTCACGTCCAGCGTGTCCTGGCTGATCGAGCGGCTCGGCTCCGACCAGCTGGTCGCCGGGCTGTCCGTCCGGCTCGCGGGCGAGCTCACGCTCACCATCCCCGGCTACATCGCGCTGATCGCGGGCCTGCTGACCGCCACCGGCCCGCGCAACCGCCGCCGCACGGTCGCGTGGTCCTGGAACCTGGTGTGGGTCGCCGTCGGGATCATGGTGATCACCGCGGGCGTCTCGCTGCCCGGCGTCGCCGTCGCCCTGCTGATCGGGCGCGCCACCGGCCTCGCCGTGCGCTACGTGTCGGGGGTCCGGTCCGAGCGCGCCTACGGCGCCAGCCTGGTCGCCGGCGTCCGGCGCGCGGGCTGGCACCCGCTGGTGCTGGTGCGCGTGCCCGGCGAGGGGGCTCCGGAGCACCCCGAGCCGCTGCCCGGCACCCCGGCCGCCCGGGCCGTGGCCCGGTCCACCGACCACCGCGTGTACGAGATGACGACCGACGACGGCCGGATGCTGGACGTCGTGGTGCTGGACGGCGACCGGCAGGTGGTCGGCGTCCTCAGCCGCCTGTGGCGGTCGCTGCGGCTGCGCGGGCTGGACGGCCGGTCCGTGGTGTCCCTGCGGCAGGCCGCGGAGCGCGCGGCGCTGCTGTCCTACACCGCGACCGCGGCCGGCGTGCGCACCCCGCAGCTGCGCGGCATCGGCGAGGCCGAGTCGTCGATGATGCTGGTGCAGGACCGGGTGCCGGACGCGACACCGCTGGCGGACCTGGAGCCCGAGCAGATCACGGACGCCGTGCTGCAGGAGATCTGGGCGCAGCTCGGCACCGCGCACGAGGCCGGGCTCGCGCACCGCACGCTGACCAGCGACGCGATCCTGGTGTCCGGGGACGCCGAGCGGCCGACGGTGTGGCTGGTGGGCTGGGAGCAGGGCGACGTCGCCTCCTCCGACCTGGCCCGCCGGATGGACCGGACCCAGATGGTCGCGCTGCTCGCCCTGCGGGTCGGGCCCGCCCGGGCGCTGGAGTCGGCGGTGGCCGTGCTCCCGGAGGGGGACATCGCCGCGATCGGCCCCCTGCTGCAGACCATCACGCTCCCCCGCCGGACCCGCGAGGAGCTGCGCGCCCACAAGGAGGTGCTCGCGGAGCTGCGGTCGGCGCTGGTCGCCCGGCTGCCCGAGGCCGACGTGCAGCCGGTGCAGCTGATCCGGTTCGGCGCCCGCGCCGTGCTGACCATCCTGCTCACGACCGCCGCGGTCATCATCCTGCTGACGTCGATCAACCTGCAGACCATCCTCGACGCGCTGCAGTCGACGGACTGGCGGCTCAGCCTGCTGGCGTTCGCGCTCGGGATGGCGACGCTGTTCGGCGCCGCGCTGTCGCTGGTGGCGTTCTCCCCGGTCAAGGTGCCGCTGTGGCGAGCGACGGTCGCGCAGTCCGCGGCCACGTTCGTCGCGCTGGCCGCCCCCGCCGGCATCGGCCCGGCCGCGCTCAACCTGCGCCTGCTGACCCGCCGCGGCACGTCCACCTCGCTGGCCACGGCGACGGTCGCCCTGGTCCAGGTCGCGCAGTTCGTCGTCACGATGCTGCTGCTGCTGGCGCTGTCGGTCGCGTCCGGCACCAACCAGCTGGAGCGGTTCACCGTGTCGCCGGTGGTCGTCGTGGTGGTGGGCGTGCTGGCGGCGCTCGTCGCCGGCGCGATGCTGGTGCCCCGGGTGCGGCAGTGGGTGGCCGCGAAGACGCTGCCGACGCTGCAGCAGACCTGGCCGCGCCTGATCGAGGTGGTGGGTCAGCCGTCCCGCCTGGCGATCGGCATCGCCGGCAACGTGCTGACCACGTTCGGGTACATCCTCGCGTTCGAGGTGTGCCTGCGGGCCTTCGGCCAGGAGCTCTCGCTGGTGCAGGTCGCGATCGTCTACCTGGCGGGCAACACCGCCGGCTCGATCGCCCCGACCCCCGGCGGCATCGGCACGACGGAGATCGCGCTGGCCGGCGCGCTGTCGGTGGTCGGGGTCAACCCCGGTGTGGCGACGTCGGTGGCCGTGCTGTTCCGGGTGCTCACGTACTGGCTGCGGATCCCGGTCGGCTGGGCGTCGATGCGCTACCTGCAGCGGGTCGGCGAGCTCTAGGGCACGACGGAGCCGGGGTCGCGCGGCGCGACCCCGGCTGCGTCAGGCGCTCAGGAGGCGGAGGTGCACTCGCGCTGGGCCGGCACCAGGTCGCCGTGGCCGACGGCGCGTGCCGCCGCGATGCGGGACCAGGCGGTGAGGCGGGCGGTGACGCCCTCGGGGCGGAGGTCGGAACCGGTGCGGTCCCGCTCGGCAGGCTCGTAGAAGCCACGCTGTTCCATGACGGATCCTTCGTTCGGCAGCCCGGCTGACCTGCGGGGGTCCCGTGGCTTTGCGTCCCCTCCTCGCGGAGAGTTTGCTCTTGTCGCTGACGAGCCGACTGTAGGCCCGCGCCCGCCCCGGCGGAAGGGGGGTGCCGCGACTGGGTGTCACAGAACCCCCATTTCACCCACTCGGCTCATAACGGACATATGGCGCGGGCCCGTGGCGAGCCTGCCGTCCCGCCGCGGCTCAGGGCGCCGGCACCGCCACCGCGCGCAGGAACGCCTCCAGCAGCGGCCCCGAGGTCGTGGACCCGAAGTCGCCCGTCTCGACGAACACCGCCACCGCCAGGTCGCCCTGCGCCGCGATCATCCACGCGTGGTTGGCCAGCTCGGCGCCCGAGCCGTACTGCGCGGTGCCCGACTTGGCGATCACCTCGGGGCCCGGCACGTCCTGCAGGAAGTCGCCGCCGCCCTCGGTCACGACCGCGCGCATCATCGTCCGCAGGGCGTCGGCCTCGGCCGGCGTGAGCGGCTGCCCGGCCTCCGGTGCCGGGGTGGCGGCCGCCTCGTCGAGCACGAGCCGCGGCGTCACCCGGGCGCCGGCCGCCACCGACGCGGCGACGGTCGCCATGCCGAGCGGCGTCGCCTGCACCCGTGCCTGGCCGATCATCGACGCGGCGTGGTCGGTGCCGGTCGCCTCGGCGGGCACCGAGCCCAGCGCGGCCGCGAAGCCGAGGTCGGCGTCCTCGACCAGGCCGAGCGCCTCGGCCGCCGCGGCCAGCGACTCCTGCGGCGCGGTGCCGGCGGCGGTGAGGAACGCCGTGTTGCACGACTCCGCCACGGCGGTGCGCAGCGGGATGTCGCCGAGCGCGTCCGCCGGGTAGCCCGGGTAGTTCTGGAACTCCCGCCCGTCGACGGTCGCCGTCGGCGGGCAGGTGACCACGCTGTCGGGCGTGAGCCCGGCGCGCAGCAGCGCGAGCGAGGTCGCGACCTTGAAGGTGGAGCCCGGTGCGTACAGCCCGAGCGTGGCGGTCGACATGCCGCCGCCGCCCGGTCCGCTGGCGGCCGCGAGCACGTCGCCGGTGGACGGGCGGACCGCCACCACGGCGCTCGCGCTGCCGGTCACGCCGGCCACCACGTCCTCCGCCGCCTGCTGCACGGCCGGGTCCAGCGTGGTGCGCAACGGCGCTCCGACCTGTGGTTCCACGTGGAACAGCTCGCGCTCCTGCGCGTCCCCGGCGGTCGCCACGACGGTCAGGCCGGGCAGGCCGCGCAGCTGCTCGTCGAACTGCTTCTGCAGGCCCCCGAGCCCGGTCAGGTCGCCGCCGACGACCGCACCCTCGGACTCCTCGACGATCTCCGCCGTCGCCGGGCCGACGGTGCCGAGCACCGGGCGCGCGAACGCGCGGTTCGGGGCCAGCGGCAGCGTGGTCGGCACCGCGTTCACGCCCGGCAGCGTCGACAGGGCCGGCACGTCGTAGGCCGGGTCGCCCTCCCGCACGACGATCGCCTCGACGAACGCCTTCTCCCCCGCGGCCGCGACCTGCGCGGCGTAGGCCTCGACGTCCAGGCCGACGGCCGTGGCCAGGCCGCGCGCGGCGGCGTCCGCCTGCTCCGGGGCGACCCGGGTCTTGTCGATCCCGACCCGGAACACCGGACGGGACTCCACCAGCACCGCGTCACCGGCGCCCAGCACGTCCGCCCGCTCGGCCTGGACGCGCCGCACCTGCAGGGTCTCGCCGGCGGCCAGGTCCGGAGCCAGCAGCATCGGGCTCCAGCGGGCCCGCCACTCGTCCTCCACCCGGACCAGGTTCGCGTGCGTCGTGTACGTCCAGTCGTTCGCGCTGCTGTCGACGTCCCACGTGTACGTCAGCTCGACGGACGCCGCGGCCTCGTCGCCCTCGGCGGCGACGACCGCGCCGGCCTCGACGGCCGGCTCCCACGGGTCCAGACCCTCGTACGCGGCGGTCCGCGCGTCGGCGGCCTCCGCCGCGGTGCCGCCGTCGAGCGGCACGTCGGCGAAGTCGCCCGACGCCAGCGCGTCCGCGAGCGCCTCGGCCGTCGCCTGCCCGTCGTCACCGCTGCCGGTGCACGCCCCCAGGACCCCGACCAGCGCGAGCACCACGCCTCCCGCGACGGGACCCCGGAGGCGCCGTGCCCGCGTCCCCGGCGACCCGGCCCGCGCCGGACCGACCTGCTGACCTGCTCTGCCCCCCACGGACCTCACCGACACCTCCGACGCTCGGCCCGGGCGCGCGCCGCGGGCACCGTCAGCCTAGGGAGGCCGACCTGCCCGGACGGGCGGAACGGCGCGGCGACTTCGCAGCGGACCTGTGCCGGTCCTGTGCGCGGCCACCGGTTGACGGCCCGCCCGGTCCTGTCTGGAATGGACGGCATGTCGCCTCCTGACCGGCCCTGCAGTCCCGTGCGGCGAGCCCGCACCCCGCGCGCGTCACGAGCGGGGGCTCGCCGCTGATGGACTCCGAGACCTGGGGCAGCATCGCCCTCGTCCTGCTCTTCATCCTGGTCGGCGGGGTGTTCGCCGGCACCGAGATCGCGCTGGTGTCGCTGCGCGAGAGCCAGATCAACCGCCTGGAGCGGCAGAGCGCCCGCGGCGCGCGGGTGGCCGCCGTGGCGCGGGACCCCAACCGGTTCCTCGCCGCCGTCCAGATCGGCGTGACGGTCGCCGGGTTCTTCTCCGCCGCGTACGGCGCCTCCACCATCGCCCCGGACTTCGCCCCCGCGCTCGAGTCGCTGGGCGTCGCCGAGGGCCTGGCCGGCACGCTCGCGCTGGTGCTGCTCACGCTGGTCATCGCCTACCTGTCCCTGGTGCTCGGGGAGCTGGTGCCGAAGCGGATCGCCCTGCAGCAGTCGGCGCGCGTCGCCCTCGCCGTCGCGCCCCCGCTCGACCGGTTCGCGAGCCTGATGCGCCCCGTCATCTGGCTGCTGTCCCGGTCGACCAACCTGCTGGTGCGGCTGTTCGGCGGGGACCCGCACGCCACCAGCGAGGAGATGACGGAGGCCGAGCTGCGTGACCTCGTCATCGCGCACCAGGGCCTGCCCGAGGACGAGCGGCGCATCCTGGGCGACGTCTTCGAGGCCACCGACCGGTCCGTGGCGGAGGTCATGCGGCCGCGCGGCGAGGTGCACTTCCTCGAGGCCCGCCTCACGCTCGCCGAGGCGCTGGACCAGGTCCGTGCGCAGCCGTGGTCGCGCTACCCGGTCATCGGCGAGGACTTCGACGACGTGCTCGGCTTCCTGCACATCCGCGCCCTGCTCGAGACGCCCGACCGCGAGCACGTGCGGGTCCGGGACGCCATGCGGGAGATCGTCGTGCTGCCCGGCACCAACAAGCTGCTGCCGTCGCTGTCCCGGATGCGCCGGGAGGGCGTGCACATCGCGGTCGTCGTCGACGAGTACGGCGGCACCGACGGCATCGTCACCCTCGAGGACCTGGTGGAGGAGCTGGTCGGCGACATCCGCGACGAGTACGACATGCCGGGCTCCTCGGGCGCCGAGGCGCGTGAGCGCGCGCCCGGCTCCTACGACGCCGGCATCACCATCGAGGAGTTCTCGGAGCTGACCGGCGTCGCGCTGGCCGACGGCCCCTACGAGACGGTGGCCGGCTTCGTGATCGCCCGCCTCGGCCGCCTCGGGGCGGTCGGCGACGGGGTCGAGGTGGACGGGCACCGGATCGAGGTCACGGCGGTGGACGGGCGCCGGATCGCCCGGGTGCGGGTCGTCCCGCCGCCCGAGGAGCCCGCGCCGGACGCCGGGTGACCGCCCACCGGGTGCGGGGCGGGGGACGGTGGGTCACCCTGGTCGGCACGAGCTGCCCGCCGGTGCAGCACCCCACAGGAGCGTGACCATGAGCCGTCGTCCGGACCGCCTCGTGCTGGACCCCGACCCCGGGGCCGTCGCGCACGGCCGGCGCTGGGCCGTCCGGCAGGCGGAACGGGCGCACGCCACCCCCGAGGCGACCCGGACCGTCGAGCTGCTCACCAGCGAGGTGCTGACCAACGCCGTGGTGCACACGCGCGCGCACCGGCACATCGACCTCACGGCCGAGTGCCGGGGCGACTGCGTCCGGGTCAGCGTGACCGACCCCGACCCGACGCTCCCCGTGGTCCGGAGCGGCAGCCCGGGCCGGGCGGGCGGGCACGGGATGCGCATCGTCGACGCCCTCGCCACCCGGTGGGGCATCGACCTGCACCCGGGCGCGGGCAAGACCGTCTGGTTCGAGACCCCGGTCGGCACCCTGGGACGCCTGCTCGCCGCCTGAGTCCGTCGCTCATCCGCCGCGGGGCTCCCGCGCGGGCCGCCGCCGGGCCAGGATGACGAAGCATGACGGCCCCCTCCCGGCCCCTCCCGAGCCGCCGCGCGCGGCTACGGGCCCTGGTGCGCGTGCTCGGCACGGTGGCGCTGCTGCTCGCCCTCTACCTGGGCCGGCCGTCCGACCGCCCCACGGCCGCGACGCTGGTCCTGCTGGTCGTGGGCCTGGTGGCGCTGGTGCTGGTGCTGGGCTGGCAGGTGCGGTCGGTCGTGCGGTCGCCGTACCCGGTGCTGCGCGCGGTGGAGGCGTTCGTGACCGCCACGGTGCTGTTCGTGGTGCTGTTCGCGAGCGGGTACGCCGCCCTGTCGGCGTCCGGCCCGGGTGCGTTCACCGAGCCGCTGGACCGCGTGGGGGCGCTGTACTTCACGATGACCGTGCTGGCCACGGTGGGCTTCGGGGACATCGCGCCGGTGACGGGCGCCGCCCGGGTCGTCGTCACCGTGCAGATGGTCTGCGGGTTCGCGTTCGCGGCGCTCGTGGGGCGCGAGTTCCTCGCGGCCGTGCGCCGGGCCCAGGAGGAGCCGCCGGACGCTCCGCCGGTCGCGTCCGGCCGCGACGGGGGGCGGGACGGCGACCCCCCGGACGCCGCCCCGCCCGCTCCGCCGGCCTGAGACCGCGTCAGGCCGTGGTCGCCCGGTGCACGCCGGTCCCGTTGCCGTCGGCCCTGGCGCCGTCCGACCGGGTCTGGCCGAGCGCGTGCGCCTTGAGCGTGGCGAACTCCTCCTGCGTGATCGCGCCGGAGTCGAGCAGGGTCTTGGCCTGCGCGATCTCCTGCCCCGGCGACGACCCGGCCACGTCCCGGATGTAGGCGTCGCTCGCGTCGCGGGCCGTGACGACGGCGCGGACGTTGCGCTCGGCCATCCCCCGGCCGCGGGCGATCAGGTAGACCAGCGCGGTGAGGAACGGCAGGAACAGCAGCGCCACCAGCCACACGGCCTTCCACCACCCGCTGAGGTCCCGGTCGCGGAACAGGTCGGTGATGATCGAGAACAGCGCGAACAGGTAGGCGACGAAGACGAACGCCCACACGAACCACCAGATGATGTCCCAGAAGTCGGTCCAGAAGTCCATCGCCCGACCCCCCCTCCCCGGATCCCGCCGAGGCGCTCCCGCCGGGCCGGTCCTGCCCGGCACCCGCGTGCCCTCGTGCCGGTCACCACGCTAGGCCGCCGCCTCGCGGCCGGGACCACCCGTCGTGGATGAGCCGGAGACGTGCGCGACGGGCCGGAATGCCGCGGGTCGGGCACCGGTTCGCACCGGTATGAAGGCAGTCGAGTACGAGAAGTTCGGCGGGGCCGACGTGCTCCGCGTCGTCGACCGGCCGGAGCCGCACGTCGGCCCGGACACGGTCCTGGTGAAGGTCGTCGCGGCCTCTCTCAACCCGGTGGACTACAAGATCCGCGAGGGCTACCTGCAGGGCCTGATCGACACCCACCTCCCGGCGGTGCCCGGGTGGGACGTCGCGGGCGTCGTGGTCGAGCCCGGCCTGGACACCCCCGAGCTGGTCGCCGGCGACGAGGTGCTCGCGTACGCGCGCAAGGACGTCGTATCCGGCGGGACGCTCGCCGAGTACGTCGCCGTCCCGGTGCGCACGGCGGCCAGGAAGCCGGCGGACCTGTCGTTCGAGCAGGCGGCGGCCCTGCCGCTCGCCGGCCTCACGGCGCTGCAGACGGTGCGTCGCTCGGGCCTCGGCGCGGGCTCCACCGTGCTGGTGCACGCCGCGGCGGGTGGTGTCGGCTCGATCGCCGTCCAGCTCGCGGTCCACGCCGGTGCGCGCGTGGTGGGCACGGCGTCGCCGGGCAACCACGACTACCTGCGCTCGCTCGGTGCCGAGCCGGTCGCCTACGGCGACGGGCTGGTCGCGGCCGCCCGCGCCGCGGCGCCCGACGGGTTCGACGTGGTCCTGGACTACGTGGGCGGCCAGGCGATGGACACCGTCGCCGACCTGCTGCGACCCGGCGGCACCGTCGTGTCGATCACCGACGCGCGCGCCCGCGACGAGTTCGGCGGCCAGTACGTGTGGGTCCGCCCCGACCCCGCCGGCCTGGCCGAGCTCGCGGACCTCGCCGCGCGCGGGGTGGTCCAGGTCGAGATCGCCGAGACGTTCGACCTGGACCACGCGGCCGACGCGTACCGCGCCCTGGAGACCGGGCACACCCGCGGCAAGATCGTCGTCCGCGTCTGACCCGCCGGCCGCGCGCGTCAGACGGCGCGCGCGGCCAGCAGGTCCCGCGTCACGGCGTGCCGCGGCGCGCCGAACACCTCCGGGACCGTGCCCTGCTCCACCACGTGGCCCGCGCTCATGACGAGCACCCGGTCGCACACCCGTCGCACGACGCCGAGGTCGTGCGACACCAGCACCATCGCCACCCCGCTGGTCCGGCGCAGCTCGACCAGCAGGTCGAGGATCGCGGCCTGCACCTGCACGTCGAGGGCCGACACCGGCTCGTCCAGGAGCAGCACCCGCGGCTCGGACGCGAGCGCCCGGGCGATCGACACCCGCTGCCGCTGACCGCCCGACAGCGTGCGCGGCCGCCGGTCCAGCACCGCGGCCGGCAGGTGGACCCGGGCCAGCAGCCCCGCGCACGCGGCCTCGAGGTCCGCCCGGGCCGGCGGCCGCGGCGCCGTGGCCAGCGCGGCCCGCAGCACGGCCCGCACCGTCAGCCGCGGGTCGACCGACCCCAGCGGGTCCTGCGGCACCAGCCGGATCCCGCCCCGGCGCGCGCGCCGGTCCCGCTCCGCGAGCGCCGACCACGGCCCGCCGTCCAGCAGCACCTCGCCGGCGTCCGGCACGTCGGCCGCCAGCAGCAGCCGCGCCAGCGTCGTCTTGCCCGACCCGGACTCGCCGACCAGCCCCACCGCCTCACCGGCGCGCACCTGGAGGTCCACCCCGGCGACGGCCTCGACCCGGCCGCCGCCCGGCAGCGGGAAGGCCCGGCGCAGGTCCCGGCCCTCGAGCACCGGCGCACCCGGCGGCGGCACGTCGCCCGGGCCCGCGCCGAGCCGGGCCGCCGCCACCAGCGACCGCGTGTACGCCGCGCGCGGGGCGTCGAGCACGGCCGCGGTCGGCCCCTCCTCGACCACCAGGCCGTCGCGGAGCACCACGACCCGGTCCGCCACCCGCGCGACGGCGCCGAGGTCGTGCGTCACGAGGACCACGGCGGTCCCGGCGTCCCGCAGCCCGGCCAGCAGGTCGAGCACCCGGGCCGCGACCGTCGCGTCCAGCGCGGTCGTCGGCTCGTCGGCGACCAGGAGCGGCGGCCGTCCGACCACGGCCGAGGCGATCAGCGCGCGCTGCCGCATGCCGCCGGACAGCTCGCCGGGCCGCTGCCGGGAGCGGACCTGCGGGTCCGGGAGCCCGGCGTCGGCCAGGGCGGCGAGCACCCGCTCGGCCCGGTCCACCCGGGAGACCCGGGCCGTGCCCGGACGGCGCACCGCGAGCGCCTCGCCCACCTCGGCACCGACGGTCCGCAGCGGGTCGAGCGACCCGAGCGCGTCCTGCAGCACCAGACCGACGTCGCGGCCGCGCGCCGCACGCCAGTCCCGCGCCGAGAAGGCACGGGCGTCCCGGCCGAGCAGCTGCAGCCGGTCCGCGCGCACGTCGGCACGGGCGCCCTCCCCGGCCAGACCGACCAGCGTGCGCGCCAGCACCGACTTGCCGGCGCCCGACCCGCCCACCACGGCGACGCACTCCCCCGCCGCGACCCGCAGGTCCACGCCGTGCAGCACCTCCGCGCCGCCGGGGAACGTCACGCGCAGCCCGGCCACGTCGAGCACGGGCGGCCCCGGCCGCACGCCGTCGACCCCGGTCACGCGGCCACCGCCCCGACGCGCCGGCCCAGCACGGTCAGCGAGGCCGCGGTCACCGTGATCGCCAGGCCGGGGAACACCGTCAGCCACCAGGCCGTGTCGATGTAGACGCGGCCGGCGTTGAGCATCGCGCCCCACTCCGGCGACGGCGGCAGCGTGCCCAGGCCCAGGAAGCTCAGCGCGCACACCCAGACGACCGCCTGCCCGATGCCGAGCGTCGCGACCGACACCAGCGGCCACAGCGTGTTGGGCACGACGTGCCGCACCAGCACGGTGCCGGGCGCGTGCCCCTCGAGCCGCGCCGCCTCGACGTACCCGCTGGTCGCCACGGAGCGCACCCGCGCCCGGAGCATCCGCGCGTAGCCCGGCGCGGTCGCCGCCCCGACCGCGAGCACGGACGCCTCCGTGCCGGCCCCGAGCACCGCGACCAGCAGCAGGGCCAGCACCAGGGTCGGCAGGGCGAACAGCACCTCCAGCACGCGGCCGATGCCGGCGTCGAGCCAGCGCGGGCCCAGGCCGGCGGCGAAGCCGAGCACCAGGCCGGCCCCGACCCCGATCGCCGTGGCGGCGGCGCCGATGCCCAGCGAGGCCGCCGCCCCGTGCACCACCCGGGTGTAGACGTCGCGCCCGGACTCGTCGGTGCCGAACCAGTGCGCGGCGTCCGGGGCGGTGAAGGCCGCGCGGGCGTCGATCGCGTTCGGGTCGCCCGGCGCCAGGAGGTCGGGCCGCAGGACGGCGACGGCCATCCACACGACCGCGAGCGCCGCGAGGACGCCGGGCACGCCGAGACCGCGGAGCCCGCGGGCCGCCCGGCCGGCGGCACGGCTCGTGACGGCTGCCGGCGCGGTCACCCGAGCACCGCCGGCTCTCCCGCCCGCGGGACCGGCGCCGCGACGGCCGTGCCCGCGGCCCGGGCACCCGACCGCAGTCGCGGGTCGAGCAGCCGCTCGACCACGTCGACCAGCACCATCACCACCACGTACGCGAGCGCCACGACGACGACCGCGCCGACCACCACGGGGACGTCGCGCTGCATCGTCGCGTCCAGCAGCAGCCGCCCGAGGCCGGGCCGGCCGAACAGCGTCTCGACGACCACGGCGCCGCTCAGCAGCGAGCCGAACGCCCAGCCGGACAGCGACACCGCGGGCAGCACGCCGTGCCGCAGCGTGTGCCGCCACAGCACGCGGACGGGTGCGGCGCCGCGGGCCCGGGCGCTGGTCGCGAACGGTGCCGCGGCGGCCTCCTCGAGCGAGTCGCGCATCACCTGGCCCAGGAACCCGGCGACGGGCACGGCCAGCGTGACGGTCGGCAGCACCAGGCCCACCGGGTCGGTCCCGCTGCTGGTCGCGGGGAACCAGCCGAGCGTCGAGGAGAACACCACGATCAGCACGGCGCCCAGCCAGAAGTGCGGCAGCACGGCGGCGACGACCTCGGCGCCGCGCAGGGCCGCCGCGCAGGCCCGGCCGACGGGACCGGACGCCCGGACGGCGGCCGTCGCGACCGCGAGCGCCAGCACCCACGCGAGCGCGAGGGACAGCACCGCGAGGAGCATGGTGCCCGGCAGCTGCTCGGCGAGCAGCTCCGCGACCGGCACCCGGCGCGCGTAGGAGTCGCCCAGGTCGAACGTGGCCACCCGCCAGAGCTGCACCAGGTACTGCACCACCAGCGGCTGGTCCAGCCCGTACTGCGCCCGGGCCGCGGCGACCGCCTCCGGCCCGGCCTGCGAGCCCGGCCCGCCGAGGATCGCCTCGGTCGGGTCGCCGCCCGCCGCGCGCAGCGCGAAGAACACGACCGTCGCCACCACCCACGCGACCAGCACCGCCGAGCCGACCCGGGCCAGCAGCCAGCGCAGCCACCCGGGCCCGCGGCGGAGCATCACCCCAGCCGCGCGTCGAGGAACGTCGGCGTGGCGACCGTGCCGAGGGTGCGCATGCCGGTCACGCCGCTGGTCAGGAAGTGGTTCTGCTGGTCGTACAGCGGGAGGATGTAGAACCCCTCGAGCACGATCTGCTGCGCCTGCCGGTACAGGTCGGCGCGCTCGTCCGCGTCGGCCGTGGCGGACGCGGAGTCCAGCAGCGCGTCGAGCTCGGGGTCGGTGACGCCGGCGTGGTTCGCGAAGTAGCCGCTCGGCGCGGGCACCGTGCCGTCGGAGTGGTAGAGGATCCGCAGCACGTCCGGACCGACCTTCGTGTACGGCGCGGAGACGGCCTCGTACTCGTGCGCACCCAGGGCCCCGTACCAGGCGGACAGGTCGAGCGGGGTCAGCACGACCTCGAACCCGACGGCCTTGGCGTTGGCCTGGATCTGCTCGAACAGCGACTGCTCGGCCGCGACCGACTGGTTGGTGCTCACGGGGAACCGGACGGTGAGCCGCCGGCCGTCCTTCGTCCGGTAGCCCTCGTCGTCGCGCTCGGTCCAGCCCGCCGCGTCCAGCAGCGCCTCCGCCGCGTCGACGTCGGTCGTGAACAGGTCGGGGTCCGCGTACGCGAGCGGCTCCGCGCTGGACAGCGGCGACGTCGAGCGGGTCGCGGTGCCGGCGAACAGGGTCTCGATGCCCGGGTCGGGGTCGGCGGCGCGGACGAACGCCTCGCGCACCCGCACGTCGTCGAACGGCGGCTGCGCGCTGTTCAGCTCGATGCGGTTGGACGAGCCGGGCCGCGGCGCGTCGACGTGGGCGATCGCACCGTCCTGCGCGGCGTCGGCGGCCGCGATGGCGTCGGGCTGCGGGTTGTCGACCACCTGCACCTCGCCGGAGCGCAGCGCGGCGTACCGCGTCGCCGCGTCGGGGATGAACCGCCAGACGATCTCGTCCAGGTACGCCGGCCCGTCGTGCTCGGCCTGCGGGTCGCGGGCCACGTAGTCGGGGTTCGCCGTCAGGACCACCTGCTGCTGCGGGGTCCACTCGTCGACGACGAACGGGCCGGTGCCGATCGGCGCCGCGCAGTTCTCGTCCGTCCCGCGCTCGATGCCGGCCGGGGACTGCATCGCGGTCCACTGCATGCTGAGCGACTCGAGCAGGGCCGAGTCGGGCTCCGACAGGTGGAACCGCGCGTGCGTGGCGTCGACGGCCTCGACCTGCTCGACCTTCTGCACCGCCAGGTACCCGGTCGACGACCCCGTGTCCGGGTCCTGCAGGTGCGCGACGTTCGCCGCGACCGCCGCGGCGTCGAACGGCGTGCCGTCGGTGAACGTGACGTCGTCCGCGAGCGTGAAGTCCCACGTCAGGCCGTCGTCGCTGACGGTCCACTCGGTCGCGAGCCAGGGCAGGATCGTGCCGTCCGCGTCCCGGCCGACCAGCGGCTCCAGGTACTGCGTGCTGATCAGCGCCTGCGGGTAGTTGCCGCCGACGTGCGGGTCCAGGCAGGTGGGCTCGGCGTCGCCCGTCGCGTACACGAGGGTGCCGCCGTCGGAGGGCGTCGCGGCGTCGTCGGACCCGCCACCGGCGGTGCAGGCGGCCAGGGTCATCGCGACGCCGGCCGCGAGGGCGGCTGCGGCTCGCGCGCGAGCAGGACGGGGGGCGTGGGGCACGGGTCCACCTTCGACAGGGGTCAGCGGTTGTTGCACTGCGTCCAACAATAGGCGCGGCCGCACCGTCCGGGGGTCGGCCGCGGTGTGATCCCGGTCCCAGCCGCGCCCTAGCATGTGCGCGTGCCCGCTCCGTCGCCCCGCCGGTCCGGGCGCCCGCACGCCTCCTCCCGGTCGATGCTCGAGGAGGCCGCGGGCGAGCTGTTCCTGGAGCGCGGGTACGCCGCCACCTCCGTCGCCGACATCACCCAGCGCGCCGGCGTCTCGCGGAGCACGTTCTTCAACTACTTCCCCGCGAAGTCCGACCTGCTCTGGGCGGCGTTCGACGAGCGGGTCGCGGCGCTCCGCTCCGGGCTCACCGGTGACGCGGCGACCCGCCGGCCCGCGCACGAGGCACCCACGGCCGGGTCCGTCGTCGCCGGCGCCCTCGCCGCGCTGGCCGCCGACCTGCCGGCCGAGCACGTGGCCCTCGCCTTCACCCAGGCGGACACGATGGGCCTCGGGGACGACCTGCGCCTGGCTGCCGCGCGCCGGACCGCCGACCTCGGGACCGCGCTCGCCTCGTACGCCGCGGGCCGCGGCGTCGAGCCGCTGCACGCCCGGGTGGCGGGGGCGGCCTGGGCGGGGGCGCTGGTCGCCGCGGTGGAGGCCTGGGCGCACGCGGGTGCGAGCCGGACGCGGCTGCCGGACCTCCTGGACCGCGCGTTGACCCCGGTGCGGTCCGCGCTGCCCTGAGCCCGCGCCGATGACGTCGAGTGTCCAGAAACTCCCGGGCATTCCGGACATTCCGACCGAGTTGCTGGACACTCGCGGTGCGCGGCAGCGCGAACCGGTCGCACCGGCTCACCCGGTGTTCCTAGGATCAGGGCCATGAGCGACACCGGACTGCGGCAGGCCCAGGACAAGATGACGGCGGCCGGGGTGGCCCCGACCGCCATCGACGTGTTCACCCACTACTACCGCGAGCTCGAGGCGGGGGCGACCGGCCTCATCCCCGAGGAGACCATCGACCCGCTGCTCGACCCGCCGAAGCTGGCCGACCTGGACATCGACCCCGAGGCGGCGCGCGCGGCGTTCGCGAAGACCGCGGTCATCAAGCTCAACGGCGGCCTCGGCACCTCGATGGGCATGGACAAGGCGAAGTCCCTGCTCCAGGTGCGCGACGGCAAGTCGTTCCTGGACCTGATCGTCGAGCAGGTGCAGCACGCCCGCGCGGAGACCGGCGCCCGGCTCCCGCTCATCCTGATGAACTCGTTCCGCACGCAGGCGGACTCGCTCGCCGCGCTCGCGAAGCACGAGGGGCTCGCGGTGGACGGCCTGCCGCTGGACTTCCTGCAAAACCAGGAGCCGAAGCTCCGCACGGACGACCTGACCCCGGTCTCCTGGCCGGCGGACCCGACCCTCGAGTGGTGCCCCCCGGGCCACGGCGACCTCTACACGGCGCTGCTCGCCTCCGGCGTGCTGCAGCAGCTGCTCGACGCGGGCTTCCGGTACGCGTCGGTGTCGAACTCGGACAACCTCGGTGCCGCGCCGGACGCGACGATCGCCGGCTGGTTCGCCGCGTCGGGCGCGCCCTACGCCGCCGAGCTGTGCCGCCGCACCGCGGCCGACCGCAAGGGCGGGCACCTGGCCGTGCGGAAGTCCGACGGCCGCCTGATCCTGCGCGACACCGCGCAGACCCCGGCGGACGAGATGGACTACTTCACGGACGAGCACCGCCACCCGTACTTCCACACGAACAACCTGTGGTTCGACCTGGAGCAGATCGCCGCGGCGCTCGAGGCCCGGGGCGCGGTGCTCGGCCTGCCGCTGATCCGCAACGTCAAGACGGTGGACCCGACGGACTCCTCGTCCCCCGAGGTGTTCCAGATCGAGACCGCCATGGGCGCCGCCATCGAGGTGTTCGAGGGCGCGACCGCCATCGCCGTGGGTCGCGAGCGGTTCCTGCCGGTCAAGACGACCAACGACCTGCTGCTGATCCGGTCGGACGCCTACGACCTGGCCGAGGACGCCACGCTCCGGCTGGCCGTCGGCAGCGCGCCGCTGGTGGACCTCGACACGAAGGTCTACAAGACGGTCGGGAAGTTCGAGGACCGGTTCGCGGCGGGTGCCCCGTCGCTGCGCGGCGCCACCTCGTTCACCGTCCAGGGCGACTGGACTTTCGGCGCCGGGGTCGTCGCGACCGGTGCGGCCGTGGTCCCGGCCGACGGCGCGCCGGGCGAGGTCCCCGCGGGCACGACGATCGCGGGCTGAGCCCCGCGCAGGACACCGGGGTGGGAGGTCCGGGGCTGCACGCCGTCGGCGTGCGGGTCCGGACCTCCCACCCTGTCGCGTCTCTCAGGTCCGGCGGCGACGGACCAGCCGGAGGGCGACGACGCCGCTCAGCAGCAGCACCGCGGCGACGGAGCCGAGGGCCACGGCGTCGGAGCCGGTGGCGCCGAGGGCCGGTGCCGCGGTGCCCGGTCCAGCCGGTGCTGCGGGGGTCCCGGCGCCGGGGACGCCCGGCCCCGTGGGCTCCGTGGGCACCGTGGGCTCGGCCGGTGCCGCGGTGACGCGGAACGTCACCGGGTCCGTCGTGACCGTGCCTGCCAGGTTGGAGACGGCGAGCCGGACCATCAGCCCGTCGTCGACGATCGTCGGCGTGTAGACCAGCGTGTGCCGCACCGTTCCCGTGGTCGGCACGGCCGCCAGCGCCCTCAGCGGCACGCCGACCTGCGGCGTGCGGCGCGGCTCGGGCTCCTGGGTGGTGCCGGCGCCGCCCGGCACGGGACCCCAGGTGCCACCCCCGTCGCGGGAGGCCTGCCACTCGGCGGTGCCGGCGTCGGCATCGACCACCCACGCGATCCGCGCCGGCTGCCCGGCCACGACCGCGAGGGTGCCGTCGGCCGCGACGTCGTCGGGTTCGTCGACGACCACCGGCGGGGCGACGACCCTCAACGTGGCCGCCTCGCTGGTGACGACCACCGGGCCCGAGACGAGCGCCGCCGACGCGACGGCGCGCACCTGGAGCCCGTCGTCGGCGGCGGTCGCGGTCAGCTCCAGGACGGCGCCGGCGGCACCGGGGACCGCGGTCCACCGCACGCCGTCAGCCGAGACCTCCCAGGTGACTGCCGGGGCGGGCCGGCCGCTGGCGGTGACCTCGAACCGCGCGACGCCGCCCGCGGCCACCACGGCGTCGACCGGGTCGGTCACCGTCGGCGCGCGCAGGACGGTGAGCGTGGCGACCTCGCTGGGCACGTCGGCGGCGACGGTGCTCGACGCCAGGGCGCGGTACTGCGACCCGTGGGCACCGGCGTCCGCGTCGACCGCGAGCGTCCCGCCGGTGGCCCCGGGGACGTCGGTCCAGGCACCGCCCGGCTCGCGCACCTGCCACCGCAGCGTCGGGACGGGGGCACCGCCGGCCGCCGCGGTGAAGGTCGCCGTGCTGCCGGCGTCGGCGGCGACGTCGACCGGCTGGACGGTGAACAGCGGGGCGGTCCGGACGGTCAGGGTCGCCGCGGCGCTCGGTCCGGCACCGCCCGCGCCGGTGGCGACCGCGCGCACCCGGAGGCCGTCGTCCGCAGCGCCCGCCACGTGGTCGTAGCGGGACCCGGTCGCGCCGGGGACGTCCGTCCACGTGCCGCCGTCCGTGCTGGTCTGCCACTGCACGGACGGCACCGGGAAGCCCGTGGCCGTGACGTCGAACCGCGCGGTGCCGCCCGCGACGACGACGACGTCCGCCGGGTCGGTCACCTCGGGGCCCCACTCCACCGTCAGCACGGCGGCCACCGACGTGGCCGTGCCGGCGGCGCTGGTCGCCACCGCGCGGAAGGTCGCGCCCTGGTCGGCGCGGTCGGCGGTCACGACCAGCTGGTCCCCGGTCTCCCCGGGCAGGTCCGTCCACCCGGTGGTCCCCGCCTCCGCACGCTGCCACTGCAGCGCCGGGGCAGGCAGGCCGGTGGCGGTCGCGGTGAAGGTGGCGGTCGCCCCCTCCGCCGCGGTGGCGTCGCCCGGCTGCGTCGTCCAGGACGGGACCGTGCGGATCGTCACGGTGGCCGGGTCGCTCGACACGGTGCCTGCGGCCCCGGTCAGCACGGCGCGCACCTGGAGGCCGTCGTCACCGGCGGCGAGCACGCGCTCGTAGGTCGTCCCGGTCGCGCCCGCGACGTCGGTCCAGGTGCCGTCGCGGCCGGCCTGCCAGCGGACCGACGGCGTCGGGACGCCCGCCACCCCGACCTCGAACCGGGCCGTCGTCCCCGCGAGCGCCGCGACGTCCACGGGCTGCGCGGTGATCTCCGGGCCCCAGGTGACGGACAGGGTGGCGGGAGCGCTGCGCGCGGTGCCCGCGGAGCTGGTGGCGACCAGCCGGTAGCGCGCGCCGTCGGCCGCCCGCGTGACGGTGACGGTCAGCGTCGGACCCGTCGCACCGTCCACGGCGGACCACGTCGAGGCGCCGGGGGCCGAGCGCTCCCACTGCAGCGCCGGCGTCGGCGGCCCGGTGACCGTCGACCCGAACGTCGCGTCCGCGCCCTCGAGCACGGTGGCGTCGGCCGGGTCGGTGACGGCGGGGGCGACCGGCTGCGTGAGGGTCGCGCTCCCGGCCACCTGGTCGACCCGGGCGCCGACGGCCAGGGTCGCCCCGGCGCCGCGGGTGAACCGGGCCGACGCGGTGCCGTCGGCGGCGAGCACGCCGTCCGCGTCCGCCGCACCGGCACCCGACGCGGGGTCGAACGTCCACGCGACGGGGCGCCCCGCCAGCACGGGCAGGAGCGCCTCGGGGACCGCGCCGCCGTCGGCCAGCGCGACGCGCGCCGTGGCCGTCACCGCAGCGCCCACCACCGCCTGCGCCGGGTCGGCCGTCACCGCCAGGACGGCACGCGGCTCGGTCGCGGTGACGCCGACCGCGCCGCACGCGCCGTCGGCGCAGCCCCACCAGTTCTCCGTGGCCAGCACCGGTCCGACCACCGACGCGGCACGGGACGGCCCGGTGACGGTGTCCGTGCTCCCGACCAGGACGGACCCCGTCACGGTGCCCTCGGTCAGCCACAGCGCGCCGCCGTCGCCCGCACCGCCCCGGCCGGTGACGGTGCTCCGCTCGACCCGGGTCCCGGAGACGGCGGTCGGGCCGGTGGCGAGCACCGCGCCCCCGCGCGCGGCCGCGGGCGAGCCCGAGCTGACGGCGTTGTCGGTCAGCACCGAGCCCCGCAGCGTCAGCGAGGCGCCCTCGACGTACAGGGCACCGCCGCCGAGCACGCCGGACCCGGCGCCGCCGGTGACGGTGTTGCGCTCGAACGTCGACCCGGTGACCAGCACCGCGTCCGCCTCGTGGAGGCCGATCATCGCGACGGCCCCGCCCGGGGCCCCGTCGGCGGTGTTGTCGCGGAAGGTGCAGCCGTCGACGGTCAGGGTGCCGCCGGACATCTGCACGGCGCCGCCGGGTGCGGTCGCGTCGCCGGCGCCCGCGGCGTTCGCGCTGCCGGACACGACGCAGCGACGCAGCGTCAGGGCGTCCGGGCGGGCAGGGTCGCCGGACCCCGCCAGCACGGCACCGCCCCCGCCGACCACGGCCGCGTCGGCCGCGCTCGGCACGCCGTCCCGCAGCTCGACGCCCTCGAGCGTGACGGCGACCCCGCCGACCAGCCCGGTGTCGAGGTCGAGGATCCGCCGGTGCCCGCCGTCGACGGTCCACGTCCCGCCGGAGGTGACCAGGAGCGTGGCGGCGGCCGCGGGTGCGTAGCTGAGCGGACCCGCGGTCAGCGTCACCGCGGTGCCGTCGGGCACGGTGACGACCGCGCTGGTCTCCCCCGCCGCGAGGCACAGCGCCTCGCGCAGCGTGGTCCCCGTGACCTCGTCGGTGCACGCGCCGGTCAGGGCGGCGTCGGCCGCGGACGTGACCGCGAACGGCACCGGGTCGGCCGCGAGCGCAGCCGGCACGGCGAGGGGCGACCCGGCCGCCGCGACGGTGCCGGCGGACGCCACGACGGCGACCAGCGCCAGGGTCGCGAGGGCGCGCCGCAGCGCGGGTCGAGGGGGGAGCACGCGCCGAAGACTAGGTGTTTCACCCGGCTGGCGGGCCCGTCATCCGGGTGAATCCTCGTAGGCTCACGCCCGCTCACCATCCCCGCAAGGTCCTGGAGTCCCGTGTGCCCACGCGTCGCACCGTGCTGGTCGCCGGCACCGCCGCCCTGGGCGTCGCCGTGGCCGGCGGCGTCCCGGTCGCGCTGCGCCGCCCCGCGCTCCCGCTGACGGCCGCCGCGCTGCGGCCCCTGGTCGGCAGCCGGTTCGAGGTCGAGGGCCGCACCGTGACGCTCGCCGCGGTCGGTGCCGCGGCCGGTGCCTCCCGCGAGGCCGACGGGTTCCGCCTGACGTTCACCGCGGCCGGCCCGCTCGACCTGCCGGGTGGCACCCGCACCTTCGTGCACGACACCGGTGACCTGCTGCTGCACACGGAGCCCGTCGGTGCGGCGGGCAGCACCGTCGAGGCCGTCGTGCTCCCCTCGGCCTGACCCCCCGGCCTGACCGCCCCGCCCGCCCGACACGCCGCCCGACTGGAGACCTGCATGGAGCCGTACCTCGGCGAGATCCGGATGCTCGCCATCGGGTTCACCCCGCAGAGCTGGCTGCCCTGCGACGGCTCGCTGCTGCCGATCAACCAGTACCCGGCGCTGTTCTCGCTGATCGGGGTCCTGTACGGCGGCGACGGGGTGTCGACCTTCGCGCTGCCCGACCTGCGCGGCCGGTTCGCGGTGCACCGGGATCCGGCGACCGGGCGCCTGCCCGGTCAGGTCGGCGGGAGCGAGACGGTGACGCTGCTGCCGTCCGAGCTCCCGGCGCACCAGCACGGCGTGTCGGCGTCGGCCGCGGCGGCGACGGCCACCTCTCCGGGGGGCGGCACCTGGGCCGCCTCGGCCGGCCCCGCCTACGTGCCGGCGACCACCGCACCGCCGTCGCAGCCCATGTCCCCGACGGCCGTGACCACGGCCGGCGGCTCCCGGGCGCACGAGAACCGGCCGCCGTTCACCGTGCTGCGGTTCGCCATCTGCACCGCCGGCACCTTCCCGCCCCGCTCCTGACAGGACTGCCGTGGACGCCTACCTCGCCGAGATCCGCCTGTTCCCCTACCAGTTCGTGCCTGAGGGCTGGCTGGCCTGCGACGGCCAGCTGCTCGCGATCAGCCAGCACGAGGCGCTGCACCAGGTCATCGGCAGCACGTACGGCGGCGACGGGGTCACGACCTTCGCCCTGCCCGATCTGCGGGGCCGCTCCGCGGTGCACCCCGGCGCCGGGATCCCGCAGGCGTCGAGCGGCGGGTCGGCGACGCACACGCTCACGACCGCCGAGCTGCCGGCGCACACGCACGAGATCCGGGCGTCGAGCGCGGCCGCCGACGACGCGGAGCCGGGCGGCGCGTCGTTCGCCGCCACCGACCGGCCGCACTACGGCCCGGCCAACCAGGTGGTGCTGGCCGAGGGCGTGCTCGCCCCGTCGTCCGGAGGCGGTCAGCCGCACGACAACATGCCGCCGCACCTCGTGCTCGTGCACGCGATCAGCGTGGACGGGATGCTGCCCTCGGGCACCCGCGAGCACCTCCCGTTCGTCGGCGAGGTGCGGATGTTCGCCGGCGGTTTCGCCCCGGAGGGCTGGGCCGTCTGCGACGGGCAGACGCTGCCGATCATGCAGAACCAGGCCCTGTTCTCGCTGCTCGGGAACACGTACGGCGGTGACGGGACCAGCGTGTTCGCGCTGCCGGACCTGCGCGGCGCCTCGCCCGTGCACACGGGCCAGCGCCCCGGAGGCCAGGGCTACGCACTGGGCCAGCGCGGCGGCGCCGCGACGGTGACGCTGACCCAGGAGCAGCTCCCCCAGCACGGCCACACCCTCCGCGCGGCCGCAGCCGGGACCCGCGGGACGACCGGGAACCCCTCGGGTGCGGGCTTCGCGGTCGCGCAGCAGGGTCGGGCCCGCGAGCTCCTCTACCGCTCCGACGGCACCACGGACGTGACGATGGGCGCCGCCGTCTCCCCGGTGGGCGGCGGCCAGCCGCACCCGAACCGCTCGCCGTACCTGGCGATCACCATGATCATCGCGCTGGAGGGCGTCTACCCCACCCGGCCGTGACGCGCCCCGGGGCCCGGCGGGCACGCGCCCGCACCGCCCGGTGGGGCGCCGTGACCGGCGAGGTTGACATGCCGACCAGGCGGTCGTAATTTCACCACTACCTACCAAGCGGTAGGTAGTGGTGGCGCCGATGCCGGCTCCACGACGTCTCAACGTGGAGCCGTCCGACTCCCATGACGCCGAAGAAGGTACGCATGGACGCGCAGGCCACCGTCGCCGCCGACAGCACGACCCCGACGCGCGACGACATCGCCCCCGACACCGGTGCCCCGTTCACCCGGGCCCGCACCCTGCGCTTCGGCGCCGGGTTCTTCGCGTACGGCCTGCTGTGGGTCGTCGGCCTGCAGATCGTCGCAGCGGTCCTGCTCCCCCAGCGCCTGCGCGACATCGGCGTCGAGTCGCCGGAGACCCTGCTCGGCTCCATCAGCGCGATCACCGCGATCGTCTCCCTGGTGTCGAACCTGGTGTTCGGCAACCTGTCCGACCGCACGCGCGGCCGGTTCGGCCGCCGCACCCCGTGGATCCTCGCGGGCGGCGTGCTGGGCGGCGTCTCGCTGTTCGCCATCGGTGTCCTCACCAGCCCCGGCCTGATCACGCTGTCGTACTGCCTCAGCATGGTCGGCCTGAACATGATGCTGGCCCCGGCGGTCGCCGTGCTGGCGGACCGCGTCCCCGGCAAGGTCCGCGGCACGATGTCCGCTCTCTACGGCGGCGGCCTGGCCGGCGGCGCCCCGATCGGCTCGCTGGTCGGCGCCGCGTTCATCACCCACTCGCTGCCGGGCTTCGTCCTCGGCGGTGCGCTGATGGCCGCGTCGGCCGTGATCGCACTGGTGGTCTGGCCGCGCGAGAGGTCGTCCGCCGCCCTGGCGCCGGCCGCCGCCGGCCTCGGCGAGCTGCTCAAGTCGTTCCGCCCGCCGCGCCAGGCGCCCGACTTCTACCGGGCGTTCGCCGGCCGCCTGTTCATGCTGGTCTCGTACCAGATGATCATGGCGTACCAGCTGTACATCGTGCAGGACCACGTCGGGCAGACCACCGCGGAGTCCGCGGCCACCATCGCGACGATGGCCGTCATCACGCTGGTCGTCTCCCTGATCGGGTCGATCGGCGCCGGCCCCGTGTCCGACCTGATCGGCCGCCGCAAGCTCCCCGTCGTGCTGTCCAGCGTGCTGTTCGCCGTCGGCATCGCGATGCCGTGGATCTGGCCGACCCCCGCCGGCATGTTCCTGTTCGCCGGCATCGCGGGCCTCGGCTACGGCGTCTACACCTCCGTCGACCAGGCGCTGAACGTCGACGTGCTGCCGAACCAGGAGGAGGCCGGCAAGGACCTCGGCATCCTCAACCTGTCGACCACCGCCGGCCAGACCGTCGGCCCGCTGATCACCTCGGCGATCGTCGTGGCCACGGGCGGCTACGGCTTCGTCTTCCCGGTGTCGATCGCCGCCGCGCTGCTCGGCGCCTTCTTCATCACGCGGATCAAGTCGGTCCGCTGACGCGGTGCGGCGCCGCACCACCTCCGCATCCCCGCCTCGCCCACCGACGTCCCGGTGGGCGGGGCGAGAACCGGCTGGCGACCCGGCGGCGGCGCGGCGGTCCGCGCGACGCGCGGCTCGACCCGGCGGAAGTGGGGCTTGCGCAGGTGAGAGCGTGGCGGGTTACGGTCACCGGACCCGGGGGGCACCGAACCGGGAGGCACCTTGCTCCGCACGCTCGACCAGAACAGCGACCGATCCCGATCTACCACCGTCCCAGTTTTCGTATTACGGTATGGCCGTTGAGGTTCCTCGCCTCGGCCGACCGCCACGGGATCGACCGAGAGGAGGCCGCGCACGTCGCCCGGCACCCGCACACCGTGGTGCTCCTCCGCGAGGAACCCCTGAAGGAGATGCGGATCGGGTTCGACCGGCTCACCCGTGCCTTGGAGGTCGTGGTCGTCGACATCGAGGGCCAGCAGTTCCTCATCCACGCGATGCGACTTCGCCGGACCTACCACCACCTTCTGGAGGAACCACGATGATCGACGGGACCGACGACACCGCGGGTCTGTCTCCTGACCAGGTCGCTCTCCTCCGGGCGGACGCGGCCGAGGCCGAGGTGGGCTACGACCCCGAGTACCTGGCCGCGCGCCGCCGTCCGGGGCGCGCACCGAGCATCGGACGAGGCGCCGGGGTGGTCGTGCCGGTGCGGCTGGACCCCGACCGCCTCCGCGCGCTCGACGCCCTCGCCGCGCGGGGGCACCGCACCCGCAGCCAGGTGATCCGCGACGCCATCGACCACGAGCTCGCGACGGCCTGACCGGACACCTTCCCGTCACCTCGGTGCCGCACACTGGCTCCGGCCGACCGGCCGGTGACGCGAGGAGGGCGGCAGGATGAGCGGCACGACGGGTCTGGCCCGCCGCCTCGGCACCGGGGACGCGGTCGTCATCGGGCTCGGCTCGATGGTCGGCGCCGGGGTGTTCGCGGCGTTCGGCCCAGCCGCCCGGGAGGCGGGCTCCGCGCTGCTGGTCGGGCTCGCGCTCGCGGCGGTCGTCGCCTACGCGAACGCCACGGCGTCGGCGCAGCTGGCCGCCCAGTACCCGGTCGCCGGCGGCACGTACGTGTACGGCCGCGAGCGGCTCGGGCCGTGGTGGGGGTTCCTCGCCGGCTGCTCCTTCGTGATCGGCAAGACGGCCAGCTGCGCCGCGATGGCGCTGACCTTCGCCGCGTACACCGTGCCCGCGGCGTGGCAGCGGCCCGTCGCCGCCGGCGCGGTGCTGGCCCTCACCGCCGTGAACCTCCGCGGGGTGACGCGCACCGCCCGGCTGACGCGGGTGGTGGTCGCCGTGGCGCTCGCCGGGCTCGCCGCCGTCGTCATCTCCGGCCTGGCCGGCGGGGACCCGTCGTGGGCCCGGGTGACGACCGGGTCCGACGCCACCTGGTCGGGCGTGCTGGGGTCGGCGGGGCTGCTGTTCTTCGCGTTCGCCGGCTACGCCCGGATCGCGACCATGGGCGAGGAGGTCCGGGACCCGGCCCGCACCATCCCCCGCGCGATCCCGCTGGCGCTCGGGCTGGCGGTGGTCGTGTACGCGGTGGTCGGCGTCACGCTGCTGACGGTGCTCGGGCCGGACGCCGTCGCGCGGTCCGCGGCCCCGGTCGCCGCGCTGGCCGAGGCCGGTGGCTGGGCGTGGACCTCGCCGGTGGTGCGGGTGGCGGCCGCCGCCGCGTCGCTCGGCGCGCTGCTCGCGCTGGTGGCGGGGGTCGGCCGGACGACGCTGGCCATGGCGCGGGAGGGCGACCTGCCGCGGGTGCTCGCCGCCGTGCACCCGCGGTCCCGGGTGCCGCACCGCGCGGAGGCCGTGCTGGGCGTGGTCGTCGTGGTGCTGGTGCTGACGGTCGACCTGCGGGGGGCGATCGGGTTCTCGTCGTTCGGGGTGCTGCTCTACTACCTGGTCGCGAACCTCTCCGCCCTGACGCAGGACCGGGCGCACCGGCGGTACCCGCGCGCGCTGCAGGTGCTCGGTGCGGCGGGGTGCGTGCTGCTGGCGGCGACGCTGCCGGTGGGCGCGGTGCTCGGCGGGCTGGCCGTGCTGGCCGCCGGGGTCCTGGCCCGGCTCGCCGCCCGCCGAGTGGGTGGCCGGGCGTAGCGTGCCCGCACCGGGACGACCCGGCAGGCTCCGACGAGGGAGGCACCATGTCCGACGACGCGCAGGACCCCGGGGCGGACGCGCGCGGCTGGTGGGGCCCGCCCGTCGCCGGTGACGAGGTCGCGACGCTGCTCGGGTCGCTGGAGCGGCAGCGCGCCACCTTCGCCTGGAAGGTCGGCGGCCTCGACCGGGAGGCGCTGTCGGTGACCTTCGGCGCGTCGGCGATCACGCTGGGCGGGCTGGTCAAGCACCTCGCGTTCACCGAGGTCTTCCACTTCTGCACCCGCGTCTCGGGGCAGCGTCCCGGTGACCCGTGGGAGGACGTCGACTGGGACGCCGAGCCGGAGTGGCCGTGGACGTCCGCCGCGCAGGACGACCCGGCGACCCTGTACGCGCTGTGGCGGGAGTCCGTCGTGCGGGCGCGGGCGAGCCTCGACGAGGCGCTCGCGGACGGCGGCCTCGACCGCCGCACGGTCTGGGCGCCCGAGGACGTCCAGGTCCGGCCGAACCTGCGCCGGGTGCTGGCGGACATGGTCGAGGAGTACGCCCGGCACACCGGGCACGCCGACCTGATCCGGGAGGCGGTCGACGGCGTCGTGGGCGAGGACCCGCCCGCCGCACCGGAGCTCTACCCGCTGCCCGAGCGCCGGCGCTGACGGGCACCGGCGCCCGCCCGCGTCAGCCCGCCTCAGCCCAGCGGCGCCGGCTGCCGGGGGGCCATGCCCGCGGCCCGGTAGGCGTCGTCGACCAGGCGCATCGCGGCGACCGCCTGCGTCGTGCCGGACACGGGGTCGCCACCGCGCAGCACGGCGTCGGCGAACGACCGCAGCATCCACACGTAGGACCCCGTCGGGTCGACGGGCTCCTCGACCGTCTCGCCGTCCCGCTCGACCACGATGCGGCCGCCGTTCTGCGGCGCGTACGGCGCGTGCACGGTGATGGTCCCGCGGGTGCCGACGATCCGCGCGGACACCCGCTGGTCCTCGGTCTCGACCATGCTCGCGCGCACGACGGCGGGCACGCCGCCCGGCAGCTCCAGGTGCACCACGATCGAGGCGTCGACCCCGTCGACCTCGACCGCCTCCGCCGCGCGCACGACCGGAGCGCCGAGCACGGCCGTGAGGAAGCGCAGCGGGTAGACCCCGAGGTCCATCAGCGCGCCACCGCCCATCGACTCCTGCCACCGGATGTCCCCGCGGTCGGCGATCTCGACGCAGAAGTCCGCCTCCGCGGAGGTCACCTCGCCGATCGCGCCCTCGGCGAGCAGCTCGCGCAGCCGGGCCCACGACGGGTGGTGCTGCGAGTGGAACGCCTCCATCACGACCAAGCCGGTGCCGGCGGCCGCCGCGGCGACCTCCTCGGCCTCCTCCGCGTTCGCGGTGAACGGCTTCTCGCACAGCACGTGCTTGCCCGCGGCGATCGCGCGCAGCATCCAGGCGCCGTGCAGCGCGGCGGGCGTCGGGACGTACACCGCGTCGACGTCCGGGTCCGCCAGCAGGGCGTCGTAGTCGTCGAGCACCCGCGGGATGCCGTCGCGCCCGGCCATCTGCTCGGCCCGGGTCCGGTCACGGGCGGCGATGGCCGTCACCTCGACCTCCGGGACGGAGGCGGCGGGATCGACCACCGCGTTCTTGAGGATGCGGGCAGCACCCAGGACTCCGAGACGCACCGTCGACATGGGCAGCACGCTAGCCGGTCGGCACCCCCGCCGCCGCCCTGACGTGGGCGAGCGCCGCCTCCGCGTCGGCGATCATGTCCGGGTCGCGGTTCTCGCGCCGGATCGCGACCGCCACCTCCAGGTCCGCGAGCGCGCCCTCGTGCGCGCCGAGCCCGGCGCGGGCCAGCCCCCGGTGCTGGTACGCGGCGGCGACGATCCGCGGGAGGCGCAGCTCCTCCGCCATGACGAGCGCCCGGTCGGCGGAGTCGAGCGCCTCGGCCCACCGCCCGGCCGCGACGAGCGTGCGTGCGAGCTGCGCGTGCGCGTTCGCCTCGGTGAACACCGCGACCTGGGCGCGGGGCCGCGTCGCCGGGTCCGCGAGCCCGGCCACCGTCTCCCGGACGAGGGCGATCGCGTCGTCCAGCCGCCCGAGCCGGAGCTGCACGCGGCCGAGGGCGAGCTTCGCCTGCGGCACGCCCTCGAGGTCCCCGACGGCGATCATGCAGGCGACGGCCTCGCGTGCGTCGTCCTCCGCGGTCTCCAGGTCGCCGAGGTGGGCCAGCATGGAGGAGCGGTAGCTCAGCGCCCAGCCGGTCTGCCCGGCGTCTCCGGCGCGCCGGGCGGCCGCGAGCGCCCGCGTCGCGGCGGCGATCCCCGCCCGCTCGTCCCCGCGGCACACCGCCTGGGCCCAGGCCCGGTAGCCCTCGTGCACGGCCACGAGCCGGTCGTCGCCCAGCGCGGTCGCGGCGTCGGCCGACCGGTCGAAGACCTCCGGCCAGCGGTCCCACGTCGACCACAGGTCGGAGTACCAGTGCAGCGCGTCCGCCACCTCGACGACCCGGCCGTGCGCCCCGGCGTCCGAGGCCCGGCGGAACGCCGCCAGCCAGCTGCCGGACTCCGCCCGCAACCAGGCGTCGGCGGCCGCGGCGTCCGGCAGCTCGACGTCGCCGCTCGGGCGCTCGGCGTGCCCGGCGTCGGGGTGGTCGGCGTGGTCGGGCTCGAACCGCCGGCCCGCGCGGACCGTGGTGGCCAGCAGCCAGTCGTCGGCCGCGGCCCGGACGGCCGCGTGCGCCGCCGGGTCCTCCTGGTGGTCCAGCTCCCACCGGGCGAACAGCCGCAGCAGGTCGTGCAGCTGGTACCGCTCCCCGGGCAGGTGCTGCACCAGGCTCAGGTCGGTCAGCTCGTCCAGCAGGTCCTCGGTCCGCCACACCGTCTCCCCGACCAGCGCGGCCGCGAGCGCGGTGCCCGCGTCGGGCGCGTCGACGAGCGCCAGCCGGCGGAACAGCCGCTGCGCCCCGGGCCCGAGCTGCTCGTAGGAGGAGGCGAACGCCGCCCGCACCTGCAGGTCGCCCGCGGTCAGCGAGTCCAGCCGGCGCTCCTCCGCGGACAGCCGCCGGACCAGGCCGGCGATCGACCGGCCGGCGTCGGCGGCGAGCCGGTTGCCGGCGATCCGCAGCGCCAGGGGCACGTCGTCGCACAGCGCGGCGAGCCGGGCCAGCTGCTCGGCCGCCGCGTCGCGCTCCGGGACCATCCGGGTCAGGAGCGCCACCGAGTCGGCGGGGTCGAGCCGGCCGAGCGCCACCCGGTGCACCCCGCTGAGTCCCGCCAGCGTCCGGCGGCTGGTCACGAGGACGGCAGCGGGCCCCTCGGCGGGCAGCAGCGGGCGGACCTGCTCCTCCGACGCCGCGTTGTCCAGCACGAGCAGCACCCGGCGGCCGGCCAGCAGCCGGCGGACGTGGTCCACCGCGTCGTCCGGGTCCGGCGGCACCGTGCCGGCCGCGAGCGCCTCGGCGACCCGCCGGACCGCAGTGTCCGGCGTGACCGGCGCCGCGTCCACGCCGCGCAGGTCCAGGAAGACCTCGTCGTCGAACCGGCCGCGCACCTCCCGGGCGACCTGCGCGGCGAGCGTCGTCTTGCCGAACCCCGGCGGCCCGGTGACCAGCGCCACGGGGGCCGCGGCGGTGGCGCCCGTCAGCACCCCGGCCAGGGCGGCGCGCTCGACCTCGCGCCCGGTGAAGTCGTCGACCCGGCGCGGCAGCGGCAGCGCGTGCGCGCCCGTCGGGCCCGGTCGGCGCCGGCCGGCCCGCGCGACCCGGAGCAGCAGCGCGCGGTCGTCCGGGTCGAGGCCCAGGGCGTCCGCGAGCGCCTGCACCGTCCGGTGCTGCGGGCCGCGGCTGACGCCCCGCTCGATGTCGCCGATGCCGCGGTCGCTCACGCCCGACGCGGCAGCCAGGTCCTCGATGGTCAGGTCGGCGTCCTGCCGGTGCCGACGCAGGAGCGCTCCCAGGTCCTGCTCGTCCATCCGCTGCCCGCTCTCGCCCCGCCGGCCGTCCCCCTGCGAGTTCTGCCGGACTTCTTCCTGGTCCTCGCGCGGCGCTGCGCGGTCCCATGGTCACCGGGGACGGTCGTCCCGGGCAAGCGTCCCGGGTCAGGTCGGGCCGGATCCCCGTCGCGAGGAGGAACCATGCCTTACATCACCACGCCCGACGGCGCGGAGATCTTCTACCAGGACTACGGCCAGGGCCGTCCCGTCGTGCTCAGCCACGGCTGGCCGCTGAGCTCCGAGGGCTGGGCGTACGAGCTCAAGGTCCTGGCGGACAACGGCTACCGCGCCATCGCGCACGACCGCCGCGGCCACGGCCGCTCGTCCCGCACCAACGGCGGGAACGACATGGACACCTACGCCCGGGACCTGGCCGCCCTGGTCGAGCAGCTCGACCTGACCGACCTCACCGTGATGGGTCACTCGACGGGTGGTGGCGAGGTCGTCCGCTACGCCGCGCAGCACGGCAAGGGCCGCGTGTCCAAGGTCGTCACGGCCGGCGCCGTGCCGCCGGTGATGGTCCAGTCCGAGACCAACCCGGAGGGCACGCCGATCGAGGTGTTCGACGGCATCCGCGAGGGCGTCCTGAAGGACCGCTCGCAGTTCTACCAGGACCTCTCGGAGTCGTTCTACGGCGCCAACCGCCCGGGCTCGACGATCAGCCAGGGGCTGCGCGACGACTTCTGGCGGCTCGGCATGCAGGCCGAGCTCCAGGCCGCCTACGACTGCGTCAAGCAGTTCTCGGAGACCGACTTCACCGAGGACCTCAAGGCCCTGGACGTGCCGATCCTGATCGCGCACGGCGACGACGACCAGATCGTGCCGATCGCGGCCGCGGCCGAGAAGGCGATCTCCCTGGTCAAGCTCGGCACCCTCAAGGTCTACCCGGGCGCCCCGCACGGCATCTCCGGCTCCTACCAGGAGGCCCTGATCCAGGACGTCCTGGCGTTCATCGCCGACTGACCCGCCCGACCGGCGTCGCCTGATCGGGCGACGCCGGTCAAGCCGCGGTCCCGGCCGGTCGATGCCCTGCTCATGAGCAGCGCGTGGCCGGCCGGCGCCGTCGGTGTGGGGATCGTGGTCCTCACCGGGGTCCTCGTCGCGGCGCTCGTGACGGTCCTCGTGCTGCTGGCCCGGCGGCGGTCGCGGGCCCGCCGCCGCCCGCACCCCGGCTACCGCGGCACGGCCGCCGGCGACCCGCCGCCGCGCACAGTCGTCGCCTGGCAGCCGGACCCGCCGGCGGGCATGCCGCCGGGCACGGTCCCGCAGCAGCCGCGGACCGGACCGCGTCCCTGATCTACCGTGACGCGCATGACCTCCCCGCACCGGTTCTCCCAGGTCGACGTGTTCACCGCCGAGCCGTACCTCGGCAACCCGGTGGCCGTCGTGCACGACGCCGACGACCTCAGCGACGCGCAGATGGCCGCGTTCGCCCGGTGGACCAACCTGTCGGAGACGACGTTCCTGCTGCGGCCGACCGTCGCCGGCGCCGACTACCGGCTGCGGATCTTCACGCCCGGGGGCGAGCTGCCGTTCGCCGGGCACCCCACGCTCGGCTCGTGCCACGCGTGGCTGTCCGCGGGCGGCGGCGCGGCCGGCGGACCGGACGTCGTCCAGGAGTGCGCGGTCGGGCTGGTCCCGCTGCGGCAGGGCGCGGACGGCCTGCAGTTCTCCGCGCCGCCGCCCCTGGTCGACACCCCGGTCGACCCCGCGCTCCTGGACCGCGCGGTCGCCGCGCTCGGCCTGCCCCCGGAGGCGGTCGTGGACCACCGGTTCCTGGACAACGGGCCGCGCTGGAACGTGCTGCTGCTCGACACCGCCGCCCGCGTCCTCGACCTGCGACCCGACGTCGCGGCGCTCGGCGACGTGCACCTGGGCGTGGTCGGCCCCTACCCGGACGGCAGCCCGGTCGCGTTCGAGCTCCGCGGGTTCGCGCCCGCGATCGGCGTGCCGGAGGACCCGGTCACCGGCAGCCTGAACGCCGTCGTCGGGCAGTGGCTGATCGGCTCCGGGCGCGCCCCGCGGCGGTACCTGGCGGCGCAGGGCTCGGCGCTGGGCCGCGCCGGCCGGATCCGGGTCGAGCAGGACGCGGCCGGGCAGGTGTGGGTCGGCGGCGCCACCGTCACCTGCATCGCGGGCACGGTGCAGATCTGACCCCGCGCTGCGGACCCGCGGCCGGTTTGCCAGGGTGAACCGCATGCGGACGCCGAAGCAGACCCTGATCGTCACCGCGTGCGCGCTCGCCCTGACGGGCTGCGCGTCGGCCGGACCCGCGGCTTCCGACGCCACCAGCCCACCGGCGACCAGCGCCCCGCCCGCGTCCTCCGCGCCGCCGTCCGGCCCGGCCCCCGCGCCCGAGGTCCCGGCCGACCTGCCCGCCGAGGCGCTGCTGCCGGCGACCGCGTGGCCGGGGTCCCCGGGTGCGCGCGAGGAGAGCGACGGCGTCGTCGACTGGCGGCTGCCGCAGGCCTGCGCGGCGGGAACCCCGTCGGACGCGGTCGCGATGCGGACCGTCGCGCAGGGCACCGGTGCGGAGGAGGCCGCGGTCGGCGTGCAGCAGGTCGCCGTGTTCGCGGACGCCGACGCCGCCGTCGCGGAGGCGGACCGGCTCGCGGCCGCGCTGACCGCCTGCACCGGGTACGCCTCGGACACCGCCACCACCTACGTCGTCGAGCCGCTCGACGTCGGGGCCCAGGGGCTCGGCCTCGCCACGGACTACTACGGCACCTCCGCCGACGGCGACCTGGACGGCGCCGTCGGCAGCTACCTGGGAGCGACCCGGCGCGGCACCGCCGTGACCGTCGTGGTGCAGGAGGGCGGCGAGAGCACCGTCGCCGCCGCGCGCGAGACCGTCACCGGGGCCACGCGGGCGGCCTGGGAGCTGCTCTGCGCGTACGACTCGGCGGGGTGCTGAGCGCCGTGCCCGGCCCCGCCCGGACCAGCGCCGGCCTCCTGCTGCACCGCCCCGGCCCCGCGGGACCGGAGGTGCTGGTCGGGCACATGGGCGGACCGTTCTGGGCGCGCAAGCAGGCCGGTGCCTGGACCGTGCCCAAGGGCGAGCCGCTGGACGGGGAGGACCCGCACGCGACCGCGCTGCGGGAGTTCGCCGAGGAGGTCGGGCTCCCCGCACCCGACGGCGACGAGCTGGACCTCGGGGAGGTCCGGCAGCGTGCCGGCAAGGTCGTCCGGGTGTGGGCGCGCGCCGCGGACCTCGACCTGACCGCGCCGCGCGGGCCGGTCAGCGAGGTGACCGTGACCTGGCCGCCGCGCAGCGACCGGAGCGTCACGTTCCCCGAGCTCGACGAGCTGCGCTGGCTGCCGGTCGCCGAGGCGCGCGGGCTGGTCGTCGCCGCCCAGGGGACGTTCCTGGACCGCCTGGTCGAGCACCTCGCCGGCGGCTGACCCGGCCGTGTCGGTGGTCGGTCGTACGGTTCGGGTCATGAGCAGGCGGGCCATCGACCACGAGCGACTCCGGGAGATCAGCGCGCGGTTCTCGGCGACGCCGCCGCCCCGCACCCTGGCCGAGCAGGACGCGTACGACCGGCTCGAGGCCGAGGTCATCGAGGCGATGGGCCTGACCCGGGCCGAGTTCGAGCGGATGTCCGCGACGTACGCGCAGCTGCGCCGCGCGAGCTGACCCCCCGGGGTCACCAGACCGGGGGCCGCCGGTCCGGCCAGCGCAGCCGCTCCTCCAGCTGCGCGGCCAGCGCGAGCAGCACGTGCTCGCCGCCGGGGCGGCCGACTAGCTGCACCCCCATCGGCAGCCCGGCGGGCGCGGCGTCGTCCGGGTCCGTCCACGACGTCGGCACGGTGATCGCCGGCAGCCCGCAGACGTTGATCATCGACGTGTACGGCGTGTACTGGCACTGCTGGGCGAAGTTCCGCTCCGGGTCCGCCGCGTCGTACCAGCCGAGCGGCCGCGGCGTCATCGCGAGCGCCGGCAGCAGCACCGCGTCGTACTGCTCGACCCGCGCCACCATCGTCCGCTCGAAGGCCGCGAGCGCCCCGACGGCCTCGACGAGCTGCCGCGCCGGCACCGCACGGCCCCGCTCGACCAGCCACTGCGTCAGGGGCTCGAGCAACGCGAGGCGCTCCGGGTCGTCGACCGGCACGGCCGCGGCCCCCGCCATCCACAGCGTGCGGAACGCCGGCGCGTACGCGGGGTCCGGCTGCCACCGCCCGGCGTCGACCACCGCGTGCCCGAGCGCGTCGAGCGCCGCCGACCCGGCGTCGAGGGCGACCCGCGCCTCCGGTCCGAGCGCGATGTCGTAGGCGCCCTCCCAGGCGCTGAACGTGCTCACCCCGACCCGGAACGCCCGGCGCCCGTCGGGCGTCGCGCCCTGCTGCGCCACCGCCAGGTACGACCCGCGGGGTCCCGCCGCCGTGCGCAGGGTCCGCGGGTGGTCGGCGGACCCGTCCGCCCGCCGCGGCAGCATCCCCTCCAGCAGCAGCGCCGCGTCCGCCGCGGTCCGGGCGATCGGCCCGTGCGTGACCAGCCCGCCGAGCGACTCCACTCCCCCGCCCGCCGGCAGCAGCCCGCGCGTGGTCTTGAGGCCGACCAGCCCGCACGCCGCCGCCGGGATCCGGACCGACCCGCCGCCGTCGGACCCCGGGGCCACCGGCAGCAGCCCGGCCGCGACCGCGACCGCCGCACCGCCGCTCGACCCGCCCGCGCCGCGGGTCCGGTCCCACGGGTTGCGCGCGGGCGGCCCCACCAGCGTCTCGGTGTACGAGGGGAAGCCGAGCTCGGGGGCGGCGGTCTTGCCGAGCGACACGACGCCGGCCGCGTCGAGCACCTGGACGACGTCGCTGCTGACCTCCGGCACGTACCGGTAGGGGCCGGCGAACGCGCGGGAGCCGAACCCGGTGGGCACGCCCGCCCGGTCGGTGAGGTCCTTGTCCGCGGACGGCAGGCCCCACAGCGGGGTGTCCGGCCCGGGGCGGCTGTCCCGGCGCAGCCCCGCCGCGCGCTCGCGCGCCTCCGTCGGGGTGACGGTCGCGAACGCGCCGAGCGCGCCGTCGCGGTCCGCGATCCGGCGCAGGTAGTGCTCGGCGAGGTCGGCGGGCTCCAGGCCGCCGGATCGCAGCAGGTCACGCAGGTCGACGGCGGTGCGGTCGTGCAGTGCGGTCACCACGCCAGCGTAGGCACGTCCGAGCCCGCGCCGTGCGCGTGCCGCCGGGGCAGGTCCGTCGTCAGCACCGGAGGGCGTCGGCGTGACCAGCGCGTTCACCCCGTCTCGAATGGCAGGCCCGGCGTCGGCGGGTGAGGATGCGCCGACGCCCCGACCGGGGCGACCCCCGACCCGAGAACCGAGGTCACGCATGCCCGACGGTCCCCGTCCGGTCCGCATCGGCGCCACCACGCCCGCGGCGCCCGCAGCACCCGTCGCGCGCGACGCCCTGCCGCAGACCGTGGACGAGGCGCTGCGCGCCGCGACCGGCTGGCCGGACGACCTGCGGCCCGGCACCGGCGCGACCGTCGCCCTGTGGGAGCACCTGGCCACGCTCGCCGCCCACGACCTGGCCGTGGCGCGGGCGGTCGAGCCGCACCTGGACGCGCGGGCGGTCCTGGACCAGGCGGGTACGACGTTGCCCCCGGCGCTGGCCGCCCGGACCACCACGTGGGGCGTGTACGCCGCGGAGGGTCCGGGGCAGCCGCTCACAGCCACGGAGCAGGGCGGCGCCTGGGTGCTGGACGGCGAGAAGCCGTGGTGCTCGCTGGCCGGCCGGCTCGACGCCGCGCTGGTCACCGCGCGCACGGACGGGCGGCGGGGTCTGTTCGCGGTCGACCTGCGCGCGCCCGAGGTGGCGCCGGTCGACGCGCCGTGGCCGGCCCGCGGGCTGGCCGAGATCCCCAGCACGCCGGTGCGGTTCGCCGGCGCTGCGGCCACGCCGGTCGCCGTCGGGGACTGGTACCTCGAGCGCCCGGGCTTCTGGTGGGGCGGCACCGGCGTCGCGGCCTGCTGGTTCGGCGGCGCGGTCGCCGTGGCCCGCCGCGTGCACGCGCAGGCGGCAGCGCGGCCGGACGACCGGCTGCTCGCGATGCACCTCGGCGCGCTCGACGAGCGGCTGGAGGCGGCGCGCCTGTCGCTGGCGGAGGCCGCGGCCCGGGTGGACGCGTCCGGAGCGGCCACGCACGGCGGGACCGAGGCCGAGGACGCGGACGCCCGCGCCGCCGGACGGGTGCTCGCCAAGCGGGTCCGCGCGACGGTGGCCCGCACCTGCGAGGACGTCCTGCGGCTGGCCGCGCACTCCCTCGGCCCGGGGCCGCTGACCCAGGAGCCCGCGCACGCCAAGCGCGTCGCGGACCTGGAGGTGTACGTCCGGCAGCAGCACGCCGAGCGCGACGACGCCTCGCTGGGCGCGCTGCTCGCGGGCGGGCCCGCCCCGTGGTGATCTTCGACGGCCGGGCTGCCGGGACCCCGGCCGGGATCTGGCAGGCGACCCACCGGTTCGACGCGCTGCCCGGCCTGGCGCTACCCGCGGGCCGCACCGTGGTGGTCGCCGCGCACGCCGACGACGAGACGCTGGGCGCCGGCGGGCTGCTGCAGCGGCTCGCGGCGGCGGGGCGGCCCGCGGACGTCGTCGTGGTCACGGACGGGGCCGGCTCGCACGCGGGCTCGGCGACCCTGCCGCCCGCCGACCTGGCGCAGCTCCGTGCGCGCGAGGTAGCGGCCGCCGTCGCGCTGCTGTCACCGCGGTCCGCGGTCACGACGCTCGGGTTCCCCGACGGCGGGGTCCGCGAGCACCGGACGGACGTCGCCGCCGCCCTGCGAGCGGTGGTGGGCGACGAGCCGCTCGCCGCCGTCGTGGCGCCCTGGCGCGGGGACGGGCACCGGGACCACCGCGTGGTCGGCGAGCTCTGCGCCGAGCTCGCGGCGGAGCACGGCGCCCGGCTGCTGGAGTACCCGGTGTGGCTGTGGCACTGGGCCACGCCCGACCACCCCGACGTGCCGTGGGACCGGTTCCGCGCTCTGCCCCTGGACGAGCGGGACCTCACCGGCAAGCGCCGGGCCGTGGCCCAGCACGTCACGCAGACGCAGCCGTGGTCGGCGGCCCCCGAGGACGCCGCACCGCTGCACCCGGAGTTCCTGCGGCACTTCGACCGGGACCTGGAGCTGTTCGTCGTCGACGAGGACGCCCCCGCGGGCGTCGGCGCCGCGCACTTCGAGGCCGCGTACGCCCGGCGCGACGACCCGTGGCGGCTCGCCGCCCGCTGGTACGAGGAGCGCAAGCGCGCGCTCACCCTGGCCGCCCTGCCGAGGGCCCGGTTCGGCTCGGTGCTGGAGGTCGGGTGCTCGATCGGGATGCTGACCGCCGGTCTGGCGCCGCGCGCCGACCGGCTGCTCGCCACCGACCTGGTGGCGTCCGCCGTCGCGTCGGCCCGCGAGCGGGTGGCGGACCAGCCGCAGGTCACCGTGCGGCAGCACGACATCCGCACCGAGGTGCCGGGCGGACCGTACGACCTGGTCGTGCTGTCCGAGGTCGCGTACTACCTGACCCGCCCCGAGCTGCTGGCGCTCGTGGACCGGGTCGAGCAGTCGCTCGCCCCGGGTGGCACCGTGGTCGCCTGCCACTGGCGGCACCCGGTCGCGGAGTACACCCAGACCGGCGACGAGGTGCACCGCACGCTGGACCGGTCGCTCGGGCTCGCCCGCGTGTCGACGTACCGCGACGCCGACGTCGCCCTCGACGTCTGGAGCCTCGACCCGGGCTCCGTCGCCCAGCGCGAGGGGCTGGCGCCGTGAGCCGGCCGCCGGTCGGCCGCGTCGTGGTGGTCGTGCCGGTGCACGACGAGGAGCTGCTGCTGCCCGAGTGCCTGGCCGCGGTCCAGATCGCCGCCGCGGACGCGCGCGTGCCCGTCGACGTGGTGGTCGTGCTGGACGACTGCACCGACGGGTCCGCGGCGGTGGCACGGGCGGCGGACGTGCACGTGGTGACCGTCGCGCACGGCGCGGTCGGCGCCGCGCGGGCCGCGGGCGTCCGCGCGGGGCTCGGGCTGCGGGACGACGACCCGGCGACGGTGTGGATCGCCTGCACCGACGCCGACACGGTCGTCCCGTTCCACTGGCTCCGGGCGCAGCGCGCGCTCGCCGACGCGGGTGCGGACGTCGTCGTCGGCACGGTCCGGCCCGACCCCCGCGACCTGACGGAGCGGCAGCTGACGGCCTGGCGTGCCACGCGCGTACCGGGTCGCCCCAACGGCCACGTGCACGGCGCGAACCTGGGCGTGCGCGCGGACGCGTACCTGCGCGCGGGCGGGTTCGCCGCGCTGGCCGAGCACGAGGACGTGGACCTGGTCGCGCGGCTCCGGTCGGACCCCGGCGTCCGCGTGGTCGCCTCGGACGCCACCGACGTGGTGACCTCCGGGCGGTTCGTCGGCCGCACCCCCGGCGGGTACGCGCGCTACCTGCGCGAGGCGCTCCCGGCCTGAGCCGCTACGCCCGATCCTCGACCGCCGCGAGCCAGCCCTTCAGCAGCGCTTCCAGAGCCGCCGCGTCGGCCTCGGACCCGAGCAGGTCGAGCAGCCGCCGCTCGTTGGCCATGTGCGCGGTGAACGCCGCGTCGACCACCTGCACGCCGCGGGGCGTGAGCGCGACGACGCGGCCGCGCCCGTCGTCCGCGCTCGGCCGCCGGGTGACCAGGCCGGCGGCGACGAGCCGGTCGACCCGCTTGGTCATCGCGCCCGTCGTCACCATGGTGTGCGCGGCGAGGTCGCCGGGCGCCCGCTCGTACGGCGCGCCGGCCCGGCGCAGGGTGGCCAGCACGTCGAACTCCCCCTCGCCGAGCCCGTGCTCGCGGTACACCGCCGTGATCTCCGCCGTCAGCGCGAGGGCGAGCCGGTGCAGCCGGCCGATCACGCCCTGCGGGCGCACGTCGACGTCGGGCCGCTCGCGGGCCCACTCCTGCTGGATCCGGTCCACGTGGTCGGGCGCCTGCGTCATGCCTCGACCATACCTTCCACGGAAGGTATGGTCGCTTCCGTGGAAGACAACCGCCGGTGGCTGCCGGTCGCCGCGCTCGCGCCGGTCCTGTGGGGCACGACCTACTACGTCACCCGGCACGCGCTGCCGGCGGACAGCCCGCTCTGGGGCGGGGTGCTGCGGGCGCTCCCCGCGGGCCTGCTGCTGCTCGTGCTCGCCCGGCGGCTGCCGAGCGGGTCGTGGTGGTGGCGGTCGGCGGTGCTCGGCACGCTGACGACCGGCGCCTTCTTCGCGCTGGTGTACCTGGCTGCGCAGCTGCTGCCGACCAGCATCGCGTCCACCGTCATGGCGGTCGGGCCGGTCGCCATGATGCTGGCGGCGTGGGTGCTGCTGGGCCGGCGGCCCCGGGCCCGAGCCGTCGTCGGCGGTGTGCTCGGCGTGGTCGGCGTCGCGGTGATGCTGCTGGGCGGCGGCGCCGGGGCCGGCCTCGACGGCCGTGGCGTGCTCGCCTCGGTCGCGGCCATGCTGCTGTCCTCCGTCGGCTACGTGCTGGCGAGCCGGTGGCAGGGCGAGGTCGACGTGCTGCCCCTCACCGCGTGGCAGCTCGTCGCGGGCGCGCTGGTGCTGCTGCCGGTGGCAGCCGTCGTGGAGGGCGCGCCGCCCGCGCTGGACCGCAGCGCGCTGCTCGGGTTCGCCTACGTCTCCCTGGTCGCGACGGCGCTGGCCAACGTCGCGTGGTTCGCCGCGCTGCGGCACCTCGGGCCGGCGACCACCGGCCTGGTGGGGCTGCTCAACCCGGTCACCGGGGTGCTGCTGGGCACCGTCGTGGCCGCCGAGACGCTGTCCGGCCGCCAGGTGGCCGGCATCACCGTGGTGCTGGGCGCGATGGTCCTGGGGGCGTGGGTCCGCCGCCGGCCGGTCGCCGACGCGGCAGCACCCGTCCCCGAGCCACCGGTCACGTTGTCCGGCCGGGCGGCCTGAGCGCCGGTCGGGGCGCGGGTCCGCGGGGGTCGGTCCGGCTCAGTGCAGGAGCGACTGCCAGTCCGCCGGCACGCGCCCGCGCGGACCCGGGGCGGGCTGGTCCTCCGGGTGGTGCAGCGGCGGCGCCAGCCCCGGCCCCGAGGCGTAGGTCTCGTCCGACGCGAAGTCGTAGAACCACTCCTCGCCCGGCTCGTAGCTGCGCATCACGGTGTGACCGGTCGCCGCGGCGTGCCCGCGCGCGTGCTGGTGCGGGGAGCTGTCGCAGCACCCGACGTGCCCGCAGGCCGCGCACCGGCGCAGGTGGAACCACCAGCCCTGCGGCGTGGACGTCTCGCAGTCGGCGCACCCCGGGCCGCTCGGGGTCGCGGCCGGCTCGATGAGGTCGGGCATGGTGCGTGCTCCTCACGTCGGTCGTCGTCCGGCCGAGTCTGCCGCACCCGGTCCGGCGGTGGTTTCCGGTCGGTCGGGATTGGGCTAGCCTGCGAGCAGAGCGCTACCTACTGGTCGGTCGGTAGTGCGACGACGACGTGGGAGTGACCGATGAAGATCACCAGCTGGACCTGCACCACCGAGCACGAGCGCTGGCGCGACCTCGGCGCGGTCGACCCCGCGCCGGTCGAGCGGATCCCCGACGTGCTCGTCCAGCTCGAGGACGAGCGCCAGCAGATCGAGGGCTTCGGCGCGACGTTCAACGAGCTCGGCTGGACCTCGCTGGCGCACCTGACCGACGAGCAGCGCACGGAGATCTTCCGCGAGCTCTACGCACCCGGGGTGGGCGCCGGCTTCACGATCGGCCGGATGCCGATCGCCGCGAACGACTTCGCCCGGGACTACTACTCGTACGCCGAGGTGCCGGGCGACTTCGACCTGGAGCACTTCAGCATCGCCCGCGACCACGAGACCCTCGTCCCGTACATCCGCGCGGCGCAGCAGCACCAGGGCGACCTGAGGCTGTGGGCGTCGCCGTGGGTGCCGCCGCAGTGGATGAAGACGAACGGGCACTACGCCTCCGCGCAGCCGTGGGTGAACGGCGTCGAGAACGGCCTGCGCGCGGACCAGGTCCAGGCCGAGGGCACCGACTCGTTCATCCAGGACGAGCGGCACCTCGCCACGTACGCCGAGTACTTCGGCCGGTTCGTCGACGCGTACCGCGAGCTCGGCATCGACATCCGCATGGTCATGCCGCAGAACGAGTTCAACTCCGCCCAGCCGTACCCGAGCTGCACCTGGACCCCGGCCGGCCTGGCCGCCTTCCTCCGGCACCTCGGCCCGCGGATGCGCGAGCGCGGGGTCGAGGTCTTCCTCGGCACCGTCGAGCGCCCGGACCCGGCGCTGGTGTCGGACGTGCTGGCCGACCCGGTCGCCGCCGAGGCCGTCTCCGGCATCGGCGTGCAGTGGCACGGGAAGTCGATCGTGCCGTTCCTCCGGCGGGACTTCCCGGAGCTGCGGCTCTACCAGACGGAGCAGGAGTGCGGCGATGGCAAGAACGACTGGCGGTACGCCCGCTACGCGTGGCGCCTGATGCGCGACTTCCTCAACGACGGGGCCAACGCCTACCAGTACTGGAACCTGTCGCTCGAGCGCGGGGGCGTCAGCCGCTGGGGCTGGTCGCAGAACTCGCTCGTCGTGGTCGACCCGCAGACCGCGACGTTCGAGTACACGCACGAGTACGACGTGCTCAAGCACGTCAGCCACTTCGTGCGGCCGGGCGCGCGCCTGGTGCCGACGCTCAGCTACGCGGGCTACGAGAACCAGCTCGCCTTCCGCAACCCCGACGGGTCGCTGGTCGTCGTGATGCAGAACGACACCTCGACGGAGATGCCGGTCTCGATCCTCGTGGGCGACCAGGTCGTCACCCCCGTGCTGCCGGCGGACTCGCTCAGCACGTTCGTGGTGGAGGTCTGAGCACGCCGGTCCCCGCCGATCGCGCATGATGAGCGGCATGGGCCTGATCAACGACTACTTCGCCGCGCCGTCCGACGAGTCCGCCGCCGAGGTCGTCGACCACGACGGGGGCCCGGCGTCCCCGGTGGTGCCCGGCGGCCGCATCGACCCGATCGTCGTGCTCGGCACGGTCACCGCCCTGCTGACCGGCCGGACGTTCGGCGAGGTGCTCGCCGCGGGCGACCGGCGCGACCCGGTGGCGATGCAGGACGACGGGACGGAGCTGGTGCTGCGGGTCGACGACGTCGTCGCGGACGCGCTCACCGGCGCCGACGACGCCGCGCTGACCGCGGTGGCCGTGCCCTGGTCGCAGACCGAGGAGCTCGCCGGGGCGTCGGACCCGGAGCAGCTGGCGGGCTTCCTGCGGGAGCTGGCCGCGCTCGTGCGGGACGCGCGCGGGCGCGGCGAGGCGCTGTACTGCTGGGTGTGCGTCTGACCTCGGCGTCGGCCTAGGAGCCGGTCCCGCGCGGTTCCGAGGACGGCGGGCTCGCGCCGTCGACCAGCACCGCGACGCCGTCCAGCAGCCGCGCCAGGCCGAACTCGAACGCCCGGCGCGGGTCGTACGCCGCCTGCAGCGCCTCGCCGGCGACGGGCCCCACGCGCGTCGTGACGGGGAACCGCTCCGGGTCGTAGACCCGGTCGAGCACCGGGGCCGTCGCCTCCCACCACTCCGCTTCGCTGATGCCGGTCGTCTGCTGGGCCGCCGCCTGCTCGACGACCCCGCGCGCGACCCCGGCGGTGAACCCGTCGACGAGCGTCACCACCGCGTCCATCGCGACCTCGTCCAGGCCGGCGCCGTCGACGGCCTGCAGGCTGAGCTCGTACTTGGTGAGCACGCCCGGACCCAGGGGCGGGCGTCCCGACGCCGCCACCTGCAACAGCCAGGGGTGCCGCTCGTACAGGGCCCAGCCCGCGCGTGCGACGGCCTCCAGGCGCGCGCGCCAGTCCTCGGCGGCCGGGGCGTACAGCGACGGGAACTCCCCCAGGGCGCGGTCGACCATCAGGTCCAGCAGCTCGGCCTTGGCGGGGACGTACGTGTACAGGGTCATGGCCCCGACACCGAGGTCGGCGGCGAGGCGGCGCATCGAGAGCACGCCGAGGCCCTCGGCGTCCGCGACGGCGACGGCCGCGTCCACGACGCGGTCGACCGAGAGCCCCGCCTCGGCGCCGCGCCCGCGCGGGGCGGGCTCCACCAGCCGCCACAGCAGGGACAGGCTGCGGGCCGGGTCGCCGGCACCGGTGATCTCGGTCATGACATCCATCCTGCCTCGCCGGGAACAACCCGTCGGCCTCGCGCGTTCCTTGTCGTACGCTGTACGACTAGCGCGCGGGAGGACACATGACCATCCACGCACGAGGCCTCACCCGCAGGTACGGGGAGGCGACGGTGCTCGACGGCTTCGACCTGGCGGTCGGACCCGGCACGGTGCACGGGCTGCTCGGGCCCAACGGCGCCGGCAAGACCACGGCGGTCCGGATCCTGTCGACGCTGCTCGACCCGCACGGCGGGACGGCCGAGGTGGCCGGGTTCGACGTGGTCCGCGAGCCCGCGCAGGTCCGGCGGCACCTCGGCCTGGTCGGGCAGCACGCCGCGGTCGACGAGATCCTGGGCGGGCGGGACAACCTGGTGATGTTCGGCCGGCTCTCCCACCTGGGCACCCGCCGCGCCCGGCACCGGGCCGACGAGCTGCTGGAGCAGTTCGGCCTGCTCGACGCGGCCGACCGTCCGGTCGCCACCTACTCGGGCGGGATGCGCCGCCGGCTCGACCTCGCCGCCGGCCTGGTGCTGGACCCGGCCGTCCTGCTGCTGGACGAGCCGACCACGGGCCTGGACCCGGCCGGCCGGCGCGAGGTCTGGCAGTCCGTCCGCGCGCTCGTCGCGGGCGGGACCACCGTGCTGCTGACCACGCAGTACCTGGAGGAGGTGGACCAGCTCGCCTCCCAGGTGACCGTGCTCGACCAGGGCCGGGTCGCCGCCGAGGGCACGCCCGACGCCCTCAAGGCCTCGATCGGCCAGGACCGGCTCGACGTCGTCGTCCGCGACGAGGCGGACCTGCCCGCCGCCCAGGCCGCGCTGCGGACCGTCGCGGAGACCGCCGAGGTCGACCTCGACGGACGCCGGGCCACCGCCACCGTCCTCGACCGCGTCGGGGCGCTCACCCACGTCGTCCGGACGCTCGACGACGCGGGGGTCGTCGTCGACGACGTCGCGCTGCGCCGCCCGACCCTCGACGAGGCCTTCCTGCACCTGACCGGCTCGACGAAGGAGGCCTCGTGACCTGGGCCCTGCGCGACTCCTGGACCATCACCCTGCGCGACCTCGGGCACTGGCGGCGGCAGCCGTGGGGCCTGGTCATCGGGCTGGCGTTCCCGATCCTGCTGCTGCTGATGTTCGGGTTCCTGCTCGGCGGCGCGATCGACGTGCCCGGCGGCTACGTCGAGTTCCTGTTCCCCGGCATGCTCGCCGTCACGATGGCGTTCGGGCTGGAGAGCACCATGACCGCCGTCACCCAGGACGTGCAGCGCGGGGTGACGGACCGGTTCCGCTCGCTGCCGATGTCCCGCGCGGCGGTGCTGCTCGGGCGGGTCACCGCCGACATGCTCGCCAGCGTCGTCGGCCTCGCGGTGCTGCTGCTCGCCGGGCTGGCGGTCGGGTGGCGCGTCCACGACGGGGCCGGTCCGGCGCTCGCCGCCGTCGGCCTGCTGCTGCTCCTGCGGTTCGCGTTCCTGTGGGTCGGGATCTACCTGGGGCTGGCGTTCCGCGGCCAGGGCGGCGTGGTGGCGGTGCAGATCCTCGTGTGGCCCTTCGTGTTCCTGTCGAACGCGTTCGTGCCGATCACGACCATGCCGGGCTGGCTGCAGGCGCTCTCGGCGTGGAACCCGGTGACGGCCACCGTCGCCGCGACGCGCGACCTGTTCGGGAACCCCACGGTGGCGGCGAGCGGGTGGGCCTCGGACAACGTGGTCCTGCTCGCGGTCGTCTGGCCCGTCGTCCTGTCCGCCGTCTTCGCCGTGCTCGCGGTGCGGCGCTGGGCGCACCTGGGCCGCTGACGGACGCGCTCGCCGCCTGCCGTCAGGCCCGCGCGGCGGCGAGCGCGTCCCGGCACCCGTCCGCGACCACGCGGCGGGTGCCGGCCGGGTTCGCGGCCAGCAGGTGCGCCGGCCGGACCGGGCGGCGCTCCAGGTTGCCGCCGCAGTTCGGGCACGCCCCGTCCGGGAACGTCGCGGCGCAGCCGACGCACCAGGTGCACTCGAACGTGCAGATCAGGGCCTCGGCGGAATCCGGCGGCAACGGACGGTCGCAGCACTCGCAGGTGGGGCGGATCTCCAGCACGGCGCGTCCTCCGGTCTCGGGGTGAGCCGGCACCGGCTCTGCGCGGCACGATGCCCGGCCGCGCGCCGGGTACGGAACGCCGGCGCGCGGAGGTGGCGGGAAGTCGACGCACGACGGCGGCATGTCGGTCGGTGTCGGTGCCGGCTCCTACGCTCCGGGGCATGACGATCTCGTCCGCGCAGGCGCTGGCGTGGCGGCTCGGCCGGCAGCACCTGCTGACCGGTGCGGCGACCGCGGTCGACGTGGTGCGGCGCCTCGGCGCGGTGCCCGCCTGGTCGGGCGACGCCGAGCTGGCGGTGCGGCGACGGCTCGCCGACCCCGTCCCCGGTGCCGTCGCGGCAGCCGTGCGGTCCGGCGCCCTGCTGCGGACGTTCGCGTTCCGCGGCTCCTCGCACCTCATGGCGGCCGAGGACGCCGGCGTCCACCTGGCCCTGCGCGCCGCCGGCCGGCAGTGGGCGCTGCGCAGCTGGCAGGAGCACTACGACCTGCGCCCGGAGGACTGGCCCCCGCTGCTCGACGCCGTGCGGTCGGCGCTCGCCGACGGGCCGCTGACCCGGGAGGCGTTCGCCGCGGCCGTCACCGCGGTCCCCCGGTTCGCGCACCTCGGCCCCGCGCTCCTGCACCCGAGCATGACGCTGCTGAAGCCGATGGCCTGGCAGGGCGAGCTCTGCTTCGGGCCGGTCGTCGACGGGCAGCCGACGCTGGCCTCCCCGTCGGCGAGCCCGCGCTGGGGCGGGCTGCCCCACCTCGACGACGCCGGTCCCCGGGCCGTCGCCACGTACCTCGCCGCCTACGGCCCGGCGACCCGCGCGAACCTGCACTACTGGCTGGCCGAGGGGCTCAGCGCCGGCCGGCGGCGGGTCGAGGGCTGGACGGACCAGGTGCTGGCCGACGCCGCCGTCGAGGTCGACCTCGACGGGGACCCGGCGCTGCTGCTCCGCGAGCACGTCCCCGAGGTCGAGGCGACCGAGCCGTCCGACGCCGTGACCCTGCTGGCGGGGCACGACCAGTGGGTGCTCGGACCGGGCACCGCCGACACCCGGGTGGTGCCGGCGCAGCGGCGCGGCGCGGTCACCCGGGGCGCCGCGCTGGTCCTGCACGGCGGCGTGGTCGCCGGGACCTGGAGCGCGGGGGCCGGCACGCTCGACGTGACGTGGTTCCGCGAGTCGGATCCGGTGCCGCAGGCGGCGCTCCGGTCCGAGGCCGGGCGGCTCGGCGCGCTGCTCGGCCGCGCGCTCGACGTGCGGGCGAGCACGGGGTGACGGGGAGCCGGGGTTCCGCCAGGATGGGGACGCGACCGACGGCGGGCGACCGGCGGCGCGGACGGGGAGGGCGACCGTGAAGCTCCTGCTGACCTCGGGCGGGGTGACCAACCCCAGCATCCGCGCGGCGCTGGACCGCATGCTCGCCCGGCCCGTCGCCGAGTCCCGCGCGCTGTGCGTCCCCACCGCCCAGTGGGGGCACCCGATGTGCGGCCCGGACTCGGTGCGCCGTCTGGTCGCCGCCGACCCGGGCACCGAGCACCTGAACGGCCTCGGCTGGGGGTCGCTCGGCGTCCTGGAGCTGACCGCGCTGCCGACCGTCGGCCCGGACCGGTGGGTCCCGTGGGTCCGGGAGGCCGACGTCCTCCTGGTCGACGGCGGCGACGCCACCTACCTCGCGCACTGGGTGCGGGCATCCGGCCTGGCCGACCTGCTGCCGACGCTGCCCGACCTGGTCTGGGTCGGGGTGAGCGCCGGGAGCATGGTGATGACCCCGCGGATCGGGGAGCTGTTCGTCGAGTGGGCGGGCGCGCCCGACGACCGCACCCTCGGGCTGGTCCCGTTCTCGATCTTCCCGCACCTCAACGCGTTCCCGACCAACACCCCGGCCGTGGCCGAGCAGTGGGCCGCCGGCATCGACGGGCCGGCCTACGCGATCGACGAGCAGACGGCGATCGCGGTCGTCGACGGGGCGGTCGAGGTGGTGTCCGAGGGCGAGTGGACGCGGTTCGGCGGATAGCCCCCTCGGTGGGTCCCGGCGTCCCGGCGCCCCACCGCGGCTCGAGCCGACTCCCGCTCGGTGCGAACGGTGGTCGTGTCGCGTGACCTCCGTCTCGCGGCGCACAGGAACACGACCGGCGGGCCCGCGGTTACCTCGACCATGACGCTCGCTCTCTCTGTCCTCGACCTGGCCCCCATCGCCCCCGGCGAGACGGCGGCAGAGAGCTTCGCGGCATCCGTCGCGCTGGCGCAGCAGGCGGAGAAGAGCGGCTACCGGCGCGTCTGGTACGCCGAGCACCACAACATGAGCTCCATCGCGTCCAGCGCCACCTCGGTGCTCATCGCCCACGTCGCGAGCCAGACGTCGACGATCCGTCTCGGTGCCGGCGGGGTCATGCTGCCGAACCACTCGCCGCTGACCATCGCGGAGCAGTTCGGCACCCTCGAGGCCCTGCACCCCGGGCGGATCGACCTGGGCCTCGGACGTGCACCCGGCGGCGACCAGGCCACCTTCCGGGCGCTGCGGCGTGACCCCGCCGCGTCGAACCAGTTCCCGCAGGACGTCGTGGAGCTCCAGGGTTTCCTCGCCGGCGAGTCGCGCGTCCCTGGCGTCACCGCCACCCCGGGGGCCGGGTCCCACGTGCCCCTGTACATCCTGGGTTCGTCGCTGTTCGGCGCCCACCTCGCCGCCGCCCTGGGCCTGCCGTACGCCTTCGCCTCGCACTTCGCACCGGCCGCGCTGCACGACGCGGTCGCCGCCTACCGACGCGAGTTCCAGCCGTCGCAGCAGCTCGAGCGGCCGTACGTGATCGCCGGGGTCAACGCCATCGCGGCGGACGACCGCGACGACGCCCACGAGCAGCACCAGCAGGTCAAGCGCGCGCGCCTCCTGATGATGCTGCGCCAGAGCGGCCAGATCCCGGTCGGCCACACCTTCGACGACGACGAGCTGGACCTCCTGCTCGCGGCTCCCGTGGGCGCGCAGGTGGCGAGCATGACGACCTACACCGGCGTCGGCACCGGCGCCGATGTCGCCGAGTACGTCACCGACTTCGCGCGCACGGCGGACGCCGACGAGGTCATCGTCGCGCACTCCTCGCTGACGACGTCCGCGCGCATCCGGTCCGTCGAGCTGCTCGCGTCCCACGTCGTCCTGTAGTCCCGCTCGTGGGCCGGGGTCCCCAGGTCCACGCCGGGGTGCGCAGCCCTGGTACGCCGCCACGGCCGGCGGTCGTCACCGGTGGTCGTGCTCCGCACCGTAGGCGATCCGCCGCAGCGCGACCTCGAACGGGCCCCGTCGGCCCCGAGGCCCCGCGGATTCCTCAGATTCCAACTCGAAGCCCGATCCTTCCCAGCCTTTCCCACGACGCCGGCCGATTCCCGAACTCGGTGAACCCCGGTACCCGACCGCGTCAGGCCTGCATGTCCACGAACCGCGAGTAGTGCCCCTGGAACGCCACGGTGATGACGTCGGTCGGGCCGTTACGGTGCTTGGCCACGATCAGGTCGGCCTCGCCCGCACGCGGCGACTCGCGCTCGTACGCGTCCTCACGGTGCAGCAGCACGACCATGTCGGCGTCCTGCTCGATGGAGCCCGACTCACGCAGGTCGCTCATCGCCGGCTTCTTGTCGGTGCGCTGCTCGGGACCACGGTTCAGCTGCGACAGCGCGATGACCGGGACCTCGAGCTCCTTGGCGAGCAGCTTGAGCGCACGCGAGAACTCGGAGACCTCCTGCTGACGGGACTCGACGCGCTTGCCGGACGACATCAGCTGCAGGTAGTCGATGATGACGAGCTTGAGGTCGTGCTTCTGCTTGAGCCGGCGGCACTTGGCGCGGATCTCGGTCAGCGACATGTTGGGCGAGTCGTCGATGAACAGCGGCGCCTCGGTGAGCTTGCCCTGGATCTGGGCGAGCTTCTGCCAGTCGTCGTCGCCCATGGCGCCGGTGCGGAGCTTCTGCAGCGGCACGCGCGCCTCGGCGGACAGCAGACGCATCGTGATCTCGGAGCGGCTCATCTCGAGCGAGAACACGACGGACGCCTGGCCGTGCTTGATGGACGCGGCGCGGGCGAAGTCCAGCGCGAGCGTCGACTTGCCGATGGCGGGGCGGGCGGCGATGACGATCATCTGGCCGGCGTGCAGGCCGTTGGTCAGCCGGTCCAGGTCGGCGAACCCGGTGGGGACCCCGGTCATGCCCTCGCCGCGGTGCCCGGCGGACTCGATCTCGTCGAGGGTGCTGCCCATCACCTCGCCGAGGCGGTGGTAGTCCTCGGTCGTGCGCCGCTCGCTGACCGCGTAGACCTCGGCCTGGGCGTTGTTGACGATCTCGTCGACGTCACCGCCGTCGGTGGCGTAGCCGAGCTGGACGATCCGGGTGCCGGCCTCGACCAGGCGGCGCAGGACGGCGCGCTCCTTGACGATGCGGGCGTAGTAGCCGGCGTTGGCGGCGGTCGGCACCATCGCGATGAGCGTGTGCAGGTAGGGCACGCCGCCGACGCGGCCGATCTCTCCGCGCTTGGTCAGCTCGTCGGCGACGGTGACGGCGTCGGCGGGCTCGCCGCGGCCGTACAGGTCGAGGATCGCGTCGTACACGGCCTCGTGCGCGGGCCGGTAGAAGTCGGTGCCGCGGATCTCCTCGACGACGTCCGCGATGGCGTCCTTCGAGATCATCATGCCGCCGAGCACGCTCTGCTCCGCGTCGAGGTCCTGCGGGGGCATCCGGTCGTACCCGGCCCGGCTCTGACCCGCCGGTGCCCCGTAGTCGAGATCCTCGATCGTCACCGTGCAGCCCCTCGTCGTCCTGGTCCGTCGCGACCGTTCTAGCACCGGCCTCCGACACGCCCGCGGCCGCTGGACCTGGGCCCGGTGACGTCGGTGGGGTCGATGTCGGACCCGCGCGCGTCGCGACAGTAGGCGTCGTACCGGGTGCGATCAAGCGAGTCGCGCACAGGGCCTGGGGACGAGGTTGTGGAAGGCTGTGGACCGCAGCCCTGCGTTGTCCACAGTCCGTGGACACAGGTGTGGACAAAGTCCGAATCCGTCCCCAGACAGGGCTTCTCACCCGCGCAAACGCCGTTCACCGGTGTGGACAGGAAGAAGTTGGGCCTCATTTCACGCCTCGGACACCCGGCGTCCACCGTCGACCGACAAATCTTGGGTCTGGCCGTGCCTGCGCTCGGGGCGCTGGTCGCGGAGCCGCTGTTCGTGCTGGTCGACTCGGCCATCGTCGGCCGGCTCGGGACGACCGAGCTCGCCGGGCTCTCGCTGGCCTCGACCCTGCTGGTGACCGTCGTCGGCCTGTGCGTGTTCCTCGCGTACGCCACCACGGCGGCCGTCGCCCGGCGGTCGGGCGCCGGTGACCGCGCCGGAGCGCTGCAGATGGGCGTGGACGGGCTCTGGCTCGCCGCCGGGCTCGGCGTGGTCCTGGCGGTCGTCGCCGTCGTCGCGGCCCCGTGGGCCGTCGGTGCGCTCGGCGCCACCGGCGACGTGGCGCACCAGGCCGTGCTCTACCTGCGGGCCTCGGCACCGGGACTGCCCGGCATGCTGCTGGTGCTGGCCGCCACCGGCGCGCTGCGCGGCCTGCAGGACACCCGGACGCCGCTCGTGGTCGCCGGGGTCGGGGCGCTCGTCAACGCCGTGCTGAACGTCGTGCTGGTCTACGGGGCGGGCCTCGGCATCACCGGCTCGGGGCTGGGGACGGCGCTGACGCAGCTGGGGATGGGTGCCGCTCTGGTCGCGGTGGTCGTCCGCGGAGCCCGGGTTGCCGGGGCGTCGCTGGCGCCCGCGCCCGGCGGCATCCTGGCGGGCGTGCGCGCCGGCACCCCCCTCCTGCTGCGCACCGCGTCGCTGCGAGCCGCGATCCTGCTGACGGTGTGGGTGGCGACCAGCCTCGGTCCCGTCGCCCTGGCGGGGCACCAGGTGGTGAACGCCGTCTGGGGCTTCGTCGCGTTCGCGCTGGACGCGCTCGCCATCGCGGCGCAGGCCCTCGTCGGACACGCGCTGGGGGCGAGCGACGTCCCGCAGGCGCGGGCGCTGCTGCGCCGGATGCTCGCGTGGGGCGTCGGCGCGGGCGCGGTGCTCGGCGTCCTGACCGGGCTCGGGGGCTGGTGGCTGTCCGCCCTCTTCACCACCGACCCGGAGGTCCGGCACGCCGTCACCGTGAGCCTGGTCGTGGCAGCGGTCCTGATGCCGATGGCCGGCTGGGTGTTCGTGCTGGACGGCGTGCTGATCGGAGCCGGCGACGGGCGGTTCCTGGCGGCCGCCGGGCTGGTGACGCTGGTGGCCTACGTCCCCGTGGCACTCGCGGTGCGCGCGTGGGCCCCGGAGGGCTGGGCGGGGCTGGCATGGCTGTGGGCGGCGTTCGCGGGCGTGTTCATGCTCGCCCGCGCCGTGACCACCGGCCTGCGGGCGCGCGGCGACCGCTGGATGGTCACCGGGGTGTGACGTCCGGCGGCTCGACGCGCACCCGCCCACGGGTGCGGACGGTGAGGTCGTCATGTCCGGGCGAGGTCGTCACTCGTGCGGGACGACCTCGCCGCGATGTGACGACCTCGGACGCGCCCGTAGACGCACGAACGCCCCGCGCCCGGCGTGAACCGGAGGCGGGGCGTTCGTCGGTGCTGCTCAGATCAGGCCGCGACGACCTTGACGGTCAGCTTCGCGGAGACCTCGGCGTGCAGGCGGACCTGCACCTCGTACTCACCGGTGGCCTTGATCGGCTGCGCGACCTCGACCTTGCGGCGGTCGATCGACGGGCCGCCGGCCGCCTTGACGGCGTCGGCGATCTCGGCGGTCGTGATGGCGCCGAACAGGCGACCGGCCTCGCCGGCCTTGGCCGACACGGTGACCGGGTTGCCCTGGAGGGAGTCACGCACGGCGCGCGCCTCCTCGAGGGTCTCGATCTCGCGGACCTTGCGGGCACGGCGGATCGCCGTGACCTCCTTCTCGGCTCCCTTGCTCCACGGGGTCGCGAGACCACGCGGGACGAGGTAGTTGCGGGCGTACCCGTCCTTGACGTCGACGACGTCGCCGGGAGCGCCGAGGCCCGTGACCTCATGGGTCAGGATCAGCTTGGACATCTGTCTGCTCCTTCTCAGCGCGCCGACGACGAGTACGGCAGCAGGGCCATCTCGCGGGCGTTCTTGACGGCACGCGCGATCGCGCGCTGCTCCTGGACGGACACGCCGGTCACGCGACGGGCGCGGATCTTCCCGCGGTCGGAGATGAACTTCCGCAGCAGAGCGGTGTCCTTGTAGTCGACCGACTCGATCTTCGCCGCCTTGAGCGGGTTCTGCTTCTTCTTGGGCTTCCGGACAACGGCCTTGGCCATCGTGGTGCTCCTTGTTCTGTGTGGAGCCCGGGGCGTTGCCGTGCCCCGGGATGGGGTGTGCTTGTGCGGGCGCGCGCCCGTGGGGTGCCGACCTGGGTCGGCGGGGGGGATCAGCCGGTCAGGACCGGTCGATCAGAACGGGGGCTCGTCGGAGTAGCCGCCGGCGCCGCCACCACCCGCGGGCGTGGCCCACGGGTCGTCCTGCGCCTGGCTGCCGCCACCGTTGAAGCCGCCGCCACCGCCGCCGCCCTGGTTGAAGCCGCCACCGCCGCCGCCACCGCCGTTGAAGCCACCGCCGCCACCGCCGGAGCGCTGGGTGCGGGTGACCTTGGCGGAGGCGTAGCGGAGCGACGGGCCGACCTCGTCGACCTGCAGCTCGTACACGGTCCGCTTCTCGCCCTCGCGGGTCTCGTAGGACCGCTGGACGAGCCGACCGGAGACGATGACCCGGGTGCCCTTCGTGAGCGTCTCGGCGACGTTCTCCGCCGCCTCCCGCCAGATCGAGCAGCGGAGGAACAGCGTGTCGCCGTCCTTCCACTCGTTGCTCTGGCGGTCGAACGTGCGCGGCGTGGACGCCACGGTGAAGTTCGCGACCGCGGCGCCGGACGGCGTGAACCGCAGCTCCGGGTCGGCGGTCAGGTTCCCGATCACCGTGATGGTGGTGTCACCAGCCATGCCAGCTCCTCGTTCTCGTCGGAAGGGGGTGGGTCCGCACGGTACGCGCGCGGTCCGACACTCAGGCGTCCTGGCGGAGGACCTTCGTGCGGAGGACGGCCTCGTTCAGGCCCAGCTGACGGTCGAGCTCCTTGGCGGTGTCCGACGTCGAGGAGAAGTCGACGACGGCGTAGATGCCCTCGGACTTCTTCTTGATGTCGTAGGCCAGGCGGCGACGGCCCCAGATGTCCACCTTGTCGACGGAGCCACCGTCGGTCTTGACGACCGACAGGTACTTGTCGAGGGACGGAGCGACGGTGCGCTCCTCGATGTCGGGATCGAGGATGATCATGATCTCGTACTGACGCAGGCTCATACCCACCTCCTCTGGTCTCGGCGGCCACGGTCGTTCCGTAGCAGGAGGGTGTTGTGCGTCGCGGTGCCCGGACCCGAGGTGTCGATCTGCGACGGCCGGACGGGCACAGCAGCTCGTCAGTCTACCTGGTCCCACGGACGCCGACAGCCCCCCGGCCGGGTGGCGCGGGCCACGGCGGTCGGGGGGCTGTCGGTGGGACCGGCCCGGAGTCAGGGAGCGGTGCCGGGGTCCTGGCCCTGGTTCTGGCCGCCGGCGGGTCCGCCGGTCGGCGTCGGCCCGGGCTGGGGCTGCTGCGGGCCCCGCGAGACCTGGATCGTCACGGTGGAACCGGGTGCCACCTGCGAGCCCTCGCCCGGGCTGATCCCGACGACGGTCCCCACCGGCTGGTCGGAGTCCACCTCGGTCACCGCAGGTACCAGCCCGGCGTTGCTGACGGCCGCCTGCGCGTCACCGGACAGCGTCCCGGTCAGGCCCGACGGCACCGCCACGGCGGTCGGCTGCTCGGGCTCGGGGGCCTGGGTCTCCACCGGCGCCTGCGTGGTGGGCTCCTGCGTCGGCACGGCAGCCGCGTTGACGTTCGCGCGCTCCGGGAACGGCGTCGGCGTGGCGTACTTCGGGAGCTGCAGCACCGGGGTCATGTACTCGGCCCACAGCGCCGACGGCCAGGTGCCGCCCGTGACCTCCCGGACCCCGCCCCACGGGGTGATCGTGACGGGGTCGCTGCCGTTCTCGCCGACCTGGCTCAGCGCCACGGCGGTCACGATCTGCGGGGTGAAGCCGACGAACCAGGCCGACTTGTTCTCGTTCGAGGTGCCGGTCTTGCCTGCGATGTCGCGGTCGATCGGGCCGATGTAGTTCTCTCCCGACCCGTTCTCGACGACCTGCGTCATCGCGTACGTGGTGTCGGCCATGACGCCGGCGTCGAACTGCTGCACGGGCTGCGTCTCGCCGGAGTAGGCCAGGTCGCCGTCGGGGTAGGCGGCCTCGGCCACCATGAACGGCTTGTGGTAGACGCCCTGGGCGGCGATCGTCGCGTACGCCGACGCCATGTCGAGCGGGCTCACGTCGTCGGTGCCGAGCACGTTGGACGGGGTGCTGTTCACGGGCGAGGTGACACCGGCCCGCTGGGCGACCTCGGCGGTCTTCTCGGGACCGACCGCGAGGTTGAGCTGGGCGTACACCGTGTTGACGGACTGCTCCGTGGCCTTGACCAGGTCGATCGTGCCGAAGTCCGTACCGCCGAAGTTGTTCACCTCCCAGCCGTCGAAGTCCTGCGGCGAGTAGCCGGGGTACCGCTCGGAGAGCGGGATGCCGTTCTCGAGCGCCGCGATCAGCGTGAACGGCTTGAACGTCGAGCCGCCCTGGACCTTGCCGCGCGTGGCCCGGTTGATCTGGTCGGCGAGGAAGTCCGGTCCGCCGTACATCGACACGATGGCACCGTTCGCGGGGTCGACCGACACGACGCCGATCTTCATCGCGTCGGCGGGGAGCTCTCCGTCGGACATCTCGCCGCTGCGCAGCTTGCCGATCGCGTCGAGCGCGTCCTGCTGGACGTCGGGCTCGATGGTCGTGGTGATCTTCAGCCCGCCCGTCTCGAGCGTCTCCTGGGTGATCGAGCCGGTGGCGGTGAGCTCGGTCGCGACGTACTCCATGAGGTACCCGACGGTGCCGCCGAACCGGTCGCTGCGCGTGTACGGGATCGTCTCGGGGAAGACCAGCGCCGACCGGTCGGCCTCCGTGAGGTAGCCGTCGCGGACCATGCCGTCGAGCACGTAGTTCCAGCGCTGCTCGGACTTCTCCGGGCTCGCCGCGGGGTCCCAGTTGTTCGGCGACGGGATCAGGCCGGCGAGCAACGCGGCCTGCGAGACGTCCAGCTCGGCGGCGGGCCTGCCGAAGTAGGCCTGCGCGGCGGCGTCGATGCCGTACGCGTTGCGGCCGAAGTAGATCGTGTTGAGGTACCGGCCGAGGATCTGCTCCTTGGTCTCGGACTGCGCGATCTTGATCGCCAGCAGGGCCTCCTTGGCCTTCCCCACGTAGCTGGTGGTCGTCTCGCCGACGTAGTAGCGCTCGACGTACTGCTGGGTCAGGGTCGAGGCGCCCTGGGTCGCGCCGCCCTGGATGTTGTTGAGGAAGGCGCGAGCCATGCCGGTGATCGAGATGCCCTGGTTCTCGAAGAACGTCCGGTCCTCGGCCGAGACGACGGCCTGCCCGACGTGCGCCGGCAGGGACTCGTAGTCCACCAGGTTCCGGTTGGGGCCCTGGAAGCTGCCGATCTCGGCACCGTTCGCGAAGTAGACGGTCGACGCCTGCTCCTGCGCGAACTCGTCCGGGTCCGGCACGTCGGTCAGCGCGTAGGCGGCCACGACCAGCCCCAGCACCAGGAAGATCCCGACGGTGACCGTGCCGACCACGAACCGCCAGGACGGCAGCCAGCGGTGCAGGCCGCGGTAGCCGCGCCGGGGGTAGTCGACGAGGCGCCGGCGGCCGCCGGACGTGGCGGCACCGGCCGGTGCCGACCGTCGGTTCGAGCCTGCCAACGCACTGCCTTCCTGTTAACGGGTGAGGGGGGCGACGAGCGGCAGCAGCCGTCCGGGCCCGGATCAGTATGCAAGAGCGGCCCCCACCGGTCCCGGTCTCCGGCGACATCGGCCGCGGACTTTCACGCGATCGCCACGCCGCCCACGCCCCGGGCCCCCCTCCCCGGCACGCCGGGTGAACGCGAGGTGTTGCCCGGAACGCGCCCTTCGCCCTACTCTCCACGATGTATCAGTTCGATACATCGTGGCGCGAACGCCGAGAGGAGGCCTGCCGTGCGCGGACGTTCCGACGTGCTCGAGTCGGCCATCCTCGGCCTGCTGCACGACTCCCCGATGCACGGGTACGAGCTCCGCAAGCGGCTCAACGTCCTGCTCGGCTCGTTCCGCGCGCTGTCCTACGGCTCGCTGTACCCGTGCCTCAAGGCCCTGGTCTCCCGCGGCTGGATCGTCGGGTCCGACCCGCAGGAGGCGCCGGCGCACGGCCTGGCCGGCAAGCGCGCCCGGATCGTCTACCAGCTGACCGCCGAGGGCAAGGAGCAGTTCCAGCACGTGCTGGCCTCCTCCGGCCCCGCGGCCTGGGAGGACGAGACCTTCGGCTTCCGGTTCGCGTTCTTCGGCCAGACCGACCGCGAGACCCGGCTGCGGATCCTCGAGGGCCGGCGCACCCGCATGGCCGAGCGCCTCGAGCAGATCACCGAGTCGGTGGCCCGGACCCGCGTCCGCATGGACGAGTACACGCTCGAGCTCCAGCGGCACGGCCTCGAGCAGGTCGAGCGCGAGGTCCGCTGGCTCGACGACCTCATCGACCACGAGCGCAGCGATCGCAGCGCCCGTCCCCGGGGCGCCGGTCAGCCGACCGACGCCCGCACGAACGCTGTCGAGGATGACCCCATCGTCGCGGCACAACCCTCTGAGAAGGAGCGAGGATGACCTCCATCCGCGTTGCGATCGCCGGTGTGGGCAACTGCGCCTCGTCGCTGGTCCAGGGCGTGCAGTTCTACGCCGACGCCGACCCCAGCACCAAGGTGCCGGGTCTGATGCACGTCCAGTTCGGGGACTACCACGTCCGCGACCTCGAGTTCGTGGCGGCGTTCGACGTCGACGCGAAGAAGGTCGGCTTCGACCTGTCCGAGGCGATCGTGGCGTCGGAGAACAACACGATCAAGATCGCCGACGTCCCGCCGCTCGGCGTGACCGTGCAGCGTGGCCCGACCCTCGACGGCGTGGGCAAGTACTACGCCGAGACCATCGAGGAGTCCGACGCGGAGCCCGTGGACGTCGTCCAGGTGCTCAAGGACGCCAAGGTCGACGTCCTGGTGTCCTACCTGCCGGTGGGCTCCGAGGCGGCCGACAAGTTCTACGCGCAGGCCGCCATCGACGCGGGCGTCGCGTTCGTCAACGCCCTGCCCGTCTTCATCGCGTCCGACCCGGAGTGGGCCGCGAAGTTCGAGGCCGCCGGCGTCCCGATCGTCGGCGACGACATCAAGTCGCAGGTCGGCGCCACGATCACGCACCGCGTGCTCGCCCGCCTGTTCGAGGACCGCGGCGTCGTGCTGGACCGCACGTACCAGCTGAACGTCGGCGGCAACATGGACTTCAAGAACATGCTCGAGCGCGAGCGCCTGGAGTCCAAGAAGGTGTCGAAGACGCAGGCCGTCACCTCGAACATCCAGGACGGCCCGCTGGCCGGCAAGAAGGCCGACCGCAACGTGCACATCGGCCCGTCGGACTACGTCGCCTGGCTCGACGACCGCAAGTGGGCGTACGTCCGTCTCGAGGGTCGCGCGTTCGGCGAGGTGCCCCTGAACCTGGAGTACAAGCTCGAGGTCTGGGACTCCCCCAACTCGGCCGGCATCATCATCGACGCCGTCCGCGCCGCGAAGATCGCGCTCGACCGGGGCACCGGTGGCCCGATCCTGTCGGCGTCGACCTACTTCATGAAGTCCCCGCCGGTCCAGCACGAGGACCAGCACGGCCGGGAGCTCGTGGAGAAGTTCATCCGCGGCGAGATCGAGCGCTGATCCGGAGCGCAGCACAGGGTGGGCGGGAGCGCAGCGAGCGTCCCGCCCTGTGCGGAGCGCAGGATCAGCGCGACCGCAAGATCGAGCGCTGATCTCCCCTGCACGACCCGAGGCCCCGGCGACGTCCTGTCGCCGGGGCCTCGTCGGTCGTGGGGGCCGGCGCCTCAGCCGGCGGCGATCTCCGCGCGCAGCGAGCCCAGCAGCTCGGCGAGCCCGTCGGCGAGCGCCTCGGCCTGGGCGCGGGTGGTCGTCGCCGACAGCGTCCACACCGTCGACGGGCCGCCGTCGGCTCCGGGCACCGCGACGAACTCCTGCAGCTGCGTCATCGGCACCGCGGCCTCGTCGATCGTGGTGGTGAAGCGCACCTCCTGCGTCACGGCGGTGTCGCCGCGCTGCTCGCGGTGGTGCACGGTGACCTCCCGCTCGGTGGCCTCGACGGCGCGGACCGCCTCCGCACCGAGCGCGAGCACCAGCCCGGGGTCGTCCGACCGCTGGACGCCGACGGTCACGTTGGCGGTGAAGCCCGCGTCCGGCGTCCCGTGCGCCGCCGCGAACGCGATGCCCGGCGTGCCGAGCGTCTCCGGCGGGATCAGGTACCAGCCCTCGGGCAGCGTGGTCGCGGCGTCCTGCGGGTCGGTGCTCATGGGTCTCCTCGGTCTCGCGGGGCGCAGCAAGTCTAGGCGGCCGTCGCCGGCGATAGCCTGGCCGGGTGCAGGTGGTCTCGGATCTGAAGCAGCTGTGGCCCCTGGTCGACTTCCGGCGGCTGCTGACGGTGCGCCTGGTGAGCCAGTGCTCCGACGGCCTGTTCCAGGCGGGCCTGGCCACCCTGTTCTTCTTCTCCCCGGAGAACGCCACGACGGCCACCGGCGTCGCGGCGGCGTTCGCGGTGCTCCTGCTGCCGTTCACCGTGGTGGGTCCGTGGGCGGGCGTGCTGCTCGACCGCTGGCGGCGGCGGCAGGTGCTGCTCGTCGGCAACCTGGTCCGGACAGGTCTGACCCTGCTCGTCGCGCTGGTGATGGCGACGGCCGGCGTGGGACCCGCGGTCTACGTGCTGGCGCTGGTCACGCTGTCGGTCAACCGGTTCCTGCTGTCGGCGCTGTCGGCGTCGCAGCCCCGGGTCGTGGCCGGGCCGCTGCTGCTGACCGCCAACTCGATCACCCCGACCCTCGGCACCGTGTCCGCCGGGATCGGCGCCGGGATCGGGATCGGGCTGGGTCTGGTGCTCCCGGACGGGCGCGGCAAGGACGTCACGGCCCTGCTCGTCGCCGCGGCGCTGATGACGACCGCCGCCCTGCTCGCCACCCGGCTGGGCCGCGACCGGCTCGGTCCCGACGCGCGCGCGGACGCCGGAGAGGTCCGGCAGGCGCTGTCCTCGCTGGCGCACGGGCTGGTCGGCGGCGCGCGCTACCTGGTGCGCCGCGGCACGCCCGCCCGGGCGCTGGGCGTCATGGCGGTGCACCGGTTCCTCTACGGCGCGGTGTTCATCGCGAGCCTGCTGATCTCCCGCAACCTGCTGTCGGACCCCGGCGACCCCCGCGCCGGCCTGGTCACGTTCAGCACCGTCGCGGCGGTGACCGGCATCGGGTTCGGGCTCGCGATCGTCGTCACGCCGCTCGTGTCGCCGGTGCTGGGGCCGCACGGCTGGATCACCGCCTGCCTGCTGCTCGCCGCGGCGACCCAGGCCCTGCTCGCGGTGACCGTCGCGTACCCGGCGGTGCTGGCGGGCTCCCTGGTGCTCGGACTGGCCGCGCAGGGGGCGAAGATCGCGGTCGACACGATCGTCCAGCGGGACACCGCCGACGAGTTCCGCGGCCGCGCGTTCGCGCTGTACGACGTCCTCTACAACGCGGCGTTCGTCGGGGCCGCGGCCCTGGCGGCGGTCGCGCTGCCGGACACGGGCTGGTCCCGCGGGGTGTTCGCGCTGCTGGCAGCGGCGTACCTCGGGACGGCGCTGGTCTACCGGACCCGCGCCACGGAACCGGCCGAGGTCCCGCTGCCCGCCGCGCGCTGAACCACGCCGCGCGGACTCAGCCCTGCGGCTGCTCCGCCCACCACGCCAGCAGGGCCGCGCGCGCCTCGTCCTCGCTCATCGGGCCGTGCTCCATGCGCAGCTCCAGCAGGTGCTTGTACGCCGCGCCGACCTGGCGCCCGGGCGCGATGCCGAGGATCGCCATGATCTGCGTGCCGTCCAGGTCGGGCCGGATCGCGTCCAGCTCCTCCTGCTCCTGCAGCTGGGCGATGCGCGCCTCCAGGTCGTCGTACGCCTCGGACAGCCGGCGCGCCTTGCGCTGGTTGCGCGTGGTGCAGTCGGACCGGGTCAGGCGGTGCAGCCGCTCGAGCAGCGGCCCGGCGTCGGTGACGTACCGGCGGACGGCCGAGTCGGTCCACGCGCCCTCGCCGTAGCCGTGGAACCGCAGGTGCAGCTCGGTGAGCCGCGCGACAGCCTGCACGGTCGCCTTGTCGAAGTGCAGGGCCCGCAGCCGCTTGCCGACCAGCTTCGCGCCGACCATCTCGTGGTGGTGGAAGCTGACGCCGCCGCCGGACTCGAACCGGCGCGTCGCCGGCTTGCCGATGTCGTGCAGCAGCGCCGCGAGCCGCAGCACCAGGTCCGGCCCGGGCACGGCCCCGTCGGGACCGGTCTCCAGCGCGATCGCCTGGTCCAGGACCGTCAGCGAGTGCTCGTACACGTCCTTGTGCCGGTGGTGCTCGTCGATCTCCAGCCGCAGCGCGGGCAGCTCGGGCAGGACGTGCTCCGCCAGCCCGGTGTCGACGAGGACGCGCAGCCCGGCGCGCGGCTGCGGCGACAGCAGCAGCTTGACCAGCTCGTCCCGCACCCGCTCGGGCGACACGATGGCCAGACGGTCGGCCATGTCGGTCGCCGCGGCGCGCGCCGACGGCTCCACCGCGAACCCGAGCTGCGCCGCGAACCGCGCGGCCCGCAGCATGCGCAGCGGGTCGTCGTCGAAGGACTGCCGCGGGTCGACCGGGGTGCGCAGCAGGCCGCGCGCCAGGTCCTGCAGGCCGTCGAAGGGGTCGACGAACGTGAGGTCCGGCAGCCGGATGGCCATGGAGTTCACCGTGAAGTCGCGGCGGGACAGGTCGCCCTCGAGCGAGTCGCCGAACGCCACCTCGGGCTTGCGGGAGGTCGGGTCGTACACGTCGGACCGGTAGGTGGTCACCTCGACGACGACGTCGTCGGTGGCCTCGGCGCCGTTCCGTCCCCGGCGGGCGTGCCGGCGCGCGCCGATGGTGCCGAACGCCCGGCCGATGTCCCAGTGCGCGTCGCCCCAGGCGGCGAGGATCCGCTCGGTCTCGTCGGGGTCCGCGGAGGTGGTGAAGTCGAGGTCGACGCTGGGCCGGCCGAGGAACGCGTCCCGCACCGGGCCGCCCACCAGCGCGAGCTCGTGCCCCGCCTGCTGGAACAGCGCGCCGAGCTCCAGCGCCGCCGGGGCGAGGCCCGCGATCACGCCGAGCGCGCGCTTCTGCAGCGCGACGAGCGCGCCGGCGTCCACCACGGCGCCGGGATCGGCGGGGGCGGGGCTGGAGGTCAGGTCGTCGGACGGCACGACGACCAAGCCTGCCAGATCCGCGCGGTGGTCCCGCATGCGTGCACAGGTCCTGCACGCCCGAGTTCGGTCGGTGCGCAGGCCGGAGTCGTTACAGTGGCCTGCATGCCTGAGCCCGCGCGCGCCCTGCCACCGGGCGTCCCCGCGCCGCCAGGCGGCCACGCGCTGCGGATCGACCCGCGGTCGACGCGGACCCGGCACCCGCACCTGCCCGTCGTGGAGGAGACCTCCGCGGGTGGTCTGGTGGTGCGCGTCGACGGCGGTGTGCACGTCGCGGCGGTCATCGCCCGGCGCAACCGCGCGGGCCGGCTCGAGTGGTGCCTGCCCAAGGGGCACCTGGAGGGCGACGAGACCCCGGAGCAGGCGGCGGTCCGGGAGATCGCGGAGGAGACGGGCATCCGCGGCCGGATCGTGCGGCAGCTCGGCGTCATCGACTACTGGTTCACCGGCGACGACCGGCGCGTGCACAAGATGGTGCACCACTATCTGCTCGGGGCGGTCGGCGGCGAGCTGACCGTGGAGGACGACCCGGACGGGGAGGCGGAGGACGTGGCGTGGGTACCGGTGCTGGACCTGCCCGCGCGGCTCGCGTACCCGAACGAGCGACGACTGGCCGAGGCCGCCCACGTGGTCCTCGTCGGCGAGGCATGAGGCCGGGCCGCAGGGCGAGGCACGGGCGGGCGGTCGTGGCGGCGGTGCTGTCCGCCGGCCTGCTCGCGCTCACGGGCGTGCCCGCGCTGGCCTCCCCCGCGGCTACCGGCGGGAGCCCCGCGGCGCTCGCCGCACGCGCCGCACCCGCCGCACCCGCCACCGAGGACCTGCCCGTCTCCGTCGCGGTCACGTCGGTCGCGCCCCAGGTGCTGGCGCCGGGCGAGGACCTGACGGTGACCGCGACGCTGCGCAACGACGGCGACGAGGTCGTCGAGCAGCCGCGCGCGTCCGTCCGCATCTACCGGTACCGGATGTCCGAGCGCGACGAGCTGGACCGCTGGGCGGACTCCGGGGCGTCCAGCCCGGTGGGCGACGTCGCCGCGACCACCACGCTCGAGGGCGACCTGGCGCCCGGCGCCACCACCAGCGTCCAGGTGACCGTGCCCGCGGACAGCATCGGCCTGCTGCGCACCGAGGACGCCTGGGGACCGCGCGGGCTCTCGTTCGACGTCGGGTCGTCCGCGGGCCGGGTCGGGATCGACCGGACCTTCCTGCTCTGGGACACCGCGGACGAGGTGCCCACGGCCCGGGTCGGCGTGCTGGCGTCGCTGGTCGGGCCCGCGACGAACCCCGCGGCGGAGGCCCTCGCCGCGGCGGCCGAGGAGGCGGACGGCGACGAGCCCGCCCCGACGCCGACCCCGACGGCCGGCGCCACCGAGGGCGCCGGTGCGGAGGCCACGGCGAGCCCGGCCCCGTCGGCGGCCGCGCCGTCCCGGGACCCCGGAGCCACCGCCGGCACGGATGCCGACGAGGCCGACGACCCCCTGACGACGCTCACCGCGTCGGGCGGACGGCTGTCCCGGGTGCTGCAGGCCACGGGCGACCTCCCCTTCGTGTCCTGGGCCGTGGACCCCGCGCTGGTCGACGACGCGGCGACCGGCTCCCGCGCCGCCCAGACCTGGCTGTCCGGGCTGACCGACGCGGCGCAGGACCGCGAGGTGCTGCGCCTGCCGTGGGCGGACCCCGACCTCGGCGCGATCGCGCACGCGAGCGGCAGCGCCGCCGACCTGCTGGCGCTGGCGCGGGACGTCCCGTCCGCCGCCGGCGAGGCGCTCTGGCAGGACGCGCAGCCGGTGCTGTGGTCCGCCGACGACGTGCCGGACCTGGTCACCGCGGGCCGCGCCGCTGCGTCCGCCCCCGGCGCCCCGCTGGTCACGGGACCGGACGCGATGCCGGCCGAGGACGGCCGGACCGCCAGCGCCCCGACCACCGTGCCCACGCCCGCGGGCGCCGTCACCGCCCTGGTCCCGGACCCCACGCTGACCAGCCTGCTCGCCGACCCCGCCGCGAGCCAGCCCGGCGTCACCGCGGCCACGGCGGCGCAGCGGGTGCTGGCCGAGACGGCCGTGCTCGCGCGGGCCGAGGACGCCGCGTCCACGTACGTGCTGGCCACCACACCCCGGGACTGGGTGCCCACCGCCGCCGTCGCGCAGGCCCAGCTGAAGGCGCTGCGCGACGCGCCCTGGGTGGACACCGCCACGGTCGCGGACGTGCTCGCGGCGCACGCCGAGGGCGAGGCGGACGGGGACGGCGCCGCCCGCGCGGACCTGCCGGAGTCGGAGCGGTCCGGCGCGGAGCTGACCCCGGCGTGGGTCAACGCGCTGGCGGCCGAGTGGCGCTCCGCCGGCGAGTTCGCCGCCGTGGTGGACGACCCCGGCGCGCTCCTCGCGGGGCTGCCCGGCGACCTCGTGGCCCCACTCGCGGTCGCCTGGCGGGACGACCCCGACGGCCGGGGCGCCGCCGTCAACGACGCGATCGCCGAGGCTCGAGCACGGCAGTCCGGCCTGTCGGTGCTGGTCAACGACCAGCTCACGGTGATCTCGAGCTCCGCCAAGATCAGCGTCGCGGTGCGCAACGACCTGGACCAGGCCGCGCGCGTACGGGTCGAGCTGCGGCCGCAGAAGGGCTGCCTGGACACCACCCGGTCCGAGATCACCCAGGTCGCGCCGAACACCGCCACGACGGTGGAGCTGACGCTGCGGGCCACCGCGAACTGCGACGTCACCATCGACGTGAGCCTGGTGTCCGCCACCGGGCGCGAGCTGGCCACGCCCGTGACCTTCCCCGCGCGCGTCGCCCCGACCATCGAGAGCGTCGGTGCCGTCGTGGTCGGCGCCCTGCTCGCGCTCGCGCTCGGCTTCGGCATCTGGCGCACGGTGCGGCGCGGCCAGACGGCCAAGCGCGGCGCCCGCGTCGCCCCGGACGCGCCGGCGGCCGTCGTCGCCCCGGCACCCGCCCCCACCTCTGCCCCGACCTCCGCCGACGGCCCGTCCGAGGCGCCCGGACGACAGGACCCGTCATGACCGTCCCCGCCGACGGCGCGGCCGCCGCCGACCCCGACGGCACCGCCGCGGGCAGCACGGCCGGCGCCGGCACCGACCCGCAGGCGGCGTCGACCGCACCCGCGACCGCGGTGGTCGGCGGCTCCGGCCTGGGCCGCTCGTCGCTGATCATGGCGTCGGGCACCGCGGCCTCCCGCGTCCTCGGCGTGGTCAACACCTCGCTGCTGGGCTGGGCGATCGGCCTGACCGGCAGCCTGGCCAACTCGTTCTCGGTCGCGAACAAGCTGCCGAACACCCTCTACCTGCTGGTGATCGGCGGCGTGCTCAACGCCGTGCTGGTCCCCCAGGTGGTGCGGGCCTACCGGCGCCCGGACGGGCAGCACTTCGTCGACCGCCTGCTGACGGTCGGCATGGTGCTGCTGGCGGGGCTCACGCTGGTGCTCACGGCCGCCGCACCGCTGTTCGTCCGGTTCTACTCGAACTTCGCCGACCCCGAGGTCACGGCGGTCGCGACCGCGCTGGCGTACTGGTGCATCCCGCAGGTGTTCTTCTACGGCCTGTACTCGCTGCTCGGCCAGGTGCTCAACGCGCGCGGGTCGTTCGGGCCCTACATGTGGGCGCCGGTCGTCAACAACGTCGTGTTCGTCGCGGGCCTGCTCGTCCTGGTCCAGGTCTTCGGCAAGGTCGACGAGGACACGAGCATCACCGAGTGGACCACCGGTCAGACCGTGATGCTGGGCGGGGCCGCGACGCTGGGCATCGTGGTGCAGGCGCTCGTGCTGCTGGTGCCGCTGTACCGCAGCGGCTTCCGGTACCGCCCGCGCTGGGGGCTGCGCGGCTCCGGACTGGGCAGCGCCGGGCGCGTCGCGACCTGGACGTTCCTCGGGCTGCTGATCGGGCAGGTCGGCGTGTGGCGGATCAGCGTCGTCGCGAGCTCGGTGGACAGCGTGGGCGCGGCGGGCAACGGCGTCTACGACCGCGCGTTCCTCATCTTCATGCTGCCGCACTCGCTGGTGACCGTGTCCCTGGCGACGGCGCTGTTCACCCGGCTGTCGGGACGCGCCGCCACCGGCGACACGGCCGGGGTCCGCGCCGACCTGTCGCTCGGGCTGCGCACCGTCGGGGTGTTCACGGTGCTCGCGACCACGGGGATCGCCGTCCTCGCGTTCCCGCTCGGCCGGGTCCTGTTCCCCGACTCGACCGACGGCGAGGTGCACGCCCTGGCGGAGTCCGTCGTCGCGCTGGTGCTCGGCCTGGTGGCGTTCGGCGTCTGGTCGCTCTGCCAGCGGGTCTACTACGCGTACGAGGACGCCCGGGGCATGGTGCCGATCCAGGTGCTGATGGCCGCCGTCGTCGTGATCGGCACCGAGCTGGGCCACGCGCTGCTCCCCGACACGTCCTGGGTGGCCGCGGCGTGCGCGTCGATGGCGGTGTCGTACGGCATCGGCGCCCTGGTGGCGCTGGTCGCGGTGCGCCGTCGGCTCGGCGGCGTCGACGGGCCGCGCGTGCTCGCGCTGCACGCCAAGGCCCTGCTCGGTGCCGTCGTCGCCGCGGGTGCCGGGCTGGGCCTGCTCGCTTTGCTCGGCCCGGTGCAGACCTGGGGCCAGGCGGTGCTCGCCTGCGTGCTCGGCGGCGTGCTGATGTCCGCGGTGTACGGGGGCGTGCTGCTGCTGCTGCGGGTCCGGGAGCTCCGCACACTCGCGGCACCGTTGCTGCGGCGCGTCGGGCGACGCTGACCCGAGCCGCAGCACCCGGCTGCCCCTCGGCGTCTAGCATGTCGGGGAGCCCTCGGCCCGCAGCGGGCCCGGCTCGACGCGCGGACCAGCCGTCCGCGTCCACCGACCACCGGACGGAGACCACGTGGCGCAGGCCCGCCCCGGCAGCACCGTCGCCGGACGCTACCGGCTGGACGCCCCGCGCCCCGGCGACCTCCCGGGTGCCGAGCGCTGGTCGGCCACCGACACGATCCTGGCCCGCCCGGTCACCGTCACGCTGGTGTCCGGCCCCCGCTCCGGCGCGGTCCTGGACGCCGCCCGGCGCGCCGCCCTCGTCGTCGACCCGCGGCTGACGCGCATCCTCGACGTCGGCACCGCGGACGACGACGGCTACGTGGTCACGGCCGCCGTCGAGGGCCGCAGCCTCGCCTCGCTGGCTGCCCGCGCCCCCCTGGCCGCCGACCAGGCGCGCGCCGTCGTGGGCGAGGCCGCGGCCGCCCTCGAGGCCGCGCGCCGCCGCGGCGTGCACCACCTGGCGCTGCGTCCCGAGGTCGTCCTGCTCACCGGCGCCGGGCGGGTCGTGCTGGAGGGGCTCGCCGTGGACGGCGAGCTGCTCGGCGCCGCCGGCGGCAGCGCGCACGCGATGAGCCGGGCGGACACCGTCGGCCTGGTCCGCGTGCTGTACGCGGCGCTGACCGGTCGCTGGCCCGCTGCGGGGACCGCCGCCGCTCCCGCCGTGCCGAGCTTCGCCGACTGGTCCGCGCGCGACGGGGGTGCCTCCGACGGCGCCGCCGCGGTCGTCAGCGGGCTGACCGCGGCGCCGGAGCACGACGGCGCGCCGCTGCCGCCCGTCGACCTGGTCGCCACCGTGCCGGCCGACCTCGACACGCTGTGCGCCGTGACTCTCGGCCCGCACGACGACGGCCCGCACAGCCCGGGCGAGCTCGTCCGGGAGCTCGAGCCCTGGCACGCGGTCCGCGCCGACGAGATCTTCCGTGCCGCCGACGCCGGCCGCTGGCCCGCCCTGCCGGGCCAGGACGCCGACGGCGCCACCTCCTCCGCACCACCGACGGGAAGCAGCACGATGAGCGACGACCAGCACGGCACGCCGACCCCGGACGGAGCCGCGCCGACCCCGGCCGGCGGGACGGCCGGGGCGCGGGGGGCGGGGGTCGCCGGCGCGGGTGTCGCCGGTGCTGCCGCCGCCGCTGCCGCGGGTGCCGCTGCCGCCACGCCCGTCGCGCGGCAGTCGGTCCGCTCCGCGTTCAGCGGTCCGCAGGGGCCGGGCACCCGCCGCCCCGGGACCCCGCCGCCCGCCACGCCGTCCGGGTCCGCACCCACGTCCCTGCAGCCGGGCCAGGCCCCGGCGCGGCAGTCGGCCCGGTCGACCCCGGCCACCGACCCGGGGGCCGTCACGCCGCCCACCGGGGCCGAGGCCGTGCCGACCGGTGCCGCCACCTCGGCGACCGCGGCCGCCGCCGTGCCGCCCGCGCGGTCGGGGTCGCCGGCCGAGCCGGTGGCACCCGCGGCGCCCGAGGCCGAGGCGGCCCTGCCGCCCGCCATCCCGCCGCGGTCCGAGCCCGCCCCGCCCGCCATCCCGCCCGCGTCCGCGCGGAGCAGCGAGCACGCCGGGAGCACCGAGAGCACCGAGAGCACCGCGGACACCGGGTCCGCAGCCGCGACCGGCGACGCCCCCGAGCCCACGCCCTCGGCCGGCACGACGCCGCCGACCGGTCCGGACGACGCGGCGCACCTCGCGGTCGCGGGCATCACCGCCGTCGGCGACGACGACCGCGAGCAGGAGCCCGTCGAAGGACCCGTCGACGAGGCGGCCGCCCCCGCGGCCACGCCGGCGCGCCGCACCTCCGTGTTCGCCGCACGCGGCACCACCGCAGCGGCTGCCGCGGCACCGGCGGCCGGTCCCGGACCGCGGACCGACCCGCCGGCCGACGCCGGCCCGGACGTGATCGAGCCCGAGCCTGCTGAGCCCGTCGCCGCGGGTGTCGGCGACGACGGCCCAGGCCACCCCGCCTGGGACCTCCCGTTCCCCGCCGAGCAGCCGGCCGAGTCGCTGTCGCAGCGTCGCTTCGACCCGACCCGCTGGGTGCTGGGCGCCGTGGCGGTCGCCGTGGTCGTCGGCGTGGTCATCGCCATCGGCAACGTGCTGTCGCCGTTCCGCTCGGACGACGACGCGCAGTCGGCCCCGGCCCCCACGGCGTCCGCCCCGGCGGCGGAGGCGCCCGCGGAGGAGGAGCAGCCGGCCGACGGCGAGGGCGAGGCGCCCGCGACGGCACCGCCCGTCATCGCCGGCATCACCAGCATCGACCCGTCGGACGGCGACGGCGAGCACGAGGAGCTCGTCGGCAGGCTCAACGACGGGGACCCGGCCACCACCTGGTACACGCACACCTACAACCGCCCCGACTTCGCGGGCTTCAAGGATGCCGTCGGCCTCGCGATCACCCTGCAGGCGCCGGCGACCGTCTCGACGATCACCATCGACGGCCTGGGCACCGGCGGGAACGTCGAGGTCCGGTCCACCGACGCGGCGAACCCGACTGCCGGGGACGTGCTCGCCGGCGGGGCGCTGGCCACCCCGCAGACCGTCCTCACGCTCGCCCAGCCGACCGAGACGCAGAGCATCGTCCTGTGGTTCACGTCGCTGTCCCAGACCCCGGACGGCGCCAACAAGATCGAGCTGTCCACCATCGCGGTGTCCTGACCGCACCCGCCCCGGGCCGCGGAACAGACCGCGGCCGGGATCTGTTCTCCGCACCGAGAGCACTGCCACCGACCTCGAGGAAGCACCGTGACCGAGACCCCCGTCCGCGACATCGTCATCGTCGGCTCCGGACCCGCCGGGTACACCGCCGCGATCTACGCGGCGCGCGCGGGCCTGTCCCCCTACGTGGTGGCCGGCTCCGTCACCGCGGGCGGTGCGCTGATGAACACCACCGACGTCGAGAACTTCCCCGGCTTCCCCGACGGGATCCTGGGCCCGGACCTCATGGACAACCTGCAGAAGCAGGCCGAGCGGTTCGGCGCCGAGGTGCTGTGGGACGACGCCGTCTCCCTCGACCTGGCCGGCCCGGTCAAGACCGTCGTGACCGGCGGCGGCGAGACCATCCGCGCCCGCGCGGTGATCCTGTCCACCGGCTCCGCGTACCGCGAACTCGGCCTCGAGGACGAGAAGCGGCTCTCGGGCCGTGGCGTGTCCTGGTGCGCGACCTGCGACGGGTTCTTCTTCAAGGACCAGGACATCATCGTGGTCGGCGGCGGCGACTCCGCCGTCGAGGAGGCCACGTTCCTGACCCGGTTCGGCAAGTCCGTGACGATGGTGCACCGCCGCGACGAGCTGCGGGCGTCCAAGATCATGGCCGACCGCGCCAAGAACGACCCGAAGATCCGGTTCGCCTGGAACTCCGAGGTCGTCGGCATCCACGGCCAGGACAAGGTCACGGGCGTGACGCTGCGCGACACGATCACCGGCGAGACCCGCGAGCACGACGCGACCGGCATCTTCGTCGCGATCGGCCACGTCCCGCGCACGGAGCTGCTGGTCGGGCAGGTCGACCTGGACGAGAACGGCTACATCGTCGTCGAGGGCCGGTCCACCCGGACCAACCTGCCGGGCGTGTTCGCGGCCGGCGACGCCGTCGACCACACCTACCGCCAGGCGATCACGGCGGCCGGCTCCGGCTGCGCCGCCGCGCTCGACGCCCAGCACTACCTCGCCGCGCTGGCCGACGTCGACCCCGCCTCCCCCGCCGAGATCCCGCCGGCCGTCGAGGCCGCCACGGTCGACGCCGCCGACGCGCTGAGCGCCCAGGGCGCCGACACCGCGGCCGCAGCGGCGGCCGCGGGCCACTGACGAGCGCCGACACGCACGTGGGAGCCCTTCCCGCGGTGACCGGGAGGACCTTCGAGCAGGAGGTCCTCCGGTCGCCGCTCCCCGTCGCCGTCGACTTCTGGGCGGACTGGTGCGTGCCCTGCCGGATGGTCACGCCGGTGCTCGCGGAGCTCGCCGACGCGTACGCGGGACGGCTGCGGGTCGTCGCCGTGGACACCGAGGCGGAGCAGGAGCTGACCGCGCGGTACGGCATCGTGTCGATCCCGACGCTGTACGTCTTCCACGACGGCGAGCTGGTCCGCGCGCTCACCGGGGCGCGGGAGAAGGCGGCCTACCGGGCCGAACTCGACGCCGCCCTGGCGGAGATCGCGGCGTCCTGACCCCGGGGAGACGCCGTGAAGGTGCGGCGCGCCCGCCGTGGACGCACCCGGGTCGGCCCCGGGTCGCGTGGCACACTCGGGAGATGACCGCGACTCCGCGGCCCGGCGAGTCGTCGGGCCCCCTCCCGACGCCGGCTGCCGGCACCCGTCTCGACCGCTGGATCGGCGCCTACGCCGAGCGCACGCACGGCATGCGCGCCTCCGAGATCCGCGCCCTGTTCGCCGTCGCGAACCGGCCCGAGGTCGTCTCGCTCGCCGGCGGCATGCCGTACCTCGAGGGCCTCCCCCTCGACGTGATCGGCGAGCTGGCCCAGCGCGTGGTCGCGACGCGCGGCACCACGGCGCTGCAGTACGGCTCCGGGCAGGGCGACGAGACGCTGCGCGAGCAGATCCTCGAGGTCATGAAGCTCGAGGGCATCGACGCGCACCCGGACGACGTCGTCGTCACCACCGGCTCCCAGCAGGCCCTCGACCTGGTGACGCGCCTGTTCATCGACCCGGGCGACGTCGTCGTGGCGGAGGCGCCGTCCTACGTCGGCGCGCTGGGCGTCTTCCGCGCGTACGAGGCCGACGTCGTGCACGTCCCGCTCGACGCCGACGGACTCATCCCCGAGGCCCTGGAGTCCACGCTGGCCGAGCTCGCGCGGCAGGGCCGGCGCGTGAAGTTCCTCTACACGATCCCGAACTTCCACAACCCCGCCGGTGTCACGCTGTCCGCCGAGCGCCGGCCGCGGATCCTCGAGATCGCCGCCCGCTACGACGTGCTGGTCATCGAGGACAACCCGTACGGCCTGCTGGGCTTCGACGGCGACCCGATCCCCGCGATGCGGTCCACCGACGACGAGGGCGTCATCTACCTCGGGTCGTTCTCCAAGACCTTCGCGCCGGGCTACCGGGTCGGCTGGGCCGTCGCCCCGCACGCGGTGCGCGAGAAGCTGGTGCTGGCCTCCGAGTCGGCCATCCTGTGCCCGTCCAACGCCTCGCAGCTGGCGATCAGCGGCTACCTGGCGACCTGCGACTGGAAGGGCCAGGTCAAGGCCTTCCGCGAGCTCTACCGCGAGCGGCGCGACGCCATGGTCGGCGCGCTCGCCGAGCACCTGCCCGACGCGTCCTGGACGGTCCCGGACGGCGGCTTCTACACCTGGGTCCGGCTGCCCGAGGGCCTCGACGCCAAGGCGATGCTGCCGCGGGCGGTCACCGCCCGGGTCGCCTACGTGCCCGGGACCGCGTTCTACGCCGACGGGCAGGGCGCCGACCACATGCGGCTGTCGTTCTGCTTCCCGACGCCCGAGCGGATCCGCGAGGGCGTGCGCCGGCTCGCCGGCGTGGTCGCGGGCGAGAGCGAGCTGGTGTCGCTGTTCGGCACCGGCGGCGCCCGGGCCGGCGACGACGTGCAGTCCCCCGGTCCCGACCTCGCCTGACCGACCCACCCCGACCGACGGGCCGCCCGCCGCGGCCACCCGCCCAGGAGGACCTGCGTGCCGCACGACCCCGCCCCCACCAGCCCGCGCGTCGTCGTCCTCGCCGGCGGGCTGTCCCACGAGCGGGACGTCTCGCTGCGGTCCGGGCGGCGCGTCGCCGAGGCCCTGCGGTCCGCCGGTCTGGAGGTCGCCGTGCACGACGTCGACGCCGACCTGGTGCCGGCGCTCACCGAGACGCGGCCGGACCTGGTCTGGCCGCTGCTGCACGGCGCCGGCGGCGAGGACGGCTCCGTGCGCGACGTCCTGGAGCTGCTCGGCGTCCCCGCCCTGGGCACCGGCCCGCGGGCCAGCCGGGTGGCGTGGAGCAAGCCGATCGCCAAGACCTCGGTGACCCGGGCCGGGATCGCCACGCCGGAGTTCGTCACCCTGCCGCAGAGCCTGTTCCGCGAGCTCGGTGCGACCCGGGTGCTGGACGCCGTCGTCGCCAAGCTGGGCCTGCCCCTGGTGGTGAAGCCGTCCCGCGGCGGCTCCGCGCTCGGCGTCACCCTGGTCCGCAGCGCGGACCAGCTGCCCCGGGCGATGGTGGCGTGCTTCGCCTACGGCGACACCGCGCTCATCGAGCGCGCCGTGGAGGGCGTGGAGGTCGCCGTGGGCGTCGTGGAGCTCGACGGCGAGCCCGTCGCGCTCCCGGCCGTCGAGGTCGTCACGGACGGGCCCTACGACTACGACGCCCGGTACAACCCGGGGCGCACCGAGTACTTCGCCCCCGCGCGGCTGTCGGACGACCTCGCGCGCCGGGCCGCGGAGGTCGCCGTGGCCGCGCACCAGGCCCTCGGGCTGCGGCACCTGTCGCGCACCGACCTGATCATCGACGCCGACGGGCAGCCCTGGTTCCTCGAGGTCAACGTGGCCCCCGGGATGACCGAGACCTCGCTGTTCCCCCAGGCCGCGGAGGCCGGTCTCCACCACCTGCCGACCCTGTACCGGCAGCTGGTGGAGACCGGCCTGCGGGACGCCTGACGCCTCAGGGACGCCTCTGGGACGTCTACGGCGCGCCTCAGAGCGCCTCCGGGCGCCTCAGGGGCGCAGCACGCCCGGGTCCTCCGGGGCCAGGCTCGCCAGGATCCGGTTGAGGTCCTGCACCGAGGCGAACTCGACCGTCAGCTTGCCCCGCTGCTTGCCCAGGTCCACCTTCACGCGGGTCTCGAAGCGGTCCGACAGGCGGCTCGCGAGGTCGTCCAGCGCCTCGTTCCGCACGCCGGCGCGCGTGCGTCGCGGCTGACGGCGGCCGTCCTCCTGCACGCCCAGGGCGACGATCTCCTCGACGGCGCGCACCGAGAGGCCCTCGGCGACGATCCGCTGCGCGAGCCGCTCGATCGCCGCGGCGTCGCTGAGCCCGAGCAGGGCACGCGCGTGCCCCGCCGACAGCACCCCGGCCGCGACCCGGCGCTGCACGAGCGGCGGCAGACGCAGCAGCCGGAGCGTGTTCGAGATCTGCGGGCGGGAGCGGTGGATCCGCTGCGCCAGCTCGTCGTGGGTGCAGCCGAAGTCGTCCAGCAGCTGCTGGTACGCGGCCGCCTCCTCCAGCGGGTTCAGCTGCGAGCGGTGCAGGTTCTCGAGCAGGGCGTCCCGCAGCAGGTCCCCGTCCTCGGTCTGCCGCACGATCGCCGGGACCGTCGCGAGGCCGGCGGCCTGGGTGGCGCGCCACCGCCGCTCCCCCATGATCAGCTCGTACCCGTCGTCGACCGGCCGGACGACGATCGGCTGCAGCACGCCGATCTCCCGGATGGAACCGACCAGCTCGTCCAGGGCGTCCTCGTCGAACACCGTGCGGGGCTGCTTCGGGTTGGGTCGGATCGAGTCGACGGGCAGCTCGGCGAACGTCGCGCCCGGCACGGGCAGCAGCCCGCCGTCGTCGGTGGCCACGGCCGGGGCCGGCACGGGCGTCGGGGCACCGTCGGGCGTCGGCTGCGCTGCGGCTCGCTCGGCGTTTCCGCTGGTCAGCGCGTTGTCGGCCACCGTAGGGCCGTCCAGGTGACCGTTCTCGGCCAGCTCGGCGCTGCGGTCGGGGAAGAAGACGTCGACGGGGCGGTCGCCGCTGCGGGGCTGGGTCTCCAGGCCCGTCGGGATGAGTGCGCCCAGGCCACGCCCGAGCCCACGCCGCTTCTCGCTCACGCGTCCTCCTTCTGCCGGGTCGCGGTGCTTCCGCGCTCGGCGAGCTCTCGCGCCGCCTCCAGGTAGGCGAGCGCACCGCTCGAGCCCGGATCGTACGTCAGGACCGTCTGGCCGTACGACGGCGCCTCGGACACCCGCACCGACCGCGGCACCGTGGTGCGCAGCGTCTTCTCGGGGAAGTGCTCGCGGACCTCCTGCGCGACCTGCTGCGCCAGGTTGGTCCGGCCGTCGTACATGGTCAGCAGGATGGTCGACACGTGCAGACCGCGGTTCAGGTGCGCCTGGATCAGCTCGATCGACTTCAGCAGCTGGCTGAGGCCCTCCAGCGCGTAGTACTCGCACTGGATGGGGATCAGCACCTCGTCGGCGACCACGAACGCGTTCACCGTGAGCAGGCCCAGGCTCGGCGGGCAGTCGACCAGCACGTAGTCGATCCGCGGCTCGCCGTTCGCGACCCGCTCCTCCAGGTAGGTGGTGAGGGCGCGGCGGAGCCGGGTCTCGCGCGCGACCATCGACACCAGCTCGATCTCCGCGCCGGAGAGGTCGATGGTGGCGGGCACGCACCACAGGTTGGGCACGTCGGGGCTGGCGTGCACCGCCGTGGCCAGCGGGGCGCCGTCGACCAGCACGTCGTAGACGGAGGTGACCCCAGCCCGGTGATCCACGCCGAGCGCGGTCGACGCGTTGCCCTGCGGGTCGTTGTCGATGACCAGCACGTGCAGCCCGGACTGCGCGAGCGCCGCGGCGAGGTTGACCGTGGTCGTGGTCTTGCCGACGCCGCCCTTCTGGTTGGCGACGGTGATGACGCGCGTGTGGTCGGGCTTGGGGAAGCGCCGGCCACGGAGCTCGATGCGGCGCCGCGCGTCCTGGCGGAGCTCGGCCATCAACGGCGTGTCCTCGTCCGCCGACGGCAGGCTCTCCACGAGGGCCGCCCGCCGGCGCTCGTCGGTCTCGTCCGGCGCCCAGCGCGCGGGTTCCGTGGTCACGGGCGATGTCCCTTCGTCGACGTGCGCGAGCGGCGCGGCCGGCTCGCTGTTCCACGTGAAACGGCCGCCGGCTTGGGCGCCGACCCGGCGTGCGTCTTCTCCACGATGACCACGCTGGTCGGGTCCATCTCGGCCATCGTGGGGGCCACCACGATCTCCGCCGCTCCCCCGCCGAGCCGCTGACCTGCACCCACGGCCGCGTCGGCCTCGTCCTGCGCGCGTCCGCCCTTCAGTGCGACGAGCCGGCCACCGACCCGGAGCAGCGGAAGCGTCCAGCCGTAGAGCTTGTCGAGCGCGGCCACCGCCCGCGCCGTGACGGCGTCCGCGACCAGCTCCCCGATCTGGTCCTCGGCACGGCCCCGGAGCACTCGCACGTTGGTCAGGCCGAGCGTGCTGACGACCTCCGTGAGCCAGTCCGTCCGCCGCTCCATGGGCTCGAGCAGCACCACTTCAGCGTCGGGCCGCATCGCCGCGACGACGACACCCGGCAGACCGGCTCCGCTGCCTACGTCGACGATCGTGCCGCTCTCGGGCAGGAACGGGACCACGGCCGCCGAGTTGACCAGGTGGCGCTCCCACAGCCGTGACACCTCACGGGGACCCACGAGGCCGCGGAGAACGCCCTGGTCACGCAGCAGTGCGTGGAACTGCCGGACCGCCGGCCAGGCGGCACCGAAGTGCTCCGGCAGGCGCTGGTCGCCCTCCAACGGGTCGGGTGCGACGTCGGGCGCCTCGTGATCGCGCGCAGGTACCGACTCCGGCCGCACAGCACTCCCCTGGTCTCGGGTTCGGGTGGTGCGCGAGGCCGTTCGGCCGCCGTGCGCACGTGATGGTCTACGGTACCGCGCCGCGCTCACGCCCCACGGATGCGCACGCCTCACGGATCTCGGTGTTTCACGTGGAACAGGCGCTCGATGTCCCGCTCTCCCTCCTCGACCGGGAAGCCGGGTACGTCTCCCGCGGGGGCCGGGAGCGACGCCGAGGCGCTGTGCCGTGCTCCCGCAGACCAGGCAGCACGGCGCGCTGGCGCCGCGGCTCCGGCCGGCGACGTCCGCCACCGAGCGGCATACGCGGTGTGGCGCTCACCGCCACCGCGGAACCGTTCGTACGCGTGATCTGGGCTGCGGGCATACCTGGATCGGCGGCTGGTTTGTCGATGCGCTGCACACGCTCCTCCTGGGGTCGTGTTTCACGTGGAACGCCGTCCGGCACGGCGCCGCCGGACCGCAGATCGCACAGCCTGCGGCCCAGTTCAGGCGGCGTTCGGCATCGCCAGGACGGTTCAGGCGCGCTCATGGCATCGCCCCTGCCCGGCGCTCGGGCCACAACCCGCTGTCGGCGTCCGCGGCGGCGTTTCACGTGGAACACGTGTCCGGGGGCCGCTCGATTCCAGGCTCGTCCAGCCCGTTCCACGAGTGACCGGTGTCCCGGCAAGCCCACGGCGCCGTGTACTCGCCGCTCCCCTCAGGGTGTGGAGGAGTCATGCGTCTAGCCAGGGGCCACCGTCGCGGCGCGCGGCGCACCCGGTTCGGTCAGGCAGACGGGCTCGCTCGACGACGACGCCACCCCACCGCCCGGATAGCCCGGCGATCCCGCTGAATGAGGCCCCCGGCTCGCCTCCTCCTTCGCTCACGCGGCACCCTTCGTGCCCGATCCCGCGGCACCGCTCGGTGCCCGATCCCGCGGCAGTCCTCGGTCCCCGTGCGACCTCGGCCAGCCGCACGGCCCGTGGCCCGCTTGCTGCAGCGCCGTCGAGACCATCGAGCGCACCGGCTTGCGAGCAGGCATCGGACCCGAGGCGCGCGTCTGGCGCGAGGCCAGACCGCCGGCACGGTGCAGGCATGCCAGAACAGGGTCCATGGCCCAGCCCCCGACCGCGCCGCTCGCCGCAGTCCTCAGCTGCACCGTCACCGCAGGGACGCGCACCCGCTCCCCGCCACGGGTTTCACGTGGAACAGCACACCGCCGGCCCGAGTACGCATGCGACGCAGCACGGGCGCGACAAGGAACCATCCCTCGCGGTGGCGTCGGGGGGCTCCTCGTGGGCCACGGACCGCACGGGCTCAAGCAGACGTACCGCTGACCGGGCACCCTCTCGCAGCCTGCGCCGGTCGCGAGCCTGCGCGGCGTTGGCCAGGCCGCGTTTCACGTGGAACGGGCTCAGAACGGCCTCTGCCGCCATGCCGGGCGCGGCCACCCCGCAGCGCACAGGGTGAGCCCCCGGCTACGCGCGGCACGGCGCGACCTCCGCGGACGCCTGCCTCCGCCCGTGCCGGACCGGCCCGTACCAGGGATCGCGCGCCCCCTGTCTCCACCGACCCCCGTACACGCTGCCGCGCGTTCCCTTCAAGCGGTGCTCCGATGGCGCCACCGAGAACGACGGCCGACGCCTCGCTGCGACCTTCGCTGTCTTTTCGCGACCATCCCTGCGAAAGACGGCCACACGGTCCGCGTCAGCCCGGCCCGAGCGAGACCGCCTCGTCCATGTGCGCCCGCCGCGCAGGACCACGCCCACGTGGCGGCGTCCAGAACCAGCTCCCCGGGGCGCACCACCTCACCGTCAGCCACCTCCGAGCCGGAGGACCGCTCCGGACGCGAGGTCGCGCCCCCCCGCACACGACCGCCCACCGGTAGCCCAGGGCCGGGTCGGCTCCACGGACATCCGGCGCCGACCGCATGCGGTCGGCCCCTCACCGCCCGACTATCGCCCTCGGCCGCGAGGTCCACACCTGCTTGCCCGCACCCGGGTGGCGACGCCGGCCCGGGCCTACACCGTGGCAGCAGCGCGTCGATCCGGCCGAGCGGCTGCGCGGTCGTCGTGCTCCCACGTGAGCACTGCGCGCGGGAGCCCGCCACGCTGAAGTGAACCCGTGCGCCGTGGCCGCCCCGCGTCCCCGCCGACCGAGATGCACGGCCGGTGCGCCCGCCGCAGCAACCTCACGCCGGGCGGCGACGAGTCCGGCGCCGACCCCAGGGGCACCCGCCCCTGAGCTCCGGACACGGAGTGCCTGAAGCGCTGACCTCAACGATGCGGCAGCATTCGTACTCGTGCGAACTTTCCGCCACCACTTCACACGCGAACGACTTCGCTTCAGGCCGCCGAGAGAACGAGGCCGAGAAGCACGAGAGGCCGGTCCCCCAGGGGACCGGCCTCTCGTCACGTCCAGGCGAACCGCCGCGCGGTCAGCTCGCGGGCTTGATCACCACGTACCGCGCCGGCTCGACGCCCTCCGAGTCCGAGGTGAGGCCCGCGGCGGCGACGGCGTCGTGCACGACCTTCCGCTCGAAGGGGTTCATCGGCTCGAGCGACTTCTCGGCACCGGAGGCACGCACCTCGGCGATCGCCTCCTCCGCCACCGCGACGAGCTCCGTCTTGCGGCCGGCCCGGTAGCCCGCCACGTCGAGCATGAGCCGGCTCCGGTCGCCCGTCTTCGCCTGGACGGCGAGCCGCGTCAGCTCCTGCAGCGCGTCCAGCACCTCCCCGTCGGTCCCGACCAGACGACGGAGCGCGCGCTCGGCGCCCGCCTCCGCGACGATCTCGACGGCCGCGCGACCGTGGTCGACGTCGATGTCGATGTCACCGTCCAGGTCGGCGATGTCGAGGAGCTCCTCCAGGTAGTCGGCCGCGATCTCGCCCTCTTCCTCGAGGCGGGTGGCGGCGCCGGCCTCACCGGTGGCGTCAGTCGGGGTGGTCATCTCGTGCTCCTTGCTGGGAGGGACGGAACCGCGCCGGGGCGCGTAGGTCTCAGTCGTCGGTCGGACGGGACGGCTTGGCGCCCGACGGCTTCGAGCCGGACGACGTGGCACCACCGGCGGGCTTGGCGCCGGACGGCTTCGTGCCGGCAGCTCCGTTCGCGGCACCGCCCGCACCCGCGCCGCCGCCGGAGCCGCTGCGCTTCTTCTTGCCGCCGGCGGGGGTGCCCGCGGCGGGCTTCACGGCCGGGGCCGCCGGAGCGTCGTCGACCGGGGCGGGCGTCGTGTCCTTGGGAGCCGTCGCGGCCGGGGCGGAGGCGGCCGGGCGCTTCTTGGCCCGCGCCTTGCCGACGGGCTGCTGGCGCTGGCCGGCCGGGCGCTGCTCCTCGATGGTGAGCGCCTCCGACTCCTCGATCGTCAGGCCCTTGTGCGCGGCCTTGCGCGCCTGCCGTGCCTTGAGCGCCTTCTCGGCCTGCGACCCCGGGGCCGGCATCTTGCGGATCGTGTAGAACTGCTGACCCATCGACCACAGGTTGGTGGTGGTCCAGTAGATGAGGACACCGATCGGGAAGTTGACGCCCGAGAAGGCGAAGATCAGCGGGAAGACGTACATCAGCATCTTCTGCTGCTGCGCCATCGGGCCCTCGAGGGCGGCCGGCGGCATGTTCTTCATGGTCAGCTGGCGCTGGGTCAGGAAGGTCGTCGCCGACATCGCGATCACGAGCACGATCGTGACGATCCGGATGTGCACGGCCTGGTCGCCGAACTCGCCGGCGTTCATGAACGTCGCCGACAGCGGCGCGCCGAAGATGGTCGCCTGCTCCGCCTGCGCGGCCAGGTCCTGCGTCAGGGGGCCGAGGTTCGGCCGGCCGTAGGTGCCGTCCGCCAGCTGCGGCAGCGAGTTCAGCACCCGGAACAGCGCGAAGAAGATCGGCGACTGGGCCAGGATCGGCAGGCAGGACGAGAACGGGTTGGTCCCGTGCTTGCGGTAGAGCTCCATCGTCTCGCGGCTCATGGCCTCGCGGGACGCGGGATCGGTCTTGCCCTTGTACTTCGCCTGGATCTTCTTCATGTCCGGCGCGAGCAGCTGCATGCCGCGCGACGCCTTGATCTGCTTGAAGAACAGCGGGATCAGGATGATCCGCATCACGACCACGAGGCCGACGATCGAGAAGCCCCACGCGGCGCCGCCGGCCGGGTCGAGACCCAGCCAGTCGAACAGCGAGTGGAACTGGACCATGATCCACGCGACAGCGACCATGATCGGATACAGCAGGCCGTCGAACCAGCTCATCGGGGAACTCTCCAGGGGGTCAGTGCGCGGAGGCGACCGCGTCGTGCGGGTGTCGACCGTGCGACCCCGCTGGTGGAACGTCGTCGACGCCGCCCGGGTTCCACGGGTTGCAGCGCAGGATCCGCCACACGGCCAGCCTCGTCCCGCGCAGGACGCCGTGCCGCTCGAGGGCGATCACGGCGTACGCGGAGCAGGACGGGTAGAACCGGCAGGTCGGCGGGGTGAGCGGGGACAGGAAACGCTGGTACCCGCGGATCATCAGGACGAGCAGCCGCCGCGGCAGCCGGAGCACCGACCGCAGCACCCGGCCCGGCGCCGACCGCGGAGCGTCCGCGGCGGGCCCGGTCACCGGGCGCCGTCCGGCCGGGGTGCCGTCGCGGCACCCGACCGCTCGGCGAGCCGGCGTCCGGCGGTCCGGAGCGCGCCGTCCAGGTCGCGGCCGAGCCCGGCGTAGTCCGCCTCGGCGGCCGGCCCGAGGGCCCGCACCACGAGGTCCGCGCCGTCCGGCAGCGTGCCGAGGCGCTCCGTGGCCAGCGCCCGCAGACGACGCTTGACCCGGTTCCGCACCACCGCGTTCCCGACGCCCTTGGACACGACGAAACCGACCGCCGGACCAGGTCCGGGGTCGGTTCGCGTCACCAGGTGCACCACGACCGTGCTCCGTCCGGCGCGCACGCCGCCGCGCACGGCCCGCTCGAAGTCGGCGGACCGGCGCATCCGGTGCGCGGCGGGCAGCACCGCGTCAGGTGGTGTCAGGCCGACAGCTCGGAGCGACCCTTGCGCCGGCGGGCGGCGAGGATCGCACGGCCGGCACGCGTCCGCATACGCAGACGGAAGCCGTGGGTCTTGGCCCGGCGCCGGTTGTTCGGCTGGAACGTCCGCTTGCTCACGATGCTCTCCAAGTACTTCGGTGCAACGGCCGAGGATCCGGCCAGGTCGGTGGTCGCCTGTGCTCGACTGCTCCGTGTACCCACGTCGTCGACGCGGCCGACGTCGGGGCACGCCAGCAGGAGCCATCAGGAAGGCTGGTCAACGTTACGTCGGCGGGCGCCTGGGGTCAAACCGCGTGACCACGCGGCAGAACCGGCCTCGCCCGCCCCTCCCGCGACGGTGCGGTCGGCCGTTAGCATCGTCCGCTGATGCGTCTTGCAGCGCCGGCTCTCCCCACCCCGTGGACAGAGCCGTCGGGGCCTGTGGACAAGTCCGTGCCCGGACCCCCGGAGCCGCCCCGGCGGACCCGCGATCCCGCGTGATCCCACGTCACGCACAGGTGTGGACAACTCTGTGGATGCAGGACCGTCGCGTGCGACACTCGACCACGCGACCCACGACGGCAGCGAGGTACAGGTGTCAGGACAGGACGATCAGCTGAGCCAGGTCTGGTCGGCCGCGATGGCGCAGCTCGAGGTGAGCCCGGACATCACGCCGCGCCAGCTCGCGTTCGTGCGCCTCGCGAAGCCGCTCGGTCTGCTCGACGGGACGATGCTCCTGGCGGTCGGCAACGACCTGACCAAGGACTACCTCGAGACCCGCGTGCGGCAGGAGGTCTCGGACGCGCTCGCCGCGGCCCTCGGCCGGGAGGCGCGGTTCGCGATCACGGTGGACCCGTCGCTGGAGACGGCCGACGCCGGCCTCGCGACCGCACCGCCGCCGCGGTCGGGCGAGCAGGAGGTGGTCGTGGCGCACGCCGGGACCGGCCACCCGAGCACCGGCGAGAGCGCACGGGTCGAGCCGGTCCGCGCCGCGGAGCCGTTCCGCCGCGAGCCGGCCGGCCCCACGCCGAGCGTCGAGCCCGCGCGGCTGAACCCCAAGTACCTGTTCGAGACGTTCGTCATCGGCTCGTCCAACCGGTTCGCGCACGCCGCGGCCGTGGCGGTCGCGGAGGCGCCGGCGAAGGCCTACAACCCGCTGTTCATCTACGGCGACTCGGGGCTGGGCAAGACGCACCTGCTGCACGCGATCGGGCACTACGCCCGGAACCTCTACCCGTCGGTGCGCGTGCGCTACGTGAACTCCGAGGAGTTCACCAACGACTTCATCAACTCCATCGGCGAGGGCAAGGCCGGCGCGTTCCAGCGCCGCTACCGCGAGGTCGACGTCCTGCTGATCGACGACATCCAGTTCCTGCAGGGCAAAGAGCAGACGATGGAGGAGTTCTTCCACACCTTCAACACCCTGCACAACGCCAACAAGCAGATCGTCCTCACGTCCGACCTGCCGCCCAAGCAGCTGAACGGGTTCGAGGACCGGATGCGTTCCCGCTTCGAGTGGGGCCTGATCACCGACGTGCAGCCGCCGGACCTCGAGACGCGCATCGCGATCCTGCGCAAGAAGTCGGCGAACGACAAGCTGCAGGCCCCGGACGACGTGCTGGAGTACATCGCGTCGAAGATCTCCACGAACATCCGCGAGCTCGAGGGCGCGCTCATCCGGGTCACCGCGTTCGCGAACCTCAACCGGCAGCAGGTGGACCTGTCGCTCGCCGAGATCGTCCTCAAGGACCTGATCACCGACGACAACCAGGCGGACATCACCGCGACCGCGGTCATCGGCCAGACGGCGGCGTACTTCGGGCTGTCGATCGAGGACCTGTGCGGGTCGTCCCGCTCCCGGGTGCTGGTGACGGCTCGGCAGATCGCCATGTACCTGTGCCGCGAGCTCACCGACCTGTCGCTGCCGAAGATCGGCCAGGCGTTCGGCGGCCGGGACCACACGACCGTGATGCACGCGAACCGGAAGATCCGCGAGCTGATGGCCGAGCGCCGCTCGATCTTCAACCAGGTGACGGAGCTGACCAACCGCATCAAGCAGGAGAGCCGCGGCTGACCCACCACCGCACGAGCCCCGAGACCCGCCCCGGCACCCGCCCGGTGGCGGGTCTCGTCGTCCGGCGGGCGGAACGCGAGGGAACGCAGCGGAAGGCACGCGTGCGCACGACGCCGCAGGGCGCAGGAATCAGCGGTAGGACGAATGTGCACACCTGTGGATGGATCTGTGGAAACCGGTGGACGACCCCCCTGGTTCGTGTGGACGGATCCTGCGCCGACGGTGGACGCAGAAGGACGCACAGCGCGCCGTCCACGTTCGTCCGCGTTGTCCCCAACGGGTCCACACCCACCGTGCACAGCGCGCTGAATGCGCTGACCAGCGCGGACGGTGGTCGTCCCCAGGTTCCACAGAAGCGATGATGACGACGACTGATCCCTAGGAAGAAGATCCACAGCCCGTCAATGCCCTGCGGGCCGGTTCCGAGCCGACCGGCACGACCGGGCACCACGACCGGACGACGGGGCCGAGGACGGGACGCGTTGTGGACGACCTCGACGGCCCCGGATCCTTCGCGGAGCGCCGTCGTGCGCCGACGCGTCCCTCGCGTCCCAGGCCGGCGCTCCCCCGGCGTCCCGGCTCGACGCGTCCTGGCGAACGCTGGAGCCCCGACGACGTCGTCCACAGGCCCGCGGTTCGGTACCACCGGTCCAGGTCACTCGCGTAGTCTTCGGGACGACCCCTGCCGTGCACCGGCCGGGGTCGTCCAGCACCGCGCACGGGATCGACCGCGATCCCCCCGACCGAGAGGGTGGGGCATGAAGTTCCGCGTCGAACGTGACGTCCTCGCTGAAGCCGTCACGTGGATCGCTCGCAGCCTGCCCACCCGTCCCCCGGTCCCGGTCCTGGCCGGCGTGCGCATCGAGGCGGACACCGAGGGCGTGCTGCGGCTCGCGAGCTTCGACTACGAGGTCTCGGCCCGCTCGGAGGTCCCGGCCGACGTGAGCGAGCCCGGGACGGTGCTCGTCTCCGGCCGGCTGCTCGCCGAGATCTCCCGTGCCCTGCCCGGCAAGCCGGTCGACGTCCAGCTCGACGGCACCAAGGTCACCGTCACCTGCGGGGCGAGCCGGTTCACGCTGCTGACGATGCCCGTCGAGGACTACCCGCAGCTCCCGTCCATGCCCGCGCTCGCCGGCACGGTGGACGGCGACGAGCTGACCAAGGCCGTCACCCAGGTGACGGTCGCCGCGAGCCGCGACGACACCCTGCCGCTGCTCACGGGCGTCCGGGTCGAGATCGAGGGCGAGAAGGTCACCCTGCTCGCGACCGACCGGTACCGCCTCGCGCTGCGCGAGCTCACCTGGAAGCCCGCCAGCCCGGACGCGTCCGAGGTGGCGCTCGTCCGCGCGCGCACGCTGTCCGACGCCGCCAAGTCCCTGGGTGCCTCCGGGTCCGTGAACGTCGCGCTGGCCACCGGCCAGGGCGTCGACCTGATCGGCTTCGAGGCCGGCGGCCGGCACACGACGTCGCTGCTGGTCGACGGCGACTACCCGGCCGTGCGCCGGCTGTTCCCGGACGAGTCCCCCATCCACGCCGTGGTGAACACGCAGCTGCTGGCGGACGCCGCGAAGCGCGTCGCGCTGGTCGCGGAGCGCAACACCCCGATCCGCCTCACGTTCAGCGAGGGCCAGGTCGTCCTCGACGCCGGCCAGGGCGACGACGCCCAGGCGTCCGAGGCGCTGGAGGCGACGCTCGTCGGCGACGACATCGCCGTCGCGTTCAACCCGCAGTTCCTGCTGGACGGGCTGGGGGCGCTCACCACCTCGTTCGTGCGGCTGTCGTTCACGCACCCGAACAAGCCGGTGGAGTTCACCGGCCAGGAGTCGCTCGAGGGCGAGGACCTGAAGGAGTACCGCTACCTCCTGGTCCCGATCCGCTTCGCCTCCTGACCCGTGCCGCCGGTCGCGCCGGCGGGTGTGACCGGCGAGACGCGCGCTTCGTTCGTCAGCACCGGCCCGTCGCTGGACAATGGCGGGCGACAGAACACGTCCCCGGGGCCGCACGGCCACCGGGGACGGTCGGGCGAGGAGAGGTAGAGCGATGCACATCGGCCTGGTGGGTCTCGGCAGGATGGGCGCGAACATGCGCGACCGGATGCGGAACGCGGGTGTCGAGGTCACGGGGTACGACCAGAACCCGGAGGTCACCGACGTCGCGTCGCTGGCCGACCTGGTCGCGGCCCTCCCCGCCGGCGAGCGCGTCGTGTGGGTCATGGTGCCCGCCGGTGCGGTGACGCACGCGGTGATCGAGGAGCTCGGCGGTCTGCTGACCGAGGGCGACCTGGTCATCGACGGCGGAAACTCGTACTTCGGCGACGACGCGAAGCACGCCGAGCACCTCGGCGCGAAGGGCGTGCACTTCCTGGACGTCGGCGTCTCCGGCGGCGTGTGGGGCCTGGCGAACGGCTACGGCCTGATGGTCGGCGGCGACGCCGCGCAGGTCGAGCGCGTGCTCCCCGTGTTCGACGCGCTGCGGCCGGAGGGCCCCCGCGAGGAGGGCTTCGTGCACGCGGGCGCCGTCGGCGCGGGCCACTACGCCAAGATGGTGCACAACGGCATCGAGTACGGCCTGATGCAGGCGTACGCCGAGGGCTACGAGCTGCTCGCCGCCAAGGACATCGTCACCGACGTCGCCGGCACCATGAAGGCCTGGCAGCGCGGCACCGTCGTGCGGTCCTGGCTGCTGGAGCTGCTGGTCAAGGCGCTCGAGGAGGACCAGGCGTTCGAGCAGATCGACGACTGGGTCGCGGACTCCGGCGAGGGCCGGTGGACCGTGGACGAGGCGATCGACGCCGCCGTGCCGCTCCCCGTGATCACCGCCGCGCTGTTCGCCCGGTTCCAGTCGCGCCAGGAGCAGTCGCCCGCGATGAAGGCCGTCGCCGCGCTCCGCCAGCAGTTCGGCGGCCACGCCGTCCGTGCCGCCGGTGCGCCGATCTCCGGCGACGCCCCGTCGGGCGTGCGCTCGGAGGGCTGACGCCGCTCGATGTACGTCTCCCACCTGTCCCTGACGGACTTCCGGTCGTACCACCAGGTCGACCTGACCTTCGAGCCCGGGATCACCGCGCTCGTGGGGCCGAACGGGCAGGGGAAGACCAACCTCGTCGAGGCGGTCGGCTACGTCTCGACGTTCTCCAGCCACCGCGTGCCGACCGACGCCCCGCTCGTGCGGGCGGGTGCGTCGGCGGCCGTGGTGCGCTCCCGCGTGGTGCGGGCGCAGGACGACGGCTCCGAGCGGGCGCTGGTCATCGACGTGCAGCTCGGGTCCGGCAAGGCGAACCGGGTCAAGCTGAACGGCTCGCCCGCTCGGGCCCGGGACGTGGTCGGCGCGCTGCGGTCGGTGCTGTTCGCGCCCGAGGACCTGTCCCTGGTCAAGGGCGACCCCGACGGCCGGCGCCGGTTCGTCGACGAGCTCGCCGTCCAGGTCACCCCGCGGCTCGCCGGGGTGTTCGCCGAGTACGACCGGGTGGTCCGGCAGCGGACCGCCCTGCTGAAGTCCGCCGCCGGGTTCCGCGGCTCGCGGGCGGCGAACCTCGACGTCCGCACGCTCGACGTCTGGGACGCCAAGCTCGCCGAGCTGGGCGCGCAGGTGATCGTCGCCCGGCAGGCGGTCGTGCAGGCGCTCGGCCCGTACGTGGGCGAGGCGTACGAGCGGGTCAGCGAGGGGCAGGGCGTCGCCTCGGTCGGGTACCGGTCCTCGCTCGCGGCCGCGCTGGACGGCGTCGACGCCGCCCCGGCCGCCGAGCCCGTCCCGGAGGGCGTGCGGCTGGTCGAGGTGCAGATGCTCGAGGCGCTGACCCGGCTGCGCCCGAAGGAGCTGGAGCGCGGCGTGTGCCTGGTGGGCCCGCACCGCGACGACCTGGTCCTCACCCTCGGCGACCTGCCGGCCAAGGGCTACGCCAGCCACGGCGAGTCCTGGTCGTTCGCCCTGGCCCTGCGCCTGGCGTCCTACGACCTGCTCACGCAGGGCCCGCGCCCGGGGGCCGGGGAGGACGTCGCGCAGCTGTGGATCGCGGACCCTGGCCCCGACGGGGAGCCGGTGCTGATGCTCGACGACGTGTTCGCGGAGCTGGACTTCCGGCGCCGCGCGCGCCTGGCCGAGATGGTCGCCGGCGCGCGGCAGGTGTTCGTCACCGCCGCGGTGCCGGGCGACGTCCCCGAGCGGCTCGCGGGCGCGCGCTACGACGTGCTGGCGTCGGAGGTCGCCCGTGTCGCCTGACGACCGTGTCACGACCGACGCGCACGACCCCGACGACCGGCCGGCCGTCGACCCCGGCGTCCCCGTCTGCGAGCAGCTCGAGATCACCCCGGCCGCCCAGATGGCGCGGCTGTCGCTGGCCCGGTTCCGGTCGGTGGCCCGGTCCAGGGGGTACCGGCCCGGCCAGGAGGCGCGCGGCCGCTCGCCGCTGTCCCCCGCCGAGCGCGGCGGCCCCGGCGTGCACCCGCGGGACCCGCTGACGGTCTCCTCGACCATGGCGTCGCTGTTCCGGGACCGGGGCTGGGTGCAGGAGGTGTCGGTCGGCGGGGTGGTCGGGCGCTGGCGGGACGTGGTGGGGGACCAGATCGCCGACCACTGCACGCCCGAGACGTTCGCGGACGGGGTGCTGGTCGTCCGGACCGACTCCTCGGCGTGGGCGCAGCAGCTCAAGATGCTCGCGCCGCAGCTGGTGCGCCGGATGAGCGAGGACGTCGGCGAGGGCGTGGTGACCGACGTCCGGGTGCTCGGTCCGGCCGGCCCCGGCTTCGGCCGCGGGAAGCGCTCGGTCCGCGGGCGCGGCGCGCGGGACACCTGGGGCTGAGGACCGCGTCATCACGCGGCGGACGGGCGTCCACAGGTGGGGCGGTTCGCGGGGTTTCCGGAGCGGGTACGGGTACACTGGGAATCGACATCTCTGGCGCGTCTGCGCCGGTCCAGGACGCACGATCTCCGTCGTCGTGGAGTGATCCGCCCTCCCGACGGGAGGACGGGCGCCTCCGCCGCGTGTGAGAACTGAGGAGCACTCCCGCCCGTGGCTGACCAGAGCCCCTCCACCGGACCGACTCCCTCCACCGACGCACCCGGGGGGACGGTGAACGGGACTCCCGCCTACGACGCCTCCCAGATCACGGTCCTCGAGGGGCTCGAGGCGGTCCGCAAGCGTCCGGGCATGTACATCGGCTCCACCGGCGAGCGCGGCCTGCACCACCTCGTCTACGAGGTGGTCGACAACTCCGTCGACGAGGCCCTCGCCGGCTACTGCGACCACATCGAGGTCACCCTGCTCGCCGACGGCGGCGTCCGGGTGGTCGACAACGGCCGCGGCATCCCGGTCGCGATCCACCCGACCGAGGGCCGGCCCACGGTCGAGGTCGTCATGACGATCCTGCACGCGGGCGGCAAGTTCGGCGGCGGCGGCTACGCCGTCTCCGGCGGTCTGCACGGCGTCGGCATCTCCGTGGTGAACGCGCTGTCGACCAAGGTGCAGACCGTGGTCAAGCGCGACGGCCACACCTGGGAGCAGGACTTCGCGGACGGCGGCAAGCCGGACGGCGAGCTGCGCCGCCTGGAGCCGACCGAGGAGACGGGCACCTCGCAGACGTTCTGGGCCGACCCCAGCATCTTCGAGACGGTCGAGTTCGACTTCGAGACCCTGCGGTCGCGGTTCCAGCAGATGGCGTTCCTCAACAAGGGCCTGCAGATCTCGCTGACCGACGAGCGCCCGGCGCACGCGGACACCGACGACGAGGTGGCCGGCGAGGGCGCCGACGCCCCCGACGCGGCCCCGGGCGCGGCGGCGGCGTTCCGCTCCGTGACCTACCGGTACGACGGCGGGCTCGTCGACTACGTCAAGCACCTGAACTCGGCCAAGAAGGTCGAGCTCGTGCACCCCGACGTCATCGACTTCGAGGCCGAGGACACCGAGCGCCGGCTCTCCCTCGAGGTCGCGATGCAGTGGACCAGCGCCTACTCGGAGTCGGTGCACACGTACGCCAACACCATCTCCACCACCGAGGGCGGCACCCACGAGGAGGGCTTCCGCGCGGCGATGACCTCCCTGGTCAACCGCTACGCCCGGGACAAGGGCATCCTCAAGGAGAAGGACGACAACCTCACGGGCGACGACATCCGCGAGGGCCTGACCGCCGTCGTGTCGATCAAGCTCGGCGAGCCGCAGTTCGAGGGCCAGACCAAGACCAAGCTGGGCAACACCGAGGCCAAGACCTTCGTGCAGCGCGTGGTCAACGAGCAGCTCGCCGACTGGCTGGACTCGCACCCGAACGAGGCCCGCGACGTCATCCGCAAGGCGATCCAGGCGTCGCAGGCGCGGCTGGCCGCCCGCAAGGCGCGCGAGGCGACCCGGCGCAAGGGGCTGCTCGAGTCCAACTCGATGCCCGGCAAGCTCAAGGACTGCCAGTCCAACAACCCCGCCGAGTGCGAGATCTTCATCGTCGAGGGCGACTCGGCCGGCGGCTCCGCCGTCCGCGGCCGCAACCCGCAGACCCAGGCGATCCTCCCGCTGCGCGGGAAGATCCTCAACGTCGAGCGCGCCCGCCTCGACCGCGCGCTGGGCAACGCCGAGGTGCAGGCGCTCATCACGGCGTTCGGCACGGGCATCGGCGAGGACTTCGACGTCTCCAAGCTGCGCTACCACAAGATCGTGCTCATGGCCGACGCCGACGTCGACGGCCAGCACATCCGGACGCTGCTGCTGACGCTGCTCTACCGGTACATGCCGGAGCTGATCCTCCGGGGCCACGTCTACATGGCGCAGCCGCCGCTGTTCCGGATCAAGTGGTCCAACTCCCCGCACGACTACGTGTACTCCGACCGCGAGCGGGACGCCGTGCTGGCCGACGGCCAGGCCAAGGGCAAGCGGATCCCCAAGGACAACGCGATCCAGCGCTACAAGGGTCTGGGCGAGATGGACTACTCGGAGCTGTGGGAGACGACCATGTCCCCGGAGCACCGCACGCTGCTGCAGGTCACGCTCGACGAGGCAGCCGCGGCGGACGAGATCTTCTCCGTGCTGATGGGCGAGGACGTCGAGTCCCGGCGCTCGTTCATCCAGCGGAACGCGCGCGACGTGCGCTTCCTGGACATCTGACCGCGGCGTGCCCCGCTCCCTCATGACCCAGGCGCGCTGCTCGCGCCGACCCACCGAAGGACCTGACCTGTGACAGAGCTGACCGGCGACAACATCGAGCACGGCCGCATCGACCAGGTGGACCTGCAGCTCGAGATGCAGCGGTCCTACCTGGACTACGCGATGGCCGTCATCGTGGGCCGTGCGCTCCCGGACGTCCGCGACGGCCTCAAGCCGGTGCACCGCCGGGTCCTGTACGCGATGTACGACGGCGGCTACCGGCCCGACCGGCAGTTCTCCAAGTGCAGCCGCGTCGTCGGCGACGTCATGGGCAAGTACCACCCGCACGGCGACACGGCGATCTACGACGCCCTGGTCCGTCTGGTGCAGGACTGGTCGCTGCGGTACCCGCTGGTCGCCGGCCAGGGGAACTTCGGCTCCCCCGGCGACGACCCGGCCGCCGCCCCGCGGTACACCGAGTGCAAGATGGCGCCCCTGGCCATGGAGATGGTCCGCGACATCGACGAGGACACCGTCGACTTCCAGGACAACTACGACGGCCGCACCCAGGAGCCGTCGATCCTGCCGTCCCGGTTCCCGAACCTGCTGGTCAACGGCTCCGCCGGCATCGCCGTCGGCATGGCGACCAACATCCCGCCGCACAACCTGCGCGAGGTCGCCGAGGGCGTCCGCTGGCACCTGGACAACCCGGAGGCCTCCAAGGAGGAGCTCCTCGCGGCCCTGCTGACCCGCGTCAAGGGCCCGGACTTCCCGACCGGCGCGACGATCCTCGGCCACCGGGGCATCGAGGACGCCTACCGCACCGGCCGCGGCTCCATCACGATGCGCGCGGTCGTCGAGGTCGAGGAGATCCAGGGCCGGATCTGCCTGGTCGTCACCGAGCTGCCGTACCAGGTCAACCCCGACACCCTCGCCAAGAAGATCGCGGACCTGGTCCGCGAGAACCGGGTGCAGGGCATCGCGGACATCCGGGACGAGACCTCGGGGCGCACCGGCCAGCGCCTGGTGATCGTGCTCAAGCGCGACGCCGTCGCGAAGGTCGTGCTGAACAACCTGTACAAGCACACCCAGCTGCAGGACACGTTCGGCGCCAACATGCTCGCCCTGGTCGACGGCGTGCCGCGCACGCTCAGCCTGGACGCGTTCATCCGGCACTGGACGACCCACCAGCTCGAGGTCATCGTCCGGCGCACCGGCTTCCGGCTGCGCAAGGCCGAGGAGCAGATCCACATCTACCGCGGCTACCTCAAGGCGCTCGACGCGCTGGACGAGGTCATCGCGCTGATCCGCCGCTCGCCCGACGCCGACGAGGCGCGCACCGGCCTGATGGCGATGCTCGACATCGACGAGATCCAGGCCAACGCGATCCTGACGCTGCAGCTGCGCCGGCTGGCCGCCCTCGAGCGGCAGAAGATCCTCGACGACTACGCGCGCCTCGAGCAGGAGATCCAGGGCTACCGGGCGATCCTCGAGTCCCCGGAGCGCCAGCGCGGCATCGTCCGCGAGGAGATGGACGAGATCGTCGACAAGTACGGCGACGAGCGCCGCACGACGATCCTGCCCTTCGACGGCGAGGTCTCCGTCGAGGACCTCATCGCCGAGGAGGAGATGGTCGTGACCATCACCCGCGGCGGCTACGCCAAGCGCACCCGGTCGGACAACTACCGGGCCCAGCGCCGCGGCGGCAAGGGCGTGCGCGGCGCCCAGCTGCGCGAGGACGACATCGTCGACCACTTCTTCGTCACCACGACGCACCACTGGCTGCTGTTCTTCACGAACCTCGGCCGCGTGTACCGCGCGAAGGCGTACGAGCTGCCCGAGGGCGGCCGGGACGCCAAGGGCCAGCACGTCGCGAACCTCCTGGCGTTCCAGCCCGGCGAGAAGATCGCCCAGGTGCTGGACCTGCGCGACTACGAGCAGGCCGAGTACCTGGTGCTGGCGACCGCCCGCGGCCTGGTCAAGAAGACCCGGCTCACCGAGTACGACTCCAACCGGTCCGGCGGCGTCATCGCGATCAACCTGCGCGAGGACGAGAACGGCCTCCCGGACGAGCTGGTCTCCGCGCGGATCGTGGACTCGGTCAACGACCTGATCCTCGTGTCCCGCAAGGGCCAGTCGCTGCGGTTCACCGCGACGGACGAGGCGCTGCGGCCCATGGGGCGCGCCACCTCGGGCGTGACCGGCATGAAGTTCCGCGCCGACGACGAGCTGCTCGCCATGGACGTCGTCCGCGAGGAGGCGTTCCTGTTCACGGTCACGCAGGGCGGCATCGCCAAGCGCACCGCGCTCACGGTCGAGAACTACCGCGTGCAGGGCCGCGGCGGCCTCGGCATCAAGGTGGCCAACCTGCCGGAGGCGAACGGCGACCTGGTCGGCGCCCTGGTCACGGACCCGGAGGACGAGGTCCTGGTCATCATGGAGCGCGGCAAGATCGTGCGCTCCGCCACGGCCGAGGTGAACGCCACCGGCCGCACCACGCAGGGCGTGATCTTCGCCAAGCCCGACAACGGTGACCGGATCATCGCGGTCGCGCGCAACATCGAGCGCCACCTCGGCGACGAGGCAGGTACCGTGGGTGATTCGGCCGAGGCTGAGGACGTGACGTCCGCGGTTCTCGAGGACACCAGCGTCACCACGGCCCCGGACGTCCCGGTGGCTGACGAGACCTCCGAGGAGGACGCGTGAGCAGCGACACGCCTCCGTCGATCCCGCCCCGCAAGCCCACGGGCGGCGACTCCGACAAGCCCGCCGGCGGCCGCACCGCCACCGACACCGCGGGCCGCGGCACCCCCGCGAAGAGCCCCGGCTCCCCCGCGACCAAGGCCACCCCGGCCGCCCCGGCGGCCAAGGGCACCTCCGGCAAGGGCAGGACGCCCGCGCGCGGCGGGTCCGGCACCGGCTCGGGGAGCCCGGCGTCGGGCGCCGCGTCGTCGGCCGCGGCGGCCACCGCCGGGTCCGGCACGGCCACCGCCACGCAGGAGGCGACCCGCCCGGCGCCGGCGAGCACGCCGCGCGCCGGCGCGCCCGCCTCCTCGGGCACCTCGACCGCCGCGGGCAAGGCGGGCGGCACGAGCTCCACGAGCACGGCCGGGGCGTCGAGCACCACGTCGCCGCGTCCGGCGGCGTCCTCGCTGACGTCCGGCACCGGGCCGCGCCGGGTGCGCCTGGCCGTGTCGCGGGTCGACCCGTGGTCGGTCATGAAGCTGTCGTTCCTCATGTCGGTCGCGATCGGCATCATGATCGTCGTCGCCACCGCGGTGGTCTGGCTGACGCTCGACTCCCTGCAGGTGTTCGCGACGATCAACGACCTCGTGACCGAGGTCCTGGCCGACTCGACCATCGACCTGATGCAGTACGTCGAGTTCGACCGGGTGCTGTCCGTCGCCACGCTCGTGGGTGTCGTGGACATCTTCCTCATCACGGCGCTCGCCACCATCGGCGCGTTCCTGTACAACATCACGGCCGCCCTGGTGGGCGGCGTGCACGTGACGATGACGGACGAGTGACCCTCGGTTTGGGCGGGCGGCCCCTGCTGGGGTAGTCTCGTCCGGCACGCCAGCGCGTGCGAACGGGCCTATAGCTCAGACGGTTAGAGCGCTTCCCTGATAAGGAAGAGGTCAGAGGTTCAAGTCCTCTTAGGCCCACTCCCGAGACCTGGGGGATCCATGAAGAAGCTCCTGCTCCTCGTGGCGGCAGCCGCCGCCGGCTACGTCCTCTGGACGCGGTACGCCGCCGAGCGTGACGACCGCGACCTGTGGGCCGAGGTCACGGACTCCGTCGAGTAGGTCGCTCCCCCGCTGCGGATCCACGCAGCACACCTCCTGTCGCCGCAGCAGCGGCGCCGCGACCGGCCCACGGGCGGGACGCGACGGGGCCATGGCGCAATTGGTAGCGCACCTGCTTTGCAAGCAGGGGGTTAGGGGTTCGAGTCCCCTTGGCTCCACGGACGACGCGACGACGCGTCCTCGCCCGGACGCACGAGAGCCCGGCACCTCACGGTGCCGGGCTCTCGTCGTACGGCGGCGGTCAGACCGTCGGGGTCGTGCCCTCGCCCGTCTCGGGCGTCGTGGGCGTGGTGCCCTCGGTGTCGGGCTTCTTCGGGGCCGAGCGGCGCTGGGTCGCCTTCTTGGTGGCCTCGGTGACCTTCTCGGTCGCGTCGGCGACGCGCTCCTCGACGTCCTCGCGGACCTCGGCGACCCGCTCCGCGGCCTTCTGCGTAGCCTCCCGGCTGCGCGCGACGGCCTCGCCGGCCGCCTGACCCACGGCCTCGGCGGCGTCACCGGCACGGGAGCGCAGCTGGTCGGAGGTGGGCGCCTCGGGCTCCCACGGCTCGGCCCACGGGTCCGTCGTCGTGCGCGAGCGGCTCCAGGCGAACACCGCGGCGCCCGCGCCGAGCAGCGTCGCGACCAGGAAGAACCGCTTGGCGCCCTTGTGCTTCTTCTTCTCGGCCTTGCCGGCCGCGGCCGCGGCGGCCGCGGCGACGGCGGCGGCCTTGCCCTTCTTCTTGCCGGCCTCGACGTCGGCGGCCTTCTCGACCACGGCGCCCGCGCGCTCGGCCGCGTCGTTCACGGCCTGCACCAGCTTGGGCAGCAGGTCGTCGACCAGCTTGTCGTGCGCCGTGTCGATGACGGGGCCGGCCGCGCCGGCCGCCCGCTCGACGCGGGGGGCCGCGGCCTTGACGCCCTCCTTGTACGCGTGGTCGATCCGCGGGACGAGCCACTCCACGGCCGCCTCGACGCGCGGCTGGCCCCAGTCCTTGGCGTGCTCGGCGGCGATCTTGGCCGCCAGCGCCGCCTCGGCCGCCTGCAGCTTGGCGGTCGTGGCCGCCTTGGAGCCGGCGACTGCCAGCACGGCACCCGCCTCGGCGGCCTGCGCCTTGAGGCGCTCGGACGTCAGGTGGTCGGAGACGGTCTCGATCTTGCTCCGTCGGGTCAGGAAGGCCATGTCCACACTCTCCCGCTCAGGCTGGTCCGTTTGACCACCCACTCTGCCACCGTCGGGCCTTCTGCGCAGGTGGCGCCAGGTGAGAACCGTGTGTTCGTCCCGCGTGAACACGGCTCGCACGGCCGGGTGACCGTCGGACGTCCGTGACAGGATGGCCGCATGAAGGCGACCCTGCACACGAACCGAGGCGACATCCGCCTGGAGCTCTACCCGAACCACGCCCCGGCGACCGTCGAGAACTTCCGCGGCCTCGCGACCGGCGAGAAGGAGTGGACCGACCCGGCCACGGGCGAGAAGCGCAGCACGCCGCTGTACGACGGCGTCGTGTTCCACCGCGTCATCGACGGCTTCATGATCCAGGGCGGCGACCCGCTGGGCCGCGGCACGGGTGGCCCCGGCTACACGTTCGACGACGAGATCCACCCCGAGCTGCGGTTCTCCGAGCCGTACCTGCTCGCGATGGCGAACGCCGGCCTGCGGCGCGACCCGATCACCGGCCAGGTGGGCGGCACGAACGGCTCGCAGTTCTTCATCACGGTGACCGAGACGCCGCACCTCAACGGCAAGCACACGATCTTCGGCAAGGTGGCCGACGACGAGAGCCGCGGCGTCGTCGACGCGATCGCCACGACGCCGACCCGCGCGGGCGACCGTCCCGTCGACGACGTCGTCATCGAGTCGGTGTCGTTCGAGTCCTGACGCCTCGATGACCCAACCGCAGCCGGGCCCTGCCCCGACTCCGCCTCCCGTCTGCCCGCGGCACCCCGACCGCATCGCCTACGTGCGGTGCCAGCGGTGCGGCAGGCCCACGTGCCCGGAGTGCCAGCGCCCGGCTGCGGTCGGCATCCAGTGCGTCGACTGCGTGCGGGACGCCGCCGCGCAGCAGCCCGTGGCGCGGACCGCGTTCGGTGGCCGGGTCACCGGCGGCCGCCCCGTCGTCACGCTGACGCTGATCGCCCTGTGCGCGATCAGCTACGTGCTGCAGATGGTCAGCCCGGGGTGGACGCAGGCCCTGGCGTTCGCGCCCTACCTCGGTGAGTCCGAGCCGTGGCGGTTCCTCACCTCGGCCTTCCTGCACTCCACGGGCAGCCTGCTGCACATTGCGTTCAACATGATCGCGCTGTGGTCGGTCGGCCCGTTCCTCGAGACCTCGCTGGGGCGGTGGCGCTACCTCGCGCTGTACCTGCTCAGCGCCGTCGGCGGGTCCGTGATGTTCCTGCTGCTGGCCGAGCCGTACACCGTGTCGTGGTTGACGGGCCTGGTGGGCGCGTCCGGCGCGGTGTTCGGTCTGTTCGGTGCCGTGCTCGTGGTGCTGCGCCGGGTCGGGAGCAGTGCGCGGGGGATCGTCGCCGTCCTCGCGATCAACGCGGTGCTGGGCTTCGTGCTGCCCGGTGTCGCCTGGCAGGCGCACCTCGGCGGCCTCCTGGTCGGTGCCGCGCTCGGCGCCGCCTTCGCGTACGCGCCGCGGGAGCGCCGGCTGCCCGTGGCCGTCGGCGCCTGCGTCGCGACCGGTGCGGTGCTCGTCGGTGCCGTCCTGGTGGCCTACGCAGGGGTGTGAGGCCCGTCCCCAGCGTGCTCACAGCTGTGGAATTACACCGGTGTAGTTATCCACAGGGTTGTGCACCGCTGGGGAAACAGCCGTCGCGGCCTGGGGACAACCGTGTCGGGCCTGGGGATGACGCTGGTGATGCCGGGCCTCGTGCGGGCCGGGGCCCGCTCGTCGTCCTCGACGCCGGGCCCCGACCGCACGACAGCGTGGTCAGCGCCAGCGCGTGGCCATCCCGAGCCCGACCAGGGCGAACGCGAAGCCGACGGCGAGGTTCCACGACCCGATGCCGGGGATCGGCAGGTCGAAGTTCGTCAGGTAGGTCACGACGATCCACAGCAGGCCGGCGACGAGCAGGCCGATCATGACCGGCAGGAACCACGGCGGGTTCACCGTCGGTCCGCTGGAGCGCTCCTGGGGCGCGGTGTAGTGCGACTTCTGCCGCGTCCTCGACTTGGGCACGGGATGCTCCTGACCTCGATGCGTGGCGACGTTGCGTCCGGGCGGCGCCCGGGTGTGGACGCGCGCACGATTCCGCGTGACGTGGCCTAGCGTAGTGGCGAGACGAGGGGGTGAGCGTGCCCGACGAGCAGACCCGGCGCGCCCACGGCGCGCACGCCGCGGGAGACCCGGCACCGGACGCCGCGCGAGGTGCGGACGAGCCGTCCGCGCGCCTGCACGCCGCCCGGCAGCACGCGCAGCACCGCCTCATCCGGCACCGCCGCGGCCGCGCCCTGCGCGGGACCCTGTCCGTCGCGCTGGTCATGGCGCTCTCCGGGGCGCTGTTCACCGCCAACGCGCGGCTCGCCAACGGGTCGGACGCGCGGCAGCCGCAGGACCTGGCCGGCCTGCAGGCCAACGAGGACGCCCGCCGGGAGCGGCTCGCGGACCAGGTGGCCGACCTGCGGTCCCGCGTCGACGACCTGACCCAGGAGCAGACGGACACCGTCGGGCTGGAGTGGCAGTCCGCGGGGGAGGCGTTCGACGTCGCGTCCGGGAAGATCGCCGTCAGCGGGACCGGGATCACCGTCAGCCTGGACGACGCGCCCGCCGACGGCCCGCGGCCCGCCGGCACGGGCCCGGACGACCTCGTCGTGCACCAGCAGGACCTGCAGGCGGTGATCAACGCGCTGTGGACCGGGGGAGCGGAGGCCATGGCGCTGATGGACCAGCGGGTGATCTCCACCAGCGCGTTCCAGTGCATCGGCAACGTGCTGTCGCTCCAGGGCCGCCGCTACTCCCCGCCGTACGTCGTCACCGCCGTCGGCGACCCCGACGAGCTGCTCGCCGCGCTCACCGCCGACCCCGCCGTGCGCGCGTACCGCTCCTGGGTGGACGCCGTCGGCCTCGGCTGGTCGGTCACCCGGCCGGACCAGGGGGTGCAGGTGCCCGCCTACGATGGGTCCGTCGACATGCGGTACGCCAGCGTGCCGACCGGCACCGAGGTGCTGCCGGGTCTCGTCGCCGACGAGAGCACCGCGACGAGCGGCCTGACGCGCCGGGAGGACACCGAGGGATGAGCGGCCTGTGAGCGGCACGGAGGTCTCCTGGCCCGCCGTGGACGGGCCGGACGACCGGTCGGCCGCACCGGCGACCCGGCGTGGTGCCCGGGACCGCGACCGGCGCCCGTCCCGCGGCGGCGGCGTCGTGCTCGGGTTCGTCGGCGTCGTCGGCGAGCTGCTGATCACCGCCGGCGTGCTGCTGCTCGCGTTCCTGGCGTGGCAGCTGTGGTGGACCGACGTCGAGGCCAACACCGCGCAGGCCGCCATCGTGGAGGAGCAGGGCTGGGACGAGCCGCTCGCCGCGCTCGACGACGGGCCGACCATCGTGACCCCGCGCTACGACGAGCCGCCCGTGGTGGAGGAGCCGCCGTACCTCACCACGTTCGCGTCCATGCGCGTGCCCCGGTGGGACGGTGAGCCGACCCGCACCATCACCCAGGGCACCGACCGGCCGAACGTGCTCAACCCGCTCGGCATCGGGCACTACGAGGGCACCGCGATGCCGGGCGGCGTCGGCAACTTCTCTCTCGCCGCGCACCGGACCACCTACGGCAAGCCGTTCAACCGGATCGAGGAGCTCCAGGTGGGCGACCCGGTCGTGGTGTGGACCCAGGACACCTGGTACGTCTACCGCGTGACGTCGTCCCAGATCGTCATGCCGGACGACGTCCAGGTCATCGCCCCGGTCCCGGACCAGCCGGGCGTCGAGCCCACCGAGCGGTTCATCACGCTGACCACCTGCCACCCGATGTTCTCCGCCCGCGAGCGGTTCATCGTGCACGGGGTGCTGGACTACTGGGCGCCCGTCTCCGAGGGCGTCCCCGCCGAGCTCGCCGAGGGAGCCTGATGTACGGATGGCTGTGGCGGCACCTGCCCGGGCCGGCCCTGGTGCGCGTCCTGGTCCTGCTGCTGCTCGCGCTCGCGGTGCTCGCCGCGTGCTTCGTCTGGGTGTTCCCCTGGCTCGCCCCGTACATGCCGTTCAACGACACCACCGTCGGGGAGGAGTGACGTGAGCCGGATCCTGGTCGTCGACAACTACGACTCGTTCGTCTACACGATCGTCGGGTACCTGGACCAGCTCGGGGCGGAGACGGTCGTCGTGCGCAACGACGCCGTGCCGCCGCTGTCCGAGCGCGGGGAGTTCGACGGCGTGCTCATCTCGCCCGGTCCCGGGACCCCGTCCGAGGCCGGTGCGTCGATCGACGTCATCCGCGACTGCGCGGAGACCGGCACCCCGATGCTCGGCGTCTGCCTGGGCCACCAGGCGCTCGGCGAGGTGTTCGGCGGCACCGTCACGCACGCCCCCGAGCTCATGCACGGCAAGACCAGCCTGGTCTCGCACGACGGCTCCGGCGTCTTCGAGGGGCTGCCGACCCCGTTCACGGCGACCCGCTACCACTCGCTCGCCGTCGTCGACGGCACCACCTCCGACGAGCTCGAGGTCACCGCCCGCGCCAACGGGATCATCATGGGGCTGCAGCACCGGTCGCTCCCGCTGCACGGCGTCCAGTTCCACCCGGAGTCCGTGCTGACCGAGGGCGGGCACCGCCTGTTCGCGAACTGGCTGGCCCTGACGGGCGAGCCGGAGGCCGTCGCCCGCAGCGCCGACCTCCACCCCCTCGTCCGCCCCTGACCCCGGGCGCCTTGCACGCGCGCCGGCCCCCCACCCTCCGCGCGCCTTCGTCGCCGGGTCGAGAGAGCCCGCCCGCCGAGATAGAGCCCGCCCGCCGAGATAGGGCCCGGCCGCCGAGATAGGGCCCGCCCGCCGAGGTAGGACGCCACGGGCACCTATCTCGGGTGAAGGGACCTATCTCGATCGGCCCGGCGTGGAGTCCGAGGGCCGGGATCGTGCGGGTGCGGCGAGTACCGGGGCGCCTGTGGACGGGGCGCGAGCACCCCCACCTGGGGACGAGTCGACGTTCAGCCCTGCGCCTGGGGTCACCGTGGCGGTATGACGACAGAGTCCCGAACGTCCACGACGACAGACCAGCGCGGAGCCCGGCCGCCGCGGCGAGCCTCGCCGACCGTCGTCCGACCCTCCGTGCCGCGCATCATCCCTGCCAGCCGGCTCGTCGACCGCGACCTGGGAGAGGAGGGGCTCGTGCGCGTGCTTCGCGGCTTCTACGCGGCCCCGCCGCCCGCCGGGGCGGCGCCGTGGGAGGTCGATCGGTATCTGCTGCTCGCGCGCGCGGCGGCGCTGCACCGCTCGCTGACGGGGGAGCACTGGTTCAGCGGGCAGACTGCCGCGCTGCTGTGGGGCTGCGCCGTGGTGCGGGTGCCCCGGGTGGTGGATGTCGTGACCCGGGTGAACCCGCACGTGCGGACCGGTGCGATGCCGGGCGTCCGTCGGCACTGGACGGCCCGGCCGGAACGCGGAGCCGACCCGAGCCGGCTGCTCCCGCTTCCCGCCTCCCCGTTGGCTCGGACGGTTGTCGAGTGCGCCTCGTCGCTCCCGCCGCGCGAGGGACTCGTGGTCGCCGACTCGGCGCTCCGATCCGGGACGGACCCCGTCGAGCTGTCCGCCGCCCTCGCGGCGAGCACCGGTGACCGGGGCGTGCGCCGTGCCCGGGCTGTGGTCGCGTGGGCCGACGACCGGTCGGAGTCGGCCGGGGAGTCGCTCGTCCGCTACGAGCTCCTCCGCGCCGGGGCACCGCCACCAGAGCTGCAGGTGCCCGTGCGCACCCGCCACGGCTGGCGCTGGATCGACCTCGGCTGGCCCGCCGAGCGGGTGGGCCTGGAGTTCGACGGGCGCGCGAAGTACGGCGCGACCGCGCACGACGTGGCCGCGGCCGTCGTCGCGGAGAAGCGACGGCAGGAGGCGCTGGAGGACTCGGGGTGGCGGATCCTGCGCCTCGGGTGGGACGACCTCGGCCGCCCGGACGACCTCATGGCTCGGGTCCAGCGGGCACTCCGCCGGGCGACGCGCTCCCGTCGCACCGTCTGACGGAGTGCGAGCAGACGCGGAAACGGTCGTCGAGATAGGACCGCCACGCCGACATAGGACCGGCGCGGGCCCTATCTCGGCGCTGAGGCCCTATCTCGGCGATCGGGGACGGCTGAGGGCCAGGGGCGGGGCGAGGGCGGGGAGGGGTGGGGTGGATGCGGCGACGCCCCGGTTCCCATCGGGACCAGGGCGTCGTCGGGGCGCTTCAGATGGCGTCAGCCCTCGTCGTCGCCGCCGCCACCACCGTTGCCGTTGTTGCCGCCCGTCGGGTTGGGGCCGGACGAGAGGGTCAGCGTCACGGTGGAGCCGACGCGCGCCGTCTGGCCGGGGGCCGGCGACGACGTCAGCACCGTGCCGACGGGCTGGTTCGACGGCTCGTCGGTGGAGACGGAGTCGACGCTCACACCGAGCGCCTCGAGCTGGGCCTTCGCGTCCGCCTCGGACTTGCCCACGATGTCGTTGGGCACCGTGACGGTGGTCGGCGTGGTGGCGATGGTCAGCGTGATCGCGGTGCGCTGCGGGAGCAGGCCGCTGCGGTCCTGCCGGATGACGCGCCCGGCCTCGACCGTGGCGCTCTCCTCCTGGACGATGTTCGACCCGAGGTTGAGGGCGTTCAGCGCCGCGACGGCCTCGTCCTGCGTCTGGCCGGCGAGGTCGCCGAGCTCGACGTTGCCGGACGAGATCAGGAGCGTCACCGAGGAGCCGTCGGCGACGGACTGACCGGCGGGCGGGTCGGTGCGCAGCGCGCGGTCGGCGGGCTGACCCGGGTCGTTCTCCTCCTGGACGCTGCCGACGGTGAGACCGACGTCCTCCAGCTGCGCGCGGGCGGCCTCCTGCGTGAGCCCCGCGACGTCGGGCACCGCGACGGCGTTCGGGCCGGTGGAGACCCAGAACTCGACCGTCGAGCCCTCCTCGGCCTGCGTGCCGCCGGCGGGGTCGCTGCGCGTGACGGTGCCCTCGGGGACGTCCGCGCTCGCCTCGGCCTGGCGGGTGTACTCGAACCCGGCGGTCTGCAGCGCGGCGACGGCGTCGGCCTCGGCCATCCCGGCGACGTTCGGCACGGCGACGTTCGTGACCTCGGGCGCGGCGTCGGGCTTGAAGAGCAGCCACAGGATGCCGCCGACGGCGACGGCGGCGATCACGCTCAGCGTGATCCACAGCCAGCGCTTGGACTTCTGCTCGTCCTCGGGGTCCTCGTCGGTCTGCGCGGGCAGGACGGAGGTGCCGGGGCCGGTCGGCGCCCACGCCGGGGCGTCGCCCGGCATGACCTGCGTGGCGGCGGCGTCGGGGCGCAGCACCTGGGTCGCCGCACCGGCGCCCAGGGCAGCGGCCGCCACGGCCGGCGCGGAGACCTGCTGGCCGCGCGCGGCGGCCTCGAGGTCGGCGCGGAACTCCGCGGCGGTGGAGTAGCGGGCGTCGCGCTCCTTGGCGAGGGCCTTGGAGCAGATGCGGTCCAGGGTCTCGGGCACGTCCGAGGCGATGGACGACGGCGCCGGCGCGATCTCCCGCACGTGCTGGTAGGCCACGGCGACGGGGGAGTCCCCGATGAACGGCGGACGACCCGTGAGCAGCTCGAAGAACAGGCACCCGGCCGAGTACAGGTCGGACCGGGCGTCGACGGTCTCGCCGCGCGCCTGCTCGGGCGACAGGTACTGGGCGGTGCCGATGACGGCCTGCGTCTGCGTCATGGTCGCGGCGGAGTCCGCCAGCGCGCGGGCGATGCCGAAGTCCATCACCTTGACGGCGCCGGTCGGCGTCAGCATGACGTTGGCCGGCTTGATGTCGCGGTGCACGATGCCGGCGTGGTGCGAGTACTCGAGCGCCGACAGCACGCCGGCCGTGATCTCGATGGCCTCCTCGATCGGCACGGCCTGGCCGTCGCGGAGGATGTCGCGGACCGTGTGGCCCTCGACGTACTCCATGACGATGAACGGCACGTGCGCGACGGCGCCCGTCGGCTCGGTGTACGTGTCCTCGCCGGTGTCGTACACGGCGACGATCGAGGGGTGGTTCAGCGCGGCCGCGGCCTGCGCCTCACGGCGGAACCGCGCCTGGAAGGACGGGTCGCGCGCGAGGTCGGAGCGCAGGATCTTGATGGCCACGGTGCGCCCGAGGCGCGTGTCGTGCCCGATGTGCACCTCGGCCATACCGCCGCGGCCGATGAGCTCACCGACCTCGTACCGTCCGGCGAGGATCCGGGATCCGTCGTCCACCACTAGGCGTCCTTCGCTGTCGTCGTTCGCGCGTCCGGCGCGGTTGCGCCGGTCGCGTGCTCGGAGATCATCCCACCCCCGGTGTCCGCGCGGGCGAACCCGGCGGTACCCACGGGGACGGAGGACCCGGTGTCACCCGTCAGGCTCTGCGCCAGCGCGGCGCCGAGCAGGGCCACCACCAGCACGGCCAGCACGAGCAGGGGCCACCGCACGTGGAACCGGCCGTTGCCGGCGCCGTCCTGCACCCGTGCGTGGGCGCGGGTGGTCGGGTGGCTGTGCGCGCCGCCGCCGGTGGCCCGGTAGGTCGGCGTGCGGTCGTCGCGCCGGCCGGCACGGGACTGCTCACCCGTGGGCCGCCCGGTGCGGGGGTCGAAGGAGGGCGGTGCGGCGTCGGTGACCGCGGGGGCGGCGGACGACTCCGAGCCGCGCACCCGCATCGCGCCGGCCGCGCTGGGCCGGGGACCGGCGGCGGCACGTGCCCGGCGGGTGTCGCCGGAGTCGGCTGCGCCCCGGCCGGGCGCGGCCCCGGGGCGGGCGGCGCCGCGGCCCGGCACGATGGAGACGGGCGCGCTGCCTCCCGCCGGGGTGTGCGGGACCAGCGCGTCGAACATCCGCGCGAGCTCCTCGGCGTCGCGCGGGCGCTGCGACGGGTCCTTGGCGAGCAGCCGCATCACGAGCGACGCGATCTGCCGGTCGACCGACGACGGGAGCGGCGGCACCGGCGTGTTGACGTGCGCCACGGCGATGTCGACCGCGGTCGGCCCGGTGAACGGCCGGTGCCCGACCAGCGCCTCGTAGGCGACGATCCCGAGCGCGTACAGGTCGGACGCGGCGGTCGCCGGCCCGCCGACGGCCTGCTCGGGGGACAGGTACTGGGCCGTGCCCATGACCATGCCGGTGGCGGTCATCGGCACCTGGTTGCTGGACAGCGAGACGCCGAAGTCGGTGATCTTCACCTTGCCGGTGGGCGTGATGAGGATGTTGCCCGGCTTGACGTCCCGGTGCACCACGCCGGCCTGGTGCGCGGCGTGCAGCGCCCGCGCGGTCTGCGCCAGGATCGGCAGCAGCCGGCGGGGCGGCAGCACGGGCTCGCGCTCGAGCAGGTCGCTCATCGGCTCACCGAGGATCAGCTCCATGGCGAGGAACGCCGACCCGTCCTGCTCGCCGTAGTCGAACAGCGCGGCGATGCCGTCGTGCGACAGGCTGCCGGCGTTGCGGGCCTCGGTGCGGAACCGCTCGAGGAACCCGCGGTCGCCGGCGTACTCCTCGCGCAGCACCTTGATGGCGATGTCGCGGGCGAGGGACTCGTCGTGGGCGGCCCACACCTCGCCCATGCCGCCGACGGCGATCTGCCGCGTCAGGCGGTAGCGCCCGCCGAGGACGACGCCCGGAGCCGGCCTCACGGGGCCATCACCGCCTGCATCACCGCGCGGGCGATCGGCGCCGCCACGCGGCCGCCGGTGGCCTCCGAGCCGACGTCGCCGCCGTTCTCGACGATGACGGCCACGGCGACCTGCGGGTCGTCGGCGGGGGCGAAGCCGGTGAACCAGGCGTGCGGGGACTCGCCCTCGACGCCGGTCTGCGCGGTGCCGGTCTTGCCCGCGACCCGGACGCCGGAGATCTGCGCGGCCGTGCCGGACCCGGACTGCACGACCTCGACCATCATGTCGGTGAGCTGCTGGGCGGTGCTGCCGGAGACCGCGTCGGACAGCCGGCTCGGCTCCGCCTCGCTGACCACGTCCAGGTCCGCCGTGCGGACCGTCTGCACCAGGTACGGGGTCATCAGGGCGCCGCCGTTGGCGATGGCGGACGCCACCATGGCCATCTGCACGGGCGTCGCGCGCACGGACTCCTGGCCGATGGCGGTGAGCGCGGTCTGCGCGGCGTCCGGGTCGGGCGGGTAGGTCGACGCGGCGACGCTCATCGGGACGGTGAGGTCGGCCGAGTTGAAGCCGAACCGCTCCGCCTGCTCGCGGATCGCGTCGTCGCCCAGGTCCGCGCCCAGCGAGGCGAACGCGGTGTTGCAGGAGATCCGCAGCGCGTCGGCCAGGGTGGTCTGCTCGTTCGCGCCGCACGAGCCGCCGCCGAAGTTGGGCAGCGTGGTCCGGGTGCCCGGCAGCGTGTAGAGGTCGGGCGCGGACAGCACGGACTCCGGCGTGTACTCGCCGGACTCCAGGGCCGCCGCGGCCGTGACCAGCTTGAACGTCGACCCCGGCGGGTAGTTCTCCCGCGTCGTCTTGTTGACCAGCGGGTCGCCCTCCGCGGCCTCGAGCTGCTGGTACGCCGCGCTGGCCGCGGTCGTGTCGTGCGTGGCGAGCGCGTTCGGGTCGAAGCCGGGCGTCGACACCATCGCGAGGATCTTGCCGGTCGACGGCTCGATCGCCACGACGGCGCCCTGCTGGCCGCCCAGGGCGTCGAGCGCGGCCTGCTGCGCCGCGGGGTCGATGGTGAGCTCGATGGACGAGCCCTGCGGCTGGGCGCCGGTGATCAGCTGCTGCACGCGGGTCCAGAACAGCGAGTCGGCCTGGCCGGTGAGCACGTCGTTCATCGCCCGCTCCAGCTGGGTCCCGCCGTTGACCACCGAGTAGAACCCGGTGACGGTCGAGTACAGCTCGGGCTGGGAGTAGGCGCGCTGGAACCCGTACGGGTCGTCCACCGGGGTGGACTGCGCCACGGGCTGGCCGGCGACGATGATCGGGCCGCGCGGCTTGCCGTACTCCCGGTACAGCGTGCGGACGTTGCGCGAGTCGTTGTTCAGCGCGGACGCCTGCCCGAACTGCACCCAGGTGGTCCCGGCGAGCAGCGCGAGGAACATGATGACGACGACCGTCGACAGCCGGCGGAGGGCGGTGTTCACGACGCACCACCGCCCGAGGTGCGGCGCAGGCGCTCGGTCGGCTGGTCGTCGCCGGGGCGGGGCTCGCGCGGCCGCCGGGCCTCGGCCGGACCGGCGACGGCGACGGGGTTGCGGGCGTCGGCGTCGAGCGGGATGCCGCCGGACGGCGTGTGCAGCAGGTCGCCGCCGGGCTCGGGCGCGGGACGGCGCGCGTCGTCGGACACCCGCAGCATCAGGGCGGCGATGATCCAGTTGGCCAGCAGCGAGGACCCGCCGTACGCGAGGAACGGCATCGTCAGGCCGGTCAGCGGGATGATCCGCGTGATGCCGCCGACGACCACGAAGCACTGGAACGCGATGACGAACGCGAGCCCGGCGGTCAGCAGCTTGCCGAAGCCGTCGCGGACGCCGATCGCGGTGCGCAGGCCGCGCTGGCAGAGCACCAGGTACATGACCAGGATCGCCATCAGCCCCGTGAGCCCGAGCTCCTCGCCCAGCGACGCGACGATGAAGTCGGACTCGGCGAACGGCACCAGGTCGGGCCGGCCCTGGCCCCAGCCGGTGCCGAACAGCCCGCCGCTGGCCAGGCCGAACAGCCCGCGCACCAGCTGGCCGGAGCCGCCGGGGTGCCGGTCGAACACCTCCTGGTCCAGCGCGTGCTGCCAGATGTGGAACCGCGCCGCGACGTGCCCGAACGAGGCGGTCGCCACGACGACGCCGCCCGCGAACATCGCCAGGCCGATCAAGATCCAGGACAGCCGCTCGGTGGCGACGTAGAGCATCGCGACGAACAGGCCGAACAGCAGCAGGGAGGTGCCCAGGTCGCTCTGCAGCACCAGGACCGCGATGGACGCGGCCCAGACCACGGCGATCGGGCCGAGGTCGCGCAGCCGCGGCAGCTGCAGGCCGAGCACCTTGGGCCCGGCCAGCGCGAGGGTGTCGCGGTTGGTGACCAGGTAGCCGGCGAAGAAGACGGCCAGCGCGATCTTGGCGAGCTCGGCCGGCTGCAGCGAGAAGCCGGCCACGCGGATCCAGATGTTCGCGCCGTTGATCTGCACGCCGAGGCCCGGGACCAGCGGCAGCGCGATCAGCGCGAGCGCGACCACCATCGCCGTGTACGTGTAGCGGCGCAGCGTCCGGTGGTCGCGGAGCACGATCAGCACCACGCACGCCAGCACGACCGACACCGCGGACAGCGCGAGCTGCTTGCCGGCGAACATCTCCGTGCCGCCGCGGGCCTCCCGCGCCAGGTCGATCCGGTAGATCATCGCCAGGCCGATGCCGTTCAGCGCGATCACCACCGGCAGGATCACCGGGTCCGCGTACGGCGCGCGCCAGCGCAGCACCAGGTGCACCACCAGCGCGAGGCCGGCCATCCCGGCGCCGTAGCCGACGACGTCCGCGGGCAGCTCGTCGGTCGCGCCGAGACCGACCAGCGCGTACGCCGCGATCGCGATCGCCAGCGCGAGGACCAGCAGCCCGAGCTCGGTGCCGCGGCCGGCGCGCACGCGGTGCGCCTCCACCGTGGCCATCAGGGCGCCGCCGGTGCCGTCGTCGTCGGACGCGGCGTGGGTGCGGGGGAGCGGGTCGGCTCCGGCTCGACGCCGGCGTCCTCGGCCAGCGTCTCGACCCGCTGGCGCGCCTGGGCCAGCGAGGCGGTGTGGATGGTCTGCTCGACCCGGTCGCGGACGAACGCCGGCAGGTCGTCGACGGCCAGGTCCGACCGCTCGACGACGTCGGACAGCGACAGCGGCCCCACGGACTGCGGGATGCCGCGGTAGATGGCGACGACCTCGCCGTCCACGCCCACGTAGTACTGCGTCTGGGTCCACCGGTAGAAGCCGACGGCGCCCGCGGCCAGCACGAGCGCGGCGAGCAGGCTCAGCAGCACGCGGCGGGTGCGCCGGCGGCGGCGGGTGCGGCGCTCGTCGGCGTCGTCCTCCTCGTCGTCGTCGGACGCGACCTCCGGGACACCGGCACCGGGCGTGCTCGCGGCCGCCTGCCGGGCCAGCTCGGCGGCCCGCGCGGCGGGACCGTCCTGGGCGGCGGTGGGGCGGTTCCGCGAGACGGCGGCCGAGCCGACGACCACGGCGTTGGTGGTGGGACCCGCGCCGTCGCGCACCTGGTCGAGCTCCAGCACGTCGGCGACCACCACGGTCACGTTGTCGCCGCCGCCCGCGCGCAGCGCGAGCTGCACCAGGCGCTCGGCGCAGGTGTCGACGTCGGCGAGCTCGAACAGCGTGCGGGCGATGGTCTCGCCGCTGACGAAGCCCGACAGCCCGTCGGAGCACAGCAGCCAGCGGTCGCCGGCGCGCGCCTCGCGGACGGAGAGGTCCGGGGCGATGTCCACGTCGAAGTCGCCGAGCACGCGCATGACGACGGAGCGCTGCGGGTGGTGCTCGGCCTCCTCGGGCGTGATCTTGCCCGTGTTGACCAGGTGCTGCACGAAGGTGTGGTCGGTGGTGACCTGGGTCAGGACGCCGTCGCGCAGCAGGTAGCCGCGGGAGTCGCCGAGGTGCACCATCGCGAGCTTGTTGCCGGCGCGCAGGATCGCGGTGACCGTCGTCCCCATGCCGGCCAGCTCCGGGTTGACCTCCGAGCGGCTGATGATCTCCTCGCGAGCCTCCTCGAGCGCGCGCTCGAGCTCGTCCAGCGCGTCGTCGGGGCCGTGCGACTCGCCGTCCAGCGGCGCCAGCGCGGCGATCGCGACCGACGACGCGACGTCCCCGCCCGCGTGCCCGCCCATGCCGTCGGCGACCACCAGCAGGTGCGGCCCGGCGTAGGCGGAGTCCTGGTTGTTCGACCGGACCAGTCCGACGTCGGACCGGGCGGCGTAGCGCAGCGCGATGCTCACGATCCCCCGCTACCCCTGCAGCTCGAGGACGCTCTGGCCGATGCGGATCTGCGAGCCCGCGCGGACCGGCAGCGCGCCGGTGACGGGCTGCTCGTCGAGGAACGTGCCGTTGGTCGATCCCATGTCCTCCACCAGCCACTGGTCGCCCTCGGGGAACACCCGGGCGTGCCGTGACGAGGAGTAGTCGTCGTCCAGCACCAGCGTGCAGGACGGCGCGCGCCCGATCAGCACGGCCGACGTGCCCAGCGGCAGGGTCGTCCCGCGCAGCGGGCCCTCCGTCACCACCAGGCGGGTCGGGCCGCCGCGCCGCCCGCGGGGCTTCTCGGCGGCCGGGGCCACCGCGGGGGTGCCGGCGGGCGCCGGGGCCGGGCGGCCGGGACGCCGGCGGTTCACGATCCGGGTGCCGTACAGGTCGCGGCGGAGCACGCCGATCGCGGACAGCACGAAGGCCCACAGGAGCACCAGGTACCCCAGACGCAGCAGGGTGACCGTCAGCTCACTCATGCGTGCCCTGCGTGCCGTCGCTCACTCGTCCAGGTCCTGTCCGTCGCCGTCGCCCGTCCAGAACATGATGCGGGTCCGGCCGATGGTCAGCGTGTTGCCGTCCAGGAGTGTCGCCGCCGGCACCTGGTGCCCCTCGACGAACAGGCCGTTGGTCGACCCCAGGTCCGAGGCGACCACGCCCTGCGACGAGACGCGGATCTCCAGGTGCCGCCGCGAGACGCCCGGGTCGTCCACCACGATGTCCGCCTCGCTGCCGCGGCCGATCACGGTCACCGGCCCCGTGAGCAGGTAGCGCTGGCCGTCGATGTCGATCAGCGGGTGCCGCGGGCTGGGCGCCGCGGACGTCGCGGGGGCAGCCGCACCGCGCACGGTCGCCGACTTCACGCGGAACCGGCCGGTCTCCAGGTCCTCGTACTCGTGGAACGCCACGGTCACCGGCCCGACGAACGCGTACCGCTGACCCGTCGCGTGCTCGGTGACGTTGGCCGCGAGCTCGTCCGCCAGCGCCTCGGCGCCCCAGGCCTCGACCTGGTCGTAGTCGCCGGGGGAGAGCTCGAGCGTGAACTCGTTCGGCACGACCGTGCGGTCCCGCCCCACCACGGCGGCCCGGTCGTCGACCTCGCGGCGCAGCGCGCTCGCCAGCTCGACGGGCTTCACCTCGCTGCGGAAGGCCTTGGCGAACGCGGTGTTCACGACGCGCTCCACACCGTGCTCGAACCGGTCGAGGATGCCCACGCCCACCACCTCCTCACCGCACGCGCGTACCGCCGGGCACCCGGGTGGCGCCGACATCCTGCGTAGATGCTAGCCGCGCGGCCGGTCCGCGGGCTCTCCCTGGGGACGGCGGCGCGGCGCGGACCTGGTGAACGACTCGCGGGGGAGCGTGGGGGAGTCGTGCAGAGAGGGCTGCCGGACGCGGGCGCGGCGGGTGCTCGCGGGGCGCTCGCGGGGGTGGTCATGGACGACCTCCGGATCGTGTTAATCTTCTGCGGCGCGCGAGTGGCGGAACGGCAGACGCGCTGGCTTCAGGTGCCAGTGTCCGAAAGGGCGTGCGGGTTCAAATCCCGCCTCGCGCACACAGGAAGAACCCCCGGTCGGAGAAATCCGACCGGGGGTTCTTCGCTTAGGTGCGCATTACGTGCGTGGCCGTCGCGGCGGGACGGCGAAGCGGCCGGTCCCGACCGGGTCGGCGCTCCCGCCACGTCCGGGCCGGTGCGGACGCGGCCGTGCAGCCCGCACACACCTCCGGCCCAGCCCTCCCCTCCCGGCACCCCCCGCCCTAGCGTCGGAGCCGTGCACCCGATCGCCACGCCCGTCCCCGCCGCATCCCCCGAGGTCGTCGGGCCGTGGACCAAGGGCCTGTGGCAGCCGGACCCGGTCGCAACGGACGACTGGCTCGCGGCCGGGCGGCACCTGCTCGACGGCTCCTTCACCTGGCCGCTGCTGACGGTCGACGGCGCCGCGGTGGACCACAACGTCGCCACGATGGCGGCGTTCGCGGCGGACCACGGGCTGACGCTGGCCCCGCACGGCAAGACGTCGATGGCTCCGGGCCTGTTCGCGCGGCAGCTGGCCGCCGGTGCGTGGGGCATGACCGTGGCGACGGGCAACCAGGCGCTCGCGGCGCGCTCGGCCGGCGTGCGGCGGCTGCTGATCGCGAACCAGGTGCTGGACGACGCGGTGCTCCGCTGGGTGGCGGGTGCCGGCGGCGCGGACGGCGAGGTCGTGCTCCAGGTCGACTCGGCCGCCGGGCTCGCGCGGCTGGTGGCCGTCGCCGACCCCGCGCGGCCGGTCCCGGTCCTGGTCGAGGTCGGCCACCCGGGCGGCCGGACCGGTCTGCGGCACGACGACGGGGTCCTCGAGCTGGCGCGCGCCGTGCAGGCGACTGCCGGAGTGCGGCTCCTCGGGGTCACCGCGTACGAGGGCGGGCTGCCGGGGGTGCCGGAGGTGCGGTCGTTCCTCGAGCGGCTCCGCGGTGTCGCGGCGGCCGTGGCAGCGGCGGGGCTGGTCGACGACGAGCAGGTGACCGTGTCGGTGGGCGGGTCGGCGTACTTCGACGTGGTCGCGGACGTGCTGGGCGGGCGGCCCGTGCTCGGGGGTCTGCCGGCGCGCGTGCTGCTGCGCAGCGGGTCCACGGTCACCCACGACCACGGCGTGTACGCGACGCGCACGCCGTTCACCCGCGTGCCGGGCACGCTGCGGCCGGCGCTGCGCGTGTGGGCGCAGGTGACGTCGTGCCCGGAGCCGGGGCTGGTGATCGTCGGGGCGGGCAAGCGGGACGTCCCGGTCGACGAGGGGCTGCCGGTCCCGCTCCGGGTGCACCGGCCCGGCGTCGCGCCCGCGCCCGTCGACGGGTGGGCGCTCACCCGGACCAACGACCAGCACGCCTACCTGGAGCCGGCCGGGCCGGACCGCACGCCGCTCGCGCCCGGCGACCTGCTGGAGCTGGGCGTCTCGCACCCGTGCACCGCGTTCGACAAGTGGCGCGTCGTCCCGGTGCTGGATGCGGACCTGCGCGTCACCGAGCTGCTCGCCACGTTGTTCTGAGCGCGCGCCGCGGCCCCGGGCGGGACCGCGGCGCGACCGCGGCGACCGGCGGGCTCAGGCGGAGCGGCCCGCGACGACGTCGATCTCGACCTTGATGCCCGCGAGCTGCGAGCCGACGGTGGTGCGGGCGGGCGCGGGGTCGGCGAAGAACTCCCCGTAGGCGGCGTTGAACTCGGCGAAGTCGGCGAGGTCCGCCAGGTGCACGGTGGTCTTCACGACGTCGTCCATGGTGAGCCCCGCGGCCTCGAGCGTGGCGCGGACGTTGCGCAGCACCTGGCGGGTCTGCTCGGACACGGAGCGGGCGACCGCTCCCGTCTGCGGGTCCTGCGGCCCGAAGCCGGCGGTCCACAGCAGGTCGCCGAGCCAGACGGCCTGGGAGTAGGCCCCGGCGGGGCGGGGGGCTGCGTCGGTGCTGACGGCGGTGCGGGTCATGGTGGTGCCTTCCTGATCGTGCCGGCCGGTCCGGCGGTGTGCGGTGCGAGGGGGACCGGGGGAGTCAGCGGACCCCGCGGCCCGGGAGCCGGTCCGTGCGGGTGCCCTGCCACAGGACCGGGTCGCCGGCCACGAGGACGTCCCGCACGCCGCGCGCGAGCGACCTCGGGGCGGCGTAGGTGGCTGTGTCGGCGACGGTACGCGGGTCGAGCACGACCACGTCGGCGCGGGACCCGGGGCGCAGGACGCCGCGGTCCGTGAGGCCGAAGCGCGCGGCGGCCGTCCCGGCGAGGTGCTGCGCCGCGGTCGCCCAGTCCCAGTCCCCGAGCTCGCGGACGTGCGTGCCGAGGAACCGGGCGAACGTGCCCCAGCCCCGGGGGTGCGGGTGGCCGCCGACGTAGATGCCGTCCGACCCGGCGCAGTGCGCGGGGTGGCGCAGCAGCGCCCGGACCGACGCCTCGGACCCCGTCGGCGGCTGCTCGAACACGCAGCCGACCCGCAGGCCGGTCGCGACGAGCAGGCGCAGGGCGGTGAGCGCTGGCGGCTCGTCCAGCTGCTCGGCGACGTCCACGAGCCGGCGGCCCTCGGCCCAGCGGTAGTCCGGGTGCGGCACCGAGGCCAGCGTGACCCGCGGCCACACCTCCGCCCGGGCCGGCAGGTCCTCCGTGAGCAGCCGGGCCCGCACGTCCGGCTCCTGCAGCATCGCGGTGGCGCGGTCCAGGTCGGCGAGCGGCAGCCAGGTGGGCAGCGCGACCAGGGCGAGCACGGAGGCGCCGCGCAGGTAGGGGTAGCTGTCGAACGTGAGGTCGTGCCCGTCGGCGAGCGCGGCGTCGAGCAGCGGGACGACGACCTCGGCGGGTCCGTGCAGGTGCGACACGTGCGTGGCCACGCCGGTGCGGCGGGACAGCTCGAGCAGCTCGGCGAGCGCGGTGGGCACCTGCTCCTCGTAGCCGCGCATGTGCGACACGTGCGGCAGGCCGCGGCTGGCCAGGACGGCGCACAGCGACAGCAGCTCGTCGGGCGCCGCCCAGCACGCGGGCGCGTACTCCAGCCCGGTCGACATCCCGCGCGCGCCGGCGTCGAGGCCGGCGGCGAGCAGGTCCGCCATCGCGCCGATCTCGTCGGGGCGCGCCGGACGCGGGTCCGGTCCCATGACCGCGTACCGCAGGGTGCCGTGCGGGACGAGGTAGGCGACGTCGGCCGACGCCGCCCCGTCGTACGTCGTCAGCAGCTCGGCCACCGACCCGCTGGTGAACGCGGGGTGGTCCCCGTCGACGGCGGCGAAGTAGCGGCGGACGAACGCCGCCGCGTCCGGGCCCGCACCGCCCGGGGCGTGCGAGGGCGCGTACGACAGCCCGTCCTGCCCGACGACCACGGTCGTGACGCCCTGGTGCGCCAGCGCGTCCTGCACCGCCGCGTCCAGGGCGACGCCGTCCGCGTGCACGTGCGCGTCCACGAAGCCCGGCATCAGCACCATGCCGCCGACGTCGACCACGGCGGCGCCCGCCGGGCTCAGCCCCGGGCCGACGCGGACGACCTGGCCGCCCGCCACGAGCACGTCGGCGCGCGACGTGGGCGCCCCGGTGCCGTCGGCGACCTCGCCGCCCCGCAGCAGGAGCGCCTCGCCGGGGCGCGGAACCCAGGTCGCCTCGGCGGCTGCGGTCCCGGTCATCGCGCGCCGTCCTCCGCGTGCACCAGCCGGCCGAGCTCGTCGAACCGCAGCGGCCACCCCGGGACCGCGGGGCGCCGCTGCCACGGGTGCGGCCCGTCCAGCGGGCGGTACTCCACGCCCGCGGCGTCGAGGCGCGCCAGGTGCGCCTCCCGCAGCCGGCGGTCGAAGTCCGGCCAGTCCCGCCGCTCGCGCGGCGACCAGACCACCTCGGCGAAGGCCGTCAGCCGCGGGTAGGCGGCGTAGTCGACCCGGCGCCCGCTGTCGAGCTGCTCCGTCCAGACGTGGGCCTGCGCGCCGAGCACGGTGCCGGCCCCCGGCTCGCCGGCCGCCTCGGCGACCTGCTCGGTCAGCGGCTCGAACCGGTAGACGTCCTCCACGGTGTGCACGGTGCCGACCGGCGCCGGCTCGTCGAGGCCGGCCGCGGCGCGGTGGTCGAGGTAGACCTCGTGCTCCGGGCACACCACGACGTCGTGCCCGTCGCGCAGGGCGTCGATGCCGCCCCGGTACCCGCGCCAGGAGTTGACCACCACGTCGGTCGGCACCCGTGCGCCGCCGACCTCGTCCCAGACGGTGGCCCGGCGCCCGTGCGCGCGCAGGTGGTCGGCGAGCTGCGCGACGAACCACGGGACGAGCTCCTCGACGTCGTCCAGCCCGAGCTCGGCGGCGCGCGCGACGATCGCGGGGTCGGTCGCCCACTCCTGCGTCGGGACCTCGTCGCCGCCCAGGCAGATCATCGGGGCGTCGAAGATCTCCATGACCTCGTCGAGCACGGTGCGGAAGAACGCGAGCACCTCGTCCGAGACGCCCAGCGCGTGCGGGTTCAGGCCCCACCGGGTCCACACCTGCTGCGGCGGCAGGTGCGGGGCCAGGTGGGGGTACGCGGCGATCGCGGCCTGCGAGTGGCCCGGCACGTCGATCTCGGGGACCACCATGACGCCGCGGCTGCGCGCGTACGCGACGATCTCCCGCAGGTCCTCCTGCGTGTAGTACCCGCCGTGCGGGGTGCCGTCGCGCAGCGGCGACCGCGAGGACCCGACCTGCGACTCGGTGCGCCAGGCGCCGACCTCGGTCAGCCGCGGGAAGGCGCGGATCTCCATCCGCCAGCCCTGGTCGTCGGTCAGGTGCAGGTGCAGCACGTTGAGCTTGTGCGCCGACGCGAGGTCGATGAACCGCAGCACGCCGTCCTTCGGCATGAAGTGACGGGCGACGTCGAGCAGGACCGCCCGGTGGCCGAAGCGCGGGCCGTCGTCCACCAGCACCCCGGGCAGCAGCACGCCGGGCGCCGCCCCCGTCGGCACGGTCCGGAACGCCGCCGGCCCCGCGAGCTGCTGCAGGGTGCGCACGGCGTGCCGCGCACCGGCGGCGCCGCCCGCCTCGACCAGGACCATCGGCAGGCGGGCGCCGTCCACGGTCAGCCGGTAGTCCTCCTCGGGCATGCCCGGGTGGTGCGCGACGCGGACGGCGGCGTCGGTCCCGCGGTCGGCGGTGAGGGTCACGGCGCAGCCCAGGCGGACCGCGAGCACGTCCAGGAGCACCGCGCGCGCGTCGGCGAGCTCCGGGTCGACGTGCGCGACGAACGCCGGGGGCAGCACCGCGTCCTCGCCGAGGAGCACGGCGTCGCGGGGCGCGGGGACGAGGCCGAGCGGGGTGGAAGCAGTCACGTCAGACCTCTCGGAGGGGTTGCGGCGCGCGGGTCCAGCCCATCGCGCGAGACAGGGCGCGGGCGACCTCGGCGGTGGCCCGGGCGTGCGTGCGGATCGCGGCCGGCGGCATGCGGGTGTGGTCGGTGGACGTGCAGACGGCGGCGACCACCGACCCCACGTGGTTGAGCACGGGCGAGGCGACCGCCCGGACGTGCAGGTCGTGCTCGCGGTCGTTGAGGGCGAAGCCGCGGCGGCGGGTGCGGTCGAGCTCGCCGCGCAGCTCGGTCGGGTCGGTGATCGTCCGGGCGGTGAAGCTCTGCAGCCCGGTGGCGATCGCCTGGTCGATCCACGAGGGCGGCGCGACGGACAGCACGGCCTTGCCGAGGGCGGTGCAGTAGGTGGGGAGCAGCGTCCCCACCCCCGCCCCGCCGGGCAGCCGGCCGCCGTCGCCGACGCACGCCGCGATCCGCACGGACCCGCCCGCGGGCAGGCCGAGCGTGGAGGTCGACCCGGTGCGGGCCGCCAGCTCCCGCAGGTAGGGCGCGGCCAGCCCCGCGACGTCGAGCTCGTCCACGTAGGACTGCCCGAGCCGCAGCGCGCCGGGTCCGAGGCGGTACCGGCCCGACGCGTCGCGCGCCAGCAGCTCCTCCTCGACGAGCGGGGCGAGCAGCCGGGTGGCGGTCGAGCGGTGCACGCCGACCAGCTCGGCCAGCGCGGCGACGGGGACCCCGCGCTCGGCGGTCGCCTGCTGCCGCACCTGCTCCAGCAGCTGCAGGCTGCGGCGCACGGACAGCGACTCGTTGCGGCTCTGGAACTCGTCCACGCTCACCCCTTCACGGCTCCCGCCAGCCCGGAGACGAGGTGCCGCTGCACGAACACGAAGAAGACCAGCACGGGCAGCGTCATGATGACCGAGCCCGCCATGATCGCGCCCCAGTCGTTCTGGTCGGGCTTGAAGAAGTTGAGGATCGCCAGCGGCAGGGTCTGGTTCTCCTGGGCGGAGATGATGAACGTGCGCGGGTACAGGAAGTCGTTCCAGGTGGAGATGAACCCGAAGATGCTGACCGCCACCAGGCCCGGGGCCACGAGCGGGAACAGGATCGAGCGGACGAACCGCAGGCCGGACGCGCCGTCGAGCCGCGCGGCCTCCTCGACCTCCTCGGGGACGGCGGCCACGAACCCGCGCAGCATCCAGATCGCGAACGGCGTCGAGAAGCAGATGTGTACGAGCATCAGCGAGCCGAGGTGGTTCAGGCCCAGCTCCGGGACGACCATCCCGAGCGACCGGAACAGGAAGAACAGCGGAATGGTGAGCGCCTCGACCGGGACCATCTGCGCCACCAGCACCGTGACCAGCAACGTGGTGCGCAGCCGGAAGCGGTAACGGGTCAGGGCGACCGCGGCGAAGAACGCGCAGAACATCGCGCCCGGCACCGCGACGGCAGCCACGAGCACCGAGTTCAGCAGGTACCGGCCGACGTCCTCCACCGACAGCACCCGGGAGAACGCGTCGAGCGTCGGGTGCAGCGTGTACGGCAGCGCGTCGCCCGACATCAGCTCGGTCGTCGGCTTGAGCGCGGACAGCAGCATCCAGTACAGGGGGAACGCGACGAGCCCGGCGACCACGACGGCCAGCACGTCGGCACCGACCCGCGGCCGCCGCCGGCGGGCGACGGGGGCCGTGACGGGGGCCAGGGCGGGGGCGGTCACAGCTCCTCCCCGGACCGGCGCAGGGCCCGCAGGTAGGCGAGCGTCACGACCATCAGCAGCATCGTGGTGATGACGCCGACCGCCGAGCCGAGCCCGTACTGGGAGGCGGCGAACGCCTGCTGGTACGAGTACACGTTGAGCACGAGGTTCTGGCCGGCGATGCCGCCGCCCCCCGTCATGACGTAGATCTGCGTGAACACCTTGAAGTCCCAGATGATCGACTGGATGGTGATGATCGCCAGCACGGGCCGCAGGATCGGGGCGACGATGCTGACGGCGACCCGCCACGTCGACGCGCCGTCCAGGCGGGCGGCCTCCTGGATCTCGGTGGGCACGCCGATGATCCCGGCGTAGAGCGTGACCATCACGAACGGGAACGAGCACCAGACGATCTCGGCCCCGACGAGCCCGAACGCGGACCACTTGTCGTACGTCCACGAGTGCCCCGCGAACCCGTCCAGCCCGATCGCGGTGAGGGTCTGGTTCACGAAGCCGAGGGTCGGGTCGAACAGGAACAGCCACACGGCGGAGCCGGTCATCGCCGGCGTGGCCCAGGCTCCGAGCGACGCGAGGAAGAGCACCGTGCGGGACCAGGGCCGCAGCCGCGTGGCGAGCAGGGCGAGCGCGCCGCCGACCGCCAGCGTCGCCACGACGCACGCCGCCGCGAACACCACCGTGTTGCCCAGCACCGTCCAGAACGCGTCGTCCCCCAGCAGCCGCGCGTAGTTGTCCAGCCCGATGAACCGCAGCGGGGCGCTGCCGGACACGTTGGCCTGGCGGTAGTCGTAGAGCGACACGACGACGAGCTGGTACAGCGGGTAGGCGAGCAGGCCGGCGAGGACCACCCCCGCCGGGATCAGGTAGAACCGCGGCTCCCACCGGCGCGCCCAGCCGGTCCCCCGGCCGCGCCGGGCGAGCGGCTGCCGACCGCGGGGCGGGCCGCCCGGCACGGGCAGGGTCGACCCGCCCGTGCCGGGCAGCGCGGCGTGCGTGGCCGTCACTGCGCGCCGAACGCGGCGTCCAGCGCCGCCGTCGCGTCGGCGGTCGCGGTGTCGACGTCCAGGGCGCCGGTCGCGATGCTCTGCACCATGGTCGGCAGCACGGCCTGCGCGTCCACCGTGCTCCACGCGGGCGTCACCGGCACGAACGACGTGCCCGCGGCGAGCGTCTCGACGAACGGCGCGATCGCGGGGACCTGCTGGGCGACGTCGGCCTGCACGTCGGTGAACACGGGGATGTTGCCCATCGCGTCGAACATCTGCTGCTGGTACTGCTTGCCCGCCAGCAGCTGCACGAACTCGGTCGCCAGCGAGCGGCGCTCGGTGGAGGACAGCACGGCCAGGTGGTTGCCGCCGCCGAACGCCGGGGCGATCGAGCCCTCCTCGACGCCCGGGAGCGGGACGACCCCGTACAGGTCGCCGACGGCCGACTCGTCGACCGCGCGCCGGTTGAAGTCGCCGCCGATGGTCATCGCCGCGTTGCCGGCGACGAACTCCTGGACCGAGGCGTTGCCACCCCACTCGGCGCAGGTCTGCGCGGGGCAGATGTCGTCCTGCAGCAGCCGGGTGTAGGCCGCGACGCCCTCGCGGGCCTCGGCGGAGTCGAGCGTGCCCGACCAGGCGCCGTCGCCGTCCTGCTCGGCGATCTCGCCGCCGTGCGCCCAGATGTACGGCAGGAACGCGAACTGCGCCGCGCCGCCGGTCGCGATGCCGACCAGCTCGGGCCGGGCCGCGCGGACCGCGCGGGCCGTCTCCTCGAGCTCGGCGAGCGAGGCCGGGGGCTCGAGCCCGAGCTCGGAGAACACGTCCGTGCGGTAGTACAGGGCGCGCACGCCGATGTACCACGGGACGGCGTAGGAGGCGCCGTCGATCTCGGTCGTCGCGAGCACCGACGGGTCGATGTCCGCGCTCTCGTCCCAGTCGGCGATCGCGTCCGTCACGTCCATCAGGCCGCCCGCGTCGACGAAGCCCGCGAGGTCGGTGTTGCCGATCTCCGCGACGTCCGGGGCGGAGGACGGGTCGTTGAACGCGCCCGTGAACCGCTCGGAGCGGGCGTCCACGGGGATGTACTCGACCTCGACCTCGACGCCGTCGTGCGCCTCCTCGAACTCGGCCACCGCCTGGTCGACCACGGCCTCCTTGGGGTCCTGCGTGACCTCGGAGAACAGCCACACCCGCAGGGTGCCGTCCTGCACGTCCTCCGTGGCGGCGGACCCGCCCGACTGGGCCGGGGCGCAGGCGGCGGTGGCCGCCAGCGTGATCGTGGCGGCGAGCGCCACGGCAGCGGTACGAGATCTCACGTCTTCCTCCAGGGGGTGGCGGCGGGTCGACGCACCAGGCGTCCGCGCGCCGGCGGCTGACGCGTCCGGGGGTCCGGACGAGATGCGCCGACGCTAGGAGCGCGGGGGGTGCCGCCGGGAGGGCCGGGTCCGGAATGCGCGCCGGGCGCACCGGGACGGGCGCCGGGGGGTGACCGGCGGGGCCGCACGGCGACCCGGCGCGTGCAGTGCACACACCCGGACCGAGCACGCCGGACCCGGGCGCGCGGTGCTCGACCCGTCGGCGGGTGCACGGCAGCATGACCGGGTGCCGAACGACCCCGACGCCCGCGAGACCGACACCCCCGAGACCGCCGTCCGCATCCGGAGCGCGACCCCGGACGACGCCGCCGCCCTCGTCGCGATGCGTGCGCTCATGCTCACCGAGATGGGCAGCGACCCCGGTCCCGCCGACAGCCCGTGGCGGGCCGCGGGCCTCGCCTGGTTCGCGGAGCGCCTGGCGACGGGCGCGGTCGTCGCCGTGGTGGCCGAGCACCCGGTCGACGGGGTGGTGGCCAGCGCGGTCGGCGCGGTGGAGCAGCAGGCGCCCAGCCCGAGCAGCCCCGACGGCTGGCACGCGCGCTTGTCCACCGTGGTGACGCGCCCGGCCCACCGCGGTCACGGGCTCGCGCGCCGGTGCACGGTCGCGCTGCTCGACCGGCTCCGCACCGAGACCACGGTGCACGTGGTGGAGCTGAACGCCACCGCGCCCGCCGAGGCCATCTACCGGGGGCTGGGCTTCACGGAGCCGCGGTTCGTCGCGCTCCAGGCCCGCGTGCGCTGAGCACCCGCTCGCACACCGCGGCGGCGGTCACCCGAGACCTAGGGGCCAGACCGGGGCGGCTGGCACCGGACACACTGACGGGCCGACACCCCCCAGCCCCCGGAGGACGACCGTGCCCGCCGAACGACCCGCCACCGCTCACGACGCCCGCCCGCACGCCGGACGCGCGCTGCAGGTCCAGGTGGTCGCGCCGGACGGCGTCGTCTGGGAGGGGGACGCGGCCGCGGTGACGGTCCCGTCGGCGCTCGGGAGCCTCGGGGTGCTGCGCGGCCACGAGTCCGTGGCGGCGGTGCTGGTGCGCGGCGAGGTCCGGGTGACCCCGCTGGACGGGGACGCCCGGGCGTTCTGCGTCACGGGCGGCTTCGTCGTGGTCGACGACGACGACGTGACCGTGCTGGTGGACGCGCTCGACACCACGGCCGTGGCCTGACGGCGGCTCAGGCGAGCATGCCCCGCCACACGACGTCGAACGCCGCCCGCAGCCGGTCCTGGGTCCGCGCGTCGTCGAACCGGTCGCCGCGCACCACGACCTGGTAGTACGCCGTCCCGGCGATCGCGTCGAAGCAGGCGGCCACGTCCAGGTCCGCGCGCAGCACACCCTGGTCCACGCCCGCCTGCAGCGCCCGCTCCAGGGGCACCCGCCGCCGGGCGACGTGCGACGACCAGTACGCCTGCTGCAGCGCGCGGTCGGCCATGACCAGCCGGATGCGCTGCCGGAACCGTGCCTCGGAGTACCCGACGGCCGCGACCGCCGCCGCGCCGTCCGCGGCGCCGAACATCGCGGCGTAGACGGCGGTGCGCAGGTCGCCCCCCAGCGGGACGTCGGGCGGGACGGTGCGGCCGACGTCGAGGGCCGCGGCGATCAGCGAGGTCAGCGACGGCCAGCGCCGGTAGAGCGCGGCCCGGCTGACGCCGCTGCGGGCCACGACCCGGGCGACGGTGACCTCCTGCTCGGCGTCGATCAGCGCGAGGGTCGCCGCGATGATCTGCCCGTCGAGGTCCTCGTCGCGGGGCCGGCCGGGAGCACGACGGGTCGCGCTCCCGGCCGGGTCGGTCACCGTCGTCATGCGGCGAGCGCCCGCGCCCGCAGCCGGGCGATCGTGTCCGCGCCGAGGCCGGCGGCGCGCAGGGCCGCGAGCGGGTCGCCGTCCTCGGTGCGCAACCGGTCGAGCAGGAGGCGCATCGACACGTCCATCGACCCCTCGAGCAGCCCGGAGGTGCTCGCGGCGCCGTCCGGCAGGTCGAGCGCCGCGAACATCGCGCCCATCAGCGGGCGGCCGCGCTCCAGGATCGCGGCCATGTTCGGCCCGGTGCGCGCGTAGTCGGTGACGATCACGTCGTCGTCGGCGCCGAGCGCCAGCAGGAGCACCGCGGCGAGCACGCCCGTGCGGTCCCGGCCGGCCGCGCAGTGGAACGCGGTCGCCCCCGGTGCGTGGGCGATGACGTTGAGCGCGGTGACGAGCTGCGGCGCGGCGTGCCGCACCATCCCGACGTACATCTCGCCCATCGTCCGGTGGTTGAGCGTCAGGCCGTCCCCGGGGACGGCGTCGCCGACGTGCGCGATCAGCGGCAGGTGGTGGTAGGCCACCGGGTGCCCGGCCAGCGGCCCGCGGCCCGTGAGCGCCACCTCGGCGGGGGAGCGCAGGTCGATGACGGCGGTCAGGCCGTCGCGGACCAGCACGGCCGCGTCCTCCGGCGTGACGGTGGACAGGTCGTCGCTGCGCAGTGCGAACCCGGGGCGGACGACCCCGCCCTCGACCGGCGTGCCACCCAGGTCCCGCAGGTTCACCGGGGGGCTCAGGGTGAGCTCGATGGTGGTGGTCGTCATGTGATCCTCCTCCGGATCAGGGCGCTGCCCTGGTCGATCACCGTGACCAGCACGATGATGCAGATGATGATGGCGCTGAGGTGGCCGTAGTCGTACATGCGCATCGCCGTGGTCAGCTCCAGGCCGATGCCGCCCGCGCCGACCAGGCCGAGGATGGTCGCGCCGCGCACGTTCCCCTCGAACAGCAGGAGCGTGTAGGAGACGAGCAGCGGCGCGGCCTGCGGCAGGACGCCGTACTGGATGACCTGCCGCTTCGAGGCCCCGACGGCCTGCATGGCGACGATCGGGCCGCGGTCCACGGACTCCATCGCCTCGGCGAAGATCTTGCCGATGGAGCCGAGCGACCCGAGGGTCATCGCGAGGATGCCCGCGAACGGCCCGAGCCCCACGGCGGAGACGAACATCAGCGCGAACACGAGGTCGGGCACCGAGCGGATGATGTTCATGACCCAGCGCGCCGGGTAGTACAGCCAGCGCGGGGCGATGGTGGACGCCGCGGCGAACGCGACCAGCAGGGACAGCCCGGCGCCGAGCACCGTGCCCACGATCGCCATCTGCAGCGTCTCCACCAGCAGCTCGACGATCACGCCGAACTTGGTGAAGCTCGGCGGGAACAGGCGGGACAGGAACTCGCCCATGTTCACGGTGCCCGCGCCGAGCTTGACGAAGTTGAACTCCGCGCCGCCCATCGACCAGAGCAGGACGACGAGCGCGATCGGCAGCCCGACCAGGAACCGGGCCCGCGGGACGGAGAACGCGCGCTCCAGCCGGGCCCGCTCACCCGGCGGGAGCGCGGGCGGGGCGGTGCGGCGGGCCGGGGCCTCAGAGGTCGTGGTCATCGCCGTCCTCCTCCTCGTAGAGCCCGGCGAGCGCGTCGGCGTCGAGCCGGTCGGTCGGGGCGGAGACGAGCACCCGGCCCTGCTTCAGCCCGACGACGCGGTCGCCGTGCTCCAGCGCGAGGTGCAGGACGTGCAGGCTCACCAGCACCGGGATGCCGTCCTCGGTCGCGATCTGTCGGAGCAGCCGCAGCACGGAGCCCGCCAGCTTCGGGTCGAGCGACGCCACGGGCTCGTCGGCGAGGATCAGCTTCGGCTGCTGCATGAGCGCCCGCGCGATGGCGACGCGCTGCTGCTGGCCGCCCGACAGGGACCGGGCCGGCTCCTTCGCCTTGTGCGCGATGCCCACCCGGTCGAGCAGCTGCATGGCCCGGACCCGGTGCGCGCTGGAGAAGCCGCCGACCAGGTTCACCGGGCCGGCCTCGTGCAGGGCACCGGTGAGCACGTTGGTCAGCACGCTCAGGCGCGGGATCAGGTGGAACTGCTGGAACACCTGACCCACGTCCGACCGCAGCGTCCGCAGCCCGCCCCGGGGCAGGTTCATGACGTCGTGCCCGGCGACCCGCACCGAGCCGCGGGTGACCGGCACGAACCCGGTCAGGCTCCGCATCAGCGTCGACTTGCCCGAACCGGACGACCCGAGCAGCGCGACCATCTCGCCGGGTCGCAGGTCCAGGTCCACCCCGTCCAGGACGACGTGCTCGTCGTAGGCGACCCGCAGGTCCCGGACGGTGACCAGCGGGAGCGCCGGCTGCACGGTCGCGGCGGGCACGGTGGTGCCCGCAGCCGCGAGGCTCACTCGAGGTCCTCGAGCTCGACGCCGGCGACCGCCGCGATCTCGGCGAACGACGCGAAGGCGCTCGGCTCCGGCGCGATGGTCACGTCCAGGCCGGCGAACGAGCTGTACGCGCCCAGCGCCTCGGCGTTCTCCGCGGAGAACACCTTCGGCAGCGCCTCCTGGAGCAGGGTGCGGGTCTCGTCGTCGAGCGACTGGCGCGCCAGCACCGTGCCCATGATGTCCATCGCGGGGCTCTCGCCGACCGCACGCCACTCGCCCTCGGCGAACGGGAACATCGGTGCCCCCATCTCGGTCAGGACGAACGCCGTGCAGGCCGCATCGACCTGGCCCTGCTGCAGGGCGGCGAAGCTGCCCTCGTGCCCGCCGGCGAAGATCGCCTCGTAGTCGGTGCCCTGCTCCAGGCCCTCCTCGTGCAGCATGTACACCGGCATGAAGTAGCCCGAGCTCGACGCCTGGTCGGCGAACGCGACGGTCGTGCCCTCGAGGTCCGCGACCGTCTGGATCGGGGAGTCGTCGAGCACCACGCAGGTGGACACGGGCTCGTCGCTGCCCTCCCACGCCAGCAGCGCGTCCACCTCGCCGGTGTTGACCGCCAGCGCGGACGGGAAGCCGCTCATGATGCCGATGTCGACGTGGTCGGCCCGGATCGCCTCGACGACGCTGAGGTAGTCGGGGACGTCGGTGACCTCGACCTCGCGGCCGGTCTCCGCCTCGAGCAGCTCGACGAGCGCCTCGACCGGGTTGACCTGCGTCGGGTCGTCGGAGACCGGGAGGGTCGCGATGGTGATGGGGGCGTCCGGCGCGCTCGTCGCGTCCGCCGCGTCGGCGGTGGGGGACGAGCAGGCGGACAGGGCGAGTGCGGTGATGCCGAGCATGCCCATCGCGGGGAGCGAGTAGCGGCGCATCGCAGGACCTTTCGGGGGAGTGGGAGTTCCGACAACACGGGTATCCCAACCGCGGAAGGTGACGACGAATTACGAGACCGCCGTACTGCGAACCGAACGCTCGGTGAACACTGGCGGCGGCTGCTCCGCCGGGGTGCGCGAGCCGGGCCGGTGGATCCCCGGGCGCAGCCGGGCGGACCGTGCCGCTGCGAGCAGGTCCCGCAGCCGGGCGTTCTCCGCCTCCAGCTGCTGGACGTCTGCGCGCAGCACCGCCACCCGGTGCTCGGCCCGCGCCAGCCGCCGCCGGACCGCGGCGTCGCGGTCGTCCGCCGGCTCGTGCGGCACGGTCGCCTGCAGCGCGCGGATCCGGGTGGCGAACTCGCGGTGCTGCCGCAGGTAGGCGACGGAGCAGTGCGCGGCGATCGCGATCGACAGGAAGTCGAACGGTCCGCCCTCCCGCTCCGCGAGGTCGAGGGCGGACTCGACGTGGTCGCGCGTGACCTCGGCGCGGTGGCGGGCCAGGCCGATGACGTCGTCGTGCGGGGTGGGGTCGTCGGGGAGCACGGTGCCCACCCTGCTCCTCCCCGCACGTGCCCAGGCGTCCCCTGACCGCCACCCGGGCGCGTGGTGACGGAGCACACCACCCCGCTGCCACGAAGATCCGGCGAAGCAGGGGGGCGAACGTCCCGCTCGGGTCCCGGGATCGCGCCCGGGACGACGGGTGACCGCTGCGGCCGCTTGCCTCGGCCAACATCACCCGAATGGCCCCTGCCCTGCGGGAACGCGCGCACCCTAGGTTCCTCACAGATCACGCACAGGCCCCTCAGAAGCGCCGGTCGTCGGTCGCGGCAGGGGTGCTCGCTCGTGCCGTCGTCATGCCCACGACCCGGTGGTCGGGGCATCGCAGGGGGAGCTTGCCGGTGCGGCGTCCGATCTCAGCAGCTGGGTGTGCCGTCCTCACGGCATCCCTCCTCGTCTCCGTGGCGGTGCCCGCAGGTGCCGCACCCGAGGCGGCATCCGACACGCCGGCCGTCGACTGCTCGGCGACCACCGCCGACCAGACGTGGGCCACCACGATCGCGGTCGCCTGCGGTCACGACGTGGAGGTCGTGTCGGAGCGCACGGAGTGGAACACGGTCTACGCGCAGCCCGACGGGACCATGCGCCTCGACGTCTCGGCACTGGCCGTGCGCACGCAGGTCGAGGGCAGCTGGGGCGAGGTCGACACCGAGGTGGTCGCGGGTGAGAGCGGGCTGACGGTCGCTGCGCCCGTTCGCCCTATGGTCTTCAGCGACGGGACCGACGGGATGCCGCTGGCGCGCATCGAGCGGGACGGCCACGAGCTGACGTTCGACGTGCCGTTCGCCCTGCCGACGCCCACCACGGACGGCGACCAGATCACCTACGACGAGGTGCTGCCGGGTGTCGACCTGGTCGTCACGGTGAACGACGACGCCACCGGGTTCTCCGAGGTGCTCCGGGTCGAGACGCCCGAAGCAGCGGCGGACCCCCGGCTGGCGGAGCTAAGCTTCCCGGTCGAGACCTCCGACGGCCTCGAGCTGCAGGAGGACGCCGGCGGGTTCCTCGCTGTCGACGAGGCGGGCGAGCAGATGTTCACCAGCCCGGTCCCGGTGATGTGGGACTCCCGGCAGGAGCTGGACTCGCCGACGTTCCGCGCGTCGGCCGACGCTCTCGTCCTCGCGATGCCGTCGTTCGGGCCGGACGACGTGGCGGGTGCCGACCCGGTCGAGCTCGACCGCGAGCCGTCGATGGGCAGCCAGCGCAGCGTCATGCCGGCCACCGTGGGACCGGACGTCGTCTCGATCACCCCGGACCCCGCGATGCTGACCGACGACGAGACCGTCTGGCCCGTCTACATCGACCCCGCCATCAGCGGGTCGCTCAACGACTGGACCGCCGTGCGAGACGTCTTCGGGCAGTCGTACCGGTTCGCGAACGACGAGGGCGTCGGCCGCTGCGACCGCGCGGTGTCGTCCACCTGCACCGCGACCTTCGCCAGCCGCATCATGTACAAGTTCGGCGGTCTGGCCGCGATCGGCGCCATGGAGCCGGGGCACATCACCGGCGCGACGTTCGCCGCGGTCGGTACGCACTCGTACGACTGCACCCCACGGCCGGTGACTGCCTACCGCGTGGACAACTGGAACTCGTCCTCGCCGTGGCCCGGCAGCACCAACTGGTTCCCTCAGCAGACGCTCGTCGTGGCGACCAAGTCCACCTGCGCCGGCAGCCCGGTGCGCTGGTTGGAGTTCTCCGCGCTCGAGGCCGGCCGCGCCGTCGCGAACGCCAACTCGAACCAGCTGACGATGGGCATCGCGGTCGACGAGGGCAGCATGGCGCACTGGAAGCGGTTCCGGAACGACGCCGGGCTCTCGATCTCCTACAACCGGCCGCCCAACCTGCCCACGGACGTGAAGTTCACGTCGCCCGGTGGTTTTCCCTGCGTGACCGGCGCCGGACGCCCCGCGGCGAGGTCCACGCAGCCGGTCCTCTACGCGGTTCAGAGCGACGCGGACGGCGAGGCCGTCCAGGCGAACATCGACGTGTACAAGGCGGGGACGAGCACCCCGATCCTCTGGCACGCCCGCCCGGCCGCGCAGGCCTCGGGACTCGGACAGTCGGTCCGCCTCGGCGGGATGGCCCACGGGGGTATCTACCGCGTGCAGATCAACGGGGTCGACCCGAGCGTGACCGGTGGGCCGGCTGTGGCCTGCGAGGTCGAGATCGACACCGACCCACCGGTGCCTCCGACAGTGACTCCGGTCGCCGTGGCCGGCCAGCCCCTGTACGAGACCGGGAAGCCCGCCGGCGGCATCGGGGTGAAGGGTTCGTTCACCTTCTCGCCGAGCGGGGAGACCGATGTCGTGTCCTACAAGTACTCGTTCAACAGCTCGGCGTTGAACCTCGCGGCCACCAAGGCGGCCCCGACGGTGTCGTTCACCCCGACGACCAACGCCTCGCAGACGCTGTACGTCCAGTCGGTCGACCGTGCGGGCAACACGAGCACGACCCAGACGTACGTGTTCTCCGTCGCGTTCCCCGAGCAGACCGTCTGGTCCTTCGACGAGACCGGCGGCCAGATCGCGGCCAGCCAGAGCAAGCTGTCGGGGGACACCTCCCCGCTGACGTTCTCGGCGGCGCCGACCCGGATCGGCGGCCCGCTCGCAGAGATCGACTTCGACCCGACCGACCGGGCGCTCCTGCTCGGCGGCACGGCCACCGCCGGGACCGCGACCAAGGTCCCGGTCCAGACCGACCAGAACTTCGCCGTCTCCGCGATCGTGCGGGCGGATGCGGCGACGGGGAACGCGACCGTCCTGAGCCAGGACGGCGCCGCGGCCGCGGCGTTCGACCTCGGGTACCGGACGTGCGCCGACGGCCAGGGCAGCTGCTGGTCGTTCGCGATGAACACGTCCGACACGGCCACGTCCGCCACCGACGCGGTGGTGTCCACGACGCCGGTCGAGGTGGGCCGGTGGATGTTCCTCGCCGGTGTCCATGACGCGGGCGCCGACCAGCTGAGCCTGTACCTCTGCCGTGTCGGTGTCGACTTCGTCGCTCCGGAGGTGCCGGAGACGGCGAAGCACGCGGATGCCTGGTCGGGCACCGGACCGCTCCGGCTCGGGGGCAGCAAGTCCTCGGGTGCCGCCCCGTGGACGGGGGCGGTCAGCGAGGCACGCACGTGGACCGGCGTGATCGATGACGGTGCCGTGCGTCGCGCCTGCACGCCGACCGGCACGCTCTGACACCGAGCACGACACGAGCAGGGGGAGCATCCGATGAGTGGATGGGGTCGAGGGCGACGGAGCATCGCCGGGTCGGTCGTCGCGACGCTGGTGGTGACGCTGGCGCTGGTCGCCCCGGGTGTCGCCCAGGCAGCGACCGACCGGCCGATGTCGGACGCCGACCGGCGTGCGCACGCCGAGGCGGTGGCGCCCGACCTGGACACCACCGACCCGCTGCCGGCGCGCGAGGGCGTGGTCGAGGTCGAGCCGCTGCCCGAGATGCCGCAGGCGGACCTCGGTGCGGTGGCCTGGCCGGAGGTGGACGGCACGACGCTGGCCGACGACGCCACGGCCGCCGAGGGCGACGTGGTGACCCTGGCCTGGGCGGACGGCAGTGCGCCAGAAGGCGCGGCCCTGCCCGACGCCGCACCCGCACCGTCCGCGGAGCCCTCCGCCGCCCCCACGTCCTCGCCGTCGAGCGCACCGGACGCCGAGGCCGAGTCCGAGATCAGCGTCGAGGTCCTCGACCGCGAGGCCGCCGAGGACGCGGGGGTCGAGGGGGTCCTGCTCGACGTGGCCGCTGATGCGCCGCTCGACGGCGCGGCCGTCGACGTCACGGTCGACTACACCGCCTTCGCCGATGCCTTCGGCGGTGACTGGTCGAACCGGCTGCGGCTGGTCGAGCTCCCTGCGTGCGCGCTGACGGACCCGGACGAGGACCGCTGCCGCACCCGTACCCCGGTCGAGTCCACCAACGACCAGGAGGCCGGCACGGTCTCGGCGACCGTCGCGGCGGACGGCGCGCGCGTGATGGCGCTCGCGGCGTCCACGTCCGGCTCCACCGGCAACTGGTCGGCGACGCCGCTCTCCCCGTCGGCGTCCTGGCAGGTGTCCGGGCAGACGGGTGACTTCAGCTGGTCCTACCCCATGCGGGTCCCGCCGGTGTCCGGCGGTCCGCAGCCCGATCTCGCGCTGTCGTACTCGTCCGGCTCGCTCGACGGGCGCGTGGCGTCGACCAACAACCAGACGTCGTGGGTCGGTGACGGCTGGAACCTCGACTCCGGGTACGTCGAGCGCAAGTACCAGTCGTGCTCGGACGACATGGGCGCGAACGCCAACAACGCCGGGCACCGCACCGGTGACCTGTGCTGGTTCAGCGACAACGCGACGCTCGTGTTCGGCGGATCCACCACGGAGCTGGTCAAGGACGCCGCCACCGGCACCTGGCACGCCCAGTCCGACGACGGTTCGCGGGTCGAGCGGCTGACCGGTGGGTGGAACGACGACGACGACGGCGAGTACTGGCGCGTCACGACGACGGACGGCACCCAGTACTACTTCGGCCGGGGCAAGCGCGCCGCGGGCGATCCGCTGGAGCTGAACTCCGCGTGGTCGGTCCCGGTGTTCGGGAACCACCCCGGGGACCCCTGCTACGCCCCCACCTTCGCCGCGTCGTCGTGCACGCAGGCGTGGCGGTGGAACCTCGAGTACGTCGTGGACCCGTCCGGCAACACGCTGACGTACGTCTACGAGAAGGAGACGAACTCCTACGGCCGCAACCTGAACCAGGCCGTCTCGTCCTACGTCCGCGGCGGCTACCTGAGCCGGATCGAGTACGGCCAGCGGGCCGGCAGCGAGGCAGGGTCCACCGCGCCGGCGCGGGTCGAGTTCTCCGTCGCCGAGCGCTGCCTGCCCTCCGGGACGATCACCTGCGACCCCGCCCAGTTGACCGAGGCCAACGCGAAGTCGTGGCCGGACGTCCCGGCGGACCTCATCTGCAGCTCGGGTTCCAGCTGCCCCGAGCAGACCTCCCCGTCCTTCTTCACGCGCAAGCGGCTGGTGACGGTGACGACGCAGGTGCTGGACGGCTCCGCCTACCAGGACGTGGACTCGTGGACCCTGCGTCACACGTTCCCCGACACGGGTGACCGGACCAACGCGGCGCTCTGGCTCGACGGCATCACGCACCGCGGCCTGGTCGGCTCGGCGATCACGCTCCCGGAGGTGACGTTCCGCGGCGCGCAGATGGCGAACCGCGTGGACACGACCGGTGACGCCGGTCCGCCGATGAACCGCTACCGGATCACGGCGATCGGTTCCGAGGCCGGTGGCACCGTCACGATCAACTACGCACCCGCGGACTGCACCTCCGGCAGCCTGCCCGCGTCACCGGAGAGCAACACCCGCCGCTGCTTCCCGGTCACCTGGCAGCCCGAGGGCACCGGTCCCGAGATCCAGGAGTACTTCCACAAGTACGTCGTGGACACGGTCGTCGAGAACCCGAACGACGAGGTGAGCGCGGCCGTCGAGACGGCGTACCGCTACGTCGGCGAGCCGGCCTGGCACTACGACGACAGCCCGTTCTCGCCGCCGGCGCACCGCACGTGGAGCGAGTTCCGCGGCTACGCGACCGTCGACGTGCTCTCGGGTTCCCCGCTCGAGCAGCGCTCTCACGAGCGCACCCGGTACTTCCGCGGGATGGACGGCGACCGGCTCCCGGGCGGGGGCACGCGGCAGGTGTCCGTCGACGGCATCGCCGACACCGAGCGGCTGAACGGATTCGTCCGGGAGGAGATCACGTACAACGGGGTCGACGGTCCGGAGGTCTCCGGTGTCGTGACCACGCCGTGGATCTCCGGGGCGACCGCCGTGTCCGCGGACGGCACCCGGGCCGGCTTCCTGCAGCCGGCGACCGTCGAGTCGCGCACCGCGGCTCCCGCGCTCCCGGGCGGTTCACGCACCACGCGGACCGTCACGTCCTACGACAGCACCTACGGCATGGTCACCCAGGTCGACGACCAGGGTGACGTGTCGACCACTGCGGACGACACCTGCACCCGGGTCGACTACGCCCGGAACACCGCCGCCCACGTGGTGGCGACCGTGCAGCGGAGCGAGACCGTTTCCGTCGCGTGCGGGACGGCTCCGGTCCGGCCGCGCGATGTCATCTCGGACGAGCGGACTGCCTACGACGGCGGTGCGCTCGGCGCCGCGCCGAGCCGCGGCCTGCCGTCGACGACGCAGGAGCTGGCGTCGTACTCCGGCACCACGCCGATCTACGCGACCACCTCCACGACCACCTACGACGCCCTCGGCCGTCCCACCGTGGCCACGGACGCGATGGGACGTGCGTCGACGACCGGATACACGAGCACGGGCGGCGTGGTCAGGTCCACCAGCGTCACGGCGCCCGACCCCGACGGCACCGGCCCGCTCACCGCGGGCGTGACGAAGGCGGAGCTGGAGCCGGCGTGGGGGTCCACCGTGAGGGTCACCGACCCGAACGGCAAGGTCACGTCCTCCACCTTCGACGCGCTCGGGCGCACGACCGCGGTCTGGCACCCCGGCCGCGCGCAGGGCAACGTGAGCGCGCACGTCACCTACGAGTACACGATCTCGAAGACCGCCCCGAACACCGTCACCACCAAGACGCTCGCCGCGGACGGGTCCTACCTGACGAGCGTCGAGCTGTTCGACGGCATGCTGCGTCCCCGGCAGACGCAGTCGCCGTCCGCGGCACGTGACACGCCGGGCCGGATCGTGACGGACACCTACTACGACAGCCGCGGGCAGACCGCGTGGACGCACGACGGATGGTTCACCGACGGTGCCCCGAGCACGAACCTCGTCGTCTCGATCACCGCCGTGCCGTCGCGGACCCGGTACGTCTACGACGGCGTGGGCCGCACCACCGCGGAGATCACCGACGTCGGCGAGCAGGAGCGGTGGCGCACGACCACCACCTACGAGGGCGACCGGGTCTCCGTCGACCCGCCGACCGGCGGGACGCCGCAGACGACCATCACCGACGCCCGCGGCCAGGTCAGGGAGCTGCGCCAGTACCTCGGTGCCGCGCCGACCGGGACGTTCCGCTCCGCGACGTACGGCTACGACAAGGCCGGCAACATGACGTCCGTCAAGGACGCCGTCGGCAACACGTGGACCTACACCTACGACCTGCGCGGCCGGCAGACGTCCGCGAAGGACCCGGACAAGGGCGCCACCACCACGACGTACGACGACGCGGGCCTGGTGCAGACGTCGACCGACGCCCGGGGGACGACGCTCTACTACGTCCGCGACCAGCTCGGCCGGCAGACCGAGCTCCGCGAGACCTCGGCGACGGGCACCCTCCGGGCGAGCTGGGCCTACGACACCCTGCAGAAAAACCAGCTCACGTCGTCGACCCGCTACGTCGGCACCGCCGCTTACGTCACGGCCGTCACCGGGTACGACGAGGCGTCCCGCCCGCTGGGCGCCTCCGTCACGCTGCCCAGCACCGAGGGAGCCCTGGCGGGGACGTACACCACGTCCTACACCTACACCGCTGACGGGCAGGTCGCGACGACCAAGCTCCCGGCCGGCGGCGGGCTCCCGGCGGAGACCGTCACCACGCACTACGACGCGACCTCCCGTCCCGAGTGGATGTCCGGTGGCCTTGGGTGGGGCGTCTACGTCGCCGACAGCACCTACGACGTCTACGGCGAGCTGCTGCGTCAGGACCTCGGCAACACGTACTCGTTCCTCGTCAACTACGTGTACGAGGGCGGTACCCGGCGGCTCCAGAAGACCTGGGTCGAGCGCGAGGGCCAGTCCGGGCCCGACATGGACCTGACGTACACCTACGACCAGATGGGCAACCCGACCTCGGTCGTCGACCGGCCGACGGGCAAGCCCGTCGACGCCCAGTGCTTCGCCTACGACGGCCTGCGCCAGCTCACCTCGGCCTGGACCCCGGCGAGCGCCAACTGCGCGACCGCCAAGTCGGTCGCCGCGCTCGGTGGCCCGGCGCCGTACTGGACGGACTACGCCCTCGACTCGGCGGGCAACCGCACGAGCGAGACGGTGCACGCCGCAGCCGGTGACACGGTGCGGACGTACGCCTACCCCGCGACGGGCGCGGCTCGCCCGCACGCCGTCGCGACGGTCAAGCAGACCGGCGCAGCCGGTGCGGCGACGAGCACCTACGGGTACGACGCCGCCGGCAACACCACCAGCCGGGCGGTCGCGGGTGCGGCCGCGCAGACGCTGAAGTGGGACGCCGAGGGCGAGCTCGAGTCGATCACCCAGGGCACGGCCACGGTCATGTCGTCGATCTACACCGCCGACGGCGACCGGCTCATCCGCCGCCAGGGCGGCGTGACGACGGTCTACCTGCCCGGCGGCCAGGAGCTGAACCTCACGACCGCCACCAAGGTGGTCAAGGGCACCCGGTACTACAGCTTCAACGGCCAGAACGTCGCCATGCGGACCGGGACGGCCGGGTCGACCGTCAGCTCGCTGGTCGCCGACCCGCACCAGACGGCGACGTTGGCGATCGCCAACACGACGAAGACGGTGACGCAGCGACGGACGGACCCGTACGGCAACGCACGCGGTGCGGCCGCGGCGTGGCCGGGTGACCGGGGGTTCCTGAACAAGGTCCAGGACACCAGCGGGCTCACGCAGGTGGGAGCGCGGTACTACGACGCCAAGATCGGTCGGTTCGTGTCGGTGGATCCCGTGTTCGAGACGTCGAGCCCGCAGCAGTGGGGGGCTTACTCGTACGCGGACAACAACCCGGTGTCGTTCTGGGACCCGACTGGCGAGCTCTCTTGGGGAAAGTTCTGGAAGTCGGCGAAGAGCAGGGTCAGCGCGGCCTACAAGTCGACCACTCGGTTCGTGAAGAGGCACCAGGCCGACGTCATCGGGGGCTTGGTACGGGGAGTGGTGTCCACCGCCTGCCGCGGAGGAGATGGTGGGACCGCCTGCGCGCGTCTTGGAGGCGCCCGTGCTCGTGCGGCATCACACCTTTGGCGCGCGAAGGTTCGGCACTCGCAGGCATTCTCGTGGGCCTCGTTGGGGGCTGGGGGCGACGGAGGTGCGCGAACCGGTGGTGGCGTGGCGAACGCTTCTTTCGCCGCACTGAGCGGGAGTACGAGACTGGCCGCAGTCCCTGCGAACGGTGCTGGTGGCGGCGTTCCTGTAGGCCGCGGCGGTGGGTACGGCGGGGGCCAGGCGGCGCGGGGCCTCAGTGGCGGCGGCGGGGGTGGCGGCGGAGCCGCCTCGGGTCGAGGGGCTTCGCCGTCGACGTCAGCACCCGGTCGCGCCCCAGGACCAGATTTCGTAGTTCGGCCGAACGGGGAGACGATTATTGTCCCGAAGGGGGCCACGGGGCCATCGCCGACCAAGAATGGTGATGGGTTCAAGTTCGATGGCGGCTCCGGGGGACACGGTCTGAGTGATGCGGTAAGCGGTGTGCGGATCATGGATCCAAAGAGTGGGCCGGTGTATCAGTATCCGAATGGCTACACCTCGTACTATAAGGAGCTTCCCGGTGGAAGTTCACAGACCCTGAACCCATTTACCGGACAGACGATACAAAAGGGAAATTCGATGTGGCACTGGGTGCTCGAGTGAACGTCAGCGCAATGCTCACGAGAGCGGATAGGCGGACACTGCCCGCGTCGCGGGAAACGGAGCATTTGCTCCATGACGGGATGCTAGAGGGTGCGGCGCTGTTCGACCTCAGGTTCAACGTCGTCGAATGCACGGCGTGGCTGCTCTTTGATTGTAAAGGGGCCCTGCAAATCCGGGGTGGCAACACGGCGGTGGTCGTGCTGCGCGCGGTTCGAGCATTGGAATGGCATACACCCGCGCTCGGGCCCCGCATGTGGCAGCGGGTCGAAGGTTGGGCGACGAACTCGATCTCTGCGAGCGAGCGAGTCTTGACGTTGGCGCTTGAGGTGGGGGACGTCCGCGCTTCTTTCAGTGCTGCTGAGTTCTTTATCGGCGATGTCCCGGGTGGAGATGAGGCCCCGCCCGATTTCGAGGAAGCGTCGGACGAGGAGATGATGGGTTTGCAGAACTGGAGCTCAGAATTCGATTCCGTGAGTGCTTCCTTCTTCGACACCGTCTGACGGGGTCCTCAAGGTGCGGTGCACCGTACTGAAAACTCTCGTCACAGAGCGGACGTCTGACAGATCGCGTGCGGTCACACCGGTGCCTGAGTTGCTCGATGAGCGCCGGAGACACTCTGATGCCACCCTCGTCCCATGTCCGACCACGTCCAGCAAGCGGCCTCGCGCGCCGGTGACCACCCCCTCCTCGAGAAGGGCGCCCGCCTCGGCTACGGCGCCAGCGGCGTCCTGCACCTGCTGCTGGCGTGGGTGACGATCCAGCTCGCCTGGACGTCCGGCGGCGAGCAGGCCGACCAGTCCGGCGCGCTGCAGCAGCTGGCGGGCAACGGCTTCGGCCAGGCGCTGCTGTGGGTGCTGCTGGTCGGCTTCGTGCTGCTGGCGCTGTGGCAGGCGACGGAGGCGATCGCGTGGGGCGAGGCGAAGGACCGGGCCAAGGCTGCCGCGAAGGCGGTGACGTACGCCGTCCTGGCGTGGACCACGGTGTCGGTGCTGACCAGCGGCTCGGGCGGCGGCTCCGGCGGGGCCACGTCGAGCCTGATGTCGTCGGGCCTCGGCCGGGTGCTCGTCGGATTGGTGGGCCTCGGCGTGATCGCGGTCGGCGGCTACCACGTGGTGAAGGGCTGGAAGGAGAAGTTCCTCGAGGACCTCGAGTCCAGCCCGGCGCCGTGGGTCCGCAAGGCCGGCAAGGTCGGCTACATCGGCAAGGGCGGCGCGCTCGCCGTCGTCGGGGCGCTGCTCGTGGTCGCCGCCGTGCAGAGCGACCCGGAGAAGGCGCAGGGCCTGGACGCCGCGCTGCACACGCTGGCCGGCCTGCCGTTCGGCCCGGTGCTGCTGACGCTGATCGCGCTCGGGTTCGCGGCGTACGGGGTGTACGCGTTCGGGCGGGCGCGGCACGCGAAGGTCTGACCCTTCCCCCGCCGGCGGCGGCGGGTCTAGCGTCACGACCATGGGCCAGGTGATCGCGTCCGCCTCGACGTCGCTGGACGGCTTCATCGCGCGCCCGGACCACGGGATCGACGAGCTGTTCGGCTGGTACGACAACGGCGAGGTCGTCGTGGAGAACGCGGGCGACCTGCCGGCGTTCCGGCTGACCGAGGCCAGCGCGGCGTACTGGCTCGCGTGGCGCGAGTCACTGGGCGCCCTGGTGGTCGGCCGGGAGCTGTTCGACCTGACGGACGGCTGGAGCGGGACGCACCCGCTCGGGGTCCCGTTCGTGCTGCTCACGCACCGGCCGGTGACGGCGTCGGCCGCGCTCGGGTCGCCGGACCTGGTCGTGATGCACGAGGGGATCGTCGAGGCGGTCGCGGCGGCGCAGGAGCTCGCGGGGGACAAGGTGGTCGGCGTCGCCGCGGGGACCATCGCGTCGCAGGCCCTGCGGGCCGGGCTGCTGGACGCGGTGAACGTCGACCTGGTGCCGGTGTTCCTCGGGACCGGCCGGCCCTACTTCACGGAGGCGGCCGGGCGGCCGGCGGTGCTCGGCGACCCGACGTCGGTCGTGCAGGGCCGCCGGGTGACGCACCTGTCGTTCCCGGTCCGGCGCTGACGGCCGGTCAGCCGAGCCGCACCCGGTGGTGCAGGTGCACGACGCCGTTGCCGAACCGCTCGACGTCGAGCAGCTCCAGGTCCACCCGCAGGTCGCGGGGCAGCGCCCGGGTGCCGCCGCCGACGAGCACGGGGGACACGAACAGGTGCACCTCGCCCACCAGCCCGGCGTGGAAGGCCTGCGCGGCCAGCTCCGGTCCGCCGATGAGCACGTCGTGCGGCGACCCGGCCAGCAGCCGGCGCACGGCGTCGGGGTCGAACGTCGGCTCGACCTGCGTGCGGGCGCTGCGCGGCGCGGTCAGCCGGGTCGAGTAGACGACCTTGTGCGCGGCACGCCAGAGCCGGGCGTACTCCTGGACGGCGGGCGGCTCGACGGTGGTGTCCATGGTCTCCCACGCAACCAGGACGTCGTACAGCCGCCGCCCGTACAGGTAGGTGCCGACGTCGCGGTGCAGGTCGTTGACCCGCTGGTGCACCTGCTCGTCCGGGACGCTCCAGTCGAACTGGCCGGCGCGGTCGGCGACGTAGCCGTCGAGCGAGGTGATCGCGGAGTAGACGAGCGTGGCCATGCCGACCTCCCGGGCGGGACCCCGCGGCGCTGCGGGACATGACGACAGCAGAGCACGCCGCGCCCCTAGAGTCGAGGCCATGAGCCTCGACATCGGTGTCCTGCTGCCCCGTGACCTGCCCGCCGACCAGGTGCTGCCCTACGCGCGGAAGGCCGACGCGCTCGGCTTCGCGGAGCTGTGGGTGGTGGAGGACCTCGGCTTCCGCGGCGGGATGGCGCAGGCGGCGGCGGTGCTGGCGGTGACCGAGCGGATCCGGGTCGGCGTCGGGATCCTCCCGGTCGGTGCGCGCAACGTCGCGTTCGCGGCGATGGAGGCGGCGACCGTGGCCGAGCTGTTCCCGGGCCGGCTGCACCTGGGCGTCGGGCACGGGATGCCGGACTGGATGCGGCAGGTCGGCGCCTGGCCGGGCAGCTTCCTGACGGCCTTCGAGGAGTACGTGACGGCGCTGCGTGCGCTGCTGCGCGGCGACGAGGTCACCGTCGACGGTCGCTACGTGCACCTGGACCACGTGCGGCTGGAGAACCCGCCGGCGGTGGTCCCGCCGGTGATCGCCGGGGTGCGGGGGCCCAAGTCGCTCGCGGTCGCGGGCCGGGTCGCGGACGGCACGGTGCTCGCGGAGCCGGTGGGTCCGGAGTACCTGGCGGTCGCGCGCGGCCACATCGGCGACGCGCCCGGCCACCGGGTGGTCGCCTACGACGTCGCGTCGGTGGACCCCGACGGCGACGCGGCACGGGCACGGGTCCGCCCCGCGCTGGCGTGGGTCGGCGACCCGGGCTGGGCGCCGCACATCGACCCACTGCCGTTCGCCGCCGAGTTCCGGGAGCTGCGGGAGCGCACGCCGGACCGGGACGCGTTCGCGGCGGCGCTGCCGGACGCCTGGGTCGACGCGCTGGCCGTGGTCGGCACCCCGGAGCAGGCGCGGGCGCGGCTGGCGGAGCTCGAGGCGGCCGGCGCGGACGCGGTCGCGCTGGCACCGGCCGGGCCCGACCCGCTCGCGGCGCTGGACTCGCTGGCCGCGGTGCTGTGACCCGCCCGTCCGCCCGGGCGGCGACGGCGCTGGCGCTGCTGGTGCTCGCGGGCTGCTCGGCGCCCGCGGCCGCCCCGACGGCGGGGACGACCACGGCGCACCCGGCCGGACCGCCGCCGGGCGTGGTCGTGGACTACCAGCTCGGCGGTGGCTACCCGCCGGCCGAGGGCGTCGACGGCGTGGTCCGGGACGTGACCGACGTGCCCGCCGACGGGCTCTGGTCCGCGTGCTACGTGAACGGCTTCCAGACCCAGCCCGGCGACCGGGAGCGGTGGTTGGACGAGCACCCCGACCTGGTGCTGCGCGACGACGACGGTCGGCCGGTGGCCGACCCGGGGTGGCCGGACGAGCTGCTGCTCGACACGTCGACGGACGCGCAGGTCGCGGTGCTCGCGGAGGTCGTCGGCGCTCAGGTGGCGGCGTGCGCCGAGCGCGGGTTCGACGCGGTGGAGCTGGACAACCTCGACTCGTGGACCCGCTCCGAGGGCCGGCTGGACGAGGACGGCGCCGTCGACCTCGCGACCCGGCTGGTGGCGGTCGCGCACGAGGCGGGTCTCGCGGCGGGGCAGAAGAACACCCCGGAGCTCGGCACGCGCGGCAGGGACGAGGCGGGGTTCGACTTCGCGGTGTCCGAGGAGTGCGGCCGGTACGACGAGTGCGCCGCGTACACGGACGTCTACGGCGACGCGGTGCTGGACGTCGAGTACGAGGCCCAGGGGTTCGCGGCGGCGTGCGCCGACCCGGACCGGCCGGCGTCGACGATCCTGCGCGACCTGGCGCTGAGCACCCCCGACGACCCGGGCCACGTCTTCGAGGTGTGCTGACGCGAGGACGGCGACGGCCCCCCGACCCGATCCGCGGGTCGAGGGGCCGCCGGTCCGGCCGGACCGCCGCACCGGGGTGCGAGCGGCTCCGCCGGACGTGCGCCCCATCGGCCGTCCGCGCAGGTGCGGGCAGGGTTCAGCCGCACCAGGTCTGCGCTCCTGGGTGCTACCACCCAGGTGGACGCCGACGGCCCCCCGACCCGGTGCGGGTCGAGGGGCCGTTCTGCGGGCGCCGGATCAGCGCAGGGTGCGCACCTTGCGGGCGAGGACCACGAGGCCACCGCCGACCAGGAGCATCAGCCAGGCACCCGTCATCAGGACGCCGGACTGCGAGCCGGTCACCGCGAGGTCACCGGTCGCGGCCGGGACCGCGGCCGGGTCGGCAGCGGCGACCGGGGCGGCGACGGCGACCGGGGCGGCCACGGGGGTCGTGACGTCCGCGGGCACGGTCAGCGTCACGGCCAGGTTGGCCCACCGGCCGGAGGTGCCGCCAGTGGCGACCACCGTGTGCGCGCCGACCGGTACGTCCGCGGGGACCCACGCCATGAGCCGCGCGACGCCGTTGGCGTCGGCGACCGCGGTGCCCAGGAAGACCGGGTCGGAGTGCAGGTAGAACGCGACGGTCTCGCCCGGCTGGAAGCCCTCGGCGACGAGCTCCATCTCCTGCCCCGGTGCCGTTGCGCTCTTCGGGGTGTCCAGGCCGGCGTTCGGCGTGCCGCCCACCTGGACCGGCTCGCCGTTCACCACGACCGTGAAGGCACCGGAGACCGCGGTGGTCTGCTTGCCGGCTGCGACGTCGAGCACCAGGGCGTGGGACCCGATGGCGAGCACCGGCAGCGTGGCGTTGATCGTGCCGTCCTCGCCGACCTTGCCGCTGGCGAGGACGTTCCCGCCCTCCCGGATCGTCCACGACGTGCTGAACGAGGCGCCCTTGGCCGTGACCTGGGCCTGGACCACGGCACGCGTGGCGACCGGCACGGTCAGCTGCTTCGGGGCGGTCAGCACGGCGGTCGCGCGACGGACCTCGACGGTACCGTGCCCCTCGGCCTCGACGTACCGGCTCTGGTACGACACGGCGGCCGTGACCAGCGAGGTGTAGCTCCACACCTGCTCCGGCTGGTACCAGGCCGTGATGTCCCAGACACCCACGGCGAGCCCGGGCGCCGTGAAGGACGCCACGCCGTGGTCGAGCTCGACGCCGTGGAAGGTCCGGACCTCACCGGTCACCCGCGAGGTGAGGGAGATCTTCGCGGTGCCGGACGGGACGACGGCACCCTGCGGCCCGGCGACGGAGACCTTGACGACCGCGTCCTGGCCGACGAGGACGTCCGCCGCGCCGACGGTGACGGTCGGGGTGGTGACGACGGTGTCGAAGTCCTGGTGGAAGACGTGGTCGTTGTAGCCCTCGTGGCTGACGAGCACGTCGACCGACAGGAACTTGCCCAGGTCGGCCGCCGTCGGGGTGAAGGTCACGCCGGTGCCGCGGATCTCGCCGCCGACCGTCCAGCGGTAGGTGTACTGCGCGCCCTCCGGGAAGTTGTCGGCCTTGACGGTCAGCGGGTTGCCGACGGTCGGGTTGACCCGCTCGAACCCGGTGACCTGCAGGAAGCCGTCCTTCATGTCGGGCAGCGCGTCAGGGTCGACGACGGAGTCGGCCGCGGTGATCACCCGGTTGGCGGCGTTCTCGCCGTCGACGTAGCGCATCACGAAGACCTGGAGGACGTGCCCGACGTCACCGGGCGCGGGGGTGTACGCGTCACCGGCGATCCATCGGCTCTGGCTGTACGAGTACCACTGGAAGGAGAAGGTGGTCCCGGCAGGCCAGTCGTCGGCCGGGGCGATCGTGACGGGCGTACCGACGCTCGCGGTGCCCCCGACGGCGGTGACGCCGCGCAGCACGAAGCCCTCGAACTCATGACCCGTGTCCACCGGGACCTCCGGGTTCGTGGGCGCGTCCGGAGTCGTGGGGACCACGGGCGCCCCGGCGGTCGTGGCCGCGACGGGGACCAGGCCGCCCCCGCTCTGGTTCGGGTCCGGGTAGGTCGCGTCGATCTCGACGCTGATGGGGAGATCGACGTCCTGGGAACCGGGCGTGTACGACGTGCCGGTCGAGCGGAAGTCACCGTCGACGAGCCAGGAGTAGACGAACGTCGTGCCCTCGGGGAACCAGCCGTCCAGCGGCTCGATCCTCAGGGGCGTGCCGACCTGCGCGTAACCGTCGTCCTCGGGGTTGCCGACGACGCCGTAGACCGTGAAGCCGTGGTCGGAGAACTCGTAGCCGACCTCGTCCTGCGTGTCCTGGCTGGTCTGGCTCGCGCCGGTGGACGACTCCGTGCCGCTGCCGGCGTCGGTGTCGTCGACATCCTCCGCCTCGCTCGCGGTGCTGGTGGACGTCGTGACCTCGGACGTCAGCGGGACGGGGGAAGCCGCGCTCCCGGTGGGGTCCACGACCGGGTCGGCCTCGGCCGGGGTCGGGTCGGCCTGGACCGGGGTCGGGTCGGCCGCAGACGAGGCCGGCTGGACCGGCACGGCGACCGGGTCCGCGTTCTCGACGGGCGCCGGAGCCTCGTCGTCGACGGCTTCGACGGGGACCGTGGTCTCGACGAGGCCGGCGTCAGCGGCGGAGTCGCCCTCGTCGGCGACGGCGGCGCCGGTCGGAACCATGATCGCCAGGACGGCCGTGGTGACGGCCAGGGCGGCGGGACGCCGCATGCGGCCCGCTCGCGTGTCGCGCACTGCGTGCACAGGTACTCCCCAGGTATCCGGGGACAGGCCCCGTGTGGTGTGAACGGGGGCCTGATCGGCGCCGGGGCGGGCCGGTCCAGGGGAACTGAGCGACCGGCCGCGGAACTGAGGTGCTAGCACCCACCCTGCGGGAACGCCGGCGGCGCCGTCCCCGGGGTGCTGTCAGGAGGCGGTCGTCGTACCGTGGCCCGATGGCGATCGGGGACATCCCCGGCCCTGACGACGGCCGGGTGCTGGTGCGTGGCGACCTCGTGGTGGAGGTGCCGGCGCGCTGCGTGCGCGTGGCCGACCGGCCCGTGCCCCTGACCCGCAGCGAGTTCGAGATCCTCGTGGCGCTCGCGGAGCGAGCGGGGACGCCGGTGTCCAAGGACGACCTGGCCGTCGCGGTGGCGGTGCACGGCCCGCACGCGGTGCCGAGCCCCACGGACGCGGACCGGCGGAGCATCGAGGTGCACATGGCCAACCTGCGCCGGAAGCTCGCGGAGGGCGTCGGCGACCGCGGGTCCATCAGCACCGTGCGCGGGCTGGGCTACCGGCTGGTGCCCGAGGTGCTGGTCCCCGGGCAGCGGGACGGCGACGCGGGCTGACCGCACGCCGCCGTCCCGGGTGGTGTCAGTCCCGGGTGGCCTGCGCGAGCGCCGCGCGCAGCCCGTCGGCGTCCAGCTCCGCGCCGTAGGCGGGCATGTCGCGCTGGAACCGCCAGCCCTCGGCGAGCGGCCCGGCGTCGACGACGTCGAAGCCCCAGGCGTCGATCAGCTCGGTCACGACGGCCTTGGCCTCCGCGTCGTCCCCGGCGATGGCCAGCGCACGCCGGCCGGGGGTACCGGCGGGCGTGCCGCGGGAGCCGAGGTCGGCGGCGGTGATGTGGTTGAACGCCTTGACGACGCGGGCGCCGTCCAGGTGCTCCGCGAGCATCTCGGAGACGGTGGTGCTGCCCTCGTCGAGCACGGCGACGTGGCCGTCACGCTCCCAGTAGTAGTTGTTGGTGTCGATGACGACCTTGCCCGCCAGAGGAGCCGCGGGGACGTCCTGGTAGGCCTTGAACGGGACCGTCACCACGACGACGTCCCCGTCCTTCGCGGCCTCCTCGGAGGTCCCGGCGCGGGCGTTGTCGCCGAGCTCGGACACGAGGTCCACGAGGGTGTGCGGGCCGCGGGAGTTGCTGACGACGGCCGCCTGGCCGTGGTCGACGGCGAGGCGGGCGAGGGCGCCGCCGATGTGGCCGGAGCCGATGAATCCGATCGTGGTCATGCCCGCCCCAACGGGCTGCGGGCCGTCGTTGTTCCTGGTCACGCCGGAGTGCGTCCGCATCGCGGAAAACCCGTTGGCCGGTGCGGGGTCGCGGACGTACCGTCGAGGCACACGGGAAGGAGGTGGTCCAGGACATGAAGTCTTCCAGGACGCGTGAGGTGACTGCTCGCTAGTCGCCCGAGCAGCTCGGACGGATTGCCTGATCCGTTCGCTGCCCCGCCGGTCAGAGCCGGCGTCGGCGACGAGCGAATCCGCAGCAGTCACCGCAGCCCGTGGGAGCCGCGACCTCGTCCTTCGCGGCAGGGCCTCCACCCGGAGGTCCGGCCCACGGGCTGTTCCCTGCCCGCGCGCGGACGGCGTGCTCAGCCGCCGAGCCGCGCCCGGAGCCGGTCCCGCACCGCCGGCCACTCCGCGGCGAGGACCGAGAAGTACGCGGTGTCGCCCAGCGAGCCGTCGGCGGCCCGGCGGTGGCCGCGCAGCACCCCCTCCGGGACCGCCCCGAGCCGGGTGATCGCGCCGATCGACCGCGTGTTGCGCGCGTCGGCGCGCAGGGCGACCCGCTCGCAGCCCCAGGTGTCGAAGGCGTGCCCGAGCAGCAGCAGCTTGCACGCGGGATTGGTGTCACCGCCCCACCAACGCGGCGCGTAGAACGTGTGCCCGATCTCGACCCGCGGCACCCGCGGCTCCCGGTCGTAGAACGACGTGCTGCCGCGCAGCTCCCCGGTGCCGGCGTCGAGGACCGCGAACGCGTACCGGCCCGGCGTCGCCTGGGCGGCGGCGACCTCCTGCCGCCAGCCTGCGGTCCCCACGGGCAGCGGCGTCGACATGCCGAACCAGATCCGGGCGTCGACGAAGGCGGCGAGGGCCGGCGCGTGGTCGGCGGCGAGCGGGACGAGGCGGACTCCGTGGCCGGCGAGGGCGATGTCGTGCTGCACGGTGCCGAGGATGGCAGACCCCCCTTGCGCGAGCCAGGCTAATGACATTAGCCTGCGGGCTATGGACACTCAGACGGTACGGCGCACGCTCCTCCTGCAGCGCCCCGAGGGCGTGCTCGCCTACGACGACGCGGGGACCGGGCCCCTCGTGGTGGCGGTCCCCGGCATGGGTGACCTCCGGACCACCTACGACGAGCTGCGCACCGCGCTCCTCGCGGCCGGGTACCGCGTGGTCACCACCGACCTGCGCGGGCACGGCGACTCCGGCGCGGGATTCGTCACCTACGGCGACGAGGCGACGGCGGACGACGTCGTCGCCCTGGTCGAGCACCTGGGCGCCGGGCCGGCGGTCCTGGTCGGCAACTCGATGGGCGCCTCCGCGGCCGCGGTGGTCGCCGGCGACCGGCCCGACCTGGTCCGCGCGCTCGTGCTGCTCAGCCCGTTCCTGCGCAACGCGGGTGGCAGCGCGCTGAAGCAGGCGGCGTCGCGGGTCGTGCTGCGCGTGCTGCTCGCCGCCCCGTGGGGCGCCGCGGCCTGGGCGGCGTACTACGGCACCCTGACCAAGGGCACGCGGTCGCCCCGGCAGCCCGCGCACGTCGCGGCGATCCGTGCGAGCCTGCGCCGGCCCGGGTACCTGCGGGCGTTCCGCCGGTTCTCGCTGGCGCTGGACCACGCGGTGGTCGCGCCGCGCGTCCCGCGGATCCAGGCGCCGGCGCTCGCGGTGGTCGGTGCGCTCGACCCGGACTGGTCGGACCCGGCCGCCGAGCTGACCTGGGTCGCCGAGCAGATCGGCGCCCGGACGCTGCTGGTGCCGGACGCGGGCCACTACCCGCAGCACCAGACGCCCGAGGTCGTCACGGAGGCCGTGCTCGGCCTGCTCGCCGACGTGGCGCCGGTCGCCCGTGCCTAGGGCGGGGCTGTCCCGGGAGACGGTGACCCGGATCGCGCTCGACCTGGTGGACGCCGGCGGCCCCACCGGCTTCACCGACCTGACGCTGGCCAAGGTCGCGGCCGAGGCGGGCGTCGCCACCCCGAGCCTGTACAAGCACGTCGGCTCGCTCGCGGCCCTGCGGCGCGAGGTGGCGGTGGCCGCCGCCCGCGACCTGCGCGCCGACCTGGTCGACCGGACGCTCGGCCGCTCGGGGCCCGACGCGCTCCGGGCGCTCGCGCACGGCATGCGGGCGTACGCGCACGCCCGCCCCGGCCGGTACGCGGCCGTGCAGGTCGCGGCGGACCCCGAGGACCCGGCGGACGCGGAGCTGGCGGCCGCGGGGGCCGAGGTGGTCGGGCTGATGATCGCCGTGCTGCACGGGTTCGACCTGCCCGAGGACCGGGGGGTGGACGCGGTCCGCGCGCTGCGGGCCGGCGTGCACGGGTTCGTGGTGCTCGAGCTCGGCGGCGGCTACCGGCTGCCGCAGGACCTGGACCGGAGCTTCGCGGTACTCGTGGAGATGCTCGTCGCCGGCGTGCAGGGGCTCGCCGGTGGGGAGCCGGGGCGCGTCTAGGGTGGTCGGGTGACCGAGCTGAAGACCCCCCGGGAGATCGAGGCGATGCGGCCGGCGGGCGCGTTCATCGCCCGCGTGCTGAGCAGCCTGCAGGACGTGGCGCGGGTCGGGATGACCACCCAGGAGCTCGACGCGCACGCGCACCGGATGATCGACGAGGCCGGTGCGCACTCGGTCTACCTCGGCTACCACCCGTCGTTCGGTGCGATCCCGTACCCGGGCGTGCTGTGCACGAGCGTGAACGACGCCGCGCTGCACGGGCTGCCGTCGGACCAGGTGCTCGCGGACGGCGACGTGCTGAGCATCGACTTCGCCGCGCAGGTGAACGGCTGGGTGGCGGACTCGGCCCTGACGTTCCAGCTCGGCACGCCGGACCCGGAGTCGCAGCGGCTGATCCGGGTCACGGAGGAGGCGCTGGCCGCCGGCATCGAGCAGGCGCGGCCCGGCAACCGGATGGGGGACATCTCCGCGGCGATCGGCGAGGTCGGGCGCGCCGCCGGGCTCGGCATCAACGCCGACTTCGGCGGGCACGGGGTCGGCCGCACGATGCACGAGGAGCCGCACGTGCCGAACCTGGGCCGTCGCGGCACCGGGATGAAGCTGCGCGCCGGCCTGGTGATCGCCATCGAGCCGTGGTTCATGGCGGGCGGTGACGGCTACGGGATCGACGGCGACGGCTGGACGATCCGCACCGCCGACGGCTCGCGCGCCGCGCACGCCGAGCACACCGTCGCGATCACGCCCGACGGCCCGCTGGTGCTGACCGCGCGCAGGGGCTGACCAGCACCGACGACTCTTCGTCACCCGGACGCCCGGCGTTCACCCGGCGGACGCGCCCCGGCCAGGGCCACGGACCAGCCTTCGTCCATCCCCATGACGAAGGAGCCGGTCCGGATGCTGCTCGTGCCTGTCCGCCGCGGTCTCGCGCTCACCACCTGCACCGCGCTCGTGGCCGGGCTCGCGGGCCTGGCCACCTCCGCGGCGGTCGCCGCGCCGCTACCGGCAGCCGCCCCGGCGGCCGACGTGTGGGCCCCGCCGGCCGCGCAGGACACGTTCCACCGGCTCTCGACGTACCCGGTGTACCTGAACGTCCCCGCCGGCGTGGACCCGGCGGACGAGACGGTCGCCGAGATCTCCGCGATCTCCGACGACGGCACCACGTTCGTGCACACCGACGCCGCCGGGCGCCGGATCGGCTTCGTCGACATCACGGACCCGAGCGCACCGGTCGGCACGGGCACGCTCGACCTGGCCGCCGACCTCGGCCTGAGCGCCGACGCGTCGCCGACCTCGGTCGCGATCGTCGGCGACCGCGTGCTGGTCGTGGTCGACACCTCGGCCGACTTCACCGCCCCGACCGGCGTGCTGGTGGTCGCGGACCTGCGGACGCACGACGTGCTGCACACCATCGACCTGCAGGGGCAGCCGGACTCCATCGTCCTCACCCCGGACCGCACGGTCGCGGCGATCGCGATGGAGAACCAGCGCGACGAGGAGGCCACCCCGGCCGGTGGCGACGAGGGCGACCTGCCGCAGCTGCCCGCGGGCTTCGTGCAGCTCGTGGACCTCGCGCCCGCCGACGTGACCGCCTGGGTCGCGCACCCGGTCCCGCTGGTGGGCGCCGACGGCTCCGCGCTGGCGCTGCTCGCCGACGCCGGGCTGGACACGCCCCAGGACCCCGAGCCGGAGTACGTCGCGGTCAGCCCGTCCGGCGGCACCCTCGCCGTGACGCTGCAGGAGAACAACGGCGTCGCGCTGATCGACCTGACCCAGGGCGTCGCCGGCGCGGCCGTCACCGGCGCGTTCAGCACCGGCTCGGTCGCGGTGACCGGCATCGACGTCGAGGACGACGGCCGGATCGACCAGACCGGGTCGATCCCGGCCACCCCGCGCGAGCCCGACGCGATCGGCTGGCTGGACGACACGCACGTCGCCACGGCCAACGAGGGCGATTGGAAGGGCGGCACCCGGGGCTGGTCCGTCTTCGACGTCACCACGGGCGCCGTCGTGTGGGACGCCGGGAACGAGCTGGAGCGGCTCGCCGTCCGCACGGGCCTGCACAGCGAGAGCCGCGCGGACAACAAGGGCGTCGAGATGGAGGGGCTCGCCGTCGCGACGCTCGGCGGCACGCCGTACGCGTTCGTCGGCTCCGAGCGGTCCAACTTCGTCGCCGTCTACGACGTCTCGGACCCGGTCGCACCGGCGTTCGTGCAGGTGCTCGCCACCACCAACGGGCCCGAGGGGCTGCTGCCGGTGCCGGCCCGGGACCTGCTGGTCGTGTCCTCGGAGACCGACGACTCCGAGGCGCGGGTCCGGTCCGCGGTGACCGTGTTCGGCCGGGGCGCCGCCTGGGCCGCCGGGGCCGGGACGCCGCAGTTCCCGAGCGTGGTGTCCGCGGACGACGCGGCCGGCGACCCGATCGGCTGGGGCGCGCTCGGCGCGCTGGCGCCCGACGTCGACGACCCGACGCACCTGTGGTCCGTCACCGACGCGGCGTTCGCCGAGACGCGCCTGCTGTCGCTCGACGTCTCGACCTCGCCCGCGGTGGTCGACGGCGAGGTGGCCGTGACGCAGGACGGCGCGCCGGTCGCCCTGGACGCCGAGGGCATCGCGGCGCGCGCCGACGGCGGGTTCTGGCTCGGCGTCGAGGGCGCGACCGGGCCCGGGAACCGCCTGGTGCGCGTGGACGCCGCCGGTGCGGTCCAGGAGACGGTGCCGCTGCCCGCCGACGTCGCCGCCGGGCTGACCAAGTGGGGCATCGAGGGCGTCACCACGACCACGGACGCGGGCGGCGAGCACGTCGTCGTCGCCCTGCAGCGCGGGCTCACCACCGACCCGGGCGGCCTCGGCGGCACCGCGCGGATCGGCCGGTACGACGTGACCGGCGGCACCTGGACGTGGTTCGCCTACCCGCTCACCGCGACCTCGGTCGCGGGCGACTGGATGGGCCTGTCCGAGATCGTGGCCGTGGACTCCGACTCGTTCGCGGTGATCGAGCGCGACAAGCTCAACGGCCCGGACGCGGCGGTCAAGGTCGTGCGCCAGGTCGACCTGCCGGCCGTCACGCCCGGTCAGGCCGCGGCCGTGCCGCTGACCCCGGCACCCGCCGTCGACGTGCTGCCCGCGCTGCGGGCGACGAACGGCTGGACGCAGGAGAAGCTCGAGGGCCTGACCGTCGGGGGCGACGGCCAGGTGTACGCGGTGACCGACAACGACGCGGCGGACGACGCCACGGGCGAGACGGTGCTGCTCGGGCTCGGCGCGGCCGCCGACCTGTTCACGGTCGACGCGGCGCCGGAGCAGCCCGGGGAGCCGGGGCAGCCGGGCCAGCCGGGCGAGCCGGGTCAGCCCGGGCAGCCGGGCGAGCCGGCGACGCCCGTCGTGCCCGGCGCGGGTCCGACGCCGCCGAGCACGCCGCTGCACACCGTCACGGCCGGCGACCTGGTCGAGGCGAACCGCGGCCGGGTCACCGTCACCGGGCGTCTGGTGCCCGGCGGCCGGATCACCGTGTCCGCCGACGGGTTCGAGCCCGGCGAGTGGGTCCTGGTGCGGCTCTTCTCCGCCCCGGCCGACCTCGGCTACCTCCGTGCGGCGGCGGACGGCTCCGTGACGGGCACGGTCACCCTGCCCAGCACGCTGACGCCGGGCACGCACCGGCTCGCGCTGGTCGGTCAGGTCAGCGGCCGGGTCGTGTGGCGCACCGTCGTCGTCGACGCCGCCGGGAACGCCACGGCGCTCGCGGTCACCGGAGCCGCCGGCGGCCCGGCCCTCGCCGGGCTGGCGAGCCTGCTCGTCGTGGCCGGCGCGGGGTCGGTGCTGGTCGCCCGGCGCCGGCTCCTCGGTGCCGACGTCCCCGGTCAGGACGCGGCCGGGACGTCCGCGGCGGGAGACCGCGCGGACGCGTAGACCGGCGGGGGCGGCGCGCGCTCGGGGGAGGTCGCGCGTCGTCCCCGCCCACGCGGCGGGGCCGGCCGTGGGAGACCTCGGCCGGCCCCGGTCGTGCGTCCGGGTCCCGACGTGCGTCCGGGCCTCGCTACGCGTCCGGGCTCAGCGGCGCAGGTGCGCCCACACGTCGGGGTTGACGGTCAGCCACTCCGCGAAGGACTGCGCGGGGCGGCCCGACAGCCGGCGCACCGTCGGCGACGTCGTGGCCAGCTCGCCGGACGCGATCGCCGCGTAGGACGACACCCAGCCCTCGACCTCCCACGGCTCCGCCCCGTAGCCCGCGCGGGACGCGTACGCCTCGTCGAGCGTCTCCGGCTGGTACGTGATGGTGCGGCCGGTCGCGGTGGACAGCTCCTGCGCCGCCTCGGCCAGCGTGTAGGCCGCGGGTCCGGTCACGTCGTACGCCTGGCCGTCGTGGGCGTGCGCCCGCTCGTCCAGCAGGACCGCGGTCGCGACGTCCGCGACGTCGTCGTGGGCCACGGCGGCCACCCGGCCGTCGCCGGCCGGGCCGCGGATGACGCCGTCCTCGCCCACGAAGTGCGCGATCGCGTCGTGGTAGAGGCAGTCCCGCAGGAAGGTGAACCGCAGACCGGAGGCGCGGACGTGCTCCTCGGTGGCCCAGTGGTCCCGGGCGAACGTGAAGGTCGCGTCGGGCGCGGCGCCCATGAAGGACAGGTAGACCACGCGCTCGACCCCGGCGTCGACGGCGGCGTCCACGGCCGCCCGGTGCTCGGTCACCCGGTCCGCGGACTCGCGGCCCGAGACCAGGAAGACGGTGCGCGCGCCGGCGAAGGCCGCGCGCATCGACGCCACGTCGCGGTAGCCGGGGCTCAGCGCGACCTCGGTCTCCGTGCCCGGTAGCACCGGTGCCCGGTCCGGGGACCGGACCACGAGCCGCTGGTGCGCCCCCTCCGCCGCGAGCCGGGTGGCGAGCCGGCGGCCGATCCTGCCCGACGCGCCGGTCACCACGATCAGGTCGCTGTCCATGCGTCTCCTCGAGCGGGCCCGGCCGGCGCGGGTCGCCGGCTGGGAGCGACGGTAGCCGCCCGGCGTCGCCCCGGCGACGGGCAACCCTGACGCGACGTGAGAGTAGAGTGCGGCCGCCGCCCCTCGACCCGAACGGACCCCGCGTGCCCACGTCCCCGCCCGCCGCCGCGCACCCCGTCGTGCCCGAGGCCGACGCCGCCCACTCCGTGCTGGCCGCGCTGCGCTCGCCGCGCCGGCTGCGCACCGAGGTGCTCGCCGGCCTGGTCGTCGCGCTCGCGCTGATCCCCGAGGCGATCTCGTTCTCGATCCTGGCCGGCGTCGACCCGCGGGTCGGGCTGTTCTCGTCCTTCGTGACGGCGGTGTCGATCGCGTTCCTCGGCGGGCGGCCCGCGATGATCTCCGCCGCGACCGGCGCGGTGGCGCTCGTGGTCGCGCCCGTCGTCCGGGACCACGGCGTCGAGTACCTGCTGGCGACCGTGATCCTCGGCGGGGTGGTGCAGGTGCTGCTCGGCCTGCTCGGCGTGGCCCGGCTCATGCGGTTCATCCCGCGCTCGGTCATGGTCGGGTTCGTCAACGCGCTCGCGATCCTCGTCTTCCTGGCCCAGCTGCCGCACCTGGTCGACGTCCCGTGGCTGGTCTACCCGCTGGTCGCGGTCGGCATCGCGATCATCGTGCTGCTGCCGCGGCTGACCACGGGGGTGCCGGCGCCGCTCGTCGCGATCACGGTGCTGACCGTCGTCACCGTGGTGCTCGGGCTCGCGGTGCCGCGGGTCCGGGACCAGGGGGCGCTGCCGGACGGGCTGCCGTTTCTGGTGCTGCCGGACGTGCCGCTGGACCTGGAGACCCTGCGGATCATCGCGCCGTACGCGGTCGGCATGGCGCTGGTCGGGCTGCTGGAGTCGCTGATGACGGCCAAGCTCGTCGACGACGTGACCGACTCGCACTCGGACAAGACCCGGGAGGCGTGGGGCCAGGGCGCCACCAACGTGCTGTCCGGGCTGTTCGGCGGGATGGGCGGCTGCGCGATGATCGGCCAGACGATGGTCAACGTGAAGGTGTCCGGCGGGCGGACCCGGATCTCGACGTTCCTCGCGGGCGTGTTCCTGCTGGTGCTGGTCGTGGGCCTGGGCGACGTCGTCGGGGCGATCCCGATGGCCGCCCTCGTCGCCGTCATGGTCATGGTCTGCGTCGCGACGTTCGACTGGCACTCCGTGCGGGTCTCGACGCTGCGCCGGATGCCGCTCAGCGAGACCGCGGTCATGCTGCTGACCGTCGCCGTCACCGTCGCGACGGAGAACCTCGCGTACGGGGTGGTCGCCGGGGTGCTGCTGGCCACGCTGCTGTTCGCCCGGCGGGTCGCGCACCTGACGACCGTGACCCGGCGCGACGCCTCCGACACCGACGGCGAGCGGGTCTACGCCGTGTCCGGTGAGCTGTTCTTCGCGTCGTCGAACGACCTCGTCTACCAGTTCGACTACGAGGGCGACCCCGCGCGGGTCGTGATCGACCTGTCGGACGCGCACGTCTGGGACGCCTCCACGGTCGCGGCGCTGGACGCGATCACCACCAAGTACGCGTCCAAGGGCAAGACGGCGGTGATCGTGGGTCTGAACCCGGACAGCGCCCGCCGGCACGACCGGCTCGCGGGACGGCTGGGCGGCGGGAGCTGAGTGCTGCCGGCTCTGCCACGATGACCGGGTGACCCAGTTCGCCCCCGACGAGCCGCACGCGCACGGACGGGTGGACGCGCTGGTGCGCGTGCGGCGCGCGCTCCTCGCCGACGTGCCGAGCCTGGCCGTGGTCGCGGCGACACGGGGCGTGTTGCCCGAGGGCTTCGAGGCACGGGCGTCCGCGTGGGTCGTCGACCCGCTGCGTCGGGTCCTGGTCGCGGAACGGGCCGGACTCGTCGTGGGCTGGGCGATGCTCGCGCACTGGGCCGGGTACGAGGACGTGCCGGACGGGCAGTACGTCTCGGCGCTGACGGTGCACCCGGCGCGGCGTCGGACCGGGGTGGGGTCGCGGCTGCTCGGCGACGTCGTGTCCCAGAAGAGACCGCCGCGGGGTCCCGTGCGCAGCGTGGTGAACGCCCGCAACGCCCCCTCGCTGGCGCTGCACGCCGCCCACGGGTTCCGGGAGGTGCGCCGGGCGCCGACGTTGGCGAGGATCGGTTTCGACGGTGGCACGGGTGTGCTGCTGGAGCGACGAGAGGACGAGGCGTGACCCAGGACGGCGAGCGGTACCGCGTGATGACGGTGTGCACCGGCAACATCTGCCGGTCGCCGATGGCGGAGGTGGTGCTGCGCGACCGGCTCGAGGCGGCGGGGCTGGGCGACCGGGTGGTCGTCGACTCCACCGGGGTCAGCGACGAGGAGCACGGCAACCCCATCGACCGGCGGGCGCGCGCGGCGCTCGCGGCCCGTGGGTACCCGGTCCCGTCGCGCGCCGCATGGCAGGTGCGTGCCGGCGACCTCGCGGAGCGCGACCTCGTGCTCGCGATGACGGCGTCGCACGCCCGGGCGCTGCGCCGGATCGCGGCGGACGACGCGGCGGCCTCGCGGGTCGTGATGTTCCGGACGTTCGACCCGGCGGCGCCCGCGGTCGCCGACGTGCAGGACGAGCACCTGCTCGACGTGGACGACCCCTGGTACGGCGGCCCGCAGAACTTCGAGCACTGCCTGGACGAGATCGAGGCCGCCGCCGACGGCGTGGTCGACGCGGTCCGCACGGCGCTGGCGGACCGCGACGCCGCCCGCGCCTGACGGGCGCCGGCCCTGGTGCACGCCGCCGAGGCTGCACCGAGGTAGGGCCCTTCCGCCGAGGTAGGGCGTGCCACGGTCCTACCTCGGCGCGGCGGCCCTCTCTCGGCGTGAGCCGGGGTGGGGCGCAGGGCAGGATGGCGGGATGAAGGTCTCCCGCCGGTCGCAGGTGCCCCCGTTCGCCGTGATGGACATCGTCGCGGCCGCCAACGCGCGCCGCGCCGCGGGGCAGTCGGTGCTCAACCTCTGCGTGGGCGAGCCGTCCACCGGGGCGTCGGACGTCGTGCGGGAGCGGGCGGTGCAGCTGCTGGCCGGCGGCGACCTCGGGTACACCGAGGCGCTCGGGTCCCCGGCGCTGCGGGCCGCCATCGCGGGCCACTACCGCGCCTGGTACGACGTCGACGTGGACCCCGCGCGGGTGGCGGTGACGACGGGCTCCTCGGGCGGGTTCATGCTCGCGTTCCTGGCGGCGTTCGACGTGGGCGACCGGGTCGCGCTGGCCCGGCCCGGGTACCCGGCGTACAAGAACATCCTCGCGTCGCTCGGCTGCGAGGTGGTCGAGCTGCCGTGCGGGCCGGAGACGCGCTACCAGCCCACGATCGAGCAGCTGGAGGCGCTGGACCCGCCGATCGACGGGTTGGTGGTCGCGGGCCCGGCGAACCCGACGGGGACGCTGATCGACCGCGCGGCGCTGGACGGGCTGGCCGCCTGGTGCGCCGACCGCGGGGTGCGGCTCGTGTCGGACGAGATCTACCACGGCATCACCTACGCCGACGCGGCCGCCGCCGAGCCCGGCCCGGCCGGTGCCCCCACCGCCGCGACGGCGCTGGGCAGCGGCGCGGTGGTGGTGAACTCGTTCTCGAAGTTCTGGGCGATGACCGGCTGGCGCCTGGGCTGGCTGCTGCTGCCCGAGGACCTCGCGGCGCCGGTCGACGCGCTCGCCGGGAACGTGGCGCTGTGCCCGCCCGCGCTGGCGCAGCATGCTGGTGTCGCGGCGTTCACCCCCGAGGGCTACGCCGCGGCGGAGGCCAACGTCGCGCAGTACGCGGCGTCCCGCCGGACGGTGCTGGACCGGCTGCCCGACCTGGGCTGGGCCCGGGTCGCCCCGGCGGACGGCGCCTTCTACGTGTACGCGGACGTGTCCGGCGACGGGATGGACTCCCGCACCTGGTGCGCGCGGCTGCTGGACGAGGCGGGCGTCGCCCTGACGCCCGGGACCGACTTCGACGGCGTGGACGGGCACGACTGGGTGCGGCTGTCGTTCGCCTCGGCGCCGGACGTGGTGGCCGAGGCGGTCGACCGGGTCGCGGCCTGGCGGTCGACGCTCTGAGGAACCCCGGCGGGCGCCGGTTCGTTCGGGTCGGCAGGAGGCGGTGCCGGGGACCCGGTACCCGGTGAGGAGGTCGACATGAGGTGTCCCACGGACGGGGCCGAGCTGATCATGGCGGAGCGGCAGGGCGTCGAGATCGACTACTGCCCGTCGTGCCGCGGCATCTGGCTGGACCGCGGCGAGCTGGACAAGATCCTCGACCGCGCGGCCGGCGTCCCGGGCGGCGCCGCGGCGGCCCCCGCGGCCGCCCCGGTGCCCGAGCCCGGGTTCCCGCCGGCGCCCGCGCCCGGGTACGACGGCTACCGGGAGCCCGGCTACCGCGACGGCGGCTACCGGGAGACCGGGTACCGCGAGCCGGGCTACCGGGACGGCGGCGGCTACCCCGGCGGGTACCGGGACGACCGGCGCCCGGACGGGCGCTACGACGACCGCCGGGACACCCGCGACCCGCGCTACCCGTACGGCAAGAAGAAGAAGCGCGAGTCCTGGCTGGGCGACCTGCTGGACTTCGACTGACGTGCGCCCCGCCCGGACGGCCCGGTGGGTGCGGGCCGTCCGGTGCGGGGGTTCAGGCCTTCCGGAAGTACTCGTCGCTGGCGATGATGCCGCCGATGATGGCCTCGACGCGTTCGCCGTTCTGGATGCGGGTGACCCAGGAGCGTCGGCCGGTGGGGTCGATGTGCCGGCCGAGCAGGTCGACGTAGTAGCCGTCGACGACGGTGGTGAGGTGCTCGGAGGAGATCAGGAAGCCGAGCGCGACCTGGCTGCGTGAGGTGCCGCGTGCCAGGGCGTTGGTCCAGCTGCGGATCTCGGCGGGGGCGGCGGTGCGGCCCAGGACGTGCTGGTAGAGCCGGCTCACCCAGGCGGCGTCGGTGCCGCCGGCGCGGCGGTAGTACTCGTCGGAGGCGACGAACCCGACCTCCATCTGCTGGATGGTGCGCCCGGTGCGCATGGCCTGGAGCCAGGTGGCGGCGCCGTGGGCGTCGGGGGCGCGGTCGAGGTAGCGCTGGTAGGTCGCGGCGATCAGGCGGGAGCGGTACTCGTCGGAGTAGGTGATGGAGTTGGCGACCGCGATCCGGGGAGTGCCGGAGGTGAGCTTGGTGGTCCAGTTCTGCAGGCCGCGCGGGTCGGGCTGGCGGCCGAACAGGTCCGCGTACACCCGCGTCACGTAGCGC
>NZ_JBXFYH010000003.1:0-551974 GCF_056844425.1 Cellulomonas sp. NEAU-ZC6 | reverse complement strand
CCGGGAAACACGAAGAGCCACCCCTTGCGGGGTGGCTCTTCGTGAATGGATGTCCGGCGGCGTCCTACTCTCCCACACCCTGGCGAGTGCAGTACCATCGGCGCTGAAGGGCTTAGCTTCCGGGTTCGGAATGGGACCGGGCGTTTCCCCTTCGCTATGACCGCCGTAACTCTGTCGAACTGTCAAAGCACATACCTGACGGCAGGGTGCTCGTGGTTCGGGAACCGCACAGTGGACGCGTAGCAACACAAAGTGTTGTGGTGAAGTTGTCGGCTTATTAGTACCGGTCAGCTGCGGCAGTCTTGCGTCCTGCCTTCCACATCCGGCCTATCTACCCGGTGGTCTAGCCGGGAGCCTCTCACCCCTCGAGGGGGCGTGGAAACCTCATCTTGAAGCAGGCTTCCCGCTTAGATGCTTTCAGCGGTTATCCCTTCCGAACGTAGCCAACCAGCCGTGCTCCTGGCGGAACAACTGGCACACCAGAGGTTCGTCCGTCCCGGTCCTCTCGTACTAGGGACAGCCCTTCTCAAGTTTCCTGCGCGCGCAGCGGATAGGGACCGAACTGTCTCACGACGTTCTAAACCCAGCTCGCGTACCGCTTTAATGGGCGAACAGCCCAACCCTTGGGACCTACTCCAGCCCCAGGATGCGACGAGCCGACATCGAGGTGCCAAACCATGCCGTCGATATGGACTCTTGGGCAAGATCAGCCTGTTATCCCCGGGGTACCTTTTATCCGTTGAGCGACGGCGCTTCCACAAGCCACCGCCGGATCACTAGTTCCGACTTTCGTCCCTGCTCGACCTGTCAGTCTCACAGTCAAGCTCCCTTGTGCACTTGCACTCGCCACCTGATTGCCAACCAGGCTGAGGGAACCTTTGAGCGCCTCCGTTACATTTTAGGAGGCAACCGCCCCAGTTAAACTACCCATCAGGCACTGTCCCTGATCCGGATCACGGACCGAGGTTAGATATCCAGAGCGACCAGAGTGGTATTTCAACGTTGACTCCACCGACACTGGCGTGCCGGCTTCACAGTCTCCCACCTATCCTACACAAGCCGCACCGAACACCAATACCAAACTATAGTAAAGGTCCCGGGGTCTTTCCGTCCTGCTGCGCGTAACGAGCATCTTTACTCGTAGTGCAATTTCGCCGAGTTCGCGGTTGAGACAGCGGGGAAGTCGTTACGCCATTCGTGCAGGTCGGAACTTACCCGACAAGGAATTTCGCTACCTTAGGATGGTTATAGTTACCACCGCCGTTTACTGGGGCTTAAATTCTGAGCTTCGCCTTGCGGCTGACCCGTCCTCTTAACCTTCCAGCACCGGGCAGGCGTCAGTCCGTATACATCGTCTTGCGACTTCGCACGGACCTGTGTTTTTAGTAAACAGTCGCTTCCCCCTGGTCTCTGCGGCCCTCCACGCTTCCCGGGCAAGCCGGTACACGCTTCAGGCCCCCCTTCTCCCGAAGTTACGGGGGCATTTTGCCGAGTTCCTTAACCACGATTCTCTCGATCGCCTTGGTATTCTCTACCTGATCACCTGAGTCGGTTTAGGGTACGGGCGGCTAGAACCTCGCGTCGAAGCTTTTCTCGGCAGCATAGGATCACCCAATCATCCAGCATACGCTGTCACCATCGGTTCTCAGGCTATGTGAGTGGCGGATTTGCCTACCACTCGCCCTACGGCCTTGGACGTGGACTACCATCGCCACGCTGGGCTACCTTCCTGCGTCACTCCTGTTAATACGCTTACCTACTACCGGATCGGGTCACGCGCTCCCCGCCGCGGTGACTCCCGAAGGAGTCGGTGCGGCGGCTCGGGCGTTTAGCATCACCGGGCTCGGTATGGGCGGTTCTTCGCCGGTACGGGAATATCAACCCGTTGTCCATCGACTACGCCTGTCGGCCTCGCCTTAGGTCCCGACTTACCCAGGGCGGATTAGCCTGGCCCTGGAACCCTTGATCATTCGGCGGACGGGTTTCTCACCCGTCATTCGCTACTCATGCCTGCATTCTCACTCGTGTGGCGTCCACCACTGGGTTACCCCGCAGCTTCACCCGCCACACGACGCTCCCCTACCCATCCACACGGCTGGACCACGAAGGCCTGCCTGAAATGTGAATGCCACAGCTTCGGCGGTATACTTGAGCCCCGCTACATTGTCGGCGCGGAATCACTTGACCAGTGAGCTATTACGCACTCTTTCAAGGGTGGCTGCTTCTAAGCCAACCTCCTGGTTGTCTGTGCAACTCCACATCCTTTCCCACTTAGCATACGCTTAGGGGCCTTAGCTGGTGGTCTGGGCTGTTTCCCTCTCGACTACGGAGCTTATCCCCCGCAGTCTCACTGCCACGCTCTCACTTACCGGCATTCGGAGTTTGGCTAACGTCAGTAACCTGGTGGGGCCCATCGGCTATCCAGTAGCTCTACCTCCGGCAAGAAACACGTGACGCTGCACCTAAATGCATTTCGGGGAGAACCAGCTATCACGAAGTTTGATTGGCCTTTCACCCCTAACCACAGGTCATCCCCCCGGTTTTCAACCCAGGTGGGTTCGGTCCTCCACGCGGTCTTACCCGCGCTTCAACCTGCCCATGGCTAGATCACTTCGCTTCGGGTCTAGAGCACGCGACTGTATCGCCCTATTCGGACTCGCTTTCGCTACGGCTTCCCCACACGGGTTAACCTCGCCACGTACCACTAACTCGCAGGCTCATTCTTCAAAAGGCACGCCGTCACCCCTGCTAGGGAGGCTCCGACGGATTGTAGGCACACGGTTTCAGGTACTATTTCACTCCCCTCCCGGGGTACTTTTCACCTTTCCCTCACGGTACTTGTCCGCTATCGGTCACTAGGTAGTATTTAGGCTTAGCAAGTGGTCTTGCCAGATTCACACGGGATTTCTCGGGCCCCGTGCTACTTGGGATCCCCTTCGGGAGGCCACGTCATTTCGTCTACGGGGGTACCACCCTCTGTGCCGGGCCTTTCAATGCCCTTCGACTATAACGCGGCTTTCTGACTCCCTGACGGATCGGCAGATCCATCGGAAAGGTCCCACAACCCCGTACACGCAACGCCTGCCGGCTTGGCACGCATACGGTTTGGCCTCATCCGCTTTCGCTCGCCACTACTCACGGAATATCTCTTCCTGCCGGTACTGAGATGTTTCACTTCCCGGCGTTCCCTCCACACACCCTATATATTCAGGTGCGGGTCACACGACATGACTCGTGCGGGGTTTCCCCATTCGGACATCCTCGGATCACGGTTCGTTTGCCAACTCCCCGAGGCTTATCGCAGGCTACAACGTCCTTCTTCGGCTCCTAGTGCCAAGGCATCCACCCTGTGCCCTTAAAAACTTGACCACAAAGACATTACTTTAAAAGATGCTCGCGTCCACTGTGCAGTTCTCAAACAACGAACGATCCCCAGGTCTTCCGCCGGCGCCTGCCCCCACCAGCTGGTGTGAGCGGTTCGACCGACCGACCGGGCCCGTCATGAAGCAACACCCCCAAAGCGGGCTGTTCCCTCAGGACCCAACAGCGTGCCCAGGCGACCCGACCAGATCAGCGGTGCGAGGTTCCGACCACCCGAAGGCGGAGTACTGACGCGATGCCGACCCAGCAAGAGGTCGCCGTAGTTGATGTTCCACCCGTGAGCACCACCCCGAACGCGTACGGTCCGGGCCTGGTCTCTGCACACCCTGCACCAGGCAGAGCGTCAGAAGCTCCTTAGAAAGGAGGTGATCCAGCCGCACCTTCCGGTACGGCTACCTTGTTACGACTTAGTCCCAATCGCCAGTCCCACCTTCGACGGCTCCCCCCACAAGGGTTGGGCCACCGGCTTCGGGTGTTACCGACTTTCGTGACTTGACGGGCGGTGTGTACAAGGCCCGGGAACGTATTCACCGCAGCGTTGCTGATCTGCGATTACTAGCGACTCCGACTTCATGGGGTCGAGTTGCAGACCCCAATCCGAACTGAGACCGGCTTTTTGGGATTCGCTCCACCTCGCGGTATCGCAGCCCTTTGTACCGGCCATTGTAGCATGCGTGAAGCCCAAGACATAAGGGGCATGATGATTTGACGTCATCCCCACCTTCCTCCGAGTTGACCCCGGCAGTCTCCTATGAGTCCCCGGCATGACCCGCTGGCAACATAGGACGAGGGTTGCGCTCGTTGCGGGACTTAACCCAACATCTCACGACACGAGCTGACGACAACCATGCACCACCTGTACACCGACCTTGCGGGGCAACCATCTCTGGAAGTTTCCGGTGTATGTCAAGCCTTGGTAAGGTTCTTCGCGTTGCATCGAATTAATCCGCATGCTCCGCCGCTTGTGCGGGCCCCCGTCAATTTCTTTGAGTTTTAGCCTTGCGGCCGTACTCCCCAGGCGGGGCACTTAATGCGTTTGCTGCGGCACGGAACTCGTGGAATGAGCCCCACACCTAGTGCCCAACGTTTACGGCATGGACTACCAGGGTATCTAATCCTGTTCGCTCCCCATGCTTTCGCTCCTCAGCGTCAGTTGCGGCCCAGTGACCTGCCTTCGCCATCGGTGTTCCTCCTGATATCTGCGCATTCCACCGCTACACCAGGAATTCCAGTCACCCCTACCGCACTCTAGTCTGCCCGTACCCACTGCAAGCCCGAGGTTGAGCCTCGAGTTTTCACAGCAGACGCGACAAACCGCCTACGAGCTCTTTACGCCCAATAATTCCGGACAACGCTTGCGCCCTACGTATTACCGCGGCTGCTGGCACGTAGTTAGCCGGCGCTTCTTCTGCAGGTACCGTCACTTGCGCTTCTTCCCTGCTGAAAGAGGTTTACAACCCGAAGGCCTTCATCCCTCACGCGGCGTCGCTGCATCAGGCTTGCGCCCATTGTGCAATATTCCCCACTGCTGCCTCCCGTAGGAGTCTGGGCCGTGTCTCAGTCCCAGTGTGGCCGGTCGCCCTCTCAGGCCGGCTACCCGTCGTCGCCTTGGTGGGCCACTACCCCACCAACAAGCTGATAGGCCGCGAGTCCATCCCTGACCGATAAATCTTTCCAGACACTTCGGATGCCCGAGCGTCTCGTATCCGGTATTAGACCTCGTTTCCAAGGCTTATCCCAGAGTCAGGGGCAGGTTACTCACGTGTTACTCACCCGTTCGCCACTGATCCACCCAGCAAGCTGGGCTTCACCGTTCGACTTGCATGTGTTAAGCACGCCGCCAGCGTTCGTCCTGAGCCAGAATCAAACTCTCCGTTGATGTCTACATGGCAACCACCACCCGAAGGCAGCAGTCCACCGACACACGAAACGACCACCCCCACGCTGACGAAGGGGCAGCCAGTTCAACATGGCTGTGCGGGCCGACCCAGACGGAGCAGGGCCAGACCCACGACACCAAAAAAGCACACCAACCCGAAAGCCACCCCGAACGAGGCAACCACCCGAGCCGATGCACCGATATGGCATCAACTACTTAGGCACACTGTTGAGTTCTCAAAGAACAGACGCGCATCCCCCACTCACCCTTGCGGGCTTCGCGGCCGGAGGCTCTCCGTTGTCCAATCTACCAGAGTTCCTGGCCCGCGTTCACCCGGTGTTCACCCGGCGAAGCGCTCCCGAACTCTACCCGAGGTCCGGACCGGCTCACGCCGCTCCCTCTCCCGGGTCCCTGCACGGCCCTGCAGACGCCGAAGCGTCCGCGTGCTCTGCTGGGGGTCGTCTCCCGCGGGACCAGCCACCGGGTGAACCCTCGGTGTCCGTTCCTCCCTGCCGGGCGACTCGGAGAACATTACGCGGACGTTTCGTCCAGCGTCAAGCGAGCGACCTTGCGGTCGCCGCGCACCCCCCGCACCCCTGCTGACCTGGGCTTTCACCCGGATCACGCCGGGGCGACCCCTGCTGCCCCGTCCCGGGCGCCGGTGCGACGCCCGTCACGTCCCGACCAGCGTGCCGTGACCGGCACCGGGCCGCTACCGGGACGCCGGCCCGGGGCGCACGAGGCGACCCGGGCCGGCGTGGGCCGGGCTCAGGCGGAGGCGTCCGCCAGCCGCGCGACCGCGAGGGTCCGCTTGCCCCGGCGCAGCACGAGCCACCGCCCGTGCAGCAGGTCGCCGGGCTCCACGACCGCGGCGTCGTCGGCGATCTTGCGGTTGTTCACCGACGCGCCGCCCTCGGCGACCGCCCGGCGCGCGGCGCCCTTGCTCGCGACCAGGCCGGTCGCGGCGAGCACGTCCACCAGGGGGTCGCCCACCCGGACGTCCGCCGTCGGCAGCTCGGCGACGGCGGCGCCGAGGGTCGCCGCGTCCAGCTCGGCCAGGTCCCCGCCCCCGAACAGGGCCCGGCTCGCGGCGATCACCTTGTCGGTCGCGTCGGTTCCGTGCACGAGCGAGGTGACGTCGTACGCCAGCGCGCGCTGCGCCTCGCGGGCGGCCGGCTTCTCGGCGACGGCCTGCTCCAGCTCCGCGATCTGCTCGCGGGTGCGGAACGTGAACACCTTGAGGTAGCCGATCACCTCGGCGTCGTCGACGTTGAGCCAGAACTGGTAGAAGGCGTACGGGCTCATCATCTCCGGGTCGAGCCAGATGGCCCCGCCCTCGGACTTGCCGAACTTGGTGCCGTCGGCCTTGGTGATCAGCGGCGTGGTCAGGGCGTGCACCGCGGCGCGCTCGGACTTGCGGATCAGCTCGACGCCCGAGAGCAGGTTGCCCCACTGGTCGTTGCCGCCGGTCTGCAGGGTGCAGCCGTACCGGCGGTGCAGCTCCCGGTAGTCCATGCCCTGCAGGATCTGGTAGCTGAACTCGGTGAACGAGATGCCCTCGTCGCTCGCCAGCCGACGGGCGACGGTGTCCTTGGCGAGCATCGTGCCGAGCCGGTAGTGCTTGCCGACCTCCCGGAGGAAGTCGATCGCCGACAGCTCGCCGGTCCAGTCGAGGTTGTTGACCATCCGCGCGGGGTTGTCCCCGTCGAAGTCGAGGAACCGGCTGATCTGGCCCTGCAGGCGCGCCACCCACTCGGCGACGGTGTCCTTGGTGTTGAGCACGCGCTCGCCCGACATCCGGGGGTCGCCGATGAGGCCGGTGGCCCCGCCGACCAGCGCCAGCGGGTGGTGGCCGGCGAGCTGCAGGTGCCGCATGAGCACGAGCTGCACCAGGTGGCCGTGGTGCAGGCTCGGCGCGGTGGGGTCGAACCCGGCGTAGAAGGTCACCGGGCCGGCGTCGAACGCCTCGCGCAGGGCGTCGAGGTCGGTGGTCTGGGCGACCAGCCCGCGCCAGGCGAGCTCGTCCAGGAGGTGGGTCACGTCGTGCTCCTTGCGTCGCGCGGCCGCGGGGGCCGCACCGTCGGCGGTCGTGGTCATGCCGGCGTCGTCCCGCGTCGCGGGTGGCTGCTCGACGCCGGCCGGCGATACGCCGGGCGGAAGGCGGAGACCGTGGGCTCCCCCGTCAGCCACAGCCGCCACGGGAACCGGGTCGCGTCTCCCCCGTCGCCGGCGACGCCGACCCGGGGTCCGGTGGCGTGCGCCGCGATGCGGGCGTCGGGATCCCGGTGCACGACGACGCGGCCGCTCGGCTCGGTGAGGTCCGCGCCGTAGTCGTCCAGGTCCAGCCCGAGGGCGACGGCGAGCCTGGCGGGGCCGCGCGCGATCTGGCGGTCGGAGTCGACGACGCCCGAGCGCAGCCGGCGGGCGCGCGCGAGCTCGACGCCGTCGAGCACCTCACCCGCGCGCAGCAGCACGGCCGCGGCGCGGCCGGCGGTGCCGGTCACGACGTTGACGCAGTGGTGCAGGCCGAGGTGCCGGTAGACGTACAGCCGCCCGCCCTCGCCGAACATGACGGCGTTCCGCGCGGTGCGGCCGCGGAACGCGTGCGAGCCGGGATCGGCCTCGCCGTCGTACGCCTCGACCTCGGTCAGCCGGACGGTGACGTCGCCCTCGTCGGAGCGCACGGTCACGTGGGCACCCAGCAGGTCGGCGGCCACCGCGAGCACGGGGCGGGCGTACCAGCTGCGCGCGGGCACGACGCCGTGCACCTCGTGCACGGGGCGCACGTCGGGCGCGTCGGGCACCGCGGGCGCGCCCGCGCTCGCTCCGTCCCGCGGGTCCGTCCGGCTCACCGGGCCATCCTGCCCCATGCGTCGACCCGCACGTCGGCGCGTCCGCGCGTGCACTCCCGCGCGTAGTGCGCGGCCTCGTCCCGCATCCAGCGCTCCCAGTGCGCACGGGCGTCGGCGCCGTCGCGCGCGAGGCCGCGGGCGAGCCGGGTCGTCGCGTCCGCCTCCACCCAGACCAGCACGCCGACGTCCCGGGCGCCGGCCCGGCGGCCGGAGCCGCAGCCCTCCAGGACGAGGACGTCGGGGACGGGCACGTCGACCCACCCGTCGAACCGGCCGGCGACCCAGTCGTAACGCTGGAACCGGCCCGGCCGGCCGCGGCGCAGCGGCTCGAGCACCTGCGCGGCCAGCCGGGGCCACAGGTCGCCCTCCAGACCGCTCCAGCCCGCGTACAGGTCGTCCATGTGCAGCACGTGCGCCGTCCGGCCGGCGGTCGCGCACCGCTCGGCGAGCGCGGCGGCCAGCGTGGTCTTGCCCGAGCCCGCCGGGCCGTCGACGGCGACGACCCGCACGGGGCCGAGGCGCGGCGGCCGGGACAGCAGCAGGGGGACGACGGCCGCCGCGGCGGTGTCGTCCCCCTGCTGGTGCTCGCTGCTCACGCCGCGATGGTGCCAGAAGCGCGGGCCCTCAGGAGGCCCAGGTCCGCAGCTCGGCCGCGCGGGCGCGCGCCCGGTCCAGCTGTTCCGCCACCCGCACGGGGGCGGTCCCGCCGTGCGCCGAGCGGGACGCGACCGACCCCTCGACCGACAGCACCGACCGGACGGCAGGCGTCAGCGCGGGGTGGATCGCGGCGAGCTCGTCGTCCGTGAGGTCCCAGAGCTCGACGGCCGGCTCGTGCTGCTCGCAGGCCCGGACGCACGCGCCCGCGACCTCGTGCGCCACCCGGAACGGCACGCCCTCGCGGACCAGCCACTCGGCGATGTCGGTGGCGAGCGAGAACCCCTGCGGGGCGAGCGCCGCCATCCGGTCCGTGTCGAAGGTCAGCGTCGCGGTCATCCCGGCGAACGCGGGCAGCAGGACGGTGAGGGTGTCGACCTGGTCGAACACCGGCTCCTTGTCCTCCTGCAGGTCGCGGTTGTACGCGAGCGGCAGGCCCTTGAGCGTCGTCAGCAGGCCCGTGAGGTCCCCGACGAGCCGGCCGGCCTTGCCGCGCGCCAGCTCGGCGACGTCCGGGTTCTTCTTCTGCGGCATGATGCTCGACCCCGTGGAGTACGCGTCGTCCAGGCGGACGAAGCCGAACTCGTGCGTCGACCAGAGGACGACCTCCTCGGCGAACCGGGACAGGTCGACGCCGAGCATCGCGGACACCCAGGCGAACTCGGCGACGACGTCGCGGGCGGCGGTGCCGTCGATGGAGTTCTCGACCGGCGCGTCGAACCCGAGGTCGGCCGCGACCGCCGCCGGGTCCAGGCCCAGCGAGGACCCGGCGAGCGCGCCGGAGCCGTAGGGCGAGACCGCCGCGCGGCGGTCCCAGTCCACGTACCGGTCCACGTCGCGCAGCAGCGGCCACGCGTGCGCCAGCAGGTGGTGCGCCAGCAGGACCGGCTGCGCGTGCTGCAGGTGCGTGCGGCCGGGCATGATCGCGTCGCCCGCCGCGGCGGCCTGCGCGACCAGCGCGTCGACGACGTCGAGGGTCAGCCCGGCGATCGCGCGCGCCGAGTCCCGCAGGTACATCCGCACCAGCGTGGCGATCTGGTCGTTGCGGGACCGCCCGGCGCGCAGCCGCCCGCCGAGGTCGGCCCCGGCACGCTCGATCAGGCCGCGCTCCAGCGCCCCGTGCACGTCCTCGTCGGACTCCGCGGCGACGAACGCCCCGGACGCGACGTCCGCCCGCAGGCGCTCGAGGGCGTCGAGCATCCCGGCGAGCGCCGCGTCGTCCAGCAGACCCGCGGCGTGCAGGACCCGGGCGTGCGCCTGCGAGCCGGCGATGTCCTGCGGCGCGAGCCGCCAGTCGAAGTGCGTCGACTTGGACAGCGCGGCCAGGGCGTCGGCGGGGCCGCCGGCGAACCGGCCACCCCAGAGCGCGCCGGCCTGCTCAGGCACCGATGCCGCCCTGCTGGCCGAGGTCCTCGGCGTTGCCGAACTTCACGTCGCGCGCGGCGGCGAGCTTGGACGACAGGCCGTAGATCTCGATGAAGCCGCGGGCGGCCGACTGGTCGAAGGTGTCCCCCGAGTCGTAGGTGGCCAGGTTGAAGTCGTACAGCGAGGTCTCCGAGCGGCGGCCGGTGACCGTCGCGCGGCCGCCGTGCAGGACCATGCGGACCTCGCCGGAGACGTAGCGCTGGGTGTCGTCGATGAAGGTGTCCAGCGACTTCTTCAGCGGGGAGAACCACTGGCCGTCGTAGACCAGCTCGGTCCAGCGCTGCTCGACCTGGCGCTTGAACCGGGCCTGCTCGCGCTCGACGGTGACGTTCTCGAGCTCCTGGTGCGCGGCGATCAGCGCCATCGCGCCGGGCGCCTCGTAGACCTCGCGCGACTTGATGCCCACCAGGCGGTCCTCGACGATGTCGATCCGGCCGACGCCCTGGGCGCCCGCGCGGCGGTTCATCTCCTGGATGGCCTGCAGCGGCGTGACCGGGACGCCGTCCAGCGCGACCGGGACGCCCTGCTCGAACGTGATGACGACCTCGTCGGCGACCGGCGGGAACGTCGGGTCGTCGGTGTAGGTGTACACGTCCTTGGTCGGCTCGTTCCAGATGTCCTCGAGGAAGCCGGTCTCGACCGCGCGGCCCCACACGTTCTGGTCGATCGAGAACGGGTTGTGCTTGGTGGTCGCGATCGGGAGCTTCTTGCGCTCGGCGAACTCGATGGCCTTGTCGCGGGTCAGCGCGAGGTCGCGGACCGGGGCCAGGCACTTGAGGTCCGGGGCCAGCGAGGTGATGCCGACCTCGAACCGCACCTGGTCGTTGCCCTTGCCCGTGCAGCCGTGCGCGACCGTCGTGGCGCCGAACTGGCGGGCGGCGCGCACCAGGTGCTTGACGATGACCGGGCGGGACAGCGCGGAGACCAGCGGGTACTTGTCCAGGTACAGGCCGTTGGCGCGCAGCGCGGGCATGCAGTACTCGGCGGCGAACTCGTCGCGGGCGTCGGCCACGTAGGCCTCGACGGCGCCGCAGTCGAGCGCGCGCTGCCGGATGACCTCGAGGTCCTCGCCGCCCTGGCCGACGTCGACGGCGACGGCGATCACCTCGGCGCCGGTCGCCTCGGCGATCCAGCCGATGCCCACGGAGGTGTCCAGGCCGCCCGAGTAGGCGAGGACGACGCGCTCAGTCATGTTCTTCTCTTTCGTCTCTGGGTGCTGCGAAGGGTGGGTGGCGACGGGCCGGCTCAGCCGGTCGTCGCGAGCTCGAGGAACCGCGCGGCCAGCGCCGTGCCCTCGGGGCCGTCGGCGCCCTCGCGGGCGATGACGAGGACGGTGTCGTCCCCCGCGATCGTGCCGAGCACGCCGGGGAGCACGGAGTGGTCGATCGCCGAGGCGAGGAACTGCGCGGCGCCGGGCGGCGTGCGCAGGACGACGAGGCTGCCGGACGCCTCGGCGGTGACGAGCAGCTCGGAGCACAGCCGCGCCAGCCGGGAGGCGAGCGCCTCGGCGTCCACCACCGGGGCGGGCGACCGGTCGCCGCCCTCCCCCGGCGCCGCGTAGGCGAGCGAACCGGTGGGGGTGCGGATCTTGACCGCGCGCAGCTCGACGAGGTCGCGGGACAGCGTGGCCTGGGTGACGGTGACGCCCTGGTGCGCGAGCAGGTCGGCGAGCTCGGACTGCGAGTGCACCGACTGGCGGGACAGCAGGTCGCGGATCAGCGCGTGCCGGGCCGCCTTGGTCGCGGCGACGCGACCCGTGGTCGTGGGCACCTCGTCCGCGTGCGCGCCGGTCACGACCGCTCCAGGAGCCAGGTCAGCAGCGCCTTCTGGGCGTGCAGCCGGTTCTCGGCCTCGTCCCAGACCACCGACTGCGGGCCGTCGAGCACCTCGGCGGTGATCTCCTTGCCGCGGTAGGCCGGCAGGCAGTGCAGCACCAGCGCGCCGGGGGCGGCCAGCGCCACGGCTGCCGCGTCGAGCCGGTAGGGCACGAACGGCTGCTCGCGCTCGGCGGCCTCGTCCTCCTGGCCCATGGACACCCAGGTGTCGGTGGCCACGGCGTCCGCGCCGGTCACGGCGGCCGCGAGGTCGTCGGTGACCACGACCGAGCCGCCGGTCGTCGCCGCGATCTGCGCCGCCCGCGCCACGACCTCGGCCGACGGCAGGTACGCGGCCGGCGTGGCGATCCGCACGTGCAGGCCGGCGGTGGCGCCGCCGAGCAGGTAGGACTGCGCCATGTTGTTGGAGCCGTCCCCGGTGTAGGCGAGCGTCCGCCCGCGCAGCGCGTCGACCCCGCCCCAGTGCTGCGCGAGCGTCAGCAGGTCGGCCAGGATCTGGCAGGGGTGGAAGTCGTCGGTGAGCGCGTTGACCACGGGGACGCCGGCGTGCGCGGCCATCTCCTCGATGCGGTGCTGCGCGTGCGTCCGCCACACCACGGCGGCGACCTGCGGGCCCAGCACGCGGGCCGTGTCGGCGACCGACTCCCGCACGCCGATCCGGGCCAGGTTGCCGTCCACGGCCAGCGGGTAGCCGCCCAGCTCGGCGACGCCCGCGGTGAACGACACCTGGGTGCGCAGCGTCGGCTTGTCGAAGATGATCGCGACGGCGCGCGGGCCCTCGAGGGGGCGCTTCGCGAACCGGTCGGCGCGCAGCGCGAGGCCGAGCCGCAGCACCTCGGCCTGCTCGGCCGGGTTGAGGTCGTCGTCGCGGAGGAAGTGCCGGGTCGTCATGCCGTCGGCTCCTGTCCCAGGTCGTGCGGCAGCCCACCGACGAAGTCGGTGAACGTCGCGGCCTGCTCGCGGGTGAGCACGTAGGGCGGGGCGAGCCGGATCGTCGAGGGCGTGCACGGGTTGACGACGAAGCCCGCCGCCAGCGCGCGCGCCGCGACGTCGGCCGCGACCGGGGCGGTCAGCTGCACCGCGATCAGCAGGCCCTCGCCGCGCACCTCCGCGACGAGCGGGTGCCCGAGCGCGGCGACCTGCGTCCGCCACCAGGCGCCGAGGTCGGTGACGTGCGCGAGCAGGCCGTCGCGCTCGATTACGCCGATGGTCGCCAGCGCCGCGGCGGCGGCGACGGGGTTGCCGCCGAACGTCGTGCCGTGCTGGCCGCGGCCGAGCAGGGTCGCCGCGCGCTCGCCGTACGCCACCACCGCGCCGACGGGGAACCCGCCGCCCAGGCCCTTGGCGAGCGTGACGGCGTCGGGCCGGATGCCGCCGCCGAGGTGCGGGTGCTGGTGCGCGAGCCAGACGCCGGTGCGGCCCATGCCGGTCTGCACCTCGTCCAGGATCAGCAGCGCGCCGTGCTCCTCGGTGAGCTCGCGGGCCCGGACCAGGTACCCCGGGGGCAGCGGCAGGACGCCGGCCTCGCCCTGGATCGGCTCGAGGAAGACCGCCGCCACGGTGTCGCCGGCGCCGTCGGCGAACGCGGCCTCGAGCGCGGCGGTGTCCCCGAACGGCAGGAACTCGACGCCGCCGGGCAGCGGCTCGAACGGCTCCCGGTACGCGGCCTTGGACGTCAGCGCGAGCGCGCCCATCGACCGGCCGTGGAACGCGCCCTCCATGGCGAGGACCCGGGTGCGGCGGACGCCGCCGGGCCCCTCGCCGTTGCGGCGGGCCATCTTGAACGCGGCCTCGTTGGCCTCGGTGCCGGAGTTGGTGAAGAACACCCGGGAGCCCTCGGGTGCGTCGGCCAGGGCGAGCAGCCGCTCGGCCAGCGCGATCTGCGTGGGGCTGGCGAAGAAGTTCGAGATGTGGCCGAGCGTGCCGAGCTGCGCGGAGATCGCGGCGGTCAGCGTCGGGTGCGCGTGGCCGAGCGAGTTGACGGCGATCCCGCCGAGCAGGTCGAGGTAGCGGGTGCCGTCGGCGTCCCACACGTACGGGCCCTCGCCGCGGACCAGCACGCGCTGCGGCGCGCCGAAGGTGTCCATCACCGCGTGGGTGTACCGCTCGGTCCAGCGCGCGACCGAGTCGGGGCCCACCAGGGCGGTGCCGTCGGGCTCGGCGGTCAGGTGCTGCTCGGTCACTCAGCTCACCTCGGGGTCGTGGTGGTGCGGGACGTCGACGGCCGGCGGCGCGACCCGCGGGATCGGCGCGGTGAACGGGGACGGGACGGGCTCGTCGTCGGGCAGCACCATCGTGCCGATGCCCTCGGAGGTGAAGACCTCCACGAGGATCGAGTGCGGCTGCCGGCCGTCGATGACGTGCGCCCGGCCCACGCCGCCGGTCACGGCGCGCCAGCAGGCCTCCATCTTCGGCCGCATCCCCGTGTCCAGGGACGGCAGCAGGTCGGCCAGCGCGCCGGCGCGGATCCGCCGGGCGAGCGAGGACCGGTCGGGCCAGCTCGTGTAGAGCCCCTCGACGTCGGTCAGCACGATGAGCTTGCGCGCACCGAGCGCCACGGCCAGGGCGGCCGCCGCGGTGTCGGCGTTCACGTTGAGCACCTGGGTCGGGTCGTCCATGTCGGGCGCGACCGTCGAGACGACCGGGATCCGGCCGGCGTCGAGCAGGTCGTGCACCGCGCCGGGGTTCACCTCGACGACGTCGCCGACCTGGCCGACGTCGACCTCGACGCCGTCGACGACCGCGGTGCGGCGCCGGGCGCGGAGCAGGCCGCCGTCCTCGCCGGACAGGCCGACCGCGTACGGGCCGTGCGCGTTCAGCAGGCCCACGAGCTCGCGGGACACCTGGCCGGTGAGCACCATGCGGACGACGTCCATCGCCTCCGGGGTGGTGACGCGCAGCCCGCCGCGGAACTCCGAGGCGATGCCGAGCCGGTCGAGCATCGCGTTGATCTGGGGCCCGCCGCCGTGCACGACGACGGGGCGCAGGCCCACCTGGCGCAGGAAGACCATGTCCTCGGCGAAGGCGCGCTTGAGGTCGTCGTCAACCATGGCGTTGCCGCCGTACTTGACGACGACGAGCGCACCGGCGAACCGCTGCAGCCAGGGCAGCGCCTCGATCAGCACCTCGGCCTTCTGGTCGGGGCGCAGGTCGGTGCGGGTGTCGAACGCCGCGTCGTGCGGCGGCGGGGCGTCGAGGCTCATGTGCTGTACGCGCTGTTCTCGTGGACGTAGTCGTGCGTGAGGTCGTTGGTCCAGATGGTCGCGGTGGCGTCACCGGCGTGCAGGTCCACGTCGACGCGCACCTCCCGAGCCGCGGCCAGGTCGACGCCCTCGCGCGGGTCGCCGACCCCACCGGCGCGGCACACCTGGACGCCGTTGATCGACACGTCCAGCAGGGCGGCGTCGTAGGGCGCGACGTCCTCCGGGACGGTGCCGACGGCGGCGAGCACCCGGCCCCAGTTGGGGTCGTTGCCGAACACGGCGGCCTTGAACAGGTTGGACCGGGTGACCGCGCGGGCCACGGCGACGGCCGCGTCCTCGCTGCTGGCGCCGGTCACCGTGACGGCGATGTCGTGCGAGGCGCCCTCGGCGTCGGCGACCAGCTGCCGGGCCAGGTCGGCGGACACCGCGGCCACCGCGGTGGCGAACGCCTCGGGGTCCGGGGTGACGTCGCTCGCGCCGGACGCCAGCAGCAGGACGGTGTCGTTGGTCGACATGCAGCCGTCGGAGTCGACGCGGTCGAACGTCGTGCGCGTCGCACCGCGCAGCGCGGCGTCGGCCTGCTCCGCGGTGACGACGGCGTCGGTGGTGAGCACGACGAGCATCGTGGCGAGGCCGGGGGCGAGCATGCCCGCGCCCTTGGCCATGCCGCCGACGGTCCAGCCGTCGCCGACCACCGCCGCGGTCTTCGCCACGGTGTCCGTGGTCATGATCGCGGTGGCGGCGTCGGGGCCGGCGGTCGCCGAGAGGGTCGCGGCCGCCGCGGACACGCCGCCGAGCAGCAGGTCCATCGGCAGCCGCTCGCCGATCAGGCCGGTGGAGCAGACCAGCACGTCGCCGGCCGAGGTGCCGAGCACCCCGGCGACGTGCTCCGCGGTGCGGTGCGTGTCGAGGAAGCCCTCGGGACCGGTGCACGCGTTGGCACCGCCGGAGTTGAGGACGACGGCCGTCGCGACGCCGTCGGACACGGCCTGGCGGGACCAGACCACCGGGGCGGCGACGACGCGGTTGGACGTGAACACCCCGGCCGCGACCTGCAGCGGGCCGTCGTTGACGACCAGCGCCAGGTCGGGCTTGCCGGAGGCCTTGAGGCCGGCGGTGACGCCCGCGGCACGGAAGCCGGCCGGGGCGGTCACCCCCTGGGTCTCGACGTCGGTCACGGGGCGACTCCCTCGGTGGTGAGGCCGGTGCGCTCGGGGAGCCCGAGCGCCAGGTTGAGCGACTGCACCGCGGCGCCCGCGGTGCCCTTGACGAGGTTGTCCAGCGCGCACAGGGCGACGACCCGGCCCGCGGCCTCGTCGACGGCGACCTGGACCAGCGCGGTGTTGGCACCGGTGGTGGCGGCGGTCGCCGGCCACTCGCCCTCGGGCAGCAGCTCGACGAACGGCTCGGCGGCGTACGCGGTCTCCCAGGCGGCGCGGACCGCCGCGGCGTCGGCGCCGGGCGCCAGAGGCGCCGTCACCGTGGCCAGGATGCCGCGGGCCATGGGGACCAGCACCGGCGTGAACGACAGCCGGGTGCCCGTCGCGCCCGCCACGCCGAGGTTCTGCGTGATCTCCGGGACGTGCCGGTGGGTGCCGCCGACGGCGTACGGCTGCGCGGAGCCGAGGGCCTCGGAGGCCAGCAGGTGCGGCTTGAGCGTGCGGCCGGCGCCGGTGTAACCGACGGCCAGCACCGCGACGACGTCCGCGGGGTCCAGCACGCCCGCCGCGACCCCGGGCTGCAGCGCCAGGGTCACCGCGGTCACGTTGCAGCCCGGGACGGCGATCCGGCGCGCGCCGCGCAGCACGTCCCGCTGCGCGACGGCGGCCTGCTCGCCCGCGTGCAGCAGCTCGGGCATGCCGTAGGGCCAGGTGCCGGCGTGGTCGGTGCCGTAGAACCGGCGCCAGGCGTCGGCGTCGGTCAGCCGGTGGTCCGCACCGAGGTCCACGACCACGGCCCCGTCGCCCCGGTCCGCGAGCGCCGCGGCGATCTCGCCGGACGCCCCGTGCGGCAGCGCCAGGACCACGACGTCGTGCCCGGCGAGCTCGTCCACCGACGTCGGCGTGAGCACGCGGTCCGCCAGCGAGCGCAGGTGCGGCTGGTGCGCGCCGAGGCGGGTGCCCGCGTTGGAGTGCGCGGTGAGCGCGCCGATCTCGGCGTCGGGGTGGCCCAGCAGGAGCCGCAGGGTCTCGCCGCCGGCGTACCCGGAGGCGCCTGCGACGGCGACGGAGAAGGACATGTGCATGATCATACATCCGAGTGCACACAGATTCATGCACGCGTGGTCCGGCGCGGCTAGGGTCGGCCCGTGACCTCCGCGCACTCCCCCGCCCCCACCGAGCGTGCCACGCTGCACGACGGCCCGCCCGTCGCCGGACCGAGCCGGGGCGCCGTCCTCGTGCTGGCCGGCGGCGGCTACCAGATGCGGTCCGCCGACGAGGACGGCCCCGTCGCCGCGTTCCTCGCGGCCTCGGGCGTCCGCGCGCACTGGCTCGACTACCCGGTCGCGCCGGCCCGGTACCCCGCCGCCCTGCACGAGGTGCTGCTCGCGGTGGCCGACCTGCGCGCGGGCCGCCGCGGCGGCCCGCCGGTCGACGGGCCGGTCGCCGTCCTCGGGTTCTCGGCCGGCGGGCACCTGGCGGGCACCGCCGCCACGGCCACGGACGCCGAGCTGCGCGCCGCCGCCGCGCTCGGCGGGCTGGACCCGGCCGAGGTGCGCCGCCCCGACGCCGCCGTGCTCTGCTACCCGGTGGTGTCGCTGGTGGACCACCCGCACCTCGGGTCGCGGCTGAACCTGGTCGGCGACCCCGAGGACGCGGCGGCACGCGCGCTGTCCGTCGAGCTCCGGGTCGACGCCGCCACGCCGCCGACGTTCCTCTGGCACACCGCCGAGGACCCGTCCGTGGGCGTCGAGCACGCCCTGGCGGCCGCGGGCGCGCTGCACCGGCACCAGGTCCCGGTCGAGCTGCACGTCTACCCGCACGGGCGGCACGGCCTGAACCTGGCCGTCGGGCACACCGCCGGCGAGTGGGCGTTCGCGGCGGTGCGCTGGCTGGGCGAGCAGGGCATCGGCTCGGTCGTCTCCTGACCCGTCCGGAATGCGGGGCGACGTGCCAGGTGTTCCAGGTCGCATGCACGCGATCCTCGCCACCGAGCCCGGTGGCCCCGACGTCCTGGTCCCCGACGAGATCGGCGACCCGCTGCCGGGACCGCGCGACCTGCTGGTCCGGCTGAGCGCCGCGGGCGTGAACTTCGTCGACGTCTACCACCGCAACGGCACCTACCCGATGCCGTTCCCCCACGTCCCGGGGTCCGAGGGGTCGGGCGTCGTCGAGGCCGTCGGCCGGGAGGTGCGCGACTTCGCCGTCGGCGACCTCGTCGCCTGGGCCTCGGCGCCGTCGTCGTACGCCGAGCTGGTGGTGGTCCCGGAGGTCGTCGCGCTGCACGTCCCGGACGGCGTCACCGAGGAGGTCGCCGCCGCGCTGCCGCTGCAGGGCATGACGGCGCACTACCTGGTGTCCTCGACGTTCCCGGTGCTCGCCGGCCAGGACGTGCTGGTGCACGCCGGGGCCGGCGGCGTCGGCCTGCTGCTGACCCAGCTGGCCACCGCCCGCGGCGCACGGGTCGTCACGACCGTCGGCTCGCCCGAGAAGGAGGCGCTGTCCCGCGCCGCCGGTGCCGCCGAGGTCATCCGCTACACCGAGCTCGGCGACCTGACCACGGAGCTGCCCGCGCTGGTGCGGGAGCTCACCGGGGGGCGCGGCGTGCACACCGTGTTCGACGGCGTCGGCCGCAGCACGTTCGAGGCGTCCCTCGCGTCCCTGCGTCCCCGCGGCGGGCTGGCGCTGTTCGGCGCGGCCTCCGGGCCGGTGCCGCCGTTCGACCCCCAACGGCTGAACGCCGCCGGCTCGGTCTTCCTGACCCGGCCCACCCTGGGCCACCACACCGCGACCCGCGAGGAGCTGACCTGGCGGTCGGGCGAGCTGTTCGACGCCGTCGCCGCCGGCACGCTCGACGTCCGGGTCGGCGCGACGTTCCCCCTGTCCGAGGCCGCCGAGGCGCACCGCGCGCTCGAGGCCCGGGCGACGACCGGAAAGGTGCTCCTCACCGCATGACCGACCTGCAGATCGAGATCTGGTCCGACATCGCCTGCCCCTGGTGCTACATCGGCAAGCGCCGGTTCGCCGCGGCGCTCGAGCAGTTCGAGCACCGGGACCACGTGCGGGTCACGTGGCGCTCGTTCGAGCTGCAGCCGGACGCCGAGCCGTCGTCCGCGCACCCCGGGATGACCGAGGCCCAGATGCTCTCCGAGCGCAAGGGCGTGCCCGTCGCGCAGGTGCAGCAGATGTTCGACCAGGTGACCTCCGTGGCCGCCTCGGTGGGGCTCGCGTACGACTTCGACTCCGTGGTGCCCGCGAACACGTTCGACGCGCACCGGCTGGTGCACGTCGCGCAGGACCTGGGTGGTGCCGACGTGGCGGCCGACGTCGTGGAGCGGCTGATGAGCGCGCACTTCGAGCACGGTGTGGTCGTCGACGACGCCGAGGTGCTGGTCGAGATCGCCGTGGCAGCGGGTCTGGACGCGGAGCCGGTGCGCGCCGCGCTGGCGTCGGACGCCGGGGCGGGCGCGGTGCGCGCCGACGAGGCCGAGGCGGCGGCGCTGGGGATCCAGGGCGTGCCGTTCTTCGTGGCCGGACGCACGCTCGGCGTGTCCGGGGCGCAGCCGGTCGAGGTGTTCGCGCAGCTGCTCGCGCAGGCGTGGCGGGACGCGAACCCGCCGCTGGCGATCCCCACGATCGCGGGCGCGGCCGACGCGGAGGCGTGCGGGCCCGACGGCTGCTGAGCGCGACCGGACCGCGGCCGGGGCCGGCCGGGGACGTGTCCGAAACGTCCACGACCCGGCGCCCGGCCGCGTCCTACGGTCGGGGCATGACACCGCACCTCGACATGATCGGGCTGGTCGCGGGCGACCTGCCCCGCACCCTCGCCTTCTACCGCGCCCTCGGGCTGGCGCTGCCGGCCGACGCCGACGACGCCCCGCACGTCGAGATCACCCTGCCCGGTGGGCTGCGCCTGGCCTGGGACACCGTGGACGTCGTCCGGTCCTTCGACCCGGACTGGCAGCCGCCGGCAGGCGGGCACCGGGCGGCGCTCGCCTTCCGGTGCGCGGACGCGGCCGAGGTGGACGCCACCTACGCGCGGATGGTCGACGCCGGGTTCACCGGGCACGTCGCGCCGTGGGACGCCGTCTGGGGGCAGCGGTACGCCGTGCTGCACGACCCCGACGGCACGGCGGTGGACCTGTTCGCCCCGACCGCCTGAGGTCACGACGCCGCGCGGTCGGCCGCCAGCTGCGCCGGGGACCGGCCGGTGAGCGCCCGCACCTCGCGCGAGAGGTGGGGCTGGTCCGCGTACCCGGCCCGCTGCGCCACCTCGGCCAGCGGCAGGCCGGCGTCCAGCAGCGGCAGCACGCGCTGCACGCGGAGCACCCGGCCGAGCGTGCGCGGCCCGTACCCGAACGCGGCGAGCGAGCGCCGGTGCAGGGTGCGGGTCGTCACGCCGAGCCGGTCGGCGACCTCCGCGGCGTCGTGCCCGGCAGCGACGAGCCGGGCGACCACGGCGGCGTCGCGCGCCGGTCCGCCCGCTCCGGCGAGCCGCGCCGCGACCAGGTGCTCGAGCGCGGGGGCGCCGCCCGCGGCCACCGCGTCGGACCACGGGCGGGCCGCCCGCGCGCCCCAGAGGTCGGCGAGCCCCGGCCGCTGGTCGCGGAGGGCGTCGGCGGGGGTGCCGAGCAGGACCGGCGCCGCGCCCGGCGGCAGCCGCAGCCCCAGCACGGGGCGACCCGGGGTCACGGGAGCCGACGTGTGCGCCCGGGTGTCCGGCCCGGCCACCAGCAGCCGGCCGTCGGACCAGATCAGGTCCATGCACCCGTCGGGCAGCACGCTGCCGCCGGCCTCCGCCGCGGAGACCCGCCAGAGCACGGCACCGGGCACCCGGGCCGACGGACGTTCGGCGTACACGAACGCCAGTATGTCGCGGGGACGACGACGGCCCCCGCCGCGGATCGCTCCGGGGCGGGGGCCGTCGTCGTGGGGCCGTCGGGTCAGCGCTTGACGGTGACCGTCACCGGGGCGCTGGTGCTGCCCGCGACGGTGTCCGGCCGCGACGGCACGAACACCGCCGTGTACTCGTGCGCGCCGACCGGGGCGGTGCGGGGCACCGAGCCGAGCGCCAGGCCGAGCACCACCGGGGAGCGGCCGATCACCCGGTCGCCCTCGCGGAACTCGACCGTGCCGGACGGGAACCACGTGCCCTCGACCTGGACCCGCGAGACCAGCAGCGTCGGGAGCCAGGTGCCGTAGGACTGGCTGGACCGGCTCGCCGCGAGACTGACCGTGGACTTCTTCAGCTCCGGCTCGGGCTCCTCGGCGGCGGCCACCGTGAGCGGCAGCGTGACCGTGGTGCCGCTCGGCGCGGCGACCAGCGTGAGGACGTGCGCCCCCGCCGTCGTGCCGGCCGGGACCGTCACCGCGACCTGCGCCGCGCCGGCGGTGACCGCCGCGGTGCCGATCGACGTGCCGTCCAGCCGGACGTCGAGCGTGGTGTTCTCCGGAGCGCCCAGGCTGGTGAGGTTCAGCCCGGTGACCGGGAACGCGAGCTCCGTGCCCGCGGTGACCTCGTCCGGCAGGGCCGGGACGCCGACCGCCCGCTCGTCGAACTCGGGCGTCAGGCCCGGGTTCGCTTCGAGGTAGGCGATCCACGCGTCCCGGTCGACCAGGCCGGAGTCCGCCGTCCCGCTGCCCTCGGCGAGCACGCGGAAGTTGTCACCGCCCTGGGCCAGGAAGGAGAACGTGCCGATCCGGTACTCCGCCGCCTCGTCGATCGGGGCGCCGTCGACCGTCACCGACGTGATCCGCTCGCCCAGGGGCAGCGACTCGTCGTAGGTGTACGACACGTTGTCGGAGAGGCCGAGCTGCAGGTACGGCCGGCTCGGGATGGTGCCGTCCGCGTTGGTCTGCCACTGCTGCTCGAGCATCGTGACCACCTGGTCGCCCGTGAGGGTCGTGGTCCAGAGGTTGTTCACGAACGGCAGGACCGCGTTGGCCTCGGCGTAGGTGATGGTGCCGTCGGGCGCGTAGAGCAGCTCCGCCCGCAGGCCGCCGGGGTTGACCACGCCGATCTGCGCGCCGCCCCGCTCGTCCGAGGACAGCGTGTCCAGCAGCGAGTCGGCGACCAGGTTGCCCAGCGTCGACTCCTTGGACCGGTCGTCCCGGGTGCCACCGGTGTAGACGCCGTTCGTGTACGCGCCGCCGGCGTAGGCGGTGGTGATGTCGGCCGTCACCGAGCCCTTGGGCTGGTTGCCGACGACCGCGGCCTCGGCGAGCGCCGCGTCGACGATCGTCTTGACCTCGGCGACCCGCGGGTACTGCGCGACCAGGGCGGCCAGGAAATCGGCCGGGGTCTGGCCGGCGGCGGGCGCGAGGCGGGCGACGTTCGTGCCCGTCAGCGCGGACGCCGTGTCGGTGGCCGGGTCGTAGGTCAGCGTGACCTTGCCGATGTTCTCGCCGTAGGAGCCCGTCTGCACGATCGGCCGGGTCCACTCGCCCGAGGCCTCCGGCTCGGCCGGGCCGTACCAGGCATACTGCTTGTGGGTGTGACCGGTGAAGACCACGTCCACGTCGCCCGAGGTGAGCGTCGCGATGTCGGCGAAGGCACCACCCGCGGCGATCTCCTCCTCCAGGGTCGCGCCGTCCGGCGTACCGGCGCCCGCGCCCTCGTGGTACTCGGCGACGACCACGTCGGCCTCGCCGTTGGCCTCGTCGCCGTCGGACAGCTGCGCCGCGACGCGGTTGACCGCCTCGACCGGGTCGCCGAAGTCCAGGTCGGCGATGCCGCCCGGCGTCACCAGCGTCGGGGTCTCCTGGGTGACCGCACCGATCACGCCGACGGTCACGCCGTCGACGTCGACCAGGGCGTACTCGTCGAGCGCCGGGTTCTGCGTGCCCGTGTCGTAGACGTTGGCGCCGAGGTACGGGAACTCCGCGTTGCCGCCGTCGGCGATGACGCGGTCGACCAGGTCGGCGTACCCGCGGTCGAACTCGTGGTTGCCGACGGCCGAGGCGTCGAGGTCCAGCGCGTTCAGGACGTCGATCGTCGGCTGGTCCTCGGCCACAGCGGAGGCGAACAGGGAGGCACCGATGTTGTCGCCCGCCGACAGGAAGACCGCGGAGCCGCCCGCGGCCTCGGCCTGCGCGCGCTGCTGCTCGACCGTGCCGGCGAACGCGACGGTGTTGGCGTCGATCCGGCCGTGGAAGTCGTTGATGTTCAGCAGCGTGAGGTCGACCGGGCCGGTCGACCCGGCGTCTCCGGCGGTCAGGCCGACGAGGACCGGGTCGTGGTCCGAGGAGCGGTACGGGTCGGCGGCGTAGAACAGCGTGCCCTGCGCGTTGTAGCGGCTGTACTCCAGCGCCACCGACTCGCCCGCGTTGATGTTCCACACGTCCGCGCCGGTCGCGCGCTCCAGCGCCGCCTCGTTCAGCAGCACGTGGTCGAGCGAGCCCGACAGGCCGGAGAAGGAGTACGAGTACTCCCCCGCGTCCAGCGCCATGGTGGCGTCGGTGTAGCCCGCGCCGTAGAGGACCTGCAGCGGGTCCTCCTGCGTGTAGGAGTTGAAGTCCCCGACCAGGGCGACCGCCTCGGCGTCGCCCTGCACGGTCGGGACCCAGTCGCGCAGGGCCTCGGCCTGGCGCACGCGGGACTCGTTGGACGCGCCCTGGCCGTCGCCGGCGTCGGCGTCGCCCGGCCACGGGCCGGCCGAGCCCTTGGACTTGAAGTGGTTGACCACCACGAACAGCTGCTCGCCGCCGCCGACCGGCGCGAACGCCTGCCCGATCGGCTCCCGGGCGTTGCCGAACGCCTGGTCGTCGCCCGACTGCGTGCCCAGCGCGCGGGCGTCGCCCACGGTCTCGACGGCGGCCGGCCGGTAGATCAGCGCGTTCGTGATGGTGTCCAGCTGGTCCGCCGCGGGCAGCTCGGCCGACGAGGGCACGTAGGCCCACGTCCCCGCGCCCGCAGCGGCGTTCAGGGCCTCGACCAGGGTCGCGAGCGCCTCGTCCGCGTCGCCGTCGACGCGCGCCGAGTTCTCGATCTCCATCAGGCCGACGACGTCGGCGTCGAGGGCGTTGATCGCCGCGACGATCTTGTCCTGCTGGCGCTGCAGGTCCTCGGGGTCCCAGGCGCCGCGCTGGTCGCAGCCCTCGCGGACCGTGACCGGGTCACCGGTGCGGTCGTCGTACGACTCGCAGGTGGCGGTGTCGGCGCCGAGGGTCGTGAAGTAGTTGAGCACGTTGAACGACGCGACCGTCACGTCCGCCTCGCCCAGGCCCTCGGGCGCCGCGGTGCGGTCGTTCTCGAAGGTGGCCGGGTAGCCGGCCGGGTTCGCCGCGTCCAGCGGGAGCGTCGGGTTCAGCTTCCACGCGTTGTTCCGGTAGTCGACCACGACCGGCGCCGTGAAGCTCGCGGCCGCGCCGACGCGCACCGGGTTCTCGAGCGACACGTACGGCGGGGTCAGGCCGGTGTTCGCCGCGGACAGGAAGTTGGTGCTGGCGCCGTCGTCGAGCACCACGGCCCGGGCCGCGTTGTCCGCGACCGCCGCGGCGTACTCGGGGGTGCCGGGAGCGGCGACCTCCGTCGGCTGGACCAGCGGCGTCGTGCCGGCGGCCAGGCCGACCTCGCCGTACTGGTGGGTGCTGTACGTGTTGGAGACCGTGAGGTCGCCCGACGGCAGGTAGAGCATCGACTCGAGCGCCTCGCGGGCCGTCGCGTCGGCGGGCCAGGTGCCGGTCACCGGCTCGACGGCCGCGTCGCCGTCCAGCTGGACGAGGCCGGCCGCGCTCGCCACGGTGATCTCGGTCAGGCCCTGGTACTCGGAGACCGCACCGGTGACCTGGACCAGGTCGCCCGTCGCCACCGAGGCCGCGGTCGCCTGCGAGAACACGAAGACCGCGTCCGAGGCCGTCCGGCCCGCGGCGTCGCCGCCGCCGGTGCCCGGGGTCTGGATGACGTAGCCGCGGAAGCCGCCGGTCGCGTAGACCGCCGTCACCACCCCGGACGTCGTGACCGTCTGGCCGGCCAGGGGGGACGCGTCGCCCGTGCCCTGGACCTGCGCGATGGTGTGGGTGTCCTCCGCCGCGGCGGCGGGGACCGCGGCGGCCAGGGACGTCCCGACCATCGCCCCCACCGCGGCGAGGCTCGCCGCCCACCTCGTGCGTGTGCGTACAGCGCTCACCGATGTCTCCGATCCCCCGGGGCGCTTCTGGCACCCTCGTCAGCAGGCCGCGTCACGATCGTCACACTGCCGGGTGACAACGTATGAGCGGTATGTCCGATTAGGCAACCACCAACGGCGGACCTGCAGGTTGCGGACGGGTGAACGGCGAGCGTCGCATCCGGGTGCCGGCCGAGCTGCTCCGCGGCGCGGTCGCCGTACCGCGGCGACCCGCCCCGGGACGCGGGGGCGTCCGGCTCTGGCGAGGTCGTCACTCGCCGACCAGGTCGTCACTCGTGCATGACGACCTCGGCGACGTGTGACGACCTCGCGGCGCGGACGGACGGGGGCCGGACGGGGGTGGGACGGGGCGGGCGGCGCACAGGCCCGGGGACGGGGGCGGCCCCGGGCGCGGCGACCCGTGCGGGTGCCGCGGCCGGGGCCGTCGGTCGTGCTGCGCGCGCGAGGCGCTGCTACGCGCGGAGGGTGGCGCCGAACCGGCGCTCCGCCTCCTCGACCACCGCGGCGCGCACGGCCGCCGTCTCGTCGGCCGTCAGCGTGCGGTCGGCGGCCCGCAGACGCAGCGCGAAGGCCAGGGAGCGCAGCCCCTCGCCGACCTGCTCGCCCGTGTACACGTCGAACAGCCGGGCGCTCTCGAGCACGTCCCCCGCGGTGCTGGCGGCGGCGCCGGCGCGGACGGCGTCCAGCACGTCGGCCACCGGCACGTCGGCCGGCACCACCAGCGCCACGTCCTCCTTGGCCACGGGGAACGTGGACACCTCGCGCGCGGGAACGGCCGAGCGCGGGGCGGCGGCGAGCAGCACGTCGAGGTCGACCTCGAACGCGCACGCCCGTGCCGGCAGCGCGTGCGCGGCGACGACGGTCGGGTGCAGCTCGCCCGCGTGCCCGACCAGCGCGCCGTCGACCGTGCGGAACCGGGCGCACCGACCCGGGTGCCAGGGCGCCCGGTCGGGGTCCGCCTCGACCACCAGCGGCACGCCGAGGGTGTCGGCGACCAGCCGGACGGCGTCGATCGCGTCGGTGTGGTCGGCCGCGCGGCCGGGTCCCCACCAGCCGGCGGGCTCCCGCAGGCCGCTCAGCACGCCGGCGACGTGCCGCGGCTGGTCCGGCACCGCGGCGCGGATCGCGTCGAGCACGTCGGCCGACGGCCGCTGCGCGACGGGCGGTACGGGCGCCGCTCCGGCACCCGGGCGGGGCAGGGTCACCGAGCCGACCTCGTAGACGGCCAGGTCGGTGGTGCCGCGGGCGGCGTTCCGGCGCGCCGTGTCCAGCAGCGTGACGAGCAGCGACGTCCGCAGGAAGGGCTTCTCCTCCGACAGCGGGTTCGCCAGCCGCAGCATGGTCCGGCGGGCGTCGTCCTGCGGCAGCCCCAGCGCGTCCTGCTGCGCCACGGAGACGAAGGGGTAGGACCACGTCTCGACCCAGCCGGTGTCGGCGAGCACCGCCGAGACCCGGCGCCGGCGGCGCTGGTCCGGGGTCAGGCCCAGGCCCACGGGCGAGCGCGGCACGACCGACGGGATCGCGTCGTAGCCGTGCAGGCGCGCGACCTCCTCGACCAGGTCCACCGGCGCCGCGAGGTCCGGGCGCCAGGTCGGGACGTGCACGGTGAGCACCGCGTCCGCGCCCGCCCCGACGACCTCGCCGACCGTGCAGCCGATCTCCCGCAGGTACCGGGACACCAGCGCCACGTCCAGGTCCAGCCCGATCAGGCGGGACGGCAGCGCGACGGGCAGCGTGATCGGCGCCGGGGGCACCGTCACGTCGACGTCCGTCAGGACGGGGTCGGGGGTGCCGCCGCCGTGCTCCACCAGCAGCTCCACGACCCGGGCGGCCGCCACGCGGGGCAGCTGCGGGTCCACCCCGCGCTCGAACCGCTTGCTCGCCTCGCTGGGCAGCCTGTGCCGCCGGGCGGTGCGCGCGATCGACACGGGGTCGAAGTGCGCGGCCTCGATGAGCAGGTCGGTGGTCGAGGCGGAGACCTCGGTGTCCGCACCGCCCATCACGCCCGCCAGGCCGAGCACGCGCCCGGCGTCCGGGCCGTCGGTGATGAGCAGGTCCTCGGGGTCGAGCACCCGGCGCACGCCGTCCAGCGTGGTGAGCTCCTCCCCCGCCCGGGCCCGCCGCACCACGATCGGCGCCGTCAGCGTCGCGAGGTCGTAGGCGTGCAGCGGCTGCCCCAGGTCGAGCATCACGTAGTTCGTGACGTCGACGGCGAGCGAGATCGGCCGCATGCCGGCCTGCGTCAGGCGCTGCTGCATCCAGGACGGCGACGGCGCGCTCGCGTCGACGCCGCGCACGACCCGCGCGACGAACCGGTCCGCGCCGGGCACGCCGTGCACCGGGGCGTCGTCGCGGAGCTCGACGCCGAACCCGCCGGTGGTCGCCAGGCCGTCGTCCGCGCCGGCGCGCGGCAGGCCGCGGTCGGTGAACGCGGCGCCGGTCGAGTGCGCGTACTCGCGGGCCACGCCGCGCATCGCGAAGCAGTAGCCGCGGTCGGGCGTCACGTTGATCTCCAGGACCTCCTCGCCCAGCCCCAGCAGGGCGCGCGCGTCCGTCCCGGGCTCGGCGTCGATCCCGAGCTCGGACAGCACGATGATGCCGTCGTGGTCGTCGCCCAGCCCCAGCTCGCGCGACGAGCAGATCATCCCGTCGGACACGTGGCCGTAGGTCTTGCGCGAGGCGATGGCGAACGGCCCGGGCAGCACGGTGCCGGGCAGCGCGACGACGACGTGGTCGCCCACGTCGAAGTTGTGCGCGCCGCAGACGATGCCGCGCGGGGTGCGCGTGCCGTCCTCGGCGGTGCCGTTGTGGTCGCCCACGTCGACCTGGCACCAGTTGATGGTCTTGCCGTTCTTCTGCGGCTCGGGCACGCGCTCGACGACGCGGCCGACGACCAGCGGGCCGGACACGGCGGCCGGGTGCACCGCCTCCTCCTCGAGGCCGACCTTCACCAGGTCGGCGGCCAGCTGCTCGGCCGTGGTGCCGGCGGGCAGCTCGACGTGCTCGGCGAGCCACGTCAGGGGGATGCGAGGCATCAGATCACCGTCCGGAACTGGGTGGAGAAGCGCACGTCGCCCTCCACGATGTCGTGCATGTCCGCGATCTCGTGGCGGAGCATCAGGGTGCGGTCGATGCCCATCCCGAAGGCGAAGCCGGAGTACTCGTCGGGATCCAGGCCCGCCGCCAGCAGGACGTTGGGGTTGACCATCCCGCAGCCGCCCCACTCGATCCAGCCGGGCCCGCCCTTCTTCTGCGGGAACCACAGGTCCATCTCGGCGCTCGGCTCGGTGAACGGGAAGTACGCCGGGCGCAGCCGCGTGCGCGCCTCGGGGCCGAACACCGCCCGCGCGAAGTGGTCCAGCGTGCCCTTGAGGTGCGCCATGGTCAGGCCCTTGTCGACCGCGAGGCCCTCGACCTGGTGGAACACCGGGCTGTGCGTCGCGTCGAGCTCGTCGGTCCGGTAGACCCGGCCCGGGCAGGCGATGTAGATCGGCAGGTCCCGCTCGAGCAGGCTGCGCGCCTGCACCGGCGAGGTGTGCGTGCGCAGCACCAGGTGCGGGTCCGGCTCGCCGTCGGCCGCGGCCACGTAGAACGTGTCCTGCATCTGCCGCGCCGGGTGGTCCGGCTTGAAGTTGAGCGCGTCGAAGTTGAACCACTCGGCCTCGACCTCGGGGCCCTCGGCGATCTCCCAGCCCATGCCGACGAACACGTCGGCGACGCGCTCCTGCAGCTGCTCCAGGGGGTGCCGGGCGCCGCGCGGGGTGCGGTCGGACGGCAGCGTCACGTCGACGGCCTCCTCGACCAGCACGCGGGCATCGCGCTCGGCGACGAGCACCTCCTCGCGCGCCGCGAGCGCGGCGTTCAGCCGGCCGCGGGCCTGGCCGACGGTCTTACCCGCGACCGCCTTGTCGGCCGGCGGCAGCCCGCCGATGGCGCGGTTCGCGAGCGCGAGCGGGCTGCGCTCGCCGGTGTGCGCGAGGCGCGCGGCCTTGAGCTCGTCGAGGTCGCGGGCGGCCGCGAGGGCCGCCAGGGCGTCGGAGAGGGCGTGCTCGACGGCGTCGGCGTCGAGCGGGGACAGAGTGGTGTCAGGCGTGGACATCCGGACCTTCCAGGCGGGAGCTGCGGCGGTGCGGGCGCGCGGGGGCGACGCACCGTCCGACGGGCGAGTCTAGTGGCGCCCGTTCCGGGACCCGGGGACCGTCCGCCGCCAGGGCGGGACGGGACCTGCGCGTCGGGTCAGCCTGCGCTGACGCCGTGCCCGGGAACGGGCCCGGGAAATCGGCGGCTGCGACGCTGCGGGGTCATGCCGCCATGCTGCCACAGGCCACGACCTCGCCACGAGGCGTGCCGGGGCGTCGACACCGGCCGGTCGGGTCCGGGAGGATCGGCGGCGACCGCACGCGCAGGCGCTCGACGAGGAGACGTGATGCCCGACTTCGGCACGGACGACGACCTGCGGGGCGCGCGGTTCGTCGACGCGGACCTCGGCGGGGCCCGGTTCGTCCGGGCCGACCTCTCCGGGGTGGTGATGCGCGGCGTCGACGTCGCGGGGGCCGACGTCGACGCGCCGTGGCTGCTGGACGGCGGCGCCGGCCTGCGGGTGAACGGCGTCGACGTGGCGCCCTACGTGGACGCCGAGCTGGACCGGCGGTTCCCCGGCCGCGAGCAGCGGCGTGCCGCCGACCCCGACGGCCTGCGCGCCGCCTGGGCGGCCGTCGAACGCACGTGGGCGGCGACGCTCGACCGCGTCGCGGCGATGCCGCCCGGCACGGTCGACGTCCGGGTGGACGGCGAGTGGTCGTTCGCCCAGACGCTGCGGCACCTGGTGATGGCCACCGACACGTGGCTGCGTGGCGCGGTGCTCGGGATCGCGCGGCCGTACCACCCGATCGGCCAGCCGAACGAGGAGTACGCGGCGGACGGCCACGACCCGGGCGTGTTCGCCGCGGGCGTCCCGCCGTACGCCGAGGTGCTCGAGGTGCGTGCCGGGCGCGTGGCGATGGTGCGGGAGCACCTCGCGGCCGTCACCCCCGCGGTCCTCGCCGCCGAGCGCCCCGACCCGTGGGCTCCCGCCCACGTCGTGACGGTGCTGTCCTGCCTGCACACGATCCTCGAGGAGGAGTGGGAGCACCACCGGTACGCCGTGCGCGACCTGGACGCGATCGCGGCGGGACGCGCGGGCTGATCAGCCGGCGCCCAGGGGCCAGGAGCCGAGCGGCCGGTACAGCGGGCCCCCGGCGCGACCCTCGCCCGGGAGGGACTCGGTCAGCACCAGCTCCGACACCGGCCACCGCGGACCGCGGTACACCGCGAGGGCGTGCACCAGCAGGTCCCCCGGGTCGGGGGTCACCAGGTCGCGGCGCCGCCGGCCGCCGCGCGGCTGCGCCACCCGGCCGAGCGTCAGGTGCGGCCGGGACCGGACGCGGTCGTCGTGCCGGGCGCCGACGCCCTCGCCCGCGTCGCGGCAGCCCTCGACCAGGGCGTGCACCGACTCGACCGCACCACCCACCCCGGCCCAGAGGGTCCGGTGGGCGAACACCCCGGCGCCCGTCAGCTCCAGCTCGAACGGCCGGCCGGCGGCCGCGACGTCGGCCAGGTCCCCGGCGAGCTGCTCGGTCCGGCCCTCGCCCAGATCCCCGTAGAACGCCAGCGTCACGTGCCAGTTCTCGGCCGGGGTCCACCGCACTCCGTCCGGACCGCGCCCGGGTGCGGCGTCCGGGTCGACGCCCACGGCCGTCCGCAGCGCGGACGCGAGGTGCTGCCGGACCTCGGGGGTGGGCCAGAGCCCGGCGAAGACGCGCACCGGACCAGCATGCCCGACCGCGCGGCACTCAGCGGTGCGCCCGCGACGACGCGTAGAGGCAGACGGCGGCCGCCGTGCCGAGGTTGAGCGACTCGGCGCGCCCGCGCAGCGGCACCCGCACGACGGCGTCGGCCCGGTCCCGATCCTCCGGGGGCAAGCCCCAGGCCTCGTTGCCGAACAGCCAGGCCGTCGGGGCCCGCAGGTCGGCCCCCGGCGTCGGCGCGCCGTCCACCGCGCGGGCGGCGGCGTCCTGCAGGTCGTCCAGGTCCAGCTCGCCCGTGCCGTCGGCGGCCAGCACGGTCAGGCCCGCGGCGCGCAGCGCGGCGACGGCGTCCTCGACCGGCACGCCGGAGACGACGGGCAGGTGGAACAGCGAGCCGGCGGTCGACCGCACCACCTTCGGGTTGGTCGCCTCGACGCTGTCCCCCGCGATCACGACGGCGTCGGCGCCCGCGGCGTCCGCGACGCGGATCACCGTGCCGGCGTTCCCGGGGTCGCGGACGCGTGCGAGCAGCGCGACCAGCGTGGGACGGGTGGCCAGGACGGCGTCCAGCGCGCCGGCACCCAGAGGGCCCGCGGGCGGCTGCCCGGGCTGCCCGGGCTGCCCGGCGCCGTCGCCCGGCGCGTCCGCGACCGCGAGCACCCCCTGGGCGTCCGGCGACATCGCGTCGAGCACGTCGGCCTCGCCGAGGTGCAGGTAGAGCTCCGCGTCCCGGGCGTCGGACACGATCTCGGCGTACCGGTCGGCCGCCTCGGGCGTGAGGTACAGGTCGCGCACCAGCTGCGGCGTCCAGCGGACCAGCTCGCGGACCGCCTGCGGCCCCTCGACCAGGTAGCGGCCCGCGCGCCGGCGGCCGGCGCGGGTCCCGAGGGCGCGGACGGCGCGGACCCGGTCGGCGTGCGGGTTGGTGAGCGGGGGGCGGCCGTCGGCGGAGGTGCGGGACACGCCCCCATCCTCCCGTACCCGGGCCGCGCGGGTGCGCCGCACGCACCGGACCCCCGGGAGCCTGGTGGCTCCCGGGGGTCCGGGGTGTGCGTCGGCGTCCGCCCGTCGGGCGGCGTCGCGCGGGGTGCTACGGGTGCGTCAGGCCGCGGCGCGGGGCGCGTTGACGTCGGCCGGCAGCGCGTCCTTGGCCAGCTGCACCAGCGCGTTGAACGCGGGGGCGTCGTTGACGGCCATGTCGGCCAGGACGCGACGGTCCACCTCGATGCCCGCGAGCTTGAGGCCCTGGATCAGGCGGTTGTAGGTCAGGCCCTGCTCGCGCGCCGCAGCGTTGATCCGCTGGATCCACAGCTTGCGGAAGTCGCCCTTGCGCGCCTTGCGGTCGCGGTAGGCGTAGACGAGGGAGTGGGTGACCTGCTCCTTGGCCTTGCGGTACAGGCGCGAACGCTGCCCGCGGTAGCCGGCGGCGCGCTCGAGTGTTGCCCGGCGCTTCTTCTGGGCGTTGACCGCCCGCTTCACGCGTGCCACGTGATGCTCCTTGCGTTGTTCTCAGGTCGGCGTGCCACCGCGGCGCTCGCGCGCCGGCGGGTCACTTGCCGAGCAGCTTCTTGATACGGGGGGCGTCGGCCGGGGTGACGACCTGGTCGGTGGCGAGACGGCGCGTGCGGCGGCTCGACTTGTGCTCGAGGAGGTGACGGGCGTTCGCCTGCTCGCGCATGACCTTGCCGCTCCCGGTGATCCGGAAGCGCTTCTTCGCACCGGAGTGCGTCTTGTTCTTCGGCATGGCTGCCGTCTCTCCTTGTCGTCGCATCGCGCACACGGGTGCGCGACTCGTCGTCCGTCCGGTCCCGGTGGGGTCCGAGCGTGGTGGTGCTGGTCAGGCGTTCTGCGACCCGCCGGGCGACCGGGGAGCCGGTCGCGCCGCGGGACGCGGGCTGGGTGCCGGGCGCGGCGCGGGCCGCGGGGTCGGCGTCGCCGTCGGCCGGGGGGCCGCGGCGGGCTTGGGTGCGGCAGCCGGCTTCGGGGCGGCGGCCGGCGTGTTCGTCGCCTCGGGCTTCGGAGCCGACGCCGGCTTCGCGGCCGCGGGCCGGGACGCGGCGGGCCGGGTCGCGGCAGCCGGTCGCGGTGCCGACGGGGCCTTCGGCGCCGCCGGGGCGGCGGCCTCCGGTGCCGGGGCGGGCTCGGGCTGCGCGGCCGGGGTCGTCTCCGCTGCTGCGGGGGCGGCCTCGGGTGCCGGGGCGGCGGTGGGCTCGGCGACCGGGGCGGGTGCCTCGGTCGGCGCCGACTCCTCCGGCGCGGCGGACTCGTCCACGACCCGCTCCTCGCGGGCCGGGCGGGCACGACGCTGCTCCTGGCGCTGCTCGGCCTTCTTCTTGGTCGGGCCGAGCACCATGATCATGTTGCGCCCGTCCTGCTTCGGCATGCTCTCGATGAAGCCGAGCTCCGCGACGTCGGCAGCCAGACGCTGCAGCAGGCGCACGCCCATCTCCGGGCGCGACTGCTCGCGACCGCGGAACATGATCATGACCTTGACCTTGTCGCCGGCCGCGAGGAACCGCTCGACGTGGCCCTTCTTGGTGCCGTAGTCGTGCGGGTCGATCTTGAGCCGGAAGCGGATCTCCTTGAGAACCGTGTTGCTCTGGTTGCGCCGGGCCTCGCGGGCCTTCATGTCTGCTTCGTACTTGAACTTGCCGTAGTCCATGATCTTGCAGACGGGCGGACGGGCATCCGGCGCGACCTCGACGAGGTCGAGGTCGGCGTCCTGGGCCAGGCGCAGTGCGTCCTCCACGCGGACGATGCCGACCTGCTCGCCGTTCGGGCCGACCAGGCGGACCTCGGCGACGCGGATCCGATCGTTGATGCGGGGCTCGCTGATGTGGTGCTCCTCGAAGTCGTCGTGACGACCGCCGGGAACGAGGAAGGCCCCCGAACCTGAGCACAGGCGGGGGCCGACGGATCCGCGGTGCGCCCGCACGAGACGGTGCACCGAACGAGCCACGCCCCCGCGAGGGGCACGGCCTGGACCGGGACCTGGACCCTGCTGCCGGCGGACCGGGCGGTCGGGACTCAGGTGGGATTCGACTCCACTTGTGCGCCTGGTCCGCCCGCTCGTCCTCGCGGACGCACGACCGATCCAGGCCAGTCGCGGACAACTGTAGCAGAACCTCGCCGGGAGCCCGGCCGGCCCGACGGCCACTCCCCCGGACGTGACACGCCGTCAGATACCTACTTGAACAGTTCCAGAAAGCATGCCAGGGTGAGGACATGCCCGTCGACCAGCACGCCGACCCCGCGGAGCTCCTCCGCGACCGGGGCCTGCGCGTGACCGCCCCCCGCCTCGCCGTGCTCGAGGCCGTCGAGCAGCTGCCGCACGCCGACGCGGACGCGCTGCTGCGGCACGCGCGCTCCGCGCTGCCCACCGTGTCCGTCCAGGCCGTCTACGACGTGCTGCACGCCCTGACCGACGCGGGCATCCTGCGCCGCATCGAGCCCGCGGGGCACCCGGCGCGGTACGAGCGCCGGGTCGACGACAACCACCACCACGTGGTCTGCCGGCAGTGCGGCGCCGTCGGCGACGTCGACTGCGTCGTGGGCGAGGCGCCCTGCCTCACCCCGAGCTCCACGTCGGGCTTCTCGATCGAGCTCGCCGAGGTCACGTTCTGGGGTCTGTGCCCCGCCTGCCGCGCCGCCTGACCCCTGCGACCACCACCCCCTCGACCCCCTCGACTCCCGGTCGGGCGAACCCTCGCCCGACCGGTCCCCGGCGCGCCCTCGACCGGCGTGCCGCCGACCCGGAAGGACACCCTGTGACCCAGGTCCACCCGACCACCACCAACTCCGGCGCCCCCGTGGCCTCCGACGCGCACTCGATGTCCGTCGGCGCGGACGGCCCGATCGTCCTGCACGACCACTACCTGGTGGAGAAGCTCGCGCAGTTCAACCGCGAGCGGGTCCCCGAGCGCGTCGTGCACGCCAAGGGCGGCGGCGCCTTCGGCACGTTCACCACGACGGGCGACGTCAGCCGGTACACCCGCGCCGCGCTGTTCCAGCCCGGCGTCGAGACCGAGATGCTGGCGCGGTTCTCCTCGGTGGCCGGCGAGCACGGCTCCCCCGACACCTGGCGCGACCCCCGCGGCTTCGCGCTGAAGTTCTACACGTCCGAGGGCAACTACGACCTGGTCGGCAACAACACCCCGGTGTTCTTCCTGCGCGACGGCATCAAGTTCCCCGACTTCATCCGCTCGCAGAAGCGGCTGCCGGGCTCCAACCTGCGCGACAACGACATGCAGTGGGACTTCTGGACCCTGTCCCCCGAGTCCGCGCACCAGGTCACCTGGCTGATGGGCGACCGCGGCCTGCCGCGCAGCTGGCGCACGATGGACGGCTTCGGCTCGCACACCTACCAGTGGGTCAACGCGGCCGGCGAGCGGTTCTGGGTCAAGTACCACTTCAAGTCCCAGCAGGGCATCGACAACCTGTCCGGCGACGAGGCGGCCCAGCTGGCCGGCTCCGACGCCGACCACCACATCCGCGACCTGTTCGAGCACATCGCCGACGGCGAGTTCCCGCGCTGGACGCTGTCGGTCCAGGTCATGCCGTACGAGGACGCGAAGACCTACCGGTTCAACCCGTTCGACCTGACCAAGGTGTGGCCGCACGCGGACTACCCGCTGATCGAGGTCGGCACGATGGAGCTGAACCGGAACCCCGAGAACTACTTCGCGCAGATCGAGCAGGCGACGTTCGCGCCGAGCAACTTCGTCCCCGGCATCCAGACCAGCCCGGACAAGATGCTGCTCGCGCGGATCTTCTCCTACGCGGACGCCCACCGGTACCGCGTCGGAACCAACCACCAGCAGCTGCCGGTGAACGCGCCGCGGTCGGAGGTGCATTCGTACTCCAAGGACGGCGCCGCGCGGTACTCGTTCAACGCGCCCGAGGTCCCGGTGTACGCCCCCAACTCGATCGGCGGCCCGGCGGCCGACCCGGCCCGCGCGGCCGAGTCCGGCGGCTGGGAGTCCGACGGCGAGATGGTGCGGTCCGCCGCGACCCTGCACCCGGAGGACGACGACTGGGGCCAGGCCGGCACCCTCTACCGCGAGGTGTTCGACGACGCCGCGCGGGCCCGGTTCCTGGAGACCATCACCGGTCACGTCGGCGGCGTGAAGAGCGACGTGATCCGCGCCCGGGCGATCCAGTACTGGACCAACGTCGACGCGGGCCTCGGCGCCGCGCTGTCCGCCGCCCTGGCGGGGACCGCGCCGCTCGAGACCGGCGAGCCGGCGACCGCGAGCACGCCGGTCGCCTGACCCGGCCGGCGCGCCCCCACGCGCCGACCCCCGCAGCGCCCGTCGACCCGGCTCCCGCCGGGGCGGCGGGCGCTCGTACGTCCGCCGCGCGGTCCGGGCGGAGAGCCGCCGCGGCGGATGAGAGGATCGGCGCCATGAGCGAGACCCCCGACCCCACGACCGCCACCCGCGACATCGCCGACGTGGCCGCGGTCGAGGTCATCACGACCGCCGCCGTGCACCTGATGAGCGCCGCCGCCGTCAAGTGCGGCCTGGCGCCCGACGAGGACGGCCGCAGCGGCGCGGAGCACCTGGACCTCGACGAGGCCCGCAAGCTGATCACCGCGCTGGCCGCGCTGGTGACGGCGTCGGCGCCCGACATCGGCAACCAGCACGCCCGCTCGCTGCGCGACGGGCTGCGGTCGCTGCAGCTCGCGTTCCGGGAGGCGAGCCCGTTCCCGGACGCGCCCGGCGAGGGACCGGGCGAGAAGTTCACCGGCTACGTGAGCTGACCCGGCCGGGCGCGCCCACCCCGGCGCGCCGCGCTCAGCCCGCGGTGGGGGCGTCCTGCGGCAGCGGACGGGCGGGCACGTCGTCCGCCCCCACCGGAGCCGGGGTCGGCACGACGCCGCCCGGGGCGGTGGCCCGGTCCCCCGGCACCTCCTCGAGCACGGCGGGCACCGCGCCCGGCAGCACCGGTCCGCGGCGGCGCCGGACGAGCGCCAGCACCGCGAGGCCGAGCACCGACAGCAGCAGGCCGACGCCGCCCGTCGCGGCGAACCCCGCGCCCGGGCCGAGGCCGTCGATCACCGCACCGATGACCGGCGCGCCCAGGGCGGCGCCGACGGTGTTCGCGGTGCCGCTCCAGCCCATGACCTCGCCGCGCCGGTGCTCCGGCACCGAGCGGACCAGCGAGGCGTTGATCGCCGACAGCGCCGCGGCGCACGGCAGGCCGGCGACCACGACGGCCACCGCGAGCTGCCACTGCGTCTGGGCGAACGCCGCCGGGACGGTCGCGGCGCCCAGCAACGCGACCAGGACGAGCGGGTGCAGCTCGCGCTTCTGCGCGCCGTAGACCAGGCCGCCCACGACGGACCCCACGCACCACAGCGCGATCATCCAGCCGACGGCGGCCTCGTTCTGCCAGCCCTGCAGCGCCGCGACGATGCCCACGTCCGTGCCGTTGAGGATGAGCGCCGCCGCCGACGCGGCGGCCAGCACCACCAGCAGCCCCGGGGTGACGAGGCGCGGCCGGCGGCCGGTGTGCTCGGGCACCACCGCTCCCCCGGCCGACCGCGTCGGCGGGTTGAACCACATGAGCAGCAGGCCGGCGGCGACGGTGGAGACGCCCACGAGCGTCAGCGCGGCGGTGGTCGACACCTGCGTCGCGACCAGCACGCCCAGCGTCGGCGCCAGCATGAACGTCATCTCGGTCGCGACCGAGTCCAGCGCGAAGGCCGTGCGCTGCTGCTCCACCGGGACGAGGACCGCGAGCGACTGCCGCACGACGGAGAACACCGGGACCAGGAACACGCCGGCGACGACCGCGGCGACGAGCAGCGCCTCGTAGCCCAGCCGCGGCGCGACCAGCCACACCGCCGACTCCACGAGGACGGACGGCAGCAGCGCGCGGCGCAGGCCCAGCCGGTCCACCCGGCGACCGCGCCACGGCGAGCCGATCGCGACGCCGACCGTCATCGCCGCGGCGACGAGGCCGGCGCGCGCGTACCCGAGGCCGAGCGGGCCCACCACGTGCAGGGTGAGCACGACGCCGGTCATCGCGTGCGGGATGCGGGCGACGAACGCGACGAGGACCAGGGGCAGGACACCGGGCAGGCGCAGCAGGCGGCCGTAGGGAGCGAGGGACACCGCAGGATTCTCGCCCCCGCGGGGCCGTTCGGTCGACAGATTCGCACCGTCCGGACGGTGCACCGGACGTGACGTCGCGCACACCGGGCGCGCCGGACGTCGCGCCCGCCCGCGCCGGGTCCCCGTAGGGTGGTGCTCGTGACGTCTGCCACCGGGCCGAACGACCCGATCGGCCCGCCGCGGCCGACCGGGGCCTCGTCGTGGCCGGGACCGCACTCCTCGACCACCACGGAACCGCCCGGCGCGCGCCCGCACGCAGACGCCGGCCACCCCGACCGGCCCGGTCACCCCGACCGGCCGGCGCACCCCGAGCACGCGCACCTCGCGGAGCCCGCCGCGCCGCGGCGCCGCCGTCGCCCGTGGGCCGTGGTCGTGCTGGCGGTGCTGCTGGTGCTCGTCACCGCGCTGGCCGCCTACCTCTGGGTGCGCACCGACCGGTACGAGCGGTACGCCGACGACGTCGAGGCGCAGGCCCGGGTGATCGGGACCGACCTCGCGACCCTGCGCGCGGAGCACGACGGCACGGTCTCCGAGCTCGCGGCGGTCAACGACCAGCTGGCGACGGCGCAGACCCGGATCACCGAGCTCGCGGACGAGAAGGCCCAGGTCGGCGACGACCGCGAGGTGCAGCGCCAGCTGGTGGACTACCAGGAGCGGATCTCACAGGCCGCGGCGAACGTGGCCTCGGCCCTGACCACCTGCATCGACGCCCAGAACCAGCTGATCACCTACCTCGCCGACGCGGCCGCGTACGACCCGGCGGACCTCGAGCGGTTCAAGTCCGACGTCCAGGGCGTGTGCGCGACGGCCACCGAGGCCAACACCGAGCTGCAGCGCCAGCTCGCCGCCGGAGCGGCCGGGTGACCCGCCCCGCCGTCACCCGTGCCGTGGGCACCGCCGCCGCGGCGGTGCTGCTGCTCGCCGGCTGCGCGGTGCTCCCGGCGATGCCCGAGCCCGTGCCGACCGACCTGGTGCCGTCGAGCGTGCCCGTGGCGACGCCCTCGTCGTCGGGCAACCTGTCCCCCGACGGCTTCGACGCGGCGCAGCGGATGGCGGTCCGCATCCGCAACGTCGGCTGCAACTCGCTGTCGACGGGGTCGGGGTTCGCGATCGACTCCTCGACCCTGATCACCAACCGGCACGTCGTCGCCGACTCCTCCGACCTGCAGCTGAGCACCTACGACGGCCGCGACGTCGCGGTCACGGCGTCCTCGGCCGCGGCGCTGGCCGACCTCGCCGTCGTCCGCACCGCCGACGCGCTGCCGACCGCCCCCGGTCTGGCCGACGCCGACCCCGACCCCGGCGACGAGGTCACCGTGGTGGGGTACCCGCAGGGCGGTGCGCTGACCGTCACCAGCGGGCAGGTCATCGGCGCGACGACGGACCCGCTGAACGAGAACCTCGGGCAGGTGCTGGTCACGAACGCCGAGGTGGAGCCCGGCAGCTCCGGGTCCGCGGTGCTCGACGCGGAGGGCCGCGTCGTCGGCGTGGTGTACGCGAAGAACTCGACCGGCCAGAGCTTCGTGGTGCCGGTCAGCACGCTGCGCCAGCTGCTCGCGGACGAGACGGCGTTCGCCCCGACCACGTCCTGCACCGGCGGCTGACCGGGTCGACCCGGTCCGGGCCTGGTGCCGCCCCCTGCGGGCGTGCCACGGTGGACGGACCCACCGACCTCGGGAGGACGACGATGACCGACGAGACGCACCCGGACCTGACGGCGATGACCCGCGCCGCGAGCGACATCTTCTCCGTGCAGCGGGTGTTCGGCCCGGCGTACGAGCGCGGCGGCACGCTGGTCGTCCCCGTCGCGAAGCTGGTCGGCTCGCACGGCGTGGCGGGCGCGCACGCCGACGCCCGGCTGGGCATCCGCAAGGGGGCGCCGGGCGGCTCCGGGGGGCCGGGCGGTCCGGACGCCCCGGGCGGGCACGGGCCGGAGGACGCCGCCCCGGGCCCCGGGCCCGAGGGCGCGCCGGCACCGGCCGACGCGCCCGCCCCCGGACCGTGGCACCGCGGACCCGGGCGCGGCCCGGGCGTCCGCGGGCCGCAGTGGCCGTTCGGCAGCGGCCGGCCGTCGGGGCGCAGCGGCGGCCACGCCGACAGCGGCGGCTACGCGGGCCGCGTGAAGCCGCTCGGCGTGTACGTGATCACGGAGGACGGCGCCCGCTGGCAGCCCGCGCTCGACCTGAACCGGGTGATCCTCGGCGGGCAGGCGCTGGGCGCGGTGACGGTCGTGGCCCTGGCGTGGGCGCTGCGGCGGCGGCGTCACTGACGACGGGCCGCCCGCAGCCCGTCGGCGGACGCCGTCAGCGCAGCCGGACCTCGACGGAGTCCACGCGCTGGGTGACGGTGTCGTCCGCCGCCAGCGCCTCGCCGACCCGGCGCAGCACGGCGTCCAGAGCGGCGCGGTCCAGACCGGCGACGAGCGTCAGCACGACGGCGACCTCGGCGCGGGCACCGGGCACCGCGTCGACGTCGACGAGGGGCGTCGTGGGTGTCGTGGGCGTGGCCGGTGCCGCGGCTGCTGTGCGGCGGCGCCGCAGCCACACGCCCGGACCGCCGCGCTCCGGTGCCGGAGCGGGGGTGGGGGCGGGAGCGTCCGGGAGGGCCGCCCGCACCGCCGCGCGCACGGCGGACCGCACCTCGGGGTCCACGGCCGGGCCCGAGGCGTCCCGGATGACCGCCGGGTGCCAGGGCTGCTGCTGCGCGAGCGCCCAGACCGCCGGCCGGGGCAGCAGGGCGGTCACGGGGCCGCCGGCGTCCAGCACCAGCAGCTCCCAGCCCTCGCTGACCGCGGACAGCGCCGCACGTACCACCTCGGTGGGCACGGGCCGGGCCTCCGGCCGCCAGGCGGTCATCGCCGCCACCGACGAGAACACGGGCAACGCGGTGCGGCCGTCGGGCGCCTGCAGCGCGACGATGCCGGCGGACGCCTCCTTGTCCACCGTGTGCGCGTGCCCGCCGACCTCGACCGTCTCGGCCACCTCGAGCTCCGCGAGCACCGGGACCAGCACGCGGGTGCCCGCGAGGGCGGCGACGACGCCGTCCAGCCCGCCGGTCCCCGCCCCCAGGGCGGCCAGCGCCTCGGCGACCGCGGGGTCGGCACCGCCGTCGTCCCCCGCGAACGCGGAGGTCGGCGGCAGCTCCCGCCCGGTCACGGGCGCCCGGCGACGTCCAGGGCCTCGGGCAGCGTGAACGCGCCCGCGTAGAGCGCCTTGCCGACGATCGCGCCCTCGACGCCCGCCGGGACCAGCTCGCGCAGCACGCGCAGGTCCTCGAGCGAGGAGATGCCGCCCGACGCCACCACGGGCGCGTCGGTGCGCGCGCAGACCTCGCGCAGCAGCTCGACGTTGGGGCCGCGCAGCGTGCCGTCCTTGGTCACGTCGGTGACGACGTAGCGGGAGCAGCCGGCGGCGTCGAGCCGGGCCAGCACCTCCCAGAGGTCGCCGCCGTCGCGGGTCCAGCCCCGGGCGGCGAGCGTCGTGCCGCGCACGTCCAGGCCGACGGCGATCGCGTCGCCGTGCCGGGCGATGGCGTCGGCCGTCCACTCGGGGTCCTCGAGCGCGGCCGTGCCGAGGTTCACGCGGGTGGCCCCGGTGCTCAGGGCGCGCTCGAGCGACGCGTCGTCCCGGATCCCGCCCGACAGCTCGACGCGGACGCCCTTGCCGGACAGCACCTGCGCCACGTCGGCGAGCAGGTCCGCGTTGGACCCGCGGCCGAAGGCGGCGTCCAGGTCGACCAGGTGGATCCACTCGGCGCCGCCGGCGTGCCAGTCGAGCGCCGCGGCCAGCGGGTCGCCGTAGGAGGTCTCCGAGCCGGCCTCGCCCTGGACGAGCCGGACGGCCTGGCCGTCGGCGACGTCGACGGCGGGCAGGAGCTGCAGACGGTCGGGCATGGGTCTCCTCGTTCGGGTCGCGGCGGGCGCCGCGCACAGGGTGCGGTGGTGCGGGTGGCGCGCTCAGCCGAGCGAGCGCACCCAGTTCTCGAGCAGCTGCGCGCCCGCGTCCCCGGACTTCTCCGGGTGGAACTGCGTGGCGGCGAGCGGGCCGTTCTCGACGGCGGCGACGAACCGGCCGCCGTGGTCGGCCCAGGTGACCAGGGGCGGGGCCATCCGGTCGGGGTCGGCGGTCTCCGCCAGCGGGAAGTCCCGCGCGGCGTAGGAGTGCACGAAGTAGAACCGCTCGTCCTCGACGCCGGCGAACAGCCGGGTGCCCTCGGGCGCCTCGACGGTCGACCAGCCCATGTGCGGGACGACGTCCGCCTCGAGGCGGTCCACCGTGCCGGGCCACTCGCCGAGGCCCTCGGTCCGCACGCCGTGCTCGTCGCCCTCGCCGAACATGACCTGCATGCCGACGCAGATGCCGAGCACCGGCCGGCCGCCCGCGAGCCGCCGGTCGACGATCTGCTCGCCGCGGACGCCGCGCAGGCCCGCCATCACCGCCGCGAACGCACCCACGCCGGGGACGACGAGGCCGTCCGCGTCGGCGGCGTGCTGGGGGTCGGACGTCAGCTCGACCTGGGCGCCGACCCGCTCGAGGGCGCGCACGGCCGAGCGGACGTTCCCGAATCCGTAGTCCAGGACGACGACTGCAGGCTGGCTGGGCACCGGTCCAGGTTACCGGCCGCGGGCGGGACCAGCCGCCCCGCGTCCGGTGCGCGGGATCACTCCGTGCGCTTGCGGCCGCTCGACAGCGCGCGCAGGGCGGCCCACCGGGACATCCCGACGCTGGTCTCCACGCCGGCGACCTCCGTGACCGGGGTCCCGCCGACCAGCACGTCCTCGAGCACCGCGGGCGCCCCGGACAGCACGAGCCCGGCCGGGAGGTCGTCCTCCTTCTGCCCGGCCGTCCAGCGGCTGGCGGCGATGCGGCCGGCACGCCGGTCGAGCAGCACCACCGGGGAGCTGCGGAGCATCTGGGAGATCGCCGCGGCGGCCTCGGCGGTGCGCGCGGCGTCGGTGGTGTCGCGGAGCACCGCGAGCGCCCCCACGGGCGACGGCACCGCGTCGACGTCCACACCCGCGAGCGAGCACGCCGCGGCCAGCGCCCTCGCACCGGCGACCTGGGTCACGACCATCGCCACAACCGGCTCGTCCGGCTCGGCGGCCGCGGCCTCCAGGCCGGACAGGTCGTCGGGGACGGCGAGGTCGTCGTCCGGTCCCGCCGCGGGGCCGGCCCCCTCCGCGGCGTGCGCGCCCCGCTGGGTGGGCTGGGCGGGCTGGGTGGGCTGGGCCGGCTGCGTGGGCTCCGCGGGGGCCGGCACGTCGTCCAGGCCGGACAGGTCGTCGGGGATCTCGAACCCGAGGTCGTCCGGGAGCCCGTCCCCGGGGAGGTCGTCGCCGGGCCGGTCGTCGCGGGGCCGCTCGTCGCTCACAGCGCGCCCTTCGTGCTCGGCACGCCGTCGACCCTCGGGTCCAGGGCGACCGCGGCCCGCAGCGCGCGGGCCAGCGCCTTGAACTGCGCCTCGACGACGTGGTGCGGGTCCCGGCCGGCCAGCACGCGCACGTGCATCCCGAACGCGGCGTGGTGCGCGATCGACTCCAGGACGTGGCGGGTCAGCGACCCGGTGAAGTGCCCGCCGATCAGGTGGTACTCCTGGCCCGCCGGCTCCCCCGAGTGCACCAGGTACGGCCGCCCGGACACGTCGACGACGGCCTGGGCGAGCGCCTCGTCCAGCGGCACGGTGGCGTCGCCGAACCGGGCGATGCCCCGCTTGTCCCCGAGCGCCTCGCGCAGCGCCTCGCCGAGGCAGATCGCCACGTCCTCGACCGTGTGGTGCGCGTCGATCTCGATGTCGCCCGTCGCCCGGACCGTCAGGTCGATGAGCGAGTGCTTGCCCAGGGCGGTGAGCATGTGGTCGTAGAACGGCACCGTCGTGCTGATGTCCGTGCGCCCCGTGCCGTCGAGGTCGACCTCGACGACGACGCTGGACTCGCTCGTCGTGCGCTCGATCCGGGCGGTCCGCCCGCCGGTCGTCCTGCTCACAGTCCCAGCACCTCCCACAGCGCGGCGGTGAACGCCGCGGTCTCCTCCGGGGTGCCGACCGACACCCGGAGCCATCCTTCCGGTCCGACCTCACGGATCAGCACCCCCCGGTCCAGCAGACCCTGCCAGACGGCGTGCCGGTCCCCGTGCACCTGGAACAGCACGAAGTTCGCGTCGGACTCCGCGACCCGGATGCCGCGGTCCCGCAGGTCGAGCACCAGCTGGTCGCGCTCGGCCCGCAGCGAGCCGATCTGCGCCATCAGCGCGGGCGCGTGCCGCAGCGCGGCGCGGGCGACCGCCTGGGTCACCGCGGACAGGTGGTACGGCAGCCGGACCACCCGCAGCGCGTCGACGAGCTCCCGCGACGCGGCCAGGTAGCCGACACGGGCCCCGGCCAGGCCGAACGCCTTGGACATGGTGCGGCTGACGGCCAGGTGCGGGTACGCGGCCAGCAGGGTCAGGGCCGAGGCGACGCCCTCGCGCCGGAACTCGGCGTAGGCCTCGTCGACGACGACCACGCAGCCGCCGGGCACCTCGGCCGCGGCGGCCAGCACCTCGCGCACGGTGTCCAGCTCCAGCGCGGTCCCGGTCGGGTTGTTCGGGCTGGTCAGGAGCACCACCGAGGGGGCCTCCCGGGCGATCAGCGCGCGCGCCTCCACCGGGTCGACGTCGAAGTCCTCGGTGCGCCGGCCCGCGACCCAGCGGGTGTGCGTGTCGCGCGCGTACTCCGGGTACATCGAGTACGTCGGGGCGAACGACACCGCCGTGCGGCCGGGGCCGCCGAAGGCCTGCAGCAGGTGCAGCATCACCTCGTTGGACCCGTTGGCCGCCCACACCTGCTCCGGGGCGACCCGCACGCCGGACTCGACGGCGAGGTAGTCGGCGAGGTCCGCCCGCAGGCCGAGGAACTCGCGGTCCGGGTACCGGTTCAGCCCCGCCGCGGCGTCCGCCACGGCGGCGGCGATGTCGGCGACGACCTCGGGCGACGGCGGGTACGGGTTCTCGTTGACGTTGAGCAGGACCGGCACGGCCAGCTGCGGGGCGCCGTAGGGCGCGCTGCCGGCCAGCTCCGGGCGCACCGGCAGCACGGGCTGCACGGGCTGCACGGGCTCAGCAGCCTGCACGGGCCGGACCGGGCGCGCGGGGTCGGGTGCGGGGGCGGGTGCGGTCACGGGGCGATCGTATCCGCGCCGTCGCGGCACGCCGGTCGTGCGTCCACAGGCCGTGCGGCCGGCGGACGCGGGTGTCGGCGGGGGTGGCTAGGGTCGACGCGATGACCGAGACCCAGCAGCACCCCGCGACCGGATCCCTGCGCGACGAGGCGGAGACCGTGCTGCGCCGGCTGGTCGGCCGGGACGACGCCCGCCTGCGCGACGACCAGTGGCTGGCCATCGACGCGCTGGTCTCCGACCACCGCCGCGCGCTGGTGGTGCAGCGCACCGGCTGGGGCAAGTCCGCCGTCTACTTCGTCGCCACGGCGCTGCTGCGCGCCCGCGGCGCCGGGCCCACCGTGCTGGTCTCGCCGCTGCTGGCGCTCATGCGCAACCAGGTCGCCGCGGCGCAGCGCGCAGGCGTCCAGGCGGCCACGCTCAACTCCGCGAACGTCACCGAGTGGGACGCGGTGCACCAGCAGATCGCCGACGGCGAGGTCGACGTGCTGCTGGTGTCCCCCGAGCGCCTCACCCACCCGCAGTTCCGGGACGAGGTGCTGCCGCGGCTCGCGGCCGACGCGGGGCTGGTCGTGATCGACGAGGCGCACTGCATCTCCGACTGGGGGCACGACTTCCGGCCGGACTACCGCCGCATCCGCACGCTGCTCGGCGAGCTTCCGGACGGCATCCCCGTGCTGGCCACCACCGCCACGGCGAATGCCCGCGTCACCGCGGACGTGGCCGAGCAGCTCGGCACCGCCGTCCACGACGACGTGCTGGTGCTGCGCGGCCCGCTCGACCGGTCCAGCCTCGACCTGTCGGTGGTGCGGCTGCCGGACACCGCGGCGCAGCTCGCGTGGCTGGCGCAGAACCTGCCGGCCTTCGAGGGGTCCGGGATCATCTACTGCCTGACGATCGCGGCGGCGCAGCAGGTGACCGAGCACCTGCGCGCCGCGGGCCTGGACGTGCGCACGTACACCGGCCAGACGGACCCCGCGGAGCGCGAGGCCGCCGAGGCGGACCTGCTGGCGAACCGGGTCAAGGCGCTGGTGGCGACGTCCGCGCTCGGCATGGGCTTCGACAAGCCGGACCTCGGCTACGTGATCCACGTCGGGGCGCCGTCCTCCCCCATCGCCTACTACCAGCAGGTCGGCCGCGCAGGGCGCGCGGCGGAGGCCGTCGGCGGCCGCGCCACCGCCGTGCTGCTCCCCGGCCGGGAGGACCGCGCGATCTGGGAGTGGTTCGCCTCCACCGCGTTCCCGCCGGAGGACGACGTCCGCGCCGCGCTGCGCGCGCTGGCCGAGGGCGGCACCCTGTCCACCGCCGCCCTGGAGACGCACGTGTCGCTGCGCCGGTCCCGGCTGGAGCAGATGCTCAAGGTGCTCGACGTCGACGGCGCCGTGCGCCGGGTGCGCGGCGGCTGGGAGGGCACCGGGCAGCCGTGGTCCTACGACGCCGACCGGTACGGCCGCGTCAGCGCGACCCGCAAGGCCGAGCAGCAGTCGATGGTCGACTACGTGACCACGGAGGGCTGCCGCATGGCGCACCTGCGCCGCGCGCTCGACGACCCCGAGCTCGCGGGGCCCGCCGGCGAGACGTGGCGCTGCGGGCGGTGCGACACCTGCACCGGCACGTCGGTCGGCACCGCCCCCGACGCCGAGCACGTCGCCGGCGCGCAGGCGCTGCTGACCGCCGCGGGCGTCGAGGTCGAGCCGCGCCGGCAGTGGCCGTCCGGCATGGCCACCCTGGGCGTCGACCTGCGCGGCAAGATCGCGGAGGACGAGCGGGCCGGCACCGGCCGCGCCGTGGCCCGGCTCGACTCCGTCGGCTGGGGCGGGCTGCTGCGCGAGCTGTTCGGCGGGGACGCCGACCCCGAGGCCGGTCTGCCCGTCGCCCTGCGCGACCCGGTGCTCGCGACGCTCGACGCGTGGCGGCCGGAGCAGCGTCCCGAGGGGGTCGTCATGGTCCGCTCGGCGACCCGGCCCACGCTGGTCGAGCACCTGGCGCAGGGCGTGGCCCGGCACCTCGGCGTCCCTCTCGTCGGCGCGGTGGCGCCGCGCCCGGACAGCCCGCCCACGCGGCACGACGTGAACTCCGCGCACCGGCTGGCCGCGGTCGCCCGCCGGCTGGAGCTGGACCTCAGCCCGGCCGCCGCGTCGGGGCTGCCCGGCCGGACGATCCTGCTGGTGGACGACCGCACCGACTCCGGCTGGACGCTGACCGTGTCCGCGCGGCTGCTCCGGCAGGCGGGCGCGGCGGCCGTGCTGCCGTTCGTCCTCGGCGTGGGCTGAGCCCGGAGCAGGCCGCGTCGGGCCGCACCCACGTCGGCGGGGTCGGGCCCGCCGCGTCAGAACCGCGCGCGGACCGCCTCGCCGTGCGCGGGCAGGCCCTCGGCGTCCGCGAACGACACGATCCGCCCGGCGACCTCGCGCAGCGCGTCGGCGTCGTACTCGATCACCTGCACCGCGCGGACGAACGAGTGCACGCCCAGTCCGGACGAGAAGTGCGCGCAGCCGCCGGTCGGCAGCACGTGGTTGGACCCGGCCATGTAGTCGCCCAGCGACACCGGCGAGTACGCGCCCACGAAGATCGCGCCGGCGCTGGTGACGCGCTCGGCGACGGCCGCGGCGTCGGCGGTCTGGATCTCCAGGTGCTCGGCGCCGTACGCGTTGACGACGTCCAGCCCGGCCTCGAGGTCGTCCACCAGCACGATCGCGGACTGCGGGCCCGACAGCGCCTGGGCGACCCGCTGCGCGTGCCGCGTGGCCTGCACCCGGTGCACCAGCTTGGACTCCACGGCGCCCGCCAGCTCGATGGACGTCGTGACCAGCACCGAGGCGGCGAGCGGGTCGTGCTCCGCCTGGGACACCAGGTCCGCGGCGACGTGGTCGGCGTCGGCCGTCTCGTCGGCGAGCACGGCGATCTCGGTCGGCCCGGCCTCCGCGTCGATGCCGACCGCGCCGCGCACCAGGCGCTTCGCGGCGGCGACGTAGACGTTGCCGGGGCCGGTGATGACGTCCACCGGCTCGCACAGCACCGCGCCGTCGACGTCCTCGGACCCGTCCGCGCCGTAGGCGAGCATCCCGACCGCCTGCGCCCCGCCGACGGCGTAGACCTCGTCCACGCCGAGCAGCGCGCAGGTGGCCAGCACGACGGGGTCCGGCAGACCGCCGTTCTCGCGCTGCGGCGGGGACGTGACGACCAGCGAGCCGACGCCGGCCTCCTGCGCCGCCACGACGTTCATGATCACCGACGACGGGTACACCGCGAGCCCGCCCGGCACGTACAGGCCGACGCGCCGCACCGGGATCCAGCGCTGGCGCACCTGCGCGCCGGGACCCACCTGCACGGTGTGGTCCGCGGGACGCTGCGCCGCGTGCACCAGGCGCACGCGGCGGATCGTCTCGGCGACCGCTGCGCGGACGTCGGGGTCCAGCACGTCGACGGCGGCGGCGATGGCCTCGGCCGGCACCCGCAGGTGCTCGGGCCGGACGCCGTCGAACTTCTCCGCCAGGTCGCGCAGCGCGGCCGCGCCGCGGGCGCGCACGTCGGCGAGGATCGGCTCGACGGCCGCGGCGGCGGACTCGACGTCCAGCTCGGGCCGCGGCAGGGCCTCGAGCAGCTCACGGCGGGACAGGGTGCGACCACGCAGGTCGATGCGGGAGATCACCTGCCCGAGTCTAGAGGCGCCCGCCGGCACCGTCGCCCGAGGGTGCGCGGGGGCGCGCGGTCCCGCCCGGCGCTGGCAGGATGAACCCCGTGACCACCGTGCCGATCTCCGACGACTCCATCCGCCTCGGCCAGTTCCTCAAGCTCGCGGGGCTGGCGGACTCCGGCGCCGACGCGCGCACCCTCCTGCAGGAGGGCGAGGTCAAGGTGAACGGCGAGCCGGAGCAGCGCCGCGGCCGCCAGCTGCGCAAGGGCGACGTCGTCGAGGTCGACGACCCGCGGGGCAGCAACTCCGCCGAGGTGGGCTGACCGGGTCCTCGCGGGGCGCCCGCGGTCAGCCGGCGCCGGGCGTGTCGGCAGCGGCGCGGTAGCGCGGGAGCAGGTCGTCGAACCGCGCGTCCCAGTCGCGGGCGTCGCCGCCCCCGAGGTGGTCGTCGAGCCGGTCCAGCGAGGTGTGCCAGCCGGCCCCGTAGCCGACCGCCTGCGCCGGCTCCAGACGGCTGTGCACCAGCACCAGGTCGGCGTCGCCCGCGCCCGCCGGCTCGACCCGCACCGCGACCTCGCTCGGCTCCTCGCCCGGGAAGCACCACTCGACGACGAACGCGCGGGGCGGGTCGCAGGACCGCACCTCCCCGGTCGCGTTCTGGTCGGAGCCCGGCTCGTCGGCGCCCATCCGCAGCTCGTAGCGGCCGCCCGCCGCCAGGTCGCCGTAGACCGGGCCGAGCCAGCGGGCGATCCGCTCCGGCACGGTCACCGCCGCCCAGAGGTCCGCGGCGTCGGTCGGGTACCGGCGGCGGAAGGTCACCGACGCCGCCCCGGGTCCCAGCCGCAGGACCCCGAGGCCCGCCGCCACGTCGGTCGTCTCATCCGTCATCGGTCCCACCCCCGGCTCGCTCCCTGCCGGACCCCGCGGTCGCCGGGTCCGTGCCGCCACGCCGCCGGCGGCCCCGGGCGACCTCCGTGCCCAGCGCGTCGAGCCGCTGGTCCCAGAACCGCCGGACGGCGTGCAACCAGGTCTGGACCTCGTCGAGGGCCTCGGGACGCACGGCGTACAGCCGCCGCGCCCCGTCGACCTCGGCGGTGACCAGCCCGGTCTCGCGCAGCACGCGCAGGTGCCGGGACGCCGCGGGCTGCGAGATGCCGAACTCGGCACCGACCACCGCCGCCAGGTCCCCGGCCGGGCGCGACCCGTCGGCCAGCAGCTCCACGAGCCGCCGCCGGACCGGGTCCCCCAACGCGTCCATCACCTGCACGGGAGCAATGTTTCCACCCTGCGTTATATAACGCAAGGCTCATACCTCGATCCGAGGCCGCGCGGGGGTGCCGGCGGGCACCGAGACGGCGCGGGCTACACCGGGATCGGGGACTGCGCGGAGACCAGGCAGCCCGGGCCCAGCAGCGCCTTGAGGTCCCCGTACAGCGACGGCGACCGCTCGACGCGCAGGGCCTCCCCCGCCCGGAGCACGGTGGTCCGCCCACCGGGCCGGGTCACCCGCAGGTGCAGCTCGACGATGCCGGGGTGCGTCGAGATGACCTCGCGCAGCCGCTCGACGACCGGCGGGATGCACCGGGACTCGGGCAGGGTCACGACGACGGGCGCGTCGGCGACGGCCGACAGGTCCGGCAGCGACACCTCCATGGCCTGCAGCTGCATGGCGTCGTCGCGACGTCGCACCCGGCCGCGGACGACGATGACGGCGTCCTCCGCCAGCACGGTGGAGTAGGCCAGGTAGGTCTCGCCGAAGAACATGATCTCGACGGAGCCCTCCATGTCCTCCAGCGTGACGGCGGCCCACGGGTTGCCCTGCTTGGACATCTTGCGCTGCAGCGACGTGACCAGGCCGGAGACGACCACGGTCGACCCGTCGGGACGCGCCTCGTCGGCGTTCAGCGTCGCGATCGACACGTCGGCGGCGGCGGACAGCACGTGCTCCAGGCCCGACAGCGGGTGGTCGGACACGTACAGGCCGAGCATCTCGCGCTCGAACTGCAGGCGCTGCTTCTTGTCCCAGTCCGGCACGTCCGGCACCTGCACGGAGAAGCCGGGACCGTCGTCGCCGCCGAGGTCGGCGAACAGGTCGAACTGCCCCTCCGCCTCCTTGCGCTTGACCCCGATGACGGACTCGACGGCCTGCTCGTGCACCAGCAGCAGGGCGCGGCGGGCGTGGCCGAGCGAGTCGAACGCACCGGCCTTGATCAGCGACTCGATGGTGCGCTTGTTGCAGACGACGGCCGGCACCTTGTCGAGGAAGTCGGTGAACGACGTGAAGTCGCCCTTCTCCTCGCGGGTCCGCACGATGGCGTCGACGACGTTCGCGCCGACGTTGCGCACCGCGGTGAGGCCGAACCGGATGTCGTCGCCGACCGCCGTGAACAGCGCGGAGGACGAGTTGACGTCCGGCGGCAGCACCGTGATGCCCATGCGGCGGCACTCGCCGAGGTACAGCGCGGACTTGTCCTTGTCGTCGCCGACCGAGGTCAGCAGACCGGCCATGTACTCGGTCGGGTAGTTCGCCTTGAGGTAGGCCGTCCAGTACGACACCACGCCGTAGCCGGCGGAGTGCGCCTTGTTGAACGCGTAGCCGGCGAACGGCACGAGCGTGTCCCAGACCGCCTTGATCGCGGCCGTCGAGTAGCCGCGCTCCTTCATGCCCGCCTCGAAGGGCACGAACTCCTTGTCGAGGATCTCCTTCTTCTTCTTGCCCATCGCGCGGCGCAGCAGGTCGGCCTGGCCGAGCGAGTAGCCGGCCAGCACCTGCGCGGCCTTCTGCACCTGCTCCTGGTACACGATGAGGCCGTAGGTGCCGTCGAGCACCTCGGCGAGCGGCTCCTCGAGCTCCGGGTGGATCGGCGTGTTCGGCTGCAGGCCGTTCTTGCGCAGCGCGTAGTTGGTGTGCGAGTTCATGCCCATCGGCCCCGGCCGGTACAGGGCGATGACGGCGGAGATGTCCTCGAAGTTGTCGGGGCGCATCTGGCGCAGCAGGGCGCGCATCGGGCCGCCGTCGAGCTGGAAGACGCCGAGGGTGTCGCCCCGGCCGAGCAGCTCGTAGGTGGGCCGGTCGTCGAGCTCGATGTCGTCGAGCTCGATCTGCGGCTTGCCGTTCATGACGATGTTGCGCAGCGCGTCGTCGAGGATCGTCAGGTTGCGCAGCCCCAGGAAGTCCATCTTGATCAGGCCGAGGCCCTCGGACGTCGGGTAGTCGAACTGCGTGATGACGGCGCCGTCCTGCGGCCGCTTCATGATCGGGATGATGTCGATCAGCGGCTCGCTGGACATGATGACGCCGGCGGCGTGCACGCCCCACTGGCGCTTGAGGTTCTCCAGGCCGCGGGCGGTCTCCAGGACGCGCTGCGCCTCCGGGTCCGCGGCGACGACCTGGCGGAACTCCTCGGCCTCGGCGTACCGCGGGTGCTCGGGGTCGTACATGCCCGACAGCGGGATGTCCTTGCCCATCACGGCGGGCGGCATCGCCTTGGTCAGCTTGTCGCCCATCGCGAACGGCATGCCGAGCACGCGCGAGGAGTCCTTGAGCGCCTGCTTGGCCTTGATCGTGCCGTAGGTGACGATCTGCGCCACCCGGTCGTCGCCGTACTTCTCGGTGACGTACCGGATGACCTCGCCGCGCCGGCGCTCGTCGAAGTCGACGTCGACGTCGGGCCAGGACACGCGCTCGGGGTTGAGGAACCGCTCGAAGATCAAGCCGTGCCGCAGCGGGTCCAGCTCCGTGATGCCCATGGCGTACGACGCCATCGAGCCGGCGGCGGAGCCGCGCCCCGGGCCGACCCGGATGCCCTGGTCCTTGGCCCACTGGATGAAGTCGGCGACCACGAGGAAGTAGCCGGAGAACCCGAGCTGGACGATGACGCCGGTCTCGTACTCGGCCTGCTTGCGCACGTCGTCCGGGACCTGCCCGTGGTACCGCTTCTGCAGGCCGCGCTCGACCTCCTTGACGAACCACGAGTTCTCGTCCTCGCCGTCGGGGACGGGGAACCGCGGCATGTAGTTGGCGCCGGTCGGGAACTCGACCTCGCACCGCTCGGCGATCAGCAGGGTGTTGTCGCACGCCTCGGGCAGCTCGGCCCACGTGCGGCGCATCTCCTCCGCCGACTTGACGTAGTAGCCGTCGCCGCCGAACGCGAACCGCGAGCCGCCCTGGTCGTACGTGGGCTCGTCCAGAGTGGAGCCGGACTGCACGGCCAGCAGCACCTCGTGCGCGTGCGCGTCGTCCTTGGTCGTGTAGTGCAGGTCGTTGGTGGCGACCAGCGGCGCGCCGATCGTCTCCGACAGCCGGATCAGGTCCTTGATCGTGCGGCGCTCGATCTCCAGGCCGTGGTCCATGACCTCGACGAAGAAGTTCTCCTTGCCGAACACGTCCTGCAGCTCGCCCGCGGCGCGGACGGCCTCGTCCCAGTGCCCGAGGCGCAAGCGGGTCTGCACCTCGCTGGACGGGCAGCCGGACGTCGCGATCAGGCCCTCGCTGTACGTCTGCAGCAGCTCGCGGTCCATGCGCGGCCACTTGCCCATCTGGCCGTCCAGGGACGCCAGCGACCCCAGCCGGAACAGGTTGTGCATGCCCTCGGTGGTCCGGGACAGCAGCGTCATGTGGGTGTACGCACCGCGCGCGGAGACGTCGTCGGACGCCTGGTGCGCCTCGCCCCAGCGGACGCGCGTCTGGTCGAACCGGCTGGTGCCCGGGGTGACGTAGGCCTCGACGCCGATGATCGGCTTGATCCCGAGCTTGCGGGCCTGCGAGTAGAAGTCGAAGGCGCCGAACAGGTAGCCGTGGTCCGTGATGGCCATCGCCGACTGACCCAGCCGCTGGGCCTCCGCCAGCATCTCCCCGACCCGCGCCGCACCGTCCAGCATCGAGTACTCGGAGTGGACGTGCAGGTGGACGAAGTCGGAGCCCGATGAAGCCATGCCCGCCATCCTAGGCGCCGCCTCCGACACCCCGGCGCCGACACAGCGGAGCCGTGCGGGGGCCGCCGGACGTCACACCGGACGGGTCAGCGGTACCCGTCCTGCAGCGTCTCGAGCGCCCGCGCGAGGTCCGCCGGGTACTCGCTGGTGACCTCGAGCCGGCGGCCGTCGGCGGGGTGCGCGAAGCCGAGCCGCATCGCGTGCAGCCACTGCCGGGACAGCCCGACGCGCTCCGCGAGGGCGGGGTCGGCCCCGTAGGTCAGGTCGCCCACCAGCGGGTGCCGCAGCGCCGCCATGTGCACCCGGATCTGGTGCGTCCGCCCGGTCTCCAGGTGCACCTCGACCAGCGACGCGGCCGGAAGCATCTCGAGGACCTCGTAGTGCGTGACGGAGGGCTTGCCGTCGGCGACCACCGCGAACTTCCAGTCCGAGCCGGGGTGCCGGCCGATGGGGGCGTCGATGGTGCCCGTCGTCGGGTCCGGGTGGCCCTGCGCGAGCGCGTGGTAGATCTTGTCGACGGTGCGCTCCTTGAAGGCGCGCTTGAGCTCGGTGTAGGCGTGCTCGCTCTTGGCGACGACCATCAGGCCCGAGGTGCCGACGTCCAGCCGGTGCACGACGCCCTGCCGCTCGGCCGCGCCGGAGGTCGAGATCCGGTAGCCCCGGGCGGCCAGCACCCCGACCACGGTCGGACCGGTCCAGCCCGGCGACGGGTGCGCGGCCACGCCGACCGGCTTGTCCACGACCACCACGTCGTCGTCCTCGTAGGCCACCCGCAGCGCGGGGACGTCGTCCTCGGAGGTGATGGGCCGCACCGCCTCGGGAGCCGGCATCTCGACCTCGAGCCAGGAGTCGGGCAGCAACCGCGCCGACTTGCCCACCGCGACCCCGTCGACGTGCACGAACCCGCCCTCGGCGAGCTCGGCGGCGCGGGTGCGCGACAGCCCGAGCATCCGGGACAGCGCGGCGTCGACCCGCTCGCCCGCCAGGGCGTCGGGGACGGGCAGGGTGCGGACGTCAGCCATCGCGGCGCTCCGTCCCGCGCACCGGAGCGTCCGCGCCGGCCACGTCGTCGGCGTCGGCCGCCGGCGCCGGCGCGCCGGGCTCGGCCGCGGGTGCCGCGGGGTCGGCGACGTCGGTGCCCCCGGCGTCGACGGCACCCTCGCGCGTGCCGTCCAGGCGGACGCCGCGCAGCGAGAGGATCATGAGCAGGCCCGCCGCCACGACGATCGCGATGTCCGCGACGTTGCCCACGAACAGGTCGCCGTACGCGATGAAGTCGATGACGTGGCCGCGGGCGACCCCGGGCTCGCGGATCATCCGGTCGGTCAGGTTGCCGAGCGCCCCGCCGAGCAGCAGGCCGAGCGCGACCGCCCAGCCGCGCGAACCCAGCCGGCGGGAGACGCGCACGATCACCACCACGACCACGATCGCGACGATGGTGAGCAGCCACGTGGTGCCGGTGGCCAGCCCGAGGGCGGCGCCGGGGTTGAACAGCAGCTGGATGCCGAGCAGGTCCCCGAGCACCGGGTGCCGCACGCCCTCGTCGAGCGAGGCCAGCGCCCACGCCTTGGTCACCTGGTCCAGGACCAGGACGATCGCGGCGAGCGCGACCAGCCCGGCGACGAGGCGCCGGCGGCCCGGCCCTGCGGTCGGGGCGACGGTGCTCCCGGCGCGGTCGGAGCTGCGTGCGCCGTCGGCACTGACTGCGGGAACGGGTGCGGGCGCGGGCTCGCCGGCGGGACGCGGGGCGTCGGGCGCGGAGCCGGAGGTGGCGGACATCGCGCAGGAGTCTACGCAGCGCACCGGTGTCCCCGGGCCCCGGGCGCGCGACGACCCCCGTGCGAGCGGCTCGCGCGGGGGTCGTCGGGTGCGTCGTCGGTGCGGCGCAGGTTCAGCGGCGCTCCTCGCGCTGCTTGCACGAGACGCAGAGCGTCGCCCGCGGGAACGCCTGCACGCGCGCCTTGCCGATCGCCTCGCCGCAGGAGTCGCACCGGCCGAACGTGCCGGCCTCGATGCGCGCCAGCGCGCGGGTGGTCTGCTCCAGCATGTCGCGCGTGTTGTTCACGAGGGTGAGCTCGTGCTCGCGCTCCAGGGCGCTGGAGCCGGAGTCGGCCTGGTCGTCGCCGGCCCCGTCGCCCGAGTTGCGCAGCAGCTCCGAGAGCTCCTGGTCGGCGGCGGCGAGCTCGGAGGTCAGGCGGTCGATCTCGGCGACGAGCTCGGCGGCGATCTCCTGGACCTCCTGCTCGGTCCAGGGATCCTCGCCGGCGCGGACCGGGAACCGGGTGGCCGCGTCCGAGAGGTCGGGCAGCGCGCGCGCGGCGGGCGCGTCGAGCGAGTCGTTGATGGCCACGTCGGTCCTCTTTCCTCAGATGAGTCCGCAGAGACTATGCGCCCGCCGCCTGGACGCACAACACACCACGCCCGAGCTCCGGGCGTGGTGTGTCGTGGGTGACGGACGATCGGTGCGCCGGCCGGGCCGGCGCGCCGGGTCAGATGCGGTCGCCGGCCGGCGTCGCACCCTGGGCGCCGCGCTGCGGGAGCGCGCTGGCCCGGTTGTCCAGGTCCCCGAGCAGGTTCTCGAGGTAGCTCTTGAGGCGCGTGCGGTAGTCCCGCTCGAACACCCGGAGCTCGTCGATCTTGCGCTCGAGGATCGAGCGCTCCTGCTCGAGCTCGCTGAGCGTGCGGGCCGAGGTCTCCTCGGCCTCGCGGACGATGCGCTGCGCCTGGCCCTTGGCCTCGTTGACGATGCGGTCGCCCTCCTCCTGGCCGCTGCGCACGTAGTCGTCGTGCAGCTTCTGCGCCAGGGCGAGCATGCCGGTCGCGGACTCGGGCTCGCTCTGCCGCTGCGGCGCCACCGGGGCGCTGACGACGGGGGCGGGCGCCGGGGCCGGCGCGGCCTGCACGGCGGCGGGGGCCGGGGTCGGCGCGGGCGCCGGCTTCTCGGCCTCGGGCTTCGGGGCCGGAGCGGCCTGCGCGCCCTGGCGGCTGAGCTCGGCGATCCGCCGCTCCGCCGCGGCGAGCTTGGCCTTCAGCTCCTCGTTCTCGTTCTGGGTCTCCCGGAGGGTGTTCACGACCTCGTCGAGGAAGTCGTCGACCTCGTCCTGGTCGTACCCCTCGCGGAACTTGGTCGCCTGGAACTTCTTGTTCAGGACGTCGTCTGCTGTCAGCAGTGCCATCGTCGTCACCTCTTCGGTCGTACTGGGTCGAGCCGGTGGCAGTCCGCCGACCACCTCGGGCCACCGTAGCGGACATTCCGGGATGTGCACGCGACCCGCCACGCGGGGCCCGTTTCGTGACCGGCCACCGGGCCGGCGATCTGCTCGGACGGGCGCGTCATGCGCCGAGCCAGCCGAGCAGGGAGAGCAGGAAGGAGCAGCCGAGCATGAGCACCAGGAACGCCAGGTCGAGGCGCACGGAACCCAGGGTCAGCGGCGGGATCAGCCGGCGCAGCGCACGCAGCGGCGGGTCCGTCACCGAGTAGGTGACCTCCGCCACCACGAGCGCGACGCCGCGGGGGCGCCACTCGCGGGCGAAGTACTGCACCCAGTCGAGGACCAGGCGCACGAGCAGCACCAGGATGAACAGGAGGACGACGACGCGGAGCAGGTCGAGGACGAGAGTCACGCCGCCCAGTCTCCCCTGTCCTCGTCAGCTCTGGTTGAAGAAGCCGGCACGGGACGCCTCCGGCGCGCGGCCGTCGCCCGTGATCTCGACCGAGGACGGCGAGAGCAGGAACACCTTGTTGGTCACGCGCTCGATGGCGCCGTGCAGGCCGAAGATCAGACCCGCGGCGAAGTCGACCAGGCGCTTCGCGTCCGCGTCGTCCATGTCCGACAGGTTCATGATGACCGGGGTGTTCTCGCGGAACGCCTCGCCGATCTTGCGCGCGTCGTTGTACGAGCGCGGGTGGATCGTCGTGATCCGCCGCACCTCGCCGTCGTGGCGGGGCGCGGGCGCGGCCGGACGCTCGGCGGGCGCGGCCGCCGGCGTGCGGTGCAGCGGCGTGACCTCGGCCTCGTAGTCCTGTCCCACCGTCGCCTCCGGCTCGTCGTACTCGTCGACGTACTGGTCGTGCTCGCCCCGGTCGTCGGCAAGGCCGAGGTACAGCATGGTCTTGCGCAGCGCTCCGGCCATCGCGATCACTCCATCCGCATTGCTCAAATGTCTCGCGCGATCACGCTAGCAATGCGCTGACGTGCCACGAGGTTCCGACACGCGGCGTGTCGGGTGCACATCGCACCCAGTTCTCCGGCGACATATCAGGGGCCGGCGAGGGACACGATCCCCGCCGACCGGCCGGTGGTCGTCCCCGCCCGCTGCGCGCGCCGGTGCGAGAAGAACCGGTCGTCGGAGTCGGTGCACCACCCCGTGACGTGCACGTGCCCCACCCCGGCGCGCCGCAGCACCGCCGCGGCACCGGCCGGCAGGTCCAGGCCGGGCGTCCCCGCGTCGGTGCGGCACGCCGTCTCGGGCACGACCGCCACCACCTCGCGCTGCATCGGCGCCGGCACCTCGTACCGCGCCCCGCTGATCGCGGGCCCGACGGCCGCGCGCACCCGTGACGGGTCGGCGCCCCGGGCCACCATCGACGCCAGCGTCGCCTGCAGCACCCCGGCGACCAGCCCGCGCCGCCCGGCGTGCACCGCGCCGACCACGCCGGCCCGGGCGTCGGCGAGCAGCACGGGCACGCAGTCCGCCACGAGCACGCCGACGCCGGTCCCCCGCCGGTCCGTCACCAGGGCGTCGGCGTCGCCGACGGTGTCTCCCGGGTCGCCGCCGCCGAGCACGTGCACCGCGGTGCCGTGCACCTGCGTCGCCCAGGCCAGCGGGGTGCCCGCCCACGCCGCGACCCGTGCCCGGTTCTCGCGCACGTGCGCCGGGTCGTCGCCGACGTGCAGCCCGAGGTCGAGCTCGTCCCAGGGCGGGGCGCTGACGCCGCCCGCGCGGGTGGTGAACCCGGCGCGGACGCCCGGGCCGAGGTCGACCTCGAGGACGGGGACCGGCACGCGGCCTACTTGAGGAAGTCGGGCACGTCGAGGTCGTCGTCCTTGCGGCGCGCGACCTCCTCCTCGAAGATCCGCGGGACCTCGAGCTGGCTGGTGCCCGCCTGCTCCGGGCTGAGGAACGCCGGGACGTCCGACGCCTGCCGGCGCTGCTCCTCGTCGGGGCCGACCGGGCGCGGCGGGATCGTCGCGTGCGCGGCGGTCGTGGTGGGGACCGCGGCCGACGGCGGGATCGCGGCGGGGGTCCGCGCGGGCGCGCCGGCGCCGACCTGGCCGAGGCCGCGCGCGTCGCGGTGGACCGTCGGCGACCCGCTGTCGAAGCCCGCGGCGATGACGGTCACGCGGACCTCGTCGCCCAGGGCGTCGTCGATGACCGCACCGAAGATGATGTTGGCCTCCGGGTGCGCGGCCTCCTGCACGAGGCGCGCGGCCTCGTTGATCTCGAACAGACCGAGGTCCGAGCCGCCCTGGATGGACAGCAGCACGCCGTGCGCGCCGTCGATGCTGGCCTCGAGCAGCGGCGAGGAGATCGCGAGCTCGGCCGCCTGCACCGCGCGGTCCTCCCCGCGGGCCGAGCCGATGCCCATCAGCGCCGAGCCGGCTCCCTGCATCACGGACTTCACGTCGGCGAAGTCGAGGTTGATCAGGCCCGGCGTGGTGATCAGGTCGGTGATGCCCTGGACACCCGAGAGCAGCACCTGGTCGGCCGAGCGGAACGCGTCGAGCACGGACACGGAGCGGTCGGAGATCGACAGCAGGCGGTCGTTCGGGATGACGATCAGCGTGTCGACCTCGGCACGCAGCGCCTCGATGCCCGAGTCGGCCTGCACGGTGCGGCGGCGGCCCTCGAACGTGAACGGGCGCGTCACCACGCCGATGGTCAGGGCGCCGAGCGACCGGGCGATCCGCGCCACGACGGGCGCGCCGCCGGTGCCGGTGCCGCCGCCCTCGCCCGCGGTGACGAAGACCATGTCGGCGCCCCGCAGGACGTCCTCGATCTCCTCCGCGTGGTCCTCGGCGGCCTTCTTGCCGACCTCGGGGTCGGCGCCGGCGCCGAGCCCCCGGGTGAGCTCGCGGCCGACGTCGAGCTTGACGTCGGCGTCGGACATGAGCAGGGCCTGGGCGTCGGTGTTGATGGCGATGAACTCGACACCCTTGAGGCCGACCTCGATCATGCGGTTCACGGCGTTGACGCCGCCGCCACCGATGCCGACGACCTTGATGACCGCCAGGTAGTTCTGCGGAGCTGCCACGGTGGGTGCCTCTCGTTGCGCTGTCGACGAACCTTCACCCTCAACTAGAGGGTTATAGTTATGTCAGTTCTGTCTAGGTGTGACGGTATGTCGCGCACCGAGGTCGTACAACGACCGGTGCGCGCGTGTCGCCCGGGGTGTCGCCGGGATCACCCGACGACGGGCATGGTCGGCGCCGACACGTCGAACCGCGTCGACGCCGCGGTCTCGGGAGCCGCGCGCAGGGCCTGCAGCACGGCCACCTTGAGGGCCGACTCGTGGGCGCTCCCCCACTCGACCGTGGCCCCGTCGCGCAGCGTGAACCGCACGGTGTCCTGCGTCCCGGCCGACACCTGCCCGATCGCCGCCAGCAGGTCCGGCGGCAGCTGCTCGAGCACGCCCAGGGCGGCCGCGAGGATGCGCGCCTCGCCCACCGGCACCTCGACGACCGGCAGCCCCTCGGGCGGGGTGTCCGACCGGCCGACCTTGACGCCCTCCTCGTCGACCAGGGCGAAGCCCGGGCCCGCGGGCTCGGCACCGGCCGCCCCGTCGTCGGCGGCGTCGGGCGCGGCACCGTCGGCGGTGCCGGCCACGTCCGCCGCCTCGGGGACGGCCGCCACCGGCTCGCGCGACACGAGCTGCACCGTCAGACCGTGCGGCCAGTCGCGGGTCACGGTGACGTCGCGCACGCCGGGCACGTCGAGGATCCGCTGCCGCAGGCCGGCGGTGTCGAGCCGGGTCAGGGGGGTCCCCGCCTCGGTGTCCACCACGGCGGCCACCTGGTCCACCGCCACGACGGTGCCCGCACCCGTGACGCGGACCTGCTCCGCGTCCAGCGCGAGCGCGGGTGACAGCAGCAGCAGCCACGCCAGCGCTGCGGCGGCCAGGACCGAGCCGGTGACGACCAGGATCTGCCGCCACGCCAGCCGGCGGCGGGCACGCGCGCGCTCGGCGAACCGTGCCGCGGAGCCCTGGCTGACCACGGGCGGACGCACCGGGAACGCCCCGGTGCGGGGCGCGAGGAGGCCGGAGCCGGAGGACCGGCGTCCCGGGGCGGCGGGCTGCTCGGCGGTGCGGACGGGGGCGACGGGCGCGCCCGTCGCCGCCCGCACCGCGCGCGTCGGCGCGGTGCCGTCGGCGCCCGCCCCGGTCCTGCCGGTCGTGCCGGTCGTGCCACCCGACCCGCCCGTGCGTGCGCCGGCGCCGGGACGCGAGGTCGTCCGCGGCGCGCCGGCACCGGGCGACCCGGCGCCCGGGGACCCGGGCGCGGGCGTGGCGGGACCCCGCGTCCGCGCGGGGGCGGGGCGGGGAGCGGCGGGACGCGGCGGCCCGGCCGGTCGCGGTGCGCCCGGCTGCGGCGGGCGCGGGCGCTGGGGCGTCACGCGGGCTCCGCCCCGCCCTCGCCGGCCAGCGCGGCCAGCACCTCGGCACCGAGCTGGGTGACGTCGCCCGCGCCCACGGTCAGCACGAGGTCGCCGGGAGCCGCGGCCGCCGCGACCGCCCGGGCCGCCGCGTGCCGGTCCGCCACGAACCGGGCGCGGCCCGGCGTGGGCACGCGCTGCACGACGGTGTCGCCGGTGATCTCGGGGTCGAGGTCCTCGCGGGCGGCGTAGACGTCGGTGACGACGACGGTGTCCGCCAGGTCGAGCGCCGCGCCGAACTCGGCGGCGAACGTGCGGGTCCGCGAGTACAGGTGCGGCTGGAACAGCACGTGCACCGCGCCGTCCCCGGCCACGCCGCGGGCGGTGCGCAGCAGCGCCGCGACCTCCGTGGGGTGGTGCGCGTAGTCGTCGACGACGCGGACGCCGGCGGCGGTGCCGCGCTCCTCGAACCGGCGGCCGGTCCCCCGGAACTCGCCGAGCCCCGCGGCGACGGCGGCCGGGTCGGCACCGACGGCCCACGCCGCCAGGTAGGCGGCCGCGGCGTTGGCGGCGTTGTGGTCTCCGGGCACGGCCAGCGTCAGGTCCGCACCGGGCACCTCGGCGGACCGGGACGTCAGGGTGACCTGCCACGCGCCGCCCGTCGCCCGCACCGGGCCGAGCACCAGGTCCGGGCCCAGCTCGCCGATGGCCGTGTCGGAGCCGTAGGTCAGCACGCGGACGCCGCGTCGCGTCAGCCGGTCCCCGACGGACGCGACGAGGCGGGCGGCACCGGCGTCGTCCAGGCACGCCACGAGCGCACCGCCGTCCAGCACGCGGTCCGCGAACTGCTCGAAGGCGGCCTCGAACGCCTCGGCGCTGCCGTAGTGGTCCAGGTGGTCGGGCTCGACGTTGGTCACGACCGCCACCGCCGGCGCGTAGGCCAGGAACGAGCCGTCCGACTCGTCGGCCTCGGCGACGAACACCTCGCCGGCACCGGTGCGGTAGCCCGGCGTGGGGCCGTCCGCCGTCAGCACGGTGCCGCCGATGGCGTACGACGGGTCGAGCACGGCGTCGTCCCGCCCGGCGGCCGCCAGCGCGGTGGCGACCATGGTGGAGGTGGTGGTCTTCCCGTGCGCGCCGGCCACGGCGATCCCGATCCGGCCCGCCATCAGCGCGGCGAGCGCGTCCGAGCGGTGCAGCACGGGCAGCCCGCGCTCGCGTGCTCGCACCAGCTCCGGGTTCGTGTCCCGGATGGCGCTGGACAGCACCACGGTGTCGACGTCGTCGACGTGCGCGGCGTCGTGCCCCACGTGCACCGTCACCCCGGCGGCGCGGAGCCCGGCCAGCGCGGGACCCTCGTGGGCGTCCGAGCCGGACACCGTCAGCCCCCGGCCGGCCAGCAGCCCGGCGACGGCGGACATCCCGGCGCCGCCGACCCCGACCAGGTGCACCCGGCCCAGGTCCTCGAGGCCGTGCGCGCCGCCCGCGCCCGGCTGCGGCACCCCGGACGCGTCGGGCACGGACGGGGTGGGCGCCGTCGCACCCGCGGCCGCGCCGGCTGCCGCGGCGGGTCCGGAGCCGGCGGGCTCGGCCTGCTCGTGCTCGGCCCCGGCCTCCGCGCGCTGCGCCGCCGCCTGCTCGGCCGCGACGCGGTCGGCCTCGGTGCGCTCGGCCTCGGCGCGCTCGGCCTCGGCGCGCTCCGCGGCCAGGCGTGCGGCCTCGGCGGCACGGCGCTCGCCCTCGGCCAGCGCCTCGACGACCAGGTCCGCGACCCGGCCCGCCGCGTCCGGCACCCCGACGCGCGCGGCCGCCTCGCCCATCGCCCGGCGCTCCTCCGCCGCGCCGGGTGCCAGCAGCGGCAGCAGGTGCGCGCCGATCCACGCGGGCGTCAGCTCCTCGTCCGCCACCAGCAGCCCGCCGCCCTCGGCGACGACCGGCTGCGCGTTCAGCCGCTGCTCGCCGTTGCCGACGGGCAGCGGGACGTACACGGCGGGGATGCCGAGGGCTGCGAGCTCGCCGACGGTGCCCGCGCCGGAGCGGCACAGCACGACGTCCGCGACGGCCAGCGCCTGCTCCATCTCCCCCAGGTACTCGCGCACGTGGTAGCGCTCGGCGCCGGGCACACCACGCACGGCGGCCCGGACCTCCTCGGCCTTGCCCGTCCCGGTCAGGTGCAGCACCTCGGCGCCCGTGGCCAGGACCGCGCGCGCCTGCGCGGCGACCGCGCGGTTGACGGAGACGGCGCCCAGCGAGCCGCCGGTGACCAGCAGCGTGACGCGCTCGGGGTCGAAGCCCAGCTCCGCGGCGGCGCGGCGCCGGGTCGCCCCGGCGTCGGCGGCGCGCTCGGCGACCAGCCGCGCGATCTCGGGGCGCAGCGGCAGCCCGGTCACCTGCGCGCGCGGCAGCCGCGTGCCGGGGAACGTCACGGCCACGTGGGTCGCGCTGCGCGCGCCGAGGCGGTTGGCCAGGCCGGGGCGCGCGTTCTGCTCGTGCACCACGACCGGGATCCCGCGGGACCGCGCCGCCAGGTACGCCGGCGTCGACACGTAACCGCCGAAGCCGACCACGGCGCCCGCGCCCGTCTCGTCGATGGCCGCGCCCGCCGCGTCGATCGCCGCACGCAGCAGCCGCGGCAGCCGGAACCAGTCCGGCGTCGGGCGGCGCGGCAGCGGCACCTTGGGCACCACGAACATCTCGAACCCGCGCTCCGGCACCAGCCGGGACTCCAGCCCCTCGGCCGTCCCCAGCACGGCGAGGCGGAGCGCGGGGTCGCGCTCGCGCAGCTCCTCCGCGACGGCGAGCAGCGGGTTCACGTGCCCCGCGGTGCCGCCGCCGGCGAGCAGGACCGCACGGGGCCGGGCCTCGGGGGCCTCCTGGTCCGGGGCGACGGTCGGGTCGTCGGCTGCGGTCACGGGGGTCCTCCGGTTCAGGGGCGGCGGCGCGGGGCGGGCGCGCGCCTCGGGTCGAGCAGGTGGGACGGGTCAGGCACGGGTCCGGCCGATCACGGCGAGGGACCGGCGCACGACGCTGGGGCGGGCGGCCAGCGCCTCGGCCGCCCCGGGTTCGGTCCGGGCGAACGAGACCACCACGCCGAGCGCGACCAGCGTCGTGATCAGCGCCGAGCCGCCGGCGGAGACCAGCGGCAGCGGCACGCCGATCACGGGCAGCAGGCCCACGACCACGCCCATGTTCACCAGCGCCTGGCCGATGATCCACGCCGCGACGCCGCCGGTGACGATCTGCGCGAACGGGTCGCGGTGCCGGGCGATCACCCGGAACATCGCGAACGCCAGCACGCCGAACAGCGCCAGTACGAGCAGCGTGCCGATCAGGCCGAGCTCCTCGCCGATGATGGCGAAGATGAAGTCGTTGTGCGCCTCGGGCAGGTAGGACCACTTCTCGCGGCTCTGCCCGAGGCCGAGGCCGGCCCAGCCCCCGGTGGCCAGGGCCTGCATGCCGTGCTTGGTCTGGTAGCACCCGGCGGTGGGGTCGCAGTCGCCGCTGAACCAGTCCATGATCCGGCCGACGCGGTTGGAGCTCGTGACGGCCAGCGCGGCCACGCCGATCGCGGCCAGGACGCCGGCCCCGGCGAAGATCCGCATGGGGACGCCGGCGACGAACAGCGCACCGGCCACCAGCAGCAGCATGATCATCGCCGTGCCCAGGTCGTGCCCGAGCAGCACGAGCCCGACGGCGCCGCCGGCGACCGGGATCGCGGGCACGGCCGCGTGCTTCCAGTCGTCGAAGAGCGGCTGCTTGCGCACCAGGATCATGCCGAGCCAGACCACCAGCGCGAGCTTGAGCGCCTCGGACGGCTGCGCGGAGAACCCGCCGATGAAGATCCACCCCTGGTTGCCGCCCTTGCCGCGGCCGAGCGGCGTGTACACCAGCAGCTGCGCGAACACGCCCACCGCGAGCAGCGGCCACGCCATCCGCTTGTACACACCGGGACGGATCCGGGAGGCCAGCCACATGAGCGGCAGGCCGATCACGGCGAACTGCGCCTGGCTGAAGAACACCGCGTACGGCGAGTCGCCGCTGGCGAGCGACTCCACGGACGAGGACGACAGCACCATCACCAGACCGATGACGAGCAGCAGCATGCTGGCGCCGACGAGCAGGTAGTAGCTCGTCACGGCGCTGTTCCACTGCCCGAGGCGGGAGGGGGCGCGCGGCGCGGTGCCGGGTGCCGGCGGTGCGGTCGTCGTGGCCATCGGCGCCGTCGTCACCCCCTCGGGTGCAGGGCGCGGACCTCGGCGGCGAACGCGTCACCCCGCGCGGCGTACGAGTCGAACTGGTCCATCGAGGCGCACGCCGGCGCCAGCAGGACCGTGGTGCGACCGGGGGCGGCCGTCGCGCGGGCGGCCGCCAGGCGGCGGGCCTCGGTCACGGCGCGGGTCATCACCGACCCAGTGTCACCGGGATCGACGCGGACGACGGGGACGTCCGGCGCGTGTCGGGCGAGCGCGTCCGCCAACGGAGCGGCGTCGACGCCGATCAGCACCACGGCGTGCAGCCGGTCCGCCCGGCTCGCGACGAGGCCGTCGAACGAGGCGCCCTTGGCCAGCCCGCCGGCGATCCACACGACGCTGCCCGCCTCGAACGCGGCCAGCGCGGCGGCCGCGGCGTGCGCGTTGGTGGCCTTGGAGTCGTCGACCCAGCGCACGCCGTCCACCTCGGCGACCGTGGCGATGCGGTGCGCACCGGGCCGGTACGCGCGCAGCCCGTCCCGCACCGCCTGGGGCGGCACGCCGTGCGCCAGGGCGAGCGCCCCGGCGGCGAGCGCGTCCTGCACCACGTGCGGCGCCAGCCCGTCCGGGCCGGCCAGGTGCTCGAGGTCGTCGAACGTGGCGAGCTCGGCGGCGTGCGTGTGCCGCAGCGCGGCGAACCCGCGGTCGACCAGCACGCGGTCCACCAGCCCGACCTGGCCGACCGACGGCGCCCCGAGCGTGATGCCGACGGCGACCGCGCCGTCGGCGACGTCCGCCTCGCGCACCAGGTGCTCGGTCGTCGGGTCGGCCGTGTTGTAGACGCACGCGACCTCGACCCCGGCGTACACCCGGCCCTTGTCCGCGGCGTAGGCGTCGAGCGAGCCGTGCCAGTCCAGGTGGTCGGCGGCGACGTTCAGCACGACGGCGGCCTGGGCGGCCATCGACTCCGTGTGGTGCAGCTGGAAGCTGGACAGCTCGACCGCCAGCACGTCGAGCGCCGGGTCGGTCGCGGCCAGCACGACCGGCGTGCCGACGTTGCCCACCGCGGCGGTGCGCCGGCCGGCTGCCCGCAGCACCGAGGCGAGCATCTCGACCGTGGTCGTCTTGCCGTTGGTGCCGGTGACCGCCAGCCACGGCGCGGGCCCGTCCCCGGAGTCCCGGTCCACCCGGAGCCGCCACGCGAGCTCGACCTCGGACCACACCGGCACGCCCGCGTCCCGCGCCGCGACGAGCAGCGGGTGCGACGGCGGCCAGCCCGGGGACGCCACGACGACGTCGGCGCGTGCGGGGGCGGCGAGCCCGTCGGCCTCCAGGAAGGCGTCGACGGTCCGGTCGGCGTCGTCGGCGCGGTCGTCCACGGTCGTGACCCGGGCACCGAGCCCGGTCAGCACGTCGCGCGCGGCCCGGCCGCTGACGCCGAGGCCCGCGACGACGACCCGCGCCGACGCGAGCCCGTCCCGCGTGAGGTCGTCGGTGCCCGTCACGTCAGCCTGTCACCCACTCCGCGTAGAAGATGCCGATGCCGAGCGCCACGAACAGCCCGGCGATCAGCCAGAACCGGATCACGATGGTGACCTCGCCCCACCCCGAGAGCTCGAAGTGGTGGTGCAGCGGCGCCATCTTGAACACCCGCTTCTTCGTCATCTTGAAGAAGCCGATCTGGATGACGTCCGACAGCACGATGATGACGAACAGGCCGCCGATGATCGCCGCCAGCACCTCGGTGCGGGTCACGATCGACATGCCGGCGAGCGCGCCGCCGAGGGCCAGCGAGCCGGTGTCGCCCATGAAGATCTTCGCCGGGCTGGCGTTCCACCACAGGAACCCGAAGCAGGCGCCGGTCACCGCCGCGGCGACCACCGCCATGTCCAGGGGGTCGCGGGTGGCGTAGCACCGGGCGCCGGCGGTGAGCGCGCACCGCTGGTTGAACTGCCAGACGCAGACGATCACGTAGGCGCCGAACACGATCAGCGAGGACCCGGTGGCCAGGCCGTCGAGCCCGTCGGTCAGGTTGACCGCGTTGGACCACGCCGTGATGAGGAAGTTGGCCCAGATCACGAACAGGATCGCGCCCACGGTCGCCCCGGCGAACGCCAGGTCCAGGTTGGTGTCCCGGATGAACGAGATCTTGGTCGACGCCGGGGTGCGCATGGTCGCGTCGGGGAACCGCAGCGCGAGCACCGCGAACGTGATGCCGACGAGGCCCTGCCCGACGATCTTCCACCGGGCCGACAGCCCGAGGCTGCGCTGCCGGGAGATCTTGATGAAGTCGTCGAGGAACCCGACGACGCCCAGCCCGGTCATCAGGAACAGCACGAGCAGCGCGGACGCGCTCGGCAGGTTACCGGTGACCAGCGCCGCGACCGCGAAGCCGATCAGCGTGGCCCCGATGATGACGACGCCGCCCATCGTCGGCGTGCCGCGCTTGGTGTAGTGCGCGGTCGGGCCGTCCTGGCGGATGAACTGGCCGTACTGCTTGGTGACCAGGAAGTTGATGAACAGCGGGGTGGCGAGCAGCGCCACCACCATCGCGACGCCACCGGCGACGAGGACGGAGATCACGGGCGCACCTCCGCCGGCGCGCCGTCGGTGAGGAGGTCGCCGAGGCGCCACAGGCCGGCGTCGTTCGAGGACTTCACCAGCACGACGTCGCCCGGGCGCAGCGCACCCTCGAGGAAGGCCGCAGCGGCGTCCACGTCGTCGACCATGACCACCTCGTCGCCCCAGGACCCCTCGCGCTGCGCGCCGGCGAAGATGCCGAGCGCGCCCTCCCCCACCACGACGGTGAGGCCGACGTTGAGCCGCACGACCTGCAGGCCGATCGCCTCGTGCTCGGTGCGGGAGTCGGCACCGAGCTCCATCATCTCGCCGAGCACCGCGACCGACCGGCGCTCGCGCCCGGCCAGGACGGCCAGGGCGCGCAGCGCGGCCCGCATCGAGTCCGGGTTGGCGTTGTACGAGTCGTCGACGACGGTGATGCCGTCCGCGCGCTCCACGACGTGCATCCGGTGCGGGCTGAGCGCGTCGGCGGCCGACAGGCCCGCGGCGACGTCCTCCAGCGGCAGGCCGACGGCCAGCGCGGCGGCCGCGGCGGCCAGCGCGTTGTGCACGTGGTGCTCGCCCACCAGCCGCAGCGTCACCTCGGCGCGGCGGCGCTCCCCCGGCGCGTCCCCCTCGACGGGCGGCACGGGGCCGGCGTCGAGGGTGAACGCGGCGCGGCCCGCGCGGTCCACCCGCAGGTCGACCGCGCGCACGTCGGCGCCGGTCGTCGTGCCGAACGTCGCGACGGGTCCGGGCGCCTGCGCCGCCATGGCGAGCACGCGGTCGTCGTCGGCGTTGAGCACGGCGACCCCGCCCGGGGCCAGGCCCGCGACCAGCTCGGCCTTGGCCCGGGCGACGGCCTCGATGCCGCCGAAGCCCTCGAGGTGCGCGTGCCCGACCACGAGGACGACGGCCACGTCGGGCGCCGCGATCCCGGTGAGGTAGGTGAGGTGCCCGATCCCGGACGCGCCCATCTCGAGCACGAGGTACCGGGTCTGCTCGTCCGCGCGGAGCACGGTGAGCGGCAGCCCGATCTCGTTGTTGAAGGACTTGACCGGCGCGACGGTGGGCCCGTCGGCCGCGCAGAGCTGCGCCAGCAGGTCCTTGGTGGTGGTCTTGCCGACCGAGCCGGTCACGCCGATGACGCGCAGGTCGGTGCCGCCGGGCTCGACGGCGGCCTCGCGCAGCTGGGCCAGGACCGCGCGGGCGAGGTCGCCCAGCGCCTTCTCGACGTCGTCGACCACGACCGCCGGCAGCTCGACCGGCCCGCCGGGGCGCTCCTGGGTGACCGGGCGCGCGGCGAGCACCAGGCTCGCGCCCGCGCGCACCGCCGCACCGGCGAAGTCGTGCCCGTCGACCTGCTCCCCGGGCAGCGCCACGAACAGCGAGCCGTGCTCGACCTGCCGCGAGTCGACCACCACCGGGCCGGTGACCACGGTCGCCGGGTCCAGGTCCTCCGGGCACAGCCGGCCCCCGGTCGCGGCCGCCACCTGCGCCGCCGTCATCGCGATCACGCGTGCTGCTCCTGCGCCCCGCGGGCCGTCCGGGCGGCGTCGGCCGCCCGCAGCACGTCGCGGTCGTTGTACCGGTGGAAGACCCCGGCGATCTCCTGGGTCGGCTCGTGGCCCTTGCCGGTGATGATGATGGTGTCCAGCTCCGTGGCGAGGTCGAGGGCGTCGTGGACGGCCTGCGTGCGGCTGGTCGCCTCGTGCACGTCGGCCAGGTCGGGGCGCTCGTCGCGCACCCCCTGCAGGATGGCGGCCCGGATGGCCGCGGGGTCCTCCGAGCGCGGGTTCTCGTCGGTGACGACGAGCACGTCGGCGAGGCGCGCGGCGATCGCGCCCATGATCGGGCGCTTGCCCTGGTCGCGGTCGCCGTCGGACCCGAACACGATGACCAGCCGGCCCGGCGTGATCGGGCGCACGGCCTCCAGGGCCAGGACCAGCGCGTCCGGGGTGTGCGCGTAGTCGACCAGGCACAGCGGCCGGCCGGGCACCTCGGGCGTCGCGTCCCGCCGCTCGAGGACGCGCTCCATCCGCCCCGGGATCTCGTGCGCCGTGCCGACGGCGTCGATCGCGACGTCCAGCGGCACGCCGGCGCGGAACGCGAGCACGACGGCGAGGGCGGCGTTGGACACGTTGACCAGGCCGGGCAGCGGGCTGGCGGCGCGGTGCTCGGTGCCGTCCGGGCCGCGCAGCGTGAAGGAGGACCCGACGCCGTCCAGGCCGACGTCGGCGGCGGTGACCGCCCAGTCGGCCGTCTCGCCCTCGGGCGCCCCGACGTGGGTGGCGACGGTCTCGACCGGGATCCCGGCCTCGGCGGCCATCCGGCGGCCCCACTCGTCGTCCACCACGACGACGCCGCGGCGGGCGTGGCCCGGGCGGAACAGCAGGGCCTTCGCGGCGAAGTAGCCCTCCATGTCGCCGTGGAAGTCCAGGTGGTCGCGCTGCAGGTTGGTGAACCCCGCCACGTCGAGCTCCAGGCCGTTCATCCGGCCGAGCGCCAGCGCGTGCGAGGACACCTCCATGACGGCGGCCGTCGCCCCGCGCTCGAGGCCGAGGGACAGCATCGACTGCACGACGGGGGCCTCGACGGTGGTGCGCGGGCTCTCGATCGCCTCGTCGCCGATCCGCAGCTCGACGGTGCCCATGACGACCGTGCGGTCGTGCACCCGGTTCAGCGCGGCGTCGACGAAGTACGACGTGGTGGTCTTGCCGTTGGTCCCCGTGACGCCGACGGTCGTGACCCGGCGGCCGGGGTGGTCGTGCAGCCACGCGGCGAGCGGGCCCGCGACGGCGCGCGGGTCGTCGGTCACGAGCACGGGGACGGTCACGGACCCGGCGTCGGCGAGCAGCCGCGCGCCGTCCGCGTCCGTGACGACCGCCACGGCGCCCGCGGCGACCGCCTGCGGGGCGTGGGCCGCCCCGTGCGTCCGGGCACCGGGCACGGCGACGAACACGTCCCCCGGGGCGGCGTCGCCGCTGGCGACCGTGATGCCGGTGGTGCCGAGGTCCGTCGGGACCGGCGAACCGGCGCTGACGAGGCCGAACGCGTCGGCGAGGTCGGCGACCCGGCGTCGGTGGGGGTGCTCCGGGCGCAGCCGGCCCTGCGGGGACGTCATAGGGAGAATCTACCGCGCAGCGCGACGCCCCCCGCGACCGGAGCGTCCGGGCGCGCGGTGCGCAGGGCGTGCCGCACCGCCGTCACCAGTGCGTCGGGAACAGCTGCGGCTGGGTCCCGCTGGGGGCCACGCCGAGCTCGGTCAGGGCGTACCCGGCCACGTCGGAGAACACGGGGCCGGCCACGGTGCCGCCCCACTCCGACGTCCGCGGGTTGTGCAGCACGACGCTGAGCGCGATCTCGGGGTCGTCCGCGGGCGCGACGCCGATGAACGACGCCGTGATGCCCTGGGTGCCGTCGGCGGCCCAGGCCTGCGCCGTACCCGTCTTGCCCGCCACCCGGTAGCCCGGGATCGCGGCCGTCGAGCCGGTGCCCTCGTCGACGGCGCTCTCCATCATCGTGAGCACGGTGTCGGCGGTCTCCTTGGAGACGACCTGGGTCGTCTCGGCGGGCGCGGCGGGGGTGTACGTGCCGTCCGGCTCCGTCCAGCCCTTCACCAGGTGCGGAGCCACCCGGACGCCGTCGTTGGCGATGATCGCGAACACGTCGGTCGCCTGGACGGCCGTCACCGACACCGCCTGGCCGAACAGCACCGCGTACTTGGACCGGCCGTCCCACCGCTCCGCCGGGTGCAGCAGGCCGGCGGACTCCCCCGGCATCTCCAGGCCCGTCTTCTTGCCGAAGCCGAACTTGGCCAGGTAGTCGTACCGGACCTGCTGCGGGATGTTCTGCCCGATCATCACGGTGCCCGTGTTCGACGACTGGGCGAGGATGCCGGTCGTGGTCAGCCGCTCGCCGGCGTGCTCGTGGGAGTCCTTGAACGTCTGGTTGTTCGACGTCGTGTACTGGTAGGGCACCTCGAACTGCTGGAGGGGGTCGGTCACGCCGGTCTCGATGGCCGCGGCCATCGTGATGACCTTGGCCGTGGACCCGGGCTCGAAGACGTCGGACACCGCCCGTGAGCCGCCCAGCAGGTCGGTGGTCGCACCCGGGTTGTTCGGGTCCACCCGGGTCGACTCCGCGATCGCGAGGATCTCGCCGGTCTTCGGCGCGATCGCGACGATCGAGCCGGAGTCCGAGCCGGTCGCCGCCACCTGCGCCGCGATGGCCTGCTCGGCCTTCCACTGCAGGTCCGCGTTGAGGGTCAGCTGCACGCTGCGGCCGTCGGTCGCGGACGTCGACTCCTGGAAGCCGCCCGGGATCTGCTGGCCGCCCCGGCCGCGCTCGTACGTCGTGCTGCCGGGGGTGCCGGAGAGCTCGGCGTCGAGCATCGCCTCGATGCCCTGGGCGCCCTCACCCTCGCCGTTGACCCAGCCGAGCACGTTGCCCGCGAGGTCCCCGTTCGGGTACGTCCGCTCCGCGACCTGCTCGCCGGTGATGCCGTTGATCCGCAGCTCGCGGACCGCCTGCCAGACCTCGGGCAGCACGCCCTTGGCGACGTACCGGTAGCCGGAGTCGCCGTCCAGCTTCGCGCCGAGCTCGGCCGCGTTCACCTCGAGCAGCGGGGCGAGCAGCTGCGCCGCCCCGGCGGCCCCGGAGTACACCGTGCCGTCCACCTTGCTGGAGAACGTGTCGATCTGCTTCTGGTTCACGACGATGTCGTACCGGTCGACCGAGGTCGCCAGGACCTCGCCCTGGGAGTCGGTGATCTGGCCGCGGGCCGCGACGAGCTGCGCCGTGCTCAGCCGGTCCTGGAGCGCCTCCGCCGCGATCGCGTCACCCTCGACGCCCTGGAGCCACAGCAGGCGCCCGGAGAACACGGTGAGCAGCAGCGCCACCACCACGACCAGCACGGCCCGGCGGCGGTTCAGCTGCGCGACGCCCGGACCACCGGGGCGCGGGCCCCGGGGACCGCGCGGGCCGCGCTGCGTGGGCACGCCGCCGGCGCGCACCTGGCCGGGCCGCGCGACAGCGCGCACCGGACGCGCCGGGGCAGCGGTGCGCCGCGTCGGCGTGCTCACTGGCCCGCTCCCGACCCGCCCTGGACCGTGCCGTCGGACAGCCGCAGCCACGCCGTGGACCCGGCGGGCTGCATGCCGAGGCCCGTCGCGGCCTCGGCCAGCCGGGCGGGTGCCTTGTTCGCGTCGATCTCGGCCGAGAGCGCCTGCTTGCTCCGCGCGAGCTCGGCGAGCTGCACGTCCAGGTTGCGGGTCGCGTACGAACCGGCGGCCAGCTGGGTGTTGAGCAGCAGCGCCGCGAGCAGCGCCGCCGCGAGGATCGCCATGCAGGTGACGACGAACGGCACGTGGGTGCGCTCCTGCGCCGGCGGGCGGACCAGCCGGAGCCGCGGGCGCGCCGGCGCGGTGGCCGGGCTCGCGGGGCCGGACGGGTTCGCAGGAGAGGACGGGCGGCGGACGCGCGGTGCCGACACCCGCGGTGCGGCCTGCTCGGCGCTCATGCGGTTCTCCTCGGTCCGTGGGTCGGGGTGCTGCGGGGGGTGCGGGCGGGGCGGGGGCCGCCGCGCCGCGGGCTGTCGTCGGCCCGGCCGGGCCGCCGGTGCTCGGGGGTCGGGCGGAGCCGCTCGGCGGCGCGCAGCCGCACGGACTGCGACCGCGGGTTGCGGGCGAGCTCGGCGGCGTCGGCCTCCTCGGCGCCCCGGATCAGCAGGCGCAGGTACGGCTCGTCCGCGTCCGGCACCACCGGGAGCCCGGGCGGTGCGCTGATCTCGGCGCCCGCGGCGAACGCGCGCTTCACCAGGCGGTCCTCCAGCGACTGGTACGCCTCGACGACGATGCGGCCGCCGACCACGAGCGACTCCACGGCCGCGGGCACGGCGCGCTCCAGCACCGCGAGCTCGTCGTTCACCTCGATCCGCAGGGCCTGGAACGTGCGCTTGGCCGGGTTGCCGCCGGTCTGCCGCGCCGCGGCGGGGATGCCCGCGCGCACCAGGTCGACCAGCTCCGACGACCGCTCGATCGGCGACTTCTGCCGGGCCTGCACGATGCGGCGGGCGATCCGGCCGGCGAACCGCTCCTCGCCGTACTCGCGGAGCACCCGGGTCAGGTCGGCCTCGTCGTAGGTGTTGAGCACCTCGGCGGCGGTCCGGCCCCTGGTCGGGTCCATCCGCATGTCCAGCGGGGCGTCCTGCGCGTAGGAGAAGCCGCGCTCGGCCTCGTCGAGCTGCAGCGAGGACACGCCCAGGTCCATCAGCACGCCCTGCACACCGGGCAGGCCCAGGCGCTCGAGCACCTCGGGGATCTCGTCGTAGACGGCGTGCACGGGGGTGAACCGGTCGCCGAACCGCTCCAGCCGCTGCGACGCGAGCCGCAGCGCCTCGGGGTCGCGGTCGACGCCGATCACCCGCACGTGCTCGAACGCCGCGAGGACGCCCTCGGTGTGCCCGCCCATGCCCAGCGTCGCGTCCACCATGACCGAGCCGGGCTCGGCGAGCGCCGGGCCGAGCAGGTCCAGGCAGCGCTGCAGGAGCACCGGGGTGTGCCGGGACGCGGCGTCGCGCTCGGACATGGTGGCCTCCTCTCGGCGTCGGCGGGTGGTACGGGTCGCTGGGTGCTGCGGGTGCTGCGTGCACGGTGCTGGTCGGGCGGCCCCTCCGCCGTCCGACCAGATCCCCCACCGGCCCTCTGACGCCGGGGAAGTGCGTCAGAGCTGCCGGGGGGAGGTCTCGCCGGGCGGTGGTGCTGGTGCGCGGACCTGCCGTGCTGCGGGTGCTGCGGGTGCTGCGGGTTGCTGTGCTGCGGGTGCTGCTGGGTCCTGTGCTGCTGCTTCGTGGTGCGGACGGGGTCAGAAGGCTCCGGGGAAGACCTCCTCGGCCGTCTCCGCGTACCCGGCCTCCTGCTCGGCCAGGTACGCCTCCCACGCCTGCAGGTCCCAGATCTCGACCCGGGTGCCGGCGCCGATCACGGCGACGTCCCGGTCGAGCCCCGCGTAGGCCCGGAGCATCGGCGGGATCGAGATCCGCCCCTGCTTGTCCGGCGTCTCGTCGGAGGCGCCGGACAGGAACACGCGGAGGTAGTCGCGGGCCTGCTTGCTGGTCACGGGGGCCTGGCGCAGCTTGTCGTGCATCCGCGCGAACTCGTCGAGCGGCAGCAGGAACAGGCAGCGGTCCTGGCCCCGGGTCATGACCAGGCCCTGGGCGAGCTGGGGGCGGAACTTCGCCGGGAGGATCAGGCGCCCCTTGTCGTCCAGCTTCGGGGTGTGCGTCCCGAGGAAGGGCACGGTGGCGCCGAGCCCGGCGAGAGCCTGCTCGAACCCCACGTCGTCCACCTCCCCCGGACCGCGCGTTCGGGCACCCTCCGGCACCCGATGGCTCCACGGTACTCCACTTCACTCCACCGTCAGAGATGGAATCGGCGGCGTCCGGGTGAAGTTGAGGCATCGCCGCAGGTCAGGTGCGGTGGAGCGCGGTGGAGGATTCACAGGCACCGGGGCGCCGACGCGCGGGCGTCGCCGGCCGCTCGCACCGGAGCCCGCCGACGGCGGACAGGGTGTTCGCGCAGGTCAGAGCGCATCGATCCGCCGTCGCCCCGCCCGGGCGCCGGCACCGGGGAGCGCGGTGGAGGGCGGCCCGGTGCGCGGGGTGGGGGGATGTGGAGGAGGCGGGGCTCCTTTCGCCCTCCGCCCGCGCGCGCCGCGCCTTAGGCTTCCCCCAGTCGACCGAGGGGGAACCCCATGCCGCGAGCGGTGCCTGGCACGTCCGAGATGGACGAGCTCATCAACGTGTCGGACCAGGTGCGAGCGGGCATCGACCGCGTGATCACCGGCCGGTCCGACCTGGTCCGCACCACCGTCGCGGTCCTGCTCGCCGAGGGGCACCTGCTGCTCGAGGACGTGCCCGGCGTGGGCAAGACGACGCTCGCCAAGGCGCTCGCCCGCACGATCGACTGCACGGTCGGCCGCGTGCAGTTCACGCCGGACCTCCTGCCCAGCGACCTGACCGGTGTGACGATCTACCGCGCGGCCACCCAGGAGTTCGAGTTCCGGCCGGGGCCGGTGTTCTCGCACATCGTCATCGGCGACGAGATCAACCGCGCGTCCCCCAAGACGCAGGCCGCCCTGCTCGAGTCCATGCAGGAGGCGCAGGTCACCGTCGACGGCACCACCTACCCCCTGCCGCGGCCGTTCCTCGTCGTCGCCACGCAGAACCCGGTCGAGATGGAGGGCACGTACCCGCTCCCCGAGGCCCAGCGCGACCGGTTCATGGCCCGGCTCACCGTCGGCTACCCGAGCCCCGAGGCCGAGCTCGCGATGCTCGACCTGCAGGAGACGTCCGACCCGCTCGCGCACCTGTCCCCCGTGACCGACGCCGCGCAGGTCGGCCGGCTGGTCGACGTGACCCGGCGCCTGTACGCGTCGCCCGCCGTCAAGCAGTACGTGGTCGACCTGGTCGCCGGCACCCGGGACGACCCGGCCCTGCGCCTCGGCGCGTCCCCGCGGGCCGCCATCCAGCTGCTGCGGGCCGCCAAGGGGCTCGCCGCCGTCGCCGGGCGCGACCACGTGCTGCCGGACGACGTGCAGCAGCTCGCCGAGCCGGTGCTCGCGCACCGTCTGATCCTCAGCGCGGAGTCGCGGCTCTCGGGCCGCTCGGGGCAGGACGTCGTGGCGGACCTCGTGGCGCGCACGGCCGTGCCCGCGCCGGCGCGGGTCGCGGTCCACGACCGGTCCGCGGCGGGCTGATGCGCCTGCGCCCGACCCGCCGCGGCGTGGGCCTGGTGGTCCTCGGCCTGGTCGTGGGCGGCACCGGCACGGCCTTCGGGTCCACCGACCTGCTGACCATCGGCACGCTGCCGGTGCTGCTGGTGGTGCTCGCGCTGCTCGGCGTCGGGCTGGTCGACCCGGGCCGCGGCCGCGGGCTGCGCACCCGGCGCTCCGTCCGCCCGGACCCGGTCCACGTGGGCCGCACGGCGGACGTGGTGGTCGAGGTCGGCCTGGCCCAGGGCGCGTCCCGGGCGCGGCTGACGGACCTGCGGCTGCGCGAGCAGGCGGCCGTGGAGCTGTCCGGCGGCCGCCCGCTGCGCGCGTCGGTGTCCCGGGAACCCCGGGTGGTGCGGCTCCGGTACGCCGTGCAGGCCACCCGCCGCGGCCGGTGGGCGCTCGGCCCGCTCGTCGTCACGCGCACCGACCCGTTCGGCGTCGCGCGGGTGCGCGCGACGCTCGGCGAGCGGGAGACCGTCACCGTCTGGCCGACGGTCGTCGACCTGCCGGTCCCGCGCGAGCTGCTGGTCGCGGAGCCGGAGCGGTCCGTCGTCGGCGCCCGGTCCCCCGCCCCGGACGACGCCGCCCTGCGCGACTACCGCGTCGGCGACGACCTGCGCCGGGTGCACTGGCCGAGCAGCGCCCGGCGCGGCGAGCTGGTCGTGCGGTCGGACGAGCGCGCCGGGATGCGTCCGGTGACCGTGCTGCTGGACCAGACCGCCCCCGGCGAGGACCTCGAGTGGAGCATCTCGCTGGCCGCGTCCGTCGCGCTCGCGCTTCACGGGGCGGGGCACCCGACGCACCTGCTCACCGGGACCGCCCTGGACGACCCGCGCGCGAGGCGCGCCGAGACCCCGTCCGCCCAGCGGCTGCTCGACTCCACCGTCGACCTGGCCGGCCACCTCGACGCCTCCGCGGCGGAGCGCGCGCTGCTCGCCGAGATCCGCGGCCTAGACGAGGCCGACGGCGGGTCCGGCCTGGTCGTCGCCGTCCTCGGGCCGCAGGGTCCCGCCGCGCGCGCTGCGCTCGCCGGGGTCAGCCAGACCCGGCCCGGGTGGGCCGTGGTCCGCGGCGGGGAGGACCACGAGCCCGCGACCGCCACCGCCCGCTCGCTCCGGCGCGCCGGGTGGCGCGTCGTCCAGGCCGACCCGGGCGCGGACGTCGCCGCCACCTGGTGGCGGCTGACGGGTGGTGCCGCGTGAGCGCCGACGCCGTCCTGCGCCGCGGCTGGCGCTCCCCCGTCGCGACGGCCCTGGTCGCGCTCGCCACCTGCACCGCGCTCGGGTCGCTGGCCGGCCTGCTCGCGAGCGGTGCGTGGGCGTGGCACGCGGTCGTCGCCGTCGCCGCCACCGCGCTGGTGGTCGGCGGGGTGCGCAGCCTCACCCCCTCCGCGTGGCTGCCGTCCGTCGCCGGTCTGGTCGTCGCCGCGTACGGCCTGCTCGCCTGGTACGCGACGCCGCCTGGCGGCAACCCCCTGCTGGTCGGACCCGGCACCGTCGAGCACGCCGGCCAGCTGGTCACCCAGGCCGCGCAGCTGATCGAGACGTCGGTCGTCCCGATGGTCGTCTGGCCGCCCGTCGAGCTCCTGCTGGTCGGCGCGGCGGTGCTGGTCTTCCTCGCCGCCGACCTGCTCGCCGTCGGCTGCGGCATGCCGGCGCTCACCGGCATCGCCTTCGTCGCCGTGTGGACGCCGGCGGTCGTGCTCGGCTTCGGCGGCAGCGGCTGGGCGGTCGCGGCCACCGGCTTCCTGTACCTGCTGCTGCTGGCCCTCGCGCAGCCACCCGCCGCCCGCGAGCAGGGCGGCCGCCGAGCCGGCGTGGTCGTGGTGGGTGCCGCCGGCCTGGTCGCCCTGACCCTGGCCGCCGGCCCGGTGGTCGCGGCCGTCCCCGCCTGGTCCTGGCTCGACCTGCCCGACGTCGGGACCGGCGCCGTCGGCCCGGTGCGGCTCGCCGACGACCTCGACCTGCGTGACAGCCTGCGCCAGCAGTCGTCCCAGGTCGTCCTCACGTACACCGTCGAGCGCGTCGACGGTGGTGACGGTGGCGACGAGGGCCCCGCGGCGACCGCCGGCCTGATCGGTCCCCTGCGCTCGTTCACCCTCCGGGACTTCGACGGGCGGTCCTGGGAGCGCGAGGCGGGCGCCGACGTCGACGACTGGGACCGCGAGGGCCTGCTCGCCTCCGACCCGGCCCTGGTGGGTGCCGCGCCCGACCCCGACCGCGGCATGCTCACCGACGTCGCCGTGCGCGTCGGCGCCCTGCGCGAGCAGCGGCTGCCGGTGAGCACGTTCCCCCGGACCGTCGACATCGAGGGACCGTGGGCCTACGACACCGCGCGCGACGAGGTCGTCGGCCGCCAGCGGACCGACGTCGGCACCGCGTACGACATGGTCGTCGAGGTGCCCGACCTGACCCCCGAGCTGCTCCGGTCCGCCCCCGCCGACGTGCCCGAGGAGGTGCAGGACTACCTCGGGGTGCCCGGAACCGAGCACGAGGAGGACCTGCGCGCCCTCGCCGCCCAGATCACCGCCGGCGCCACCACCGCGTACGACCAGGCGCTCGCGCTCCAGTCGTACTTCCGGGACGGGACGCAGTTCCGGTACGACACCTCGGTCGACACCGGCGAGAGCGACGACGCGGTGTGGGACTTCCTGCAGAGCCGCCGCGGGTACTGCGTGCAGTTCGCGACGTCCATGACGGTCCTCGCCCGCACGCTCGGGATCCCCGCCCGGCTCGGCGTCGGCTTCCTGCCGGGCGAGCTCGGCACCGACCGCAGCTACCGGGTGACCGGCGCCGACGCGCACGCGTGGCCCGAGCTGTACTTCCCCGGCACCGGGTGGGTCCGGTTCGAGCCGACTCCCGCCGTGCAGACCGGGCCTCCGCCGTCGTGGAGCAACCCGTTCAGCGCCGCGGCCCCCACGGCGACGCCGAGCCAGGCCGCCCCGCAGGCGACGGCCGCCCCGACCGCGGGCGCGTCGACGGCCCCGGGCTCCACGGGCGGCGGCCTGCCCGGGGACACCTCGGACTCCGGCTCCCGCGGCCCGCTGGTCGCCGTGGTGGTCGTCCTCGCGCTCGCCGCGGCCACCGCCGCCGCGCTCACGTGGTACCGCCGGCGCCCCGCGCCCGAGCTCGCGCCCGAGGTCGCGTGGCGGCGGCTGCGCGACCGGCTCCGGCGGGCGGGCATCGTCTGGTCCGACGCGCACACCCCGCGCCAGGCCGTCGCCGCGGTGCGCGCTCAGGTCGAGGCCCGGCGCGGCCGGCCCCTCGGACCCGAGGGCGACCGCGCGCTCGTCGCGCTGGCCGACGCCCTCGAGCGCGAGCGGTACGCCCCGGCCCCGGGGTCCGTCGAGCCGGCGCAGCTGCAGGCGTGGGTCGGCGCGGTCCTCACGGACGTGAGCACCCGCACCCGCGACACCCCCGGCGACGCCGCCCGCCCCGCCGAGGCCTGACCGCGCCGACGCGGCGCGGGGCCGCCCCGGCGCGGCGCCGGCCGGGTCGAGCCGGGCCGAGCCCGGTCGAGCCGGCTCGCCGACGTAGGGCGTTCCCGCCGAGATAGGGCGTCAGAAGGCTCTACCTCGGCGGGACGGCTCTACCTCGACGTCCGGGCAGACGTGGGGGGTGCCGGGAGCGAGCGCTCCGGCGTGCCACCCGGAGCGCGGCGCGGTCGAACGGCCGGGGCCGCCGGGGTGGTCGACGCGCCGCACAGCGACGGGGCACCGCCGACGCGGGCGGGCGCTCGGCGCGGCAGCACCGCCGACGCGGGCGGGCGCTCGGCGCGGCAGCACCGTCGACGCGGGCGGACGCTCGGGGCGGCAGCACGCCGACGCGGGCGGGCGCTCGCCGGCACACGTGTGCGTGCGGCGTCGTGCGCGACGTTCCGGCGCGCGATCTCGGCCGGCTCGGCGCCGTCCGAGGTCGGTGCAGGGCGAGGGTCAGCGACCCTGGTCGCGCCTCCGGTCCCAGCGGTCCTCCATGCGGTGCATGAAGCCCTTCTTCCGGGCAGCCGGTGCCGCAGGTCGGCTCGTGGTGCCGTCGGGACGGACGACACCGACCGGTCCGCTGCCGCGGCGTGGTCGCGTGAACGCGATCGCGACGGAGGCGAACATGACGACGAAGCCCAGGACCCCGAGCCACACCTCGGACGACGCGGCGCCGCCCACGAGAAGCAGCAGCCCTGCCACGGCACCGATGCCGCCCAGGACGTACCGCAGGACCGGCTTGCGACCACGCGATGTCAGCGTGTTCGCGAGCCGGGGATCATCAGACGTGAGCTGACGCTCCATCTGCTCCAGTACACGTTGCTCGTACTCGGAGAGAGGCATTCCAACCCCCGTGCTCCGCCGTTGGGACTACTTCACGTCAGGATAGATGGCGTTCGCCGATGTCGGTAGTCGGCTGCTCGCCCGTACGGGGTGATCCACCCGACACCCGGTTCCGGGAACTTCCCGGAGGCGGCTCCGCCGGCTCCGCGAGGACCGGCGCCGAGCGCCCGACGGCACGGGTGCCGGCACCGATGGCCGCCCGCCCGAACCGCTCCCGCACCAGGTCCATCGTGCGCTCGGCGGCGCGCCGGGCGTCCGCGCTCCCGGTCACGGCCTCCTCGAGCGTGAGCTGCCAGACGCCGTCCTCGGCGGCGGACAGGCCCTCGGCCCGCACCCCCACGAGCCGCACCGGCAGCCCGCCCAGGTCGACGCCGGCGAGCAGGTCCCGGGCGGTGAGGTAGATCTCGCGGCCGACGTCGGTCGGCTGCGGCAGGGTCCGGGACCGGGTGAGGGTGCGGAAGTCGGCGGTCCGGACCTTCACCGCGACGGTCCGCGCCACCTGCTGCTGCGCGCGCAACCGGCCTGCGCACCGGTCGGCGAGCTCGAGCGCCTTGCTCTCGACCACGCGCATGTCCCGGACGTCCACGGCGAAGGTCTCCTCCGCCCCGACGCTCTTCTCCTCACGACCGGGCAGCACCGGCCGGGGGTCCCGGCCCCACGCGAGGTCGTAGAGGTGCGCGCCGGTGGTGCGGCCGACCGCACGCTGCACCGTGCCGACGTCGCTGGCCGCCAGCTCCGCGACCGTGCGGATCCCCCAGCGCTCCAGGGCGGAGGCGGTCCGCTCCCCCACCCCCCAGAGCGCGCCGACCGGCAGCGCGTGCAGGAACGGGACGGTCGCCTGCTTGGGGACCAGCAGGACGCCGTCGGGCTTGGCGTGCCCGGACGCGAGCTTGGCGACGAACTTGGTCGCGCCGATGCCGACGGAGCAGGTGATGCCGAACTCGGCCTGCACCCGCTCCCGGATCAGCGCGGCGATCCGCGTCGGGCTGCCCAGCCGGCGGCGCGCGCCGCTGACGTCGAGGAACGCCTCGTCGACGCTGACCTGCTCGACCAGGGAGGTGACGCCACGGAGGATCTCCATGACCCCGCGCGAGACCTCCTGGTAGGCGCCGTGGTCCGGCGGCACGACGACGGCCTGCGGGCAGAGCCGCCGTGCGACCGCCATCGGCATCGCGGAGTGCACCCCGAAGGCGCGTGCCTCGTAGGTCGCGGCCAGCACGACCGACCGCTCCGATCCGCCGACCACCACGGGACGGCCGCGCAGGTGCGGTCGACGGGCGAGCTCCACGGACGCGAAGAACGCGTCCATGTCGACGTGCAGGATGGAGCACCCGTCCTCGTCGGCGCCCCAGTCGCGCCGGGCGTCCGGCGACCGTGGGCCCCGGCTCATCCCGCGCGAGCCTCCGCGAGGGCGGCAGCGCCCTCGAGCTCCGCGCGGACGATGTCGAGGAAGTCCTCCGCGTGGCAGAGCACCTGCTCGGCGCGATCCGCCGACACGGCGTCGAACCGGCCGGCGTCGACCGCCGCGCGCAGGCTCGCACCGCCGGCGAAGTAGCTCGACCAGCGCCCGAGCTCGGGCGAGACGGCGTCGAGCAGCTCCCAGACGGTCCGCGGGCCGCGGCGGCCGGACAGCGGCTGGCGCTCGGCCAGCACGGCCGCGCCGGCCCGCAGCGCGGCGAGGTGCGCGTGGGTGAACTGCTCCCACGGCTCGGAGGAGAACTGCGCGGCGACCAGCTCGGCGTCGGCGCGCTGCAGCAGCTCCGCAGCGCGTCCCGACAGCCCGGGTGCGGCACTCCGCGGGGCACGAAGGGTCTTGACCGGCATCGCACACCTCCCTCTCTCGACTGGTCCCAGTATCGAACACCTGTTCGAACGCGTCAACCCGTACGGTGGTCCGATGGCCTCGCGCGACCGTTCCGGACGTCCCAGCAGGGCGGACAAGCGCGGGCGACCTGGCACAGCGTCGCACCGGCCACCGACACGCGGCGGCGCCGGCGGCGGCGAGCGCTGGCCCGACGGCCCGGTGCCCATCGCCACCGGCACCGCGCAGGTGCAGCGGTCCCCCGACGACCCGGACGCCGTGACGCTGCTGGTCAACGGCGTGCCGAGCTCGCACCTGGACCTGGCCGACCCCGAGCGCCTCGACTTCGAGTACATGCAGCAGATGGCCGCGGTGCTGGACCACCTGCCGCGCAGCGAGGGCCCGTTCCGCGCGGTGCACCTCGGTGCCGCCGGCTGCGCGATGGCCCGCTGGGCGGACGCGCGGTTCCCGGGCGCGCGCCAGGTCGCCGTCGACCTGGACCCGGTGCTGGTGCAGCTGGTGCGCGAGTGGTTCGACCTGCCGCGCTCCCCCGCCCTGCGCCTGCGCGCCGGGGAGGCCCGGGCCGAGCTCGGGACGCTCCCGGACGCGAGCGCCGACGCGGTGCTCCGCGACGTGTTCGCGGGCGACCGCACCCCGCCGCACGTGACGACCGAGGAGTTCGCCCGGGACGTGGCGCGGGTACTGCGCCCGGGCGGCGTCTACCTGGCCAACTGCGCCGACCGGCCGCCGCTCGCGCTCGCCCGCGCGGAGGCCGCGACGCTGGCCGCGGTGTTCGCGCACGTCGCGGTGGTCGCGGAGCCGTCGCTGCTGCGCGGCCGGCGGTACGGGAACCTCGTGCTGGTCGGCACCGACGACCCGGACCTGCTGGACGACGCGGGGCTGGCCCGGGCCCTGCGCTCGCTCCCGGTCCCGGCGCGGCTGCTGCAGGGCGAGGAGCTGACCGCGTTCGCCGGGCGGGCCACGCCCCTGCGCGACGCGGCCCCGGAGCTCGAGCCGGAGCCGGGCGCGGCCGCACCGGCGTGACGACGCCGGCACGCCCCGGGACGCCGCCGGACGCGGACGAGGCCGCACCCCCAGGGGGATGCGGCCTCGTCGGCTCGGGCGCTCGCGAGGAGCGGTCCGATCAGATCAGAGCGGGCGGACCTGCTCGGCCTGGGGGCCCTTGGGGCCCTGCGTGATCTCGAACTCCACGCGCTGGCCCTCCTCGAGGCTGCGGTAGCCCGAGGAGTCGATCGCGGAGTAGTGCACGAAGACGTCGGCGCCGCCGCCGTCCTGGGCGATGAAGCCGTAGCCCTTCTCAGCGTTGAACCACTTGACAGCACCCTGTGCCATGTTCTTGTCCTTCTGTCCATCCGGTGACGGGCCGGGACCTCGTGCCCCGGACCGTGCCGCAATGCCTATCCCGCGTCCTGCACCGGGTGGACCAGCCGGATGGCTGGAGGGTGCCGGCCAGGTCCCCGAGAGGCTCCCGCCCGACGCCGGTCAAGCGTCAGTACGTCACTGCAACACGGCGATCTTCTCACGCAGGTCAGCGACGCGCCACGCTTCTTCACCAGGGCATTCGCGCTCGGAGACAACGATCCGGTCACGGTGCGGTCACAGGACGACGACACCGACCAGGTGGTCGGGAGGCCGCGAGCGCCGCCCGCACGCGCCGTCAGACGGCCAGGCCGGGGTGCGCCCGGCGCGCGCTGCGCCGGCCCAGGAGCATGCCCGCGACGCCGACGACCCACGGCACGGCGACCACGGAGAACGCCGCGCGGAACGCGTCCAGGTCGCGGGCGCCGCCGCCGACGCGGTCGAGCACCAGCCCGATCGCGAGCATCGTGAGCAACGCCCCGACGAAGCCGCCGGTGTTGACGAACCCGGTCGCGGTGCCGAGCCGGCTCGGCGGCGTGCAGGACCGGGCGACGTCGAACGCGATCAGCGAGGTGGGACCGCCGACGGCGACGACGACCACGAACACGGCGAGCACACCCAGCGGGACCGGGGCCGACGGCACGGTCACCGAGAGCCAGGCCAGGGCGATCGCGACGGCGGTGCCGAGCGCCAGCGGCAGCCGCGCGCCCGGCCGCCGGCCGACCAGCAGCCCGATCAGCGGACCGGCGACGACGGCGGCGACGACGTTGAGGGTGAGCAGCGCGCTGGCCTCACCGGGGGTCCGCCCCTGGCCCTCCACGAAGAACGCGAACCCCCACAGCAGCACGACGACGTGGTTGCTGAACTGCCCGGTGAAGTGCATCCAGAACCCGAGCCGCGCGCCGGGGTCGCGGAGCACCGCCGGCAGCGCCCCGGGCTCGCGCGGGGCCCGGGCCGGCGCCGGGCGCCAGCGGCGGCGCAGCAGCCCCACGCGGCGTCCGCGGTCGGCGGCGAGGACCGCGGTCCCCGGGTCGGCGGGCGCGTCCCGCACCACGACGAGCACCGCGATGGTCGCGACGACGCCGACCGCGGCCACCGACAGGAAGGTGGTCCGCCAGCCCTCGGCGTGCAGCAGCGCGACTACCGGCACGGCCGACAGCACCTGGCCGAGCTGGCCGAGGCTGCCGGTCAGCTGGGTCATCACGGGGACGCGCCGGGCCGCGAACCACGCGGGCACCAGGCGCACGACCGACACGAAGGTGAGCGCGTCCCCGGCGCCCACCAGCATCCGCCCGACCAGGACCCAGGAGGCGGACGGGGCGAGAGCGAGCACCACCTGCCCGGCCGCCATGCCGGCGGCGCCGGACGCGACGAGCACGCGCGCGCCGTACCGGTCCAGCAGGACGCCGACCGGGACCTGGAGCAGCGCGTACACGACGAGCTGCGCGACGGCCACGGCCGCGAGCGCCGCGGAGGACACCCCGAACAGGGCGCTGACCTCGAGCGTGGCGACGCCGAACGACGACCGGTTGAGGATCGCGACGACGTACGCGCCGACCGCGACGGACCAGACGAGGAAGGCGCGGCGGTCGGAGGTCACGTGGAGCCATTCTGCCCGCTCCCGGGACCCCGTCCGCCGCGCGCTCGCCGGGCGGGAGCCGCCCGGAGGTCGTCAGCCCGTCAGGAGCCGTCCTCGCGCTGCTCGGCGAGGAACCGCTCGAACTCCTCGCCCAGCTCGTCCGCCGTCGGGAGCCCGGAGGTCTCCGCGAGCAGGCTGGGCCGGCCGATGTTGCGGGTGAACGCGTCGTACTGCTGCTCCAGCGCCTGCACCACGGTGGCGACCTCGGGCGAGTCCTCCACCTGGCGCTCCACCTCCAGCAGCGTCTCCTCCGCCGCGGCGGTCAGGGCGCCGAGGTCGAGCTCGAGGCCCGCGGCGCGCTGGACGTGCTCCAGGCCGGTGATGCTGGCCTGCGGGTACGGCGACTGGGCCAGGTAGTGCGGCACGTGCACCGCGAAGCCCATCGCGTCGTGGCCGGACTGCCCGAGGCGGATCTCCAGCAGCGAGCCGGCGTCCGCGGGCACCTGCACGGTGCCGAACCACGAGGTGTAGTCCGCGACCAGCTCGGGCCGGTTGGCGTGCGCGGTCACCGACAGCGGCCGCGTGTGCGGGATGCCCATCGGGATGCCGTGCAGGCCGACGGTCAGCGGCACGTCGAACCGCTCGACGATCTGGCGGACGGCGGCGGCGAACCGCTCCCACTGCACGTCCGGCTCGACGCCGTGCAGCAGCAGGAAGGGCACGCCCGAGGTGTCGCGGACCAGGTCGATGGCGAGCTCCGGCTCGTCGTACTCGCCCCAGTGGTCGCCGTCGAACGTGACGGTGGGCCGGCGGGAGCGGTAGTCGAGCAGCTGGTCGACGTCGAAGGTCGCGAGCCGCTCGGACGGCAGCTGCTCGGTGAGGTGCTCGGCCGACAGCCGGCCGGCGCCGCCCGCGTCGACGAAGCCGCGGACGGCGTGCACGAGCACGGGCCCGCTGCCGCCCGCCGACCGCGCCTCGACCTCGGCGGCGACCGCCGGGTCGACGGCGTAGATCTCGCTCGGGTCCAGCATGGGTCCTCCTGGTGGTCACGGTGCGTGCCGCCTCACGGCGGCTTCCACAGGGCACAACACCACGGGGCGCCGGTGTCTTCCCGCAGGCCGGCCGCGCGTCGCGGAGTGGCGCACGTCGCCCCCGGGACGGGGTGACACGAGGCCCCCCGGATGGCGGATAATGGACGGCTGCTCGCGCCGGGAGGCCGCGCGGGCGACGGGCGCAGGCGGGGGCACGACCGCTGCCGGGCGCCCCGCGGGGTCGAGGCGACAGGAGCACGCGTGGGCGGGATCGAGGCGCAGCTGGCGGCTGAGCAGGTGGTCGTGGACGGGCTCTACGCGCGGCTCGACGAGCTGCGGGCGACCACCCGCAGCCGCCTGGCGGAGGTCCGCCGGGTCGGGCCGTCGGGCTCGCCGCAGAACCGCTCGGAGCGGGACGCGTTCGCCACCCTCTACGAGGACCGCCTGGCGCGGCTCGAGGCCGTGGAGGACCGGCTCGCGTTCGGCCGGCTCGACCTGAGCGAGGGCGGCCGGCGGTACATCGGGCGCATCGGCCTGAACGACGCCGAGCACGTCTCGATCCTCACCGACTGGCGCGCGCCCGCCGCCCAGTCGTTCTACCGCGCGACCTCGGCGCAGCCCGACGGCGTGGTGCAGCGCCGGCACCTGGTCACCCGCGGGCGCCGGGTGACCGGCCTCGAGGACGAGATCCTCGACCTGGCGGTGCTCGCGGACGCCGACGCCGCCGAGCGGCTCGGTGCGCTGTCCGGCGAGGGCGCGCTGCTCGCGGCCCTCGCGGCGCGGCGGACCGGGCGGATGGGCGACATCGTCGCGACGATCCAGGCGGAGCAGGACGCGATCATCCGCGCGGAGCTCGCGGGCGCCCTGGTCGTGCAGGGCGGACCCGGCACGGGAAAGACGGCCGTCGCGCTGCACCGCGCGGCCTACCTGCTCTACGCGCACCGCCGGGTGCTGGAGCGCTCCGGCGTGCTGCTGCTCGGCCCGAGCCGCACCTTCCTGCGGTACATCGACCAGGTGCTCCCCTCGCTCGGCGAGACGGGCGTGGTGTCGACGACCGTCGGCGAGCTGTACCCGGGGCTGGTCGCGACCGGCGCGGAGTCGGACGAGGTCGCCGAGATCAAGGGCCGCCTGGTGTGGCGCCGGATCATCGAGCGCGCCGTGCGCCAGCGGCAGCGCGTGCCCGACCAGCCGACCTCGGTGACGATCGACGGCCGCACGATGGTCGTCCGGCCGAACGACGTGCGGTCCGCGATCGCCCACGCGCGGCGTGGCCACCGGCCGCACAACGAGGCCCGGGTGACGTTCGTGCGCGACATGCTCGGTCGCCTGGCCGAGCAGTACGTGAGCCAGCTGGGCTGGTCGGTCGCGCCGGACGAGCGCGGGGAGATCGTCGAGGAGCTGCGCACCACGCGGGAGATCCGGATCGCGCTCAACCTCGCGTGGATGCCGCTCACGCCCCAGGGCCTGGTCGCGGGGCTGCTGTCGAAGCCCGCCCGGCTGGAGGCCGCCGCGCCGGAGCTGTCCGCGCACGAGCGCGCCGCCCTGCTGCGTGCCGCGGACGCCCCGTGGACCGAGGCCGACGTGCCGCTGCTCGACGAGGCCGCGGAGCTGCTGGGCGAGGACGACCAGGCCTCGCGTGCGCAGGCCCAGCAGGACGCGGCCCAGCGCGCGCAGGAGCTGGACTACGCCCGGCAGGTGCTGCAGCAGTCCGGCGGCGGGCTGGTCTCCGCCGAGCTGCTCGCGGACCGGTTCGCCTCCAGCGGGCCGGCGCTCACCACCGCCGAGCGCGCCGCGGCGGACCGCACCTGGACGTACGGCCACGTGGTCGTCGACGAGGCGCAGGAGCTCTCGCCCATGGCGTGGCGGATGGTGCTGCGCCGGGTGCCGACCCGCTCGCTCACGGTCGTCGGCGACGTCGCGCAGACGTCGACGTCGGCGGGCACGCGGGACTGGGCGAGGACGTTCGACCGGATGCTGTCCGGGGGCTGGCGGCTGGCCGAGCTGACGGTCAACTACCGCACGCCCGGGACCGTCGTGGAGGTGGCCGAGCGGGTGGGCCGCGCGGCCGGTCTCCCGCTCACCGCGGCGACCTCGGCGCGCGACGTCCCCGACGCCCTGCAGGTCGAGCAGGTGGACCCGGCGGCGGTGCCCGAGGTGGTCGCCCGGCACGCCGCCGCCGCGCTCGACGCGGTGCGGGACGCGAGCGGCGCCGGGCGGGTGGCCGTCATCGCCGCCCCCGAGGCGCTGCCGGACCTGGCCCGCGTGCTGCCGGACGCCGGCGTGACGCGCGGCGGTGCCCCCGACCTGGACGCGCCGCTGACGCTGATGACCCCGACCCAGAGCAAGGGCCTGGAGTTCGACGCCGTCGTCCTGGTCGAGCCGGCCGACGTGCTCAAGGGCGGTGCCGGCGACCTGTACGTGGCGATGACGCGCCCGACCCGGGCGCTGCACGTCGTGCACGCCCGGCCGCTGCCCGCCGGCTGGGAGGGCTGAGGCGGCCGGGGCCCCGCCGGGAGGGTCACGGGTGTCCGAGGACCGGGACCGGCTTGGACCGGGCGACGACGAGGCGCACCATAGGGGCGTGCTACGCGCCCTGCTGCTCGAGAACCTGCATCCCCAGGCCCGGACCATCCTCGAGGCCGCCGGCTACGAGGTCGTCACGCGCTCCGGCGCGCTCGACGAGTCCGAGCTGGTCGAGGCCCTGCAGGGGGTGCACCTGCTGGGCATCCGGTCCAAGACCCAGGTCACCGAGGCCGTGCTCGACGCCGCGACCGACCTGGTCGCCGTCGGCGCCTACTGCATCGGCACCAACCAGGTGGACCTGCACGCGGCGGCGTCCCGCGGCGTCGCGGTGTTCAACGCCCCGTTCTCCAACACCCGCTCGGTGGTGGAGATCGCGCTGGCCGACATCATCGCGCTGACCCGCCGGCTCACCGTGCTCGACCGGTCGATGCACGACGGCGTGTGGAACAAGTCGGCCGACGGCGCCCACGAGGTGCGCGGCCGCACGCTCGGCATCGTCGGCTACGGCAACATCGGCACCCAGCTGTCCGTGCTCGCCGAGAACCTCGGCATGTCGGTCGTGTTCTACGACACCGCCGAGAAGCTCGCGCTCGGCAACGCCCGCCGCGCCGAGACGCTGGACGAGCTGCTGGACGTCGCCGACATCGTCACGCTGCACGTGGACGGCCGCAGCGGCAACGCCGGGCTGTTCGGGGCGAAGCAGTTCGCCCGGATGCGCGAGGGCGCGATCTTCCTCAACCTGTCCCGCGGGTTCGTGGTCGACTACGCCGCGCTGCGGGACGCGGTGCTCGCCGGGCACGTGGCCGGTGCGGCCGTGGACGTGTTCCCGGTCGAGCCCAAGCGCAAGGGCGACCCGTTCGAGTCGGAGCTGCGCGGCCTGCCGAACGTGATCCTCACCCCGCACACCGGCGGGTCCACCGAGGAGGCGCAGGAGGCGATCGGCCAGTTCGTGTCGAACAAGCTCCGGGACTTCATGACCACGGGCACCACCATGCTCAGCGTCAACCTGCCGAACCTCACGCTCGAGCACCGCCCCGGCGTGCACCGCCTCACCTACCTGCACCGCAACGTGCCGGGCGTGCTGGCGGCGGTCAACCAGACGCTCGCGGAGCACGGCGCGAACATCGAGGGCCAGCTGCTCGCGACCCGCGGCGAGGTCGGCTACGTGGTCACGGACGCCGTCGCCGTCGAGAGCGCGGTCGTCGAGGCCCTGCGCGCCCGCCCGGAGACGATCCGCCTGCGCGTCGTCGACTGACGCCGCGGGCGGCGGCTACGGTCGGGGTCGTGCAGCACGCCGACCCCGACCGCCACGCCCGTCTCCCCCTGCGCCGCGCCGGCCGCACGGGGCTCGACCTGCCCGCGGTGACGCTCGGGCTCTGGCAGAACTTCGGCGACGCCACGCCGTTCGCCGACCAGCGCGCCCTGGTGCTGCACGCCGTCGACCTCGGCGTCGTGCACCTGGACCTGGCCAACAACTACGGGCCGCCGCCCGGAGCCGCCGAGGCGGGCGTCGGGCGGCTGCTCGCGTCCGACCTGCGGTCGCACCGCGACGAGCTGCTCATCGCCACGAAGGCCGGGTACCGCCAGTGGCCCGGTCCGTACGGCGAGTTCGGCTCCCGCAAGTACCTGCTGGCGTCGCTCGACCAGTCGCTGCGCCGGCTCGGCACCGACCACGTCGACGTGTTCTACAGCCACCGGTTCGACCCGAGCACGCCGCTCGAGGAGACCATCGGTGCGCTCAAGACGGCCGTGGACTCCGGTCGTGCCCGGTACGCCGGGATCTCGTCGTACTCCGCCCGGCGCACGCAGGAGGCCCTGGCGGTCGCGGGGCGGATCGGGCTGCCGCTGGCCCTGCACCAGCCGTCGTACTCGATGCTCAACCGCTGGGTCGAGCGCCCGGACCCCGAGGCGGGCGGCGCGAGCCTGCTCGACGTGGCGGCCGGGGCGGGACTCGGGGTGGTCGCGTTCTCCCCGCTGGCCCAGGGGATGCTCACCCGGAAGTACCTGGACGGCGTGCCCGCGGACTCGCGCGCCGCGCGGGGCGGGCCGCTGCGGCCGGAGTACCTGAGCGACGACAACCTGGCCCGCGTGCGCGCGCTCGCCGCGGTCGCCGAGGCACGCGGGCAGTCGCTCGCGCAGCTGGCGATCGCCTGGGTGCTCCGCGACCCGCGCGTGACCTCGGTCGCACTCGGCGCCCGCACCCCCGAGCAGCTGACGGAGAACCTCGCGGCCGTGCACGGGCCGGCGCTCACCGACGCCGAGCTCGCGGAGATCGAGTTGCACGCGGTCGACGCGGGCATCAACCTGTGGGCGTCCCGCTCGTCCGATCTGTGAGGACCTGCGTCGGCGCGGTACCCGGTGCGCGGTTGCCTCAGGCTACGCACACGTAAGTTACGGCTGCGTAGGTTACGGTGACCTCGTGACTGCATTCACGCGACCCTGGCACGACTCCTACGCCCCCGGTGTCCCCGCCGAGGTGACGGTGCCCGACGAGTCCCTGCTGGCTGCGCTCGACCGCGCCGCGGCGACCTGGCCCGAGCGGGTCGCCGTCGACTTCATGGGCGCGGCCACCACGTACGCCGACCTGGCCCACGCCGTCGCCCGCGGGGCGACGGTGCTCCGCGACCTCGGCGTGGGTGCCGGCGACCGCGTGGCCATCGCGCTGCCCAACTGCACGTCGCACGTGGTCGCGTTCTACGCGGCCCTGCGCCTGGGCGCCGTGGTCGTCGAGCACAACCCGACGTACACCGCGGCCGAGCTCGAGCACCAGCTCGCCGACTCGGGCGCGACCGTCGCCCTGATCTGGGAGAAGGCGGTGCCCGCGGCCCTGGAGGCGCAGCCCGCCACCGCCGTGCGCACCGTCGTCGCGGTCGACGTGTCCGCCGACCTGCCGCGGGTCAAGCAGCTCGCGCTGCGGCTGCCGCTGCCCGCGGCCCGCCGCACCCGCGCCGCGCTGCGCAGCACCCCGCCGGCCGGCACGCCCGTCTGGCACCGCCTGGTCGCGGACGCCGCGCCGCTGGCCGCGGACCACCCCCGCCCGGGAGCGCAGGACGTCGCGCTGCTGCAGTACACCGGCGGCACCACCGGCACGCCGAAGGCCGCCGTGCTCACGCACCGGAACCTGGTGGCCAACGCGGTGCAGGGCCAGGCCTGGACCCAGGCGGAGCCCGGTACCGAGACGATCTACGGCGTCCTGCCGTTCTTCCACGCGTTCGGGCTCACGCTGTGCCTGACCTACGCGACCCGGGTCGGCGCGACGCTCGTCGCGTTCCCCAAGTTCGACCCGGAGTCGGTGCTCGCGGCGCAGCGCCGCCGCCCCGGCACGTTCCTGCCGGCGGTCCCCCCGATGCTCGACCGGCTCGCGGCCGCCGCCGAGCAGAGCAAGGGCGCCGACCTCACGTCGTTCCGCTACGCCATCTCCGGCGCGATGTCGCTGTCGCCCGAGACCGCGGCGCGCTGGGAGCGGGCGACCGGGGGGCTCGTCGTCGAGGGCTACGGCATGACCGAGACCTCCCCCGTCGCGCTCGGCAGCCCGCTGTCCCCCGCCCGCCGGCCCGGCGCGCTCGGCCTGCCGTTCCCCAGCACCGACATCCGCGTGGTCGACCAGAACGACCCCACCCGCGAGGTCGCGCCGGGCGAGCAGGGCGAGCTGCTGATCCGCGGCCCGCAGGTGTTCTCCGGCTACTGGGGCCGCCCCGAGGAGACCGCCGACCAGCTGCTCGAGGACGGCTGGCTGCGCACCGGCGACGTGGTCCGGCTCGACGAGGACGGCTTCGTCGTCCTGGTGGACCGGATCAAGGAGATGATCGTGACCGGCGGGTTCAAGGTGTACCCGTCGCAGGTCGAGGACAAGCTCCGCAGCATGCCGGGCGTCCGCGACGTCGCCGTGGTCGGCCTGCCCGGCGGCGACCTCGGCGAGAAGGTCGTCGCCGCGATCGTCACCGAGCTCGGCGCGCACGTCGACCTCACCGCGGTCCGCGAGTGGTGCGACGCCCGCCTCGCGCGCTACGCCGTGCCGCGCGAGCTGGTCATCCTCACGGAGCTCCCGCGGTCGCAGATCGGGAAGGTCCTGCGGCGCGTGGTCCGGGACGACCTGCTCGCGGGCGGTACCGCCTGACCCGACCGGTCTCGCGCACGCACGACGAAGGCCCGCACCGACCGGTGCGGGCCTTCGTCGTGCGGCTCAGGCGACGGGGAGCGTCCGGCTCCACCAGTCGAGCACGTGCTCGAACCGGACCAGGCGGTGCTGCGGGCGGCCCGAGCGGGTCAGCTCGTGCCCCTCGCCCGGGAACAGCAGCAGCTCGGCGGGCACGCCGCGGCGCTTGAGCTCCACGAACCAGCGCTGGCCCTGCTCGACGGGGCAGCGCCAGTCCTGCTCGGAGTGGATCACCAGGGTCGGGGTCGTCACCTGCGCGACGTGCGCCATCGGCGACTGCGCGGCCACCGCGGCACGGGATGCCTCGTCGTCGCCGTCGCCCAGGTACTCCAGGCCGAAGAACCACCCGATGTCGCTGGACCCGACGAAGCTGACCGGGTCGAGGAACCCGCGCTCGACGATCGCCCCGACGAACCGGTCGGTCCGGGTGGTCAGCCACGCGGTCAGGTAGCCGCCGTACGAACCGCCCATGACGCCGACGCGGTCGCCGTCCAGGGCCGGGTCCTCCAGCGCGGCGTCCAGCAGCGCCAGGACGTCGTCGGTGTCCACCGTGCCGAACCCGTGCCGGATGGCCGAGCCGTGCGCCGAGCCGTAGCCGGCCGAGCCGCGCGGGTTGCCGTACACGACCGCGTAGCCCGCCTCGGCGAGGGTCTGCACCTCGTCGAACAGGGCGACCGTGTACTGCGCGTACGGGCCGCCGTGGATCATCAGGATCGTCGGGTGCGGTCCGGCGAACCGCTCCGGGTCCGGCGTGACGACCCAGCCGTGCACCGGGTAGCCGTCCGGGGCCGTCGCGGTCAGCTCGCGCGGCTCGCGGACCCGGCCCGTGGCACGCAGCGCGGCGGACCAGTCGGTGAGCGCCCGGGTCTCCCCCGTGGCGAGGTCGACCGCGTGCAGGTCGCCCGAGGTCAGCGGTCCGGCGACCGTGACCGCGGCGACCGGGGCGGCGGCCGCGGCGGCGACGCCGTGCACGGCGACGGTCCCGGCCACGAGGTCCCGGGTGGAGCCGTCGGCGCGGTGCTCCCGCAGCACGACGGTGCCGCGGTGCAGCACGCCGGCGAGGACGCCGTCCGCGGTGACCGCGAAGGTGCCGGGGTCGAGGTCGACGGCCTCCTCGTCGGTCAGCCGGGTGGGCGCACCGGCGGCCGCGGGCACGCCGTCGCCGGTGGTGAGCGGCAGCCGGTACAGGCCGGTCTGCCGGGCGACGAAGTCGCGACCGGTCGGCCCCATGTCCTGCGCCAGCAGCCAGAGCGCGGTGCCGTCGGGGCTCGGCAGCACCGCGGCGACGGCCAGCGTGCTGCCGGCGTCCGCGTCCGTCAGCGGGCGCAGCGCGTGGTCGGCGTCGGGAGCCGTGTCCACGACGACCGCGTCGCTGCGCAGGTCCGCGTCCTTGGCGGCGTGCCGGGCGGCCACGGCGGCGACGAACCGGCCCCCGGGCAGCCAGGCGACCTGCTCCACGTCGGTGTCGCCGGCGGTGACCTGACGGGACCCGGCCGCGACGTCCTCGTCCGCGGCGACGGCGCGCTCGGCCGGGTCCGCCGGCACGTCGACGACGAACAGCTGACGCCGCTTGTCCCGGGTGAAGCCCACGCCGTCGTGCCGGTAGGGCAGCTCGGTGATGTGCCGCGGCCGCTCGGCCCCCGGCTCGCCATCCGCCGTGTACCGGCCCTCGTCGGGGACGCGCGCGAGGTACGCCAGGACGGTGCCGTCGGGCGAGAACCGCGCGGTCTGGACGCCCAGCGGGGCGTCGGTCAGGCGCACCGGCTCACCGCCCGCGGCCTCGACCAGGTGCAGCTGCGGCCGGCCCTTCGGCTCCGCGCGCAGGAACGCGACCCAGCGCCCGTCGGGCGAGACCTGCGGGTCGGAGTCCCGGTGGCCGCGCGTGAGGCGGACCGGCGGGGCGGACGCGTCGGTCGCGACCCGCCAGAGCTGGCCGGTGTACTCGTCGGAGTCCAGGTCGGGCGCGGTACGCGCCACGACGGCGAACGAGCCGTCGGGGGCGAGCGCGGGGGTGCCGGGTGCGTGCAGGAGCGAGAGGTCAGCTGGGATCACGCACTCGACCGTAGTACGCGCCGACCGCACCGGTGGGGCGACCCGCGCAGCGGCGTCAGGAGGCGACGGGTCCCGCGCCGTCCTCGTCGTCGGGCTCGGGGGCCGCGTCCGTGCCGGCGCGCCGGGCGGCGTCGGCCACCTCGTTCTCCGCGCGGAGCACGGTGATGGCGGCCTCGAAGTCGTCCAGCGAGTCGAACGCCTGGTACACGCTGGCGAACCGCAGGTAGGCGACCTCGTCCAGGTCTCGCAGCGGGCCGAGGATCGCGAGCCCGATCTCGTAGGCGTCGAGCTCGGCGCTGCCGCTCGCGCGCAGCGTCTCCTCGACGCGCTGCGCCAGCACGGCGAGGTCGTCGTCGCTCACCGGGCGGCCCTGGCAGGCCTTGCGGACGCCGTTGACGATCTTCTCCCGGCTGAACGGCTCGGTCGCCCCGGACCGCTTCACGACCGACAGGCTGGCGGTCTCGATCGTGGTGAAGCGGCGGTTGCACTGCGGGCACTGCCGGCGCCGGCGGATGGACAGACCGTCGTCCGAGGTGCGCGAGTCGACGACGCGGGAGTCGGCGTGGCGGCAGAACGGGCAGTGCATGGGGCGCCTCCTCCAAGGGGGTCGTCGCCGCGGCGGGCCGACGGCAGCTGCGCCGCGCCCGTCCGGACGACCGGGACACGGTAGGGCCCCCGCGCGCCACGACGCAACACGGCTCGGCGCCACGACCGAGGCCGGGCAGACGACGAGGGTGGCCGCTGGTGCGGCCACCCTCGTGGGGACGCCCCCGTCCCGTCTCGTCCGCGACGACTCGCCTCGCGCGGACGGTTGCTGCACGCCTCCGTGCCGGGCCCGAGAGCCACGACGACGATGCGTCCCTCGTGGCGAGCCCCCCAGCCAGCCGTTCGAGGTGGCACCACACTAGAGGCGGCCGTCGCAATTACGCAAGCAGCGAGTGTCGTAATCCGGTGAGCCGGCGCCGTGGCCCTCACCAGCACCTCCGTGGTGCCACCGGGGCGGCCGTCCGGGGCGGAGTCCGCGGTCAGTCCGCCGGGATCACCAGCACCTGGCCGGCCTGGAGCGAGCCGTCGGCCAGCCCGTTGAGGTCCTGCAGCGAGCGGACGACGTCCCGCACGTCCTCGCCGGGCGCGGCGACCGTCGACGCGATCTGCCACAGCGTCTCGCCCGCCATCACCGCGTGGGTCGTCACCTCGGTCGCCCGCTCGGGACCGTCGGCGACCGCGCGGCCGCCGACGGCACCGCCGAGCACGACCGCCAGGCCGAGGAGCACCACGACGACGCGGCCCCGTCGGGTCAGGTGGAGCCGACCCTGCGGCGCCGACCCCGCCCGGCGCGCATCCCCGTCGCGCCGGACGGGCGCCTGCGGGCGCGCCGGACGGAAGGAGCCTGCACGGGTCCCCGAGGTGATCCCCGGGTGTGCTGCGACCGCGCTCATCTCCACCACTTCCCTCCTGGGCCGCCCTGCGGCCCGGTCGAACGTGTGTTCGTTCGAACGTCTGTACGATGCTGCCACGACTCGCCGCCGATGTCGAGACACGATCGAACAGGTGTTTGAAACCACCGGCCCCGCGCCCTACGCTCGTCGACGTCGGGTACAGCGCACCACGAGGCACTGACACGCCCGCCCGACAGGTCGCCCGCGACGGACGCGTGGGCGCTCTGACCAGGGCGGACGGACGGGAGCGGACATGACCAGCGACGGAACGGGCGCCGCGGCGGGCACGACGGCGGGAGCCGGCCCGGCGGCCACGGGCGCCTCCGTGGTCGACCTCGGGGACGGCGACGGCCTCACGCCGCGCCAGCGGCTCGTGCTCGAGACGGTGCGCGCCTCCGTCGAGTCGCGCGGCTACCCGCCGAGCATGCGCGAGATCGGCGACGCGGTCGGCCTCACCAGCCCGTCCAGCGTCAAGCACCAGCTCACCGCGCTGGAGCGCAAGGGCTTCCTGCGCCGCGACCCCAACCGGCCGCGCGCGATCGAGGTCGTCCAGCCCGACGACTCCCGCGGGGTCGCCACGCTGCCCGGCGCGCTCGGCATCGGCGACGAGGACTCCGCGGCGCGCGACGGCGCGCCCGAGGCGGCCTACGTGCCCGTGGTCGGCCGCATCGCCGCCGGCGGGCCGATCCTCGCCGAGCAGCTGGTCGAGGACGTGTTCCCGCTCCCCCGCCAGCTGGTCGGCGCCGGTGAGCTCTTCCTGCTCAAGGTGGTCGGGGACTCGATGATCGAGGCCGCGATCTGCGACGGGGACTGGGTGGTCGTCCGCCGCCAGCCCGTCGCCGAGAACGGCGAGATCGTCGCCGCGATGCTGGACGGCGAGGCCACCGTGAAGACGCTCAAGCGCGCGGACGGGCACGTGTGGCTGCTGCCGCAGAACGCCGCGTACTCCCCGATCGACGGCGACCACGCCGAGGTGCTCGGCCGCGTCGTCTCCGTGCTCCGCAGCCTCTGACCCGCGGCCGGGGCGCGCCGCGCGCCGCGCCCCGGGGCACGTCCCGGGGCCCGGTCAGGTCCCGGGCGCGGGCACCGTCCGTGCGGCCAGCGCGGCCAGCGCGGCCAGGGCGCCGTCGACGTCGGCGGCGTCGTTCCAGGCGTGGAACGCCAGCCGCACCCGGCCGGCCCGCCCGGCGACGCGGCAGCCGGCGCGCTCCAGGTCCGCCCGCAGGGCGCCGTCCGGGTCGGGCAGGGTGACGATCGCGCTGCCGCCCGGCGCGAGGCCGAGCCCGGCGCGGAACGCGTCCGCCAGCCCGACGGCGTGCGCCTGCACCGCGTCGGGGTCGACCCCGTCGAAGGCGGCCAGCGACTCGGCCGCCCCGAGCCAGGCCTGCCAGGCGGGCGAGACGTCGAACCGCCGCGCGTCGCCCGCCAGTCGCATCTGCGGCCCGTAGCACGACGCCCAGGGGTCGTCGCCGGCGTACCAGCCGGCCTGGGTCGGCAGCAGGGCCTCCTGGACCTGCTCGCGGACGGTCAGGAACCCCGTGCCGCGCGGCGCGCACAACCACTTGTACGCCGCGGTGACGCTGACGTCGTACCGGCCGGCGTCCACCCGGAGCCAGCCCGCCGCCTGGGTGAGGTCGCACAGCGTGCGGGCCCCGACCGCCCGGGCCGCGGCCAGGACCGCGTCGTCGTCCAGCACCGCGCCCGTGGCCGACTGCACCAGGGAGTAGGCGACCAGGTCGGCGCCCGCCAGCACCTCCGCGGCCAGGCGGTCGGCGGGGACGTGCCGGACCTCCAGCCGGGGCCCCTGCGCGAGGAACGGGAACACCACCGAGCTGAAGTCGCCGGCCACGCAGACCACCCGGGCGCCGTCCGGGAGCGAGGCCGCGACGACCGACGCCATGGCCGACACCTGGGACCCGATGGCGACCCGGTCCGCCGTCACACCGACGAGCGCGGCGAACCGGCTGCGCGCCGCCGCGACCGCGGCCTCGTAGCGGGGCACGTCGATGCCGCCACCGCCCCACCGGTCCAGGTCCGCCCGCAGCGCCTGCACCGTGCGCCGCGGGGCGACCCCGGCGGTGGCGGCGTTCAGGTACCCGGGTGCGGGGTCGAACTCGCGGCGGAGGTCGTCGAGGGAGCGCATGCCCCTACGGTCGTCGCCCGCGGCCCATGCGTGCAACGGCCAGTCCGTTCCCGACGCATGCACGGGGCTTATCGTTCGGGCATGCCCCGCACGCTCGACGCCGCCGCGCTCCGCCTGGTCCGCACCGTGCACGAGACGGGCAGCGTCACCGCCGCGGCCCGGGCGCTGGGCCTCACCCAGCCCGCGGCGAGCCAGCAGCTGCGCGCGGTCGAGCGGACGATCGGCACACCGGTCGTGCTGCGTGCGGGGCGCGGCGTGCGCCTGACGGATGCCGGGCTGGTTCTGGCACGGAACGCGGCGGCGGTGCAGCAGGCGCTGGACGCGACGCTGGAGGAGGTCGCGGCCGTGGCCAGCCTGCGGGCGGGCCGGGTCCGGGTCGCCGCCTTCCCCTCCGCCGCCGCGACGCTGCTGCCCGCCGCGCTGGCCGCGCTGCGCGAGGAGCACCCCGGCCTGGGGGCGACGTTCGCCGAGGCGGAGCCGCCGGAGGCCCTGGCCGAGCTGGCCGCGGGGCGGGTCGACCTCGCGCTGACGTTCCGCGAGGCCGGGGCCCCCGCCGGGCTCGACCGCCCGGACCACCGGGCGCCGCTGCACCGGGTGCCGCTGCTGCGCGACGAGGTGCTGGTCGTCCTGCCGGCCGCGGACGGCCGCGAGCCGGGATCGCCGGTGGAGCTCGCTCACCTGGCCGACCGGCCGTGGATCGCCGGCTGCCCGCAGTGCCGGGCGCAGCTGGTCGGCACCTGCGCCCGGGCCGGGTTCGCCCCGCGGGTGGACTTCGCCACCGACGACTACCCCGCCGTGCTCAGCCTGGTCCGCGCGGGGCTCGGCGTCGCGACTCTGCCGGGCCTGGCGCTCGCCGCGCTGCCGCACCCGGGCGTGACCGTGCACCCGGCGCGGCCCGGGACCGCCCGCGTGGTCGAGGCGGTCACCGCGCCGGGCGCCACCCGGATCCCGGCGGTCGCCGCCGCGCTCGAGGCGCTGCAGCGGGCCGCCGCGGCCCTGGCCGGGCCGGGGCAGCCGCACGTCCGGCCGGCCCGCGCACGACGCGGCGAGCCGGCCGACGCGACCTGACGGACGTCAGAGGCCGAACCGGCGGGCGACCGCGCGCAGCTGCTCGCCCGAGCGCCGCAGCCCGGCCAGCTCGTCCGTGGACAGCGGCACCTGCAGCCGCTCGCCGACGCCCGAGCGCCCGACCACCGACGGCACGGACAGGCAGACGTCGCTGATGCCGTGGTAGCCCTCCAGCAGCGAGGACACGGGGAGGATGCGGCGCTCGTCCTTGACGATCGCCTCGATGATCCGGGAGCCCGCCAGCGCCACGGCGTAGTTGGTGGCGCCCTTGCCGGCGATGATCCGGTAGGCCGACTCGACGACCTCGCGGGCGATCGACTCGCGCACCTCGTGGGTCAGCGGCACGTGCCCCTCGATGGCGTTCCAGTCCAGCAGCGGGACGCCGCCGATGGTCGCGGACGACCACAGGGGCAGCTCGGTGTCGCCGTGCTCGCCCGCGATGTACGCGTGCACGTTCTGCACCGCGACGCCGGTGTACTGCGCGATCAGGTAGCGCAGCCGCGAGGAGTCCAGCACCGTGCCGGACCCGAACAGCTGCGTGGGAGGCAGGCCGGAGACCTTCAGCGCCGCGTAGGTGACGATGTCCACCGGGTTGGTCACCATCACGTAGACGGCGTTCGGGGCGACCTCGACGAGCGACGGCAGGATCTTCTTGACCAGCGAGATGGTCGCCTCGGCCAGGTCGATCCGGGTCTGCCCCGGCTTCTGCTTGGCGCCCGCCGTGACCATGACGACGTCGGCGTCGGCGCAGGCGGCGATGTCGTCCGAGCCGATCACCTCGGCCATCGGCATGAACTGGATGCCGTGCCCCAGGTCGAGCGCCTCGGCCTCCACCTTGGCCTTGTTGATGTCGTACAGGACGACGCTCCGCGCGGCGCCCCGCATGAGCGCCGCGTAGGCCATCGTGGACCCGACGGCGCCCGCGCCGACCACGGCCAGCTTGGTGGTGCGCCGGGGCGCCACCGCGGTGCCGGTCAGTCCGAGCTCGTCGCCCTCGACGTCGTCTACCTGCTCGCTCACAGCGGTCCCCTTCGTTGCCCGCGCCCCGGTCGGCGCGCTGGTCACGAGGCTAGCGCGTCAGGCCGACGGGGTCTCCGCGAGCCGCCGCAGGGCGCCGAGCGCGACCTCCCGGTCGGTGGTGCGCCAGAACGCCGGCAGCGACCGGGCCAGGTACTCGCCGTACCGGGCGGTGGACAGCCGCGGGTCCAGCACCGCGACCACGCCGCGGTCCGACGTCGAGCGGATCAGCCGGCCCGCGCCCTGGGCCAGCAGCAGCGCGGCGTGCGTGGCGGCGACCGACATGAACCCGTTGCCGCCCGAGGCCGCGACCGCCTCCGAGCGGGCCGACTTGACCGGGTCGTCCGGGCGCGGGAACGGGATCCGGTCGATGATGACCAGCTGGTTGGCCCGGCCCGGGACGTCGACCCCCTGCCACAGCGACAGCGTGCCGAACAGGCAGGTCGCCTCGTCCTCGGCGAACTGCCGCACGAGGGTCGGCAGCTGGTCCTCGCCCTGCACCAGCACCGGGACGTCCAGCCGCTCGCGCATCGCCTCCGCCACGGCCACCGCCGCGCGCCGGGAGGAGAACAGCCCGAGCGTGCGCCCGCCCGCCGCGGTCACGAGCGCCTCGATCTCGTCCAGCTGGGCGTCGGTGGCGGGCTCGCGGCCGGGCGGCGGCAGACGCCGCGCGATGTACAGGATCCCCTGCCGGGGGTAGTCGAACGGGCTGCCGACGTCCACCCCGTGCCAGGGCAGGGTCGTCGTGGCGGTCCCCGAGGACGGGGCCGGCACCGGCACGTCGAGCGCGTCGGACGTGCCCTCGCTGCCGCCGGGCGCCGCGACCGCCACGGTGGCCGCCGACGCCGTCGCCGCGGCCGCCTCCGCCGCCCCCTCCAGACCGATGCTGCGCGCCATCGCCCGGAACTCGCCGCCCAGGCTCAGGGTGGCCGAGGTGAGCACGGACGCCCGTCCGGTCAGCAGGTTCGTGCGGATCAGGCCGTTCACGGCCAGGGGCGCCGCGTACAGCCGGGTGGCGCCGTCCCGCTCGCCGCGGGAGCACCACAGCACCGTGTACCGCTGCTCGTCGGGCCCGGCGGCCATCCGCTCGGCGACCTCGAACAGCGCGAGGACGGCGGAGCTGGCGATCTTCAGGCCGGAGTCCGCCGGCGCGGCCTCGCCCGCCGCGGGCTTCTCCGGACGCAGGTCCGACAGCAGCCCGCGGGCGGCGTCCCGCACCATCGCGACGGCCTGGCGGGTGCCGTCGGGCAGCCCGTGGGTGAACCGGCCCTCGGGCAGGTGGATCAGGGCGGCACCGAGCGCGGCCGCCGCGCCGTCGAGCTCGGTGGTGGTGATGCCGCCGTGCCGGCGGGCCATCCGGCCGGCGTGCTCGACGGAGCCGACCGACAGCTCGGCCGTCGACTGCGCGGTGACGCGGTCGGCGAGCTCGTGCGCCTCGTCGACCACCAGCACGTCGTGCTCGGGCAGCACGTGCGTCGACCCGGACGCGGCGATGCCGAGCATCGCGTGGTTGGTGACCACGACGTCGGCGGACCGGGCGGCGGCCTTCGCGCGCTCGGGGAAGCACTCCTCCAGCAGCGGGCACTTCTGCCCGAGGCACTCCAGCGAGGTGACCGACACCTGCCGCCAGGCGCGGTCGCCGACTCCCGGCACCAGGTCGTCCCGGTCGCCCGTGTCCGTGCTGTCCGCCCACTCGCGCAGCCGGACCACCTGGGCGCCGAGCGCCTCCTTCTCGGGGACGGCGCCGTCGGCGCCCTCGGCGCCCCCGGCGGGCTCGGTCGGCGACGGGTGCTCGGCCGCCCCGCGGTCCCCGAGGTCGAACAGCATCCCCTGGTCGTCCGGCGGGTAGCCGCCCGACGTCTTGTGCACGCAGACGTAGTTGTGCCAGCCCTTGAGCAGCGCGACCCGCGGGGCGCGCGGCAGCTCGGGGGCGAGCGCGTCGGCGACCAGCGGCAGGTCCCGGGTCATCACCTGCCGCTGCAGGGCGAGCGTGGCGGTCGAGACGACCACGCGCTCGTCCTTCAGGACGGCGTGCCGGACCGACGGCACCAGGTAGCCGAGCGACTTCCCGGTACCGGTGCCGGCCTGCACCATGAGGTGCTCGCCCTTCTCGATCGCCTCGGCGACCTCGCGGGCCATCCGGCGCTGCCCCTCGCGGGGCGACCCGCCGAGCGCCGCGACCGCCACGTCGAGCAGGTGGTCGACGTCGGGAGCGGGATCGGGCACCCGGACAGGGTAGTCGGGTCCGGCGACCCCTAGCGCACCTCGACGGCCGCCGCCGCGAGCTCCGTGGCGAGGCCCTCGTCCACGCGGCCGCGCAGCGCGGTGCCCTGCGGCGTGTGCTCCTCGAGGTCGATCTCGCCCGACTCGTGCACCCGGTGCACCAGGTCGCCGCGGTCGTACGGGATCACGACGTCGACGCTCACCCCCGGGCGGGGCAGCTGGTCCGCGATGACGGCCTGCAGCTGCTCGATGCCCTCGCCGGTGTGCGCCGAGACCACCACCGCACCGTGCTCGCGGGACCGCAGCCGCGCGAGCGCCTCCGGCTCCGCCAGGTCGGCCTTGTTGAGGATGATGATCTCGGGCACGTCCATGGCGCCGGGGATGTCCGCGAACACGTGCCGCACCGCCGCGATCTGGCCCTCGGGGTCCGGGTGCGAGGCGTCGACCACGTGCAGCACAAGGTCCGCGTCCGCGACCTCCTCCAGCGTCGAGCGGAACGCCTCGACCAGCTGGTGCGGCAGGTTCCGGACGAAGCCCACCGTGTCGGCCAGCGTGTACACGCGGCCGTCCGCGGCCTGCGCGCGCCGGACGGTCGGGTCCAGCGTGGCGAACAGCGCGTTCTCCACCAGGACGCCCGCGTCGGTGAGCCGGTTGAGCAGCGAGGACTTGCCCGCGTTGGTGTACCCGGCGATCGCGACCGACGGGATCGCGTTCTTCTTCCGGGACGCGCGCTTGGTCAACCGCGCGGGCTCCATCGCGGCGATCTCCCGGCGCAGCTTGGCCATCCGGTCGCGGATGCGCCGGCGGTCCAGCTCGATCTTGGTCTCACCGGGTCCGCGCGAGCCCATGCCCGCACCGGCGCCGCCGACCTGGCCACCGGCCTGCCGGGACATCGACTCGCCCCAGCCGCGCAGGCGCGGCAGCAGGTACTCCAGCTGCGCCAGCTCGACCTGGGCCTTGCCCTCACGGGACTTGGCGTGCTGGGCGAAGATGTCGAGGATCAGCGCCGTGCGGTCGACGACCTTGACCCGCACCACGTCCTCCAGCGCACGGCGCTGGGACGGGGCGAGCTCGCCGTCGACGATCACGGTGTCGGCGCCGACCGCCGCGACGAGGCCCGCCAGCTCCGCGGCCTTGCCGGAGCCGAGGTACGTGCCGGGGTCCGGGTTCTGCCGGCGCTGCAGCAGGCCGTCCAGCACCTCGGAGCCCGCGGTCTCCGCCAGCGCCGCGAGCTCGCGCAGCGAGATCTCGGCCGTCTGCTGGGTGGTGCCGAGCGGGCCCCAGAGGCCGACCAGCACGACGCGCTCCAGGCGCAGCTGCCGGTACTCGACCTCGGTGACGTCCTGCAGCTCGGTCGACAGCCCGGCCACGCGACGCAGCGAGGTGCGCTCCTCGAGGTCCAGCTGATCGCCGTCGTACGACGTGTGGACGGTGTCGCCGTCGTGCACCGCCGTGCCCGCCCGCGCGAGCACGCGTGCCACGACGTCGTCGGCGACCCGCTGGGCGTGCCGCGCGGCCTGCTGCGCGTCCACCTCGGTCTCCTCGGGGGCGTCCTGCTCGCGCGTCGTGGGGTCCTGGGGCTCGTTCAAGAGGTTCCTTCTCGGGTCGATCTCCGGGCGGGCGTCGGTGCCGTCCGGGTCCCAGTGTCGCGCGCCGCGAGGCCGGGCGCGAGGCAATTCGCCACCGGCGGACGCCCCGGTAGGGTCGCGGGCGTGACCGGCACCGAGCACTACTTCACCGCGGAGCCCGCCTCCCCCGACGAGCGCCGCACGCGCGCCGTGCACCTGGCCGGCCAGGACGTCGAGGTCGAGACCGCCGGCGGCGTGTTCTCCCCCGACCACCTGGACGGCGGCACCGAGGTGCTGCTCCGGCACGTCCCGCAGCCGCCGCCGGACGGGCCGCTGCTCGACCTCGGCTGCGGCTGGGGCCCGGTCGCCCTCAGCCTGGGTCTGCTCGCCCCGCACGCGCCGGTGTGGGCGGTCGACGTCAACGAGCGCGCCCTCGACCTGACCCGGCGCAACGCCGCGCGCCTGGGGCTCGGGCACCTGCGCGCGGTGCGCCCGGAGGACGTGCCCGACGACGTGCGGTTCGCCGCGATCTGGTCGAACCCGCCGATCCGCGTGGGCAAGGAGACGCTGCACGCGATGCTCCGGCAGTGGCTGCACCGCCTGCTGCCGGGCGGCGAGGCGTACCTGGTGGTCGCGAAGAACCTCGGGTCCGACTCGCTGCTGCGCTGGCTGGCCACCGAGCTGGCCGGGACGGCCCAGGTCGACCGGGTCGCCACGGACCGCGGGTTCCGGGTGCTGCGGGTCGTCCGGGCCTGAGGGCGCCTCAGCCGACCGCGCCCACGGCCGCGCGGGCCTGGGCCAGGCTCGGCACGCCGGTGGCGCGTGCCACCGGTGCGCCCGCCGCGTCGAGCACGACGACCGTCGGCGTCTCGGTGATCGCGAACCGGGTCGCCAGGTCGGCGCGGTGCGCGACGTCGACCTCGACGTGCGCGACGCCGTCCGTGGTCGCCACGACCCGCTCCAGCACCCGGCGGGTCGCCCGGCACGGCGCGCAGAAGCCGGAGGAGAACTGGACGAACGTCGCCGACGCGCCCAGCGGCTGGCGCAGCGCGGCGGCGTCGAGGGGGGCGTCGGGGGTCACGACGGGCACAACGCCCGCGGCGGGTCCCGCTGTTCCCGGATCAGGCGCCCGGTGCGCCGAGCGTGCCCAGCGCGTCCAGGTCGACGTCGAGGTCGGCCAGCAGGACGGCCGGCCCGGCGAGCTCCACGTGCCCGTCGGGCAGGACCGCGACCCGGACGGTGCCGCCCGGCACGTCGACCAGCCAGACGTCCGGCGCCTCGGGGCCGGCCCACGCCCGCACGGCGAGCGCCGCAGCGCACGCGCCGGTGCCGCAGGACCGCGTCTCCCCCACGCCGCGCTCGTGCACGCGCATCCGCGCCCGGCCCAGCACCGTGCCGTCGGCCGCGCGCTCCTCGCCGAGCGGGACCACCAGCTCGACGTTGGTGCCGTGCGGCGGCACGGGCTGCACCCGGGGGGCACGGGTCAGGTCGGCGGCGGCGAGCTCGGCGGCCCCGGGCAGCGCCAGCACCGTGTGCGGGTTGCCCACGTCGACGCTCAGCGCGGGGCGCACCACGTCCAGACCGGCCACGTCGACCTCCGCGTCGAACCCGGCGGCGGCCGCCTCGGGCCCGCCGGGCAGGTGCCACGGACCCATGTCGACGGCGTACCAGGCCTCGCCGGCCGGGCCGGCGACCGCGCGCACCCGGCGCACGCCGGCGCGGGTGCCGAGCACGAGCTCGCCCCGGGCGGGGTCCCACAGCCCGAGCGCCTGCGCGTACGCGGCCACGACGCGCACGCCGTTGCCGCACATCTCGGCGATCGAGCCGTCCGCGTTGCGGTAGTCCATGAACCACTCGGCGGCCGGGTCCACGGCGAGCACCGCCGCCCCCTCCGGCAGGTCGGCGCTCGCGACGAGCCGGATCACGCCGTCGCCGCCGACACCGGCCCGGCGGTCGGCCAGCGCGCGCACCAGGTCCGCGTCCAGGGCGGTGCCGTCCCGGCCGTCGAGCAGCACGAAGTCGTTCTGCGTCCCGTGGCCCTTGGTCACCCGCAGCGCACGGGCGGCGTCGGCGGTGGCGGGCGCCGGGCGCGGCGCGGTGGCGGGGGCGGTCATGACCCCAGACTACGGCGCGGCGCCGGGTCGTCCGTGGCGGGGGCGAGGGTGCCCGCGTCCGCGGCGGCGACCAGGTCGAGCGCACGCCCGACCAGGTCCGGGTCGCGCGCGTCCAGCCAGTGCACGCGCGGGTCCCGCCCGAACCAGCCCATCTGCTTGCGTGCCAGCCGCCGGGTGCCCGCGACCACCTGCGCGCGGGCCGCGTCCTCGGTCAGCTCGCCGCGCAGCGCCGCGAGCACCTCGGCGTAGCCGACGGCGCGGGACGCGGTGCGCCCGATCCCCCGCCCGGCCAGGCCGCGCACCTCCTCGACGAGGCCCGCCGCCCACATCCGGTCCACCCGGGCCTCGACCCGCTCGTCCAGCACCGCCCGGTCGCAGTCCAGGCCGATCTGCACGGCGGGGACCTCGTAGTCGTGCCCGGGCAGGTTCGCGGAGTACGGCGCGCCGGTCAGCGCGATCACCTCCAGCGCGCGGACGATCCGGCGGGCGTTGCGCGGGCCGATGCCCTCGGCGGCGACCGGGTCCAGGCGCGCGAGCTCCGCGTGCAGCGCCCGGGCCCCCTCGGCCTCGACCCGCGCCTCGAGGGCGGCCCGGACCTGCGGGTCGGTGCCCGGGAACTCGATCCGGTCCAGCAGCGCCCGGACGTACAGGCCGGAGCCGCCGACGGCCACGGGGCGGTGCCCGCGCGCGGCGATCTGCTCGATCGCGGCCCGGGCGTCGCGCTGGTAGTCGGCGACGGAGGCGTCCTCGTGCGGGTCCAGCACGTCGAGCAGGTGGTGCGGCACGCCCCGGCGCTCCGCCGGGGTCAGCTTGGCGGTGCCGATGTCCAGGCCCCGGTACAGCTGCATGGCGTCGGCGTTCACCACCTCCCCGTCGAGGTGCTCGGCCAGGGCGAGCCCCAGGTCGGACTTGCCGGTCGCGGTCGGACCGACCACGGCGACGACGACGGTCAACGGGGCTCCTCGGGTGCGGTGCGGGTGATGGCGCCGGGGGTGGCGACGGGCGTGGTGGCGGGCGTGACGGTCCAGGCGACGACGGCGTGCTGCGCGCCGGCCAGGACCTCGGCGTGCCGGGTGGTGACCTCGACGGCGCCGTCCGGGACCTGCCCCAGCGCCACGCGCCACGGTCCCGCGCCGGAGATCGCGAGGTCCCGTGCGGCGTCCGGGCCCAGCCGGTCGAGCGCGGCCGCGAGCGCCGCGGGCCCGTCGCCGAGCGCCGCCAGCAGCGCGGCGTCGGCCGCCGGAGCGCGGGGGTCGTCGGCGAGCGGCGCGTCCGGGCCGTGCCGCGCGCTGAGGGACCCGACGACGACCAGCAGGCCGAGGTCGTCGAGGGAAGGTCGCGCCGGCGCCGGGCCGCCGTCGGCACGGTCGACCTCGTGCACGTCGACCGGGGCGCGGACCCCCGCGGCGTGCAGCATGACGAGGGCGGTGGACGCCGCGACGTCGGCGCGCCGGGCGGGCGGGCCGTCGAGGGCACCGGTGCCCGGTCCCCCGGGCCGCTGACCGGCCCGGCCGTCCAGGGGGCCGGGGTCCAGCCCGGCGGCGCCGAGACCGAGCCCGACGGGGTGCCTCAGCGCCCGGGTGCGCCGACCCGGTGCGACGACGAGGACGCGCCCGTCCACGTCGGCGGTGCCCAGCGCCGCGAGCGCCGCGGCCCGCAGCCCGGCGGCGGGGTCGGCGAGGCCACCCGCGCCGGGGACCAGCAGCGCGGTGTCGGGCACGAACACCACGGCCAGGCTCACCACCTGACCGTAGCGCCCGCGCGCCCCGGGTCCCGCACGCGGCCCGCCCCGGGCCGGATCCTGCGCGCGATCGCCGAGATGGCAGTCCTCGCCTGTGCCGGGCGCTCGGGCCACAGGCGTGGACTGCCATCTCGGCGCGCACCCGCCTCTCGGCGTCGGCGCGGGGGTCAGGACGTCAGCGAGCGGGCCAGGTCGTCGGCGCGGGCTTCCTGGCCCGAGCGGCGCAGGACGTCGACCAGCGCGTTCGCCACCTCGCCGTGCGGGTCGCGCTGCCGCGCCGCGGCGAAGCCCTCCATGGCCGACTCGAGGTGCCAGACGGCCTCGTCCACGTGCCCGAGGGCGTCGTGCAGCCGGCCGGCGAGCCAGAAGGCGTGCGCCGCGTCGGCCACCGCCCCGACGCCGGCGTACGCCTCGGCTGCGGTCTGCGCGCGGGTCGCCGCCGCGGCCGCGCGCTCCGGCCCGCCGAGCGTCGCGAGCAGCCGGGCGGCGGCGTCCTCCAGGTCGGCGAGGGCACGCCGCGCCGCGGCCTGGTCCCGGGCGACCAGCTCGGGTGCCCGGTCGGACGCGTCCCCGGCGACCCCCAGCCGGGTGACCAGCGCGTCGGCCTGGGCCAGCACGGACCCGGCGTCCCCGGTCGCCGCGGCGGCGCGCGCCCACGCGGCGACCACCGGTGCGAGCGACGGCGCGTCGACGCCCCCGGCCTGCATCCGCGCCACGGCGGCGGCGTAGCCGGCGGCGGCCCCGTCGTCGTCCCCGAGCACCTGGGCGCAGTGCGCCGCCTCCGCGTAGGCGTACCCGGACTCCGTGAGCAAGCCCGCGCCCTCGAACGCGACGGCCGCGTCCAGGTAGACGCCGGCGGCGGACTCGGCGTCACCCGCCGACGACAGGCGCTCGGCCTCCGCGGCGAGCTCGGCGGGGTCCGGGGCCGCGGCGCGGCGGGCGGTCCCCGGTGCGCTCGCCGGGGCCGCGCCGTGAGCCGCCGCGGCGGCCTGGAGCGACGGCACCGATGGCACGCTCGGCACCGGTCCCCCGCCCAGCCCGCGTGGGAGCACGTCCAGGTCCAGCCGGTGCGCGGCCGCCTCGGTGGCCCAGGCCCGCGCCACCGCCTCGCTCTCCGCGGTGGTCCCGTTGCGGGCGTCGAACTGCGCGGCGAGCGTGTCCGCCTGCGCGCGCAGCCAGTCGTCGAGCTCGGCGACCGTCGTCGCGGGGACCGCGGTGAGGCGCACCTCCCGGTCGCCGTGCCCGCCGCTGCGCAGCACGTGCGTGGCGGCGCCGACCAGCCGCGCGAACGCGAGCCGCGAGTACGGGGTGTCCCCGCCGGTCAGGTACTGCTGGTCGTCCTCGACGGCGCGCAGCGCGCGGTCCACCTGCCCCCCGCGGGCCAGCAGCCTCGCGCGGCGGCCGCGGGCGCCGACCATGTCGGACTCGGCCTCGGCCAGCGCCGCGACGGCCCGGCGGTGCGTCCGCGCGGCGTCCTGCGTGCGACCGGCGTCGAGGTAGGCCTCCGCGAGGTACGACAGCATGTCGGCGGGCTCGGACGCGCAGGAGGGGTCCGCGGTGAGGGTCCGCTCGATCAGCCGCACGCCCTCCTCGGCCCGACCGGTCGCGAGCAGCCACGCGGCGCGGTCGCCCGGGTCGCACGCCTCGCACTGGGAGTAGTCGTCGCGCGGCGTGGCGATCCAGGTCTGGTACGCGGCCTCGGCCTCGGGCAACCCGCGCTGCCGGGCCCAGGCGAACCGCTCGTACGCGACGGCGTCCATCCCGTTGCCCGCCAGCGCGAACCGGCGCTCCATGTCGGCGAGCGTGCGGTCGATCTGCTCGGCCGGGACGGTCGGGAAGTCCGCGAGACCGCTGATCATCCACTTGAACGACCAGAACAGGCCGTGCCGGTCGTGGGCGTCGAAGTGCTCGGGGTGCTCGTCCCACCACCGCAGCAGCCGGGCGAACGCCACGAACGAGCGGTCGACCTCGCCGCCCCACTGGTACGCCTCGACCAGCGTGCCGAGCGCGAACGCCCGTGCCGCGTCCGGGCCCTCGGCGTCGACCAGCCGGACCTGCCGCTCGGCGGCCTGGGTGCGCGCCGCCCCGTAGGGCATCTGCCGCACCCGGCTGATCTCGCGGTTGGCCTCGTCCAGCGTGCGGCTCACGCGTGCTCCTCGTCGTCGTGGTCGATCGCGCCGTCGGCACGCTCGTCGGTGCCGGCGGTTCCGCGCAGGCCCGCGCGCAGCAGCACGGCCATCGAGCCGGTCATCAGCTCGGCGTCCCGTGCCCGCAGCGGCTCGCCGGAGAGCAGCAGCGCCGAGACGTACAGCGACCGCAGCCCCGCGGCCGACACCGTGCCGGGCGGGGCCGCGAGCAGCTCGCGCACCAGCGGGCTGGCGTCGTTCAGCACCAGCTGCCGGGCCACGGCGGGCTCGGCGAACCCGGCGAGCACGTCGCCCCAGACGTCGTCGGCCTCGGCCATCGCGGCCTGCAGGTCGCGCTGGTGGTCGCCGTCCCGGTCGTGCAGCAGCACGGCGGGCAGCTCGGCGGGCTCGAACGTGCGCAGCACCAGCTCGGTGTCCAGCGGCCGCAGCACCTCGCCGCCGGCGCGCACCGCGTCCAGGGTGGCCAGCTCGCGCTCCGGCGTGACCGGCGCCAGCACCTGGGCGATGTCCCCTGCCCCGAGCGGGCGCACCTCGCCCAGCGACGCCCCGCCGCGCGCGACGAGCCGGGCGAGCAGGTCGGCGTCGTACACGTAGCCGGCGTTCACCACGGCGATGCCCTGGGCGCGAGCCACCGGCGCGATCCGGCGGTACTCCTCGAGCGTCGGCGCGTACACGACCCGGCCGTGCTGCTCGGCGACCTCCGCCAGCGTGAGGGTCCCGTCGGTCGTCTCGTACGGCAGGATCCGGGCCGCGAGGTCGAGCATCGTGTCGTCGGTCAGCGCGAGCGAGCGCACCGCGAGGTGGTGGGTGCTCACGAACTGCCGGGCGAGCGTCGTGGACGACTCGAGCGTGCGCAGCGTCCAGGACCGGACCGCGCCCGCGAGCGCCTCCTGCGTGGCCAGCAGCACCTCGTCCGTGTACAGCTGCTCGCGGGAGGCGGTCGGTCGCAGGCCGGAGGCGTCGATCACGCAGCGGACGAAGAACGCCCACTCGGGCAGCAGGCCCTCGACCCGGGAGCCGAGCAGCATCCGCTTGAGGTAGACGCGGTGCGAGCCGCCGCCGCCCGGCGGCACCGCGGCCGGCAGCACGAACGCCACGCCGGAGACGCCCGCCAGCGGCACCGCCAGGTCGACGTGCGCGAGCGGCGTGAACCCGAAGGTCTCCTCGCAGTACCGCGCCAGCGCCCGGGCGCGTGCCGCCTCGTCCGGGTAGGTCCGGGCCCACGGGGGCTCCGGCGTCGACACCCGGCGCCAGGCGTGCCCGGGACGGGGCGTGCCGTCGGCGGGCAGGTCCGCAGGCAGGTCGGCGGCGTCGCCCGGCGCGCCGGGCGCCAGCGGGACCTCGACCGCCACGTCCACGCCCAGCAGGGAGCCGAACTCCGCCGCGAGCGCCGCGACCGTCTCCCCCGCGAGCCAGTGCTCCATGTCGCGCCGCGGGCGCAGCCGGACGGTGCTGCCCGCGGGCAGGTCGGCACCGGGCAGCTCGACCAGGTCGTACGACCCGTCGGCGTGCCCGCGCCAGCGCACCGCCGGCGCCTCGGGGTCGCGGGCGGACCGCGACACCAGCTCGATCCGGTCGGCCACCATGAACGCCGACAGCAGCCCGATGCCGAACTGCCCGAGGAACTCCTCGCGCCCGAGCCCCAGGTCGAGGTCGCGCTTGGACGACCGCCCGACGGTCGCCAGCAGCTCCTCGGCCTCGGCGCGGGTCAGCCCGACGCCGGAGTCGACCACCAGCAGCGAGCCGTCGGCGAGCGGCCGCAGCCGCACCGTCGCCGGGCACGCCGGGTCCAGCGCGCGGCGCGCGGTGATCGCGTCGACGCCGTTCTGCAGCAGCTCCCGCACGTAGACGCGGGGGCCGGAGTACAGGTGCCGGGCGAGCAGGTCGACGACGCCGTGCAGGTCGACCTGGAACGCCTGGGCGGCGGGCTCCGTCATCGGCGGCGCGTCACTCGCCCTCGAGCTGGGCCTTCGCGGCGGCCGCCTCGGCCGGGAACTGCTCGTCCAGGTGCTCGAACAGGCTCAGCGCCGTCGTGATGCCGCAGGCGAGGTGCAGGTCCAGCTGCTCGTCGGTGACGCCGTGCTCGTAGTCGACCGTGTGCTCCGCGTAGACGCCGACGACGCCGTCCTCGGCGCGCACGTAGCCCTTGGGCCACAGCTTCTCGGAGTTCCAGGTGTTCACCAGGTCGACCACGCGGGCGTACTCCTCGACGCCGACCCGGCGGTTCCAGCGGCCGCGGGTCTGCAGGTACTCCTGCTGGCCGCCCATCCGGAAGAAGTAGAAGAGGTGGCCGTCCCAGTAGCCGCCGACGTCACCGTCGTCGTCGACCGCGTAGTTCATCTGCCGCGCGTCCAGCACGTCGATCAGCCGCTGGTGGGACAGCGGCTGCGGCGTGGGCGCGGCAGCGGTCTCGTCCGGCTTGGTGAAGAAGCCCATGTCGTTCCTCGTCCTCGTGCTCGTGACCGGCGTCGGTGCAGGTGACGGACCGGTCGAGGCCCGCACGGACCGAGCCTAACCCGATCGTCCGCGCCCACCGGGGACCGGTGGTGCCCGTTCCGGTGAACATCTCGCGGCGCGCTGGCACGGCCGGGTCCCCCGCGTATGGTGTGGGCATGGGTCTGTTCCGGAACCGTCGGCCGCGCCGGGGGCCCGACCGGCCCGCGCCTCCGACCAGCGGCCACCAGGCCGGTCCCGTCCCGCCGAACCCGGGTCGCCGCGGGCCGCGCACGCTCCCCGAGCCCGCCGGCGTGACCGTCGAGGACGGTCGCCCCACCCCGCTGTCGTCCGAGCGGGTCGTCGAGTGGTTCGAGCGCAACGACTTCCACTACTTCGTGGACAACGACGGCGACCTCGGCGGCCTGTGGCGCGGGCGGCTGTTCTACTTCTTCCTCTTCGGCGACCGGCAGGAGATCCTGCAGGTCCGCGGGCAGTGGCACCGCGAGGTCGCCATCGAGCGGCTCGAGGAGGTGCTGGACGCCTGCACCGAGTGGAACGCCGAGCGGATCTGGCCCAAGGCCTACGTGCGCGTGCGGGACAACGGCATGGTGCACGTCGTCGCGGAGGTGTCCACGGACCTCGAGCACGGCGCGACCGACGCCCAGCTCAGCCAGGTGCTGTTCTGCGGGCTGTCGACCTCGAGCACGTTCTTCGACGCGATCGACGAGCTCTACCCCGACCCCGCGGCGGTGGCCCCGTGACCGCCCCGCGCACGCCGGGCTGGCTGTCGCGCGTGCTCGGCGAGCGGTCCGTGGCACCCGCCCCCGAGCGCAAGGTGCCGCTGCAGGCGCGGCCGACACCGCTGACCCGGGACCGGGTGGCGGCGGTGCTCGCCGAGCGCGGCTACCACTACCGGGTGGACGAGGACGGCGACCTGACCGGGGTCTGGAACGACTCCCGGTTCTGGTTCCTGCTGCTCGGCGAGCAGCGCGAGATCCTGCAGGTCCGCGGGCGGTGGCACCGGCAGCTGCCGGTCGACAGCCGGCGCGCCGTCACGCTCGCCCTGAACGACTGGAACCGCGAGCGGATCTGGCCGAAGCTCTACCTCCGCGAGGAGGAGGGCCAGCTCGCCGTGTACAGCGAGGTGTCGACCGACCTCGAGCACGGCGTCACCGCCGAGCAGCTGGACCAGCTGATCTCGTGCGGGCTCGGCACGGGCGTGCAGAGCTTCGCCTCGTTCGACTCGCTGCTGCCGCCCTCCGTCTGAGCCCGTCGCAGGGTCGGCCGGAGGTCGGCGCGGGTCAGCGCGGGCCGACGCCGATGGTCGGCAGGCCGAGCAGCACCGGGGCCGCCGGACCGCCCGCCGCCCCTCCCGTGCCGCACGCGTCGCCCGCACCGCCGTGCGCGTGGTCGTCCTCGCCCCGCTGCCGGCGCTCCCACGCGTCGCCCGCCCGCGTCCGCCGCACGGCGAACGGCCCGCCCTGCACCGCGGAGTCCGCCACCAGGTGGTGCGGTGCCGCGTGCGTGACCGCGACGGTGACCAGGTCACCGGGGCGCGGGGCGTCCGCCTCGGGCAGCCCGGCGGGCAGCGCGAGGTGCACCAGGCGGTTGTCCGCCGCGCGGCCGGACAGCCGGTGCGTGGCGCCGTCCTTACGGCCCTCGCCCTCGGCCACCAGGACCTCGACGGTGCGGCCCACCTGGCGCTGCGCCTCCGCGAGGCCGATGCGGTCCTGCAGCGCGAGCAGCCGCTCGTACCGCTCCTGGACGACCGCCTTGGGCAGCTGGTCGGGCAGGTCGGCGGCGGGCGTGCCCGGGCGCGGGGAGTACTGGAACGTGAAGGCCGACGAGAACCGGGACGCCTCGACCACGCGCAGGGTCTCGGCGAAGTCCTCCTCGGTCTCCCCGGGGAAGCCCACGATGATGTCGGTCGTGATGGCCGCGTCCGGCATCGCGGCGCGCACGCGGTCGAGGATGCCGAGGAACTTCTCCGACCGGTACGACCGGCGCATGGCGCGCAGCACCCGGTCCGAGCCCGACTGCAGCGGCATGTGCAGGCTGGGCATCACGGTCGGCGTCTCGGCCATCGCGGCGATGACGTCGTCCGTGAACGAGGCGGGGTGCGGGGAGGTGAACCGCAGCCGCTCCAGCCCGGGGATCGCCCCGGCGGCGCGCAGCAGCTTGGCGAACGCGCCGCGGTCGCCGAACTCCACGCCGTACGAGTTCACGTTCTGACCGAGCAGCGTGACCTCGACCGCGCCCTGGTCCACCAGCGCGGCCACCTCGGCCAGCACGTCGCCGGGCCGGCGGTCGCGCTCCTTGCCCCGCAGGTGCGGCACGATGCAGAACGTGCAGGTGTTGTTGCAGCCGACGCTGATGGACACCCACCCCGCGTAGACGGACTCGCGCCGGGTGGGCAGCGTCGACGGGAAGACCTTGAGGGACTCCTCGATCTCGACCTCGGCGGCCTCGTTGTGCCGGGCGCGCTCCAGCAGCACCGGCAGCACGTCGAGGTTGTGCGTGCCGAACACGACGTCCACCCACGGCGCGCGCTCGACGATGCCGCTGCGGTCCTTCTGCGCCAGGCAGCCGCCCACGGCGATCTGCATCCCGGGGCGCGCGCGCTTGGTCCCCGCCAGCCGGCCGAGGTTGCCGTACAGCTTGTCGGCCGCGTTCTCCCGGACCGCGCACGTGTTGATGACGATGACGTCGGCCTCCTCCGCGGCGGCGGCCTCGGGCGTCGCGGCGACGTAGCCGGCCTGCTCGAGCATGCCCGCCATGTGCTCGGAGTCGTGCACGTTCATCTGGCAGCCGAGGGTCTTCACCAGGTAGGTGCGCGCAGGTGCCGCCGCGCCCGACGCGTCGAGGTCGAGGGCGGTGCGGACGGGGGGCTCGGTCGTCGTGCTCATCGCCGACAAGGGTACGTCGGCCCGGCCCGGCGCCCCGTCCGCTTGCCCGCCGCCGGGGCCCACATGACCGAGACGTTTCCGCATCGTGACCTGAAGGGGTGGCGCGGGTAACAATCGCCTCATAGGTTCCAGGGATGGCACAGCCCGATCCGGTCCCCGCCCAGCACGCGGGCGAGCCCCTCGTCGTCCTCGACCACGTCGACAAGCACTTCGGTGCGCTGCACGTCCTCAAGGACGTCAACCTGACCGTGCGCCGCGGCGAGGTCGTCGTCGTCATCGGCCCGTCCGGCTCCGGCAAGTCCACGCTGTGCCGGACCATCAACCGGCTGGAGACCATCGAGTCCGGCACCATCACCCTCGACGGCGTCCCGCTGCCCGCCGAGGGCCGCGCCCTGGCGAAGCTGCGCGCCGACGTCGGCATGGTGTTCCAGTCGTTCAACCTGTTCGCGCACCGCACCGTCCTGCAGAACGTCACCCTCGGCCTGCGCAAGGTCCGGCGGATCGGCGGCGCCGAGGCCAAGGAGCGCGCGATGGCCCTGCTCGAGCGGGTGGGCGTCGCCAACCAGGCCGACAAGCTGCCCGCGCAGCTGTCCGGCGGTCAGCAGCAGCGCGTCGCGATCGCCCGGGCGCTCGCGATGGAGCCCAAGGTGATGCTGTTCGACGAGCCCACCTCCGCGCTCGACCCCGAGATGATCAACGAGGTGCTGGACGTCATGACGGCCCTCGCCGCCGAGGGCATGACCATGGTCGTGGTCACGCACGAGATGGGCTTCGCCCGCCGGGCCGCGGACCGCGTGGTCTTCATGGACGGCGGCGCCATCGTCGAGGAGGCCGACCCCGAGACCTTCTTCACCGCGCCGCGGTCCGACCGCGCCCGCGACTTCCTGTCGAAGATCCTCACCCACTGAGCCCTGCTCACCCACGCACCCACCCGGCCGGGCACGTCCCGGCGGGCACCCGACACGCGACGCAAGGAGCTCCCATGAGAACCCGCACCGCTGGACCGATCGCCCTGGCGGCAGCCGCCGTCCTCACGCTCGCCGCCTGCGGCGGCTCGGACGACGGCGACGAGGGCTCGACGCCCGAGGTCTCCGAGGTCGACGCCGCCTCGTTCCCCGAGGGCTCGACGATGGCCGAGCTCGCCGAGGCGGGCGAGATCACGATCGGCACGAAGTTCGACCAGCCGCTGTTCGGCCTGGTCGGGCCCGACGGCACCCCCGAGGGCTTCGACGTCGAGATCGGCAAGATCATCGCCGGCGCCCTCGGCATCCCGGAGGACGGCATCACCTGGACCGAGACCATCTCGGCCAACCGCGAGTCGTTCATCGAGTCCGGCCAGGTCGACCTCGTCATCGCGACCTACACGATCAACGACGAGCGCAAGGAGGTCGTGTCGTTCGCGGGCCCGTACTACGAGGCGGGCCAGTCGATCCTCACGCTCGCCAGCAACGAGGACATCCAGAGCGAGGAGGACCTCGCGGGCAAGAAGGTCTGCACCGTCTCCGGCTCCACGCCCGAGGCGAACCTGCTGGAGAACTTCCCCGACACCGAGGTCGTGCCGTTCGGCGCGTACTCCGACTGCCTCGAGCCGCTGCGCGGCGGCCAGGTGGACGCCATGAGCACCGACAACGTCATCCTCGCGGGCTTCGCGGCCGACGACCCGACGTTCGAGGTCCGCGGCGAGCCGTTCACCTCCGAGCCGTACGGCATCGGCCTGGCCCTGGACGACACCGAGTTCCGGAACTGGATCAACGACACCCTCGAGGCCAGCTTCGAGGACGGCACCTGGACCGAGGCGTGGGAGTCCACCGCCGGCGCCGTGCTGCCGACCCCGGAGCCCCCGGCCGTCGACCGGTACTGACCCGCGTGCCGCCCGGCCCGCGCACCTCGCGCGGGCCGGGCGCCGCACCCCTGCCGCGCCGTCGTGCGCGGCCCTCGAACCCGAAGGACCCTGCGTGGACCTCTTCGCCGACAACCTGCCGGCCTACCTGAACGGCTTCCTCGTCACCCTGAGGCTCACCGCCCTGTCCGGGTTGATCGCCCTGGTCTGGGGCACCGTGCTCGCCGCCATGCGGGTCTCCCCCGTGGCGACCCTGCGCGGCCTCGCCGTGACGTACGTGGAGCTGCTCCGCAACACCCCGCTCACGCTGGTGTTCTTCTTCCTCGTCTTCGTGGCCCCGCAGTTCGGGGTCGTGCCGCCGCTCGGCTTCTGGACCGCCGTCATCGCGCTGTCCGCCTACACCTCGGCGTTCGTGGCCGAGGCCGTGCGGTCCGGCATCAACGCCGTGCCGATCGGACAGGCGGAGGCCGCCCGCGCCATCGGCCTTACGTTCGGCCAGACGCTCAACCTGGTCGTGCTGCCGCAGGCCGTGCGCTCGGTCGTCCCGCCGATCATCAACGTGCTGATCGCCCTGACCAAGAACACCTCGGTCGCCGCGGGCTTCGCCGTCGTCGAGCTGCTCGCCTCCGGGCGCCGGATCGCCCTGGCGAACCCGTCCGAGGCGATGCTCGCCCTGGCCGGCGTCGGCATCTTCTACCTGATCATCACCATCCCGGCCGGCCTGCTCGCCGGGGTCCTCGAGCGGAAGGTGGCGTTCGCCCGATGATCGCACCCCACGACCTCGTTCGCTCCGCTCACGAGCCCGAGGGGGCCCCGAGATGAGCTCCGTCCTGTACGACGAGCCCGGACCCGTCGCGCGCCGCCGGGAGCGGATCGGCTCCGTGATCGGGGCCCTGCTGATCATCGCCCTGCTCGCGCTCGCCTTCCGGTACGCCGACGGCCGCGGCCTGTTCGGCGCCGACCGCTGGGACGTGCTCTACGACCCGCCCAAGAACCAGTCCGCCGAGGACGTCTGGCGCTCGATGGTGATCCGCGGCCTGGGCGCCACCCTGCGCGCCGCCGTCGTCGCCGCGCCGCTCGCGCTCGTGCTCGGCCTGCTGCTCGCCATGTGGCGCACCACCCGCATCGCCTGGCTGCGTGCCCCCGCGACCGCCGTCATCGAGCTGTTCCGCGGCCTGCCCGTGCTGCTCATGATGCTGTTCGGCCTGCTCGGCTTCGGCTGGGACGCGTTCGCCTCGGTCGTGTTCGGGCTCACCGTCTACAACATGGCGATCATCGCCGAGATCCTGCGTGCGGGCCTCGCCTCGCTGCCCAAGGGCCAGACCGAGGCCGCGTACGCCATCGGGCTGTCCCGGTGGCAGACGCTGCTGCTGGTGCAGCTGCCGCAGGCCGTCCGGACCATGCTGCCCAGCCTGATCGCCCAGCTCGTGGTGCTGCTGAAGGACTCGTCGCTCGGGTTCATCGTCGGCTACCCCGAGCTGCTCAAGGCGATGCAGAACAACGCGCAGTACTTCGGGCAGAAGTACTACGTCGCCCTGTTCCTGGTCGGCGCGGGCATCTACCTGGTCGTCAACATCGCGCTGACCCGGCTGGCCGTGTGGCTCCAGCGGCGCAGCACCCGCACCGGCAAGGCCGCCGCGGACCCGACGCTCGTCACGATGACGGCCGGCGGCCCGGGCGGCGCGGCAGCAGGCGCCGGCGGCACGGTCTGACCCACCCGGCCGAGGGGACCCGGCCGGGCCCGGCCACTCCACCGGGCGCGCCCGACCGACCGCACTCCCCCGCCGAGATAGGGCCGCCGCACCGAGATAGGGCTCAGGAAGGTCCTACCTCGCCGCGACGGCCCTATCTCGGCGAGCGCGAGAGGGCGAGCGCGACGGGCGCGGGCGGTGGCGGACGGCGAGGGACCGGTGCCCTGCTCGCCCGCGGCGAGCCTGGTGGTCAGCCGGCGGTGGCGCTGGCGCGGACCTCGCGGACGACGGTCACCTTGATCTCGCCCGGGTAGGACAGGTCCTGCTCGATGTGCCGCGCGATCTCCACCGCGAGCCGCCCGAGGTCCGTGTCCGGGACCTGGCTCGGCTCGACGACCACGCGCATCTCGCGGCCCGCCGCCATCGCGAGCGCGCGGCGGACGCCGGCGTGGCCGGCGACGAGCTCCTCCAGCTGCTCGAGGCGCTCGACGTGCTGGTCGACGTCCTCGCGCCGGGCGCCCGGCCGGGCCGCCGACATGGCGTCGGCGACCTGGACGAGCACCGCCTCGACGGTCTCGGCGGGGACCTCGTCGTGGTGCGCGGCGATGCCGTTGACGACGACGGCCGACTCGCCGTGCCGGGCGGCGAGGGCGGCGCCGACCTGGGCGTGCGTCCCGGGGACCTCGCCGGTGAGCGCCTTGCCGATGTCGTGCAGCAGCGCGGCGCGGCGGGCGACGTCCACGTCGGCGCCGATCTCGCCGGCGACCTGGGCCGCCAGCAGCGCCGACTCCACCAGGTGGTCCAGCACGTTCTGCCCGAACGACGTGCGCAGCCGCAGCCGGCCGAGCACCCGCACGAGCTGCTCGTCGAGGCCCCGCACCCCGGCACGCTCCGCGGCGTCGTGGCCCGCCTCGTCGGCGCGGTCGTCGGCGCCGGCGAGCGCCTCGGCGTAGGCGGCCTCGATCCGCTGCGGGTTGATCCGGCCGTCGGCCATCAGCGCCTCGAGCGTGACCTGGGCGACCTCGCGGCGGTCCGGGTCGAAGCAGGACAGGACGACGGTGTCGGGCGTCTCGTCGACGAGCACGTTGACGCCGGTCAGCGCCTCGAAGAGCCGGATGTTCCGGCCCTCCTTGCCGATGATCCGGCCCTTCATCTCGTCGGAGGGCAGCGGGAGCAGCGTGACGGAGCTCTGGCTGCTCGTCGCGACGGCGGCCCGCTGGACGGCGGTGGCGAGCACCCGGCGGGCGCGGGACTCGGCGGTGCGGCGGGCCTGCGCCTCGATGCGGCGTACGGACGCGGTGGCAGCCGTGGAGGCCTCGGCGGTCAGCTGGCGCAGCAGCTCGGCGCGCGCCTCGGCGGCGGTGAGGCCGGAGGTGGCCTCCAGCCGCTCCGTCGCCTCGTGGTCCGCGGCGGCCAGGCGCTCGGCAGCCTTCCGCTCGCCGGCGGCCACGGCCTCGGCGGCGGTGCGCTCCGCGGCGGAGACGGTCTCGGTGGCCGCGCGCTCGGCGGCGGCGACCCGCTCGGCGGCCGCGGCGGCGGCGGTCGCGGCCTGCTCGGCCGCCTGCCGGCGCAGCTCGGCGGCGGCGTCCTCGGCGGCACGGGCGGCGCGCTCGCGCTCCCCCGCGGTGCGCTCCGCGGCGGCCGCGTTCTCCTCGCGCTCGACCGCGCGGGCCTCCCGCCGCTGGGCGTCGGCGAGCGCACTGCGTGCCTCGTCGCGGATCGACTGCACGTCCTCCAGGGCCTGCCGGCGGACGGCGGCCGCCTCGCGCCGGGCCAGCAGCACGAGGATCAGCGCCACCAGGCACGCGGCCAGGAGTCCGACGACGATCGCGACGTCCTGCATGCCTTCACGCTCCTGGTCCTGGTGCCGCCCGGGCGGGCGGCGGAGGCGCGGCCCGGGACCGCGCGGCACCGGGCGGTCCGGCCGGGCGGGTCGGACGCGTGACCTGCGGCGCCGACGCCCATTGTTCACCACCCGGACGCCCGGCCCGGACAAGCCGCTGCGCGCGGCGGGTCCGCGGGCCACGGAACCGGGACTGCGCGTCAGCCGCGGCGGAAACCGCCCGGGCCGAGGTCGGCGTCGTCGTGGGCCTCGTCGTCCGCGCCCTCGGCGTCGAGCTCCTCGCGGACGACCCGGGAGACGAGCGAGCCGCCGTAACCCCGCCGGCCGAGCGCCCCGTACGCGCGCCGCAGCCGGGTCTCGCGGTCGAGCCCCCGGGTGGCGCGGAGCTTCTTGCGGGCGAGCGCGCGTGCCGCCTGCTCCTCGTCGGCGTCGTCGACCTGCTCGAGCGCCTCGTGCGCGGTCTCGTCGTCGACGCCGCGGCGCCGGAGCTCCTGCGCGAGAGCGCGGCGGGACAGCCCGCGCTCGGTGTGCCGGCTGCGCACGAGGATCTCGGCGTAGGCGGCGTCGTCGACCAGCCCGACCTCGGTGAACCGGTCGAGCACCCGGTCGGCGACCTCCTCCGGCACGTCGCGCTTCGCCATCGCCTCGGCGAGCTGGTGCCGGCTCTTCGGGGCTCCGGTCAGCAGGCGCAGCGCGACGGACCGGGCGACGGACTCGTGGTCCGGCTCCGCGTCCTGCGCGGCGGGACCGTCCTCCGGGGGCTCGGTCGCGGGCGCACGCCGGCGGCCGCCGGTGCCGCGGCGGGCGCCCCCGGGACGCTGCCCGGCGCCGCCGCGGCCGCGGCGCGCGGGTGCCGTGGCCGGCGCGGACCCGGCGTCCCCCGGGTCCGCGTGCCCGGCTCCCGCACCGCGGGCCGCACCGGTCCGGCCCACGAGCTCCGCCAGGCGTGCTGCCACCGCCGCGACCTCGTCCACCGGCCCCGGCGCGTCGGCCGTCGGCTGCGCACCCGCGTCCGGCACGACCGTCGCCGACGACGACGCAGCCGCGGCCGACGCCTCCACGGCGGCAGCCCGCTGCGCGGGACGGCCCGCACGGGGTGCACGCCGGTGCGGGGCGGCCGGTGCGTCGTCGGGCTCGACCGCGGGCGCGTCGACCGCGATGTCGTCCCAGCTCGACGCCGGCGCCGGCGCGTCGACGTCCCAGACCGACCGGGGTCCACCGCCGGCGGCGGGTGCGTCACCGTCCCGGCCGACCGGCGGCACCGGCCCGCCGCCGAGCTCCCAGCCCGTGTCGGCGGCGGACCCGGCCCACGCGGGCACGGCGTCGTCGGCACCGTCGGCACCGTCAGCACGGTCGGTGCTGGCGGCGCTGCCGGCACCGCTGGTGCCGTCGTCCCACGCCGAGGCGCCGTCCTCCGGCGCGGTGTCCCAGGCGGCGGCCCCGTCGTCGGCTCCGTCGGCCCAGGCCGACCCGTCCTCGGGTACGGGGTGCGGCGCGGGGCCCGCCGGACGACCTGCGTCCGCCGGGCCCCGCCCCTGCGCCCTGCTGTCGTGCTGCGTCGACATCAGAAGTCGACCTTCACCTCCGCGCCGGCCGGCTCCTCGACCTTGGCGCCGATGCCGAGCTTGCCGAGGATCTTCTTCTCGATCTCGACGGCGAGGTCCGGGTTGTCGCGCAGGAAGCTGCGGGCGTTCTCCTTGCCCTGGCCGAGCTGGTCGCCCTCGTAGGTGAACCAGGAGCCGGACTTGCGGATGAACCCGTGCTCCACGCCCATGTCGATCAGCCCGCCCTCGCGGGAGATGCCGACGCCGTAGAGGATGTCGAACTCGGCCTGCTTGAAGGGCGGGGCCATCTTGTTCTTGACGATCTTGATGCGGGTCCGGTTGCCGACGGCGTCCGTGCCCTCCTTGAGCGTCTCGATGCGCCGGATGTCCATGCGGACCGAGGCGTAGAACTTGAGCGCCTTGCCACCGGTGGTCGTCTCGGGCGAGCCGAAGAACACGCCGATCTTCTCGCGCAGCTGGTTGATGAAGATCGCGGTGGTGCCGGACGCGTTGAGCGCACCGGTGATCTTGCGCAGCGCCTGCGACATGAGGCGGGCCTGGAGGCCGACGTGGCTGTCGCCCATCTCGCCTTCGATCTCCGCCTTCGGCACCAGGGCGGCGACGGAGTCGATGACGATGATGTCGATCGCGCCGGAGCGGATCAGCATGTCCATGATCTCCAGCGCCTGCTCGCCGGTATCCGGCTGGGACACGAGCAGCGCGTCGGTGTCGACGCCGAGCTTCTTGGCGTAGTCGGGGTCCAGCGCGTGCTCCGCGTCGATGAACGCGGCGATGCCGCCGGCGCGCTGGGCGTTGGCCACGGCGTGCAGGGCGACGGTCGTCTTGCCGGAGGACTCCGGGCCGTAGATCTCGACGACGCGGCCCCGGGGCAGCCCGCCGATCCCGAGCGCGACGTCCAGCGCGACCGAGCCGGTCGGGATGACCTCGACGGGGGCGCGGCCGTCGTCGCCGAGGCGCATGATCGAGCCCTTGCCGAACTGGCGGTCGATCTGGCTGAGGGCGGCCTCGAGGGCCTTCTCGCGGTCCTGGGTAGCGGGCATCGTGCTTTCACCTCGTGCGTCTCGTGCAGCGTCGCGCTGCGCCTACGGGGGCTGGTCTGATGTGTCGTCGCAGTGACGCTATGCCCGACCACCGACATGCACCCCGGCGCCGTCCACAACCCGCACCGGCGGTCCCACCTGGGGACCACCGACGGGCCGCGCACGACCTCGCGGCGCGTCACCGAGGACCACACTAGCCGAACACCTGTTCGATCCGGCACGGGCGCACCCGGCGTGTCGCCGACGCTCAGCCGGCCGCCGTGCCCGCCCCCTCGACCTGCCCGTCCGGTCGCGCGTCGGGCGTCCCGGAGGGCCCGAGCCGCTCCGCCGTCGACCCCAGGTGCACCGCCTCCCCCGGCGCGAGCACCACCGGCTCCACGTGCCCGCGCCGCGACAGCGCCCGGGCGAACGCCGGGCCCGCGCGGTCCATCCAGCCCGGCGGCAGCCGCCGGGACGCGGGGGCGTGCAGCGTCCCCCAGTGCACCGGGACGGCCCACCGCGCCCCGACCGCCTCGCAGACCGCCGCGGCCTGGTGCGCGTCCATGTGCCCGCCCGACAGCCGCGGCCCCCAGCCGCCCACCGGCACCAGCGCGAGGTCGAGGGGCCCGCCGGCCAGGTCCGCGAGGTGCCGCATCCGCGGGTACGGCGCGGTGTCGCCGGCGAACCACGCGCGCAGCCCCGGGGCGACGACCAGGAACCCGTGCGTGGCGTTCGGGCGGTGCGGCATCGGGCGGTGGCCGTGCTCCGCCCGGACGGGCCGGACGCGGACGGCGGTGCCGGGCACGGTCCACCACTCGTGCGCCCCGAGACCGCGCGCGGGCAGCCCCTGCCGCGCGAGCCAGTGCGCGTTCGCCCGCCCCGACACCACCGGCGCGTCCCCGAGCAGCCGCAGCGACCCCAGCTCGGCGTGGTCGTGGTGCAGGTGCGAGATCAGCACGACGTCCGCGCCCGCCCAGTCCTCGCGGCGCGGTGCCTCCGTCCTGCGGCGCAGCAGCCCGGCGTGCGGCCGCAGCAGCGGGTCGGTGACCAGCCGGGCGCCGCCGACGTCCAGCACGACGGTGGCGTGCCCGAGCCAGCGCACCGTCGCCCCGGCACCGCTCGGGTCGCCCGCGGTCACGGCGTCGCCCGCGGGTCGCGGGCGTCGCGCTCGGCCGGCGCCCCGTCCGCCGCCCCGTCCGCCGCCCCGTCGTCCCTCCCGGCGTCCGCGAGCGCCACGGATCCCGTCCGCGCGTCACCGGGCCGCAGCCCCAGCCCGGCCGCCCACCGCACCAGCTGCTCGTGCACCCGGTCGGCGCCGACCGGCATCCGCTCCCCGCCCACCGGTCGCAGGAGGTCGTCGTCCACCGGCAGGTCCACGGGGTGCAGCAGCACGGCGAGGTTCTGCGCACCGCCGAGGCCGCCGTGCGACCCGACCTGGCCCTCGAACGCGTGCACCCGGCCGCCGGGGCTCACGTCCGACAGCAGCACCAGGTCGCCCACGTTCCCGAGCCGGCCGAGCCGGCGCAGGTCGTCCGCGGCCATCGACCCGTAGCGCGCGACCGGGTCCGTCCCGTCGACCGGCTCGTGCCCGTCCGAACCGTCCACCTCGAGCCACGCCACCCCGCCCGGCCCGACGGCCATCAGCCCGCGCGCCGCCGTGTCGACCAGCACCAGGCCGACGCCCGGCGTCGCCGCCAGGCCGCGCACCAGGCCGGGCCAGCGCTGCTCGACCTCCTCGAGCACCAGGCGCCGGCCGGCCTGCGGGAACCACACCATGCCGAGGTTGCCCGAGCCGGTGACGGCCACGTCGGGCACCCCGTCGGACGCGGGCGACGGCTCCGGGCGCCGCTCCCGACCCTGGGGTCCGAGCACCACCGACCGGTCCTCGCCGTGCCGCGCCGCGGTCCCGCTGAGGAAGGCGTTCAGGGGCCCCCACTCCTCCTCGTCCGCCGCCTGCACGGCGTCCGCCCCGGGCGCGTCCATGTGCTGCCGGACGACGTCCACCAGCGGCCGGCCGGTCACCTGGTCGAACGTCGCGCCGAGGGACTGGCCGTGGTCGGACAGCACGACGACGCGGTAGTCGCGGGGCGCGGCCGCCGCGACGCGCACCAGGGTGTCGAGCACCCGGTCCAGGCCCTCCAGCGCGCGCAGCGACTCCGGGCGGGTCGGGCCGGCGTGGTGCGCGATCTCGTCGTAGTCGACCAGGTCGACGTACACGACCGGCGCCCCGCGGACGAGCTGCTCGGCGACGAGCGACGTCGCGAGGTCGCGGAGCAGCACGTTGGACACGCCGCGCAGCACCACGTACCAGCCGCGGCGCGGGACCCGGGGCCGCACGTCGCGGACCCGCTGCCGCCGGCCCTGGTAGAGCTCCTTGACCATCTCCCCGACGGTCAGGGTCACGGCGCGCGCCAGCACGAACGGGCTGGCGAAGAACCGCAGGTACGACGTCCCGGGCCCGATGCCCCGTCGCGCCTGGCTCATCACCAGCAGCTGCCGCTCCGCGTCCCCGGAGAACATGGTCGCGACCGCGGCGCCGCCGTCCGCCAGGAGCCCGCGCCCGTCGGACAGCCGCTGCTCCACCAGGGCCGCGTCGTCCGGGTGGTTCGTCACGACCAGCCGCCCGGTCTCGCGGTCCCACCACCGGAACGACGGGATCCGGTCGGCCGCACCGTGCAGCAGACCGGCCTGGCTGGCCGGCGTGGTCGACGGGGTCTGCGCCCACCAGGTGCGCAGCACGTGGCTCCCCTCGGCCGTCCAGCGCGCCATCGTCGGCACCAGACCGGCGTCCACCGCCTGGGCCAGCACCGGGGCCGCGACGCCGTCCAGCTGCACGACCAGCAGGCCGGGCTCCCGGTCGTCGGGGACGGCACCGCCGCCCTCCCCCGCGCGCCGGGCGTGCGCCCGGGCCCGGCGCAGCACGTCGCCGACGACGTAGTCCGAGTCGGACGCGCCCCAGATCCAGCGCCCGACCGCCATCACGAACGCGGTGATGACGAGGACCTGGATCACGTCCCAGGGGTTCGTCGCGTGCACCCCGGGGACCAGGGACAGCGCGAACCAGGCGACCGCCACCTGCGCGGCGAGCCCGGCGACCAGCGCCCCCATGGCGCCGCCCACCCGCGCGAGCAGCCGCAGCGACGGACGCAGCACCAGGTCGCCGACCGCGACGAGCAGGGCCGCCAGGACCACCGCCCCGGGGTTGGTCGCCGACACGCCGTCCACGAGCGCGATCGCGATGCCGAGGCCGACCGCCGTCGTCACCAGCCCCAGCAGCGCGTCGCCGACGTCGCTGAGCGTGACCGCCCACGATCCCGGCGGCGGGCGGTGCGGGGCGGCGGACGGCACGCCCCCAGCGTGCCACTGGACGGCGCGCGCGGGCAGGCCCCCGCGCGGGTGCCTTCAGCGGCGGGGCGGTGCCTGCCGGTGCTGGTCGAGGCCCCAGCGCTGCGGGTCGGGGATGTCCAGCTCGTCGCACAGGGCGTGCCAGACGTCGCGGGGCTCGGTCCCGGCGTCCAGGGCCTGCTCGGCGGTCCGGGCGCCGAGCGTGGGCAGCACGAGCTCGTGCACCAGCGCGCGCCCGTGGGCGCTGCCGAGCACCTCGTCGACCAGCTGCCAGAACTCCCGGTACCGCACCGCGCCTCCCCGTCCGTGTGGGCTCACGAGCGTACGACCCGTGGGCACCACCCGGCGCGCGGTCTTCCCTCAGCGGCCGGCGACCGGGAGCGACATGATCCAGCCCGACGGCGGCAGCGCGGCGTCGACCGCCGCGGTGTAGGTCCGGGCGCCGGGTCCGGTGCCCGCCGTCACCTCGAGGTCCGACGGCGCGGGGCTGGCCAGTGCCACCGCCAGCAGGTGCGCGAGGAACCCCCGCACCCGCGGCCGGCGCCGGGCGCGGCCGGCGAGCAGGGCCTCGACGACGGCCACCACGTCCGCCCGCGGCACCTCCAGGTCGACGACGCCCTCGACCTGCACGGCGTCGCGCCGGTCCCGGTGCAGCCGGACCACGACGTCCGGCACCCCACCGAGCTCCACCACCACGGCACCGCCCTCGGCGCCCTGGACGTCGTCCTCCCACGGGTCCGCCTCCGGCACCGGCGCGGGTGGCCGGCCGTGCGCGGCACCCGTCGCCCACAGCGCACGCACCACGGCCTGCGTCTCGTCGTCGATCGGCATGCCCCGCATCCTGCCCGACCGGCCGCGGCTCCGCGGGCGTTCCGGGCTCGGGCGCTCCGCCGGCGGATTCTCGCGTCGCCGCCCGGGATCGACGCTGGCGACGCGAGAATCCGCTGGGGATGCGCGGGGCGCGCGGCGGGGACGCCGCCGGCGAGGCCGCAGGTGGGGGCGCGCGTGTCGGTGCCGCGGGACAGAATGGCGCGGTGACCCCGCCCCCGACCAGCCAAGCCACCGGCGGACCGACGCCCGCCGACGTGCTCACGCGGTTCTCCGAGCCGACGCAGGACTGGTTCCGGGGCGCGTTCGCGGAGCCGACGGCTGCGCAGGCCGGGGCGTGGGACGCCGTGTCGACCGGACGGCACGCCCTCGTCGTCGCCCCGACGGGCTCCGGCAAGACGCTCGCGGCGTTCCTGTGGGCGCTGGACCGGATCACCCACCAGCCGCCGGACGAGGCCGCCGACCCGCTGCAGCGCTGCAAGGTGCTCTACGTCTCGCCGCTCAAGGCGCTGGCCACGGACGTCGAGCGCAACCTGCGCTCCCCGCTGGTCGGCGTCCGGCAGGCGGCGACGCGCCGCGGCCTGACGCTGCCCGACGTCCAGGTGGGGGTGCGCACCGGCGACACCCCGCCGAGCGAGCGCCGGGCGTTCGCGACCAGGCCGCCGGACATCCTCATCACGACGCCGGAGTCGCTGTTCCTGGTGCTGACGTCGGGCGCGCGCGCCGGGCTGCAGGGCGTGCGGACCGTGATCCTGGACGAGATCCACGCCGTCGCCGGCACGAAGCGCGGCGCGCACCTGGCGGTCTCGCTGGAGCGGCTCGACGCCCTGCTGGACCGCCCCGACGGCCCCGGGCCCGCCCAGCGGGTCGGTCTGTCGGCGACGGTCACGCCGGTGGACCGGGTGGCCGCGTTCCTCGCGGGCGGCCGCGCACCGGCCGACGGCGGCCGCGAGGTCGTCGTGGTCCAGCCGCCCTCGACCAAGAAGATCCAGGTCGACGTCGTCGTCCCCGTCCCGGACCTCACGGACCTCGGCGCGCCGCTGCCCGACGACGGCGCACGGCGGCAGAGGAAGAAGGGCGACGACCTGCCCCCGCTGGCCCCCGGCGAGGTGGACCTGACCGGGCAGGCGGCGAGCGACGGCGCCGCCGGCACGCGGCCGTCCATCTGGCCGCACGTCGAGGAGCGGGTCGTCGACCTGGTCGCGGAGCACCGGTCGACGCTGGTGTTCACCAACTCCCGGCGCGGGGCGGAGCGGCTGACCGCCCGGATGAACGAGGTCTGGGCCGAGCGGCAGGGCGAGGACGTCCCCGACCCGTCGACGCTGTGGGCCGCGCAGGTCACCGCGCAGTCCGGGACGGCGGTCGGCGTGGACTCCCGCGACGCGGAGACGATCATCGCCCGCGCCCACCACGGGTCGATGAGCCGCGCGGAGCGCACCCGCACGGAGTCCGAGCTCAAGGCCGGCCTGCTGCCCGCGGTGGTCGCGACCAGCTCGCTCGAGCTCGGCATCGACATGGGCGCCGTCGACCTGGTGGTCCAGGTCGGTGCGCCGCCCTCGGCCGCGAGCGGGCTGCAGCGCATCGGGCGTGCCGGTCACCAGGTCGGCGCGGTGTCGCACGGCGTGGTGTTCCCGACGTTCCGGGGCGACCTGGTGCCCGCCGCCGTGACGGCGCTGCGGATGCGCGCGGGCCAGATCGAGCCGCTGCACGTGCTGACCAACCCGCTGGACGTGCTCGCGCAGCAGGTCGTCGCGATGGTCGCCCAGGAGGACTGGACGGTCACCGAGCTGGCCGCGGTGGTGCGCCGGTCGGCCCCGTTCGCGACGCTGGGCGACGCGACGCTGCGCGCGGTGCTCGACATGCTGGCCGGCCGTTACCCGAGCGAGGAGTTCGCCGAGCTGCGGCCGCGCATCGTCTGGGACCGGGCCACCGACGTGCTGAGCGGCCGGCCCGGCGCGCTCCGGCTCGCGGTGACCAGCGGCGGGACCATCCCGGACCGCGGCCTGTACGGGGTGTTCCTGGCCACCGGCGCCGAGACCGCGGACGTGCCGGTCGACCCGGAGCGCTCCGGCGGCCGCACCCGCGGCGGCAAGCGGGTCGGCGAGCTCGACGAGGAGATGGTCTACGAGTCCCGGGTCGGCGACACCTTCACGCTCGGGTCCAGCACGTGGCGGATCCAGGACATCACGCCCGACCGCGTGCTCGTGACCCCCGCCCCCGGCGTCCCGGGGCGGCTGCCGTTCTGGAAGGGCGACTCGCAGGGCCGTCCGGCCTCGCTCGGCCGCGCGATGGGCGCGTGGTCGCGCGAGGTCGCCGACCTGCCGGACGCCGACGCCCGCACGCGGGTGGCCGAGGCGGGGCTCGACCCGTGGGCCGCCGACAACCTGCTCGGCTACCTGCGCGAGCAGCGCGACGCCACCGGGGTGCTGCCGAGCGACGTGACGGTGGTGGTCGAGCGGTTCCGCGACGAGCTGGGCGACTGGCGCGTCGTCGTGCACTCCCCGTTCGGCGCGCGGGTGCACGCCCCGTGGGCGCTGGTCCTCGGCGCCCGGCTGCGCGAGCGGTTCGGCGTGGACGCGGCCGCGCTGCACGCCGACGACGGCATCGTGCTGCGGCTGCCCGACATGCTCGCGGCCGCGGCCGACCCGGTCGGCGACCTGCTCGGCTGGACCGCACCCGACGCCTGGTCCGCCGACGGCAGCCCGTCCTCCCCCGGCGGGCTGTCCGACCCGGCGCCCGTCGACGCGACGGACCTGCTGATCGAGCCGGACGAGGTCGCCGAGGCCGTGCGCGCCGAGCTCGGCGCGTCGGCGATGTTCAGCGCGCGGTTCCGCGAGGCCGCCGCCCGTGCGCTGCTGCTCCCCCGGCGGCGGCCCGACCGGCGGCAGCCGCTCTGGCAGCAGCGGCAGCGCTCGGCGCAGCTGCTGAGCGTCGCGTCCCGGTACCCGGACTTCCCGATCCTGCTCGAGGCCGTGCGGGAGTGCCTGCAGGACGACTTCGACATCGACGCCCTCGTCGACCTGATGAAGGACGTGTCGGCCGGCCGGGTCCGCGTCGTCGAGGTCACCACCACCCGGCCGTCGCCGTTCGCGCAGTCGCTGCTGTTCGGCTACACCGCCCAGTTCCTGTACGACGGCGACGCCCCGCTGGCCGAGCGCCGCGCGGCCGCCCTGACGCTGGACCCCACGCTGCTGGACGAGCTGCTGGGCGGCGGCGGCGGCTCGCAGATCGCCGACCTGCTCGACCCGGACGCCGTGCTGCGCACCGAGGGCGAGCTGATGGCCACCGACTCGGACCGCCAGGCGCGGACCGGCGAGCAGGTGGCCGACCTGGTGCGCCGGCACGGGCCGCTGCCGCTCGCCGGCGTCGAGGCGCGCACCCGCGAGGACGTGCGCGGCGAGGTCGCGGGCTGGCTGGCCGACCTGGAGCACGCGCGCCGGCTGATCCGGGTGCGGATCTCGGGCGTGCCGGCCGGCGAGGAGGAGCAGTGGGCCGCCGTCGAGGACGCGGGCCGGCTGCGGGACGCGCTGGGCGTGGCGCTGCCCGTCGGCGTCCCCGAGGTGTTCACCGAGGTGCTGCCGGACCCGCTCGGCGACCTGCTGCGCCGGCACGCGCGGACGCACGGCCCGTTCCCGGCGGTGGCCGTCGCGGCCCGGTTCGGGCTCGGCACCGCCGTGGTGCAGGCCGCGCTGCGGCCCCTGGAGCGCGCCGGTGTGGTCGTGCAGGGCCGGCTGCGGCCCGACGCGCTCGGCGGGGTCGGCGACGAGTACTGCGACGCCGACGTGCTGCGGACGCTGCGTCGCCGGTCGCTGGCCGCGCTGCGGTCCGAGGTCGAGCCGGTGCAGCAGGTGGCGCTGGGCCGGTTCCTGCCGTCCTGGCAGCAGGCCACGCACCGCCCGGGCCGCCCGGACCAGACGTCGGCCGGCTCGCTGCGCGGTGTCGACGGCCTGGCGCGGGCCGTCGAGCAGCTCGCCGGTGCGGTGGTGCCGGCCTCGGCCCTCGAGTCCCTGGTGCTGCCGGCACGGGTGCCCGACTACGGCCCGGCGCTGCTGGACGAGCTCACGGCAGCGGGCGAGGTGCTCTGGGCCGGCCACGGCACGCTGCCCGGCAAGGACGGGCTGATCAGCCTGCACCTCGCCGCGACCGCGGACCTCACGCTGCCGCTGCTCGCGCCGCCGGGGACCGAGCCGGCGCCCGCCGACCACCTGGACACCCCGCTGCACCGGGCGCTGGTCGAGGCGCTGCGCGGCGGCGGGGCGTACTTCGTCGGGGCGCTCGCCGGCCGGGTGGCCGAGGCGCTCGCGCCCGAGCAGCCGCCGTCCCAGGCAGCGCTGGTCGACGCGCTGTGGGACCTGGTCTGGGCCGGGCTGGTCTCCAACGACGGGCTGGCGCCGCTGCGCGCCCGGCTGGCGGGCGGGAAGACCACGCACCGGACCACCGCGTCACCGGCACCGTCGCGCGCCCGGACGCTGACGATGGGCCGGTACGGCGGCCGTCCGAGCCTGCGCGGCAGCGGGCTCGGCCTGCGCAGCGCCGGCCTCGCGGGCGGCGGGCTGGGCGGGCTGGGCGGCGGGCAGGCGTCCGCCGGCGGGGAGGCGGGCGGCCGGTGGTCGATGCTGCCGGCCCGCGAGGGCGACCCGACCCGCCGCGCCCACGCCCTGGCCGCGCAGCTGCTGGACCGGCACGGCGTGCTGACCCGCGCCGTGGCCCCCGCCGAGGGGGTCGCGAGCCAGTTCGCCGGCGTCTACCGGGTGCTCGCCGCGCTGGAGCAGGCGGGTCAGGTGCGCCGCGGCTACTTCGTCGAGCACCTGGGCGGCTCGCAGTTCGCGCTGCCCGGGGCGGTCGACCAGCTGCGGTCGGACGCCCGGCAGCTCGAGCGGCTGGCCGAGCAGTCCGCGCCCGCCGACGCCGACCGGTCCGTGGTGCTGCTCGCCGCCACCGACCCGGCGAACCCCTACGGTGCCGCGCTGGCGTGGCCGACCCGGGCCGACGCGCCCACCGGGCACCGGCCGGGTCGCAAGGCGGGCGGCGTCGTGGTGCTGGTGGACGGCACCCTCGCGCTGTACCTCGAGCGCGGGGGTCGCACGGTCCTGACGTTCAGCGACGACGAGCACGTGCTGCGCCTGGCCACCGAGCGGCTCGCCGACACCGTGCGCGACGGCCGGCTGGGCCGTGTGACGCTCGTGCGCGCCGACGGCGAGGAGCTGCTGTCCGGCGGGGTGGAGTCGACGGCGCTCGGTCGCGCGCTGGCCCTCGCCGGGTTCGCCCCGACGCCCCGCGGGCTGCGGCTGCGGGGCGCGCGATGAGGGCGATCCGCACGACGCCGGCGGAGACCCGTGCCTGAGGGCGACATCCTGGCGCGTACCGCGCGGCGGCTGAACGAGGCGCTGGCCGGCCGCGAGATCGTCCGGAGCGAGCTGCGCTGGCCGTCGGCGGCGACCGTCGACTGGGTGGGGAGCACGGTCCTGGTGACCAAGTCCTACGGCAAGCACCTGCTCACCCGGTTCGACGACGGCCGCACCCTGCACACGCACCTGCGGATGGACGGGTCCTGGCGCGTCGCCCGGACCGGGTCCCCCGGCGCCCACGCGGGCGGCCACGTCGTGCGGGCCGTGCTCGCGAACGCCACGTGGACGGCGGTGGGCGAGCTGATCGGCATGCTCGACGTGGTGCCGACCCGCGACGAGCACACGCTGATCGGGCACCTCGGCCCCGACCTGCTCGCCGAGGACTTCGAGACAGCGGGGATCCCCGAGGTGCTGCGCCGGTGGGCGGCGCGGGGCAGCACGCCGGTGTGCGAGGTGCTGCTGGACCAGACCGTCGTGGCGGGGATCGGCACCATCTACATGGCCGACTCGCTGTTCCTGGAGCGGATCTGGCCGTGGACGCCCGCGGACGAGGTGCCCGACCCGACCCGGCTGCTCCGCGTGGCCCGCGCCATCATGCTCCGGTCGGTCGGGACGTCGCTGCCGTCCACGACCGGCGAGGTCTACCGCGGCCGGAACACCTGGGTGCACGGCCGGCTGAAGGAGCCGTGCCGGCGGTGCGGCGCACCCGTGCGCCGCGGGCTGGCGGGGCACCCGCCGACCGAGCGGCCGGCGTACTTCTGCGGGGTGTGCCAGCGGCCGCCGCTGCCCGCTACCTGACCGCCCAGCACCGCGCAGCACCGCGGGCGCCGGCCCGCCCGGCCGGGCGCGCCGGACGCCCCCGGACGCGGCGACGCCCGGCCGTCCGCCGAGCGAGGGCGGGACGACCGGGCGTGGCCGGTGTCGTGGTGGGGGTCCTCCGGGAGGCTCAGCCGATGGGGGCGAGCTCCGGACGACGACGGGACCAGGAACCGTCCTGGCCACCGAGGGCCGACGCGAGGTCGGCGGGGACGGTGTCGGGGATCAGCAGACCCTCGGCCACCGCGATGCGGTCGCTCACCTCACGGAGGACGACCGACATGGGGACGGCGAGCGCCTCGCAGATGCTGGCGAGCAGCTCGGAGGACGCCTCCTTCTGACCGCGCTCGACCTCGCTGAGGTATCCCAGCGACACGCGGGCGGCGGAGGACACCTCGCGCAGGGTGCGTCCCTGCCGCTGGCGGGCATCCCGCAGCACATCACCGATCTCACGGCGCAACACGACCATCTGGCGTCCCCCTCTCGTGTCTCGATCCTGCTCCTGCCGAGCCGCCGGCGCCCCCGCGGGGACGGTCCGTGCGACTGCGGCACCCTTGTGGCCCCGCGTCGGGAGGCTCCCACCGTACAGGTCGCCGCCCCGACGGGCAGCGCCAGGACGGGTGGACGGACTGGTGTTGATCACGTGTCTTCCAACGCGCCCGGGTGCCCCGGTGTTCCCGGCCGTCACGCGGGTGCGTCCGGTCGCACCGCGGCCGCCGCCTCGCGGAGCACGGCGACGCAGGTGGCGGTGCGGATCGCGGCCCGGTCGCCGGCCAGCGCCAGGGTGCGCACGACGGTCCCCCGCGGGGTCGCGACGGCGACGTGCACCGTCCCGGGTGAAAACCCGTCCTGCCGGTCCGGTCCGGCGACGCCGGTGGTCGACAGCCCGACGTCGGCGCCGAGCACCCCGCGCACCCGCTCGGCCATCTGGCGGGCCACCTCGGGGTGCACGGCGCCGTGCGCCGCGAGCAGGTCGGCGTCCACGCCGAGCACCGTGCGCTTGACGTCCGTGGCGTAGGCGACGACGCCGCCGCGCATCGACCGCGACGCCCCGGGGACGTCGACGACCGTCGCCGCGAGCTGCCCGCCGGTCAGCGACTCGGCGGTGGCGAGCGACCAGCCGCGCTCGCGCAGCGCGTCGAGCAGCGCCGCGGCCTCCCCCGCACCCGCTGCCGTCATCGCGGCGACGTGAGCGCGTCGGGCCCCGGACCCGTCCCGTCGGCGTGCGGCGACGTGGTCCCCGTGGCTGCGGCGTGCCGGGCGACCTCGGACGTGCCGCCCGCCGTGTGCTCCCGGTGCACCCGGACCGCCGTGCGCACGTAGTCTAGGCCGGTGACCAGGGTGACGACCACGGCGACGCCCATCAGGACGCTCGCGACCACCGTCACCCAGGCGGGCAGGTGGCTGAGCGGCAGCAGGTAGACCCCGAGCGCCACGGACTGCAGCACGGTCTTGATCTTGCCGCCGCGCGACGCCGGGAGCACCAGGTACCGGAGCAGGAAGAACCGCATCACCGTGATCCCGAGCTCGCGCACGAGGATCGCCCCCGTGACCCACCAGCTGAGGTCGCCGATGATCGACAGGCCGATGAGCCCCGCACCGATCAGCGCCTTGTCGGCGATCGGGTCGAGCAGCTTGCCCAGGTCGGTCACCAGCCCGAGGCGCCGGGCCAGGTACCCGTCGAGCCGGTCGGTGGCGGCGGCGAGGACGAACATCCCGGTCGCGACGAGCCGCCAGGTGACGTCCTGCCCGTCGTCGACGAGCAGCGCCCACGCGAAGAACGGCACGACGGCGATGCGGAGCACCGTCACGACGTTGGCGACGTTCATCGGCGAGGGGCGAGTCACCCCGACAGCCTACGTGCCCGGGGTCCCGGGCTCAGCCCGGGCGGTCACGCGGCCGGGGCCGGGGTGGGCGTCAGCGCAGGTCGTCGGCGTCGTCGTGGTAGTCGACGGCCTCGGGCGGCTCGCCCGGCATCCGGCCCTCCGGGGCCGCGTACCGGTTGTCCTCGGCGGCCTGCGGCTCGGGCTCGCCGCGCAGCATCGCCAGGGTCCCGGGCAGATCGTCCGGCTGCACCAGCACGTCGCGGGCCTTGGACCCCTCGGAGGGGCCGACGATCTCCCGCGACTCCAGCAGGTCCATCAGCCGGCCGGCCTTCGCGAACCCGACCCGCAGCTTGCGCTGCAGCATCGACGTCGACCCGAACTGCGAGGTCACCACGAGCTCGGCCGCCTGCAGCAGCAGGTCCAGGTCGTCGCCGATGTCCTCGTCGACCTGCTTCTTGACCGCGGCGACGGCGACGTCCTCGCGGTAGACCGGCTTGAGCTGGGTCTTCACGTGCTGCACGACGGCGTGGATCTCGCTCTCGGAGACCCAGGCGCCCTGCGTGCGCATCGGCTTGGCCGCGCCCATCGGCAGGAACAGCGCGTCGCCCTGCCCGATCAGCTTCTCGGCGCCCGGCTGGTCCAGCACGACGCGGGAGTCCGTCAGCGACGAGGTGGCGAACGCCAGCCGGGACGGCACGTTGGCCTTGATGAGGCCGGTGACGACGTCGACCGACGGCCGCTGGGTCGCGAGCACCAGGTGGATGCCGGCGGCGCGTGCCAGCTGCGTGATGCGCTGGATCGACGCCTCGACGTCGCGCGGTGCGACCATCATGAGGTCGGCCAGCTCGTCCACGATCACCAGCAGGTACGGGTACGCGGCGATCTTGCGCTCGGAGCCCGGCAGCGGCTTCACCTTGCCGGCCTTGACCGCGACGTTGAAGTCGTCGATGTGCTTGAACCCGAACATGGCGAGGTCGTCGTACCGCGCCTCCATCTCCCGCACCACCCACTCGAGGGCCTCGGCGGCCTTCTTCGGGTTGGTGATGATCGGGGTGATCAGGTGCGGGATGCCCTCGTAGACCGTGAGCTCGACGCGCTTGGGGTCGACCAGCACCATGCGCACCTGGTCCGGCGTCGCGCGCATGAGGATCGAGACGATCATCGAGTTCACGAAGGACGACTTGCCCGCGCCGGTCGCACCGGCGACCAGCATGTGCGGCATCTTGGCCAGGTTCGCGGTGACGTACCCGCCCTCGACGTCCTTGCCGACGCCGATGACCATCGGGTGCTCGGTGCGGCGCGCCGCGCTGGACCGCAGGACGTCGCCGAGCGACACCGTCTCGCGGTCGGTGTTCGGGATCTCGATGCCGATGGCCGACTTGCCGGGGATCGGCGACAGGATGCGGACGTCCGCGCTGGCCACCGCGTAGGCGATGTTCTTACTCAGCGCCGTGACGCGCTCGACCTTGACGCCCTTGCCGAGCTCGACCTCGTACCGCGTGACCGTCGGCCCGCGGGTGAAGCCGGTGACCTGGGCGTTGATCTCGAAGTTCTCCAGCACGCCGGTGAGCGCCTCGACGACGCGGTCGTTCGCGGCGGAGCGCACCTTGTGCGGCGCACCCTTGGCCAGCACGTCCTCGCTGGGCATCGTGTAGAGCACGTCGCCCTCGAGCATCGGCTGCTCGCCGCGCGGCACCCCGGTGGTCGGGGGCGCGACGGGCTCGGGCCGCGGCGTGGCGGCGGGAACCGGGGCGCCGGCGGCCCCCGCAGTGCCCGCGAGGTCGCCGACGGCGGTCACGGCCTGCGTGGGGGCGGTGCCGGTGGCCTCGGCCGCAGCCAGCTCCTCCGCGGCGAGGACGGCGGTCGCCTCCTCCTCCTCGCGGCGCCGGCGCTCGACGTACGCCGCGCGCTCGAACGCCTCGTCGCCCGCGTAGCCGTCCAGCAGGGGGTCCTCGCCGGCGTCCGCGTCGCGGTCCTTCCTGCGCTTGCCGAGCAGGCCGCGCCGGGCCGGCTTGGCCGGCGGCTCCTCGATGGCGGTGTGGCCGGCGTTGATGATCAGCGGCGCGTCGTCGTCCTCAACCTCGGCCTCGGCGTCCCGGTGGTTGCCGGTGAGTCGGTCGTAGACGTCGCGCAGCCGCGGGCCGATCTGGTTCACGGGGGTGGCGGTGACGACCAGCACGCCGAAGAACGCCAGCAGCACCAGCAGCGGCACGGCCGCCCACGCGGTGACCAGGCTGACCAGCGGCGTGCCGACCAGGTAGCCGACGATGCCGCCGGCGTCGCGCACGGCCTCGAACCCGCCGGACGGGGCGGGCAGGTCCTGCTGCACGTGCACCAGCGCGCAGGCCGCCAGCGTGATGGCGGTGACGCCGATGCCGATCCGGGAGTTCGCCTGGTTCCGCTCGGGGTGCCGCATGAGGCGGACCGCGAGGCCGACCAGGGCGACGGGCACCGCGACGGAGACCCGGCCGAACGTGCCGGCGACCACGACGTGCACGGCGTCGCCCGCCATGCCGTCCAGCCCCCACCACTCGCGGGCGGCCACGACGATGGCCAGCGCGATCAGGAAGAACGCGGCACCGTCCCGGCGCAGCGCCGGGTCGAGGTCGCGCGCGCCGTGGCCGACGCGGCGCGCCGCACCGCCGACGACGTGGGCGCAGCCCATCCAGACGCCGCGGATGATGCGCAGCGGCAGGGCGGGCCGGGTCGGGGGCGGCGGCGTGGCACCGCGGGCACCGCTCGCGCGCCCGGCCGGCGCCGCCGTGCGGGCGCGCGCGGACGGCGCGGCACCACGGGTGGCGGTCGAGGACGGACGGGCGGCCATGGTCCTCACGGTAGCGGGCACGGCCGGTCCCGGCGGGGAGCGCGCGCCGGTGGGACGCGTGTCGGTGACGGGCGACACAGCCCGTGGGTACCGCCGGTCACGCGGACAGCAGCCCGACGCCGAGGGTGGTCACGCCGGCCGCGATCGCGAGGGCGCCCGCCGGCAGGAGCACGACGAGCCGGTTCGGGCGGGTCCGGCCGCGTCCGGTCGCGGACAGGAAGAACCCGGCGGGCAGCAGCACGGCGCCGACCAGCACCCCGGTCTGCGCGAGCCACCGCCAGAAGCCGGCCAGGTCGGTCGCCTCGCCGAGCAGCAGGCAGACGAGCCCGAGCGTGACCAGCACGCCGGCGTGCGCGTGACCGGCCCGGTAGAAGGACCGCTGCAGGTCCGTGGCCTGCTCGCGACCGGTGACCACCCGCAGCAGGAAGAACCCGCCCGACTCCACGGCCACGACCGTCAGCGCGACGACGCCCGCCGTGACCCGCGCCGCCTCCGTCAGCTCCAGCATGCTGCGCCCCTGCCGTCGACCACCAATGCGAACACTGTTATGGAACAGCGTTCGGCAACCCCGGGTCAAGTGCGTACACTCGGCCGACATGGCGCGACCCCGGCTGCACGACGACGCCCTGCGGGACCGCCTGCTCCAGGTCGCCGCGGAGGCCGTCGCGACCGCCGGGACGAGCGGCGTGACCGTGCGGGACGTGGCGGAGCGCGCCGGCACCTCGGCGTCCGCGGTGTACTCGTTGTTCGGCGGGCGCGCGGCCCTGGTGCGCGCGGTCGGTGATGCGGCGTTCGCCGGGTTCGCAGCGCACCTCGCGGAGGTCCCCCGGACCGACGACCCGCGCGCGGACCTGCTCGCGCTGGGGCTCGCGTACCGGGAGCACGCGCTGACCCACCCGCGGCTGTACCGGGTCATGTTCAGCACCAGCGGCGCCGGGGCGCAGGACCCAGGGCGCGAGGCAGCGACGCAGAGCAGGTCCTTCGCCGCGCTGGAGGACGGCGTCCGCCGCGTCCTCGCGCACGGGCAGGACGCGCCGGCGGCACCGGACGCGCGCGAGCCCGCGCTGGGCCTGTGGGCCCTCGTGCACGGCCTCGTCGAGCTCGAGCTGGACGGCCTGCTGCCCGGGACGCCCGCCGAGCAGGCCGCCCGGTACACCGCCGTCCTGCGTGCCGCCGGCCCCGCCGTGCTCGCAGCGGGACCGGGCCCGGGCACCGCGGGACCGGGCGCGCTGTCGGAGGGCCGTGGCACCGTGGGGTGATGAGCCAGCGCGACGCCTCGGTGCACCCGTCGGCCGTCACCGTCGACCAGGTCCTCCGGTACCGCCTGCGGGTGCAGCAGCTCGACCGCGCCCACGACCCGGGCCGCGCGGTCACCGACGCGACGGTGCTCGACCTGGGGGTGCAGGACACGGGACCCGACGGCGCTCTCTGGGCGCTCGCGCTGCGCGGCGTGCCCGTCGCCGCGCACGACTGGCCGGACGACCTCGCGCTCGCCTGGACCGTCCGGGGCGCCCCGCACGCGTACCGGCGGGCCGACCTGCCCGCGGTGCAGCGGGCGGTGCGGCCGTACTCCGACGCCGACGCGGGCAAGCGGATCTACGACGCCGCGAAGCCGCTGCGCGCGGCGGACCTGCGCCCCGTGGACGCACTGGCGCACGCCGCCCGCACCATGCGGGACGTCGTGACGGAGCCGATGGACAAGGGCAGCGTGTCCACCCGGATGACGCAGGAGCTCACCGAGCCCTACCTGCGCTGGTGCCGCGGGTGCGGCGTGACGCACATGTGGGAGATGCCGTTCCGGCTCGCGGCGCTGCACGGCGGGCTGGAGCTGGAGCCGGACACCTCTCCCCCGGTGCTGCGCCGGATCCCGCGGTTCCCGGCCGGGCAGGTCGGGGCGGTCGAGCGGGACGACGCCACGGACGGGGACGACGGTGCGTTCGACCTGGTCCGGGGCGTGCTGCACCTGCTCGGACCCGCGCGCCCGAAGGACGTGGCCACGTTCCTGGACGCGCCGCTGCCCGACGTGCGCCGGCGGTGGCCCGCGGACGCGGTGCCGGTGCACGTGGCCGGCGACGACCGCCCGGGCGACCCGGCCGCGGTGCTGCCGGAGGACCTGCCCCTGCTGCGGGACGCGGCCGACCGCGGGGACGAGCGGGTGGTCCGGCTGCTCGGCCCGTACGACCTGCTGCTGCAGGCCCGCGACCGGGAGGTGGTCGTGCCGGACCCCGCACGGCGCAAGGCGCTGTGGCCCGTGCTGGGCCGGCCGGGCGTCGTGCTCGCGGACGGCGAGCTGGTCGGCACCTGGCGCCCGCGGGCCCGGGGCCGTCGCCTGGCCCTCGAGCTCGACCCGTGGGTCCCGTGGGACGCCGGCCTGGAGGCGGCGGTGGCCGAGCAGCACGCGCGCCTCGCGGCGTTCCGCGGCGCCGACCCGGCCTGACCTCCCGACGCCGGACGCCGGGACACCGGGCGCCGGGACATCGGGCGCCGAGGTCGTCAGACATGGGCGAGGTCGTCATGCAGGAGTGACGACCTCACCCGCGTATGACGACCTGGCGAACGGGCGGCGGCGCGCGCCGGTGGCGGGGCGGCGTCGCGCCGAGCGGGTGGCGTCCCGGGCGCCGATCGGCCGGCGCCCGGACGGCGACGGCCCGGTCGCGCGCGCCGCGAGGGGCGAGCGGGACCGGGCCGGAGCGCGGGCGGGCGGGTCAGGCCTCGACGACCACCGGGATGATCATCGGCCGGCGGCGCAGGCGGTTGGACACCCAGCGGCCGACGACGCGGCGCACGACCTGCTGCAGCTGCTGCGTGTCGACGGCGCCCGAGCGGGTCGCGTCCTCGAGCGCGGCGACGACGTCCGGGAGGATGCCGTCGAACACCTTGCTGTCCTCGGCGAACCCGCGGGCGTGGATCTGCGGGGCGACGAGCACCTTGCCGTCGGTCGAGCTGACCACGGCGAAGATCGAGATGAAGCCCTCGTCGGACAGGATCCGGCGGTCCTTGAGGTCGGTCTCGGTGATGTGGCCGACGCTGGAGCCGTCGACGAACACGTAGCCGCACGGCACGGCGCCGACGACGCTCGCCCGGCCGTCGACCAGGTCGACCACGACGCCGTCCTCGGCCAGCACGACGCGGTCGGCGGGCACGCCCGACTTCACGGCGAGGGCGCCGTTGGCCACGAGGTGCCGGACCTCGCCGTGCACGGGCATGACGTTCCGCGGCTTGAGGATGTTGTAGCAGTACAGGAGCTCGCCGGCGCTGGCGTGGCCGGAGACGTGCACCTTGGCGTTGCCGCCGTGCACGACGCGGGCGCCCAGCCGGGTCAGGCCGTTGATGACCCGGTAGACCGCGTTCTCGTTGCCCGGGATCAGGGACGACGCGAGGATCACGGTGTCGCCGAGGCCGACCGAGATCTTGTGGTCGTTGTTGGCGATCCGGGACAGCGCGGCCATGGGCTCGCCCTGCGAGCCGGTGCACATGAGCACGAGCTCGTCGTCGCGGATGTCGCCCATCCGCTTCTGGTCGACGAGCACGCCCTCGGGCACCTTGAGGTAGCCGAGCTCGGCCGCGATGGTCATGTTGCGCACCATCGACCGGCCGACCAGGGCGACCTTGCGGTCGTGCGCGGCGGCGGCGTCCAGCACCTGCTGCACGCGGTGCACGTGCGAGGAGAACGACGCGACGACGATCTTGCGCGCGGAGGTCGCGAACACGCCGTCCAGCACGGGGCCGATGTCCCGCTCGGGCGTGACGAACCCGGGGACCTCGGCGTTGGTGGAGTCCACCATGAACAGGTCGACGCCCTGCTCGCCGAGCCGCGCGAAGGCGCGCAGGTCGGTGATCCGGCCGTCCAGCGGCAGCTGGTCCATCTTGAAGTCGCCGGTGTGCAGGACGGTGCCGGCGGGGGTGGTCACGGCGACGGCGAGCGCGTCCGGGATGGAGTGGTTCACCGCGACGAACTCGCAGGAGAACGCGCCGATCTGCTCGGTCTGCCCCTCGGCCACCACGAGCGTGTGCGGGGTGATCCGGTGCTCCTTGAGCTTCGCCTCGACGAACGCGAGCGTGAGCCGCGAGCCGATCAGCGGGATGTCCTTGCGCAGCCGCAGCAGGTAGGGCACCGCGCCGATGTGGTCCTCGTGCCCGTGGGTGAGCACGATGCCGTCGACGTCGTCCAGGCGGTCGGCGATGTAGTCGAAGTCCGGGAGGATCAGGTCGACGCCGGGCTGGTGGTCCTCGGGGAACAGGACGCCGCAGTCGATGATGAGCAGGCGGCCGCCGTACTCGAGGACGGCCATGTTGCGGCCGACCTCGCCGAGCCCGCCGAGGGCCACGATGCGCAGGGCGCCCTCGGGCAGGGCGGGCGGCAGGGCGAGGTCGGGGTGCGGGTGGGACATGCTTCTCCTGGGTCAGTGGTGCACAGCGGCGAGGACGTCGGCGAGGCCCGCGGCGCGGAGCCCCGCGCGCACCAGCTCGACGTGCTCGTCCGAGGCGGCGACGTTGGGCAGCCGCAGGTGTCGGGACGGGATCAGACCGAGGGACCAGACGGCGGCCTTGGCCGCGACCGCCTGGAACCCCTGGCCGTTCAGCGCGTCGATCGCCGGTGCGATCGACAGGAAGATCTGGAGGGCACGGGCGTGGTCGCCCGCGTCGTGCGCCGCCGTCATCGCGGCGAGCTGCGGGCCGGCCACGTGGCCGACCACGCTGACGATGCCGGCCGCGCCGTGCGCGAGGAACGGCAGGTAGAGCGAGTCGTCGCCGCTGTACCAGGCCAGCCCGGTGCGGGCGGCGGCCGTCGCGGCGGCGTACAGGTCGCCCGTGGCGTCCTTCATCGCGACGACGCGGTCGTGCGCGGCGAGGACGTCCAGCGTCGGCTGGGCGAACCGGACGCCCGTGCGCCCCGGCACGTCGTAGAGCATGACGGGTAGCGGGGTGGAGTCGGCCACGGCGGTGATGTGCGCCGCGACGCCGTCCTGGGAGGGCCGCGAGTAGTACGGGCTGACGACCAGCAGGCCGTCGGCGCCGGCCTCGGCGGCCTGCTCGGCCATCCGCACGGCGTGCAGCGTGTCGTTGGACCCGGCGCCCGCGACGACCGCGGCCCGGTCCCCCACCGCGCCGGCGACGGCGCGGATCAGCTCGGCCTTCTCGGGCGCGTGCGTGGTGGGCGACTCGCCCGTGGTCCCGTTGAGCACCAGGCCGTCGTGCCCGTGGTCCACCAGGTGCGTGGCCAGGGAGACGGCGGCGTCGAGGTCGACCGAGCCGTCCTCCCGCATCGGCGTCACCATGGCGGTGAGCACCGCGCCGAAGGGACGCGACGGGGTGGCGGGGAGCATGGCCCCCACGGTACCGCCCCGCCCCGCTGCCCCGCGCCCGGCGTCCAGGCGCAGGACCGCCGGGGCCGGCGGCCCGGGAGGGCTGCCGGCCCCGGCGGTCGGGCACCGTGGCGGGTGTCGCGTCCGCGTCAGGCCCGCGCGGCGAGCCAGCCCGCGAGCCGGTCGGGGCGGTCCGTGATGACCGCGTCCACCCCGAGCTCGACCGCCGCGGCCCAGTGGTCCGGCTCGTTGAGCGTCCAGACCTGGACCTGCAGCCCGGCGTCGTGCAGCTGCTCGACCAGCTCGGGCCGGGCGATCAGCAGCGGCCCGTAGGGGTTGACCGTCATGACGCCGAGGTCGGCCGCGAGCGCCAGCAGCGCCTCGGTCCCGCCGTCGGCGTCCTCCGGCACCTGGAACACGAGCAGCCCGCGGCGCAGCCCCGGGTCCGCCTCGGCCAGCGCCCGGACGGACTCGGGCCAGAAGCTCTGGCCGATCACCCGGTCGGCCAGGCCGGCCGCGTGGATCGCCGCGACGACGGGGCGCACCTGCGCGGTCGTCCACGGGCCCTTGAGCTCGAGCAGCAGGTCGGTGCCGGGACGGCGGACCAGCAGCTCCAGCACCTCGGCGAACGTGGGCACCTGCTGCCCGGCGTAGGCCGCGGCGAACCACGAGCCCGCGTCGAGCGCCCGGACGGCGTCGAGCGTCATCTCGGTGACCACGCCCTGCCCGTCGGTGGTCGCGTCGACCGTGTCGTCGTGGATCACGACGACCTGGCCGTCGGCCGTGGGCTGGATGTCGATCTCGATGCTGTGCGCGCCCGCGCGCCACGCCGCCTCGAAGGCGGCGAGGGTGTTCTGCGGGGCGACCGCCGAGTTGCCGCGGTGCGCGACCACGAGCGGGACGGGGACCCCGGCGCCGGGGCCGCCCTCCTGGGCGACCCCGGCGACCGGACCGGTGACCGTGTCGGTCACAGGTACGGCTCCACGTTCTCCTCGTACGCCGTCTCGATCTGCGGGGTGACCGAGCCGAAGGCCTCGGCCGGGTCGGTGCCCTCGAGGACGATCTGCTCCAGCGCGTCGGTCAGCAGCGCGTCGGCGCCGGGGACGAACACGCGGATGTAGTCCTGCGGGCGCGCCTTCTCGGCGAGCTGGTCCACCGCGGTGCGGAACTGCGGGAACTGCTCGTAGACGGCCTTCATGGTGTCGGACTCGACGGCCGACGTGCGGACCGGCATGTAGCCCGTCGCCTGGGAGAAGGTCGCGGTGTTCTCGGTGTTCGTGAGGAACTCCAGGAACATCGCCGAGGCGAGCTGCTCCTCCGGCGTGCTGGAGGACGAGATCGCCAGGCCGGTGCCACCGGTCGGGGTGCCGCCACCGGCGGGGCCGTCCGGCAGGTACGCGGTGCCGACCTCGAAGGACGCCGCGTCCAGCGCACCCTTGAGCGAGCCGGTCGAGCCGATGGTCGAGGCGATGAGGCCCGACGCGAAGTCGGTCATCGAGTCGTCGGCCGAGACGGTCGCGATGGCGTCCTCGCCGTGGAACAGGCCGCGCAGGAACTCGCCGCCCGCGAGCGCCTCCTCCGAGTCCAGGGTCACGTCGAACTCGTCGGAGTACTGGCCGCCGGCGCCCCAGATCATGTTCTCGAACCACCAGGCGGACCACGACGTGCCGAGCGACAGGCCGAAGGGCGAGCCCTCCGCCGGCACCTGGGCCTCGAGGGCGGTGCTCCACTCCTGGAGCTGCTCCCAGGTCTCGGGGCCCTGGTCGGGCAGGCCGGCGGCCTCCCACATCGTCTTGTTGTAGTAGAAGAGCGGCGTCGAGCGGGCGTACGGCGCGGCCCAGTGCTGGCCGTCGTACTCGTAGTCGCCGTACAGGCCCGGCTGCAGGTCCTCGGCGTCGGCGTCCAGGTACTCGAACACGTCGTCGAGCGGCATGATCTGGTCGTTCAGGTGGTAGCGGAACCACCAGACGTCGGAGGCGATGACCAGGTCGGGCTTCTCCTCGGTCTGCGACGCGGCCTGGAACCGCTGGGCGACCTCGTCGTAGTTCGCGCCGGCGGTGACCAGGTTGACCGTGATGTCGGGGTTCTCCGCCTCGAAGGCGGCGATGAGCTCCTCCTCCACGGCCTGGGACTGGCCGGGGTGGTTGCTCCACCAGGTGATCTCGGACGCGGGCTCGACCTGCGACCAGTCCGTCGACGCGGTCGACTCGGAGTCCGAGGACCCGGCCGCAGTGCTCGGGCCGCCGCAGGCGGTCAGGGCGAGGGTCGTGCCGGCGACGACAGCGGCGAGGGCGGGCAGGCCGCGGCGACGCCTCTGGGGGTGGGACACGGTGGTGCTCCTTCGGGGTTCGGCACCCGGGCGGGTGCGCGGTGACGGCGTGCGGGGGCACGTCCGTCTCAGGCGACCGGCGGACCGGTCCGTGGGTGGGCGGGTCAGCCGGTGACGGCACCCGCGGTGAGGCCGTCGACCAGACGGCGCTGCAGGACCAGGAAGACCAGGAGGATCGGCAGGGTGACGACCACCGTGGCGGCGAGCAGCACGCCCCAGTTGGTCAGGCCGTCGATGTTCTGCAGCAGCGTCAGGCCGATCGGCAGCGTCATCTTGTCGGCGCGGTCGATCACCAGGAACGGCCACAGGTAGTCGTTCCACTCGGTGACGACGGACACGAGGGTGACCGCCGCGATGGTCGGTGCGCTCATCGGCACGACGAACCGCCAGAGCTTGCGCCAGTGCCCGGCACCGTCCAGCTCGGCGGCCTCGAGGATGGAGGCCGGCAGGGACAGGAAGTGCTGCCGGAACAGGAAGGTGCCGAAGGCGCTGGCCAGGCCGGGCACGAGGATGCCCTGGTAGGTGTTCAGCCAGCCGAGGTCGGCCACCAGGGTGTAGTTCGGGATGATCGTGACCTGCGGCGGGATCATCAGCGTCGCGATGACCAGCCCGAACACGACCTTCTTGAACGGGAACTCCAGGAACACCAGCGCGTAGGCGCAGGTGAGGCCCAGGATCACCTTGAGGCCGGCGCCGACGACGGTCAGGCCGACGCTGTTGGCCAGCAGGCGGCCCAGCGGGACGGTGCTCGCCGCCTGCGCGTAGTTGTCCAGGCTCGGCGCGCCGGGCAGCCACTGCACCGGGAACTGGTACAGCTCGGCCGGGGTCTTCAGGCTGGCCAGGAAGAGCCACACCAGCGGGGCGCCGAGCACCACGGTGGCCAGGACCATCGTGACGTAGCTGCCGACGTGCGGGCGCTGCCGGCGGCCGGGCCGCGAGGACGCGGCGCTGGGCCGGATGTCGCGGTGGCTCGGCGTGGCCGGGGGCTGCTCGGGCGCGCTCGTGGTGGCGCGCCGGGGCGTCAGGACGCTCATGCGTAGTGGACCTTCCGCTGGACGAACCGCATCTGCACCGCGGTGACCGCCAGCAGCACGAGGAACAGGACCGTGGCGACGGCCGAGGCGTACCCGGCGCGGCCGTTGACGAACGACTCCTGGTACACGGAGTACATGAGGGTCGTGGTGGACCCGAGCGGTCCGCCCTGGGTCATCGCCTTGATGATGTCGAAGGACTGCAGGGACGCCAGCATCATCGTGACCAGCAGGAAGAACGACGTCGGCGTGAGCAGCGGCAGGACGACCGACCGCAGCGTCCGGAACGGCGAGGCCCCGTCGAGGGCCGCGGCGTCCTTGAGGTCCTGCGGCACCGACTGCAGGCCGGCCAGGTAGATCAGGGCGACGTACCCGAGGTTCTTCCACAGGTAGACGACGATCACCATGACCAGCGGCCAGGGGCGCTCGGTGTACCACTGCGGCGAGGTGGCGCCGACCCAGCCGAGCACCTCGCGCATCAGGCCGTAGCGCGGGTCGAAGATGAACAGCCAGAGGATGCCCACCGCGAACCCGGACAGCACGTACGGGGCGAACGCGACCGTCCGGGCGAACCCGCGGCCCTTCAGCTTCTGGTTGAGCAGCACCGCCAGGCCCAGGCCCAGCAGCATGGCGCCGCCGACCGTCGCGACGGTGAACACCACCGTGGTCGTCACCGTCTGGCTGAACCCGCGCGAGGTGAACAGCTCGACGTAGTTGCCCAGGCCGATCTGGCGGGCGACGGGCGAGCCGAGGTTCCACTGCAGCGTGGACAGGTAGAACGACTGGATCAGCGGCCGGTAGACGAACACGACCAGCAGGGCCAGGTTGGGCCCGGCCAGCAGGAGGAACCAGATCAGCGCCGACCGGCGGCGGCGCGACTGGAGGGCCCCGCGCCTGCGGGGCGCACCCGGGGGTGCGACCGCCGGTGGCGGGGCGAGGACGTCGGCAGTGGTCACGGGGAAGGTGTCCGCTTCGTTCAGGGGGCAGGTGCACGGCCCGCTCCGTCGCGGCCCGGACCACTCTGCGCCGCCCCGCGACCCGGATCGAGCCGTTCGAGCCGACGTTCCGCCAGGCTTCCCGGGTCGTTCACCTGCGGTTCCACCAGTCCACCGGGAGGTCAGGCCACGGCCGCCCGCGCGTGCCCGCGGCGGGGACCTACCCTCGTGCCGTGCCTCCCCCGCCGCCCTCCCCCGCACCGTCCCGCGCGCCCGACCCGGCGGTGCGCGCCGCCGTCCGGACCGCGCTGTCGGTGTCCCTGGCGACCGGCCTGTACGGCGTGTCGTTCGGGGCGCTCTCCGTGGCCGCCGGCCTGGACCTGCCGCAGACGATGGTGCTGAGCCTGCTGATGTTCAGCGGCGGGTCGCAGTTCGCCGCCGTGGGCGTGGTCGGCGCCGGCGGTGCGGTCGGCGCCGTCGTCGCCACCGCCGGGCTGCTCGGCGCGCGCAACGGGCTCTACGGCGTGCAGGTGGCGCCGCTGCTGGGTGCCGGCGGCTGGCGCCGGCTGCTCGCCGCGCACCTGACGATCGACGAGTCGACCGCGGTGTCGACGGCGCAGCCGACCCGCGCCGCCGCCCGGGCGGGGTTCTGGTGGACGGGCGCGGGCGTCTTCCTGCTGTGGAACGCCTGCACCCTGCTCGGGGCGCTGCTCGGCGACGCGCTCGGCGACCCGCGGGCGTACGGGCTGGACGCCGCGGCGGCCGCGGCGTTCCTGGCGCTGCTCTGGCCGCGGCTGTCGGGCGGCGACCCGCGGGCGGTCCGCACGGTGCGGGTGGTCGCGGTCGCGGCGGCGGTGGTCGCGCTGGCGCTCACGCCGGTCGTGCCCGCCGGGGTGCCGGTGCTCGCCGCCGCGGCGCTCGCGGTCGTCGTCGGGGCGCTGGAGCGGCCCGGGGACGACCAGGACGCGGTGGGCGCGGCCGACCCGGTGGTGACCCCGTGAGCCGGCTGGCGGTGTGGTGGGCCGTGCTCGCGGCGTCGGTCGTGGTGCTGGCGACCAAGGTGCTCGGGCACGTCGTCCCGGAGCGGGTACTCGCCCGACCCCGGGTGACCCGCACGGCGGCGCTGGTCACGGCCGCGCTGCTGGCCGCGCTGGTCGCCGTGCAGACCGGCACGACCGACGGCGCGCTGGTGCTGGACGCCCGCGTGGCGGCGCTGGTGGTGGCCGCGGTCGCGCTCCTGCTCCGCGCGCCGTTCGTCGTCGTGGTCCTGGTGGCGGCGGTCACGGCCGCGGGCCTGCGCTGGCTGGGCGTGCCCTGACGGACGCGATCGCCGGCGCATCCTCGCGTCGCCGGCCGATCCGTCGGCCTGCGACGCGAGAAAGGGCCGGCGGTGCGCCGGGCGCGGGCGCTCAGACCGCGACGGGGGCCTTGATCGCCGGGTGGTGCCGGTAGTCGAGGACCTCGACGTCGTCGAAGGTGTAGTCGAAGAGGCTCGCGGCCTTGCGCAGGCGCAGCGTGGGGAACGGGTACGGCTCCCGGGTCAGCTGCTCGGTGACCTGCTCGACGTGGTTGTCGTAGATGTGGCAGTCGCCGCCGGTCCAGACGAAGTCGCCGACCCCGAGCCCGACCTGCTGCGCGACCATGTGCGTCAGCAGCGCGTAGGAGGCGATGTTGAACGGCACGCCGAGGAACAGGTCGGCGGACCGCTGGTACAGCTGGCAGGAGAGCTTCCCGTCGGCCACGTAGAACTGGAAGAACGCGTGGCACGGGGCGAGCGCCATCGACGGGATGTCCGCGACGTTCCACGCGGACACGACGTGCCGGCGGGAGTCCGGGTCGGCGCGCAGGGCGTCGAGCACCTGCGCGAGCTGGTCGATCGTCCCGCCGTCGGGCGTCGGCCAGGACCGCCACTGGACCCCGTAGACCGGGCCCAGCTCGCCGTCCTCGTCGGCCCACTCGTCCCAGATCTTGACGCCGTTCTCCTGCAGCCAGCGCACGTTGGAGTCGCCCCGCAGGAACCACAGCAGCTCGCCGACCACCGACTTGAGGTGCACGCGCTTGGTCGTGACCAGGGGGAACCCCTGCGTGAGGTCGAACCGCATCTGGTGCCCGAACACGCTGCGGGTCCCGGTGCCGGTGCGGTCGCCCTTCGGGGTGCCGGTGGCGAGCACCAGCCGGAGCAGCTCCTCGTAGGGCGTCGACGCGGGCGGGGCGGCGGGCACGGCGGTCGTCATGGCCCCATCGTAGGCAGCATCCGGCGTGCCGATCCGGGAGGTCCGGGTCGACACTGGGCCCATGACCACGCCGCTGCCGCCGTACGTCGCCGCGCACACCCCGACCGGCCTGCTGATCGACGGCGAGTGGCGGCACGCCACCGGCGGCGGCACGTTCCCCGTGGCCGACCCCGCCACCACGGACGTGCTGTTCGAGGTCGCCGACGCCGCGCCCGAGGACGGCCTGGCCGCGCTGGACGCGGCGCACCGGGCGTTCCCCGCCTGGCGGGACGTCGCGCCGCGGGTGCGCTCGGACGTGCTGCGGTCGCTGTTCGACGCGATGGTCGCCCGGTCCGAGGACCTGGCCGCGCTGATCACCGCCGAGGGCGGCAAGCCGCTGGCCGAGTCGCGCGCGGAGGTGCAGTACGCCGCCGAGTACGTGCGCTGGTACTCGGAGCAGGCCGTCCGGCTGGACGGGCTCGCCCGCCGCGCACCGGCCGGCACGCACCACCAGCTGGTGCTCCGCCGCCCGGTCGGCCCGGCCCTGCTGATCACGCCGTGGAACTTCCCGATCGCGATGATCACCCGCAAGGTCGCCCCGGCCCTGGCGGCCGGCTGCCCGGTGGTGGTCAAGCCCGCGCAGCTGACGCCGCTCACCACGGCCTACTTCGCCGAGCTGCTGCGGGCGGAGCTGGACGCGCGCGACCTGCCGGCGGGCGTGGTCAACGTGGTGCCGACGTCGTCGTCCCGGGCGCTGACCGAGCCGGTGCTGGCGAACCCGCGGCTGCGCAAGCTGTCGTTCACCGGGTCGACGGAGGTCGGCCGGACGCTGCTCCGGCAGGCCGCCGACGGCGTGCTGCGCACGTCGATGGAGCTGGGCGGGAACGCGCCGTTCCTGGTCTTCGACGACGCGGACCTGGACGCGGCGGTCGAGGGCGCCGTGGCCGCCAAGATGCGCAACTCCGGGCAGACCTGCGTGGCGGCCAACCGGTTCCTGGTGCAGGAGTCCGTCGCCGCGGAGTTCGCGGACCGCCTGACGGCGGCGTTCGAGCGGCTGGTCGTCGGCCACGGCACCGAGCCGGACGTGACGGTCGGCCCGCTGATCGAGCGGTCGGCCGTCGAGCGGGTCGACGACGTGGTGACCGAGGCAGCCGACGCCGGTGCGCGGGTCCGCACCGGTGGCGACCGGCCGGGCGGGCGCGGCTACTTCTACCCGCCGACCGTCCTGGACCGCGTGCCGGAGGACGCCCGGGCCGTGACCGAGGAGATCTTCGGCCCGGTGGCGCCGATCGTGACCTTCGGCGACGAGGCGGACGGCGTGCGGCTGGCCAACGCGACCGAGTACGGCCTGGTCGCCTACGCCTACACCCGCGACGTCGGCCGGGTCATGCGGCTGGCCGAGCAGGTCGAGACCGGCATGCTCGGCGTCAACCGCGGCATGGTCTCCGACGCGAGCGCGCCGTTCGGCGGCGTGAAGTCCTCCGGCATCGGGCGGGAGGGCGGCGAGGCCGGGATCGAGGAGTACTGCGAGCAGCGGTACGTGGCATTGTGACCGGCATGGATCCCCTGACGGCCGCCTCCGCCGACGTGTCCGTGCGCCCCGCGGTGCCGGGCGACGAGCGGGCCGTCGCCGCCGTCCAGCTGGCCGCCTGGCGCGCCACGCACGCCGAGCTGCTGGGCGACGCCGTGCTGGACCGGGTGGACCCCGCGCGCCTGGCCGACCGGTGGGCGACCGCGATCGCCTCGCCGCCCGGCCGCGGCTACCGGGTGCTCGTCGCGATGCACGGTCCGCGGCTGGTCGGGTTCGCCTCGGTCGCGCCCGTCGTGGCGCCCGCCGGCTCCGGCGACGACAGCCCGGGCGGGGAGATCCTCGCCCTCGAGGTGGCCCCCGACGAGCGCCGGCGCGGGCACGGGTCCCGGCTGCTCGCGGCCGTGGTCGACCTGCTCCGGGACGAGGACCACGCGACCAGCGTGCAGACCTGGGTGATCGCCGGCGACGTCGCGCGGGAGCAGTTCCTCGGGTCGTCCGGCATGGGCGACGTCGGCGCGCGCCGCGTGCTCGGGGAGCAGGACGACCCGCGCGAGATCACCGAGCACCTCTGGGGCGCCGCGCTCTGAGCCGGCACCGCCCCTGAGCCGGCGCCGCCGTGGGACCGGCACCGCGCGGCGGACGGGTGAGCGGCGTCACCCGGACGGGCGTCGTGCGGTGAACGGCGGACGAACACCCGGCGACGACGCGCGCCGGACCCTCAGGGCGGCCGCAGGCCGGGCGATCGTCCCGGACGTGGCTCCCCAGACCCGCGCGCCCTGGCGGCGCGCCGACCGCGGCCGTGCGCTCGCCGACCTCGTGTCGGCGCCCGTGGTCATCGCCCCGTCCGACACCTGCGAGGCGGTGGACGTCGGCTTCCGCACCCGGTGGACCGGCTCGTCCGTCCTGGTGGCCCCGCGGGACCCCGGCGGGCCGCACGGGATGGTGGCGCGCAAGGACTTCCTCACCACGATGACCGGCCGGTACGGGTTCGGCCGGTCGCTGTGGGGCCGCCGCCCGGTGGCGGACGTCGCGCGCTGGGACGTGCCGCGGGTGGACGTCGGGGCGTCGCTGACCGAGGCCGCGGAGCGCCTGGCGACCGGGGACGGGTACCAGGACATGGTCGTCACGGGCGCCGACGGGTCGCCCGTGGGCATCCTCGACCCCACCACGCTGATGGAGGCGCTGGCCGCCGAGCTCGCGCACGAGGCCTCCCACGACCACCTGACGGGCGTCACGTCACGGTCCCGGTTCGTCGACGCCCTGCGCGAGCGGTGCGCCGCCGCGCGGGCCGAGGGTGGCGCCGTCGTGCTGGCGTTCCTGGACCTGGACCGGCTCAAGGAGGTCAACGACTCCCTGGGGCACTCGTTCGGCGACGCGCTGCTGCACTCCGTGGCCACCCGGCTCGCCGCGGGCGCCGGGCCGGGCGACGTGGTCGGCCGGCTGGGCGGGGACGAGTTCGCCCTGGTGCGGATGCTCGGCCCGCAGCGCCCGGACGACACCTGGCGGGCGCGGGCGCTCGAGCTCGGCGAGACGCTGCGCGCGACGATCGCGGCCCACGACCCCACCCTGCCGGTCCCGGCGCACTCGCGCGCGAGCGTCGGCCTGGCGATCGGGGCCGGGCCGCTGCTGGACGCCGACCGGTTGCTGCGGGAGGCCGACCTGGCGATGTACGGCGCCAAGAAGGCGGGCGGCGACCGCGTGCGGCTGGCGGGCGCGGACGCGGTCGGTCCCGCCGGCGCGGACGCCTCCGGTCCGGCGGCGGTCCCGGACCCCTGGGCGGGGCTGCGCGGGGCCGGCCTCGACGTCGACGCCCTCGAGGTGCACTACCAGCCGATCGCCGGGGCGGTCGACGGCAGCGTGCGCGAGGTGGAGGCGCTGCTGCGCTCGCGGGACGGCGAGGGCCGGGTCGCCGGGCCGGTCGCGCCGCTGGACCGTGCCGCGCGGGCCGGGCTGTCGCTGGACCTGGACCTGTGGGTGCTCGCCCGCGCGTGCCACGACCTCGCGGGGTGGCGGCACGACCTCGGCGGTGCCGCGCCCGCGGTGGTCAACGTCAACCTCTCCCCCGCGGCCCTCGAGGAGCCGGAGCTCGCGGTGCGGGTGCTGCACGTGCTCGACGCCACCGGCACCGCCCGCGCCGCCGTGCGCCTGGAGCTGTCGGAGGCCGCGAGCGACGCGCAGATCGCCCTGGCGCACCCCGCCCTGCGCGCGCTGCGGGACGCGGGGGTGCCGATCGCGCTGGACGACCTCGGCGGGGCGATGTCCGGGCTGCGGCACGTCGCGCGTCTGCCCGTCGACGTGCTCAAGATCGACCGGTCCGTGGTGGCCGGGATGCTCGACGACCCCCTGGACGCCCTGCTGGTGGAGCTGGTGCACCGGATGGCGAGCGAGCGCGGGATGGCCGTGGTGGCCGAGGGGGTGGAGACGCAGGCCCAGCTCGACGCGCTGCGCCTCGCCGGCGTGCCGCTGGTCCAGGGGTTCCTGGTGGCGCGGCCGATGCCCGCGACCGACCTCGCGGCGTACCTGGTGCCGGTGGCCTGAACCGGCGTCAGAGCCCGCGCGGCTCCGCGTCGGCCCCGGCGCGGCCGCGGTGGATCCGCGAGGCGTGCCGCAGCGTGGCGCGCGCCCGCTTCCGGTCGCCGGCGGCGTCGTAGGCGAACGCGAGCCGGTACCACGGGCCCCAGTCCCCCGGTGCGGCGGCCTCCGCCTCGGCGCGGGCGTCGTCGAACGCCGCCGTCGCCACGGCGCGGTCGATCCGCCCGCCCGGGCTGCGCGGCAGGTCGTCGACCGGCAGCTCGCCGCGGTCGGCCAGGGTGTCGGCCATCTTCTGCACGTCGACCGCCAGCAGCCACTCGCGCGCGACCAGCACCAGGACCAGCAGCGGCAGCACCGCGAACGCGACGCCGAGCCCGATGGCGACGGGCTCCCCCGTGCGCACCAGCGCGACGGAGCGGCCGGCGACCAGCCAGACGTAGAGCCCCAGCAGCGCGGTCAGCGCGACCGCCGCGACCAGCGCGGTGCGGGACCGGCGGGCCGGGCGGGGCGAGGTGCTCACGCCAGGTCCAGGTAGTGCTCGAGCCCGACCGTCAGGCCCGGGTGCGCCCCGACCTGGCGGACGGCGTGCAGCACCCCCGGCATGAACGACACCCGGTCGAAGGAGTCGTGCCGGATGGTCAGCTGCTCCCCCGCGTTGCCGAGCAGGATCTCCTCGTGCGCGACCAGGCCGCGCAGCCGGACGGCGTGCACCCGCACCCCGTCGACGTCCGCGCCGCGGGCGCCGTCGAGCGCGGTGGTCGTCGCGTCGGGCACCGGGCCGAGGCCCGCGGCGCGGCGGGCGGCCGCGATCGCCTGGGCGGTGTGCCGGGCGGTGCCGGACGGCGCGTCGACCTTGTCCGGGTGGTGCAGCTCGACCACCTCGACCGACTCGAACCACCGGGCCGCGCGGGCGGCGAACGCCATCGCGAGCACCGCGCCGAGCGCGAAGTTCGGGGCGACCAGGACGCCGACGCCCGGGCGCGCCACCAGGTCGGCCTCGACCCGGGCCAGCGACTCCGCCGTCCAGCCGGTGGTGCCGACGACCGCGTGCACGCCCTGCGCGACCAGGCTGCGGACGTTCGACTCGGCGACGGAGGGGACCGTGAAGTCGACGGCGACGCGCGCGCCGGTCGCGGCCACCGCGCCGACGTCGTCGCCGTGCTCCAGGGCCGCCACCAGCTCCAGGTCCGGGGCGGCCTCGACCGCGTCGACGACGGTCCGGCCCATGCGACCCGCCGCGCCCAGCACGGCCACGGGTAGTGCTTCGCTCACGCACCGCACCCTATGCGGTCGCGAGCACGTCCTCCATGCCCCGCACCGCCCGGCGCAGCTCCAGCGCGCTCATCCCGGTGAACCGCTCGACCTCGCGCTGCGGGTACCCCGCGTCGGCGTAGGCGCGCAGCACGGCGACCACCCGGCCGGCGTCGCCCCGGTCGTCGACGCCCAGCTCCCGCACGGCGCAGGACAGCCGCACCGTGGCGAGGAACGCCGACGGCGTCAGCCCGACGTGCGTGGTGAGCAGGGCGTGCAGCGAGGCCATCGACCGGTCCACCGAGCGCGCCAGGTCCACGGACCGGATCAGCCCGCGCTCAGCGTCGGCGTACCGGGTCAGGCGGTCGAGGTCGTCCAGGTCGCCGACCGGCAGCGGCCGCCGCACCGCGCCCGTCAGCGCGTCCTCCAGCACCCGGGCGGCCGCCACGGCGGCGGCGTCCTCGCCGACGTCGTCCGTCCAGCAGGCCCGCACCCGGTCGACCAGGGCGGCCTCGTCCAGCCCGAGCGCCTCGCCGAGGGGCCGGTGGTCGTCCACCAGCGCGTCGACGGGGTGCAGCGCGGAGAGCGCCCACGGGGCCAGGCGGGCCCCGACCTCCCACTGCGGCACCGGCCCGCCCGCCGGGTCCACGTGCCGGACGACGCGCGGGATCGTGCGCGGACCGCGCAGCAGGCTCGCCACGGTCTCGGTCTCGTGGGTGAGCGGGTCGACCCACTGCGCCGCGCCGCCGAGCCGGACGACCGCCGCGGGCCGCCCGTCCGGCAGCGCGACCCGGGGCGGGGCGCCCAGCGGCACGCGCGCGACCCACAGCCCCTCGACCAGGCCGGGCACCCCGGTCGGACGCGGCGGCACGGCGACGGAGCGAGCGGGGACGGTGACAGCGGCCATGCCCCCATGATCGTCCTGCCCGTCGCACCGCGGGGAGGGACTTCCGGCCCGGACCCGCAGCGAGAGCGCACGGCGCGGACCCGCGGGCACGAGGGCAAGACGCACGCGAGCCGGGCCCCCGTGGCGGGGACCCGGCTCGCGGGACGTGCGGTGCGGTCAGTCCCCGAAGGGGCCCACGCGCACGACGGAGCGCGGCCGGCCGGCGAGGTCCGCCGCCAGCTCCTGCACCTCGCGCGCGGTGACCGCGCGGACGCGGTCCAGGGACTCCTGCGTGGACAGCAGCTCGCCGTGCACCAGCTCGGACTTGCCCAGCCGGCTCATGCGGGAGCCGGAGTCCTCGAGGCCGAGCACCAGGCCGCCGGACAGCTGCCCGACGGACCGGCGCAGCTCGGCGTCGGTGATCCCGCCGTCGGCGAGCCGCTCCAGCTCGGCCACCATCAGCTCGGTGACCTCGTCGATCTTGGCCGGCGCGCAGCCGGCGTACAGCCCGAACACCCCGGTGTCGGCGTGGCCGGACGCGAACGAGTACGTCGAGTACGCCAGGCCCCGCTTCTCGCGGATCTCCTGGAACAGCCGGGACGACATGCCGCCGCCGAGCACCGCGTTCAGCACCGACAGCGTGAACCGGCGCGGGTCGGTGGCGGTGAGCCCCGTCCCGCCGACGATGACGTTGCCCTGCTCCGTGGAGCGGCGCACCGTGATCTCGGACGCCCCGGCCGTGACGGCCAACGCGTCGCCCGCGCCACGCCGCGCGGCGGGCGCGTCGGTGCCGGTCAGCGACCAGCCGCCGTCCCCGAGCGCGCGCACGACCTGGTCGGCCAGCGCGTCGTGGTCGACGTTGCCGGCCGCCGTGACGACGAGCGTCGCGGGGCGGTAGTGCTGCCGGTAGTGCTCCCACACCGCGTCCCGCGGGACGGCCCGGATCGTGTCCGGCGTGCCGCCGATCGGCCGGCCGAGCGGGTGCTCGCCCAGGACGACGGTGGCGAACCGCTCGTGCACGACGTCGCTCGGGTCGTCGTCGTTCATGGCGAGCTCTTCGAGGATGACGCCGCGCTCGGTCTCGAGCTCGTCCGCGTCGAGGCGGGCCGACGTGACCATGTCGCTGATGACGTCGACCGCCATCGGCAGGTCCTCGTCGAGCACGCGGGCGTAGTAGCAGGTGTGCTCCTTGCCCGTGGCCGCGTTCGCCTCGCCGCCGACCTCGTCGAACGCCTCGGCGATGTCCATCGCCGTGCGCCGCGCGGTGCCCTTGAACAGCAGGTGCTCGAGGAAGTGCGTCGAGCCGTGGTGGCCGTCCTCCTCGTCGCGCGACCCGACGCCGACCCACGCCCCGACGGACGCGGAGCGGACGCCGGGGACGTGCTCGGTGAGCAGGCGGACCCCGCCGGGCAGGACGGAGCGACGGACGGAGCCGTCACCCGCCTGCCCGGCGGTCAGGTCGCTCCCCGGCTGCCCGGGCGCGACCAGAGGGAGGTCCAGCGGCACGTCAGGCGTCGGCCGGCTGGTCGGCGGCGGGCGCGTCGCCCTCGGCCGGCTCCTCGACCACCGCGTGCAGCGAGAGCTTGCCGCGCGGGTCGATCTCGCCGATCTCCACCTGGACCTTCTGGCCCACCCCGAGGACGTCCTCGACGTTCTCCACGCGCTTGCCACCGACCAGGCGACGGATCTGCGAGATGTGCAGCAGGCCGTCCTTGCCCGGGGACAGGGAGACGAAGGCGCCGAACGTGGTGGTCTTGACGACCGTGCCCACGAAGCGCTCGCCGATCTCCGGCATGTGCGGGTTGGCGATCGCGTTGATCGCGGCCCGCGCCGCCTCGGCCGAGGGGCCGTCGGTCGCGCCGATGTAGACGGTGCCGTCGTCCTCGATGGAGATGTCGGCGCCGGTCTCCTCCTGGATCTGGTTGATCATCTTGCCCTTGGGGCCGATGACCTCGCCGATCTTGTCGGTCGGGACCTTCACCGTGATGACGCGCGGGGCGTTCGGCGACATCTCGTCCGGGACGTCGATCGCCTCGTTGAGCACGTCGAGGATCGCCAGGCGCGCCTCCTTGGCCTGGGTCAGCGCGTCGGCCAGCACGGAGGCGGGGATGCCGTCGAGCTTGGTGTCGAGCTGGATGGCCGTGACGAACTCGCGGGTGCCGGCGACCTTGAAGTCCATGTCGCCGAACGCGTCCTCGGCGCCCAGGATGTCGGTGAGCGCGGCGTACCGGGTCTCCCCGTCCACCGTGTCGGACACGAGGCCCATCGCGATGCCGGCGACCGGCGCGCGCAGCGGCACACCGGCGTTGAGCAGCGACAGCGTGGCCGCGCAGACGGAGCCCATCGAGGTGGAGCCGTTGGAGCCCAGCGCCTCGGAGACCTGGCGGATCGCGTAGGGGAACTCCTCGCGGCTCGGCAGCACCGGCATGAGCGCGCGCTCGGCGAGCGCGCCGTGCCCGATCTCGCGCCGCTTCGGCGAGCCCACGCGGCCGGTCTCACCGGTCGAGTAGGGCGGGAAGTTGTAGTTGTGCATGTAGCGCTTGCGCGTCTCCGGGGAGAGCGAGTCGATCTGCTGCTCCATGCGGAGCATGTTCAGCGTGGTGACACCCATGATCTGGGTCTCGCCGCGCTCGAACAGCGCCGAGCCGTGCACGCGGGGCAGGACCTCGACCTCGGCCGACAGCGTGCGGATGTCCCGCAGGCCACGGCCGTCGATGCGGAAGCCGTCCGTGAGGATGCGCTGGCGGATGACCTTCTTGGTCACGGCGCGCACCGCGGCGGAGAGCTCCTTCTCGCGGCCCTCGAAGGACGCGCCGAGCTCGGCGAGCACCTCGGCCTTGACCTCGTCCAGGCGGCCCTCGCGGGTCTGCTTGTCCGCGATCTGCATCGCCTCGTTGATCTTCGCCTGGGCGGCGCCCTCGACGGCCTCGTACGCGTCCGGCTGGTAGTCCGGGAACGTCGGGAAGTCGCGGGTCTCCTTGGCGGCCTGCGCGGCGAGCTGCTGCTGCGCCTCGACCAGGGCCTTGATGAACGGCTTGGAGGCCTCGAGGCCCTCGGCCACGACGGCCTCGGTCGGGGCGACGCCGCCCTCGTCCTTGATGAGGTTCCAGGACTTCTCCGGGGCCTCGGCCTCGATCATCGCGATCGCGACGTCGTCACCGACGACGCGGCCGGCGACGACGATCTCGAACGTGGCGCGCTCGCGCTCGGTGTAGCGCGGGAACGCGACCCACTGGCCGTCGATCAGCGCGATGCGCACGGCGCCGACCGGGCCGGAGAACGGCAGGCCGGAGATCTGGGTGCTGATGGACGCGGCGTTGATCGCGAGCACGTCGTACGCGTCGTCCGGGTGGATCGCCAGGACGGTGATGACGACCTGGACCTCGTTGCGCAGGCCCTTGACGAACAGCGGGCGCAGCGGGCGGTCGATCAGGCGGCAGGCCAGGATCGCGTCGGTCGAGGGACGGCCCTCGCGACGGAAGAACGAGCCGGGGATCTTGCCGGCGGCGTACTGCCGCTCCTCGACGTCGACCGTCAGCGGGAAGAAGTCGAACTGGTCCTTGGGGTGCTTGCCCGCCGTCGTGGCGGACAGCAGGGCCGTCTCGCCGTCGAGGTAGGCCATCGCGGAGCCGGCGGCCTGCTTGGCGAGGCGGCCGGTCTCGAAGCGGACGGTGCGGGTGCCGAAGCGACCGTTGTCGATCACGGCCTCGGCGAACTGGATCTCGGGACCCTCCACGGGTGCCCTCCTTTGGTCTCGAAGGCGCCGGACCGGTCACGGCGGTCTTCGATCGAGGTACCCGGATCGCGCGGGGCGTTCCGGGCGCCACTACCGAGGACCGGACGCGTCGACCGGCGCGGACTGAGGTGGTGCTGGTGGTGCTCAGGTGGTGCAGGTGGTGCGGCGCCGGGGCGCACGGCCCCGACGCAGGACCAGCCCGGACCCCGTGCGGGGTCCGGGCTGGTCAGGCGGTCATCGACGCAGGCCGAGCCGCTGGATCAGGGTGCGGTAGCGCTCGATGTCGACCTTCTGCAGGTAGCCCTGCAGGCGACGGCGCTGACCGACCAGCAGCAGCAGGCCACGACGGCTGTGGTGGTCGTGCTTGTGGGTCTTGAGGTGCTCGTTCAGGTCGTTGATGCGCTGCGTGAGCATCGCGATCTGGACCTCCGGCGAGCCGGTGTCACCCTCGTGGGTGGCGTACTCGGCCATGATGGACTTCTTGGTGGCGCTGTCGAGGGGCACGACTCTCCTGATGTGCTCGTTGCGCGGTGCTCCGGGGCAGGTCCACCCGGGCGCTCTCGTTCCGCGGCCGTTCTGACGGCTGTACGAGTCTAGCAGCCGGTCAGGCGGGATCCACGGCCAGGGCCGCCCGCACGCCCTCGACGTCATCGTGCATCCGCTCCACGAGCGCGTCCACGGAGTCGAACCGGAGGGTCGGCCGCAGGCGCTCGACCAGCTCGAGCACGACCTCCTCGCCGTACAGGTCCAGGTCGGTGCGGTCCAGCACGTACGCCTCGACCCGGCGCTGGGCGCCCGCGAACGTGGGGTTGGTGCCGATGGACACCGCCGCGGGCAGCACCGCGTCCGGGGCCCCGGGGTCGAGCGCCGGGCGGCGCAGCCGGCCCGCGTACACGCCGTCGGCCGGCACCATGCCCGTGGCGTCCGGCGACAGGTTGGCGGTCGGGAAGCCGAGCTCGCGCCCGCGCTTGTCGCCGTGCACGACGGTCCCGCGGATCCGGTGCGGGCGGCCGAGCACGCGCGCGGCCTGGCGCACGTCGCCCGCGACCAGCAGCTCGCGGACCCAGGTGGACGACCAGCGGCGGGTCAGCGGGTCGGCCAGCGCGTCCGGGTGGTCCCCCTCGCCCGGGGCGACGTCCTCGATCACCTCGACGCCGAAGCCGAACCGCTCGCCCAGCTCGACCATCGTGGACAGGTCGCCGGCGTTGCCGCGGCCGAACCGCACGTCGCGGCCCACGACGACCGTGCGGGCGTGCAGCCCGTCGACCAGGTAGGTCCGGACGAACTCCTCGGCCGTCTGCTGCGCGAAGTCGAGCGTGTAGGTGAGCAGCAGCACCGCGTCCAGGCCGGTGCGCTCGAGCAGCTCGAGCCGGTCGGCGTCCCCCGTCAGCAGCGGCGGCGCCTCGTCCGGCCGGTGCACCTGCTGCGGGTGCGGCGTGAACGTCACCGCGACCGACCGGGCACCGACGGCCCGGGCGTCCGCGACCATCCGCGTCAGCACGCCGACGTGCCCGCGGTGCACCCCGTCGAAGTTGCCCACCGTCACCACCGACGGCCCGAAGTCCGCCGGGACCTCGGCGAGGTCCGTCCAGCACTGCACACCCGCTCCCGTCGGTCGGCGCCGGCACGGCGCGTGGTGCGCCGACGGCCCGCGGCGCGGGGACAAGCCTGCCACGGCGCCGGGGGTGCCCCGGACGGCCCGCCGCCGGAGCCGGTCAGGCCGCGGCGAACACCAGGGCGGGCCGGGCGTGCGGCCCGCGGTCCTCGAGCAGCGCCACGAGGGTCCCGTCCGGCGACAGCGCGGCGACGGTCACGTCGGCGCCCGTGCCGGTGGCGGGGATCCGCTGCCCGTAGGACAGCGCGCGGGTCTCGTCCGCGGTGAGCTCGCGCACCGGGAACGTGGCCCGCGCCGCCTCGGCCAGCGGCAGCGTGTCCAGCGGCACGTCCGCCGGCCAGGCGTCCAGGTCCTCGAGCGTCCGGGCCACGGCGAGCGGGTAGCCGCCGACCCGGGTGCGCCGCAGGGCGGTGAGGTGGCCGCCGACGCCGAGCGCGCGACCCAGGTCCCGCGCCAGCGCCCGGATGTACGTCCCCGACGAGCACGCCACGGTGACGTCCACGTCCTGCACCGTCACGCCGTCGCCGAGCGGCACGGCCCGCACCTCGTGCACGTCGAACCGGCTGATCGTCACCGGCCGCGCCGCGAGCTCGACGTCCTCCCCCGCGCGCACCCGGGCGTACGCCCGCTGCCCGTCGACCTTGATCGCGCTCACCGCGCTCGGCACCTGGCTGATCGCGCCGGTCAGGCCGGCGACCCCGGCGTCGACCGCGGCCCGGCCCACGCCGGACGCGTCGACCCGGCCGACCTCCTCGCCCTCCGCGTCGTCGGTCGTCGTGGCCACGCCCAACCGGATGGTCGCGGTGTACTCCTTGTCCGCGCCGACCACGTAGGTGAGCAGCCGCGTCGCCCGGCCGATCCCGAGGACCAGCACGCCGGTCGCCATCGGGTCGAGCGTGCCGGCGTGGCCGACCTTCCGGGTGCCCGCGAGCCCGCGGGCCTTCGCGACGACGTCGTGGCTGGTCCAGCCCTGCGGCTTGTCGACCACCAGCAGCCCGTCCGGCGCGGTGGGGCGGCGCGGGCGAGCGGGCCGGTCGGGGCGGTCGGCGTGCGCGGTCATCGTCCGACCTCGACGCCGGTGACCTCGAGCACCTGCGCACCGAGGCAGGACAGCAGCGCGTCCATCCCCGGGTCCTCCTCGGCGTGCCGGAAGGCGTCGGCGGAGAGCAGCACGTTGATGAGCATGCCGTCCGCGACGAACCGGCGCGCGGCCTCGTCCGCGGCGGCGTCGGCGTCCGGCCCGTCGGGCACCTCGACCCGCTCCCGGAACAGCGCGAACACCTGGCCGAGCGTGCGCCGGGCGGTCTCGCCGATCTCCGGGTCGCCGGCCGCGGTGAACCCGTGCATCAGCACGCGGAGCAGGTCGCGGTCCGCCATCAGGGACACGTAGGCCTCCCCCGCCCGGCCTGCGGCGTCCGGGCCCGGCTCGACGGCGCCGATCACGTCCAGCACCTGCGCGCAGACGCCGCGGTACAGGTCCAGGAACAGCTGCTGCTTCGAGCCGAACAGCCGGATCACGTACGGCTGCGACACCCCGGCGGCGCGCGCGACCTGGTCGGTGCTGGTGCCGGCGTACCCACCGGCGGCGAACACCGGCAGCGCCGCGGCGAGGATCTGCTCCCGCCGCTGCTCCCCCGACATCCGCGGTGCGCGGGGGCTCGGTCCGGAGGGTGCGGCTGCGTCGGTCATGGTTGACAGGTTATCAGTCGATAACTAGCGTCGCCGGTGTTAGTTATCAGTCGATGCATACAGGAGCCGTCATGTCGACGCAGACCAGCACCCCGTACGTCCCGGCGGTGCCACCGGCCGCCCGCCCGCCGGCCGCCCGCCGGGCCGTCCCCGTCGGCGTCGCCTTGGTGGCCGCGTCCCTGCCGATGTTCATGGCGACCCTGGACAACCTGGTCGTCACCAGCGCCCTCCCGGTCCTGCAGGCCGAGCTGGGCGCGTCCCTCACGGACCTGCAGTGGGTGGTCAACGCGTACACGCTGGCGTTCGCCACGCTGATGATCGCCGCCGCCACCCTGGGCGACCGCTGGGGCCGCCGCCGCACGTTCCTGGGCGGCATCGGGGTGTTCACCCTGGCGTCGGTCGGTGCCGCCCTGGCGGACACGCCGGCGCTGCTGATCACCGCCCGCGCGGTGCAGGGCGCCGGCGCCGCCGCGATCATGCCGCTGTCGCTCACGCTGCTGGCCGCGGCGGTGCCGCCCGCGCGCCGCGCGATGGCGATCGGGGTCTGGGGCGGCGTCTCCGGGCTCGGTGTCGCGCTCGGCCCGGTCGTCGGCGGCGCGGTGGTCGAGGGCATCTCCTGGCAGGCGATGTTCTGGATCAACGTGCCCGTCGCGCTGGTCGCGGTCCCGCTGGTGCTCCGCACGCTGCCCGAGTCCCGCGGCCGCGTCCAGCGGCTGGACCTGCTCGGGCTGCTGCTGGCCGGCGCCGGCGTCCTGGGGATCGTGTGGGGCGTCGTGCACGGCAACGAGGACGGCTGGACCTCCGCGGGCGTGCTCGGCCCGGTCGTGGCCGGCGTCGTGGTCCTGGCGCTGTTCCTCCGGCACGAGGCCCGGACGCCGTACGCGCTGGTCCCGCTGCGGCTGTTCCGGTCCCGCAGCTTCGCGGTGGCCAACGTGTCGGGCTTCGCGTTCTCGCTGGGGGCGTTCGGGGCGGTGTTCCTGCTCGCCCAGTACCTGCAGGTCGTCCAGGGCTACTCCCCGCTGGAGGCCGGCCTGCGCACCCTGCCCTGGACCGCCGCGCCCATGGTCGTCGCACCGCTCGCCGGGATGCTGGCACCCCGCGTCGGGGTGCGGGTCCTGCTGACCGGCGGCCTCGTCCTGCAGGCAGCCGGGCTCGCCTGGCTGGCCCTGGCCGCCGACGACGGCGGCTACGGCGCGCTGGTGCCGGGCCTGGTGCTGGCGGGGACCGGCATGGGCCTGACGTTCGCGCCGAGCGCCACCGCGGTGCTGGCCGGCATGGCCCCCGACGACCACGGCACGGCGTCCTCGACCAACTCGACCCTGCGGGAGGTCGGGGTCGCGCTCGGCGTCGCGGTGCTGACGGCCGTGTTCACGGCGGCGGGCGGCACGATCGCTCCCGACGGGTTCGACGCGGGCCTGCAGCCGGCGGTCCTGACCGGCGCGGCCGTCATCGCGGTCGCGGCCGTCGCCTCGCTGGCCATGCCCCGCGGCACGGGCCGCGAGTCCTGACCCGCGCGGTCTGCGCGCGACCAGCACGTCGAGTGTCCAGAAACCTGGTCGTTCCGGGCGGAATGTCCGCTGGTTCCTGGACACTCGACGTCGCGCTCGCGCGCGGGCGCGGGCTCAGCGAGCGGCGGGCTCGTCGTCCTCGGGCTCGTCCGCGGGCTTGCGGTACGGGTCCGCCTCCCCCGCGTGCCGGGCGCCGGCGGCCAGCTCGGCCACCTCGCGGTCGCGCCGGGCGGCCTCGAGCAGCGCCGCGTCCAGGTGCGCGGCCGTCTCGGGCACCGCGTCCAGGTGGAACTCCAGCGTCGGCGTCAGCCGCACGCCGGTCTGCTTGCCGACCTCGGACCGGATCAGGCCCTTGGCGCTCTCGAGCGCCTGCGCGGACCCCGTGCGGGCCTCCTCGTCACCGAGCACCGTGTAGAACACGCTCGCGTGCTGGAGGTCGCCGGTCACCCGGACCTCGGTGACGGTCACGAAGCCGAGCCGCGGGTCCTTGACCCGGGTGTCGAGCATCTGCGCGACGATCTGCTGGATGCGGTCCGCGAGCTTGCGGGCCCTGGGGTGATCCACCATGTGAAGCTCCTTCCTGCGCCCGCACCAGGCGGGCAGACGGCCGCGGGCCCGCCCCCACGCACGAGGGCGTGGAGGCAGACCCGCGGATCACGACCGGTCTCAGCTGCGAGGCTTCTCGCGCATCTCCCAGGTCTCGATGACGTCACCCTCGGTGATGTCGTTGTACGAGCCGAGGCCGATACCGCACTCGAAGCCCTCGCGGACCTCCGTGGCGTCGTCCTTGAACCGCTTGAGCGACTCGATGGTGAGGTTGTCCCCGATGACGTTGCCGTTCCGGAGCACCCGCGCCTTGCTGTTGCGGCGGATGTCGCCCGACCGGACGATCGAGCCGGCGATGTTGCCGAACTTGGAGGAGCGGAACACCTCGCGCACCTCGGCGGTACCGAGCTGCACCTCCTCGTACTCCGGCTTGAGCATGCCCTTGAGGGCCGCCTCGACGTCGTCGATCGCCTGGTAGATGACCGAGTAGAACCGGACGTCCACGCCCTCGCGCTCGGCCAGGTCCTCGACGCGCTCGCCGTACTTCACGTTGAAGCCGATGATGATCGCCGAGTCGACGGTGGCCAGGTTGACGTCGTTCTGCGTGATCGCACCGACACCGCGGTGGATGACGCGCAGCTCGACCTCGTCGCCCACGTCGATCTTGAGCAGCGCGTCCTCCAGCGCCTCGACGGCACCGGACACGTCGCCCTTGAGGACCAGGTTGAGGGTCTCGACCTTGCCCTGCTGCAGCGCCTGCGTGAAGTCCTCGAGGCTGACGCGCTTGCGGCGCTTGGCCAGGAGGGCGGCCCGCTCGGCGGCCTCGCGCTTCTCGGCGATCTGACGGGCGGTCCGCTCGTCCGGCGCCACCAGGAAGGTGTCGCCGGCGCTCGGGACCGACGCCAGGCCGAGGACCAGCACCGGACGCGCCGGGCCCGCCTCGGTGACGTTCTCGCCGTGCTCGTCGAACATCGCGCGGACGCGGCCGTGGGCCGTGCCGGCGACGATCGCGTCACCGACGTGCAGCGTGCCGGACTGGACCAGGACGGTCGCGACGGCGCCGCGGCCCTTGTCCAGGTTCGCCTCGATGGCGACACCGCGGGCGTCCTTGTCGGGGTTGGCCCGCAGGTCGAGCGCGGCGTCCGCGGTCAGCAGGACGGCCTCGAGCAGCTGGTCGATGCCCATCCGCTGCTTGGCGGAGACGTCGACGAACATGGTGTCGCCGCCGTACTCCTCGGCCACCAGGTTGTACTCGGTGAGCTGCTGGCGGATCTTGTCGGGGTTGGCCCCCTCCTTGTCCACCTTGTTGACCGCGACCACGATCGGCACGCCGGCCGCCTGGGCGTGGTTGAGCGCCTCGATGGTCTGGGGCATCACGCCGTCGTCCGCCGCGACCACGAGGATCGCGATGTCCGTCACCTGCGCACCACGGGCACGCATGGCGGTGAACGCCTCGTGACCCGGGGTGTCGATGAACGTGATGGCCCGGTCCTGGCCCTCGTGCTCGGTCCGGACCTGGTAGGCGCCGATGTGCTGGGTGATGCCGCCGGCCTCGCCCGCGACGACGTCCGTGGAGCGGATGGCGTCGAGGAGCTTGGTCTTTCCGTGGTCGACGTGACCCATGACCGTGACGACCGGCGGGCGCGGGAACAGGTCCTCGTCGGACTCGCCCTCCAGCTCGGCGTCCAGGTCGATGTCGAAGGCCCCGAGCAGCTCGCGGTCCTCCTCCTCGGCCGAGACCATCTCCACGACGTAGCCGAGCTCGGTGGCCAGCGTGCCGAAGGTGTCCTCGTCGAGGGACTGCGTCGCGGTCGCCATCTCACCGAGGTGGAACAGCACGGTGACCAGCGAGGCGGGGTTCGCGTCGATCTTGTCCGCGAAGTCGTTCAGCGACGAGCCGTGGCGCAGGCGGACGACGGTCGTGCCGTTGCCGCGGGGCACCTGCACGCCGCCGAGCGACGGCGCCTGCATCTGCTCGAACTCCTGGCGCTTCGCGCGCTTCGACTTCCGTCCGCGGACGGGGCGACCGCCGGCGCGACCGAACGCGCCCTGGGTCGACCCACGACCACCGGCACCGGGACGACCGCCGCCGCCACCGGGACGGCCGGCGAAGCCGCCGCCACCACCGGGACGACCGGCACCGCCGCCGGCGTAGCCGCCGCCACCACCACCGGGACGACCGCCACCGCCACCGGGACGGGCCGGACGCTCGCCCGGGCGGCCGACGCCGCTCGCGGAGCGGCCCGGCATCATGCCCGGGTTGGGGCGGGGACCGCCGGGACGCGGAGCCGCGGGACGCGGCCCACCCGGACGCTCACCGGCACCCGCACCGGCCGAGGCGGCCGGGGCGTCGGTGCGGCGCTCGCCGGGACGCGGCATGCCCTGCGAGGGCGCGAACGGGTTGTTGCCCGGACGCGGCGGGCGCGGCCCGCCGGAGCGGGGCATGCCCTGGGACGGCGCGAACGGGTTGTTGCCCGGACGGGGCGCACCGGGACGCGGGGCGCCACCGGGACGACCGCCGCGGTCGCCGCCACCGGACTCGCCCGCGGGGCGGGGAGCCGAGGGACGCGCGGCCGGGGCCGCCGGACGGGACGGGCCCGGGCGCGCCGCGGGAGCGGCCGGGGCGGGGGTCGCCGAGGCGGCCGGGGCCGCGGGGGCAGGGGCTGCCGGAGCGGCGGCCGGGCGCGGGGTCGCCGCGGGGGCGGGCGCGCTCGGGGCCGGGGCGGCGGGTGCCGGGGTCGCCGCAGCCGGCGCCGCGGGAGCGGCCGGAGCCGCGGGCGCGGGCGCTGCGGGCCTGGCCGCGGCGGGGGCAGCCGGACGGGCGGCGGGCTTGGCGCCGCCACCGGCCGGGTAGGTGTCCCGCAGCTTGCGGACCACCGGGGGCTCGATCGTCGAGGACGCCGAGCGCACGAACTCTCCGAGCTCGTTCAGCTTGGTCATGAGGGACTTGCTGTCGACTCCGAGCTCCTTGGCGAGCTCGTAGACGCGGACCTTGGCCACATCTCTCCCTGTCTCGGCCCGCCCGGACAGGGTCGGACCGTCGTTAGTGCTGGGTACTCATCGCTGGGTACTCATCGGTGCGTGCTCATCGGGCAGCCATCGGCTCTTCGACCCGCTTTCCCTGTTCGACGGTGCACATGCCACCCCGGCGGGGTGCCCGGGTGGCGACGGTCCTCCTCAGGCCCCGAGGTGCTCCCGCACCGCGGACGTGTCCAGCGGCCCTGCGAGACGCAGGGCACGCGGGAACGCACGACGGCGCTCGGCGAGCTCGAGACAACGAGGATCGGGGTGCAGCCACGCCCCCCGGCCCGGCAGCGCACGACGCACGTCGACCACGACCGCGGGATCACCCGCGTCCGTCGTCGCCGCGACCACGCGCAGCAGGACCGACCTCGGACCGGCGTTCCGGCACCCCACGCACGTGCGCACCGGGCCCACGACGGCCTCCGCCGCGGGATCCGCTGCGTGGGTGTCGGGGTGGCGCCTGCTCGGCGAGGAGAACCGGGCGTCCGGCCCAGCCTCACCCAGTCTAGCGCGCGACGTCACCGGTCTCGACCGGTGCCCTCCGCGGCGGCGTCGGCGGCGCCCCCGTCGGCCTCCGCCGGCGCCTCCTGCGCGTCGGACCGGATGTCGATCCGCCAGCCGGTCAGCTTGGCGGCGAGGCGGGCGTTCTGGCCCTCCTTGCCGATCGCGAGCGACAGCTGGTAGTCCGGCACGACCACCCGCGCGGCGCGCGCCGCGGGGTCCACGACCGTGACGGACAGCACGCGCGCCGGCGACAGGGCGTGCGCCACCATCTCCGCCGGGTCGTCCGAGTGGTCGACGATGTCGATCTTCTCGCCGTGCAGCTCCGCCATCACCGCGCGGACGCGGGCGCCCAGCGGGCCGATGCACGCACCCTTGGCGCCGAGCCCGGGCACCCGGGACCGGACCGCCATCTTGGACCGGTGGCCGGCCTCGCGGGCCAGGGCCGTGATCTCCACGTGCCCGTCGGCGATCTCCGGGACCTCCAGCTCGAACAGCTTGCGGACCAGGTTCGGGTGCGTCCGGGACAGCGTGATCTGCGGTCCCTTGGACCCGCGGGACACGTCGAGCACGAGGGCGCGGATCCGCTCGCCGTGCACGTACTGCTCGGTGGGCACCTGCTCGTGCGCGGGGAGCACCGCCTCCGTGCCGCCCACGTCCACCAGCACCGTCCGCGGGTCGCGGCCCTGCTGGATGACGCCGCCGAGGACCTCGCCCTCCTTGCCGCGGAACTGCCCGAGCACCTGGTCGTCCTCGGCGTCCCGCAGGCGCTGCACGATCACCTGGCGCGCGGTGGCGGTGGCGATGCGGCCGAAGCCGGCCGGGGTGTGGTCGAACTCCGGGCCCACCGTGGTGGTGGTCGGCGGGACCGCGGTGACGGTGCCCTCCTCCTCGTCGCTCGTCGCGGGCGCGTCGGGAGCCGGCACCACGGTGCGCTCGCGCGCCCAGACGGTCACGTGCCCGCTGCGGCGGTCGAGCTCCACCCGGGCGTCCGGGTGCGCGTCCGGGGTGCGGTGGTAGGCGGACAGGAGCGCCTGCTCGATGGCCGAGACCAGCACGTCCAGGCTGATCTCCCGCTCGCGCTCGATGAGCCGCAGCGTCTGCATGTCGATGTCCACGTCAGTCCTCCTGGCCGGTCGGCCCGTCCGGCACGCCGTCGGCGCCGCCGTCCTTCTTGTCCTTGTCCTTCACCATCTCGACCTCGACGCGGCCCTCGCGCACCTGGGCGAGGAGCGTCCGCACCGGGTCGCCGACCTTCGCCGGCCGGCCCTTGACGCCCGGGGTCACCGGGGTGACCACGACCGCGTCGTCCGCGTCGGTCGCGCCGCGCTGCACGTCCACGAGCCGGCCGTGCAGCGACCCGCCGTCGGCCAGCGTGAGCGCCACCAGGCGGCCGAGGGCGCGCGTGTAGTGCCGGCGGGCGGTCAGCGGGGCGGTGGCGCCCCGGGTCGAGACCTCGAGCGTGTACCGGTCGGGCAGGCCGTCGACGTCGTCCAGCGCCGCGGAGACGGCGCGCGACACGTCGGCGACGCCGTCCAGGTCGAGGGCCTCCTCGGCCTCCTCCACGGCGTCGACCACGACGCGCACGACGTGGGCGGCGCCGTCGCGCGCGAGCTCGACGTCCTCCAGCCACAGTCCGGCGGCGGTCACCACCGGCTCGATGGTCTCCCGGATGCGCTGCGCGCTGGTGGGCGCGGGCATGTTGACCTCCTGTGTCGGTCCTCGGCGGGTGCGGCCTGGCGGCGCGCACGCCGCTGCGCGGGGACGTCGACGCTGTGTGGTTGTCGGGTCTCGCACGGTGCTGCGGCGCGCGGCCGGAGCCACGTGCTGCGACCAGCGTACTGACTCCGGCGGCGCGCGACCGACCTCGGCCCGCCGCCCGCCTCGGCGTGGGAGGATCCGACGCGATGTCCACCACGGCCCGCCGCCCCGACGCGGCCCCCCGCCCCGCCCCGTCCGCCGACCGGTCGCGCCGTCCGCTGCCGCCCGCCCCGGCGCGCACCCGGCGGTCCCGCCGCACGCGGGCGCTCGCCGGGGTGCTGGCGGCCGGCGCCGCCGTGCTGCTGTCCGGCTGCGGCCTGCGCTGGGAGACGGCGCCCCCGGCGGAGCCCGTGCCCGACGCCGCGGAGGAGGCACGCCGCACCGCGGTCGACGACGCCCTCGCGCTGGCCGACGCCGCCCGGGCGGCCGGCGACGGCGCCGAGCAGCAGGCGGCGGGCGTGCTCGCCCTGGTCGTGGACGCCGCCTCGACGCAGGTCGACGCCCTCGGCGGCGTGTACGACTCCGGACTGCCGGAGCCCGAGCCGGACGAGGACGCACCGAGCCCGTCCCCCACCGCGACGTCCGCGGCGGCGACGCCGGCCGACGTGCTCGCGCTGCTCGGGACCGCGGCGTCGAGGGCGCGCGCCGACGCGCTCGACGCGCAGGACGCGGGCCTGGCACGGCTGCTCGCGTCCGTCGCCACGTCCCGGGCGCAGCTCACCGACCGCCTGGCCGCCGCCCTCGGCGCGGAGGCGCCCGCCGTGGACGCGGCGCCCGGGCCGGGCTGGACGTCGGGCGGTGCCGCCGACGGCTCCGGCTCCGGCGACGGGTCCGCGACCAGCCCGTCCGCCACCCCCTCCGGCTCGGCGACGCCGACCGGCACGCCGAGCGCCGGCACGGCGGGTGCCCAGGACGAGGCGCCCGGCACCGACCTGGACCGCGCCGACCTCGTCGCGCTCGTGCTGGCGGAGGACCAGGCCGGCTACGGGTTCGAGGTCGCCGCGGCGCGGCTCTCCGACGACGCCCGCTCGCAGGCCCGGGACGCCGCGGCCCGGCACCGGGCCGCCGCGTCCACCTGGGCGGCCGCCGCCGGGATCGCCGGCACGGCCGACGACCCGCGCCGCGTGGGCTACGAGCTGGACGGCGACGTGTCGTCGGCCGACGCCGTGCGCGCGTTCTGCGCCGGGCTGCTGTCGGACCTCGCGACCGTGCACGCCGACGCGGTCCTGGCGACGGACGCCGGCACGGCGGACCGCACCGCCACCGTCGACGGCCTGCGGACCTCCGCCGTCGAGGCGCTGCGCTGGGGCGGGACGCCGACGCCGCTGCCGGGCATGCCGGACCTGCCCGCGGCGACGTCCACGCCCACCCCCGCACCGACGCCCGCCGCGGGCTGACCGGCGCGCACCACCACCGACGTGCCGAGGGGGTGACCGGCCACCGGTCACCCCCTCGATCTGCTGCCCGACCCCGCCCAGGGGTCGTGCCGCGTCAGCCCAGCAGCGCGTCCACCAGCTCGGCGACGCGGTCGGCGGCCTCGGCCACCGGCACCTGCGCCGCCTGCGGACCGCCCTCGACGGCGACGCGCGGCCGCACCTCGACCACGCCGTCCGCCAGACCGCGCCCGACGACGACCGTCAGCGGCACGCCCAGCAGCTCCGCGTCGGCGAACTTCACGCCGGGCGACACCTTCGGGCGGTCGTCGTACAGGACCTCGATGCCGCGCGCGTCCAGCGTCTGCGCCAGTGACTCGGCGGCCTCGAACACCGCCGCGTCCTTGCCGGTGGCGACGACGTGCACGAGGGCCGGGGCGACCCCCGCGGGCCAGGCGAGGCCCTTCTCGTCGTTGTTCGCCTCGGCCAGGGCCGCGAGCACGCGGGTCACGCCGATGCCGTACGAGCCCATCGTGACGACCTGCGTCTTGCCGTTCTGGTCCAGCACCGTCAGCCCGAGCGCCTGGGCGTACTTGCGGCCGAGCTGGAAGATGTGGCCGATCTCGATCCCGCGGGCGAGCTCGAGCGGGCCCGAGCCGTCGGGCGCCTCGTCGCCGGCGCGCACCTCGGCGGCCTCGACGGTGCCGTCGGCCGTGAAGTCGCGGCCCGCGACCAGGTCGAAGACGTGCTTGCCGTGGGCGTTCGCGCCGGTGATCCACCGGGTGCCCGGCACCACGCGCGGGTCCAGCAGGAACCGGATCGCGGTCCGGGCCTCGTCGTCCAGCGCCAGGCCGTCGACGTTCGGGCCGACGGCGCCGGGGCCGATGTAGCCCTTCACCAGCTCGGGGTGCGCGGCGAAGTCGGCCTCGACGGCCGGCTCGACCTCGGCCGGCGCGACCGCGGCCTCGAGGCGCTTGAGGTCGACCTCGCGGTCGCCCGGCAGGCCGACGACCAGCAGCTCCCGCTCCCCCGTCGGCTGCACGAGCGCGAGCACGACGTTCTTCAGCGTGTCCGCCGCCGTCCAGGCGCGGTCCGGGCGCGGGAACCGCTCGTTCGCCACGGCCACCAGGGTGTCGATGGTCGGGGTGTCCGGGGTGTCCTCGACGTGCGCGGCCGGGGCGTCGTCGAACGGCAGCGCGTCCGGGACGACCGTGGTGACGGCCTCGACGTTCGCCGCGTAGCCGCCGGGCGACCGCACGAACGTGTCCTCGCCGATCGCGGTCGGGTTGAGGAACTCCTCGGACCGCGAGCCGCCCATCGCGCCGGACGTCGCCGCCACGATCACGTACTCGAGGCCGAGGCGCTCGAAGATCCGCTGGTACGCGGCGCGCTGCGCCTGGTAGGACGCCTCCAGGCCCTCGTCGTCGATGTCGAACGAGTACGCGTCCTTCATGATGAACTCGCGCCCGCGGATCAGACCCGCGCGCGGGCGGGCCTCGTCGCGGTACTTGGTCTGCACCTGGAACAGCGTCAGCGGCAGGTCCTTGTACGACGAGTACAGGTCCTTGACCAGGAGCGTGAACATCTCCTCGTGCGTCGGCGCGAGCAGGTAGTCGTTCTCGCGGCGGTCCTGCAGCCGGAACAGGTTCGGCCCGTACTCCGTCCAGCGGCCCGTCGCCTCGTACGGCTCGCGCGGCAGCAGCGCCGGGAAGTGCACCTCCTGCGCGCCCGCGGCGGCCATCTCCTCGCGGACGACGGCCTCGACCTTGGCCAGCACCCGCAGGCCCAGCGGCAGCCAGGTGTAGATGCCGGGGGCGGCGCGGCGGATGTAGCCCGCGCGGACGAGCAGCTTGTGGCTGGCCACCTCCGCGTCGGCCGGGTCCTCGCGCAGGGTGCGGACGAACAGCGTGGACAGGCGTAGGAGCATGGGCGGCAGCCTAGTGCGGCCCGGGCGGCTGTCGGACGCGTAGGCCACGATGGGGGGCATGCCGGAGCTGCCCGAGGTCGAGTCCCTGGCCGTCTTCCTGCGCGAGCGCGCCGTCGGCCGCACCGTCGCCGGGGTCGAGGTGGGCGCCATCAGCGCGCTCAAGACGTTCCGCCCGGCACCCGCGGACCTGGCGGGCGGGACCGTCGTGTCCGCCGACCGGCACGGCAAGTGGCTGGACCTGGGCGTCGAGCCCGCGGGCGGCGGGGCGCCGCTGCACCTCGTCTTCCACCTGGCGCGCGCGGGGTGGCTGCGCTGGTCCGACGCCCTGTCCCCCACGCCGGTCCGGCCCGGGAAGTCCCCGCTCGCCCTGCGGGTGCGGCTCGACGACGGCTCCGGGTTCGACCTGACCGAGGCCGGCACCCGCAAGCGGCTCGCCGTGCACGTCGTGGCCGACCCCGCCGAGGTGCCGCCGATCGCCACCCTCGGCGTCGAGCCGCTGTCGGCCGAGTTCACCCCCGAGCGGCTCGGGGAGCTCATGGCGGCGAAGAACCAGCAGATCAAGGGGCTGCTGCGCGACCAGCACACCATCGCCGGCATCGGGAACGCCTACTCGGACGAGATCCTGCTCGTGGCGCGCACCAGCCCGTTCGCCCTGACCCGGTCCTTCGACGCCGACAGGGTCGAGCGGCTGCACGCCGCCACCCTCGGCGTGCTGCGCGAGGCGATCACCGCCGCCGCCGGCCGGCCGGCGGCCGAGCTCAAGGACGCCAAGCGCCGCGGGATGCGGGTGCACGGCCGGACCGGCGAGCCCTGCCCCGGCTGGGACGGCGTGCCCTGCGGGGACACCGTGCACGAGGTGTCGTTCGCCGACTCCTCGCTGCAGTACTGCCCGACCTGCCAGACCGGCGGCACGCCGCTGGCCGACCGGCGGATGTCCCGGCTGCTGCGCTGAGCCGGTACGACCCGAGCCGGTACGGGCCGGGCCGGGCCGGCGCGCCCGGCTTCACGAGTCGGGCACACGATCCGGCCACAGGCTGCACGGGGGCGGCGCGCGAACCGACCACGGCCTCCCTACCGTGGGGGGATGCCCGAGACCACCCGCGCCGCCCGGCGGACGCGCGCCGTCCGCCGCCCCGTGCGGCACGCCCGCCGCACCCGAGCCGGCCGGCGCGTCGCCCGGACCGCCGCGCTCACCGTCGGCGTGCTCGCGCTCAGCGGCACCACGGGCGCCGCCGCCCTGTACGCCCAGGTGCAGAACGGGATCGAGAGCGCCGACGTCGACCAGTTCCTCGGCGACGACCGGCCCGCGCAGGAGGAGCCGCCGACCGACGGCTACGCCGGCCGGCCGCTGAACATCCTCGTGATGGGCACGGACAGCCGGGACGGCGAGAACGTCGACCTGGCGGGCGAGACGGACGGCATGCGCTCGGACACCACCGTGCTCGTGCACCTGTCCGCGGACCGCGCCCGGGTCGACCTGGTGTCGGTTCCCCGGGACTCGCTGGTCGACATCCCGTCCTGCACGCTCGAGGACGGCACGACCACGGAGCCCCGCACGGACCACATGTTCAACGAGGCGTTCTCGATCGGCGCGGGCAGCACCGACAACCTCGCCGCGGCCGCCGCGTGCACCCGGCTGACGTTCGAGCAGAACACGGGGCTGCGCACCGACGAGAGCATCGTCGTGAAGATGGACGGCGTCCGCGACGTCATCGACGCCCTGGGCGGCGTGCCGATGGACCTGCCCGAGGCGATGGACTCCCCCAAGGCCGGCCTGCACGTCCCGGCGGGGCCGCAGACCTTCGACGGCACCACCGCCCTCGCCTTCCTGCGCGCCCGCACCGGCACCGGCAACGGGCTGGAGCTGGGCTCCGACCTGGCGCGCATCGAGCGCCAGCAGCAGCTGATCGACGCCCTCGCCGCCCAGGTGCAGAGCGCGAAGCTGCTCGCCGACCCGGGCACGCTGATGCCCGTGCTGACCAGCGTCACCCGCTCGCTGTCGATCAGCGAGGGCCTCGCCGGCGTCCGGGACCTCGCCGGCCTGGCGCTGACGCTGCGTGACGTCGACCCGGCCACGCTCAGCCCGGTGACGGTCCCGGTCACGACCGCCCCGCAGGACGAGGCGCGCGTGGTCTGGACCGCCGAGGCGGACGCCCTGTGGGCGGCCCTCGCCGCGGACCAGCCGCTCCCGGGCGACGCCACGGCGACCCCGACCGCCCCCGCCCCCTGAGCGGCACGCCGAGCGGGCAGCAGACGTCGCCTCGGGGCCGTACGAGGGGACGTCTGCTGCCCGCTCGGCGCCCGGAACCGGCTAGAAGAGGACCGTCGCGTAGGTGCCGACCTGGCGGAAGCCCACGGCGCGGTACGCCGCCAGCGCCCGCTCGTTGTAGTGGTTGGCGTAGAGGCTCACCACGGGCGCCACGTCGTGCCGGGTGTGCGCGACGACGGCCGCCATCCCGCCCTCGGACAGGCGCTCGCCGCGGCGCACCGGGTCGACCCAGACGCCCTGCACCTGCGCGACACCTCCGGCGACGGCGCCGAGCTCGGCCTTGAACACCACCTGCGGCCGGCCGTCGTCGTCGGGCTCGACGCGGACGAACGACCGGCCCTCCCGCACGAGCGAGCGTACCCGCGCCTCGTACGCGCCGCCGGTGCCGCCGATCGGTGAGTAGCCGACCTCCTCGGTGAACATCCGGACGCACGCCGGCAGCACGAGGTCGTACTCCTCGGGCACGGAGTACCGCACGCCCGGGTCGGGCGCGACCGCCGGGTCGTGGTCGATGACCATGGACGGCTGGTCCTCGCGCACCTCGCGGACCGGTCCCCACGCGGGCGCGAGCCGCTCCCACAGCGGCAGCACGGCCGCCGCGTCGCCGACCACGGAGGAGCACCGGCGGCCCTGGGCGCGGCCGAAGGCGGCGAACGCGTCGAGGGCGCCGGCCCGGTGCTCGGCGTCGGGCGCGACCGGGACCAGGTTGGCGCCCGCCCAGCAGACCGCGACCAGCGTCCCGTCGACCTCGTAGCCCCAGACCTGCCCGCTCACGCGGTGCAGGCCGACGAACCGCGCCTGCTCGAGCCGGGTGGTGGCCAGCACGGCGGCGACGGCGTCCCGCGCGCACACCTCGAGGGCCTGCGGCAGCTCGTCCTCGCCCAGCACCCGGCCGACGCCGGGGCCGATCCGCAGGTCCCCGCCGGCCAGCCCGTCCCGCACCCCGCGCACGGCGGTCAGCCGACCGTGACCACGGGGCCGCCGGCGCCGGGCGTGCGGTCCGCCGCCGTCATGCTGTCGGCGATCCGCATCGCCTCGTCGATCAGGGTCTCCACGATCGCCGACTCGGGCACCGTGCGGACGACCTCGCCGCGCACGAAGATCTGGCCCTTGCCGTTCCCGGACGCCACGCCGAGGTCGGCCTCGCGCGCCTCCCCCGGCCCGTTGACGACGCAGCCCATGACGGCGACCCGCAGCGGGACCTCCAGGCCCTCGAGCCCGGCGGTGACCCGCTCCGCCAGGGAGTAGACGTCGACCTGGGCCCGGCCGCAGGACGGGCAGGACACGATCTCGAGCTTGCGGGGCCGCAGGTTCAGGGACTGCAGGATCTGGATCCCGACCTTGACCTCCTCGACCGGCGGCGCGGACAGGGACACGCGGATGGTGTCGCCGATGCCCTTGCTCAGCAGCGCTCCGAAGGCGGTGGCGGACTTGATGGTGCCCTGGAACGCGGGCCCCGCCTCGGTGACGCCGAGGTGCAGCGGCCAGTCGCCGGCCTCGGACAGCAGCTCGTAGGCGCGCACCATGACGACCGGGTCGTTGTGCTTGACCGAGATCTTGAAGTCGTGGAAGTCGTGCTCCTCGAACAGCGACGCCTCCCAGACGGCGGACTCCACGAGCGCCTCCGGGGTCGCCCTGCCGTGCTTCGCGAGCAGCCGCGGGTCGAGGGAGCCGGCGTTGACGCCGATCCGCAGGGAGACCCCGGCGTCGGAGGCGGCGCGCGCGATCTCCTTGACCTGGTCGTCGAACTTGCGGATGTTGCCGGGGTTGACCCGCACGGCGGCGCAGCCCGCCTCGATGGCGGCGAACACGTAGCGGGGCTGGAAGTGGATGTCGGCGATCACGGGGATCTGCGACTTGCGTGCGATGGCGGGCAGCGCGTCGGCGTCGTCCTGCGTGGGGACCGCGACCCGGACGATGTCGCAGCCCGCGGCGGTCAGCTCGGCGATCTGCTGCAGCGTCGCGTTGACGTCGGAGGTCAGGGTCGTGGTCATCGACTGCACGCTGACCGGCGCGTCGCCCCCGACCTCGACCTTGCCCACGCGGATCTTGCGGGTCGGCCGCCGCGGCGCCAGCACCGGCGCGGGTGCCTCCGGCATGCCGAGGCTGATGGGGGTGCTCACACAGGTCATCATCGCACCGCCGGGCGCGTCGCACCCGGCCGCGCGCCGGAGCGTCGCGTCAGCCGAGCGAGATCGGCGCGACGACGTCGGCGTACGCGAGCAGGAGCCCCATCCCGCCGAGCACGACGAACACCGCGAGCGCCAGCGGCTGCAGCCGCGCGGCGTCGGCCGGCCGGGGGCGCGGCAGCCCGCGCAGGCGCGCGACCTGGCGCTTCAGCCCCTCCCAGAGCGCGGCCGCGACGTGCCCGCCGTCGAGCGGCACCAGCGGGATCAGGTTGAACACGAACAGCGCGATGTTCAGCGACGCCAGGATGCTCAGCATCGAGGCGACCCGCTCCGTGATGCCGAGCCCCGCGGCGTCGGCGGACGCCACGTCGCCGGCCAGGCGGACCACGCCGACGGGGCCGAGCACGCCGTTCGGGTCGCGCTCGGCGTCGCCGAACGCGCTCTGGGCGATGCCGACCAGGTTGGCGGGCAGGGTCACGACGGCCCTGCCGGTCTGCCAGACGGCGTCCGCGGTCACCGTGACGATCTCGGAGACGGGCTGGCGCTGCAGCTCGGTGCCGGGGCTGATGCCGAGGAACCCCACCTCGGTCGTGACGGGGTCACCGGCCTCGTCGAGGACCACGGCGCCGTCGTCGTCCGTGACGGGCCGCTCCGCGACCACGGGGGTGACGGACAGCTCGAGGCGCTCGCCGTCGCGCTCGACGACGACCGGGACGGCCTCCTCCCCGGTCCCGCGGATCATCCCGCTGAGCTGCTCCCACGACTCGACCTCGACGCCGTCGTAGGCGACCACGGTGTCCCCGGGCTCGAGGCCCGCGGCGGCACCGGGGGCGGCGGGGTCGTCGGCCGAGCACTCGGTGGACGTGGAGCTCGCGGGCAGCACGCACTGGCTGACCGCGGACAGGGTGGTGCTCGACCCGGGCGTGCCGATGCCGATGAAGACCACCGCGAGCAGCACGACCGCGATCAGCAGGTTCATCACCGGCCCGCCGAGCATGACGACCAGCTTCTTGGGCGTGGAGAGCCGGTAGAACGCGCGGTGGTCCTCGCCGGGACGGATCTCCTCGGCGCTGACCTCGCGGGCGTCGGCGGCGATCCGGCTGAAGAAGCCCGTCGTCGGCGGGTTGCCGACGGCGTCCGGCGTCGGGTACATGCCGATCAGCCGCACGTAGCCGCCGAGCGGGATCGCCTTGACGCCGTACTCGGTCTCGCCCCGGGTGCGGGACCACAGGGTCGGCCCGAACCCGACGAAGTACTGGCTGACCCGCACGCCGAACTTCTTGGCGGGGACCATGTGGCCGACCTCGTGCAGCGCGATGGACACCAGGATGCCCACCACGAGCACGACGACGCCGATCGCGTAGGCCAAGGGGGTGCTCCGTCCAGGTCGCTGCGGCTGCGGGGGTGGTGCGCGGGCGACCTCAGCGCGGGACGCCCGACCCCTCATCCTGCCCCGTCAGCCTGGACGCGGGCTGGACGTCACCCGCACGGCCGTCGGTGTCCACCTCGACCCGGTCCCGGCCGGCGCGCTTCGCGCGGTACATCAGCGCGTCCACGCGCCCGATCGCGGCGTCCGGGTCCTCGGCCGACCGCAGGGCGATGACCCCGAGGCTCGCCGTCACGTCGACGGGCGCCTCCGCCCGGACGGCCACGGGGACGGCCGCCCGCAACCGCTCCGCGAGCGCCCCGGCGTCCTCCGGCGTCAGCCCGGGCGCGACCACGAGGAACTCCTCGCCCCCCAGGCGCGCCACCAGGTCGCCGGACCGCACGTGCTGCTCCAGCGCCCGGGCCACCGCGACGAGCACCCGGTCCCCCACCGGGTGCCCGTGCACGTCGTTGACCGCCTTGAACCGGTCGAGGTCCAGGTACACCAGCGCGACGTCGAGGCCGGAGCCCACGACGCGCGCCTGGTAGGCCAGCTCGTCCTCGAGGCGGCGGCGGTTGGCGGCCCCGGTGAGGGCGTCGGTGTACGCCATCTCGCGCATCGACGCGGCCTCCGCGCTCGCGTGCTCGGCGGCCAGGAACGCCCGCGTCGCGTGCTCCTTGGTCCGCGAGAGCACCCACACCAGCGCCGCGAGCACCGCCAGGTAGACGGCGTACCGCACCAGGTCGACGAGGTGGTCGGCGGTGTCGCCGTCCGACGGGCCCAGCAGCAGCCCGGCGGTGCCCACCGCGACCGTCGCACCGACCACCACCCCGGCGTGCAGCACCGCGAACCGGTTCGGGTAGACCAGGTACCCGATCACGACGAACAGCGCGAGGCCCATGAACGTCGTCGGGAACAGCGCCGCCCAGCCGTCCCCGGTCAGCAGCCTGCTGGCGAGGGTGACCAGCCACAGCACGTCGAACCCGGTCAGCACCACCCGGGACACCGCCACGGTGGCCTGCGGGCGCCGCAGCACCAGCCACGCGAACAGCAGCACGACGACCAGCAGCAGCGGCGACGCCACGCGCAGCAGCACGTCGTCCCACCGCAGCACCGCCACGGCGACGATGGCGACCGCACCGCCGAGCAGGCACGCCAGCAGCACCCGGCGGATCAGGCTCAGCGTCGGATCGCCTGCCCGGCGGGCCACGGGCAGGTCCCGGTGCGGCGGGGACGGGGCTGGCACGGCGCCTCACGATCAGCGGCGGGATGGTCCGCCGAACGTACCTCCCGCGCCGCGCCCGGACACCCCGTGCGGGACGGCTTCACCCGGTCGCTCCGCCGCACCCGGCACCGCCGGCGCACCGCCGCCCGGCACCGCGCCGGGCCGCCCTGCGCCGTCCTGGGCCACCCAGGGCCACCCAGGGCCACCTTGCGTCCGCCCGCGCGATCACCCACGATCGGCGCAGGCCGAGCGGAGGGTGGACCCGGGTGAGCGGCACGACGGGCGAGGGCACGGGGCTCGACGGGGCGGGGCCCGACGGGACGACGACCGTGGCGTGGACCTCCGGGGGCGGGGTCCGGCCCGTCTCGCTGTGGTTCGACCAGGCCGAGGCCGACACGCCCCTGCCGCCGCGGGACCCGCTGGACGGCGACACCACCGCCGACGTCGTCGTGGTGGGTGCCGGGCTGACCGGGCTCTGGACGGCGTACTACCTGCTGGAGGCCGACCCGGCGCTGGACGTCCTGGTGGTCGACGCCGCCGTGGCCGGCCACGGGGCGAGCGGGCGCACCGGCGGCTGGGCCTCCTCCGGGTCGCCCGCCGCCGCCGACCGGGTCGCCGCCCTGCACGGCCCGGCCGCCGCCCGCGCGCTGCGTGCCGCGCTCCGGGACGCGGTGGTCGAGGTCGGGGGCGTCGCGGCGGCGGAGCTGATCGACTGCGACCTCGCGGTCGGCGGCCTGGTCACCGTGGCGCGCACGCCCGCCCAGCTCGCCCGGCTGCGGCAGCACGCGGCCGCCGCCCGCGCCTGGGACGACGAGGTGGAGCTGCTGACCCCGGACCGGGTCGTGGAGCACCTCGGCGGGTCCGAGCCGCCGGGCGACGACGTGCTCGGCGGGGCATTCACGGCGGACGCCGCCCGCGTGCAGCCGGTCCGGCTGGTGCGCGGCCTGGTCGAGGTGGTGACCGCCCGTGGTGGCCGGCTGGCCGAGCGCACGCGCGCGCTGCGGGTGTCCCCGCGCGCGCTCGTCACCGACCAGGGCACGGTGCGGGCACGGTCGGTCGTGGTGACCACGGGGGCAGGCGGCACGGACCTGCGACGACCGGTGCCCGCCGGCCGGGTGCACGCCATCGCGACCGCGCCGCTCCCGGCCGACGTCTGGCAGGCCGTGGGGCTGGACCGCGGGCGGACGCTCGCCGACGCGGCGCACCGCCCGGTGCACGCCGTGCGGACCGCCGACGACCGGCTCGTGCTCAGCGGCCGGGTGGGCGCGGCCGGCGACCAGGACCCCCGCGCGACCCGGCGGCTGCGGGCGGCGCTGGCCGACCTGCTCCCCGCGACCTCCGGGGCCGCCGTCACGCACGCCTGGGGCGGCGTCGCGAGCCCGGTGGACGACGGGCGGCTCGCCCTGGGGCTGGACCCGGGCACCGGCATCGCCTGGGCCGACGGGCACGGCGACGACGGGGTGGTCGCGGCCAACCTCGCGGGCCGGACGCTCGCCGACCTGCTGACGGGGACGGACTCGGCGCTGACCCGGCTGCCGCGCGTGGACGGGCCGGCGACGGCAGGACCGCTCGGGCGCGCGCGGACGGCGGTGCGCTCGGCGCTCCCGGGGCTGGCGGACGCGGAGGAGCGGCTGACGGGGCGGCCGAGCCGGCTGGCGCGGCGGGGCGAGGGCTGAGCCCGCACCACGGGGCCGCACGCCCGTCGCCCGTCGAGCGAGGCGTCAGCCCGAGAGGCCGATGACCGTCGTGCCGCGTGCTCCGGCCTCCCGAGCGAGCCGGGCGTCGAAGGTCGCGAGCGGTGCCCGCACGTGCTCGGCGGTCGCCAGCACGCACGCGTCGGGCATCCGCACCGCGGCGGAGGCCCGCACGAGCGCGAGGGCACCCGGACCGGGGTCGGTGGCGGACGAGCTGCGGATCCCCGCTGCCTCGAACGCGGCCAGCGCCACGTCCTGCTGGCCGGACCTGGCGGGGCCGACCAGCACCTCGGCCATCGTGAGCGTGTGCAGCACGACACCCGACGCCCCGTGGTCGAGCAGGATCCTCCGTGCTCGTTCGTGGTGCACGTGCCCCGGCGTCGACGCCGCGATGATGACGTTCGCGTCCGCGACGATCACGCCGGCCACCCGTCCCGCACCTCGTCGAGGTAGCCGGGCGGGTAGAGCGGGGACAAGGCGGTCAGCGCGGACACGGCACGCTCACGCTCCTCCTTCGCACCGGCGTCCTCGGCCTCGACCACGCGCCCGCCTACCTCGATCAGGTGCGTCAGGAGCCGGGACGCGGGCTGCCCCGGCCACCGTCGGCGAGCGACGTCCAGGGCGTGCGCGACCTCGCTCGTCTCCGTGATCGCGTGCCGCGGCCTGGTCGTGGGCATGCCGCGACTGTAACACCGTCGGCCCGAGGTGTGACACCTCTCGTCGCAGACGCACGTCGCCGCCACGCCGCCTCCCTGGGTTCGCTCGACGTCACGGCCGTGCGGTCCGCGACCGGTCCAGGGTGCGCGCCCTCGTCGCCACTGTGAGGGACCTCGGCCCCTAGCCGGGTCGATCGGGGGGAGCGACCGGTCCGCTCGGCTCACCCCGCCGCGGCCACGCGCTCCCGCGCCCGGGCGCGGGCCCACGCCTCCGCGGCGTGCACGTCCGCGACGTCCCGCACCGGGCCGCCCTCGTGCTCGCCGAGCACCTCCTCCACGGTCCCGACGACGTCGAGGAAGCCGATCCGCCCGGCCAGGAACGCCGCGACCGCCTCCTCGTTGGCCGCGTTGTACACGGCCGGGTGCGTCGGGGAGGCGGCCACCGCGGCCCGCGCGAGCGCGACCGCGCCGAACGTGTCCTCGTCCAGCGGCTCGAACGTCCAGGACGCGGGCGCGGTCCAGTCGACCGGCGGGACCGCGTCGGGCAGCCGGTCCGGCCACGACAGGCCCAGCGCGATCGGCAGCCGCATGTCGGGCGGCGAGGCCTGCGCGATCGTGGACCCGTCGGCGAACTCGACCATCGAGTGCACGACCGACTGCGGGTGCACGACGACCGCGATGTCGTCGACCGGGACGTCGAACAGCAGGTGCGCCTCGATCAGCTCCAGCCCCTTGTTGACCATCGTGGCCGAGTTGATCGTGACCACCGGGCCCATCGACCAGGTCGGGTGCTGCAGCGCCTGCTCGGCGGTGACGTCGGCGAGCTCGGCACGGGTCCGGCCGCGGAACGGGCCGCCCGACGCGGTGAGCACGAGCCGGCGGACCTCGGAGCGCCGGCCGCCCCGCAGCGCCTGCGCGATCGCGGAGTGCTCCGAGTCGACCGGGACCACCTGACCCGGGCGCTGCACGGCGGCCCGGACCAGCGGGCCGCCGGCGACGAGGGACTCCTTGTTCGCGAGCGCGAGCGTGCTCCCCGAGCCCAGCGCGGCGAGCGTCGGGCCGAGGCCGACCGACCCGGTGATGCCGTTGAGCACGACGTCGGCACCCCGGGCGGCGAGCTGGCTCGCCGCGTCCGGACCGGTCAGGACCTCCACGCCCATCTGCCGCAGCCCGGCGTCGGCGGAGGCGCGCACGAGCTCGGCGAACACGGTGCCGGCCGCGTCCGGGTCCGCGACCGCGACCGTCTGCGCGCCGAGCGCCACCGCCTGCCGCGCCAGCGCGGCGGGGTCCGACCCCCCGGCGCTGAGGCCGGTGACCCGGAACCGGTCCGGGTTCCGGGCGATGACGTCGGCGGCCTGGGTGCCGATCGATCCGGTGGAGCCGAGCAGGACGACGGTGCGCGCGTTCATCCGGCCCATCCTGCCCGCTGGACGCCGTCGAGCACCTACGCAACGCCCGGCCGTCCCCGACGCCCCGGCTGGGTGCCACGGAGGCGCCGGTAGCGTCGCCGACCCGAGCGGGTCGCCCACCCGGCTGCGCGGGCCGCTCTCCCCCGTCGTCCCGCGTGAGGAGGCCGCCGTGGCGGTCCCGGTCGTCCTGCTGCCGCTCGCCGCCGTCCTGGGCGTGGCGGTCGGCTCGTCCCTCGGCGCCGTCGTCCGGCGGCTGCCGTCCGGCGCGACCCTGGCCCCGGCGATCACGCGACGGCACCGGGTCGCCCGGGCGGGCACCGGAGCGGGTTTCGTCGTCATGACCGCGGTGGTGGGGACGTCCTGGGCGCTGCCGGCGGTGCTGTACCTGACGGCGGCCGCGGTGGCCCTCACCCTGATCGACCTGGACCTGCACCGGCTGCCCGACGCGATCGTGCTGCCGTCGTACCCGGTGCTCGCCGTGCTGCTCGCGCTCGCGTCGTGGAACCCCGGCGGCGGATCGGACTGGGGCGCGCTGCCGCGGGCGGGAGCCGGGTGCGCCGGCTTGCTCGCGCTCTACCTGGTCGCGGCGTCGCTGTCGCCCACGGGCATGGGCCTGGGTGACGTGAAGCTGGCCGGGGTGCTCGGGATGGTGCTCGCGTGGTTCGGCTGGGGGCAGCTGGCCGTCGGGGCGTCCTCCGCGTTCGGGCTGGGAGGGCTGTTCTCCGTGGCGCTGCTGCTCGCCGGCCGAGCGGGTCGGACGTCCGGGATCCCGTTCGGGCCGTGGATGCTGCTCGGGGCGTCCGCGGGGATCGCCGTGGGGCAGCCGGTCGCCGGCTGGTACCTCGGCCTGCTCGGCTGAGCACGGCTGAGGACGGCTCGAGTCCGCACGCCGGCTCGCGTCAGCGACCCGCGGCCGTCCGGGGTCGCGCCGGCGTCACTCCGCGGCGAGCAGCACGTCGACGGCACGCTCGAGGAACGCGTCGACGGGCGCCTCGGCGTACGCGCCGGCACCCTTCTTGCGCCCGAACACCGCGGAGCGGATCTCCTGCGCGCTGAGCGGGGCGTTCTTGTCGAAGTAGTCCACGAGACGGTGGCAGAGGGCGTCGACCTCCGCGGCGTCGTAGCCGGCCTGCCGGCCCTTCGGCGGGGAGAACCGCTCGCCGTCCGGCCGGGTCAGGCGCCCGTAGAGCGTCCGCGCCTGCTCGGCGAGGGTCTCCATCCAGGCCTCGCGGCCCTTGTCGGCGATGAAGTCGGCGCGGGCGCGGGCGACGAAGGCGGCCTCGAGGCGGTCGAGGGCGGCGTCCACGGCGGTGGTCGAGTAGCCGCGGCGCACGAGGTCGAACGCCACGGTGCGGACGTCACGGCTGGACAGCGCACCGGCGGGACCCTGCTCGTACACGCTGCGGGCGTGCGTGAAGAAGTCGTCGACCTCCTCGGGGTGGTAGCCCGTCCGCATCCCGGTGACCTTCCGGAACATGACGCCGCCGCTGCTCATCCCTCGTCCTCCTCCGCGGCGAGCTGGCCGCACGCACCGTCGATGTCGCTGCCGCGGGTGTCCCGGACGGTGGTCGGGATCCCGTGTGCGCGCAAGCGTGCCACGAACTCGGCCTCGACCGCGGGATCGCTCGCGGTCCACTTGGACCCGGGCGTCGGGTTCAGCGGGATCGGGTTGCAGTGCACCCAGCCGCGGCCCCGGCGGTTGAGCTCGGTGCCGAGCAGGTCGGCGCGCCACGCCTGGTCGTTGATGTCCTTCATCAGCGCGTACTCGATGGACACCCGGCGGCCGGTGGTCTGGAAGTACTCGTAGGCGGCGTCGATCGTCTCCTTGACGCTCCACCGGGTGTTGATCGGCACGAGCTCGTTGCGCAGCTCGTCGTCGGGGGCGTGCAGGGACAGCGCCAGCGTGACCGGGATGCCCTCCTTGGCCAGCTTGCGCATGGCGGGGACCAGGCCGACGGTCGACACGGTGATGTTGCGGGCCGACATGCCGAGGCCGTGCGGCACCGGCGCGACGAGCCGGCGCACGGTCTCCATCACGGTCTTGTAATTGGCGAGCGGCTCGCCCATGCCCATGAACACGACGTTGGACAGCCGGGTCGGGCCACCGGGCACCTCGCCGGCGACCAGCGCGGCGGCGGCCGAGCGCACCTGCTCGACGACCTCGGCCGTCGACAGGTTGCGGGTCAGGCCGAGCTGGCCGGTAGCGCAGAACGGGCACGCCATGCCGCAGCCGGCCTGGCTGGACACGCACAGCGTCGACCGGTGCGCGTACCGCATGAGGACGGACTCGACCTTGGCGCCGTCGAACAGGTGCCACAGCGTCTTGACGGTGGTGCCGCCGTCCGCCTCCATCGTGCGCGCCGCCGTGAGCAGTTGCGGGAACAGCGCCTCGACCAGCTTGTCGCGGGAGGCCGCGGGCAGGTCGGTCATCGCCGCCGGGTCGGCGGTGAGGTGGCTGAAGTAGTGGGTCGCCAGCTGCTTGGCGCGCAGCGGCTTCTCCCCCAGCGCGGTGACGGCCTCGACCCGCTCCTCGGGGGTCAGGTCGACGAAGTGCTTCGGCGGCTTGCCACGGGCCCCGCGGGTGGGGGCCGACAGGTTGAGTGCGACGGGCGTGGCGCTCACGCGGTCCTCCTCGGGATCGTGGTGGTGCGTCGGATGGGGACGAGCAGGTACGGGTGCCGCGGTCAGGCGGCGACGGGCTGCAGCGCTTCGAGCAGCAGGTAGACGACCGGCGCCGCCAGCAGCATCGAGTCGATGCGGTCGAGCACGCCCCCGTGGCCGGGGAGCAGCGTGCCCATGTCCTTGAGCTCCAGGTCGCGCTTGATCATCGACTCCCCCAGGTCGCCCAGCGTGGCCACGGCCACGGTGGCGACACCGAGCAGGGCGCCGAGGGCGGGATCGCCGTCCAGCATGAAGTGCACACCCAGGACGCCGACCACGCTCGCCAGGACGACCGAGCCGAGCAGGCCCTCCCAGGTCTTCTTCGGGCTGACCGACGGCGCCAGCGGGTGCCGGCCGATCAGGACGCCGACCACGTACCCGCCGGTGTCGTTCGCGACGCAGAGCAGGATGAAGAGGGCGACGCGCATCGCGCCGTCCTCCGCCGCCAGCATCAGCATCACGAAGCCCGCCATGAGCGGCAGGTACGCGGCCGAGAACACCCCGGCCGTCGCGTCCCGGACCGCCCGGGGGCCGCTGCCGTCCAGCACGCGCCAGACGACGATGCCGCCGACCGTCAGGACGAACGCGACGAACAGCGCCTCCATTCCCGCGACGTACGCGGAGACGAGGATCCCGACGTCGCCGACGAGCAGCGGCAGCACCGGGATGCTGACCCCGCGCCGCGCGAACGCCTGCGCGAGCTCCCAGAGGCCGGCACCGACCGCGAGGACCGCGATGGCGCCGAACACCTCCTTGCGGACGAACAGCGACAGGGCGACCGCGACGAGCAGCGCCAGGCCGACGGCGATGGCGACGGGCAGGTCACGCCCGGCACGCGAGGTGCCCGGCGCCGGAGCGACAGCGGGGTGGGACGACATCAGACCTCGAGCAGCTCGCTCTCCTTGGACGACAGCAGCTGGTCGACCAGCTCGACGTGCCGCTTGGTGACGCCCTCGAGCTCCTTCTCCGCGCGGGAGACCTCGTCCTCGCCGGCCTCGCCGTCCTTGACCAGGCGGTCGAGCTCGTCCTTGGCGCGGCGGCGGACGTTGCGCAGCGAGACGCGCGCGTCCTCGGCCTTCGTCTTGGCCAGCTTCACGAACTCCTTGCGGCGCTCGGTGGTGAGCGCGGGCAGGCTCACCCGGATGACGTTGCCGTCGTTGGTCGGGTTCACGCCCAGGTCGGAGTCGCGCAGCGACTTCTCGATGCCCTGCATCGCCGACTTGTCGAACGGCGTGATGAGGATCGTGCGCGCCTCGGTCACGTTGAACGACGCCAGCTGCTGCAGCGGGGTGGGGCTGCCGTAGTAGTCGACGGTGATCTTGTTGAACATCGCCGCGTTGGCACGACCGGTGCGGATCGCGGCGAAGTCCTCCTTGGCGACCTCGACGGCCTTGTCCATCTTCTCCTCGGCCTCGAGGAGGATCTCGTCGATCACGGTGGCTCCTTCAGTCAGGTGCTGCTGGGGTGCTTGACGGGCGGGCGACGGCTGCGCGCGGGCGCGCCGAGGATGTCAGTCCTCGGTGACCAGCGTCCCGATCTTCTCACCCCGGAGCACGCGGGTGACGTTGCCCGGCTCCTCGAGCCCGAACACGCGCATCCGCACGCCGTTGTCCCGGCACATCGACAGGGCGGTGGAGTCCATGACCCCGAGCTCCTGGACGATGGCCTCCGTGTAGGTGAGGTGGTCGAGCTTCGTCGCGGTGGGGTCGGTGCGCGGGTCCGCGGTGTAGACGCCGTCCACGCCGTTCTTGCCCATCAGCACCTCGTCGCAGTGCGTCTCGAGGGCGCGCTGGACGCAGACGGTGTCGGTGGAGAAGTACGGCATGCCGGCGCCGGCGCCGAAGATGACGACGCGGCCCTTCTCCATGTGCCGGATGGCGCGCAGCGGGATGTACGGCTCGGCGACCTGGCCCATCGTGATGGCGGTCTGCACGCGCGTGTCCACGCCGGCCTGCTCCAGGAAGTCCTGGAGGGCGAGGCAGTTCATGACCGTGCCCAGCATGCCCATGTAGTCGGCACGCGCACGGTCGAGGCCGTTCTGGGCCAGCTCGGCGCCGCGGAAGAAGTTGCCGCCGCCGCAGACGATCGCGACCTGCACGCCCTCGGCGACCGCCGCGCTGATCTCGGCCGCGACCCGGCGGACCACGCCGGCGTCCAGGCCGATCGAGCCACCGCCGAACGCCTCCCCCGAGAGCTTGAGGAGCACCCGCCGGGGCTGGGTCTCGTGCGTCATGGGGAACCTCCAGGTCGTCGGCGGGTCGGGTGCGAGCTGGTCTCGCGCCGGTGGCCCCGGCCCTTGCGGGCCGGGGCCACCGGATGGTGCGACGTCAGGCGCCGACGCGGAACCGCACGAAGCCGGTGACCGTGCCACCGACCTCGGCCAGCACCTGCGCGACGGACTTCTTGGAGTCCTTCGCGAACGGCTGGTCCAGCAGGACGACGTCCTTGAAGTAGCCGGTCAGACGACCCTCGACGATCTTCGTGAGGGCGGCCTCGGGCTTGCCCTCGTTGCGGGCCGTCTCCTCGGCGATGCGACGCTCGTTCTCGACCGTCTCGGCCGGGACCTCGTCACGCGTGAGGTAGGCGGGCGAGAACGCGGCGATGTGCGTCGCGATGTCGCGGGCCACCTCGGCACCCTTGGCGTCGGTCGCGACGAGCACGCCGACCTGCGGGGGGAGGTCCTTGTTCACCTTGTGCAGGTAGACGGTGACCTTCTCGCCGGCGACGCGGGCCACGCGGCGCACGACGACCTTCTCGCCGAGCGTGGCGGCCGTCTCGTCGACGATCTCCTGCAGGGCGCGGCCGTCGGTCTCGGCCGACAGCAGCGCGTCCGCGTCGCGGGCGCCGCTGGCGACGGCGGTCGCGAGGACCTTCTCCGACAGCGTGATGAACGTGGCGTTCTTCGCGACGAAGTCCGTCTCGGAGTTCACCTCGACGATCACGCCGACCTCGTCCTCGCCGTCGGCGGCGGTGACGACCTCGGCCGCGACCAGGCCGTCGGAGGCCGAGCGGCCCTCGCGCTTGGAGACGCCCTTCAGGCCCTTGACGCGGATGATCTCGAGGGCCTTGTCGGCGTCGCCGCCGGCCTCCTCGAGGGCCTTCTTGACGTCGAGCATGCCGGCGCCGGTCTTCTCGCGCAGCGCCTTGATGTCAGCCAGGTTTGCCATCTGTGCTTCCGTCCTTCTCGTCAGTGCGTGTGAGTGGCGGACCGGGTCACTCGGACTCGGCGTCGCCCTCGGACCCGGCGGCGGCGGTCTCCGTGGCAGCGGCCTCGGCAGCGGCCTCGACGGCCGGAGCGGCGTCCTGGCCCGGGGTGGCAGCACCCTCGGCCGGGCCGGCCTCGCCGGCGGGGGCGACCGGGTCGCCCGCAGCGGCGGCGACGGCGGCGGACTCGGGCGTCGCGTCGGAGGCCAGGCTCTCCTCGGCGCCGGCCAGGAGCTCGCGCTCCCACTCGGCGAGCGGCTCGGCCTCGGCCGGGGCGGTGCCCTGGCCGCCGCCCTGGCGGGCGGAGTGGCGCTGCATGGTGCCCTCGGCGGCGGCGTCCGCGATCACGCGGGTCAGCAGCTGCACGGCGCGGATCGCGTCGTCGTTGCCCGGGATCGGGTAGTCGACGACGTCCGGGTCGCAGTTGGTGTCGAGGATCGCGACGATCGGGATACCCAGCTTGCGCGCCTCGTCGACGGCCAGGTGCTCCTTGTTGGTGTCGACGATCCACACCGCGGACGGCGTGCGGGTCATGTCCCGGATGCCGCCGAGCGTCTTCGCGAGCTTGTCCTTCTCGCGACGCATGATGAGGAGCTCCTTCTTGGTGAAGGCGCTGCCCGCGACGTCGTCGAAGTCGATGAGCTCGAGCTCCTTGAGGCGCTGCAGGCGCTTGTTCACCGTCTGGAAGTTGGTGAGCATGCCACCGAGCCAGCGCTGGTTCACGTAGGGCATGCCGACGCGGGCGGCCTGCTCGGCCACCGGCTCCTGGGCCTGCTTCTTCGTGCCGACGAAGAGGATGGAGCCGCCGTGGGCCACCGTCTCCTTGACGAAGTCGTACGCGCGGTCGATGTAGGACAGCGACTGCTGCAGGTCGACGATGTAGATGCCGTTGCGCTCGGTGAAGATGAAGCGCTTCATCTTGGGGTTCCAGCGGCGGGTCTGGTGCCCGAAGTGGACACCGCTCTCGAGCAGCTGGCGCATGGTCACGACGGCCATGGCACGTCCTTCCGGCGCACCCCAGCGGGGGCGCGCGCACTGATCGCGGGCCCGCCTGGGCGGACCCGCTCGTCCGGTTGTCGGCGCCGCCCACGTCGGGTGGCACCCCTGGCGCCACACCCACGCCGACGCCGGGCGAACCCGGACCAGTGCCGGCGTCGGTCCTCCCCCGCGCGCCCGTGACCGCGGGGCGGCCGGTGGGAGCGAGGCGTCGGTGATGACGCGCGATGTCGACCGGCACGTACCGGTCGCAAGGAGGAGTCTACCGGACCGCCGTGCGGCCCCCGCACGCACGCGACGTGACGGCGCGCACGGTCCCCGGACCTCGTCGTGGCGGGTTCGCCCCTGCGCGGTCACGTCCGGCCGCTGCGGCAGGCGGGTGGCCGCCGGGCGCGGGGCGGGTACCGGGTGGCCCCCAGGCTACCGGGGGCGACTGCGTCCCCACGACGGGATCGGCGTCGGACCGACGTGGTCGCCGGGCGGGGCACGGTGACGCCATGCGCCTGCCCTCCCCCGCCCCGTCCGCCCTCCGCGCGCTCGTGCCCGCCCCCGCGACCCGGAGCGCGGCGGTCCTGGGGCTCGCGCTCACGCTGCTGGGCACGCTGCTGGTCGGGGTGCCCGGGCAGCCGCCGGCGCAGCCGGGCGCCCGGGCGGTGACGCCGCTGCACGACCCGTGGCTGGCCCCGGTCGACCCGGTCAGGGTCGTGGTGCCGTTCGACGGCCCGGCGCAGCCCTGGCTCGCCGGCCACCGGGGCGTCGACCTGGCCGCGGCGGTGGGCACGCCGGTCCGCGCCCCGCGCGCCGGGACCGTGACGTTCGCGGGCGTGGTCGTCGACCGGCCGGTGCTGACCGTCCTGCACGACGACGGGCTGCGCAGCTCGGTCGAGCCGGTCGACGCCGCGGTGGCGCCCGGCGAGCGGGTCGCGGGCGGCGCCGTGCTGGGCACCGTCTCGCCCGCACGCAGCCACTGCGACCCGACGTGCCTGCACTGGGGCGTGCGGGACGGCGAGACCTACCTCGACCCGATGCTGCTGCTGCGCGGCGGCCCGGTGGTGCTGCTCAGCCGCACCCCGACGGACCCGCGCAGGGTGTCAGCCCCGGTCGGCCTCCGTCAGGCGAGCGCGCAGGCGCAGCATCGCGGCGGTGTGCATCTGGGAGATGCGGGACTCGGTCACGCCGAGCACCCGGCCGATCTCCGCGAGCGTCATGCCCTCGTAGTAGTAGAGGACCAGGACGAGCTTCTCGCGCTCGCCGAGCTGGTCGATCGCCCGGGCCAGCAGGAACTTGGTCTCCTGCGCCTCGAACGAGTTCTCCGGGTCCGGGGTGCGGTCGTCGCCCAGGGTGTCGAGCAGCGACAGCCGGTCGCCGCGGTCCTCGCCGGCGCCGAGCAGCTCGTCCAGCGCGGCGACGTTCACGGTCGACAGCTGGGTGAACAGCGCCCGCAGCTCGCGGACGTCGATCTGCAGCCGCGAGGCGACCTCGGACTCGGTGGGCACCCGGTGCAGCTGGCCCTCCAGCTCGGCGTAGGCGCGGTCGACCGCACGGGCCTTGGTGCGGACCGAGCGCGGGATCCAGTCCATCGCGCGCAGCTCGTCGATGATGGCGCCCCGGATGCGGGAGCTCGCGTAGGTCTCGAACTTCACCGAGCGGCCCGGCTCGTACTTCTCGATCGCGTCGATCAGGCCGAACATGCCGTAGGACACCAGGTCCGCCTGCTCGACCATGGCGGGCAGGCGCATGCCCACCCGGCCGGCGACGGCCGTGACCAGCGGGGCGTAGTGCAGGATCAGGCGCTCGCGCACGAGGCGGTCGCCGCCCGACTTGAAGATCAGCCAGTCCTCGGCCACCGGGTCGACCGGGGCGTCGGTCAGGCCGGCCGGGGAGTCGACGACGGTCAGCGTGACGACGTCGTCCAGGTCCGCGACCGTGTCGACCTCGGCCTCGAGCGTGTCCACCGCGAGCGCAGCGACCGCGTCGACGTCGAGCGTCTGCTGCCGGGGGATGACACCGAGCGGCGCGCTCGACCCGCGGCGCTGCGGTGCAGCCAGCTGCACCGTGTCCTCAGCCGGAGCTGACATGGGCGTCTCCATCTCGGACTTCATGCTCGGGGGTGGGCTTGCTCGAACGAGGCGCGGAGGCGGTCCGCGGTCACGTGGGTGTAGCGCTGGGTGGTCGCGAGGCTGGCGTGACCCAGCACCTCCTGCACGCTGCGCAGGTCGGACCCGCCCTCGAGCAGGTGCGTCGCGACGGAGTGCCGCAACGCGTGCGGCGCGACGTCGTCGACACCGGCCGATCCTGCGACATCATGCACGACCTGGCGCAGCCGGCGCTGGTCGATCCGGCCGCCACGCTGCCCGAGGAGCAGCGCCGGGCCGGAGGTCGCGGTGGCGAGCGCGGGACGACCCCGGGTCAGCCACGCCTCGACCGCGTCGACCGCGAGCTCGCCGACCGGGACGACGCGCTGCTTGTCGCCCTTGCCGGTGACCCGCAGGGTGCGGCCGCCCAGGTCGAGGTCGTCGACGTCCGCGCCGCACAGCTCGCCGACCCGCACGCCCGTGGCGTAGAGCAGCTCGAGCGCCGCCCAGTCCCGCAGGTGCACCGGGTCGCCGTCGTCGGCGCGGACCCGGGCGGTGTCGAGCAGCGTCGCCGCGGCAGCCTGGTCCAGCACGGTCGGCAGGTGCGAGGCCGGCCGGGCGCTCGCGAGGCGGAGCGCCGGGTCCTGCGCGACGCGGCCGGTGCGGGTGGCCCAGGCGAAGAAGGTGCGCACCGCGGCGCCGCGGCGCGCCATCGTGGCGCGGCTGCGCTGCGACGAGGCCATGGAGGCGAGCCAGCCGCGCAGCACGACGATGTCGACGTCCATCAGGTCGGGCACGCCGTGCCGCCGGGCGTAGCCGGCGAGGTCGGCCAGGTCCCCCAGGTACGCCCGGACCGTGTTCTCGGCCAGGCCCCGCTGGGCGCCCAGGTGGAGCGCGAAGGCATCGACCACGGAGGTCGTCCCCCGCGTCGTCCCTGCTTCCGCCCCCGTCTGCACGGGACTACGGTCACCCGTCACCCCTGCGGGCGACAAGGCATGTGTGGCGCGTTTCACCCACCCCTGTACGAATCAGGGTCGTATGTCCGATTCGAAGCCGCGTTTTCATGCGTTTTCATGGCGTTCTGGGCACCCGGGTGTCCAGCAGGCGGACACCCGGGAACCTTTTCCGGGTCCCCCATCGGTGTGAAGACGCTTTCCGGGGCGCGCGGACCCGCCGGACGTGTGGCATGGGGCCGCGGTGCGGGCGGTTCCCGGAGGTGCGGGGCGGTGCCGGGACGTGCGAGCGGTGCCGGGCCGTGCCGTGCCGTGCCGGACCGTGCCGGGCTGCGCCCGGCCGCACGGACCACGGCGACGTCCCGCTCGGGCCGGTGGAGGTCACCGCGCACGCGGGCTGCTCGGAGCGCGTGACCAGAGTCCGGCCGTGCAGCGGACCGTCCCCGCGAGCTCGAGCAGCCCGAGCTCACCGGTGACCTCGCGCTCGGACAGGCCCGCCCGTCGCGCGACGTCGTCCACGCCGGCGCCACGGCGCACCGGCAGCGCGTCGAGGACGCGCGAGGCGAGGCTGTCGGCGCGGTCGGTGCTGTCCGCCCGTCCGCGCTCCCGGGAGGCGGCCGTACCGTTGTCGCCGCCGGTGCCGGTGCCCGCGCCACCACCGGGTCCCGCCGTGGGGCCGTCCAGCAGCTCCAGGACCTCGTCGGCGTCGGTGACGCACACCGCGGCCCCGTCCCGCAGCAGCCGGTGGCAGCCGGCCGACGCCATGGACGTCACCGGCCCGGGCACGGCACCGAGCGGCCGGAGCAGCGCCGTCGCGCGCGCCGCGGTGCTCAGCGCGCCGGACCGCCACGCCGCCTCCACCACGACCGTCGCGCCGCCCAGCGCGGCGATGAGCCGGTTCCGCTGCAGGAACCGGGACCGGCTGGGCACCGTCCCCGGCGGGCACTCCGACACCAGCGCGCCACCGGCCTCGACGAGGCGTTCGAGCACGGGCAGGTTCCCGGCGGGTGACGGCCGGTCGATGCCACCGGCGAGGAGCGCGACCGTGGTGCCGTCGGCGGCGAGCGCGCCGCGGTGGGCGGCGACGTCGATCCCGAACGCGCCGCCCGAGACCACGGTGACGCCGTGGCTCGCGAGGCCGGCGCCGAGGTCGGCGGCCACGCGCTCGCCGTACGTGGTCGCCGCCCGGGCACCGACCACCGCGACCGACCGCCCGGTGACGGAGCCCAGCAGCGGGTCGCCCCGCACCCACAGGCAGAGCGGCGCCTCGACGCCGAGGTCGTCGAGGCGCCGCGGCCAGCCCGGCCGGCCCGGCACGAGCAGCGTGCCGTCGACGCGCGCGAGCCCGTCCAGCGCGCGGTCGGGGTCGATCTCGGCTGCCCGGGGTGCCCAGCGCGGGAGCGCCCGGGCCAGCACGCGGGCTGGGGCGTCCGGCCAGGGCACGGACCACAGGCCGTCCTGCACGGGCACCGCGCCGGGCCGCGGGCCTGCGGGCGCGCCGCCGTCGCCGTCCCCGAGGCCACGGGCGTCGCGGGCGTGCGCGACCCTCGCACGGGCGACGTCGGTACGAGCGACCCCCGCACGAGCGGGACCAGCACCAGGGTGTGCGTCCGTGCCGGCGCTCGCATCGCGCGCCAGGACGCGCAGGCGCTCCAGGGCGTCACCGGCCGGGACGTCGACCGCCCACCGGAGCCAGTCGAGGGCGCGGACGGCTCCGAGCGCCGCCACGACGGCACCGGCGGTGGGGTCGCCGGGTTCGGTGACCTGGCTCCACGCGGCACGTGCACGGACCTCCGCCAAAGGCAGGGCGGGCACGGCGCCCGTGGCGCCCCGGCCGTGCGGGTCGTGCGGGTCGTGCGGGTCGTGCGGGTCGTCGGCCCCGAACGGCTCGCGAGCACGCGGCGCGGTCATGACGTCGCCTGCCCGCGGGTGCGCAGCGCCACGGCCCGCCCGATGTCGCCGCCGTCCGGCGCGGCGCGGCCCGCCAGGTCGGCGAGCGTCCACGCGACCCGCAGCACCCGGTCGGCACCCCGGAGCGTCAGCGTGCCGCGGTCGAGCCCCTCGTCGACCAGCCGCAGCAGGCCGGGTTCCGGGCGCAGCCGCTCGCGGAGCACCCGCCCCGGCACCTCGGCGTTGACCCGCCACGGCGTGCCGGACCAGCGCTCGGCCTGCGCCGCCCGCGCACCGGCCACGCGGGCGGCTACCGTCGCTGTGCTCTCCGCCTCACCGCGCAGCTCGGCGCGACGCACCGCGGGGACCTCCACCTGCACGTCGACCCGGTCGAGCAGCGGGCCGGAGATCCGCCCGAAGTACCGCCGCCGGTCCAGCGAGGAGCACGTGCACGCCAGCCCCTTGCCGACGGCGCGGCCGCACGGGCACGGGTTGGCGGCCAGCACGAGCTGGAACCGGGCCGGGTACCGCGCGGCGCCCCGGGCCCGGTGGATGACCACCTCGCCGTGCTCGAGGGGCTGCCGCAGCGTCTGCAGGACCGACGTGGGGAACTCGAGCGCCTCGTCGAGCAGCAGCACGCCGCGGTGGGCGCGGGACGCCGCACCCGGGCGGGCGACCCCGGATCCGCCGCCGATGATGCTCGCCGACGTCGCGGTGTGGTGCGGGTCCTCGAACGGCGGGCGCCGCAGCAGGCCGTGGGCGGGGTCGAAGGTGCCGGCGACGGAGTGCACGGTGGTCACCTCGACGGCCTCGGTCTCGTCGAGGTCGGGCAGCAGGCCGGGCAGCCGCGACGCGAGCATCGTCTTGCCCGCCCCGGGCGGGCCGACCAGCAGCAGGTGGTGCGCCCCCGCCGCGGCGACCTCCACCGCGGTCCGCGCCACCACCTGGCCCCGCACGTCGGCCAGGTCGCCGGGCGTGCTCCGGCGCTCCGGCGCGGTGCGCACCGCGGGCACCGGCGGGACGTCGGGCACCGGAGCCGCGCCGCCGTACCGGTGCACGACCTCCGCGAGCGTGCGGCACCCGACCACGCGCGCGCCGGGGACCAGCGCCGCCTCGGCGACGTCCGCCTCCGGGACCACGACGTCCGGGAAGCCCGCGGTCACGGCCGCCGCGACGGCGGGCAGCACCCCGCGCACCGGGCGCAGGCGCCCGTCCAGGCCGAGCTCCCCGAGGTGGACGGCCCGGGCCGCGCGCGCGGCGTCGAGCAGGTCCCCGGCCGCGAGGACCGAGACCGCCACCGCCAGGTCGAACGCCGGCCCGGACTTGGGCAGCGCGGCGGGCGTGAGGTTGACCGTGATCCGGCGGTTCGGCCACGCGAGCCCGGTCGACCCGACGGCCGCGCGCACCCGGTCCCGCGCCTCGGACAGCGAGGCGTCCGGCAGCCCGACCAGCACGAAGGCGGGCAGCGCCGGGGCCAGGTGCGCCTCGACCTCGACCACGTGCCCGACCATCCCGACCAGCCCCACCGCGCGCGTTCGCCCGAGCGCCATCAGCAGACACCGACGAGGTGCTCGATCCGGGGCGGTCCCGCGGGCAGCAGCCGCACGGCGACGACGTCCAGGCGTGCGCCGGCCGCGTGCACGTCGTGCGCCGTCAGCCACTGGGCCAGCAGCACCCGCATCCGGCGCACCTTGCGCGGCGTGACGGCCTCGGCGGGGCTGCCGTACGCGGCGGTGCGGCGGGTCTTGACCTCGACGCCGACCACGGCGTCCTCGGCGACGTCGTGGGCGACGACGTCCAGCTCACCGGCCGGGCCGTACCAGTTCCGGTCGAGCACCCGGTAGCCCTGCAGCTCCAGGTAGCGCACGGCCAGGTCCTCGCCCAGCCGGCCGGTCTCGATCCTCGTGCGCATCCGCGTCACCTCCGCCACGGAGGCTGCCCGGCGCGACGGGCGCACCGCACGGGCCGACGGGCGCGAGCTGGGGACGACGCACGACGGGTGCCCTGTGGAGGACCCGGGGCCCGCTCAGGCAGCGGGGCGGGTGCCCCGTGAGCCGCGGGTCAGCGCGCGAAGCCGCTGCCGCCGCCGAGGTCCAGGTCCGCCTTGACCAGCTCCTCGACGTTGACGTCCTTGAACGTCACGACGCGCACCGACTTCACGAACCGGGCGGACCGGTACACGTCCCACACCCAGGCGTCGGCCAGCGTCAGCTCGAAGTACACCTCGCCCGCCGCGGACCGCACCTGCAGGTCCACGTGGTTCGCCAGGTAGAACCGGCGCTCCGTCTCCACGACGTACGAGAACAGCCCCACGGCGTCGCGGTACTCGCGGTAGAGCGCGAGCTCCATCTCGGTCTCGTAGTTCTCCAGGTCCTCGGCGCTCACCGACCCATCATCCCCCATGGACGGCCGGGGTCCGCACCCGGGCGCACGTCACCCCCGCGGCCGGACGCACCGCGCCGCGCAGGACGGGCCCGGCTACGGCGCGGCCGGACCCGCCGGCACGAGCGGCAGCGGCTCCAGCAGCACCGGCACCTCGGCGGCGTCGCCCTGCTCGTCGAGCGGCGCCCCCACCCCGGGCAGCCGCCAGGACGTCCGGTGGTGCGGGCTCGGGCCGTGCCGCCGCAGCGCGGCCAGGTGCTCCGGCGCCGAGTACCCCTTGTTCTCGGCCCAGCCGTACTCCGGGTGCTCGTCGTGCAGGCGCGTCATGATCGCGTCGCGCTCCGTCTTGGCCAGGATGCTGGCCGCGGCCACCGCGGCGCACCGCAGGTCGGCCTTGACGATGGTCCGCACCGGCGGCACCACGTCGAGCACGACGGGCGGGCCGAGCAGCGTGTCCTGCGCGGGCGTGGTCACGTAGTCGTGGTTGCCGTCGAGCAGCAGGGCGCCCGGCGCGACGTCGAGCGCGGCGATCGCGCGGTGCGCGGCGAGCCGGAGCGCCGCGATGATGCCGTAGGCGTCGATCTCGGACGGCTCGGCGTGCCCGACGGACCAGGCGGCGGCCCAGCGGCGGATCAGCGGGGCGAGCCGCTCGCGCTCGGCGGGGCTGACCAGCTTGCTGTCCCGCACGCCCTGGGGGACGGCGCGGCTGTCCGCGGTCACGACCACGACCCCGACGGTCACGGGCCCGCTGAGGCTGCCGCGGCCGACCTCGTCGGCGCACGCGAGCGCGGGGACGCCGTCGCGGATGATCTGCCGCTCGACGCGCAGCGTCGGCGCCGCCCGGTTCCAGGCGGTGCGGGCCCGGCCGGCGGTCACGACGGGTCGGGGACGTCGGCGAACACGTCCCCGGGGTTGCGCAGCAGGCCCAGCCGGTCGGCGGGCCACAGCGTGACGAACGCGGTGCCGACCACGTCGTCGACGGGCACCGAGCCGCCGCCCGGGTCGCCCAGGTGGTAGCGGGAGTCCGCGGAGTGCTGCCGGTTGTCCCCCATGACCCACAGGGAGTCCGCGGGCACGGTGACGTCGAACGCGATCTCGCTCGGGCTCGCGCCGGGCGCCAGGTAGGGCGACTCGTCGACCGGCTCGCCGTTGACGGTCAGCGGCGAGCCGTCGCCCGCGGAGGCCACCCGGTCGCCCGGCAGGCCGATGACCCGCTTGATCAGGTGGTCCTCGGACTGCTGCGGCATCAGACCGACCGCGATGAGGGCGTCCTGGACCACGTTGGTCTCCGGGACGGCCTGCTGGTCCAGCCAGCCGCCGGAGTCGGAGAACACGACGATGTCACCGCGGTGCAGGTCGAACGGGCCGGGGGCGAGCTTGCTCACCAGCACGCGGTCGCCCTCGAGCAGCGTGTCGTGCATGGACGCGCTCGGGATGAAGAACGCCTGCGCGAGGAAGGTCTTGACCACCCAGGACAGCACGATCGCGCTCAGCAGGATGATGGCGGTCTCGCGCGCGAAGGACGCGACCGGTCCCCGCCTGCGCTCGGTGGTCGGCCCCGCGCCGGAGCGGGCCTCCTGCTCGGCGGCTGCCGCGTCCTGGTCCGTCACCGCATCACTCTCCCACGTCGTCCCGCTACTTCCCACCATCGCGCGCCGCCCCGCGCAGGTCGCGCACGCCGACCTGCCCGGACGCCGCGACGGGCGGCCACCCCGTCGTGGGGTGACCGCCCGTCGGCGCTGCAGCGGGGGTCTCAGGCCTTCTTGGCCGGGACCGCGTCGCGCTTCTCCTTGATCTTGGCCTTCTTGCCGCGGAGGTTGCGCAGGTAGTAGAGCTTGGCGCGGCGGACGTCACCGCGGGTCGCGACCTCGACCGACTCCAGGGTCGGGGAGTGCACCGGGAAGGTGCGCTCGACGCCGACGCCGAAGGAGACCTTGCGGATGGTGAAGGTCTCGCGGACGCCGTCGCCCTGGCGCGCGATGACCACGCCCTGGAAGACCTGGACGCGAGAGCGGTTGCCCTCGACGACCTTGACGTTGACCTTCAGCGTGTCGCCGGCCCGGAAGTCCGGGATGTCGGTGCGGAGCGAAGCCGCATCGAGCGAGTCGAGGATGTGGGACATCGTGTGTCGCTTTCCCGCCGTGCCACAGGTCACGCGCGTCGTCGTCGGCACCGTGTGGTGCCGGGTGGAGTCAGTGAGGTGCGCGGCCGATCGCTCGGCGGGTCGTGCTCGTCTCCCCCGTGGCAGGGACGTGACCGTGCGCGCACCGACGGACAAGTCTGCCACACGCGGACCTGGGCGGTCGAAACGGGTGGTCGACGTCACGCCGGCGGCGCGACGCCCTCGTCCCCGACCGTCCAGCCGAGCTCGGCCAGGGCGGCCCGGTCGGCCTTGTCCAGGCCGGCGGGGTCCAGCAGCCGCAGCAGGTCCGGGCGGCGCGCGGCGGTGCGGGCGAGCGCCTGGTCGCGGCGCCAGCGCTCGACGCGCCCGTGGTGCCCGGACAGCAGCACCTCGGGGACCTCCAGGTCCCGCCAGGCCGGCGGCTTGGTGTACACGGGGTACTCGAGCAGGCCGGCGCTGCCGTGCGACTCCTCCACCAGCGAGGCCGGGTTGCCGACCACACCGGGCAGCAGCCGGACCACGGCCTCGACCAGCACCATCGCGGCGACCTCGCCGCCGTTCAGCACGTAGTCGCCGATCGAGTACTCGTCGACCCGCACCCCCGGCCGGTCCGCGTAGTGCGCGGCGACGCGGGCGTCGATGCCCTCGTACCGCCCGCAGGCGATCACCAGGTGCTCGTCCTGCGCCCACCGCTCGGCGTGCCGCTGCGTCAGGGAGGCGCCGGACGGGGTCGGCAGCAGCAGGTGGGTGCCGTCGGTGACCAGGTCGTCCAGGGCGGCGCCCCAGACGTCGGGCTTCATGACCATGCCCGCTCCCCCGCCGAACGGGGTGTCGTCGACGGTGCGGTGCCGGTCGGTCGTCCAGTCGCGCAGGTCGTGCACCCGCAGGTCGACCAGGCCGGCGGTCCGGGCCTTGCCGACCAGCGACAGCCCGAGCGGGGTCAAGTAGTCCGGGAAGATCGAGACGATGTCGATGCGCACGTCAGTCGTCGTCCCCCGCCGGGGTGCCGGAGGTCTCGTCGCTGACGACCAGGTTCGCGGCGTCGGCGGCGAGCAGGCCGCCCGGCGGGTCCAGCACCACGCGGCCGCCCGGGACGTCGACGACCGGCACGATCGCCCGGACGAACGGCACGAGCGTGCGGGCGCCGTCGGGCTCGCGGAGCACGAGCACGTCGTGCGCGGGGTGGTGCTCCAGGCCCAGGATCTCGCCCAGCGGACGACCGTCGACGTGCTCGGCGCGCAGCCCGGCCAGCTCGTGCGGGTACCAGGCGTCCTCGTCGTCGTCCTCGGCGGACGTCGCGTCCTCGGCGACCTCCACCACCAGCTCGACGCCGCGCAGCGCCTCCACCGCGGTCCGGTCCGCCGCCTCGGCGAACGTCACGAACCACCGGTCCTGCTGCACGCGCACGCGCTCGACGGTGAGGGGGCCGGCCGACGCGGGCTCGGTGGGCAGCACGGCGCCCACGGTCAGCCGCGCCGCGGGGTCGTCGGTGCGCACGTCCAGCGCGACCTCGCCGCGCAGCCCGTGGGGGCGGCCGATCCGGGCGACCGTCAGCAGCATGGGGTTCCTCTCGGGGCGTCCGGCTCTGGTCCGGACAGCGTAGGGGCGGTGCACAGCACAGGCCCGGTCCCGCGAGGGGACCGGGCCTGTGCCGGGTGGTGCTACGCGCGGATCACCGGCGGGCGACGTCCACGACGTCGACGCGCACCGGGCCCTCGGTCGACAGCGCGCCGACGACGGTGCGCAGCGCGCGCGCCGTCCGGCCGCCGCGGCCGATGACGCGGCCGAGGTCGTCCGGGTGCACCCGGACCTCGAGCAGGTCGCCGCGCCGCAGCGAGCGGGCGTCGACGTGCACGTCGTCCGGGTGGTCGACGATGCCGCGGACCAGGTGCTCCAGCGCGTCGGCGAGCATCAGGCCTGCTCGTCCTCGGCGGTCGCCTCGTCGGCGGCCGGGGCGGCAGCAGCAGCGGCCTTCTTCTCCGAGGCCTTGGCCTTGGCCTTCTCGGCGTCGGCGGCGACGGCGTCGACCGCGGCCTTGACGTCGGACGGCGCGGCCTTGGTGCGCAGGGTGCCCTCGGCGCCCGGCAGGCCCTTGAACTTCTGCCAGTCACCGGTGACCTTGAGCAGCGCCAGCACCTGCTCGGACGGCTGCGCGCCGACGCTGAGCCAGTACTGCGCACGCTCGGAGGAGATCTCGATGAGCGACGGCTCCTCGGTCGGGTGGTACTTCCCGATCTCCTCGATGGCGCGGCCGTCGCGCTTGGTGCGGGAGTCCGCGACGACGACGCGGTAGTACGGCGCCCGGATCTTGCCGAGGCGCTTCAGGCGGATCTTCGTGGCCACAGTGTGGTCTCTCCTGGATGTCTACGGGGCGGTCGTCGCGGTCCGCACGTGGGGCATGCGGTCCGGGTCGGACCTGAAGGACACGACCGCGTGCGGGTAGAGGGGCCGCGCGCGCCGAGTACAGCGAGCCATTCTGCCAGACGCCGACCGCTGCGTGCGACCGTCCGGGGCTGTGACCGGCACGACGCTCACCCCGGCGGGGTGCGGCGCCGGCCCGCGAGGTCTGCCACGGTCGGAGCATGGTCGCCGTGGACTGGGCGGTGCGCGAGGTCGAGGTCGCCGGGCACCACGTCGTGGTGCGGACCGGGCCGGTCGTCGCCGGCTCGACGCCGCTCGTCCACGTGCACGGGTTCGCGATCTCCGGCCGGTGCATGCTCCCCACCGCCGCCGCCCTGGCAGGTCGCGCCACGACGGTCGTCCCCGACCTGCCGGGGCACGGGCTGAGCCCGGCGGCGCGGCCCCCGCTGACGATCCCCCGGCTGGCGGAGGCGCTGCTCGGCACGCTCGACGCCCTGGGGCTGGACCGGGTGGTGCTGATCGGCAACTCCCTCGGCTGCCCGGTCAGCCTGGAGGCGGCGCACGACGCGCCCGGGCGGGTCGAGCGCATCGTCCTGGTCTCCCCCGCCGGCGGGGTGCACAACCAGCCGTTCTCGCGCGCGGTCGTCCAGCTGGCCCGCGACGCGGTGCGGGAGAGCCCGCGGATGGCACGCGTCGCCGTGCCGGACTACCTGCACTACGGCCTGGTCGCCACGGTCCGCGCGTTCCACGAGCTGGTGCACTTCCCGTCGCTGGAGCGGCTGCTGCGCACGCCGGTGCCGACGCTCGCGGTGCTCGGGTCGCGCGACCCGCTGATGCCACCGCCGTGGCGGGCCCGGGAGGTCGCGCGGCTGGCGCCGGAGCACCTGACCGTCCTGCTCGTCCGCGGCGCCGCGCACGCGATGAACTTCAGCCACCCCGGCGAGCTCGCGCACGCGATCGGCTGCTGGCTGGACGACCGCGAGATCACGGACGACCCCGACTCCCCCGGTGAGACGCGGGTGCTGCAGCGCGCGCGGGACGTCCGCGGCTGACGCGTCACGCCACCCGCACGCCCCGCAGCACCACCGCGCGCGGCGCCGCCAGCTCGGCGATGTCGGCCCGCGGGTCGGCGTCGTACGCCACCAGGTCGGCGCTCGCCCCCTCGTCGAGCCCGGGCACCCCGAGCCACGCGCGGGTGTGCCAGGACGCCGCCGCCACGACGTCGGGCGCCGGGACGCCGGCCGCGACCAGCTCGGCGGCCTCGTCGGCGATCCGGCCGTGCCCGATGGTGCCGCCCGCGTCGGTGCCGACCAGCAGCCGCACCCCCGCGTCGTGCAGGTCGCGGACGTGCGCGTACCGGCGGTGGTGCATCCGGCGCATCCGGGCGGCGTACAGGGGGTACTTCCCGGCGCGGTCGGCGATGGCCCCGAACTGCGCGACCTGCAGCAGCGTCGCGGTGACCGGGATGCCGGCGTCGGCGATCCGGGCGATGTGCCGGTCCTGCGCCCCGGTGGCGTGCTCCAGGCAGTCGACGCCGGCGTCGAGCAGCGCGTCGAGCGCCTCGGTGGCGAAGGTGTGGGCGGTGACCCGGGCACCGGCCGCGTGCGCCGCCGCCACCGCGCCCGCGAGGACGTCGTCCGGCCACAGCGGGCGCAGGTCGCCCTGGTCGCCGAGGTCCCGGTCGATCCAGTCGGCGACCAGCTTGACCCAGCCGTCCCCGCGGGCGGCCTCCTCGCGCACCGCGGTCGCGAGGTCCCCGACGGCGTCCAGCTCGCGGCCGTAGTGCCGCAGGTAGCGCCGGGGCCGGGCCAGGTGGCGCCCGGCGCGGATCAGCCGCGGCAGGTCGGCCCGGTCGTGCACCCAGGCGGTGTCGGCGGGCGAGCCCGCGTCGCGCACCAGCAGCACACCGGAGTCGCGGTCGGCGAGCGCCTGCGCCTCGGCGGTGGCCCGGTCGACGGCGCCCTCGGCCGCGAGGCCGATGTGGCAGTGGACGTCGACGAGACCCGGGACGACCCAGCCGCCGATCGTCGTCACGTCACCGGACGCGGGCCGCTCGAACGTGATCCGGCCGCCGACCACCCAGGCCTGCCCGACCACCCGGTCGTCGTCCAGGACGACCGGGCCGGTCAGGTGCAGGACCTCGGCGGTCACCGGCGCGGGCCTCAGCGCCCGAGGAACTTCTGCAGGTCCTCGAGGCTGGACGGGTCGAAGGCGTCCGGCTGCTGCTGCGGCGCGGCGCCGCCCAGGCCGAACGCCGAGCCCTTGGCCGCGGCGGGCGCGGCCGGGGCGATGCCGGCGGCCCGGTCGGCCGCGGCCTTCGCCTCGAGGGCGCGCTTGGCCGGGTTGCCGGACTTGCCCTTGACCTTCTTGGACGCCGCCGCCGTGCGGCCGCGGCCCTTCTTGCCCGTGCCGGGCAGGTTGCCCATGCCCGGGATCGGCATGCCGCCGCCCTTGGCCATCTGCTGCATCATCTTCTGCGCGGCGGTGAACCGCTCCAGCAGCCCGTTGACGTCGGACACCTGGACGCCGGAGCCCGCGGCGATGCGCGAGCGGCGCGAGCCGTTGATGATCTTCGGGTTGTCCCGCTCGGCCGGCGTCATCGACCGGATGATCGCCTCGACGCGGTCGACCTCGCGCTCGTCGAAGTTCTCGATGGCCTCGCGCATCTGCCCCATGCCGGGGAGCATGCCGAGCATCTTCTTCATCGAGCCCATGTTCTTCAGCTGCTGCATCTGCTGCAGGAAGTCCGCGAGCGTGAAGCCCTGGCCCGACGCGAGCTTGCCGGCCATCTCCTCGGCCTGCTCGGCGTCGAACGCCTTCTCGGCCTGCTCGATGAGCGTGAGCACGTCGCCCATGTCGAGGATGCGCGACGCCATGCGGTCCGGGTGGAACACCTCGAACTCGGTGAGCTTCTCGCCCGTGGAGGCGAACAGGATCGGCCGGCCGGTGACCGAGGCGACCGACAGCGCGGCACCACCGCGCGCGTCGCCGTCGAGCTTGGACAGCACGACGCCGGTGAAGCCGACGCCCTCCTGGAACGCGGTCGCGGTCGCGACGGCGTCCTGGCCGATCATCGCGTCGATGACGAACAGGATCTCGTCCGGGTCGACCGCGTCGCGGATGTCGGCGGCCTGCTGCATGAGCTCGGCGTCCACGCCGAGCCGGCCGGCGGTGTCCACGATGAGCACGTCGTGCTGGCGCGCCCGGGCGGTCGCGAGGCCCTCGCGGGCGACGGCGACCGGGTCGGCACCGGTGACCACGTCCAGCTCGCTGCCCTGGTTGCCCGGGTGCGGGGCGAACACCGGGACGCCGGCGCGCTCGCCGACCACCTGGAGCTGGGTGACGGCGTTCGGGCGCTGCAGGTCGGCCGCGACCAGCAGCGGCGTGTGGCCCTGGCTCTTGAGGTGCAGCGCGAGCTTGCCGGCGAGCGTCGTCTTGCCCGCACCCTGCAGACCCGCGAGCAGGATGACGCTCGGCGGGTTCTTGGCCAGGTGCAGCGGCCGGCTCTCGCCGCCGAGGATCGCGACGAGCTCGTCGTTGACGATCTTGACGACCTGCTGCGCCGGGTTGAGGGCGCCGGAGACCTCGACGGAGAGCGCGCGCTCGCGCACCGCGCCGGTGAACTGGCGCACCACGGGCACGGCGACGTCCGCGTCGAGCAGGGCCCGGCGGATCTCGCGCACGGTGGCGTCGATGTCCGCCTCGGACAGCCGCCCCTTGGAGCGCAGGTTCTTGAAGGTCGACGTCAGTCGGTCGGACAGGGTGGCGAACACCGCGCGATCCTCACGCTCTCTCGGCGGTCAGGGACGTCCCAGGGTACCCGCCAGCCGGGCCGACGCCCGCGCCACGAGGTCGTCGGCGAGCTGGGCGCGCCACGCGGTCCAGGCGGCCGGCCCGGCGGAGGACGCGTCGGCCTCGGTGAGCGCCCGCAGCAGCGTCAGCAGGTCCGCCCGGTGGTCGACGGCGGCCAGCAGCGCGTCCACGGTCGCCGGGTCGTCCGGGTCGGAGCCCGTGGCGAGCTCGGACAGCGTCAGGTGGTGCCGCACCAGCCGCGCGACGTCGGCGGCGTCGTCGGGACCGAAGCCCATCCGCAGCGCGATCGGCCCGGCCAGGCGCGCGCCCTCGACGGAGTGGTCCCCCGCACCGGCGCGCTTGCCGATGTCGTGCAGCAGCGCGGCGACGAGCAGCACGTCCGGCCGCTCGACCGTCCGCCGCAGCCCGGCGGCGCGGGCCGCGGCCTCGACCAGGTGCCGGTCGACGGTGTGCCGGTGGATCGGCGAGCGCTGCGGGCGGTTCCGCACCCCGGCCCACTCCGGGATCCAGGTCGTGACGACGCCCGCCAGGTCCAGCGCCTCCCACACCGGCACCTGCGCCGCGCCTGTGGCGAGCAGCTGGACCAGCAGCGTGCGCGCGGCCCGGGGCCACGGCGTCGGCAGCGCGGGGGTCCGCTCCAGGCTGGCCACGGTGATCGGCGACAGCGTGAGCCCCGTGCGCGCGGCGGTCGCGGCGGCGCGCAGCGCGAGCAGCGGGTCGGTGCCCGGCTCGGCGTCGGCGGCGAGCACCAGCTCCCCGTCGTGCTCGACCAGGCCCTCCCCGACGGTGCGCAGCCGCGGGGGCGTCCGGCGGCCCCGGACCAGCACCGGCCGGCGGGCGGGCCGGGCCAGCGCCTGCCGGGCGTTCCGGGCCGTGGTGTCGAGCGCGTAGGAGACGATGCGGCCGGCCTCGGCCAGCCCGGCGAGCAGGTCGTCGCGGTCCCCCACGCCGAGCAGCGCGGCGACCTCGTCCTGGTCCGCGAGCAGCAGCCGGTTGGTGTGCCGCCGGCTCACGGTCTGCACGGCGTCCCGCACGTCGAGCAGGTGCGCGTGCGCCCGGTCGACGGCGCCGTGCGGGCGGTCGGTCAGCCAGGTGGCGGCGAGCGCGGACAGCACGACGGCGTCCCGGATCCCGCCGCGGGCCTCCTTGAGGTCGGGCTCGATCAGGTACGCGAGCTCGCCGTGCCGCTCGGCGCGCTGCCGGGTGGAGGCCAGCAGCTCGGGCAGCCGGCGGCGCGCGGCGGACCGCCAGTCGGCGAGCAGCGCGGAGCGCGCGCGGTGCACGATCCCCGGGTCGCCCGCGACCGGGCGCAGGTCGAGCAGCCCGACCGCGGCCGGCAGGTCCTTGGACGCGACCTGGCGGCACTGCGCGAGCGAGCGCACGGAGTGGTCCAGGTCCAGCCCGGCGTCCCACACGGGGTACCAGAGCCGGTCGGCCAGCTGTGCGAGCTCCGCGGCGGTGTGGCCGCGGCCGTCGTGCACCAGCAGCAGGTCCAGGTCGCTGGTCGGGCTCGCGTCGCCGCGGCCGACGCTGCCGACCGCGCCGAGCCCGATGCCGGGCGTCTCGCGCCCGTCGGTGGCGAGCTCCCACTGCTCGGCGAGGCGCCGCAGCACCAGGTCGGACATGGTCCGGCGCCGCTCGGCGCCGTCGGCGTCGGGCCCGGACTCCCGCGTGGCGAGGTCGAGCCGCTCATGGCGGAGGTCCCGCACCCCCACGGGATCGCGGGGGTGCGGGACCTCGGGCAGTGCAGCCATCTACAGCGCGTCGGGGCCGTGCTCGCCGGTGCGCACCCGGGCGACGTCCTCGACCGGGACGACCCAGACCTTGCCGTCGCCGATCTTGCCGGTCTGCGCGGCCTTGACGACCACCTCGACGACACCGGGGGTGTCCTCGTCGGCGACCAGCACGTCGATCTTCACCTTCGGCACCAGGTCGACGGTGTACTCCGCGCCGCGGTAGACCTCGGTGTGGCCGCGCTGCCGGCCGTAGCCGCTCGCCTCGCTCACCGTCAGACCGCGGACACCGGCCGCCTCGAGGGCCGACTTCACGTCGTCCAGCCGATGGGGCTGGATGACTGCCGTCACGAGCTTGGTCATGCCTTCACCTCCGTCACCACGCGGGCGCCGCCCAGCGTCTCGTATGCGGTCTCACCGTGCACGGCGAGGTCGATGCCGCCGACCTCGGCCTCCTCGCTGACCCGCCAGCCCATCGTGGCCTTGAGGATCACGGCGATGACGAGCGTCGCCAGGCCGGAGAACACGATCGCCGCGACCGCGACGATGATCTGCGTGAGCAGCTGCGTCACGCCGCCACCGTAGAACAGGCCCTCCATGGCGCCGTCCGGGAACCAGGCGGAGTCGCCGTCGGTCGCGAACAGGCCGATCAGGATCGTGCCGACCAGACCGCCGACCAGGTGCACGCCGACCACGTCGAGCGAGTCGTCGTAGCCGAACCGGTACTTCAGCCCGACCGCGAGGGCGCACAGGACGCCCGCGACGAGGCCGATGGCGATGGCGCCGAAGGTGTCGACCGCCGCGGCGGCCGGGGTGATCGCGACCAGGCCGGCGACGACGCCGGACGCGGCGCCCAGCGAGGTGGCGTGGCCGTCGCGGATCTTCTCCGTGATCAGCCAGCCGAGGATGGCGACCGCGGTGGCGACGAGCGTGTTGAGCCAGGCGCGTCCGGACACGGAGTCGGCGCCGAACTCGGAGCCGGCGTTGAACCCGAACCAGCCGAACCACAGCAGCGCCGCGCCGAGCATGACGAACGGCAGGTTGTGCGGCCGCATCGGCTCCTTGCCGAAGCCCTTCCGCTTGCCGATGATCACGGCGAGCACCAGGCCCGCGATACCGGCGTTGATGTGCACGACCGTGCCGCCGGCGAAGTCGATCGGGGTGGACAGGCCGCTGGTGATGCCGTCGGCGCCGAGCGCGCCGCCGCCCCAGACCATGTGCGCGAGGGGGACGTAGACCACGGTGACCCAGACGGCCACGAAGGCCAGCCAGGTGCCGAACTTGGTCCGGTCCGCGATGGCGCCGGAGATCAGCGCGACGGTGATGATGGCGAAGGTCGCCTGGTAGCCCACGGCGACCAGCGCCGGGACGCCCATGCCGAGCATCAGGCTGTCGTCGTCGGTCATCCCGGCGAGGCCGAACCAGTCGAACGGGTTGCCGATCAGGCCCGCGACGTCGGTGCCGAACACACCGGAGTAGCCGTAGAGCACCCAGATGAGGCCGACGACGCCGATGGCGCCGAAGCTCATCATCATCATGTTCAGCACGCTCTTGCCACGCACCATGCCGCCGTAGAAGAACGCCAGACCAGGCGTCATCAGGAGGACCAGGGACGCGGACGTGAGCATCCACGCGGTATTTCCGCTGTCGAGCGCGAACTCTTCCATGCAGGTCGCCTTTCCCGTTCGTCGGCACGAGCGGCCGGATCGGGCACCAGCGTCCTGGTCGGGCATTTCGTGGCGTGGCAGCGCGCGTTACACGCGTGTGACGCGAGGGTCCGCGAGGTAAACGTTCTGTTGCCGGACGGCCTGCGTCTCAGCCCGCGAACGGTCCGGCGTCAGCCGAGGATGCCGTCCACGAACTCCTCGGCGTCGAACGGCGCCAGGTCGTCCGGGCCCTCCCCCAGGCCGACGAGCTTGACCGGCACGCCGAGCTCGCGCTGCACCGCCACGACGATGCCGCCCTTGGCGGTGCCGTCCAGCTTGGTCAGCACGATGCCGGTGACGCCCGCGACCTCGGCGAACACCCGGGCCTGGTTCATGCCGTTCTGGCCGGTGGTGGCGTCGAGGACCAGCAGGACCTCGGACAGCGGCGCGGTGCGCGTGATGACGCGGGTGATCTTGCCGAGCTCGTCCATCAGGCCGGCCTTGTTCTGCAGCCGCCCGGCGGTGTCGACCAGGACGACGTCGACGCCCTCGGCCACGCCCTCGCGGACCGCCTCGAACGCCACCGAGGCCGGGTCGGCCCCGTCGCGGTCGGAGCGGACGGTGCGCACGCCGACGCGCGACCCCCAGGTCTCGAGCTGGTCCGCCGCGGCGGCGCGGAAGGTGTCCGCCGCGCCCAGCACGACCGTGCGGCCCTCGGCGACCAGGACGCGGGACAGCTTGCCGACGGTGGTCGTCTTGCCGGTGCCGTTGACCCCGACGACCAGGACGACGGCCGGGACGGTGACGCCGTCCTCGCCCGAGGTGGGCGCGGTCGCGAGCGAGCGGTCCAGCGTCGGGTCCACCAGCGCGAGCAGCTGCTCGCGCAGCAGGGACCGCACCTGGGCGGGGTCCTTGAGGCCCTGCACCCGGGCCTGCGTGCGCAGCGCCTCGACGAGGTCGGCGGACGGGCCGGCGCCGACGTCGGCCAGCAGCAGCGTCTCCTCGAGCTCGTCCCAGTCGTCCTCCGTGAGGTGGTCGCGGGACAGCACCTGCAGCATCCGGGCGCCGAGCGGCGAGCCCGACCGGGCGAGCCGGTCGCGCAGCCGGGACAGCCGGCCGGCCGCGGGCGCCGGGACCTCGAGGGCCGGCGCCGTCGCGGCGGACTCCGGCGCGGGGACCGCGACCTCGGGCGCCTCGGCCTCGGGCGCGGGGGCCGCGGGGCGCTCCAGCGTGGTGGTGCTGCCGGCGGGGCGGTCCTCGGGCCGGTCGCCGCGGTCGCCCGAGCGGCGTCGCTGGATGACCGCGGCACCGCCGCCCAGCAGGGCCAGGGCCGGCACGCCGACGAGGAGCAGGTTCAGGAGGTCGTTCGAGTCCACCCGGACAGTGTGTCAGGCCGCGTCAGCCGTCGCCGCGCTGCGGCGGCACGGCGGGCGGTGCGGCGGGCGCCGCGACCCTGCCGACGGGCACGTGCCCGCCGCGCCGCGGCCCGGTCGGGCCCGCGGGGCCGGGCGCGCCCGCGGGGCCGGGCGCTGCCGACGGCGTCGCGGGCCGGCGGGCGGCCGTGCTCGACCCGGTGCGGGACTGCGGCAGGTGCCCGCGGAGCCGGCTCGCGCGCTCGCCCGTGCGCTCGAGCACGCCGGCGAGCTCGTCCAGCTGCAGGTAGCCGTCGTCCGGCTGGGAGACCTCGGCGAACAGCTGGTCGAACGGGACGTCGACCGGCTCGGCCTCGTCCAGGTCACCGGCGTCCTCGTCGCGCCGGCGGCGCAGGCCGCTGCGGAAGTCCCGCCAGAACCCGCGCACGTCCGTGCTGCCGCCGCCGGCTGCGTTCGCGACGGCGATGACCCCGATCGCGGCCAGCAGCGCCAGCCCGACCACCCAGATGTACCCGCCCATGGTGATGATGATCGGTCGTCCGGCGGCGACGCGCCGGGGCGCCGCGCGCACCCGCGTCGAACTGCTACGGGATCTTCACACGGCGCCGTGGCGCCTCAGACCCCGACCTCGTCCCGCAGCCGCTGGCTGATGACGGTCGTCACGCCGTCGCCGCGCATCGTGACGCCGTAGAGGGCGTCGGCGATCTCCATCGTGCGCTTCTGGTGGGTGACGACGATCAGCTGGGAGTCGCGCTGCAGCTCGGTGAAGATCTCCAGCAGCCGGCCCAGGTTCGCGTCGTCCAGCGCGGCCTCGACCTCGTCCATCACGTAGAACGGGCTGGGCCGGGCCTTGAAGATCGACACCAGCAGCGCGACGGCCGTCAGCGACCGCTCGCCGCCGGACAGCAGCGACAGCCGCTTGACCTTCTTGCCGGCGGGGCGGGCCTCGACCTCGATGCCGGTGGTGAGCATGTCGCCGGGGTCGGTGAGCACCAGCCGCCCCTCGCCGCCCGGGAAGAGCCGCGGGAACACCAGGTCGAACTGCGCGGCGGTGTCCCGGTACGCCTCGGCGAACACCTGCTCGACGCGCTCGTCGATCTCGCGGACGATCTCCATCAGGTCGGCGCGGGACTTCTTGAGGTCGGCGAGCTGCTCGACCAGGAACTTGTGCCGCTCCTCCAGCGCCGCGAACTCCTCCAGCGCGAGCGGGTTGACCCGCCCCAGCTGGGACAGCGCGCGCTCGGCCTGCTTCAGGCGCTTCTCCTGCTCGGCCCGGACGTACGGCACCTCCCGGGGCGCGGGGTCGCCGTCCGGGTCCGCTGCGTCCGCTGCGTCCGCCGGTGCCGTCAGCACGGGGACCCCGCGGTGCGGGCCGAACTCCTCGACCAGCACGGCCGGGTCGATCCCCAGGTCCTCGACGGCGCGGGTCTGCAGCTGCTCGACGCGCAGCCGCTGCTCCGCGCGCGCCACCTCGTCGCGGTGCGCGGCGTCGGTCAGCCGGGCGACCTCGCGCTGCCGCTCGTCCAGCTGGGTGCGCACGGTGCCCAGCTCGGCCTCCCGCTCGGCGCGCGCGGCCTCGGCGGCGTCCCGCTCGGCGGCGGCGGCGGCCAGGCTGCGCTCCAGCACGCCGAGCGTCTGCGCGGCGCCCTGCGCGACGGCGGTGGCGATCGCGGCGTGCCGGGCCCGGGCGCGCTCGCGCTCCGCGGCCTTCTCCCGGGCGGCGCGCTCCGTCCGCGCGGCGCGGGCCAGGGACTCGGCGCGCCCGGACAGGGCCCGGGCACGCTCCTCGGCCGTGCGCAGCGTCAGACGGGCCTCCATCTCGCGGCCGCGCGCGGCCGAGGCCGCGGCCGTCAGCGTCTCCCGCTCGGCGGTGCGCTCCTCGATGGCGGTGTCGGTGTCGGCGGGCTCGGCCTCCGCGGCGGCGAGCCGCTCGGTGAGCTCCGCCAGCTCGGTGGCGCCGGCCGCCAGCGCCTCCTCGGCCGTGGTCAGCGACGCGCGCACGCGCTCGGCCTCGGCGCGCGCTGCGCGGGCGGTCGCGCCGAGGTGCCCGAGCTGCTCGGCGACGGCCGCCAGCGCGGCGTCGGACTCGTTCAGCCGCTCCAGGGTGCCCTCGTACTCCGCGCGGGCCGCCTCGTGCGCCTCGCGGGCCCCCACCAGCGCGAACCGGGCCTGCTCCGCCCGGGCCGTGGCGGCGTCGGCGCCCTGCCGGGCGTCGTCGAGCGCGGTCTGCAGGTGCAGGGCGCTCGGCGCCGTCGCCGACCCGCCGGACGCCCGGTGCGTGGCCAGCACGTCACCGGTGCGCGTCGCGACCACCAGGTCGGGACGACCGCGCAGCACCACCCGGGCCGCCACCAGGTCGTCCACGACGACGACGTCGCGCAGCAGCCGGCGCACGGCGGGCAGCACGGCCGGCGGGGCCTGCACCAGGTCCACCGCCCAGGCGGCCCCGTCCGGGGCGGCGCCCGGCGCGTCCTCGGCGTCGGAAGCCGCGGCGGCCACCACGAGCCCGGCGCGCCCGGCGTCCTGGTCCCGCAGCCAGCGGATCGCGTCGACGGCGGCCTCGACGGACTCGACGGCCACCGCGTCGGCCGAGGCCCCGAGCGCGGCGACGATCGCGTCCTCGTCGCCCGGGGCCACGCCGATCAGGGCGGCGAGCGAGCCGACCACGCCGGCCAGGTCGTCCGAGCCGAGCAGCGCGCCGGCGCCGTCCTTGCGCGTGAGGCTGAGCTCCAGCGTCTCGATCCGGGAGGTCAGCGCCGCGTGCTCGCGCTCCGCCCCGCTCAGCTGCTCGGTCAGCTCCGCGACGCGGGCGGCGGCGGTCTCGACGGCCTCGGCCGCGGCCTCGTGCGCGGCGTCCAGGCCCTCCTCCCCCTCCTCGACGCCCGCGACCTGCGTCTCGAGGGCGGCGAACTCGACGGTGGCCTCCTGCCCGCGGCGCTCGGCCTCGGTCAGGGTGGCGCGCAGGCGGCCGATCTCGGCCTCGGTGGCCTCGAGCCTGCTGCGCCGGGCGCCGACCTGGCCCGCGAGCCGGGCGAGGCCCTCGCGCCGGTCGGCGGCACCGCGCAGCACGGTGGCGAGCGCCTTCTCCGCCGCGGCGGCGGCGTCCTCCGCCTCCTGGCGCGCGGCCTGCGCGGCGGTCAGCCCGGTGCGCGCGACCTCCACCTCGGCCGCCAGCTCGGCCTCCGCCGCCCGCGCGCGCTCGGCCTGGCGCTCCAGCTCGTCGGGGTCCTGGCCGCGGCTCGGCTCGGGGCCTGCCGTGCCGAGCAGCCGCGCCCGGTCCCCCGCCAGCGAGGCAGTGCCAAGCAGCCGCTCGCGCAGCGACGACAGCCCGTACCAGAGCTCCGCGGCCGCCCCCAGCGCCGGTGCGGCCTCCGCCGCCTCGCGCTCGAGCGCCGCCAGCCGCGCGCGGGCGGAGTCCAGCGCCTGCTCCGCCTCGGCCCGCCGGGCGCGCAGCGCCGTGTCGTCGGCGATCTCCTGCTCCAGGGTCGCGGTCAGCTGGGCCAGGTCGTCGGCCAGCAGCCGCGCGCGGGCGTCGCGCAGGTCGGCCTGCACGGTCTGCGCGCGGCGGGCGACCTCCGCCTGCCGGCCGAGGGGGCCGAGCTGCCGCCGCAGCTCCGCGGTCAGGTCGGTCAGGCGGGTCAGGTTGGCCTGCATCGCGTCGAGCTTGCGGAGCGCCTTCTCCTTGCGCTTGCGGTGCTTGAGGACGCCGGCCGCCTCCTCGATGAAGCCGCGGCGCTCCTCGGGGGTCGCCCGCAGCACGGCGTCGAGCTGACCCTGGCCGACGATCACGTGCATCTCGCGACCCAGGCCCGAGTCGGACAGCAGGTCCTGGATGTCCAGCAGCCGGCAGGCGCGGCCGTTGATCGCGTACTCCGAGCCGCCGTTGCGGAACAGCGTCCGCGAGATCGTCACCTCGGTGTACTCGATCGGCAGCGCGCCGTCGGAGTTGTCGATCGTCAGGGACACCTCGGCCCGGCCCAGCGGCGGGCGGCCGGAGGTGCCGGCGAAGATGACGTCCTCCATCTTGCCGCCGCGCAGGGACTTGGCGCCCTGCTCGCCCATCACCCAGGCGAGCGCGTCGACGACGTTGGACTTGCCCGAGCCGTTCGGCCCGACGACGCAGGTCACCCCGGGCTCCAGGTTCAGCGTCGTCGCCGAGGCGAACGACTTGAACCCGCGCAGGGTGAGCGTCTTCAGGTGCACGGCCGCAGCCTAGTGCGGCGGACCCGCCCGCCCGCGGAGGCTCCGGCCGCGGGCACCTCGCGGCCCCCGCGGACCCGTGAGGTCGTCAGACGACGACGAGGTCGTCACGTAGGTGTGACGACCTCGCCGACGTGTGACGACCTCGGCGCTCGACGGCTCCGGGTACGGGACGGGTGCGGGACGGGTCAGGACGCGAGGGCGGGGAACCAGAGGCCGATCTCGCGGGCGGCCGACTCCTCGGAGTCCGAGCCGTGCACGAGGTTCTGGGTCACCTTGAGGCCCCAGTCGCGGCCGAGGTCGCCGCGGATGGTGCCGGGCGCCGCGGTGGTCGGCTCGGTGGAGCCGGCCAGGGACCGGAAGCCCTCGATGACGCGGTGGCCCTCGGCGACCACGGCGAGCACCGGGCCGGACTTCATGAAGTCGACCAGGGGCTGGAAGAACGGCTTGCCCTCGTGCTCGGCGTAGTGCTGCTGCAGCAGGGCGTCGTCGGCGGTGCGGAGCTCGACGGCCACGAGGGTGTAGCCCTTGGCCTCGATGCGGCGGAGGACCTCGCCGGAGAGTCCGCGGCGGACGCCGTCGGGCTTGACCAGGACGAGGGTGCGCTGGATGTCGCTCATGCGGGTGACTCTAACCGGAGGGGCGGCTACGGCGCGGGCGGGTCCGAGCGGTCCGGCAGCCCGCCCTGCGGGGTCTGGTCCGGGTAGAGCCGGTCGAACTCCGCGCGCTCCGCGTCGATCCGCCCGCCGAGCCGCAGCGACACGAACCACAGCACCGCGAACAGCAGCCCGAGGACGTACATCAGCGGGATCACCACCCCGCAGGCGATCACCAGCAGCTGGGCCACCGAGCCGGCGACGTAGCCGCCAGGCCGCGTCACCATCCGGGACAGGACGACCAGGACGAGGAACATCGACCCCGCCACGGTCCAGATGACCGGTGGCGGGGCCGAGCGCAGCCCGTACGCCGTCAGCGCCGCGAACAGCACCAGCACGCCCTCGAGGACCAGGATCATCGAGGTGAACTGGGGCTTGGCGGGGCGCTTGGGGCGCGGGGGCCGCGACGCGTGCATGCTCACTCCGGGGCCCCCGCGGGATCGGGAGCGCAGCGAGCGATGTCGTGGGCTGAGTTCACGACCGCAGGTTACCGGCGGTCGTGGCCGGACCCGGCACCGGGGGTGCCGTCGCCTGCCCCCGACGGGACGGTCGCGCCGACCGGGCCGGGCGGCACGGACGCCGCCCCCTGCGCAGCCGCGTCGACGGCCGCGGGCGTGCCCGCGGGACCGCCGGCCGTCGCCTCGCCGCGCGCCACCATGCCGGCGACGTCGGAGAGCTTCACCTCGCGCAGGAACAGCGTGAGCACGAAGCCCAGCGCCAGCAGCGGCACGAGGTACCAGAACGCCGGGGCCAGCGCCTCGGTGTAGGCGTTCACGACGCCGTCGTGCAGCTGCTCGGGCAGCTGCGCGACCACGGCCGGGGTGAGCGACTCGGCCGAACTGGACGGGTCGATCGCCGCGTCCCCGCCGGCGGGCGCGCCCGCGAAGACGGCCTCCAGCCGCTCCGACAGCCGGCTGGTGAAGATGGTGCTGAACAGCGCCGTGCCGACGGCCGCGCCGATCTCGCGGAAGAAGTTGTTCGCGCTGGTCGCGGTGCCGAGCTCGTGCGGGTCGACCGAGTTCTGGACGGCGAGCACGATCGTCTGCATCACCAGGCCGAGGCCGGCGCCCAGGAAGAAGATCATCGCGCCGAACAGCACCATCGACATGTCGCCGGTGATCGTGGTGAGCCACGCGAGGCCGAGCGTCGCGATGGCCATGCCGGTGATCGGGAACGCCTTGTACCGCCCGGTCTTCGTGATCGCGATGCCGGACCCGATCGCCGTCAGCATGACGCCGACGGTCATCGGGAGCATGAGCAGGCCGGACTCGGTCACGCCCGACCCGGTCGACATCTGCAGGAAGGTCGGCAGGAACGCGAGCGAGGCGAACATGCCCATGCCGATGACCAGGCCGACGCCGGTGGCCAGCGTGAAGGTCCGGTTCTTGAACAGGCGCAGCGGCAGGATCGGCTCCTGCGCGCGCAGCTCGACCAGGACGAACGCGACCGCGGCGGCGACCGTCGCGACCAGCAGGCCGACCAGGCGGCCGTCGGACCAGTCGTAGCCCGCCTCGCCGCTGACGGAGCTCCACGAGGTGACGAGCACCAGGCCGGAGGTGGCCAGGGTGAGCAGCACGATGCCGGCGACGTCGAGCTTGCGGCCCGAGCGGTGGCTCGGGAGCTTCAGCGTGATCCACGCGGTCACGAACGCCGCGATGCCGACCGGGATGTTGATCCAGAAGCACCAGCGCCAGTCGGCGTGGTCGGTGAACAGGCCGCCGAGCAGCGGGCCGGCCACGGCCGCGACGCCGAACATCGCGCCCATCGGGCCCATGTACTTGCCGCGCTCCTTGGCAGGCACGATGTCGGCGATGATCGCCTGGGACAGGATGATCAGGCCGCCGCCGCCGAGGCCCTGCACGCCGCGCCACGCGACGAGCTCCCCGAACGACTGCGCGAAGCCCGCGCCGGCGGACGCGACGGTGAACAGCGCGATGGCGATGAGGAACGGCCAGCGCCGGCCCCACAGGTCGCCGAACTTGCCGTACAGCGGCATGACGATCGCGATGGCCAGGATGTAGATCGTCACGACCCAGCCCTGGTGCTCGACGCCGTTCAGCTCGCCGACGATGGTCGGCATCGCGGTGCCGACGATCGACTGGTCGAGCGACGACAGCAGCATGCTGGCGAGCAGGGCGCCGAAGATCAGCCAGATGGTGCGCTGGTTCAGCTCCACCAGCGGCTTGTCGGGTGCGGGGGCGGCGGATGCCATGGGTACCTCGTCCGTTCGGTCGGGGTCGGCAGGACGCCCCGGCGACGGCTCGGGGCGTCGTCGTCGACGGGGTGCGGAGGTGCTCGAGTGCGGAGGTGGTCAGCGGGGCGGCGGCGCGAGGATGCCCGCCAGGTCCGCGACCACCGAGGGCAGGTGGGTGTGCACGTCGCCCTCCCGGCCGGCGGTGTCCCACCGGAGGAAGGTCGCGTGGGACAGGACCAGCAGCAGGGCGCCGACCAGCAGGACGACGGCCTCGTCGGCCGCGTCCCCGAGCCGGCGCCGGACCAGGGCCTCGATCTCGTCGTGCAGGCCCTGGACGTGCGTGTAGGCGCGCATCAGCAGGTCCGGGTGGCTGCGCACCACCGCGAACGCGCGCTCCATGCGCTCCTTGCCGAGCGGCGGGTGGTCGAGCGCGCTGGCCAGCAGCGTCTGCATGTCCGTCAGCAGGTCGCCGCTCGGGCCGCCGGAGGCGAACGCCTCCGCGGCGGCGGGGTCCATCCGCCAGTGCGCCAGGCCGAGCACCGCGTCGTTCTTGGACTCGAAATAGTTGAAGAACGTGCGGACGCTGACGCCGACCTCGGCGCAGATGTCCTCGACGGTGACGGCGTCCAGGCCGCGCTCGGCGGCCAGCCGGTGCGTCGCGTCGACCAGCGCCTCCAGGCGGGCGCGCTTCTTGCGGGCGCGCAGCCCCTCGGGCTCGGTCGATTCCTGCATGGCATGCATTCTTGCACGTGCTGCAGAGTTGTGTCAGTCAACCACCAGTGCCTCGTGCGTCACACCGGGTCACACCTCGCCGAAGCCCTCCTCGACGGCCCCGACGAACGCGTCGACCGCGACGCGGGCCTGCGGGCCGCTGGCTGCGACCTCGAGGCTGCGGCCCTGGCCGGCACCGAGCTGCATGAGCTCCAGCACGCTGGCGGCGTTCACGCCGTCCACCTGCACGGCGGCGTCGAACCCGGCCATCATCCGCGCGAGCACCGCGGCGGGCCGGGCGTGCAGGCCCAGCGGGTTGCGCACCACGACGTGCGCCGTGATGACGCCGGCGTGCTCGTCCGGGTGCGGGGCGGGGGTGGCGGCCGCCGGCTCGACCTGCCCCGCGCCGACGGCGTGCGGGAACCCCGCCCCGGCGGCCACCGCGGCGCCCAGCACCTCGCCCACCGGCGCCCCGCCGGCCGCCGTCACGCCGGCGGCCACCGCGGCCTCCACGAAGGGCGCGTCGGCCAGGTGCACCCGGGCGGCGACGTCCTCGTCCAGCAGCTCCAGCACCGACTCGGTGGTGAGGACGGCGGACCCCAGGTCCGTGAGCACCACCGCCGAGCGCCCGTCGGCGGTCGCGTCGGTCAGCGCCTGCTCGACCAGGTCGAAGCTGGTGCCGAGCCCGCCCGCGCCGTCCCCGCCCGCCGCGAGGATCAGCACGTCCGGCGCCATCTGGGCGGCCAGCTCGCGGACGCCCGCGGCCAGGGTCGCCGAGTGCGAGACCAGCACGAGGGCGACCGGGGCGGTGCTCATCCCGCCGCCTCCGCCGTGACGGCCGCCGCGTCGAGGATGAGAGCGGTGGACGTCGCCCCCGGGTCCTGGTGTCCGGCGGACCGCTCGCCGAGGTAGGACGCGCGGCCCTTGGTCGCCACCAGCGGGATGGTGGCCTCGGCGCCGGCCCGCGCGGCCTCGGCCGCCGCCGCGAGCACGGCGGCGGGCGAGCCGCCGGCGTCCGCCGCGGCCACGGCGGCCTCCACGGCCGGGGACCAGGCGTCGACCATGGTCTTCTCCCCCGTGGTCGCCTTGCCGCGGACGACGATGCCCTCCAGGCCCGCCTCGAGCATCGCGACGACGGCGCCGCTGTCCAGCTCCGGGAGGCCGGTGACCTTGGCGGCGCGCAGGTAGGCCGTGCCGTACAGCGGGCCGGCGGCCCCGCCGACGGTCGACATCAGCGTGGTCGCGACCAGCTTGAGCACGGCACCGACCTCGGCCGGCGCCTCGGGGAGCGCGTCGAGCTTGGCGACGACCGCGGTGAACCCGCGCGTGAGGTTCTCCCCGTGATCCCCGTCGCCGATCTGCCGGTCGAGCTCGATCAGCTCCTCACGGTGCTCGACGACCACCTGCGCCGTCCGGCGCGTCCACGCCACCGCCCAGGCCGCATCCAGGGATCCCGCCATGCTCTGCTCCCACCTCCGCCGTCACAGCCCCGCGAGCCCGTGCGCCCGGACGGGCGACGCGACCGCTACCAGTGCAGCGCGGCCGTGCGCACCGGTGCGTCCCAGAGCGCGGTGAGCTCGTCGTCCAGCCGGAGCACAGTGACCGAGGCGCCCTGCATCTCCAGTGATGTCACATAGCTGCCCACGAGCGAGCGGGTCACCTGCACCCCGCGGCCCTCGAGCAGCCTGCGTGCCTGACGATAGACGACGTACAGCTCGCTCAGCGGCGTGCCGCCCATCCCGTTGACGAACAGCAGCACCTGCTCCCCCGACGCCAGCGCCAGGTCGTCGGCCACCGGGGTCAGCAGCAGCTCGGTGATCTCGTCCGCGCCGGCGAGCGGCACCCGGCGCCGGCCGGGCTCGCCGTGGATGCCGATGCCGATCTCGATCTCGTCGTCCGGCAGGTCGAAGGACGGCCTGCCGGCGTGCGGCACGGTGCCGGCCGCGAGCGCCACGCCCATCGACCGCACGTTCGCCACGACCTTCTCGGCCACGGCGACCACGGCGTCCAGGTCGTCCCCGCGCGCGGCGGCCGCCCCGGCGATCTTCTCGACCGCGAGCGTGCCGGCCACGCCGCGCCGGCCGGCCGTGTACAGCGAGTCCTCCACGGCGACGTCGTCGTTCACGACCACGGTGCGGACCGTCAGGTCGTCGGCCTCGGCGAGCTCGGCCGCGGTCTCGAAGTTGAGCACGTCGCCCGTGTAGTTCTTCACGATCGCCAGCACCCCGGCCCCGCCGTCCGCGGCGGCCAGCGCCGGCGCGATCTGGTCGGGGGTGGGCGAGGTGAACATCGCGCCCGGCACGGCGGCGTCGAGCATGCCGTCGCCGACGAACCCGGCGTGCAGCGGCTCGTGCCCGCTGCCGCCCCCGGAGACCAGGCCGACCTTGCCGCTCACGGGGCCGGAGGCGCGCGTGACGAACAGCGGGTCGGTGTGCACCTGCACGACGTCCGCGTGCGCGAGGCCGAAGCCCTCCACGGACTCGGCGACGACGGTCTGCGGGTCGTTGATGAGTTTCTTCACGGCGTGGGTCCCTTCGCCACGGGAGGTCACGGCGCCCTCGCCGCGACAGCACTCACACTCGTCCGCGCTGGTCGGGCGCGTCAAGGAGGGAACGTGCAGCGGGGGTGCACATCGGTGCACCCCCGCTGCCGGCCGTTCTGCCGAGCGCGACCCGTCAGGCGCGCCCCATGAGCGTCCGGGCCTCGGCCACGAGCAGGATCGAGCCCGTCACGAGCACGGCGGCGCCGCGCTCCACCTCGGCCTCGGCCAGGTCGGCGGCGAGCGTCACGGCCTCGTCCAGGCGCTCGCGCACGTGCACCCGGTCCTCGCCGAACACGTCGACCGCGATCTCCGCCAGGTCGTCGACCTCCATCGCCCGCGGGTTGGAGGCCCGCGTGACGACGACCTCCGCCAGCGACGGCTCGAGCACCGCGAGGATGCTCTCGGGGTCCTTGTCCGCCATCACGCCGACCACGCCGACGACCCGCTGGAACGCGAAGGTCTCCTCGACCGCCGCCACCAGCGCCTCGGCCCCGGCGGGGTTGTGCGCCCCGTCGACCAGCACCGTCGGGCTGGACCGCACCAGCTCGAGGCGGCCCGGCGACTCCGCGTCCGCGAACGCGGCCTCGACGATGCCCGCCTCCAGGGCGCCGCCGCCGGCCATCAGCGCCTCGACGGCCGCGAGCGCCGCCAGCGCGTTGTGCGCCTGGTGCGCGCCGTGCAGCGGCAGGAAGATCTCCGTGTAGGTGCCGCCGGTGCCGCGCAGCGTGAGCAGCTGGCCGCCGACGGCGACCTGGCGCTCCACCACGTCGATGTCGACGCCCTCCCGGACGACCCGGGCCCCGCGCTCGGCGGCGGCGTGCAGGATCACGCCCTCGGCGTCCTCCTGCTGCTGCGCGAGGATCAGGGTGGCGCCGTCCTTGACGATGCCGGCCTTCTCCCCCGCGATCTCCACCAGCGTGTGCCCGAGGTAGCGCTCGTGGTCGTAGGCCACCGGGGTGATGACCGCGACCTCGCCGTCCGCGACGTTCGTGGCGTCCCAGCGCCCGCCCATGCCGACCTCGACGACCGCGACGTCCACGGGGGCGTCCGCGAAGGCGGCGAACGCCATCACGGTGAACACCTCGAAGAACGACAGCCGCGGGCGCCCCGCCTCCTGCTCCCGGACGTCGACCATGTGCACGTACGGCGCGACGTCCTGCCAGGTCGCGACGAACGTCTCGTCGCTGATCGGCTCGCCGTCGATGGCGATCCGCTCCGTCACCCGGGTCAGGTGCGGGCTGGTGAACCGGCCCGTGCGCAGCCCGTGCTCCCGGATCAGCCGCTCGACCATCCGCGCGGTCGAGGTCTTGCCGTTGGTGCCGGTGAGGTGCACGACCCGGTAGGCCTTCTGCGGGTCGCCCAGCAGCTCGCACACCGCCAGGACCCGGTCCAGGGTCGGGTCGATGTCGTGCTCGGGCGCGCGCTCGAGGATGCCGGCGTACACCTCGTCCGCCGCGCGGCGGGCGGCCTGGGCCGCCTCGTCGCGCAGGTGGTCGGCGCCGCCCTGGCCCCGCTTCGCGGCGCTCACGCGGACACCTTCTCGACCGCGACCGTCAGCTCGACGCCGTCCGCCGGGTCGAGGACCACCTCGGTGGCGAGCGTCTCCGTGGCGATGAACTCCTGGTGCGTGCGGACCGCCTCCTCGTGCTGGGCCGGGACCTTGAGGGTCAGCCGGATCCGGTCGCCGACGGCCAGGTCGGCCGCCTTGCGGGCGTCCTGCACGGCGCGCACCACGTCGCGGGCGTAGCCCTCGGCGCGCAGCGCGTCGTCCAGCGCCAGGTCGAGCACCACGAACCCGCCCGAGGGCAGCACGCCCGCGGCGAGCGCCGGCGCCTCGCCCTCGGCGGTCGCCACCTCGATGGCCGTGGTCAGCTCGTACTCGGACGGCTCCAGCGACACGTCGCCGTCGGGCGTCCGCACGACCACGGTCCCGTCAGCGTCCGTGTCCCAGTCACCGGCCTTCGCCGCGCGGATCGCGGCCTGGACGCCCCGGCCCAGGCGCGGACCGGCGGCGCGGGCGTTGACCGCCAGGTTCCGGCGGACGGCGACCCCGCTCGCGGCGGCCTCCTCGACGGTGCTGAGCGCGACGTGCTTGACGTTGAGCTCGGCGGCCAGCAGGTCGGTGAACGGGGCGAGCAGGTCCGGCTGCGGCAGGGCGACGCGGAGCGCGCGCAGCGGCTGGCGGACCCGCAGGCCGTGCGCCTTGCGCAGCGCCAGCGCCGCGGACACGGCCTCGCGCACGCCGTCGACCGCGGCGACCAGGTCGTCGTCGGCCGCGAGCGCCAGGTCGTCCGCCGAGCCGTCGCCCAGGGTCGGCCAGTCGGTCAGGTGCACCGACCGGTCGCCGGTCAGGCCGCGCCAGACCTCCTCGGACAGCAGCGGCGCGAGCGGCGCCATCACCCGGGTCAGGGTCTCCAGGGAGGTCCACAGCGTGTCGAACGCCGCCTGGTCCTCCGCCCAGAACCGGTCGCGCTGCGTGCGGACGTACCAGTTGGTCAGCAGGTCCAGGTGCACGCGCACCGTCTCGCACGCGCCCGGCACGTCGTAGGCGTCGAGCTGCGCGGTGACGTCCTCGACCAGCCTGCGGGTCCGGGCCAGCACGTACCGGTCCATCGTGGTGACGGGCGTCTCGGGCGTGACGCGGCGCGCGGTCAGCCCGGCGCCCTGCTGAGCCGCGTTGGCGTACAGCGCGAAGAAGTACCAGGTGCTCCACAGCGGGAGCAGCACCTGGCGCACCTCGGAGCGGATGCCCTCCTCGGTGACGACCAGGTTGCCGCCGCGCAGGATCGGCGAGGCCATCAGGAACCAGCGCATCGCGTCCGAGCCGTCGCGGTCGAACACCTCGTTGACGTCCGGGTAGTTCCGCAGCGACTTGCTCATCTTGCGGCCGTCCGAGCCCAGCACGATGCCGTGCGACACGGAGGTGCGGAACGCCGGGCGGTCGAACAGCGCCGTGGCCAGCACGTGCAGCAGGTAGAACCAGCCGCGGGTCTGCCCGATGTACTCGGTGATGAAGTCGCCCGGGTAGTGGTGCTCGAACCAGTCGGCGTTCTCGAACGGGTAGTGCACCTGGGCGTACGGCATCGACCCGGAGTCGAACCAGACGTCCAGCACGTCCGGGATCCGGCGCATGGTGGACGCACCCGTCGGGTCGTCCGGGTTCGGGCGGGTCAGGTCGTCGATGAACGGGCGGTGCAGGTCGGGCTGCCCCTCGTCGTTCAGCGGCAGCCGGCCGAAGTCGGCCTCGAGCTCCGCGAACGAGCCGTAGACGTCGATCCGCGGGTAGGCCGGGTCGTCGCTCACCCACACCGGGATGGGCGTGCCCCAGTACCGGTTGCGGGAGACGGACCAGTCGCGGGCGTTGGCCAGCCAGTTGCCGAACTGCCCGTCCTTGATGTGCTCCGGGACCCAGGAGATGTCCTGGTTGAGCTCGACCATCCGGTCGCGGAACGCCGTCACCTTGACGAACCAGGACGACACCGCCTTGTAGATGAGCGGCTTCCGGCAGCGCCAGCAGTGCGGGTAGGAGTGCACGTAGGACGCCTGGCGCAGCAGCCGGCCGTCCGCGCGCAGCCGCTGGGTGATCGGCTTGTTCGCCTCGAACACCTGCAGCCCCTGGAAGTCGGGCACGAGGGACGTGAACTTCCCGCCCTCGTCGACGCTCAGCACGGTCGGGATGCCGACGGCCTCGCAGGTCTCCTGGTCGACCTCGCCGTAGGCGGGCGCCTGGTGCACGACGCCCGTGCCGTCCTCGGTGGTCACGTAGTCGGCGAGCAGCACCTGGAAGCCGTGCTCGGCCATGCCCGGCTGGTCCGCCAGGTAGCCGAACAGCGGCGCGTACCGCACGCCCGCCAGCTCGGCGCCGCGCAGCTCGCGGGTGACGGCCGCCAGCGCGTCCTCCGCCCAGTCGTACCCGAGGTCCTTCGCGTAGCCCGCGACCAGGTCGCGCGCCATCAGGAACGCCTCGCCGGCGGCGGAGGTGCCGTTCGGGCCGGCGGGCACCACCGCGTACGTGACGTCCGGTCCCACCGCGAGCGCCGAGTTGGTGGGCAGCGTCCACGGCGTCGTCGTCCAGGCGAGCGCGGCGACGTCGGTCAGCCCGAGCGCCTCGGCGCGCTCGCCCGTCAACGGGAACGTCACCGTGACCGTCTGGTCCTGGACGTCCTTGTAGACGTCGTCGTCCATCCGCAGCTCGTGGTTGGACAGCGGCGTCTGGTCGTTCCAGCAGTAGGGCAGCACGCGGTAGCCCTCGTACGCCCAGCCCTTGTCGTACAGCCGCTTGAACGCCCAGATGACCGACTCCATGTAGGACGGGTCGAGCGTCTTGTAGTCGTGCTCGAAGTCCACCCACCGGGCCTGGCGGGTCACGTACACCTGCCACTCGTCGGTGTACCGCAGCACCGAGGTGCGGCAGGCGTCGTTGAACGCCTTGATGCCCATCTCCTCGATCTGCGCCTTGTCCGTGATGCCGAGGATCCGCTCCGCCTCGAGCTCCGCCGGCAGGCCGTGCGTGTCCCAGCCGAACCGGCGCTCGACGCGGCGGCCGCGCTGCGTCTGGTACCGGCCGACGATGTCCTTCGCGTACCCGGTCAGCAGGTGCCCGTAGTGCGGCAGGCCGTTGGCGAACGGCGGGCCGTCGTAGAACACGAACTCGTTGGCGCCGTCCGCGCCGGCGTCCCGCGCGTCGATCGACGCCTGGAACGTCCCGTCGGCGTCCCAGTAGGCCAGGACGTCCTTCTCGAGGGCCGGCAGGTCCGGGGAAGCCGGCAGGCCGAAGGACGCGCCGGGCGCGACGGGGGCGGCGTGCTTGCCGCTCGGGGTGCGGTGCAGCGGATAGGCCATGGCGGATGGCGCTCCTGTGGTCGGCGGGCCCTCACGGGTCCGCGTGCGGCGGCGGGACCACGGGGACGACGTCGCACGCGGTCCGTTCCGACCTCGCGCGTTGCCGCGGTACCACCCCGCTTGCCGCTCGTTGCCCTGGTGGGGGCGGCGTGCGACCACTCGCTGACGGCTGTGACGGGCCTACCCGTCCGGGTCTACTGGGGGCGTCGGTGGAGCAGGCGCCCTGTTCTTCCGGAGGCTCCCCGGTGATGGCCGGATCGGTGCCTGTGGTCGTCAGTGTAGCGACGGCGGGCGGTGGGGTGCACGGGGATAGCAGCCGTGCCACGGGTGACGGACACGAGGCGCCTCGACGGTCAGCCCTCGACCGCCGAGAGCGCCCCCTCCAAGAACAGCTCGACAGGAGCATCGTCGTTGAAGTCTGTTCCGCACCGGTCGACGAGCAGCCTGGTCCAGTCGGCCTCTCCCAGGTAGGAGGCCGACTGGACCGCGATCTCGACACCGTCGATGGACACGACCAGCCGGCCGGAGCCTTCCCACGACCACTCGCCGCTCCCGGTGACCTCGGTACCGCCGGCGACGACGCTCGTGCATGTCGTGTCGTCGTGCGGGATGTCGGTCACGGACGCGCGGTTCTCCTCGTCGAGCGTGATCGAGATGTCGTCCTGACTCCAGGTCAGCGGGAGTCTCATACTCGGGGCGCCGTCGTCTGGAGCGCAGGCCGCGAGCGCTGCCGTCAGCGCGACGGTGAGGACGACGACCCTGACGTTCATCGAGCACGTCTCCCGAGCGCAGCTCGGACTGCACCGGGTCGACGGTGCAACGTGGCTCGAACGGATCCTCCATCATCCCGTCCGGGTACGTCGACCTGCGTGCACAGCGGGTCGAGCGCACGTTCCTGCTCACCGGCGTCAACCAGCACGACCCGCATCCGCCTCGCGATCACCGCCACCCAGCGATCATCGGTCACGGCCACGTCGTGGGGCTTCGCTCGTGGGGCGCTTCGCCCCACGTTCTCCCTGACGGAGCACGCTCGACAACTGCGTGACCGCGGTGGCGTCGTCCCGTACCCTCGTCCCGAACCCGCCCCAGGCGCGCCTACCCGGTACGGGCGCGTCCGACCGCAGCCGGCGAGGGGGGCCGCCCGTTCGAGCCGGGCCGGGTCCGTCGGAGTCCCTCGCGCTGCGGTCGCGATTCGGGCCTCCACCCTCGGCCACCCTCGGCGCGCCGAGGCGCGGTCGCTCGAGGACCGATCGCGCACCCCACGCAGCTCCTGGGACGTCACGACTCACGAAGCTCCTCACTGACGAGACTCGCCACGTGCCGAGAGTGCACGGCCCGAGCCTCGACGCGACGTCGCGCTCGCCAACGGAGCGGTCGCCGTTCCCTACGGCCGATCACGGTTCCACCAGAGGGCGGAGGTGAACGCCCGGACGCTCCGAGCGCACATGGGCAGGGCTCAACTCGGCAGCTCGTAGATCACGAAGCGAACGGTTGCCGGATCACCAGGGGGCCACAGCACGACGATGTTGCGGTCCGGGACCTCCGGGTCGACGGAGTGCACGAACCAGTCGACCGCAGGCGTCGTGGGGTCGTACGGCTCGCCGATCAGATCAGCCATCGACGGCGCCAGGATGTCACCCGCCGTGATCCCTGTGGGGAAGAACAGACCGGTCGACGTCCAGTCGAGCATCGGCTCCACCGCGTCACGCGGCAGATCCATCGCGATCAGGGTGGCATCGGCGACCATCCACCCCGACCGCTCGAAGTCGACCTCCGACATCGACACGTCCGTCGCCACCTCCGGCAGCTCCACCCCGTACGCCGCCAGGGCCTCGCTCGCGGCGACCCGAGCGTCACCCGGCACCATCTGCTCGTGGCGCGCCACCCGGTCGCCTGTCCGCGCTCCTGTGGTGTTCGGCTCGAACGTCCACGACCAACCGAAGGTGCACCCCGCCGCGCTGGTCCCGACCGCGAGGACCAGCGCAAGCGTCATCCCGGCACGTCGAAATCTCATGGCCTTCGTCCCGTCGTGATCGGTCGTCCCGTCCATCGCGTGCTCACCGGAGAGCCCACCGGCTCACGAGACCCGGTCATCGCGGCACGCGTGGCTCGACGACGCACCGGCGCTGCCGGGCGGACCCGTGTCGCCGGTCGCCGCTCACATCCGGGTCACGGGGTCGTAGACGAGGAACGTCACCTCGGCGGGATCGCCGTACGGGGCGACGACCGCGAGCCAGGGCTCCCCCACCGATCTGCGCTCCGCGACGGGCACGTGCAGGTCGACGTACTCGCCCATCAGGTCGAGGACCCAGGGCTGAAGGTCCTCCACGGTCCAGGACCCTGTGGACGGCGACAGGTCCCACCCGACGACCTCGGGGGCCAGCCACGCCTCCGCCTCGTCCCCCGGCAGCATCACGCGCACGAGCGTCCCGTCCTCGACCCAGGCGTCCTGCTCGGACTCGAAGTCGACGACGTCGACCTCGACCCGGAGGGCGCTCGGGGGGATCGCGATGCCGAACGGCTCCAGCGCCGCGTCCGCGACCCGGCGCGCGTCGTCCGCCGGGATCGCCGTGGCGTACCGGGCGACCTGCACGTCCGACGCGATGCCGGTGCCGTTCGGCTGCATCTCCCAGGCGTGCCGGAACAGCCAGTCGTCCCGGAACGTGGCAGCGGCGATCAGCAGGCCGAGCAGCGTCCCGGCGATGCCGACCAGGGCCAGGACCATCGCACGACGGGCGGTCGACACCGCGCACCACCCTCCCGGTCCGGTGCACCGGGCGGCGCGCTGTCCCTGGTCGGGACCGTAGCGCCGCGATCGGGGCGCCGTGGCTGGTCGGCGCACGTTCCCCCGAACGGGTGCGCTGCCGCGCTGCTCCGCGGAGAGCCACCGCGACGGCGCACGCGGTGGCGACGGCCTGAAGACCGACCGAGGCGGCGCACCCGAGTGCGTCTCCCTCGTCCTCGCGCGATCACGCCCGGGCAGCGCCCACCACGACGGTCCGCCCCGGCAGCCGGAGCTGCCAGGGCCGGCCGCGCGGGTCGGAATCGACCTCGATCCGACCTCGGGTGAGCTCGAAGACCGTCACCCCCCGGCGCGGGCCGCGGCCGTGCACCGCGACGAGCTGCTGCCCGCTGAGGAGCGGCACCAGGTCCCGCGTCCCCGCGTCGTCCCGATCCACCTGACGTCCCTCGATCTCACCGCGCCAGGGAGACCAGGCCGCCAGGTACCAGTCCTGTCCGCGGACCACCAGCACGGAGCTGTCGAACGAGGCGTCGACCACGTCGAGCGGGAGGTGGTCGGCGATCGAGACCCCAGAGCCCGGGGTGGAGTCGGCATCGAACCAGGACTGGAGCTCGGCCTCGGACATGCCGCGGAACGGCGCGGGGATCTGGAACGCGGGCCACCCGGTGAGGCGGACGACGAGCAAGTTGATGCCCAGCACGACGATCCCGAGGACGTACCCGAGCAGGACCGGACCGGGCGTCTCGTCCTGGATCAGCAGCGCCGTCGCGGCGCCGATCGAGCACCACGTGATCATGAGGGTGACCGGCACGATGGTGCGGACGACCGTCCGGAGGCCCCCGCCCGCGTACAGCAGGCGGACGCGCCAGTGCAGGAGATACCGCTGCAGGTAGTCGCGATCACCGCGGTTCGCCCTCCTGACGAAGTCCAGGTTCACGACGAGCGCCACGACGAGTACGAGGACGATCACCACGCGGAAGAGCACGCACGCACGTTAGTGGCGCGCGGCAGCGGCCGAGCAGGTTCACGGCGGTGCCACCCGTTCGGCTCTGCGGCCTCCGACCACGTCGAGCCCACCTCGCCCCTAGGCTGCGCGCGTGGCCGCCTTCGACCGTGACACCGACCCCGCCGAGGACCGGGCCCTCCGCCTGCTCCAGCTGTCGCCGGTGACGTTGTTCCACCGCCCGGCCGCCCTCGCCGAGACGACCACGTGGCTCGCCGGACGCGGCTACCAGGTCGTCACGCTGCCCGCCGGCACGTGGACCGACGAGGCGGACCTGCACCGGGACGTCGCCCGCCTGCTGCACTTCCCTGCGTACTACGGGCGCAACCTGGACGCGCTGCACGACTGCCTCCGCGACGTCGTGGAGCAGGCCTACGGCTGGGACTCCCAGGCAACGGGACTCGTCGTCGTCCTGTTCGGGTTCGACGCGTTCGCCCGGCTCCGACCGACCTCGGCACGGGTGCTGCTCGACCTCCTGGCCCAGCACTCGCGGGAGGCCTCCCTGCTCGGCGGCCGGCTGCTGACCCTTTTGCAGAGCGACGACCCCGAGGTCCGGTTCGCCCGCGTCGGCGGGAGCGACGTCGCGTGGAACGACCCGGAGTGGCCGGCGGCGCGGCGCCGGGGCGACGCCTGACTCAGCCGTCGACGTCCGGTCGCACCCGGGCGGAGCGCCGGCCCGGCGGCGCCTCGGCATCAGCCAGGTCGATCTCCGCGAGGCACGCTACGACCGCCGTCGGTTCCCCCGCCAGCAGCGCCGCCACGTGCCCCTCGTCCTCGACGAGCTCCCGGTACCCCCACACGGCCACGCAGGGCTCGCCCCACAGCGTCCGCCGACCCGCGCGGGCACCGGTGTCCAGCGCGAAGGACCACCCGGCCGGGAGCGTCGTGGTCACCTCGGCGAACAGCCCGGCCGGGACGAACGCCGGCCCGCCCCAGTCGTCGCGGACCAGCACGCTCAGGTGGTCCGCGAGCGCCAGCACCCCGGCGGCGACGTAGGCCCGCCCCGGCGTGACCGCGAACGCCGATGAGGCCGTCGTGCCCCGCGGGCGTCGGCCGTCGGGCAGGAAGACCCCGCGGTTGGCGACGCACCGCAGCCGCAACCCGGTCACGTGCCACCTCCCTGCCTCGTGCTGCTCATCCTCGTGGCCGGACCGCGCGAGGCCACCTCTGCCGAGCGGCCGCACCTGCTGCAGTCTCGCCCCCGGCCGGGCCCGGGTCGATCGCCCGGGGAGCCGGGCCACGCGCCCTTCCGCCCGGGACGCGTCCCGGGCGAGCGTCGTCGGCAGCGGAGGCGCACGGCCTCCGGCGAGAACCGAGGAGCCAGCGATGACCACGCACGACACACCCTCCGCCGGCCGCACGTCCAGGGTCGGTGCCGCCGCAGGGGGCGGCACGGGCACGGTGACGGCGACGCCCGCACCGGACGTCCGGGTGCGGCCGCAGCCGCGCGGCTGGGCGCTCGCCGGGATCGGGGCGGGCCTGGCCGGCCTCGTCTCGATCCAGGCGTCGCTCGGCCTCTCGGTCGACTGGGACCAGACCGCCGGCGACGCCGACGCGATGGTCGCCGACATGGCGGACAAGATCCCGACGATGGTCCTGTTCCACACCGCGACCCTGATCACGATGGTCCTGGTGACGGTGTTCGCCGCGGGGCTCGCCCGGCGGCTCGGGCAGCAGGCGCCGGCGGGGAGCCTGCTGCCGGCGGTGGCGTCGGCGGGGCTGCTGCTCGTGGCCGTCGCCGCGCTGCTCGGGACGGGCCTGGACACGCAGTTCATGTTCGGGTTCGCCGAGCCGGACAAGATGGTCACCGAGTCGGGCGCGTTCTACACGGACTGGGTCGCGACCATCCCGTGGCTGTGGGTCGGTGCCGGCCTGACGGGCGTCGCCGTGGCGGTCGCCGCGCTGCGGCACGGTGCGGCTCCGCGGTGGATCGGCTGGGTCAGCGCGGTGCTGGGCGGGCTGACGCTGCTGCTCGGGCTGTCGCCGCTGCAGTACATGGCCGGGTTCACCGGGCCGGTGTGGCTGCTGGTCGCCGCGATCGGTTTCGCGGTCGGCGACCGCCGGTGAGGGCGCCCGACCCCTCCCGTTCTGTGGTGGTTTGCCCCTACGGTGACGCCATGGTCCGGGAGGGGTCGGCGGCGCAGCGGGGCGCGGACGGCGGGCTGCCCGTCGTCGCCGCCACGATCGCGGTCGTGGCCTGGCTGCTCGCCGGGACGGCGACCGTGCTGCACGTCGCGGCCGGTGGCGGGATGATCGCGGGCGACCTGCTGTTCACGGCGGTCGACGTCGCCGTCGCGGCGGTCTACGGGACGGTCGGCGCGGTGATCCTGTCCCGGCGGCGGCACCCGGTCGGCTGGCTGGTGGCGTTCGCGGGCCTCGCGGGCGGGGTGTCCGCGGTCGGCGGCGCGTGGGGCGCGTTCGCGGCGACCCGGCCGGAGCTGCCCGCGCTGGACTGGCTGGTCGCGACGTTCGGCTGGATCTGGGTGCCGGGCACCGTGGCGCTGTTCACGGTGGTGCCGTGGCTAGCCCGCGACGGGCCGCTGGGGCCGTGGGCGCGCGCCGGCGTGGCGCTGGGCACGGTGGCCGCCGTGCTGCTGACCGGGACCCGGCTGCTCGCGCCGATGTCCGACCCGCGGTGGGCGATCGCCCTGGTCGTGGCGGCCGGGCTCGCCACGGCGGGCGGGACCTGGTGGCGGTACCGCCGCGGGCCGGCGGCCGAGCGCCGCGGGCTCGGCGTGCTGGCGGTCGCGGCCGGGATCATGGCGCTGTCGTTCGTCCCCCTGGTGCTCAGCGACCCCGGACCGGGGCTGGTGCTGGCGATCCCGGTCAGCCACCTGGTGTGCCAGGCGCTGTTCCCCGCCGCCCTGCTGGTCACGGTGCTGCGCAACCGGCTGTGGGGGCTCGACCTGGCGGTGAGCCGCGCGACGGTCGCCGCCCTGCTGGCCCTGACCCTGGCCGGCGCGTACGCCGCGGTGGCCGCGGGTGTGTCCGCGCTCGCGGGCACCAGCAGCGCCGGCGCCCAGGTGGCCGCGGCCGTCGGCGTGGTCCTGCTGCTCCAGCCGGCGCGCGGCTGGCTGCAGACCCGGGTGCGGCACCTCGTCTACGGCGACGGCGACGACCCGGCACGCGCGGCGCTGCGCCTCGGCCGCACGCTGACCGCTCCCGGCGACGCCGGGCAGCTGCTCGCGGGCCTGGTGACCAGCGTCGGCGAGGCGCTGCGGCTGGAGTCGGTCCGGCTGAGCACCACGGACGCCGACCCGCTGACCGCCGCCTGGGGCGACCCGACCTCCGCGCCGCTGCAGGTCGCCGTCGAGCACGGCGGCAGGACCGTCGGCGACCTCGCCGTCACCGCACCGCCCGGCGAGCGGCTGGACGCGCGCACCCGCACCGCGCTGGACCAGGTGCTGCCGGTCGTGGCCGCCGGCCTGGCGCTCGCCGCCGGGGCGCGGGACCTCGAGCGGGCCCGGGACGCCGCGACGAGCGCCCGGCTGCGGGAGCGCCGGCTGATCCGCCGGGAGCTGCACGACGGCCTCGGGCCGTGGCTCAGCGGCGTCCGCCTGGGGCTGCAGGGCGCGGTGAACCTGCTCGACGCCGGCACACCAGCCGGGGTGCAGGCGGCCCGCGAGGCGCTCCGCGCGCTGGGCGCCGAGGCCGAGCGGCGGGTCGAGGACGTCCGGGGCCTCGCACGCAGCCTGCTGCCGCCCGTGCTCGACGAGCACGGGCTCGGGCGTGCGCTCGACGACCTGGTCGGGCGGCTGGGCCAGGACGGGTTCGCGGCGGTGCGCACCGGTGACGACCCGGGCGACCTGGACCCGGTCGTCGCGGCCGCCGCCTACGCGGTGCTGGGCGAGGCGGCGCGCAACGCGCAGCGGCACTCGGGCGCCGCCGGGTGCACGCTCGCGGTGCGCCGGACCGCGGCGGCGCTGGAGCTGGTCTGCGAGGACGACGGCCGCGGACCCGGCGGCACGGTCGGCGTCGGCACCCGTTCGATGCGGGAGCGCACGGACGAGCTCGGCGGGGTGCTGGAGGTGACGGCGCTGGCGCCGGGCACCCGGGTTCGGGCCGTGCTGCCGCTGGTGCCGGGCGCGCCGCTGGACGCCACCGCGCCGGCCCGGGCCACGGCGGTGCCGACGTGACCGTGCGGGTGGCGCTGGTCGACGACCACCCGGTGTTCCGGATCGGGATGACGGCGCTGCTCGGCTCCCTGCCGGGCGTCGAGGTGGTCGGCGCCGCGGCGGGTGCGGCGCAGGCGCGGGCGCTGCTGGTGCGCGAGGCGCTGCCCGTCGACGTGGTGGTCATGGACCTGGACCTGGGCGACGGGTCGGGCGTCGACGTGACGCGCGAGGTGCTGGCGGCCCGGCAAGACGTCGCCGTGCTGGTGATGAGCATGCACGAGGACGACGACGCGGTCGTCGCGGCCGTGCGCGCCGGCGCCCGCGGCTACCTGGTCAAGTCCGCCCCGCCGGACCAGGTCGAGCGCGCGGTCCGCGCCGTCGCCGCGGGCGAGATGATCCTCGGCCCCTCGGTGGCGGCCCGGGCGATGGCCTACGTGCTCGGCGGTCGGTCGGCGGTGCGGGTGCCGTTCCCGCGGCTGACCGACCGCGAGCGCGAGGTGCTGGACCAGGTCGCGGCCGGCCACGACAACGTGGTCATCGCCCGGCGGCTCGGGCTGTCGGCCAAGACCGTGCGGAACCACGTGGCGAACGTGCTCACCAAGCTCGAGGTCCCGGACCGGTCCGCGGCGATCGTCCGGGCGCGGGCCGAGGGCCTCGGCGGCGCGTCGGTCGACGCCCCCGGCCGGTGAGCGTCGTGGGGCTCAGACCGTGACGGGAGGCTCCGCCGACCACGGGAACGTGATCCACCGGTCGGTGCGGCGCCACACGTAGTCCGGCGCGACGATGGAGTGCGGCTTCGCGTAGAGCACCGCGGTGCGCGCCTCCTCGCAGTGCTCCGCGACCAGGCGCTGCACCAGCGCGAGCGTCTCGCCGGTGTCGGCGACGTCGTCGACCACCAGCGCGCGCCGGCCGATCAGGGCGGCGTTGTCCAGCAGCGGCGGCAGCACGACCGGCTCGGGCAGGCGGGCGTCGACACCGGTGTAGAACTCGACGTTCAGCGTGCCGCAGGCCTTGAGGCCCAGCGCGTAGGACAGCGCGCCGGCGGGCAGCAGGCCGCCGCGCGCGACCGCCACGACGACGTCCGGCTCGAAGCCCGAGGCCACCACTGCCCGTGCGAGCTCGCGCGAGGCCTCCCCGAACTGGTCCCAGCCCAGGATCTCGCGCTCGTCGGGCAGCTCCTGGCCGGGTGCGGCCTCCGCAGTCGTCATGGGCGCCAGGGTAGACGGCTCCGGTGTGCGGCAGGTTTCGTGCGGGCGTCGTCAGGCGCCGGTGACCGCGGCGGCGTGCTCGACGATCCGGCGCACGTCGTGCAGGTGGTGCAGCGCGTCGTGCGCGTTGTTCCGGGCGACGTCGGCCGCACGCTGCGGCCCGCGGGTCGCGTGGTCCAGGACCACCCCGGCCGCGAGCGCCGCCTCGACCGCGTCGGTCCAGCCCGGGACGGCCCGGCGCAGGGCCAGCAGCGACGCGCCGACGGTGGCGTGCGCGTAGTCCTTGGCGTCCCCGAGCCGGTCGGGGTCGTAGCCCGCGGCGGCCCGGCGGCCGTCCAGGCGGGCGGCGTCCAGCCGGTAGGCCCACATCTCCAGGTTGTCGGCCACGTGCCGCACGTACGCGGCGGTGGTCCAGCCGAGGTCGGGGTGCCGCAGCGGCTCGGGCGCGGTCACCAGCACCGCCGCGAACCGTCCCGGGACCTCGGTGACGGCGTGCACCGCCTGGCCCGGCGTGCGGTCCCAGACGTACCAACACTCCCGGCACGGCTCCCCGTACAGGGCGGCGCCCCACAGCTCCATCCCGGCACCGTACCGCCGCCGGGCGCAGCCGCTGCGGGGCGCAGCCGGCGGGCGGCAACCGCTGGGGTCAGGCGCTCTCGCGCAGGGCGCGGCGGCGGTTCTCCTCGGCCATCAGCTGCACCGCGAGCGTGCGGTAGCCCTCGGGGTCCGCGGTCGCGTCCATCCGCTGCAGCCGGCCGCGCAGGTCGGCGATGTGCCGGGTGATCTCCATCTCGATCAGCGCCATCACCAGCCCGCGGGCGTAGCCGGGCAGCCGGTCGGCACGGTCCTCGGGCAGCGGCGCGACGGCGAGCTGCGTGACCAGGCCCGCCACGGGCGCGGCCGCCTCCTCGCGGACGGCCTCGACCCAGCCGACGGTCGCGCCGGGGCCGGCCGCGGCGACCCGCTGCCGGGCGGACGCCGCTCCCCCGGCGGCACGCACGGCGGCGTGCACGGCGCGGTAGGCGGGCGCGGTGAACGCGTCGGGTCCGAGGTCGTCGAACTCCGGCGGCACCACCTCGGGCATCTGCAGCACGGCCTCGAGCGCCCGGCGCTCGGTCGCGGTGACCGGGTCGCGCGGGTCCGGCATCGACATCCGCGGCGCGGGCAGCGCGATGGTGCCGTCGCCGGACCCCTGCTGGTCGAGGTCGGGCGGCGGCTCGTGCGACGGGTCGTACGGCGGCTCGCCGCCGCGCGCGTCCCACTGCCGGTCGGGACCGGGCCCGCGACGGTCGCCGCGGCCGTTGCCGCGGTCCTGCCAGCGGCCGCCGTTGCCACCGCCCCCGCGCTGGCCGCCGGGACGCCCGCCGCGACCCCCGTCCCGCTGCCAGCCGCCCTGCTCCGGGCCGGGCGGCACGAACGCGGACCGGCCGCCGCCGGGCTGGCCGTAGGTGCTCGGCGCTCGGTTCGACCCGCCGCCGCCCGCGCGCGAGCCGCCGCGGGTGGCGCTCTGCACCGCGCGCTGCACGGTGTCCAGGTCCATGCCCAGCCAGCCGGCGAGCATGCGGGTGTACTCCGGTCGCAGCGCGGCGTCGCGGATGCCGCCGGGGATCGGCGCCGACGCCCGCAGCGCGGCCACGCGACCCTCGGCGGTGTGCAGGTCGTAGCCCTGCAGCGTGGTCCGGATGACGAACTCGAACAGCGGCTGCCGGGTCCGGACCAGCGCGCGCACGGCGTCGGGCCCCTGGGCCTGCCGCAGGTCGCACGGGTCCATCCCGCCGTCGGCCACCGCGACGAACGTCTGCGCGCTGAACGCCTGGTCCTCGCCGAACGCGCGCATCGCGGCCTTCTGGCCGGCGGAGTCGCCGTCGAACGTGAACACGACCTCGCCGCCGACCGACTCCCCCGACGCCAGCTGGACGCCGCTCGCCGCGCCGCCCGCGCCCATCAGCCGCCGCACGATCCGCGCGTGGTCCGAGCCGAACGCGGTGCCGCAGGTGGCGACGGCGGTGCCGACGCCGGACAGGTGCATGGCCATCACGTCGGTGTAGCCCTCGACCACGACGACCTGCTTGTTCTTCGCGATCTCGCGCTTGGCCAGGTCGATGCCGTAGAGCACCTGGGACTTCTTGTAGAGCGGGGTCTCCGGGGTGTTCAGGTACTTCGGCCCCTGGTCGTCCTCGTACAGCTTGCGCGCCCCGAAACCGACGACGTCGCCGGTGACCTCGCGGATCGGCCACACCAGCCGGCCGCGGAACCGGTCGTACACGCCGCGGGCGCCCTGGCTCATCAGGCCGCTGGCGATCAGCTCGGCCTCCGTGAACGACCGCCCGCGCAGGTGCCGGAGCAGGTGGTCCCAGCCCTGCGGGGCGTAGCCGACGCCGAACTGCTCGGCCGCGGCCCGGTCGAACCCGCGCTCGGCGAGGAACGCGCGGGCGGTGGCGGCCTCCGGGGTGAGCAGCTGCTCGGCGAAGTACTCCTCGGCGATCCGGTGCGCCTCGAGCAGCCGCTGCCGCTTGCCGGGCTCGTGCCCGGGGCGCGGCGCGCCGCCCTCCTCGTAGCGCAGGGTCACGCCCGCGCGGCCGGCCAGGTACTCGACCGCCTCGGCGAACGGCAGGCCGTCGATCTTCTGGATGAAGTCGATGACGTCGCCGCCCTCGCCGCACCCGAAGCAGTGGTAGAGCCCGACCTGCGGGCGGACGTGGAACGACGGCGACTTCTCGTCGTGGAACGGGCACAGGCCCTTCATGGACCCGACGCCGGCGGACTTCAGCGCGACGTGCTCGCCGACGACGTCCTCGATCCGGGCGCGCTCGCGGACCGTCTGCACGTCCTCCCGCCGGATCCGTCCTGCCACGGGTCGATCCTAGGGCTCGCGCGAGGTGCACCCGGGCGCGCTCCCGGGCTCAGCGGTGCACGTCACTGCACGAGGTCGAGGGTTTCCGCCGAGGTCGAGGGTTTCGGGCCTCGATCTGGCGGCGAACCCTCGACCTCGGTGGTGGCACCGCGGTGCCGGGAGGTCGCGATCAGTACCGCGGCGGCGGGGCCAGCCGGGCGTGCCAGGCCGCGGCGCTCACGTCCGTCAGGCTCGCGACCTGGTCCACCACGACCCGCAGCCGCGCCGCGTCGTCGGCCGCCGCGCGCCAGTCGGCGGCGAACGGCGGTTCCAGCGCCAGCGGCGCGCGCTCGGACAGCACGTGCACCAGGTCGGCCAGGATCTCCCGCTGCCGCTGGTACAGCGGCTCGAGCTCGCGCGGCGCCATGACGAACGCGACGGCGAGGCCCTTGAGCACGAGGATCTCGGCCTGCGTGTCCTCCGGGACGATCAGGTCGGCGGCGTACCGGGTCAACGGGCCGGGCCCGTACTCCTCGCGGGTCGCGACCTGCGCGGCGCGGGCGAACCGGCCGATCAGCTGGCTGGTGGTGTCCTTGAGCGCCGCGAGCGCCCCGCGGGTGCCGTCGAACCCGGGCCGCCACAGCTCGGCCGCGACCAGCCGGTCCATCGCGGCCTCGAGCCCCGCGGCGTCGATCGCGTCGCCGTACCAGGTGTGGATCGCCTCGACGACCCGCGCCCGCTGGTCCGGCACGGTGAGCACCCACAGGTCGAACCGGCCGCCGACGACGGCGTCCTCGACGTCGTGCACGGAGTAGGAGATGTCGTCGGCGAGGTCCATGACCTGCGCCTCGAGGCACTTGCGGCGGCTGGGAGCGCCGTCGCGCAGCCAGGTGTACACCGGCAGGTCGTCGGCGTAGACGCCGAACTTGTGCGTCGGGCGGCCGCTCGCCGACAGCGGGCCCTCGCCGACGCCCCACGGGTACTTCACCGAGGCGTCGAGGGAGGCGCGGGTCAGGTTGAGCCCGACCGCGACGCCGTCCGGGCCGACGACCTTCGGCTCGAGCCGGGTGAGCAGCCGCAGGGTCTGCGCGTTGCCCTCGAACCCGCCGATGTCCCGGGACAGGTGCGCGAGCGCCCGCTCGCCGTTGTGCCCGAACGGCGGGTGGCCGAGGTCGTGCGCCAGGCAGGCGGTGTCGACGACGTCGGGGTCGCAGCCGAGGGTCTTGCCGATCTCGCGGCCGACCTGCGCGACCTCGAGGGTGTGCGTCAGCCGGGTGCGGACGAAGTCGTCGCTGGACGGGCCGAGCACCTGCGTCTTGGCGCCGAGCCGGCGCAGGGCCGAGGAGTGCACGAGGCGCGCGCGGTCCCGCTCGAACGGGGTGCGGGCGCGGGACTTGGGTGCCTCGGGGACCCAGCGCTCCCGGTCGGCGTCGACGTAGCCGTCGGGGTGCTCGCTGGTCACGGGGCCAGCCTATCGGCGCGCCGCCGCGCAACGGGCGCCCGACACCCTCGACCTTGGTGCAGGATGCATGCAGAATGGTGGCATGGTGGCCCTCCAGATCCGCGATGTGCCCGACGACGCACGTGACGCCTTGACCGAACGGGCCCGCGCCAAGGGCCAGAGCCTGCAGGCGTTCCTGCGCGAGATCGTGCTGCGCGAGGCGGCCTTCGGGCACAACGTCGCCGTCCTGGACACGATCGCGACCTGGCGCACCGGCTCGGACGCCACCGGGCAGGACGTGCTGGGCGCACTGGACGACGCCCGGAGCCGCCGCTCGGGCGATCCGACGTGATCGTCCCGGACGCGTCGGCGTTCGCGCTCACCTTCGCCGGGGACGATCCGCGCGCCGAGCAGGCCGACAGCGCGCTGCGTGCCGACCCCGCGTGGCTCGTCCCCGAGCACTGGCACGTGGAGGTGCTCGCGGTGATCCGCGGCCTGCTCCTCGGCCGCAGGCTCGACGAGGACCGCGCGGAGGCTGCCGTCGTCGCCCTCGCGTCGGCCACCGTGGCCGTGACCCCGACGGGGCCCCTGCTGCCCCGCATGTGGCAGGTCCGGTCGAACCTGTCCACCTACGACGCCGCCTCCGTCGCCGCGGCCGAGGCCCACGACGCGACGCTCGTCACCGCGGACGCGCGGATCGCCCGCGCCGGGGTCGCGCGCTGCCCGATCCGCACGATCGTCTGAGACCGACGCCCGGTGCCCCCTCACCGGCCGGCTTCACGCCAGGCGCCACACCTGCAGCCCCGGCCCGTCGCCCGGCAGGTGCAGCCCCGCCTCGTCGACGAGGAGGTCGGCGCCCCCGTACAGCGACGCCGGCCGCTCCCCCGCCGCCAGCAGGTACCCCGGCAGCACCGCGCCCGGCCACGGCCCCCGCGACGCGAGCACGAGCACCCGCTCGTCGGCGGTCTCCCGGAGGTAGGCGACGGCGTCGTCCTCGACCAGGACCCAGCGCAGGCCGCCCTCGCGCAGCGCGCGCGAGGACCGGCGCAGCGCGATCAGCGACCGGTACACGTCGAAGGTCGCCGCGTCCCAGCCCGCGCCGCCGCCGGCGTCGATCGCGGACCACGGCATCGGCACGCGCGCGTGCTCGCCGTTGCGCCCGACGGCGCCGCCCTCGTCGCCCGCGAACACGACCGGCGTGCCCGGGTAGGTGAGCAGCAGGCCCGCACCGACCTCGACCCGCTCGCGGGTGCCGACGATGGTGCGGAACCGCGCGGTGTCGTGCGAGCCGAGCAGGTTCCACTGGTGCGTGGTCACGGACCACGGCACGGCGGCGGCGAACTCCCGCATCGCCGCGACGGCCGCCTGCCCGGACCGGCGCGGGATGCCCGTCGGCAGCTCGACGTACCGGACGCCGGCGGCAGACCCCGGGTCGACCAGCCAGGTCCACAGCGGCCGGGTGAACGCGGAGTAGTTCATCGTGGCGTGCCAGCCGCCCGCGCGCAGGTCCTCCCCCGCGTCGTGGAAGTGCTCGGCGATCAGGGCGGCGTCCGGGTTCACGGCGGTCATGGCCGCGCGCATCCGGCGGGCGACGTCGTGCGTGAGGTCGTCCGCGCCCTGGCGGCCCGTCATGTTGGCGACGTCCACCCGCCAGCCGTCCATCCGGAACGGCTCGGCCAGGTAGCGGCCGACCACGGAGCCGGGCCCGTCCAGCAGCCGGTCCGCGAGCGCCGGCGCGTGGTGGTTGAGCTTGGGCAGGGAGGCGTGGCCGAGCCAGCCGACGTAGCCGGGGTGCTCGTCGCGCCAGTAGTAGAAGTCGCGCTCGGGCGCGCCCGGGTCGGCGACCGCCCGGCGGAACCAGTCGTGGTCGTCGCCGGTGTGGTTGGTGGTGAGGTCGCCCATGATCCGCATGCCGCGCCGGTGCACCTCCCGCGCCAGGGACGCGAACGCCGGGTCGCCGCCGAGCAGCGGGTCGACGTGGTCGAAGGTGCGGGCGTCGTAGCGGTGGTTCGACCGGCCCTCGAAGAACGGGGTCAGGTAGAGGGTGTCGACACCGAGCCGCTGCAGGTGGTCCAGCCGCGCCTCGATGCCGGCCAGGTCGCCGCCGAACAGCTGCGTGCCGGTGCCGGGGCCGCCGCCGATCGGCTCGTCGTCCCAGGACGCGGGCAGCGCCCACTCCGGCAGCGGGCCGCGCGGCGGGCCGTCGTGGCCGGTCGACCGGGCGAACCGGTCCGGGAACACCTGGTAGACCACGGCGTCCCGCGCCCAGTCGGGGCCGGCGGGCGACGTCGAGAGCCGGAAGTCGGAGGCGTCGGGCACGTCGCGGGCGATCACGCCCTCGCCGTTCAGCCACGCCTGCCCGCCCTCCAGGCCGGGCCCGGAGAGCAGGAACCGGTAGGACGTCACCGGGTTGGTGACCGGGACGTCGGCGGTGAACCAGCGCTCGTGGTCGTCGCCCCCGTCGGCGCGCGCCGGGTGGACGCGCGGTTCGCCGTCCTCGACGACGCGGACCAGCACCTCGGGCGCCGGGCCGGCGACCGGCACCCGCACCCGCACCGGCACCACGTCGCCGAGGGACGGGGTGCCGGGCGGGACGTGCAGCGCGGAGCCGTCGTGGTGCGCGCCGAGCCGCACGTGCGTCATGGTCGAGGTCAGCCCTTCACCGAGCCGGCGGTCAGCCCGCCGACGATGTACTTCTGCAGGTACAGGAACAGCAGCACCACCGGGATCGCGGCGAGCACGGCGCCGGCCGCGAACAGGCCCCAGCGCGCGTTGCGCTCGTCGGACGCCCAGTTGTAGAGCCCCAGCGCCAGTGTGAACCGCTCGGGCCGCTGCAGCACGACCTTGGCGATGATGAACTCGCCGTAGGACGAGACGAACGAGAGCAGCCCGACGACCGCCAGGATCGGGGCCACGAGCCGCAGGATGATCGTCCAGAAGATCTGGGCGTGCGTGGCGCCGTCGATCTTCGCGGCCTCGTCGAGCTCGCGCGGGATGCTGTTGAAGAACCCGTACATGAGGAACGTGTTCACGCCGAGGGCGCCGCCCAGGTAGACGCAGATGAGCCCGAGCTGGGTGTTCAGGCCGATGGCCGGGAACACCTCGGACAGCGCCAGCAGCAGCAGGAACAGCGCCACGAACGCGAGCATCTGCGGGAACATCTGGATCAGCAGCAGCGCGGTCAGGCCGGAGTGCCGGCCGCGGAACCGGAACCGCGAGAAGGCGTAGGCCGCCGCGGCGCCCATCAGGACGGTGCCGATGGCCGTGACGCTGGAGACCAGCAGCGAGTTGAGCGCCCAGTCCCCGTACCCGCGCGGCCAGAGGTCCGCGTAGTTCTCCAGGCTGAAGGAGCGGAACAGCTGGTTGGAGCCCGTCAGCGTCCCGCCCGGGTTGAGCGACGCCGACAGCACGTACAGCAGCGGCAGCACGCAGATCGCGATCATCACGACGCCGACGACGTGCCGCCAGCCGATCTCGGACCACCAGCGACGACCGCGCACGGCGGTGTGCTGCTCGAGGGTGCGGGCCATCTCAGATCTCCTCGAGGGTGCGGGTGCGACGGAAGCCGAGGTAGGACACGACCCCGACGATCAGGAAGATGACGATCGACAGCGCGCTGGCCACGCCGTACTGCTTGACGCCGCTCTCGAACGCCACGGAGTAGACCATCGAGATCAGCAGGTCGGTGTGACCGACGACGTACGGGGTGCCGACGAAGTTCGGGCCACCGCCGGTCAGCATGTAGATCAGCGAGAAGTTGTTGAAGTTGAAGGCGAACGACGAGATCAGCAGGGGCGCGACGGAGATCATCAGCATCGGGAGCGTCAGCGACCGGAAGATCCGCCAGCGCCCGGCGCCGTCGATCCGGGCGGCCTCGATCATGTCGGACGGGATCGCCTGCAGCGCGCCCGTGCAGATGAGGAACATGTACGGGAAGCCCAGCCAGAGGTTCACGCCGATGACGGCGAGCTTCGCGAGCCACGGGTCGCTCAGCCAGCCGATGCTCGCGCCACCCAGCAGCACCTCGTTGATGAAGCCGAACCGCTCGTTGAGCATGCCGCGCCAGACCAGCGCCGAGAGGAACCCCGGGAACGCGTACGGGAGGATCAGCAGCGAGCGGTAGACCCGCCGGCCGCGGACGCGCTTGTCGTTGAACGTGATGGCGAGGAACAGGCCGAGCGCGAACGTCGTCGCGACGGACAGGAACGCGAAGACGAACGTCCAGACGAAGATCTGGGCGAACGGCCCGGCCATCCGGGAGTCGGTCACGAACGCGGTGAAGTTGTCGAACCCGACGCCGACCCGCCAGCCCGGGGTCAGCCGCTCCCCCTCCGGGGAGACGAAGTTGCCGCGGTCGCCGGGCGCGTAGACGGTGCCGGTCTCGGTGTCGGTGAACGTGTCGCTGCCCGCGTCGTACTCGAGCGTCGAGCGGGCCAGGTAGCCGGTCGAGCCGTCCTGCGTGCGCACGGACCCGTCGGACGGGTCGTCGGAGAAGGGCACCCGCAGCGAGGTGATGGCCTCCTGGTCCTGCGCGACCTGCCCGAAGCTCAGCACGTCCCAGCCGGGCACCTCGGTGACGCGGCCGCCCTCGACGGTGGCGTCGGCGTCCTCGAACGGCTGCTCGGCCGTGCCGACCTGGACGTCGCCGTCCTCGCCGACGACGGCGAACCCGAGCTCCTCGCCCTGCCGCACCACGGTGAGCGGCAGCGTGGGCGAGCCCTCGACGCGGCGCTCGTTCTGCGCGGCGATCTGCGAGATCGCGTCCGCCTTGGTCGAGTTGTGCCCGTCGCCGTAGTTCGTGAACGCGACGTAGCCGGTGTAGCCCATCGCGTAGATCTGGTAGACGAGCAGGAACAGCAGGCCCGGGACCAGGTACTTGGCCGGGACCATCCGGCGGGAGAAGTACGCCCAGTTCGCGCCGGCCAGCGCGACCACGAGGAACGCCAGGATCCCCCAGGACTGCACGGCCCACGCGGTGAGGATCCCGTAGACGCCGAGGGCGTCGACCGTGCCGATGAGGATCAGCTTGGCGATGAAGCCCCTGGAGAAGTGGCGGGCGTGCGACGTGGTGCCGCGTCGCCCGCGACGCGCAGGCGGGTGGCCGGGGTCGTCGGAGACGACCTCCGGGACGGTCGACTGGTCGGTCATGCGAGGGCCTCCGGGCGCGCGGCGGTGCGGGTGGTGCGGGAGAAGAAGGTGGGACGGCGCGACCGCCGGGGCGCCCTGGGGCACCCCGGCGGTCGGCGGACGGCTCAGGCGCCGTCGATCGCGCCCTGGATGTTGGCGACCATCGCGTCCCAGGCGCCGGCCGGGTCACCGGTCTGCTGGCCGACGATCTGCGCCTCGGTCGCGCCCCAGAAGGACCACACCGAGCTCATCGCGGGGATGGCGGGCATCGGGGCACCGGTCGCGCCGGCCTCGTTGAAGCCCTGCAGGACCGGGTCCTCGACCTTCTCGGCGGAGGCGGTCAGCGCGGGGAGGCGGCCGCCGGCCTCGTAGAGCATGTCCTGCGCCTCCTCGGTGGTGAGGAAGTTGGCCACGAGCTCGTTGGCCAGCACCGGGTTCTTCGACTGCGCGGAGATGAACACGCCCTGCACGCCGACGAACGGCTGCGCGGGCTCACCGCCGGCGGACGGGATCGGCAGCACGGAGATGTCCATGCCGGCCTCCTCGAACGCCGTCGTGTTCCACGGGCCCGTGATGATGTAGGGCGCCTGGCCGTCGAGGAACGCCTGCTTGGCCTTGTCGCCGTCGACCGACAGGTCGAGCACCTTCTCCTGGCCGAGCTTGGCCAGGTACTGGGCGTACGCGTGGCCTGCCTCGCCGCCCATCGCGAGCGTGTCCGTGTAGGAGCCGTCGGGGGCCTGCTCGAACACCGGGGCGCCGAACGAGGTCTGCAGCGGGTACAGGTGGTACGGGTCGGACTCCTCGCCCTGCTGGACGACGACCGAGAACGGCTGGCCGACGCCCTGCGCCTGCGCGACGAGCTCGTCGAACGTGGTGGCGGTGGTCTCGCTCAGCAGCGCGTTGTTGCGGACCAGCGCGATGTTCTCGATGGAGATCGGCACGCCGTAGTTCTGGCCGTCGTAGGCCATGGCGGCGACGGCCGACTCGGCGAACCCGTCGGCCTTCTCGCCGAGCTCGAGCGGCGCGACGACACCGTTGTTGACCCACTCGCCGAGGCCGTCGTGCGCGGACACGATGACGTCCGGGCCCTCGCCGGTCGGGACCTGCGTGACGAAGTCGGGGCCGATGTCGCCGGTGGCCTTCTGGACCAGCTCGACGTCGACGCCGGACTCCTCGGTGAAGGCCTCGACGACCGGGCGCATGGAGTCGATGCGGGTGTCGTCGACCCACATCGTGAGCGAGCCCTCGGCGCCGGCGTCGGCGGAGGTGTCGTCGGTGGCGGTGTCGTCGCCCGAGCCGCTCGAGCACGCCGTGAGGGCGAGCGCGAGGACCGCGGTGGTGGCGAGGGCGGGGATGCTCCGTCGCATCAGGGTGTCTCCCAGCGTGAGTGGATCAGGGGGGCGGTGAGCCGTCGACGGCACCGCCGGCGCTGGCTCGATGACCCGGACGGTAGCCCGATCGGGAACGTCGTTGCAAGCCGTTACGGTAACTTTCAGGTCTCGGTTACAGTGCTCCTGCAACGCGGCACGGATCACCCTGCGACAACGACGACGAGGAGGCACCGGTGCGCCCTACGCTCGCTCCCGTGCGTACCCGTCTCACAGACCTCGCCGACCAGGCCGGCGTCTCCACCGCCACCGTCTCGCGCGTCCTCAACGGCAAGCCCGGCGTGTCGTCGCAGGCGCGGCAGGCGGTGCTCGCCGCGCTCGACGTGCTCGGGTACGAGCGGCCGGCGCAGCTGCGGACCAAGCCGGCCGGCCTCGTGGGCCTGGTGGTCCCCGAGCTGTCCAACCCGGTGTTCCCGGCGATGGCGCAGGTGATCGAGTCGATGCTGACCCAGCGCGGGTACACCCCCGTGCTCTGCGCGCAGCAGCCGGGCGGCACCACCGAGGACCAGTACGTCGAGATCCTGCTCGAGCACGACGTCGCCGGGATCCTGTTCGTCTCCGGCCTGCACGCCGACACCCAGGCCTCGGTCGAGCGGTACCAGAACCTGCGCGCCCGCGGCCTGCCGCTCGTGCTGGTCAACGGCAAGGCCGACGGCGTGGACGCCCCGACCATCGCGACGGACGACGCGGTCGCGATCGAGCTGTCGGTGCGGCACCTGGTCGCGCTCGGGCACCGCTCGATCGGCCTGGCCATCGGCCCGGAGCGCTTCGTCCCCGCGGCCCGCAAGCGCCGGGCGTTCGCCGACCAGCTGCGCGCACAGCTCGGGGTCGAGGACGCCGCGCCGCACGTCAACACCACCCTGTTCACGGTCGAGGGCGGCGCCACCGCGGCGCACGAGCTCATCGACTCCGGGCACACCGCGATCATCTGCGGGTCGGACCTCATGGCCCTCGGCGCGATCCGCGCCGCGCGCTCGCGGGGCCTGCACGTGCCCGCCGACCTGTCGGTGGTCGGCTTCGACGACTCGCCGCTGATCGGCTTCACCGACCCCCCGCTCACCACGGTGCGCCAGCCCGTGCAGGCGATGGGTCAGGCCGCGGTCTCCGCGCTCATGGCGGAGATCAACGGCACCCCGACCTCGCGCACCGAGCTCCTGTTCCACCCGGAGCTGATCGTGCGGGGGTCCACCAGCTCAGCACCCGCTTCTCCCGGAGGACCCGCGTGACCCTGCTCGACGACCGCACCGCCGACCGCACCGCCGCCCAGGTGGTGCACGAGCCCGGCCCCGCCGACGGCCCCTGGTGGCGGGACGCGGTGATCTACCAGGTGTACCCGCGCTCCTTCGCGGACGCGAACGGCGACGGCATCGGCGACATCCCGGGCATCACCGCCCGCCTGGACCACCTGGCCGCGCTCGGCGTCGACGCCGTCTGGCTGTCCCCGTTCTACCGCTCCCCGCAGGCCGACGCGGGCTACGACGTCGCCGACTACCGCGACGTGGACCCGCTGTTCGGCACGCTGGCCGACTTCGACGCGATGCTGGCGAAGGCGCACGGGCTGGGCCTCAAGGTCGTCGTCGACCTGGTGCCGAACCACTCCTCCGACGAGCACGTGTGGTTCCAGGAGGCGCTGCGCACGCCGCCCGGCTCCCCCGAGCGCGCGCGGTACCTGTTCCGCGACGGCAAGGGCGAGCACGGCGAGCTGCCGCCCAACAACTGGCAGTCGATCTTCGGCGGCGACGCGTGGACCCGGCTGACCCCGGAGCAGCACGGCGTGGACGACGGCCAGTGGTACCTGCACCTGTTCGACTCCAAGCAGCCCGACCTGGACTGGACGAACCCCGAGGTCCGGGCCGAGTTCGAGGACGTGCTGCGGTTCTGGCTGGACCGCGGCGTCGACGGCTTCCGGGTCGACGTGGCGCACGGCATGGTCAAGGCCGAGGGGCTGCCCGACTGGGACGGCCACGTCGCGATGATCGACGGCAGCGACGACGCGGACGCCGTGAGCGGCTCCGGCAACCAGGGCCCGATGTTCGACCAGGACGGCGTGCACGAGATCTACCGCGCCTGGCGCGCGGTGCTCGACGAGTACGACGGCGACCGGATGCTCGTCGCCGAGGCCTGGGTCGAGCCGCTGTCCCGGCTCGCGCGCTACGTCCGCCCGGACGAGATGCACCAGGCGTTCAACTTCGCGTTCCTGGCCACCGGCTGGGACGCGGCGGCGCTGCGCAAGGTCATCGCGGCGTCCTACGAGGTCAACGACTCCGTCGGCGCCCCGACCACCTGGGTGCTGTCCAACCACGACGTCGTCCGGCACGCGTCCCGCCTGGGGCTCGCCGACCCGTCGTCGCGGCCGAACGGCATCGCCGCCGAGGACGAGCAGCCCGACGAGGTGCTCGGCCTGCGCCGGGCGCGCGCCGCGACGCTGCTGCTCTTGGGCCTGCCCGGCTCGGCATACCTGTACCAGGGCGAGGAGCTCGGGCTGCCCGAGCACACGTCCCTGCCGGCCGAGGTGCGCGAGGACCCCGCGTTCTTCCGCACGAACGGCGCCGAGCGCGGCCGCGACGGCTGCCGCGTGCCGCTGCCGTGGGAGTCCGGCGCGCCGGGCTTCGGCTACTCCCCCACCGGCGACACCTGGCTGCCGCAGCCGGCCGAGTGGGCCGCGTACGCCGCCGACGCGCAGGACGGCGTGCCCGGCTCGACCCTCGAGCTCTACCGGGCGACGCTGCGGCTGCGCCGCGCCGAGGGCCTGGGCACCGGCGGCGCCGCGTGGGAGCCGGCGTACGCCGGCGCGACCGACGTGATCGCGGTGCGCAACGGGTCGGTGCTCGTCGTCGCGAACCTCGGGTCGGCGCCGGTCGCGCTGCCCGAGGGCGCCGAGGTGCTGCTGGCCTCCGGCCTGCCGGACGACGCGCCGGTCGGCGCCGAGCTGCCCGGCGACACCACGGTCTGGCTCCGGGTGCGCTGACGCCGTGACGCACGACGACGGGGCCGCTCCCACGCACGGGGGCGGCCCCGTCGTCGTCGTGGGACCCGCCTCCTGGAACACCCTGGTCCGGCTCGACCGGCTGCCCGACGCGCGGTCGCAGACGCTGTTCGCCGACGGGCACCACGACGGGCTGGGTGGCACGTCGGCCGGGAAGGCGCTGACGCTCGCGGCGCTCGGCGTCGACGTGCGGCTGCGGACGGTGCTCGGCGCGGACCGCGAGGGGCGGCTGGTGCGCGACGCGCTCGCACACCCGCGGATCGCGCTGGACGTGCTGCCGGCGCTCGGGGGGCGCACGGAGCGGCACGTGAACCTCATGGCCCGCGACGGCGGCCGGGTGTCGGTCTACCTGGAGCTGCCGGCTCCCGCCGCGGTGCCGCCGGTGGCGCTGACCGGGGCGCACGCCGCCGTGGTGGACCTCGCGGAGCACGCCGTGCCGGTGCTCGCCGCGGCCCGGGCCGCCGGGGTGCCGGTGTGGTGCGACGTGCACGACGACGACGGCGCCGCGGAGTTCCAGCGGCCCTTCGCCGACGGCGCCGACGTGCTGCTGGTGTCCGACGCGCGCCTGGCCGACCCGGCCGCGTACCTGCGGGCGCGGGTCGCCGGCGGGACGCGGCTCGCGATCTGCACGCGGGGTTCGCGCGGGGCGCTGGCGCTCGACGCGGGCGGGTTCTGGTCGGTCGACGCGGCCCCCGTCGACGCGGTGGTCGACACCAACGGCGCCGGGGACGCGTTCCTGGCCGGTCTGCTCGCCGCGGAGCTGGCCGGCCTGCCGACGGCGGCGGCGCTGGCCCGCGCGTCCGCCGCGGGCGCGCTGGCGGTCGGCACGGAGGCGCTCGGCGCCCCGCACGCGACCCCGGCCTCGGTCGCAACCCTCGCCGCACGCGTCCGCGTCACCCGCACCTGACCCCTCGCGTCTCCTCGCCGAGCGGGCAGTCCCTGTCCCCTCACCGCGGTCCGAGGGGACACGTCCTGCCCGCTCGGCGCGCCGCGGCCGGGCGGGTCAGCCTCCCGAGACGCTGAGCTCGGCCTCGTGCAGGGCGCGGCGGAAGTCCTCGGACAGGTCGCGGGACTCCAGCCAGCCGTCGGGCAGGTGCGGGCGCTTCGGGGTCCCGGCGCGCCCGCGCTGGCCCTCGGCGGGCTCGCCCGGGTACGGCTGGTCCAGGTCGAGCGCCGCGAGCCGGTCGTCCAGCTCGGCGAGGCTCGACACCAGGCCGAGCGCCGCACGCTGCTCGCCACCGACGACGTAGCCCTTCCAGTACCAGGCCATGTGCTTGCGCAGCTCGCGCAGCGCCTTGCCCTCGTCGCCGAACGCCTCGACCATCAGCTCGGCGTGCCGGCGGATCACCTGGGCGACGTACCGGGCGCCCGGCCGGATGCGCTCCGGCGAGCCGGCGAACGCCGCCGCGAGGTCGGCGAACAGCCACGGCCGGCCCTGGCAGCCGCGGCCCACCACGACGCCGTCGCAGCCGGTCTCCCGGACCATGCGGATCGCGTCCTCGGCGGACCAGATGTCGCCGTTGCCGAGCACCGGGATGTCGGTGACCGTCTCCTTGAGCCGGGCGATCGCCTCCCAGTCCGCGGTGCCCGAGTAGTACTGCTCGGCGGTGCGGGCGTGCAGCGCGACGGCGGCGACGCCCAGGTCCTGCGCCACCAGGCCCGCCTCGAGGTACGTCAGGTGGTCCTCGTCGATGCCCTTGCGCATCTTCACCGTGACGGGGACCCCGTACGGCGCCGCGGCCGCGACGGCCGCGCGCAGGATCGACCGGAACAGGTCGCCCTTCCACGGCAGCGCGGAACCGCCGCCGCGCCGGGTCACCTTGGGCACCGGGCAGCCGAAGTTCAGGTCGACGTGGTCGGCCCGGTCCTCGGACGCGATCAGGTGCACCGCGGCACCGACGGTCGCCGGGTCCACGCCGTAGACCTGCACCGACCGGGGCTTCTCGTCCGGGGCGTGCGAGATGATCCGCATCGACTCCTCGCCGCGCTCGACCAGCGCGCGCGACGTCACCATCTCGGCGACGTAGAGGCCGGCGCCCGACTCGCGGCACAGCCGTCGGAACGCCGCGTTCGTCACGCCGGCCATCGGCGCGAGCACCACGGGCGTGTCGATCGTCAGCGGACCGATCTGCAGCGGCGGCAGCACGTTGCCGGCGGGCGTCGCCGTGGCGGTGGAGGAAGCGGTCATGGGTCGATTGTCCCTCAGCCGGACGGGTGCACCCGAGCCGGACCGGGCAGAATCGCCCCGTGCCCACCCCCGCCGCCCTGCGCACCCGTCGTGTCATCGCCGCGATCCTGCTGCCGCTCGTGCTCGCCGCCGCCCTCGGCATGGCCCTGACCTGGCCGCACGGGGACCCCGTCACCGCCCGGACCGTCTCGGCGGTCGACGTGGACTACCCGACCGCCACCGTGACCGGCACCACCGCGGAGCGCTGCGAGGGCACCGTCGAGGACCGGGAGACCGACGGCACGATCCCCGCCGACGTCCCGTGCCTGCGCGTGGCGGCGACGGTCACCAGCGGCCCGATGCAGGGCGAGGACATCCAGGTGTGGGCGACCGCGTCCACCACCGCCGACGACGTGCCGGCGGGGACCCGGATCCTCGTCGAGCACTACCCGGCCACGGACACCGACGCGGAGATCTGGGCCTGGCACGACTACGACCGGACGCTGCCGCTGGTGACCATCGCGCTGGTGTTCGCCCTCGCCATCGTCCTGGTGGCGCGCTCGCGCGGGCTGCGGGCGCTGGTCGGCCTGCTGATCGCGTTCACGGTGATCGGCGGCTACGTGCTGCCGGCGCTGCTCGCGGGGTCCAACCCGGTGGTGGTGGCGCTGTCGGCGTCGACGCTGATCATGGTCGTCGTGCTGTACCTGGCGCACGGCCTGTCGCTGCGGACCTCGGCGGCGCTGCTCGGGACGCTCGCCGGGCTGGCGGCCACGACGCTGCTCGGCGTGCTCGGGGCGGAGTGGGCCCGGCTGTCCGGCGTCAGCTCCGAGGACTCGTACCGGTTGTCGCAGCTGCTCGGGGAGAACGGCGCGACGTCGCTGCGCGGGCTGTTCCTGTGCGGGCTGGTGCTCGCCGGGCTCGGTGTGCTCAACGACGTCACCATCACCCAGGCCTCGGCGGTCTGGGAGCTGCGCGCGGTCTCCCCCGGTGCGACCCGGCGGGAGCTGTTCCGCGGCGGCATGCGGATCGGCCGGGACCACATCGCCTCCACGGTGTACACGATCGCGTTCGCCTACACCGGGGCCGCGCTGCCGGTCCTCCTGCTGCTGGAGCTGTACCAGCTGCCGCTCGGGCCCACGCTGACGTCCGGGGAGTTCGCCGAGGAGATCGTGCGGACGATGGTGTCGTCCATCGGCCTGGTGCTCGCCATCCCGCTCACGACCGGCATCGCGGCCCTGGTCGTCACCCGGGCGGGAGCCGCTCCCGCGCGGCACGCGGAGGCCGACGGCCACGGGCACGCGCACGTGCACGTCGTCTCCGGCCCGGACACCGACGCCGCGCACACCCACGGCGCCCCCGCCTCCCCTGCGGACGACCACGCGCCGAGATGACACTCGGCGCCTGCGGGATCCGGCCGGGACGCAGGCGAGGACTGCCATCTCGGCGGGGAGGCGGCGACGCGGGAGGGCGGCGCGTCAGGCGCGGGTGCTGAGGGGGTCCGCGTCCGGGGCGGGGTCCGGCTCCGAGGTGGGGTTCGCGTCCGGCGGCGTCGTCACCGGCGCCGGGACCAGGACCGCGGCGACGGCGGTCGTCAGCGGGATCGCCAGCACCAGGCCGATCGACCCGACCAGCGTCCGGACGACCTCCTCCGCGATCTCGCCGCTGGACAGGGAGTCGAGCAGCGTCCGGTCCGACATCGCCACCAGCATCACCAGGGGCAGCGCCGCCCCGAGGTACGCGAACGCCACCGTGTACACGGTGGACGCGATGTGGTCCCGGCCGATCCGCATGCCGCCGCGGAACAGGTCGCGCCGGGACGTCGCCGGAGCCACGGCCCGCAGCTCCCACACCGCGGAGACCTGCGTGATCGTGACGTCGTTCAGCACCCCGAGCCCCGCCAGCACGATGCCGACCAGCAGGATCCCGCTGAGGTCGGCCTCGGGGGCGAGCGAGCGCAGGTCGAGGGAGTGCTCCCCGCTGAGGGCGTTGAGGTGCGTGGCCCCGGTCGCCCACGCGGCCAGCAGCCCGGTGGCGAGCAGCCCGCCGAGCGTGCCGAGCAGCGCCGTCGACGTCCGGATCGAGACACCGTGCGCCAGGTACAGCAGCGCGAACATCAGCGCCGACGCGGTCACCAGGGCGACGGGCAGCGCCGGCTGCCCCTCGAGCAGCGCGGGCACGGTGAACCAGAGGATCCCCCCGACCGAGACCGCGAGCCCGGCCAGCGCACCGAGCCCGCGCAGCCGCGCCACCGCGAGCACCAGGACGCCGAGCACCGCCGCGAGCAGCGCCATCGGCGGCCCGCGGACCAGGTCGACGAACACGTAGGGCGCCGCGCCGGTCGCCTGCGGCAGGCTGAGCACGCGGATCCGGTCGCCGACCTCGATCACGTCCAGGTACTCGGGGGCGACCTGGACGGACACCGGCTCCCCCGCGTCCGTCTCGGCGAGCAGCACCGGGCCCGCCGCGGAGTCGGCGAGCAGGTCGACGTCGGTCGTCGTCACCTCGGAGTAGGACGAGCCCTCCGGCGCGGTCTCCAGGGTCGGCCGGTCGTCGGACCGCGGCCAGAGCCAGACGAGCCCGGCGACGGTCGCGGCCAGCGCGACGGCCAGCAGCACGACGACGACGGCGCGGGCACGCCCGCCGACCCGGAGGTCGGGAGCGCCGCCCGCGCCGTGCGCGTGGTGGGAGGCCAGGGTCAGGCCCCGAGCAGCCGCTGCGCGAGGTAGCCGGTCACCTGGTCGAGCGCGACGCGCTCCTGCGACATGTCGTCGCGGTGCCGGATCGTCACGGCCTGGTCGTCCAGGGTGTCGAAGTCGACCGTGATGCAGAACGGGGTGCCGATCTCGTCCTGGCGGCGGTAGCGGCGGCCGATGGCGCCGGCGTCGTCGAAGTCGACGTTCCAGTGCTTGCGGAGCTCGGCGGCGAGGTCGCGGGCCTTCGGGGACAGCGCCTCGTTGCGGGACAGCGGCAGCACGGCGGCCTTGACCGGGGCGAGGCGCGGGTCGAGCTTGAGGACGGTGCGCTTGTCCACGCCGCCCTTCGCGTTCGGCGCCTCGTCCTCGGTGTAGGACTCGATGAGGAACGCCATCAGCGACCGGGTCAGGCCCGCGGCCGGCTCGATGACGTACGGCACCCAGCGCTCGTCCTTGGTCTGGTCGAAGTACGACAGGTCCTGGCCCGAGTGCTCCGTGTGCGTCTTCAGGTCGAAGTCGGTGCGGTTGGCGATGCCCTCGAGCTCGCCCCACTCGGAGCCGCTGAACCCGAACTTGTACTCGATGTCGACCGTCCGCTTGGAGTAGTGCGACAGCTTCTCGGCGGGGTGCTCGTAGTGCCGCAGGTGGTCGCGGTCGATGCCCAGGTCGACGTACCAGTCGGTGCGCTGGTCGATCCAGTACTGGTGCCAGGTCTCGTCCGTGCCGGGCTCGACGAAGAACTCCATCTCCATCTGCTCGAACTCGCGGGTCCGGAAGATGAAGTTGCCGGGCGTGATCTCGTTGCGGAACGACTTGCCGATCTGGCCGATGCCGAACGGCGGCTTCTTCCGGCTGGTGGTCAGCACGTTCGCGAAGTTCACGAAGATGCCCTGCGCGGTCTCGGGCCGCAGGTAGTGCAGGCCGGACTCGTCCTCGACGGGGCCGAGGTAGGTCTTGAGCATCATGTTGAAGTCGCGCGGCTCGGTCCACTGGCCGCGCGTGCCGCAGTTGGGGCAGACGATGTCCGCGAGGCCGTTCTCCGGCGCGCGGCCCTTCTTCTCCTCGTACTGCTCCAGCATGTGGTCCTCGCGGAACCGCTTGTGGCAGGACAGGCACTCGGTCAGCGGGTCGGTGAACACGCCGACGTGGCCCGAGGCGACCCAGACCTGGCGGGGCAGGATCACCGCGGAGTCCAGGCCGACGACGTCGTCGCGGCTCTGCACGACCGTGCGCCACCACTGCTTCTTGATGTTCTCCTTGAGCTCCACGCCCAGGGGCCCGTAGTCCCACGCGGAGCGCGATCCGCCGTAGATCTCCCCGCTCTGGAAGACGAAGCCGCGCCGCTTGGCGAGGGAGACGACGGAGTCGAGACGGGTGGGTGCTGCCACGGTGAGTGCTCCTGGTGCCGAGGTCCTGGCGCGCCTGGGTGACGCGCGGGGGGTGGATCGCGGTCCAGGCTACCGGCCCGTGAGCAGGGGCACACCGTCCGGTTTTGACACTCGTTCTCAACAGGTTGAGGATGGTCCCCATGTCCTCTCGCCGCTCCCTGCCCGCGGCCGTGTCCGCGGGCCTCGCCGTCCTCGCCCTCGCCGCGTGCTCCTCGGGCAGTGAGGGCACAGGCGGCACCGGCGGGTCGGGCGACGGCGACGGCGTCGCGGTGCTGGCGTCGTTCTACCCGCTGCAGTACGTGGCGCAGCAGGTCGGCGGCGACCTCGTCGACGTGCGGTCGCTCACCCCGCCCGGGGCCGAGCCGCACGACCTCGAGCTGTCCCCCGCCCAGGTCGACGAGGTCGGCCGCGCCGACCTGGTCGTCTACCTCTCGGAGTTCCAGACGGCCGTGGACGAGGCCGTCGACGCGAACCCGCCGGCGCACGTCGTCGACGCGGCGCAGGACACCGAGCTGCACGCGGCGGAGCACGCCGAGGACGGCGAGGAGCACGCCGAGGACGACGGGCACGAGCACGGCACGCTCGACCCGCACTTCTGGCTGGACCCGACCCGGCTGCCCGCCGTCGCCGACGACGTCGCCGCGCAGCTGAGCGAGGTCGACCCGGACAACGCCGCCACCTACGCCGCCAACGCCGAGGCGTTCGCCCAGGAGATGGCGGACCTCGACCAGCGGTACGTCGACGGCCTGGCCACCTGCGAGAGCCGCACGATCGTCACCACGCACGAGGCGTTCTCCTACCTCGCCGAGCGGTACGACTTGGAGCAGGTCGGCATCGCCGGGGTCGACCCGGAGGGCGAGCCGTCCCCCGCCCGCCTGGCCGAGGTCGGGCAGGCGGTGCAGGACGAGGGCGTGGGCACGATCTTCTTCGAGACCCTCGCCAGCCCGAAGGTCGCCGAGACCCTCGCCGACGAGCTCGGCGTCGACACGGCGGTGCTCGACCCGCTCGAGGGCCTGACCGACGACACCCAGGACTACGTCTCGGTCGCCGACGCGAACCTGGAGACCCTCCGCACCGCGCTGGTCTGCTCGTGAGCGACGCCGCCGCCCCGGCGGTGCTCGCCACCGGCGTCGACGTGACGCTGGGCGGGCACCAGATCCTGTCGGGCGTCGACCTGCGGGTCGACCGCGGCGAGGTCGTCGCCCTGCTCGGTGCCAACGGCTCCGGCAAGTCGACTCTGGTCCGCGCGCTGCTGGGCATCGTGCCGCGCGCCGCCGGCGAGGTGCACCTGCTGGGCAGCGCGCTCGGCGACGGCGTGCCGTGGGAACGGATCGGCTACGTCCCCCAGCGGCTGCCCGCGGGCGGCGGCATCCCCGCGACGGCCCTCGAGGTCGTCATGTCCGGCCTCGTGCACGGTCGCCGGCTGCGCCCGCCGCGCGACGCCCGGCAGCGCGCGCTCGCCGCGCTGGACGACGTCGGCATGACGGCCCACGCGCGCCGCTCGGTGCTGCAGATGTCCGGCGGCCAGCAGCAGCGCGTCCTGATCGCCCGGGCGCTGGTCCGCCGGCCCGACCTGCTGGTGCTGGACGAGCCGACCTCGGGCATCGACCTGCCCACCCAGGAGACCTTCGTCGCCACCGTGCGCCGGCTGCACGAGGCCGGCGGCACGGTGCTGGTGATCCTGCACGAGATGGGCGCCTGGGACGGCCTGATCGACCGCGCCGTGGCGCTGCGGCACGGCCGCGTGGTCTACGACGGCCCGCCGCCGCACCCGCGGGGCGAGCACGCCGGCGCCGAGCACGAGCACACCCACCCGCACGCCGACCCGCCCGCGCCGGACGGCGGCACCGGGCTGTCGATGGAGGTCCTGCCGTGACGTGGTTCGAGACGCTCGGCCAGATGCTCTCCTCCCCGCTGATGCAGCGGGCGCTGCTCGCCGCCGTCCTCGTCGGCGCAGCCGCGCCCGTCGTCGGCACGTTCCTGGTGCAGCGCCGGCTCGCGCTGATGGGCGACGGCATCGGGCACGTCGCCCTGACCGGCGTCGCGCTCGGCTGGCTGGTCGGCACCTGGGCCGGCCTGGTCCCGCAGGACACGCTGGCCATCCCCGGCGCCGTCGTCGCCGCGCTGGTCGGGTCGATCGCCATCGAGTGGGTCCGCGCCCGGGGCCGCACGTCCGGCGACCTCGCGCTGGCCCTCATGTTCTACGGCGGCATCGCCGGCGGCGTGCTGCTGATCAAGCTCGCCGGCGGCACCAACGCCAACCTGGTGTCCTACCTGTTCGGCTCCATCTCGACCGTGTCGGACGGCGACCTGTGGTGGATCGCCGCGCTCGCCGTCGGGGTCCTCGTAGTCGGCGTCGGGCTCCGGCACGTCCTGTTCGCGGTCAGCCACGACGAGGAGTTCGCCCGCGGCTCCGGCCTGCCGGTGACCGCCCTGAACATCGTCGTCGCAGCGATGTCGGCGCTGACCGTGACCATCGCGATGCGCGTGGTCGGGCTGCTGCTGGTCAGCGCGCTGATGATCGTGCCCGTCGCGGTGGCGCAGCTCGTCGCCCGGTCCTTCGCCCGCACCATGGCGCTCGCCAGCGCGATCGGCGTCGCGGTCAGCGTGGTCGGGCTGTCGATCACCTACTGGGAGGACGTCCCGCCCGGTGCCACCATCGTGCTGCTGGCCATCGGCCTGTACGCCATGGCGGCGGTGACCCGGCCGCTGTTCGCGCGGCGCGCCGGCGGGGACCCGCACGACCCCCACCCCGAGCTGCCGGACGACGTGGACCTGCCCGCAGCGCGGTGAGCCTCGTCTCACCTGGGACCTCGTCGGCGGAGGTGAGGGTGACCTCACTCGTAGACTCGTGCGCGTGACGGACACGGCTGCGGCGTACGGGATGGACGGCTGGCCGTTCGAGGCCGTCATCGCCGGGCTGTTCGTCATCGTCATCGCGCGGTCGCACGCGTTCTACTGGCTCGGTCGCGGCGTCGTGGGCGGCGCCGCACGGCTGGCGGACCGGACGCCTGACACGCCCGGGCCCGACGCGCGCGGCTCCGAGGACCGGCCGGCCGCCGGTGCGCGGTCGCACGTGCTGCGGCTGATGCGCACGCCCACCGCCCGGCGGGGGCTGGCGATGGTGCACCGGTTCGGCCCGTTCGCCGTGACGCTCGCGTACCTGACCGTCGGCGTGCAGACGGCGGTGTTCATCGGGTCCGGGCTGCTGCGGATGCCCTACCTGCGGTTCGCGCTCGCGTCGCTGCCGGGTGCCGTGGCGTGGGCGTTCATCTGGGGCACCGTCGGGCTCGGCGCGGTATGGGCCGCGGTCCGGCTCGCGACGGCGTCGCCGTGGGGCCTCGCGGGGGTGCTGCTGCTGCTGGCGGCCCTGGTCACGTGGCTGGTGCGCCGCGGCCGCGCGCGCCGCGCCGGCCGCGCGGCGGACGCACCCGCGGACCAGCTCGTCTGACCCGCTGCCGGCTGCCCCTCGCACCGGCCTCGCCCGCACGCACCACTCGGGTCGCCGCTCGTCGAAAGACCACGAACTGGCCGATGGCATCGTTGCATCCGCGGAGTTCGTGGACACTCGACGGGTGGTGGCTCCGGGTGGGCGGGCGGTCAGGTGCCGGCGGGCTTGTCGACCGCGCCGCCGTAGCGGCGGTCGCGCTTGGCGTAGGTCTCGACGGCGCGCCACAGGTGCCGCCGGTCGACGTCGGGCCACGGCTCGTCCAGGAACACCATCTCGGCGTACGCGGCCTGCCAGATCATGAAGTTCGACGTGCGCTGCTCCCCCGAGCTGCGCAGGAACAGGTCGACGTCGGGCAGGTCGGGCTCGTCGAGGTAGCGCTGGATGGTCTTCTCGTCCACCTTGTCGGCCTTGAGCCGGCCCGCGGCGACGTCCTGCGCGATGGCCTTCGCGGCGTCGGCGATCTCGGCGCGGCCGCCGTAGTTCACGCACATCGTCAGCGTGCACGTGGTGTTGCCGGCCGTCTGCCGCTCGGCGGTCTCCAGCTCGGTGATGACCGAGCGCCACAGCCGCGGGCGGCGGCCGGCCCAGCGGACCCGCACGCCCCACGAGTCCATGAGGTCCCGGCGGCGGCGCAGCACGTCCCGGTTGAAGCCCATGAGGAACCGCACCTCCTCGGGCGAGCGCGACCAGTTCTCGGTGGAGAACGCGTACGCCGACACGTGCGTGACGCCGACCTCGATGGCCCCGGCGACCACGTCGAGCAGCGACGCCTCCCCCGCGGCGTGCCCGGCGGTGCGCGGCAGCCCGCGTGCGTTGGCCCACCGCCCGTTGCCGTCCATGACGATCGCCACGTGCCTCGGCACGAGTTCCTTCGGCAGCACGGGCGGGGTGGCCCCGCTCGGGTGCGGGGGCGGCGGAACCGGCATCAGATCCTCTCGACCATCGGCAGCGAGCGCAGCGTGCGCTCGAGGTGGAACTGCGAGTACGCGGACACCAGGCCGTTGCCCTCCTTGCGGTGCCGCTCGGCGGACGCGTCGGCCACCGACCAGTCCCCGACCAGCAGGGCGGACAGCAGCTCCAGCGTCTCCGGGGCGGGGGCGGTCGCGCCCGGCGGGCGGCAGTGCCCGCAGACGGCGCCGCCCTGGGCGATCGCGAACGAGTGGTGCGGCCCGGGCCGGCCGCAGCGCGCGCAGTCGGTGAACGACGGCGCCCACCCGGCGATCGCGAGCGCGCGCAGCAGGTACGAGTCGAGCACCAGACCGGGCGCGTGCGCGCGCTGCGCGAGCGAGCGGACCGCGCCGACCAGCAGCCAGTACTGCTGGACGGCGGGCTCGCGCTCGGCCTCGACCAGGCGCTCGGCGGTCTCGAGCATCACGGTGCCCGCGGTGTAGAGCGCGTAGTCCTCGCACACCGCGCGCCCGTACGGGCCGAGGGTCTCCACCTGGGTGACCACGTCGAGGTTCCGGCCGGTGTTGAGCTGCAGGTCGATGTGCATGAACGGCTCGAGCCGGGAGCCGAACCGGGAGGTGGTGCGGCGCACGCCCTTGCCGACCGCGCGCACCTTGCCGTGGGTGCGGGTCAGGAGGGTGACGATCCGGTCCGCCTCGCCCAGCTTGTGGGTGCGCAGCACGATCGCCTCGTCGCGGTAGAGGCTCACCCGGACATTCTCCCCCGCCGATGTCGCCCCGCGCGTCACCGTTCGCCCAGCGCGTGCCGCATCCTTCCAGGTCCCGCACGAACCCGCCGCGGTGCCGGTGAGCCGCGCGAGGTCGTCACTCGTGGTCGAGGTCGTCACACGTGCAGGACGACCTCGGCCGCGTATGACGACCTCGGCGAGCGGTGCGGGAGCGGGCGCCGGCCCGGGTGTGTCGTCGGCGGGCGCGGCGACGCCCGGCCCCGGCACCGCGCGGGTGGCGCGGTGCTGCCGGGACCGGGCGCAGGGCCGGTCAGGGGTGGTGCCGGCCCGTCAGGGGCCGCGCGGGGTCAGCGCTGGGCGGGGTGCGGCGCGGGTGCGCGCCGGCGGGTCCGGGTCAGCGCTGGGCGCGGTTCACCGCGGAGATGATCGCCTTGAGCGACGCGGTGGTGATGGACGGGTCGATGCCGACGCCCCACAGGGTCTGGTCGCCGACGGCGCACTCCACGTACGCGGCGGCCGTGGCGTCGCCGCCGGCGGAGAGCGCGTGCTCGGCGTAGTCCAGCACCTGCACCTGGACGCCGACCTCGCCGAGCGCCGCGACGAACGCGGCGATCGGGCCGTTGCCGGACGCCTCGACGGTGCGCTCGGCGCCCCCGTCCACCAGGTCGACCGTGAGGGTGTCGGGGCCGTCCTCGACGCTGGTCTGGCGGGTGCCGCGCAGGGCGAGCCGGCCCCACGGCGCCAGGTCGGAGCCGGGCTCGACGGGCAGGTACTCGTCGGTGAAGATCCGCCACAGCACGTCGGCGGTGACCTCGGAGCCGTGCGCGTCGGTGTAGCGCTGCACGACCTGCGAGAACTCGATCTGCAGCCGGCGCGGCAGGTCCAGGTCCCGCTCGGACTTCATCAGGTAGGAGATGCCGCCCTTCCCGGACTGGGAGTTCACGCGGATGATCGCCTCGTAGGACCGGCCGACGTCCTTGGGGTCGATCGGCAGGTACGGCACGGCCCAGTCGATGTGGTCGACGTCGGTGCCCTCGGCCTCGGCGCGGACGGCCATGGCGTCCAGGCCCTTCTTGATCGCGTCCTGGTGCGAGCCCGAGAACGCGGTGAAGACCAGGTCGCCGCCGTACGGGTGCCGCTCCGGCACGGCCATCTGGTTGCAGTGCTCGACCGTGCGCCGGACGTGGTCCAGGTCGGAGAAGTCGATCTGCGGGTCGATGCCCTGGCTGAACAGGTTCATCCCCAGCGTGACCAGGCAGACGTTGCCGGTGCGCTCGCCGTTGCCGAACAGGCAGCCCTCGATGCGGTCGGCGCCCGCCAGGTAGCCGAGCTCGGCCGCCGCGACGCCGGTCCCGCGGTCGTTGTGCGGGTGCAGGGACAGCACGACGTGCTCGCGGTGCCGCAGGTTGCGGCCCATCCACTCGATCGAGTCGGCGTAGACGTTGGGGGTGGCCATCTCGACCGTCGCCGGCAGGTTGATGATGACGGGCTTGTCGGCGGTCGGCTCGAAGACGTCCAGCACGGCGTTGCAGATCCGCGCGGCGAACTCGAGCTCGGTGCCGGTGTAGGACTCCGGGCTGTACTCGTAGAAGACCTCGGTGCCCGGGACGGTCTCCTCGTACTTCTTGCACAGCCGCGCGCCCTGGACCGCGATGTCGACGATGCCGTCCTCGTCGGAGCGGAACACGACCTCGCGCTGCAGCACCGACGTCGAGTTGTACAGGTGCACGATCGCCTGCTTGGCGCCGGCGATCGCCTCGTAGGTGCGCTCGATCAGGTGCTCGCGGGCCTGGGTCAGGACCTGGATGACGACGTCGTCGGGGATCCGGCCCTCGTCGATCAGCATCCGCACGAAGTCGAAGTCCGTCTGCGAGGCCGACGGGAACCCGACCTCGATCTCCTTGTAGCCCATCTGCACCAGCAGCTCGAACATCGCCAGCTTGCGCGCGGCGTTCATCGGCTCGATCAGCGCCTGGTTGCCGTCCCGCAGGTCGACGGCGCACCAGCGGGGGGCCGTCGTGATCTGCTTCGTGGGCCACGTGCGGTCGGGCAGGTCGACGGCGATCTGCTCGGCGAACGGGCGGTACTTGTGCACCGGCATGCCGGAGGGCTGCTGCGGGGTGCGGTCGTGGTAGCTCATCGGGGATCCTTCGCTTCGCGGGTGCTGGGGGTCAGCCGGCGCACCGAACACCGCGACGAGGATCCGGCCTAGTAGGCCTCGTCGCGGCGGCGAAGAAGGAGGTCGCGGCGCGTGAGCACCTCAGCACCATACCCCGCACCATCGGGCGGACCGCAAGCGCTCAGCATGCAAGACGTGGGACGCCGCCGCTCAGGCCAGCAGGATCAGCTCCTGGCGCGTGCGCAGCAGCAGGTGACCGCCGACGGCCGTCACCGACCGCACCCCCTCGTCGAGCGGCAGGACCCACTGCAGCGACCCGTCGGTGAGCCGCCGCCCCTCGACGACCGGCTCCCCCGTGCCGGAACGGCCCGCCGCGACGACCGTCTCGCCGTCGGTCAGCGGCGCCCACCACATCAGCACCCGGGTGGGCGACTCCCACTGCACGACGCCGGTGCGGACGTCCACCACCTGGTAGCCGTCGACGCCGAGCAGGAGCAGGTGGCCCGCCGACTGCAGCCGGACGGCGCGGTAGGTGTCGAGCCGCCACAGCTCCCTGCCCTCGGGCAGCGACCGCGCCACCAGGGTCCCGCCCTCGTCCAGCACCAGGACGCCGGGCGGGTCGCCGTCGCTCGCCGCGACCGTCGGCGGCAGCGCACGGGACGCGAACAGCACGGTGCCGTGCCGGTCCCGGACCACGCCGCCCCGGGTCCGGGACCAGGTGCCGAACACCTCCGCGGACAACGACCCGACGACGAACCACGACGCCGGCGTCCGGTCCAGCTCGGCCCCGTCCACCGCGGACAGCACCGTCGCCGACCACCCCTGCACCAGCACGAAGGCCTCGTTCACCCGCAGCTCCGTGCCCGAGACGATCCCGTCGCGGAGCCGCAGCGGCCCCGGCGACCGGTAGCCCCACGCCTGGTCGCCGTCCGCGCCGGCGAACCGCCCGATCCGGGCGTGCCCGTCCGCGCCGACCTCCATCAGGACGAGGTCGTCGCCCAGGCGCTGCACCGCCGCCAGCCGGCCGGCCCGGGACCACGTGCCGACGACCGCGCCGGTCGCCGCGTCGACGGCGAACACCCGGGCCCAGCGCTCCTCCGGCGCGGGGAACGGAGCGGGGTCGTGGACCCAGGGCTCCTCCACGACCTCCGGCGGCTCGACCACGCAGAGCACGACACCACCGACGTCGCGGTCGTCGTGGGGGCACCCGGTGAGCGGTCGCGTGCCCGCCACCGGCCCCAGGTCGCGTTCCCAGACCCGCGCCCCGGTGAGCTCGTCGTAGCCGGCGACCGTGAACCGCCGGTCCCGCACGGCCGACACGACCACGACGTCGTCCGCCGCGAGCACGTCGTCACCCCGCTCCACCGGCACCCGCCAGCGCACCCAGGGCGGACCGTCGAGCGGGGCCAGCATGCCGGGGACGACCGCGGTCACCGCAGGCTCCGTGGTCGCGGCGCGGCCGACGGCGACCGCCCCGGTGACGACCACGACGAGGACCAGGAGCACCGCGACGCGGCGCCGCCGGTGCCGGGTGCCGGTCCGGGGCGGCCGCGCGGGGACGTGCGGAGGTTCAGCGACGTCCACGAGCTCGACGTCCTGCATCGACGCACCAGACCGCGGGCGGCCCATGCGTCACTCTAGGACCGCAGCCTCACAGACAGCGCGAGGTCCCCGAACGCCACCAGGGAGCCGTCGGCGAGCCGCACCCGGCGGTCCGGCAGGCACACGATGCGCTGGCCGTCGGCCAGGGTCACGAGCGTGCCGTTGGTCGACCCGCGGTCGACCACCCACGGGCCGTGCTCGTCGACCCCGAGCATCAGGTGCGTCTTGGACACCGACCGGCTCGGGTCGTCGACCGGGACGCTGCGCGAGCCGGGCTGCGGGTCGGGGTTGCGCCCCACCAGCAGCGGCAGGTCCAGGGCTGCCAGCGTGCCGTCCGGCAGCCGGACGACCCAGCCGGCGTCGGGGCCCGGGGCAGGCGAGGCCGTCCGGGCCGGGAACGGCTCCGGGGGCAGCGGCGGGGCGGCGGGCGGTGCCGCGGGGAACGGCGCAGCCGCCGGAGCCGGCGGGAACGGTGCCGGGGCGGGTGCCGCCGCCGGTGCCCCGGGCGGCGCGGACGGTGCCGGGGCGGGCGCGGCGGACGGCCACGGTGCCGGGGCCGCCACGGGACCGGCCGGTGCGTCCGGGTGCACGGGCGGCTCGGCCGGCACCGCGTGCCGGCCGGCACGGGCCGCGTCCCCGCCGGGCGCGGGGAGGCCGCCGAGGGCGTCCCGCCACGCGGCGCCCTCCCCCGCGTCGGGCGCGGGCGCCTGCGGGATCTCCGGGTACGCCGGGGACGGGGCCGCCCACGCGGCGGGCGCGGGAACCGGCGCTACCTCCGCGGCCGGGGCCGGGGCGGGGGCGGGAGCGGGAGCGGACGCGGGACCGGGCGCGGGCGCGGGCGCGGGCGCGGGCAGCGGCGCCGGGACGACCGGCATCTGCCGGGTGTCGAGGTCCGGCCCGAGGCCGGGCGACCGCAGCGGCGGCAGCACCAGACCCGGCGCGTCGAGCTGGCGCTCCGCGGCGAGCGTCGACCACCGCGTGCGGGCCGGCTCCTCCGGTGCAGGAGCAGGTGCCGGCGGGGGGGCCGGGTCGGGAGCCGGCGCCAGCGCCGGCCACACCGCGTCGGCAGGGGTCGCCGGGTGCGGCACGCCCGCCACAGCACCGGCAGCGCCCGCACCTGCAGGGTTCGCACCCGCAGGGCCCGCGCCGGGGGCCGACCGCCGGGTACCCGAGTCCCACGACTCGACCCGCCGTGCGGTCACCAGGCCCCGCACGTCGACGACGATCGCCTCGCCCACCCGGTCGTGCCAGCCGCGGCGCCGGCCGCTGCCGTCGAACAGCGGGGACAGCAGCACGACGGCCTGGCCCACACCGCAGGCGAGCGCACCCAGCGAGACGATCAGCGCGCGCACGAGCGCCCGGCCGAGCCCGATCGGCTGCCCCGTCCGCACGTCGACGGTGCGGAGCCCGAGCAGCCGCCGGCCGACGGTCCAGCCGCGGGTGCCCTGGCACCACCACTGGAACCCGCCCCAGGCGAGCAGCAGGACGGCACCGAGCGCCAGCAGCACGGGGCTCGGGCCCGCCGGGGCGACCGCGAGGGTGCCCGGCGTGGCGGTGCGCGAGGCGGCGCCGGCCGACGCCACGGCCGCGGGCAGCCACGCCAGCACGAGCGGCGCGGCCGCCACCGAGGTCAGCACGCCGTCCACGAGCCAGGCCGCGACGCGGCGGCCGAGCGGGGCCGGCGGCGCCCCGTAGGTGCCGCCGCTGCCGGTGGTGCTGCTCATCGATCCGCTCCCGTGCCGTCCGCTCGCCGTGCTCCTCGTGCCCGCCCCGTGCCTGCTCCGCCACCTGTCCCCCGCCGCGCCGACCGGCGCAGCGACCGGGTGGTGACCCGGCCGCGCCAGCGCTGCTTGCGCGGCGTGGCGGCCCGCATCCGGGCCAGGGCCTGGTCGACCTGCGCCCAGTACGCCCGCGCGTCCTCGACGCTCGGCTCCTGCGGCCCGAAGACGGCGGCGTCGGCCCGGTCGGCCAGCGCGACGACGGCCGCGCCGGCCTCGGCACCGGCCTGCGTCGGCGCCGCGACCGCGGGTGCGGGTGCGGGTGCGGATGCGGCCCGCTTCGCCTTCTTCTTGCGGGGCTGCTCGGCAGCGACGGGCACGGTGGTGAACCCGTCGTGCAGCGCACGGGCACCCTCCCGGCGGGTGGCCACCGGGTCGACGTCGCGGCGCAGGTCGGTCGCGAGGTCCAGCACCTCCTGCCAGCCGCCGACCACGCGGCGCAGCGGCTGCGGGTCGCGGCGACGGAGCCGCCGCCGCCGGGCCTTGAGCGCGGCGACCACGAGGAACGGCGCCAGCAGCAGCAGGATCAGCCCGCTGCCGGCGGCGACGCCGAGCGCGATCCGCTGCCAGAGCGCGAACGTCGGGTCGTCCTCGCCGTCCTGGGTCTGCGGCTGCTCGGTGTCGTCCTGCGGCGGGTCCACCGGGTCGGCGGGCGGCGGCGGGGGCTGGGCGACCTGCGGCTCGGGATCGGCCTGGCTGGTCTCGGTCTCGTCCTGGGGGGTCTGGCTCTCGGGCGGCGTCGGGTCGAACGGGACCCAGCCGTAGCCCTCGAACGCGATCTCGACCCACGCCCGCACGTCCGCGCCGGTCACGGCGACGGGCGCGTCCGGGTCGGCGTCGGGGTCCGTGACCGGCTCGCCGTTCTCGTCCTCCCCGGGCGCGAAGCCCATGACCACGCGCGCCGGCAGGCCCATCTCGCGGGCCATCAGCGCCATGGCGGACGCGTACTGCTCGTCGTCGCCGACCATGATCTCGCCGCCGAGCAGCGTCGCGACGCGGTCGGCGCCGTGCCCGGACAGCGACGGGTAGTCGCCCTGGTCGGCGAGGCCGTGCGAGAAGAAGCCGCCCTCGGCGAGCGCCTGCTCCAGCGCGCGGGCCACCGCGATCGGCGTCTCCGCCTCCCGGGTCGCGTCGGAGGCGGTGGACACGACCGCGTCCGGCACGGCCTGCGGCTCGGGCAGGTCGAGGGCGCTGCCGGCGGCGGTGCCGACCTGCTCGTCGTCGGGCTCGGCGGGGACGACCGCGTCGAGGGTGTAGGTGAGGCCCGCGTCGAGGCCGCCCGTGAGCACCGCGGCACCGGTCGCGTCGTTGAACCGCAGCCGGGACTGCGCCTCCGTGTCGTCGAACCGGACGGCCACGGCGTCGCCGACGGTCGGCAACCACACGCCTCCGAGCTGGGCCACCTGCACCTCGACGTCGACCCGGGTGCCGCCCGTGCCCGACGCGGAGACGGCGTCCGCACGCTCCTGCGCCTGCTCGCTGACGGTCTCGCCGACCCGGCGGAACTCGCCCGACGCGCGCGACGAGCCGTCGCCGGCGACGTTCCAGACCACGCCGTCGAACCGGTCGAAGGTCGCCAGCCGGACGCGCGCGCCCTGGGGCAGACCCGAGACGGTGAACAGCTCGACGGTGTCGTCGTCCTTCACGTACGCGCGGAACGCGGACAGCGGGCTCGCGTAGTCCCTCGGGTCGAACGGCGGGATCAGGGCGTCGCGGAGCACGTACCGGTCGCGCTCGGCGCCGACCACCGTGCCCGCGCCGACGCCGGCCCCGGCGGCGAGACCGACCAGCACCAGGACGGCGACCGGGCGGCGCAGCCGCAGCCGGCCCGCCCGCCACGAGGCCCACACCAGCAGGACGACCGCGATGCCGGTCCCGACCGCGACGGGCGCGACGGTGGTGTGCGTGCCGAGCAGCACCGCGCCGGCCAGGACGGCCGGCGGCAGCAGGGCGGCGGCGGGCGCGGCCCGGCTCGTGCCCAGCGCCAGGCGCACGGCGACGGCGGCGCCCACGACGGCCAGCAGGTACGGCGGGACCAGCAGCCACCCGGAACCGCCGAGCGGCGGCTGCAGCGTCAGCACGTCCTTCCAGCCCAGCGCGGAGCCGCGGACCACCGCCACGACGGAGGCGGGCGTCGGCACCACACCGCCGAGCGTCTCGGTGGGCGTGGCGAGCGGCCCGCCCGCCAGCACGGTGGCGACCAGCAGCGCGGCGGTGGTGACGGCCGGCGACCAGCGCGCCCAGGCGGACAGCACGCCGACGGCCACGCCCAGCACGACGCCGCCGACCACCGGGACGACGAGGGTCGAGCCGCCGTACACCGGCAGCAGCGGGGTGAGGGCGGCGAGCACCGCACCGGCCAGCACGAGCACGTCGACGACGCCCAGCAGGCCGCGCGGGATCCCGCGGGGGGCGCGGTCGGCGGGCGCCGGGCGCCCGGAGCCCCCCGTGCGGCGCGTGGGGCCGGACGGCGGCGCGGGCGGGGCGGGAGCGGTGGCCGGCGGCGCGGGGGTCGCCGGCGCGGTCGTGGTGGTCATGAGGCGGCCGCCAGTCGCAGCGCGCGCGGCAGGTCGTCGAGGGCGCCCAGGCGCACCAGGCTGAGACCGCGCTGCGTGCGGACCTCGACCTCCACGCCGGGAACGCAGCTGACCACGAGCGTGCGGGTCCCCTCGGGCACGTGCCGCGCGGCGGCACGCAGGTCGGCGTCCGGGACCACGGAACCGGTGACCAGGAACGCGAGCGTCACGTCGGGCGCCTCGCGGGCGATCCGGCGGCCGAGCAGCGTGGACGCGGTCCCGTCCGGGCCGCAGACGATGCCGGAGCAGTCGTCGAGGAACGGGCGGCGCGCGGTGGTCCGCACCCGGCCGGAGCCGGCGAGCACCTCGAGCGGGTGCTCCTCGGCCAGGACCTGGACCCCGAGCGACGCGACGACGCTCACCGCGAGCTCGAGCTCGGCGTCGTCGTGGCCGTGCTTGTAGTCGCGGGCGTCGGTGGCGAGCGCGACGGCGGTCTGGGTGCGCCGGGTGTCCTCGTACTGCTTCACGGTCAGCTGCCCACGGCGGGCGGTGGACTTCCAGTGGATCGAGCGCCGGTCGTCACCGACCACGTAGTCGCGCAGCGCGTGGAACGCGAGATCCATGTCGGACAGGTCGCGGGTGGAGCCGCCCTCGAGGTCCCGCAGCAGGCCGGCGTTGGCCCCCGTCAGCATGACGACGCGCGGGTGCACGTACAGCTCCTCCGATCCGGTCGTCACCGCGTGCCGCACCGCGAGCCCGAGCGGGTCGCCGCGCACGGCGCGCACCGGTCCGACCGTGACCACGGCACGGCGGTCCGTGGGGACGGCGAACAGCTCCTCGTGCTCCTCGCCCGGGGCGAGCGCGGGCACCTCGAGCTCGGCACGCCCGGCGCCGACCTGCAGCTCGAGCCGCACCGCGCGGGTGCGCCGGGTACCGGGCGCGGACACGACGACGCCGCCGAACGCCCGCTCCCCGACCCGCACGCGGCGGTCGGCGAGGTCCAGGCGGACGGCCTGCGGCAGCCGGCCCCAGGTCATGGCGACGGCCACGAGCACGGCGACGACGCCGACGGCACCGGCCGAGGCGAGCTCGACCCAGCCGAGCAGCACGCCGGCGACGGCGGCGACCAGGCCCAGCAGCCCCGCGCCCCAGCCGATCCCGGACAGCCGGGTCCGCGACCGCCTCACGCCGCGCCCCGCCGGTGCACCCCCACGTGGACCCTGCTCACGCGCGCGCCACCGGCGGCGGGGTCGCGGACAGCACGCGCTCGACGACCTGCGTGGTCGTGGCGCCGAGGAAGTCCGCCTCCGGGTCCAGCACGAGCCGGTGAGCGAGCACCGGGACGGCCAGCTCCTTGATGTCGTCCGGGATCACGTACGCGCGACCGGCCGCGGCCGCCTGCACGCGCGCGCAGCGGACCAGCGCGAGACCACCGCGGACGCTCGCGCCCAGCGCGGTCTGCGGGTCCTCGCGGGTGCCCTCGATCAGGCGCGCGACGTAGTCCAGCACCGAGCCGTCGCAGTGCACCGTCTGCGCGAGCTCGGCCATCTCGACGACGCCCGCCGTCGTCACGACCGCCTCCAGCACGCGGGTGCGGTCCCGGTTGCCCGAGAGGATCTCCACGGTCGCCGTGCGGTCGGGGTAGCCCAGCGACGTGCGGACCAGGAACCGGTCCAGCTGCGCCTCCGGCAGCCGGTAGGTACCGGCCTGCTCGATCGGGTTCTGGGTCGCGATCACGACGAACGGCCGGCCCACGGGGTGGGTGTCGCGGTCGACCGTGACGTGCCCCTCCTCCATGACCTCGAGCAGCGCCGACTGCGTCTTGGGCGAGGCGCGGTTGATCTCGTCCGCGAGCAGCACGGAGGTGAACACCGGGCCCGGGTGGAACTGGAACGTCCGCGCGCCCTGGTCCCAGATCGTCACGCCGGTGACGTCGCTGGGCAGCAGGTCGGGCGTGAACTGGATGCGCTGGTGCGTGCCCTGCACGGACGCCGCGATCGCCTTGGCGAGGGACGTCTTGCCCGTGCCGGGTGCGTCCTCCAGCAGCACGTGGCCCTCGGCCACCATCGCCGTCAGCACCAGGCGCACCGCGCGGTCGGCGCCCAGCACCGCGCGGGAGACGTTCCCCACCAGGCTCGTGAACGTCTCGGCGAACCAGGCGGACTGCTCGGGGGTCATCGGGGGTTCGTCTCCAGTCGAGGATCGCGGGTGGTGCAGGTGCGGGTGGTGCGCGGCGATGCAGGTGTCGGTGACCCCATCGGCAGGCGGGTCGTCAGGGCGAGCCTTCGGGCGGCTCCACCGGAGGGGTGGGAACCACGGGGGGCGGCTCGGGCTGGGGCTCGGTCCAGGTGATCTGCACCGAGTGCTCGGCCCAGGAGCTCCAGCCCGCGTCGGTCTGCACCCGGACCCGGAGGGTCACCCACGTGCCGCTGTCGCGGTTGCCCGACAACCCGACGGTGGCGGTGGTGCCGGCGACCGAGCCCTGGGCCGGCCGCCAGTCCCAGCCGCTCAGCTGGTACTCGTACTGCCCGAGCGCGCCGCCGCCGGTGTCGCTCGGCGCGGCCCACGAGAGCACGGCCTCGGCCGGGCGGTTGTCCGCACCGGGCGACGTCGGCGTGATCTGCAGCCCGGTCGGGGCGGCCGGACGGGTCCGGACCTGGTCGGGGGTGGTCGTGTAGGCGGGGCCCACCGCGCCGCAGCCGCGCAGGTTGCACGCCTGCACCGACACCGAGACCCGCGCACCTGCCGGCAGGCCGGTGATCCGCGCGGACCGGTCGCCCGTGCGCTGCACGGAGCCGGCCGAGGTGCTGATCTGGTAGTCGGTGACGGGCGAGCCGTTGCCGTCCACGCGGTCCCACTCGACGGCGAACCACCCGTTGCCGGGGTCGGCGTCGCCGGACGACCCGGTGAACCGGGGCGCGCCCGGCGTGCTCGGCACCCCGAACGCGATCGCGCGCGTGACCCCGGCGTCCGACCACCCGGCCTTGTTCCGCGCCGAGAGCTGGAAGGTGTACTCGGTGCCGTTCTGGGCGCCGGTGAGCGAGTAGCCCAGCCGGTCGGCGCCCCAGGTGAAGTCACCGGCGCCGGGGCCGCCGGTGATGACCAGCCGGTACTCCTTGACCGGGTCGCCGTTCGCCGCCGGCGGGTCCCAGGCGACGTCGATCTGCCGGCCCTCGTTCGAGGCCACCGACTGGGCACGGACCGCCGGGACACCCGGACGGGCGGCCGGCACCTCCGTCGCCGACGGCGCGCTGAACGCGCTCGGCTCGGGTGCGCGGTTGTGCGCGCGCACCTGCACCGAGTACGCCGTGCCGTTGGCCAGCCCGCGGAACGTGTACGACGTGCCCGAGGTCGTCACGGTGGCGGCACCACCGGACGGGGCCGGCGAGATCGTCAGCGTGTACGACGACACGGGCGACCCGGTCGTCTCCGGGGCGCTCCACCGGGCGGTGAGCTCGCCGTCGCCGAACCCGTCCCACACGGGCGGGGCCGGTGTCCCCGGCACGGCGTCCGGACGTGCCGAGGCGGAGGCCGGGCTCGGGTCGGACAGCCCGACCGCGTTCCGCGCGGCGACGGTGAACGTGTACTCGGTGTTGTTGGTCAGCCCGTCGATCGTGCACGTGGTGCTGGCGCAGCTGTACGTCCGGCCGCCGCTGGCGACGACCTCGTACCCCGTGATCGGCTCGCCACGGTTGTCCGGCGCGGTCCAGGTCAGCACGACGGTCGAGTCCCGCACCTCGCCCACGCGCGGCGCGGCCGGCGCGGCGGGCTTGCCCCGCACGCGCAGGGTGATGCTCGCGGCGACCTCGCGGGCGCTGTCGTCGGTGGCGTCCCGGACGCGCACGCGGACGACCATCTGACCCACCAGGTCGGCTGTCGGGCGCACGACCACGTCGGTGCCGGACGCGCTGGCGGTGCCGGTGCCCGGGGTCTCGACGGTCACGCCGACGATCCGCAGCGGCTGGTCCGGGAACGGGTTGTACGCGCCGCTCAGGACGTCCACGACGGACTGCTGGCCCTGCACCGCGTCGGTGATCACGCGGTCGGGCACGGTCGCCGTGCGGCGGGTGCTCGCGATGGTCCGCACGTCCACCTGCACGTCCATGGACCCCGCCCGGCCGTAGCCGAGCTCGAGCTGCAGGGTGCCGCGGGTGCCCTTGGGGGTGCCGACGTCGGAGGAGACGCTGAGCCGGGTGCCGTCGAGCGTCGCCGAGAACCCGGCCGGGACCGCCGCGGCGAGCCGGTAGGTGAAGGTCTCGGCGCCGGACGCGCCGTCGACACCCTGCGTGAACGCCAGCAGGTCGACGGTCCGCGGCGCCTCGCCGGGGCCGACCTCGAGCGTGGACGGCACGAACGTCGGCGGGTAGTCGTCCAGGGTGAACACCGTGATCGGCAGCGTGATCACCGAGGTGCGGGCGGAGGTGTCCCCCGCGCCGGTCCGGTCGGTGACCGGGACGGTGATGGAGGCCGGGCCGACGTAGCCGGCGGCCGGGGTGAACTGCACGGTCGTGGAGTCGGCGACCAGCGGGCCGCCGTCGGACCGGGTCGCGGTGACGGCCGCCGGGTCGGCCACCTGCGCGGTGCGGCCCGGCGCGACCTGGACCTGCTCGCCGAGCGGGATGGTCAGGGTCTCGCCGCCGGCGACGCGGAGCTCGGGCGCCCGCGGCCGGGCGGTCGGCGGGAAGAAGCCGAGCGCGGGGACCGAGATGAAGGCGTACGCGCGCACGCCCTCGACGCTGGTGTTGGTCAGCACGTACGGGATGGTCTGGGCGGTCTCGGCCAGCGTGACGGTGACGGTGCCGTCGCCGCGGACCGTCGCCACGTCGGCGGCGCTGCTGGGCACGGAGACCTGCAGGTCGCTGATCGGACCGCTCGGGTTCTGGGCCACGGCGAGCACGTCGACGTCCACGCTGGTCCGGCCCACGGTGTCGACCGGCGGCACCACGACGTCGCGCGGGATGGGCGCGAGCACCGGGGCCTGGGGGTCGACGGTCACGGCGAGCGTGGCGCTGGCCCGGCCGCCGACGTCGTTCGTGGCGGTGTAGCCGATGTTGTGCACGCCGGCCTGGTCGCCCTCCACGAGCACCCGGCTGCCCAGGACGGACGCGGTGATGCCGGGGTCGACCTCGAGGTCGTCCTGCAGCGTCAGGTCGCCGCCGGAGACGTCGGTGTCGTTCTCCAGGACCCGGACCTCCACGGCCTGACCGGGGCGCAGGGTGACGGAGTCGTCGCGCGCGACGACGCGGTTGCTGTCCCCGGGCCGGGCGGCGATGCCGACGCGGACGGCCGCGACGGCGCGCTGCCCCGTCCAGTCCTCCACCGCGTAGCTGAAGGTGTCGGTGCCGGCCTCGCCGGGCAGCGCCTCGTACTCGAGGTAGTCGGCGCCGACGGTGACGACCCGGCCCTTGGTGCCGGCGGACGCGACGCCGAGCAGGGTGATGCCGTCGCCGTCGGAGTCGATGCCGACCAGCGGCACCGGGATGCGCACGGTCTCGCCGGCGAACACCCGGGCGGTGAGCGCCTGCGGCCGCGGCGGCGCCTTGGTCTCGGGGTCGGACTCGTGCACCCGGACCGTCAGCGTGGCCGCGGTCTCGTTGCCGGTGGCGTCCTGCACCACGAACGTCGCGTGCACGGTCATCGCCTCGGAGGGCGCCTGGTACCGGAGGTTCTCGCCGGACACGAACAGCAGGCCCTGGCCGTCGCCGAGCGGCTCGGCGAACTCGGTCTTCAGGGTGATCTCGTCGCCGTCGGGGTCGTAGGCCTCGGCCAGCACGGGGACGGTCACGACGCCGCCCGTGCGCACGTCGGCGGTCGCGTTCGGCACGACGGGCGGCTGGGAGGTCGCCGACGCCGGGACGGGCGACACGAGGATCTCGCCGGTGGCGGACGCGGTCCCGTTGGACACCACGTACTGCAGGGTGACGGGCTCGGTGAGCGCACCGACCGCGGAGATGGTGACCAGCTCGCGCTGCCGGACGGCGACGCGCAGCCCGTCGGGCGCGTCGACGCTCTGCAGCACCAGGACGCCGCCGGCGGGGTCGGTGTCGTTGGCCAGCGGGTTCACGGTGGTCTCGCCACCGGCCGGCAGCCAGGCACGGTCCTGCACGGCGATCGGCGGCTCGGGGGTGTCCGGGCGCTCCCGCACGTCGATGCGCGCGACGCCGACGGCCTGCTGCGGCGCGGCGCTGATCGTGAAGGTGACGTAGAACGTGCCGGCCTGCGGCGCCCGGAACGTGAACGTCCCGGCCTCCAGGTCGGGCGTCAGGGTCGTGCCCGCCAGGTCCTCGACGCCGGCCAGCCGGGGTCGCTCCGCCCCGAAGGACCGCACGGCGTCGAGCGGGCGGACCACGACGTCCTGGTCGACGTAGGTGACCGCGTGCACGGGGTCGATCTGCAGGTCGAGCGTGCCGACGGCGCGCACGTCGACGTCGACGGTGCCCTCCGTGGTCGAGACGCCGTCCGACACGACGACGTGCACGACCGTGCGGCCGAGGGTGCCGCCGTCCGCGACGTAGGTGAGCGTCCCGTCCTGCCGGAACCGGGCCGTGCCGGACTCGGCACCGGCCGCCACCAGGGTGAGGGGGTCGCCGTCGGGGTCGGAGAAGTCGGCGAGCACGGGGTACGTGGCCGTGGCGCCCTGCTCGACCCGGATCTCGCCGGTCCGGTCCTGGACCGGCGGCTCGTCCTGCCCGGGGTCGCGGACGGTCAGCGTGACCTGGGCGGTGGACGGGGCGGTGGCGCCGCGGCCGTCGTTGATCGAGTACGCGAACGTGACCGTGCCTGCGGCGCCCGCGGGCACCGTGATCTGCAGGGCGCGCCCGCCGTAGACCTGCTGCATCGTGCCGAACTCGGCGGGCAGCGGGTCGACCTCGCCGAGCACGAGGATGCCGCAGTCGGAGGAGGTGTCGTTGTCGATCACCGGCAGGATCGTCGTGCGGCCGGCACGGACGCCGAACGCGTCGTCCACGGCGCTGGGCGCGGCCGACGTCGGCGAGCACTCCGGGACCAGCTGCTGCGTGGTGCGGTCGCCCTCCGCCTGGTCGGTCTCGTCCTCGGGCTTCTCCTCCGGGACGACGTCCGTCCAGTCCGGCTCGCGCACCTCCGTGTCCTCGAGCGGCAGCCACAGCCGGCCGTCGACGGTCTCGTTCAGCGCGACGACCTGGCGGTTGACCCGGAAGACGAGGCGGTCGGCGCTGGTCACGCCGTCGAGGTCGAGCACCCGCGGCTCGGCGTCGGCGCACAGCTCCAGGTAGTTCCGGGCGGCCGTGGGCCACGCCGCGTGCGCGCAGGACCCGACGCGGACCGGCGCGGCGGGGGTGCCGCCACCGCCGGCCTCGTGCTCGGCGGCGACCTGGCCGGAGGACAGCGCGACCTCGACCAGGCCGGTGCTGCCGGCGACCAGGGCGGTGCTCGCGGTCGGGCCGGGCTGCTGGAGCACGGGCTGGCCGATGCCCAGGCTGCTGGACCCGCCCGGGGTGCGGACGGTGTCGCCGTCCAGGCCCACGGGCACGTCGCCGACCGCGGTCAGCGCGTCCACCGGACCGTCGAGGGCGGTGCCCTCCGCCGCGGACGCCGGACCGCCCGGGTTCGGCGTGAGGCGCGTGACCTCGCCGGTCTCCGCCGCGACGGCGAACGCGTCGCCGGTGACGGAGGCGACCACCAGGCCGCCCGGACCCACGTCGGCGTCCGGCTCGTCGCTGGTGACCTGCAGCAGCGGGAGGTCGTCGAAGTCGCGCACCCACGCCTGGCCCTCGGTGTCCATCACGGCGACGGTGCCGCCGGCCATCGACACCTGGGCACCGGCCGGCACGGCGACCTGCGCGGCCGCGGTGACGCCCGCCGGGTCGACGACCGTGACGGTGCCGGCCTCGACGATCAGGACGTCGCCCGCGTCCTGCAGCACGTCGAACTCGGTGCTGGTGGCGACGAGCCCGGCGTTGAGCTCCTCGACCTGGGCGTTGTACCGGCCGACCTGCAGCGTGCTGGTCGACGTGAGCCACACGGCGCCGTCGTTCAGGTCGACCTGCGCGAGCGGGAACCCGGGGTTGACCAGGGCGAGCGTCGCGATCACGGCGGGCACGGTGACGACCGCCGCGGTCGAGGCGACGCGGCGCCGGTTCCAGGTCACCTTCACGGGACGCACCCCTCGGCGGGCACCGCGGAGGCGCGCCGGTCGGCGCGGACCACGGAGACCTCGATGCAGAGCTCGCCCGTGCCGGCCTCGGCGGCGGGCACGACGACCCGCTGCTCCTGGACGAGCTGCAGCTGCGGCTCACCCGTGGCGGCCCGGACGCCCCACAGGTACTGGTCGCCCTCCTGCTCGTCGGGGTTGGTCCAGGTGAACTCCACGGAGCCGTCGTCCTGCCGGTTGCCGAACAGGTTGGTGGGGGCCGGCACGGTCGCGGCGACGGTGCCCGCGGGACCGGGGAACTCGGTGCCGTCGCCCGGCGCCGGCGTCTGCTCGGGCCGTCCGGCCAGCAGCACCACGGCGACGACGGCCACCACGATGGCCAGCACCGAGCCGACGGCGGCGAGCACCCGTCCCGTGCGCGCCCGCGCGGGAGCACCCGGGCTGACCTCGTGCAGCACGGGCGGAGCGTCGGCGGCGCCGGCCAGGTCGGCTGCCGCGGCCACGGCGGGCGCCTCGTCGGCGCGGACCGTCACGACGGGGCGCAGCCGGGTCGCCTCGGGCCCGGAGCCGATGTCGAGGGGCGGGCCGACCGGGACGGTCGCGCGAGCAGGCGGCGCGGCGGGCCCGGGCGCGATCTCGACGACGGACCGGACGCGCGTGGCGTCCGCGGGCGCGCCGGCAGCCGCACCGGCGGCAGCGGCGGTACCGGGGGCCACCAGCGCCGGGTCGTCGTCCACGTCGAGCGCGGTGACGGGCAGCCCGAGGTCGGCCTGCACCGCCCGGAGGTCCTGCGCCAGGTCGACGGCGCGCGGGTGCCGCTGCTGCGGCTCCCGGGCCATCGCGCGGGCGAGCACGGTGCGCAGCCGGTCCGGCACGTCGTCCCGGCTGAACGGGACGGGCGCGCCGCGCTCGATCCGCCCGACCAGGTCGGCCGCCTCGTTGCCGCCGCCCGGGCGCTCGAACGGCGAGCGACCGGCCAGCGCGGAGAACAGCGTCGCCGCCAGCGAGTAGACGTCGGACCGCGCGTCGCCGTGCGGCTGGGCCGCCAGCAGCTCGGGCGCGGCCCACGGGATGGACATGCCGACGGCGGGGCCGCCGGCGTCGACGGTGGACGCGATGCCGAAGTCGGTCAGCACCGGGCGCCCGAAGTCGTTGGTCAGCACGTTGCCGGGCTTGATGTCCCGGTGCAGGATGCCCGCGCGGTGCGCGGTCTCGACCGCGGAGGCGAGCCGGACGCCGAGCTCGAGCACCTCGGCGACCTCGAACCGCTCGGCGCGGTACCGCTGCCCGAGGCCGGGCCGCGAGCAGTACTCCATCACCAGGAACGGGCGGCCGTCGGACGCCAGGCCCGCCTGGTAGACCGTCACGATCGACGGGTGGTGCGACAGCCGTGCCGTCAGGTCCGCCTCGCGCGCGAACGCGTCGCGCGTGTCGGCGTCGACGCCGCCGAGCAGCACCTTGACGGCCACCTTGCGCCGCGGCAGCTCCTGCTCGTACAGGAACACGTCCGCGGATCCCCCCGCACCCAGCAGCCGCTGCACCGTGTACCCGGGCAGGTGCGGCGGCTGCGAGGCCTCACGTCGACGACTCACGAACCGGGCTCCACGGTGAACGTCACGCCGTCGCCCAGGTCCACGACGTCCCCCTCGGTCACCGCGACGGGCTCGCCGGCGGTGATGCGCCGCGGCGGCAGACCGCCGCCGGCGACGGTGATGCCGTTGGTCGAGTACAGGTCCGTGACCAGCACGCGGCCCAGCTCCAGGCGCACCTCGGCGTGCGTGCGCGAGATGTCCTGCTCGGGGCTCGGCACGGTCACGAGGCGCGTCTCGGCGCCGTCGGGCGCGCGGTCGGCCTGCGGGGCGCGGCCGATCAGCACGACGCCGTCGACCGGGACCGACGCACCGGTGGACAGCGCGAGGCGCGGCACCGGGGCGTGCGTCGTCCCGGCGCTCGGCACCGGGCCCGCGGCCAGCGGGGTGGCGCCCAACGGCCCGGGCGCCGGCGCGGGCATGGGCAGGACGGGGCCGGACGGCCAGTCGCCGGTCTGGGACACGGCCCAGGACGGCAGGTGCTGGCGGATGGAGGCGAGCTCGCCGCTGAGGATGGTGAGCCCGTCGTGGTCGTCGGCGGACGCCGGGCCCGGCAGCGCCGGGGCGGGCGGGGCCGGCGGGACGAACGGCTCGCGCGCGGCGGGCACGTCGGTCGCCTCGGGGACACCGGGCAGCGTCGGCGCCGGCGCGGGGAACGCGGGCCGGGGCGCCGGGGCCGGCGCGGGCTCGGGCGCCGCGTCGTCGTGCTCGACGACCTCGGCGGGCACCTCCACGGGCTGGTCCGCGGCAGGCCGGTCCTCGGCGGGCGCGGCGGTCTCCTCGACCACCTCGGCCTCCACGAGCTCGCCCTCGACGACCTCGGCGGGGACGGTGCCGCCCTCGACGACCTCGGTGCCGAGGGGCTCGTCCGCCTCGGCCACCGGGAGCGCCGCGGCGGGCTCGCTCTGCGCAGCGGGCGCTGAGGGCGCAGCGGGCTCGGGCGCCTCGGTCCCCCGCGGGGACCCGGCCACCGCGGTCGGGGCGGCGGGCAGCACGACGGGCGCGGACGCCGCGGGAGCCGCGGCCTCGGCGGTCACCTCGGCGCCCGTCAGGCGCACCCGCACGCGGGACGCGCGGACCACGCCGCTGACGATGGGCAGGGCTCCGCCCCGGCTCGCGCCGGAGACGCGGATCGTGACCTCCTCCGCCGACCCGACCGAGCGCTCGGACCAGGACACGACCTGCGGCGCGGTGAGGACCTCGGCGCGGGTACCGCGCACGACCTCGACCTCGACGTCGCCGCGCAGCGCGGTCTGCACCTGGCCGGCGGTCAGGTCCACGGCCGCGAACGGGTGCAGCCCGCCGATGCCGTGGCGGACGAGGGCGTCGAGCTGCGCACCGAGGCCGGCGCCGCGCTCGGGCGCGCTGGCCCAGACGTCGCGGACGACCTCGGGCGGGGTCGTGGGCGCGAGCAGCAGCACGACGCCGTTGGCGACGACGGCGTACCAGTCGCCGGGGGTGTACTCCGGCACGATCACCGCGGGTCCTCCTGTTGGCTACGGGGTCGAGGGATGGTGGCCCCGTCGACCGTCTCGTCCCAAGTCCTATCGGCAGGCTCGGTGCCGAACGCAAGCCATCCGGGTGAAACTTCCGGGTCGGGTTCGACGTCCACGACGACCGCGGTGGCGTTGTCCCTGCCCCCGGCCTCGACGGCCCGGCGGACCAGCTCCGCGGCGGCCGCCCCGCTGCCGGCGGTCCGCGCCAGCACGTCGGCGACGTCCGCGGGGGCGAGCTCGCCGGTCACGCCGTCGGAGCACACCAGCAGCCGGTCTCCCGGGCGGGCGGGCAGCATCCAGTAGTCGGGCTCGGGGTCCACCCCGGTGCCCAGCGCGCGGGTCAGCACGTGCCGCTCCGGGTGCTGCTCGGCGGCGTCCCGCGTGAGGGTGCCGGAGTCGACCAGCTCCTGCACCACCGAGTGGTCGACGGTCAGCTGCGCGAGCTCGCCGTCCTGCCAGCGGTAGACGCGCGAGTCCCCCACGTTGAACACCAGCCAGTGCGCGACGCCGTCGTGCTCCCCCAGGGCGACCCCGGCGACCGTCGTGCCGCCCTCCTTGCGCTCGAAGGCGGCCCGGATCCGCTGCGCGGCGCGACGGAAGCACGCGTGCAGGTCGGACGGGTCGACCACGGCCTGGCCGGTCAGCCCGGCGAACTCCTCGACGGCCAGCCGGCTGGCGACGTCGCCCGCCTCGTGCCCGCCCATGCCGTCGGCCACCAGGAACACCGGCGGGTGGGCCAGCAGCGCGTCCTCGTTGAGCGCGCGCACCCGTCCCCGGTCGGTCGCCGATCCCCACGTCGTGCGCACCTTGGTTCCTCTCGTCGGCGTCGGGTACCCATCGTGCCTGGTGCGGGCGCACCCACGCGCACCCGGGTGGGGACGGCGGAACCGGCAGAGGGGGACGCGGACGATTGTAGGAGGCGCCACGGGCGCCGCCCGCGCAGGTGGTCGCGGTCTGGGGACGCGTCATCCGGCGCGCCCGGTGCGGCACGCCGGTCGGCCTAGATGCCGAGCTGGTAGACGCCCCAGTAGGCGAGCACCACGAGCAGCGCCGCGCATGCCGCGCAGGTCCCCCACAGCACGGCGTGCCCCACGACGCCGTGGGCGAGCGGCTGCCCCGCGTGCCGCAGCTGCCGGAGCCGCTGCACCAGGGCCGCGGCCGCGAGCACCGCCGCCAGCCCCAGCAGGCGGACCGCGATCCAGCCGCCCTGCACCACCCAGCCGTTGCGCTCGTAGCCCAGCGCGAGCCGGGCCACCGCGACCAGGTACCAGACCAGCGCCCCGACGGTGCCGACGGACGCGAGCGACAGCAGGGCCAGCCGGCGCGCCACCACCGGGTCGCGGCCGTGCGCGGGCTCGCGGCCCCGCACGCGACGGACCCCCACCAGCACCAGCCGGCCGGCGGGCAGCAGCACGATCACGCCCACCGCCCCGACCACGAGGAACACCAGGACGTCGCCGTCGCCGAGCCAGCCCGGCTGCGGCACCGGCGCGGCCCAGTACAGCTGCTCGGGCTGGTCCCCCGCGATCCGCGGCCACGCCGAGCGGGTCTCCGGCAGCCCCTGCACCCAGCCGGTGAGGTCGCGCAGGAACGCCGGGGACACCGCACCGTCCACCTTGATCCCGTGGTCGGCGCCCCGGTAGTACCGGATGGTGTAGTCGCCGTTCCCGGCGATGGCGGCGTCCCGGATGATCTGCTCGGCACCCTGCACGGTGGGCATCGAGGCGTCGGCGGTGCCGTAGGCCACCAGCAGCGGCTGGGTCATCCTCCGCTGGTACGGGGAGACGTCGAAGTCGGCGTACTCGAACCCGCCGCCGGGCAGGGACATGCCGACCGCCCGCGGGATGGCGCGGAACACCTGCTGCGGCACGTCCGTGTTGCGCAGGTAGGAGTCGACGGCGAACGCCGCCTGCTGCCGGGGCGGCACGACCGGCGCCGACACCAGCACCACGAACGCGACGTCCGGGTCCTCCGCGGCCATGACGGGTGCGATCCACGCACCCTCGCTCTCGGCGTACACGCCGACGCGGTCCGGGTCGACGCCGGGGACGCCGCGCAGCAGGTCGAACGACTGCCCGTAGTCCTCGGCCATCTGCAGGTAGTCGCGGTGCCGCACCGTGTAGGTGTCCAGCCGCTTGTCCGGCACGAGCGTCGCGACACCGGCCTCGGCCAGATCCCGGGCCTGGTCGACGAACGCGTCGGCGTACAGACCGGTGCCCGCGCCGTGCACGAACAGCACCGCCGGGACGTCGCCCGCGACGCCCACCGGCATCAGCAGCCGGGCCGCCACGTCGGCGCCGTCGAGCGGCACCCGGACGACCGTGCTGCTGACCGGGTACGAACCGATCCGGGGTGCGCCCGGGATCGCCGTCGACGCCGACTGCACCGTCAGCGGGTCCGTCATCGGCACGGGCGTCCACTGGGGCCCCATGAGCGCTCCGAGGACGGCGAGGACGATCGCCCCCACCACCGTTCCCGCGGCGACCCGGTAGCGCACGTCGCGATTATCGCGGACGCGGTTGTCCCGCTCCGGGACCTGGTGCCCGTCCCGCGTGGTGGTCGTGCTCAGAACCCCAGCCGCCCGAGCTGCTTGGGGTCGCGCTGCCAGTCCTTGGCGACCTTCACGTGCAGGTCCAGGTAGACGCGCGAGCCGAGCAGCGCCTCGATGCCGTGCCGGGCGCGGGTGCCGACCTCGCGCAGCCGGGAGCCGCCCTTGCCGATGATGATGGCCTTCTGGCTGTCCCGCTCGACGTAGAGGTTGACCCGCACGTCGAGCAGCGGCGTCTCGCCCTCCGCGGTGTCGCGGGGCACGATCTCGTCCACGACGACGGCCAGGGAGTGCGGCAGCTCGTCGCGGACGCCCTCGAGCGCGGCCTCGCGGACCAGCTCGGCGACCATGACGGCCTCGGGCTCGTCGGTCAGCTCCCCCTCCGGGTACAGCGCGGGGCCCTCGGGCAGGTGCGAGATGAGCACCTCCTCGACCGTCGGCACCTGGTACCCGGACTCCGCGGAGACCGGGACGATGTCGGCCCACTCGCCGAGCTCGGAGACCGCCAGCAGGTGCTCCGCGAGCCGCTGCTTGCCGACCAGGTCGGCCTTCGTGGCCAGCGCCACGACGGGCGTGCGCCGGCCGAGCTGGGCCAGCTGCTCGGCGATGAACCGGTCGCCGGGACCGACCTTCTGGTCCGACGGCAGGCAGAACCCGACCACGTCCACCTCGCTGAGCGTGTCCCGCACCAGCGCGTTCAGCCGCTCGCCCAGCAGCGTCCGCGGGCGGTGCAGGCCCGGGGTGTCGACCAGCACCAGCTGGGCGTCGGGACGGTGCACGATGCCGCGCACGGTGTGCCGGGTGGTCTGGGGGCGCCCGGACGTGATCGCCACCTTGGTGCCGACGAGGGCGTTGGTCAGCGTGGACTTGCCGGCGTTGGGCCGACCCACGAGGCAGGCGAATCCGGAGCGGTGGGTCACGGGGGTCTCCGTCACTGGTCGGGTCGGTTCTCGGCGGCGACGCGCGCCGGCCGGTCGTGCGGGTCACGGGGCTCGCGGCCGTCACGCGGCTCGCGGTCCTCGCGGGGCTGCGGCTCCGGGTCGGGCTCGGGCGCGCGCGACACCAGCACCCGGGCGACGCGCTTGCGCCGCCCCTCGGTGCCCTGGGCCACCAGGCGCAGGCCGTGCACCTCCCCCGCGGAACCGGGGATGGGCACCTTGCCGAGCGCCTTGGCCAGCAGCCCGCCCGCGGTGTCGACGTCGTCGTCGTCCACCTCGAGGCCGAACAGCTCGCCGAGCTCGTCCTTGCCCAGCCGCGCCGGCACCAGGTAGGTGCCGCCGCCGAGGTCCTCGACCTGCGGGGCGGACGGGTCGTGCTCGTCGGTGAGCTCGCCGACGATCTCCTCCAGCGCGTCCTCGATGGTGACCAGCCCGGCGATGCCGCCGTACTCGTCCACCACCATGGCGATGTGCGAGGCGCCGGCCTGCAGCTCGCGCAGCAGCTCGTCGACCGGCTTGGACTCCGGCACGAACACCGCGGGCCGGACCAGCGACCCGGCGGGCGCCTCGGCCGAGCCCGGGTCGTCCTGCATCCGCCGGACCAGGTCCTTCAGGTAGAGCACGCCGCGCAGGTCGTCCACCTGCTCGCCGACCACCGGCACGCGGGAGTAGCCGGACCGCAGCAGCAGCGACAGCACCTTGCGCAGCGGCGTCGACTCCACGGTCGTGACCATGTCGGTGCGCGGCACCATCACCTCGCGGGTCAGCGTGTCCCCCAGGCCGAGCACCGAGCGGACCATCGCCCGCTCGTCCAGGTCGACGCCCGCCTCGCCGGCGCGCTCCACCATCTCCCGCAGCTCGTGCTCGTCGAGGTCGCCGCCGGCCGACGGGGCGATCCGGACCAGCGGCGCGGCGACCGCCCGGACGACCAGCAGCAGCCGCGACGTCGCGGTCAGCACCTGGCGCGGGTAGCGGTGCCCGAGCGAGCGCGGGCTCAGCCGGGCGAGCACCACGGTGAGGAACGCGCAGGTCGCCACGGCGATGATCAGCTCGACGGACCACGTCAGGTCGGACGCGGCGATCGCGAGGGTCAGGCAGACGGCGGCCAGCATCTCGCAGAGCAGCCGCAGCACCGCGGCGGCCCCGGCGACGGCCGCGCGGTCGTCGGTGAGCCGCTGCACGCGCTCGGCGGCCGGGTGCCGGGCGGCGAGCAGGTCGGCGACGGCCGTGCGGCCGATGCGCACCACCGCGGCCTCGCCCGCCGACAGCGCCGCCGCCAGCAGCACGGCGACGAGCGTCAGCGTCGCGAGCAGCGCGACGGGCACCTCGTTCATCGGCCGGCGAGGAAGGTCAGCAGCAGCTGGCGCTGCAGGCCGAACATCTCCTTCTCCTCCTCCGGCTCCGCGTGGTCGTAGCCCAGCAGGTGCAGGATCCCGTGCGTGGTGAGGAGCAGCATCTCCTCGACCGCGGAGTGCCCGGCGGTGCGGGCCTGCTCCACGGCGACGTCCGGGCACAGCACGACGTCGCCGAGCAGCCCGGCGGGCGTCGGGTCGTCGGCGCGGCCGGGGCGCAGCTCGTCCATCGGGAAGGACAGGACGTCGGTGGGTCCCGGCTCGTCCATCCACTTCACGTGCAGGTCCGTCATGACCTCGGTGTCGACGAACATGATCGACAGGTCGGTCTGCGGGTGCACGTGCATCTGGTCGAGGACGAAGCGCGCCAGCGCGGCGAACTCCGCCTCGTCGACCTCGTGGCCGGACTCGTTGTTGACCTCGATGCTCATCTCGGGGCCCCCGCGTGAGCGTGAGCGCAGCGAGCGGTCGCGTGGGGTGAGTTCATTTTGCGGTGTGGTCCCAGCGTGCGTAGGCGTCGATGATGTCGCCGACCAGGCGGTGGCGGACGACGTCGGAGGAGGACAGGCGGCAGAACGCGACGTCGTCGACGTCCGCGAGGATCGACTCGACCACGCGCAGGCCGGACGTGGTGCCCGACGGCAGGTCCACCTGCGTGACGTCGCCGGTGACCACGACCTTGGACCCGAAGCCCAGGCGGGTGAGGAACATCTTCATCTGCTCGGCCGAGGTGTTCTGCGCCTCGTCGAGGATGATGAACGAGTCGTTCAGCGTGCGGCCGCGCATGTAGGCCAGCGGCGCGACCTCGATCGTCCCGGCCTCCATCAGCCGCGGGATCGAGTCGGGGTCGACCATGTCGTGCAGCGCGTCGTACAGCGGGCGCAGGTAGGGGTCGATCTTCTCGCTGAGGGAGCCGGGCAGGAAGCCGAGCCGCTCCCCCGCCTCGACCGCCGGGCGCGTCAGCACGATGCGGTTGACCTGGCGCGCCTGCAGCGCCTGCACGGCCTTGGCCATCGCGAGGTACGTCTTGCCGGTGCCCGCGGGCCCGATGCCGAAGGTGACCGTGTTGCGGTCGATCGCCTCGACGTACTCCTTCTGGCCCGCGGTCTTGGCCCGGATGGTGCGGCCGCGGCTGGACAGGACGTTCATCGTCAGCACGTCGGCGGGCCGCGTGGCGGTGCCGGCGGTGAGCATGGCGACGGAGCGGGTGACGACGTCGGGGGTCAGCGGCGTGCCGCCGACGGCCATCTCGACGAGCTCGTCGACCAGGCGCGCGACGAGCGCCACGTCGCCGGCGGGGCCGGCCAGCGTGATCTCGTTGCCGCGCACGTGCACGTCCACCGTGCGGAAGCCGGTCTCGATGGTGCGCAGGACCTGGTCGTTCAGACCCAGGAGCTCGACCATGGACACGCTGGACGGGATCGTGATCCGGTGCTCGACCCGGGCTGCGCCGGGGAGCGGACGACCGCTGCGGTCGGGTGTGGTCTCGGCCATGTGCTCGGCTTGCGCCGTCGCGCTCCTTCATGAGGTGGGATGCGTCCCGCCATCCTACCGACCACCACCGACGGGCCGCGCCCCGATTCAGGGCTGGGCAAGCGCCGTCCCGCGCGGGACACTGGGAGGGCCGCGGCAACGGCGCCGTGGCGGTCGGACGCGGAGGCTGACGTGGCGCGGTACGTCCAGGACTTCTCCGAGGGCGGGAAGGACCAGAAGGACCTGCTCGGCGGCAAGGGTGCGAACCTCGCCGAGATGACCCGGCTCGGCCTGCCCGTGCCGCCCGGCTTCACCATCACCACCGAGGCCTGCCGCGCCTACATGCGCACCGGGCACCTGCCCGCGGAGCTGCGGGTCGAGGTGACGACCGCGCTGCGCAAGCTCGAGGACACGCTCGGCCGCCGGCTCGGGGACTTCCACGACCCGCTGCTGGTGTCGGTGCGGTCCGGCGCGAAGTTCTCGATGCCCGGGATGATGGAGACGGTGCTCAACGTCGGGCTGAACGACGCGTCCGTCGTCGGGCTCGCCGAGTTCTCCGGCGACGAGCGGTTCGCGTGGGACTCCTACCGCCGCCTGATCCAGATGTTCGGGAAGACCGTGCTGGACCTGGACGGCGCGCTGTTCTCGGACGCCCTGGACGACGCGAAGGCGGCCAAGGGCGTCCGGCACGACGTCGACCTGGACGCCGAGGACCTGCGCGCGCTGGTCGGCGTCTTCAAGGAGATCGTGCGCAGCGGGTCGGGCGGGGAGTTCCCCCAGCACCCGCGCGAGCAGCTCGACCTCGCCGTCGTCGCCGTCCTGCGGTCGTGGGACACCGACCGCGCGCGGCTCTACCGCCGCCGCGAGCGCATCCCCGACGACCTCGGCACGGCGGTCAACGTGGTCAGCATGGTGTTCGGCAACCTGGGGCCGACGTCCGGCACCGGCGTCGCGTTCACCCGGGACCCCGCGACGGGGCGGACCGGCGACTACGGCGACTACCTGGTGAACGCGCAGGGCGAGGACGTCGTCGCCGGGATCCGGAACACGCTGAGCCTGGCGGAGATGGAGCGGGTCGACCCGCGGGCCTACGCCGACCTGCAGCAGGCCATGCGCCGGCTGGAGACGCACTACCGGGACCTGTGCGACGTCGAGTTCACCGTCGAGCGCGGCAGGCTCTGGATGCTGCAGACCCGGGTCGGCAAGCGCACCGCCCCAGCCGCGTTCCGGATCGCCACCCAGCTGGTGGACGAGCACCTCATCACGATGGACGAGGCGCTGGCGCGCGTCAGCGGCGAGGAGCTGTCCCGGCTGATGTTCCCCCGGTTCGACGCCCAGGCGGAACGGACCCTCCTGACGCGGGGCATGGGGGCCTCCCCGGGGGCCGCCGTCGGCCGGGCCGTGTTCGACTCCGCGACCGCCGAGGCCTGGGCGGCCGACGGGCAGGACGTCGTCCTGGTGCGCCGGGAGACCAACCCGGACGACCTGGGCGGCATGATCGCCGCGGTCGGCGTGCTGACCGCGCGCGGCGGCAAGACCTCGCACGCGGCCGTGGTCGCGCGCGGGATGGGCCGCACCTGCGTGGTCGGTGCCGACGAGCTCGACATCGACCTCGCCGCGCGGTCCCTCAAGGTCGGGGGGCACGCCGTGGCGGAGGGCGACGTCATCGCCATCGACGGCACGTCCGGCGAGGTGCTGCTCGGCGCCGTCCCCGTGGTGCCGTCCCCGGTCAGCACCTACCTGGAGGACGGGCTCGACGCGGCGCTGGCGCAGGCCGGCGACGACGAGCAGACGGCCGACCTGGTGCAGGCCGTGCACCGGCTGCTCACGCACGCCGACGACACGCGCCGGCTGCGGGTGCACGCCAACGCGGACACCGCGGACGACGCGCGCCGCGCCCGCGCTCTCGGCGCCGAGGGCATCGGGCTGTGCCGCACCGAGCACATGTTCCTCGGCGAGCGCCGGGTGCTCGTCGAGCGCGTCGTGCTCGCGGACGACGACGACGAGCGGCAGGCGGCCCTCGACGCGCTGCTCCCCCTGCAGCGCGCGGACTTCGGCACGCTGCTGGCCGAGATGGACGGCCTGCCGACGACGATCCGGCTGATCGACCCGCCGCTGCACGAGTTCCTGCCCGACCTGACCGACCTCGCGGTCGCGGTGGCGTTGGCGGAGGCGCGCGGGGAGGCGGACCCGCACGACGTGCGGCTGCTGGCGGCGGTGCGGCGGATGCACGAGGCGAACCCGATGCTCGGGCTGCGCGGCGTGCGGCTCGGCCTGGTCGTGCCCGGGCTGTTCGCGCTGCAGATCCGGGCCGTGTGCGAGGCGGTGGCGGACCGGCTCGACGCCGGCGGCACCCCCCACGCCGAGATCATGGTGCCGCTGGTCGGCTCGGTGATGGAGCTGCACCTGGTGCGGGACGAGGCGCTGCGGATCATGGCCGAGGTCGGCGCGACCCGCGGGGTGCCGCTGGACCTGCCGGTGGGCGTGATGATCGAGCTGCCCCGCGCGGCGCTGACCGCCGACCGGATCGCCGAGGTCGCGCAGTTCTTCTCGTTCGGCACCAACGACCTCACGCAGACCACCTGGGGGTTCTCCCGGGACGACGTCGAGGGGGCCTTCTTCCCGACGTACCTGGCGAACGGGGTGCTGACCCAGTCCCCGTTCGAGACCATCGACACGAAGGGAGTCGGTCGGCTCGTCCGCATCGCCGTCGAGGAGGGCCGCGCGACGCGGCCGGACCTCACGGTGGGGGTGTGCGGCGAGCACGGAGGTGACCCGGAGTCGATCCGGTTCTTCGACGCGGTGGGTCTGGACTACGTGTCCTGCTCGCCGTTCCGGGTTCCGGTCGCGCGGCTCGAGGCCGGCAGGGCCGCGATCCGGGGAGCCGGCACCGACGCCCGCTGAGGGGACGCACGCGGCGTCGCCACCCGGTTGGGACACCGGGCCGGCGGCGACGCGGCGTCCGATCCACGCGGGCCGCGCGCTCACCCGACCACGGGCGCCAGCGCAGGCCCGCCGAGGTCGTCATACCTGCATGACGACCTCGCGCACGTGTGACGACCTCGGCGGCGCGCGCGGTCCCGGGTGGAGCCGGACGCCGCCGGGGGTGCCGGTCAGGCGCGGGTGAGCGACACCGTGCTCCAGCTGATGGCCGGGAGGGACATCGTCAGGGTGCCGTCCGTCAGGGTCACGTCGTCCCGGTCGCGGGGCGCCACCTCGTCGGGGGCGTCGGCGGTGTTCACGGCGAACGGGTCGTCGTGGTGCAGCGTGGTGGCCGCGGCGACGCGGACGTCACCGAGACGCGACAGGTCGACCGTCAGCTCCTGCGCGTTCTCCGGGTGCCGGTTGACCACGAGCAGCGACCCGGTGCCGGTCTCCTCGTCCCAGGTGGCGACGGCGTCGACCGCCGGGACGTCGCCGTGCTGCGCGGTCGGGAAGGTCTCGGAGACCGGGGCGACCCGCAGGACGGAGCCCTGCGCCAGGGCGGCGGCCTGCGCGAACGGGTGGAAGATCGTCTGCTTCCAGACCCGGCCGCCGGGCTCGGTCATGATCGGCGCGATCACGTTCACCAGCTGCGCCTGGGCCGCCGAGGTGACGCGGTCCGAGTGCCGGAGCAGCGTGATGAGCATGTTGCCGACGACCACGGCGTCCATCGCGGAGTACCGGTCCTCGAGCAGCACCGGCGCGACCGGCCAGTCGTCGCCGGCCGGCGGGACCGAGGCGGCGCGGGACTGGTACCAGACGTTCCACTCGTCGAACGAGAGCATCATGCGCTTCTCGGCCTTGAGCGCCGCGCGGACGCCGTCGGCGGTCGACACCACGTCGTCGATGAACGCGTCCATGTCCACGCAGGACCCGAGGAACGAGTGCGTGTCGTCGCCCTTGATCTCGTAGTAGCGGTGGATCGAGATGTAGTCGACCTGGTCGTAGGTCTCGGTGAGCACCTCGCGCTCCCAGGAGCCGAACGTCGGCAGGTCCGGCGCGGAGGAGCCGCAGGCGACCAGCTCCAGCGTCGGGTCGACCTGGCGCATGGCGCGGGCGGTCTCGGCGGCCACCCGGCCGTACTCGTGGGCCGTCTTGTGGCCGGTCTGCCACGGGCCGTCCATCTCGTTGCCGAGGCACCACATCGTCACGGCGTACGGCTCCGCCGAGCCGTTGGCGGCACGCTGCTTCGCCCAGGCCGTCGGCGCGGTGCCGTTGCAGTAGTCCAGCAGGTCGACGGCCTCCAGGACGCCCCGGGTGCCGAGGTTGACGGCCATCATCGGCTCGACCCCCGCCTTGCGGGTCCAGCGCATGAACTCGTCGACGCCGACGGTGTTCGGCTCCAGCGAGTGCCACGCGAGGTCGAGGCGGGCGGGGCGGTCCTCGACCGGGCCGATGCCGTCCTCCCAGCGGTAGCCGGACACGAAGTTGCCCCCGGGGTACCGGACGGTCGTGACGCCGAGCTCGCGGACGAGCTCGAGGACGTCCTCGCGGAACCCGTCGGCGTCCGCCGTCGGGTGGCCGGGATCGTGGATGCCGGTGTAGACGCAGCGGCCGAGGTGCTCGACGAACGAGCCGAACGTGCGGCGGTGGACCGGCGAGACGACGAGCTCGGGGTCGACGGTGAGGCGGGCGTGTGCCACGGGGTCCCTCCTGGGGGTGTGGTGCGGGTGCTGGACAGCGCCGTGCAGCAGTCCGCTGCGCTCGGCAGCGGTCGTTCACGGTGCACGGTACGACCCTCGGCAGGGGCGGGTCAGCCCCGGAAGCGGTCCGCGCGCTCGACGACCGTGGCCGTCGCGGTCTCCTGGTCGTAGGTGTAGACGGTGCGGCCCTCGATCAGGACGTGCTCGGCACGCGCGTGCACGTCGAGCGGGTCGCCGGACCAGATGACGACGTCGCCGTCCCGGCCGGGCTCGAGGGCGCCGATCCGCTCGTCGAGCCGCAGGAACGACGCCGGGTTCACCGTCAGGGCCTCCAGCGCCGTCTCGCGCGGCAGCCCGTCCTTCACCGCGAGCGTCGCCTGGTGCACCAGGAAGTTGATCGGCACCACCGGGTGGTCGGTCGTGATGGCGACCCGCACGCCGGCGGCCGCGAGCGCGGCGAGGTTCGCGATCGCCCGGTCCCGCAGCTCGACCTTGGACCGCGAGGTGAACATCGGGCCGAAGATCACCGGGATGTCGCGCTCGGCGAGCACGTCCGCGACCTTGTGGCCCTCGGTGCCGTGGTTCAGCACCAGGCGGTAGCCGAACTCGTCCGCGAGGCGGATCGCGGTGACGATGTCGTCGTGCCGGTGGGCGTGCTGGTCCCACGCCAGCTCGCCGTCGAGCACGCGGGCCAGCGTGTCCAGCCCCAGGTCGACCTTGAACGGGTCGCCCTTGGCCTCCGCGGCGGCGCGGGCGGCGCGGTAGTGCTGCGCCGCCGTGAACGCCTCGCGGATGATCATCGCGGTGCCCAGCCGGGTCTGCGGGGTCTGCTTCTTCTCGGCGTAGACGCGCTTGGGGTTCTCGCCGAGCGCGGACTTCACGCTGACCGAGGCGGAGATGACCTGCTCGTCGACCGTGCGGCCACCCCACGCCTTGATCGCGACGGTCTGCCCGCCGATCGGGTTGCCCGAGCCGGGCTTGACGACGATCGAGGTCACGCCGCCGGACAGGGCGTCGCGGAAGCCCTCGTCGTCGATGTTGATGCCGTCGACCGCGCGGACCGCCGCCATGTTCGGGCCGGTCATCTCGTTGGTGTCGTTGCCGGCGACGCCCTCGCCCTCCTCGTGGATGCCCACGTGGCCGTGCGACTCGACGAAGCCGGGGAGCACCCAGCGGCCGGTCGCGTCGATCACGGTCGCGCCCTCGGGCACGACGACGTCGGCGCCGACGGCCTCGATGCGGCCGTCGCGGATCAGGACGGTGCCGCCCTCGATCGGGGCGGAGGAGACGGGGACGACATGGCCGCCGGTGACGGCGACGACAGAAGAGCTCATGCCCGCCACCGTACGTCGGCTCCCGCCGGGTCACCGTCGCGTCACCCGCCGGGTCACCGTCGTCCGCCCCGCGGCCCCGCGGTGCCGGTTGGGCCTCCGGTGTGGCACGGTGACCGGGTGCGATACGTGATCATCGGCGCCGGCGCGGTCGGCGGGACCATCGGCGGGCTGCTGGCGGAGGCGGGGCGCGAGGTCGTGCTCGTCGCGCGCGGCGCCCACCTGGACGCGATGCGGGCCGCCGGCCTGCACCTGACCACCGAGGCGGGCGCCCGCGTGGTGCACGCCCCCGCCGCGGCGGGCCCGGACGACGTCGCGCTGCGGCCCGACGACGTGCTGGTGCTCGCGGTGAAGGGCCAGGACACCGCGGCCACGACCTCGCAGTGGGCGGACCGCCCCGTGGCCGGCGGCGGGACGGCGGGCGAGCGGCTGCTGCTGGTCTGCGCGCAGAACGGCGTCGACAACGAGCGCACGGCGCTGCGCCGGTTCGCCCGGGTGGCCGGGATGTGCGTCTGGCTGCCCGCGACGTTCCTGGAGCCGGGCCGGGTCTCCGCCGCCGGCAGCCCGGTGGCGGGCGTGCTGACGCTGGGCTCGATCCCCGCGGGCGATCCCGACGCCGACCTCGCGACCGTGGGCGCCGACCTGGAGGCGGCCGGCTTCCGGGCCCCCGTGGTCGAGGACGTCATGGCGTGGAAGTACGCGAAGCTGCTGAGCAACCTCGGCAACGCCGTCGAGGCACTGTGCGGCCCGGTCCGCGAGCCGGCCGCGCGCGAGCTGCTGGACGCGACGGTCGCCGAGGCGCGCGCGGTGCTCGCCGCCGCCGGGATCGAGCCGACGTCGCCGGAGGAGGAGGCCGCGGTCCGCGGTGACTTCACGCTCGTGGACCTGCCGGGCGTCGACCGCCGCGGCGGGTCGTCCTGGCAGAGCCTGGTGCGGGGCGCCGGCTCCATCGAGGCCGCGTACCTCAACGGCGAGATCGTGCTGCTCGGGCGCCTGCACGGCGTGCCGACGCCGCTGAACGCCGCGCTGCTGCGCCGGGCCGAGCGCGCCGCGGCCGACGGCGAGCAGCCCGGGGGGCACGACGCGTCGGAGATCCTGGCCGACGCCCGGGCCGCGGTCTGAGGCGTGCCGGACCCCGCGCCGGACGCCCCGGCACCGCGGCCGCTGCCGCCGGGCCCGCCGTCCACGCGGGTCGACCGGTGGGTGTGGGCCGTGCGGCTGACCAAGACCCGCGCCGCGGCGGCGACCGCCTGCCGGGCGGGGCACGTGAAGGTCAACGGCGAGCGGGCCAAGCCCGCGACGGCCGTGAAGATCGGCGACGAGGTGCGGGTCCGCGGCGACGGGCCGGAGCGGATCGTCGAGGTCGCGCACGTCGTCGAGCGCCGCGTCGGCCCCGCGCCGGCCGCGACCGCGTACGTCGACCGCACGCCCGCTCCCCCGCCCCCGTCGCAGGTCGCGGTGGCGGCCCGGCGCGACCGCGGCGCCGGCCGGCCCACCAAGCGCGAGCGCCGCGAGATCGACCGCCTCCGCGGCCGCGACCGCGACCACTAGCCCGGGGTCAGGTCTGCTCTCAGGTCTGCGCGGTGCACCGAGCGTCCAGAAACCGCGACGTTCTGCCCGATAAGTCCGTGAGTTTCTGGACACTCGGCGAGCCTGGACGCGCAAGGCTCGGAGCGAGCGCGACGCACAGCGCGGGACGCGGGTACGCGCGGGCTCAGGGCGGGGGCGGGCCGACGCCGAGGCGGCGGGCCAGGGCCATCGCGTCGAACGGGGCGCGGACCTTGACGTCGTTGTCGAAGTACACGAAGACGTCGCGCCCGGCCGGCGCCGGGGGTGCCGGCGGGCCGAGGCGGTGCGCGTCCGCCGGTTCCCCGCCGCCGGCCCAGGCGGAGACCCGCGCGGCCCACCGGTCCAGCGCCGGGTCGTCGTAGCCGGAGACGTACAGCTCGGAGTCGCCGTGCAGCCGGACGTAGACGACGTCCGACGTCACGTCCTCCAGGTACGGCCACTTGCCCGCGGTGTCGGCGACGACCAGCCCGATGCCGTGCGCCCGGAGCAGCGCGGGGAACTCCGGCGTCTCGAAGCTCGCGTGCCGCACCTCGAGCACGTGCCGCAGCGGCCGGTCCGCGTCGGTCTCGGTCAGGGCGCGGCCGTCCAGGCGCTCGTCGTGCCGGGCCGCGAGCGCCGCCGCCGCCGCGGTGCTGCGCGGCAGCAGGTCGAAGAACCGCGCCAGCCGGTCGGGGTCGTAGCCGAGGGTCGGCGGCAGCTGCCACAGCACCGGGCCGAGCGCGTCGCCGAGCGCCAGCACCCCGGAGGCGAAGAAGTTGGCGAGCGGGACCTCGACGTCGGCGAGCTTCTTCATGTGCGTGACGAACCGGCCGCCCTTGACCGAGAACACGAACCCGGGCGGGACCTCCGCCTTCCACGCGGCGTACGACGCGGGCCGCTGCAGCGCGTAGAACGAGCCGTTGATCTCGACGGTGCCGAGCTGCCGCGAGGCGTGCTCGAGCTCCCGGCGCTGGGCGAGGCCGCGGGGGTAGAACACCCCGCGCCACGGCTTGTAGCGCCAGCCCGAGATGCCGATCCGGACGTCCGAGGTCATGCGACGGGACGCTAGCAACGGTGCCGGTCGCCCGCCGTTCAGCGTGCCGACACGCGCCGGACGCCGAACGGCGGTATCCCTGGTGCGTGACCGCCGACGCCGCCCCGCCACCTGCCGCCCCCGCCGACGCCGGCGTCCCCGCGGACGGGACGCACCGCGGCCGCGGTCCGGTCGCCGCCTGGGCGCTGTGGGACTGGGGCTCGGCGGCGTTCAACGCGGTCATCACGACGTTCGTGTTCACGCGGTGGCTGACCTCGGACGCCTTCGTCGACCCCGCGGTCGTCGCGGAGGGCGGGCCGGCCCTGGACGCGGCGCTCGCCGAGCACTCCACCTGGCTCGGCTGGGGCCTGACGGCGGCCGGGGTGCTCATCGCCCTGCTGGCCCCGATGTCCGGGACCCGCGCGGACGGGTCGGGGCGCCGGCGCCGCGGCCTGGCGGTGCAGACCGCGATCACGGTCGCCCTGTGCGCCGCGATGGCGCTGGTGCGCCCGGACCCGGGGTCGCTGACCGCGAACCTGGTCCTGGGCATCGCGCTGCTGGCCACCGCCAACCTCACGTTCGAGCTGGCGTCGGTGCACTACAACGCGATGCTGCCGCGGGTGGCGACGCCCGCGACGCTCGGCCGGATCAGCGGGATCGGCTGGGGGGCCGGCTACGTGGGCGGCATCGTGCTGCTGCTGGTCCTGTTCGTGGGGTTCATCAACCCGGAGGTGGGCTGGTTCGGGGTCACCGGCGAGGACGGCCTGAACATCCGGGTGGCGGTGCTGGTGTCGGCGCTCTGGTTCGGCGCGTTCGCGATCCCCGTCCTGCTGGCCGTGCCGGACGCGCCCGACGCCGGCACGGGTGCGCGCCGCCGGCCGGGGGTGCTCGAGTCCTACCGCCGGGTCGTCGCCGACGTGCGCGAGCTGTGGCGCACGTCGCGCAGCACCGTGCTGTTCCTGCTGTCGAGCGCGGTCTACCGGGACGGGCTGGCGGGGGTCTTCACGTTCGGCGCCGTCATCGCGTCCGGGACCTTCGGGTTCTCCGCGAGCGAGGTGGTGGTGTTCGCGATCGCGGCCAACGTGGTCGCCGGCATCTCGACCGTGCTGGCGGGCCTGCTGGACGACCGCGTGGGGCCGCGTGCGCTGATCGTCGGGTCGTTGACCGGCCTGGTGGTCGCGGGCGTCGCCACGTTCGCGCTGTCCGGCCTGGGGACCTCGGCGTTCTGGGTGTGCGGGCTGCTGCTGTGCCTCTTCGTCGGCCCGGCGCAGTCGGCGAGCCGGTCGCTGCTCACCCGCATCGCGCCGCCGGGGCGGGAGAGCCAGATCTTCGGCCTGTACGCGACGACGGGGCGCGCCGCCAGCTTCCTCGCGCCGCTGGCGTTCGCGACGTTCGTCGCCGTCTCGGGGTCGCAGCGGTGGGGCATCCTGGGTCTCGTGCTCGTCATCGCCCTGGGGCTCGCCGCGCTGCTGCCGCTCCGGCTGCCCGCGGCCCGGGTGCGGGGGGCCGCGTGACGCCGGCCTGGCAGCCCGACCCGCTCGGCCCCGGCTGGGAGCAGACCACGCTCGCCCTGTCCGCGGACGACCCGGACCTGGTGGCGACGGTGGTGCGCCGCGCCCCGGGCTCCGACGCCGTGCCGGGGCCGGCCGTGCTGCACGTGCACGGGTTCAACGACTACTTCTTCCAGACGCACGTCGCCGAGGCGTTCGAGGCCGCGGGGTACGCGTTCTACGCCGTCGACCTGCGCCGGTGCGGCCGGTCCTGGCGCCCCGGGCAGACGCCGCACTACGTCGACGACCTCGCGGAGTACCGGGCCGACCTGGGCCTGGCCGCCCGGCTGCTGCGCGACGTGCTCGGGCACGACCTGCTGGTGGTGCACGGCCACTCGACGGGCGGGCTGACGGCGGCGCTGTGGGCCAACAGCCCGGCCGGGCGCGGCACCGTCGACGCGCTGGTGCTGAACAGCCCGTGGTTCGACCTGGACGCGCGCTGGTTCCACCGGGTGGTGTCGACGTGGGTGCTGGACAGTTTCGGGCCGGTCGACCGGATGCGGGTGCTGGCCGACGGTCCGTCCGCGTACTCGTGGCACCTGCACGTCGCGAACGGCGGGCGGTGGGAGTACGACCGCCGGCTCAAGCCGGCGGAGGGCTTCCCGGTGCGCGCGGGCTGGCTGCGCGCGGTGCGCCGGGGCCAGGCGCGGCTCGCGCGCGGGCTCCGGATCGAGGCGCCGGTGCTGGTCGGCACGGCGGCGGAGTCCGGGCCGAACTCGCGGGACAACCCGCTGCTGGACGCGCAGGACACGGTGCTGGACGTGCGGCAGATCTGGGCGCGGGCGCCGCGGCTGGGCGACGACGTGACGCTGGTGACCGTGCCCGGCGGCATCCACGACCTGGCGCTGTCGGCGGACGCTCCCCGGTCGCGGTACCTCGCCGAGGTGCTCGACTGGCTCGGCCAGGTCACGAACACCCGCGCCGCCTGACCGGAGGCGGCGCTCGAGGCCGTCGGCGTCCGGGCGGGGGGTGTCAGGTCCGCGGGACCCCCGCCGCGTCGACCAGGACCTCCGCCGCGGCCCGGGCCTGGGCGGCGGCCTCCCCGGAGCCGGCGATGGCCGCGGTGGTCTGCGCGCCCTCCGCGAGGATCGCCAGCTGGGCGGCCAGCGCCGGCGGTCCGCCCACGGCGGCGACCAGGTCGGCGACGTACGCCTGGAACGTCGCCTTGTGCTGCCGCGCCAGCGTCGCGACCTCGGGCGAGCAGCCACCGAGCTCGCCGAACGCGTTGATGAAGATGCACCCGTGGAAGTCGGTCTCGCCGAACCACCCGGCCAGGTGGTCGTAGACGGCGAGCACCCGCTCCCGCGGGGTCGGGGCAGCCGCGACGGCGGCGGTCAGCCCCTCCTCCCACATCGCGCTCCGCCGGCGCAGCACCTCGGCCACGATCGCGTCCTTGCCGCCGAACAGCGCGTACAGCCGCTTGAGCGGGACGCCCGCCTCGGTGCGGAGCTCGTCCATGCCCACGGCCTGGATGCCGCGCCGGTAGTAGAGCCGGTCGGCCGCGGCCAGCACGCGCTCGCGCAGGTCGTCGTCGGTCGACGGGACAGCGGACGTCGCGACGGACATCGGGCCCACCTCCAGGGGGTTGCGCGGAAAACGAACGTTCTCTAGTGTAGGCGACATCGCGGAGAACGCTCGTTCTCCACCGTCAGGGAGAAGGCGCACGATGCCGTTCATCACCGTGGGAACCGAGAACACCACCTCGATCGACCTGTACTACGAGGACCACGGCACCGGCCAGCCCGTGGTGCTGATCCACGGCTACCCGCTGGACGGGCGCTCCTGGGAGAAGCAGTCGGCCGCGCTGCTGGACGCCGGCTACCGCGTCATCACGTACGACCGCCGCGGGTTCGGGCAGTCGAGCCAGCCGACCATCGGGTACGACTACGACACCTTCGCCGCCGACCTCAAGGTCGTCCTCGACACGCTGGACGTCCGCGACGCCGTGCTCGTCGGCTTCTCGATGGGCACCGGCGAGGTCGGTCGCTACCTCGGGACCTATGGCTCCGAGCGCGTCGCCAAGGCGGTGTTCCTGGCGTCGCTCGAGCCGTTCCTGCTGCACACGGACGACAACCCGACGGGTGTCCCCCAGGACGTGTTCGACGGCATCCTCGCCGCCGTGACCGCCGACCGCTACGCCTACTTCACCAGCTTCTACGCCGACTTCTACAACACCGACGAGAACCTGGGCGGCCGGCTGTCCGAGGAGGCCCTGCGGCACTCGTGGGACGTCGCCGCCGGCGCGTCGTGGTTCGCCTCCAGCGCGGTCGTGCCGACGTGGCTGACCGACTTCCGCGGCGACCTGCCGAAGATCGACGTCCCCACGCTGATCGTGCACGGCACCGCCGACCGGATCCTGCCCGTCGAGGCGACGGGCCGGCCGTTCCACGCGGCGCTGCCGCAGGCGGAGTACGCCGAGATCGAGGGCGCCCCGCACGGGATGCTCTGGACCCACGGCGCCGAGGTGAACGCGCTGCTGCTGGACTTCCTCAAGCGCTGAGCCCGCGCCCGCACCGGACCCCGCCCACGCCGCCGACCCGCGGTGTGTCGGCGGGGTCCGTCATGCTGGTGGGGTGCCCGACCCGTCCCCCGACGCGGCGCGCGACGCCGCCCACGACGACGTCGCGCCGCTCACCAGCGCCTACGTGCCGGACGGCCCGCTCGACGTCCGGCTGACGCTGCGGCTGGTCCGCCGCGGGGGCCTCGACCCCGCCGTCCGGCTGGAGCGCGACGGCACCGCGTGGCTCGCGCTGCGCACCCCGGACGGCACCGCGACGCTGCACCTGCGTCCCGGTGCGGCGGGCGTGGCCGCCACGGCGTGGGGCCCCGGGGCGGCGCGGGCGCTGGCCGGCGTGCCCGACCTGCTCGGCGCCCGGGACGACCCCCGCACCTTCGACCCGGTGGGCCACCTCGCGCTGGCCGCCGCGCACCGCAGGCTGCGCGGGCTGCGCATCCCGCGCACGGGCGACGTGCTCGGCGCCCTCGTGCCCGCGGTGCTCGAGCAGCGGGTGGTGACCGTCGACGCGCACCACGCCTGGCGCTGGCTGCTGCTGCGGCACGGCTCCCTGCCGCCCGGACCCGCGCCCGCCGGCATGCGGGTGCCGCCGGACGCGCTCGGCTGGCGGCAGGTCCCGGTGTGGGACTGGCGCCGCGCCGGCGTGGACGACCAGCGCTCGGCCACGATCCTGCGCGCCGCCGCGGTCGCCGGCCGGCTGCAGGAGGTGCTCGCGGTGGCGCCCGACGCCCCCGGCGCGGACGCGGAGATCCGCCGCCGGCTGCGCACCGTGCCCGGCATCGGCGTCTGGACCGTGGCGGAGACCACCCGCCGTGCGCTCGGGGACGCCGACGCGGTCTCCGTCGGCGACCTGCACCTGCCCCGCCTGGTCGGCACGGCCATCGCCGGCCGGAAGGTCGAGCAGGAGGAGGTGCTGGAGGTGCTCGCCCCGTGGGCGCCGCACCGCGGTCGCGTCGTCCGGCTGCTGGAGCTCACCGACCGGAGCCGCGCGCCCCGGCACCGCCCGCTCCCCCGCCGCGCGTTCCGCCCCGCCTGACGGCGGCGGCCCGGGACGCCCGGCCGCCGACACGACCGTCCACGGCCGGCCGCGCGGAATACCCCCGGCCGCCCCGTCGCTGCACAATGGTCCGTGTTCGTCCGACCCACCCGAGGAGACCTGTGAACCAGCCCCGCATGAACGTCGAGTCGTTCAACCTCGACCACCGGACCGTGGCCGCGCCGTACATCCGGCTCGCGGACAAGAAGGTGCTGCCGGCGGGCGACGTGATCAGCAAGTTCGACATCCGGTTCGCGCAGCCGAACAAGGCGCACCTGGAGATGCCGGTGGTGCACTCGCTCGAGCACATGTTCGCGGAGCACTCGCGCAACCACAGCGACCGGGTGATCGACTTCTCCCCGATGGGCTGCCAGACGGGCTTCTACCTGATCCTGCAGGGCGAGTGGGCGGACGAGGACGTCTACACCCTGGTCCAGGAGACGCTGCAGGACATCACCACGGCCGACGAGGTCCCCGCCGCCAACGAGACCCAGTGCGGCTGGGGCGCCAACCACACGCTCGAGGGCGCCCAGGGTGCGGCGAGGGAGTTCCTCGCGCACCGCGCCGGGTGGAGCCAGGTGACCGCGTGACCACGACCGGGCTGGCAGGGGTCGACGTCGTGATCTCGGTGGCGATGCCGGACGAGGCCGCCCCGTTCCTGGAGCGGGCGGACTCGGTCGGCGCGCCGAGCACGGTCGGCGGCGCGGAGCACCACGTGCTCACGGTCGGTGGTCGCGAGGTGCTGCTGGTGCGCGCCGGCATCGGCCTGGCGAACGCCGCCTCGGCCGCCTCCGCCGCCCTGGTGCTGGTGGCCGCGGCGCGCGGCGGCGAGGCGCCCGCGGCGCTGATCAGCGCGGGCAGCGCCGGCGGCGTCCAGGCCGGCGTGCACGTCGGCGACGTGGTGGTCGGCACCGAGCACGTCTACACGAACGCCGACGCCCGCGCGTTCGGCTACGCGCTGGGGCAGGTGCCGGGGATGCCCGCGACCTACACCGGCGACCCCGGTCTGCGCGGCGCGGCGCTCGGCGCGGACGCCGGCGACGTCACGGTCCGGGCCGGGCAGATGCTGTCCTCGGACGCGTTCGTGGACGCGAACCTGGTCGGCCCCGTGCGGGAGCAGTTCCCCGGCGGGCTGTCGACCGACATGGAGACGACGGCGCTGGCCCAGGTGGCGCACGTGTACGGCGTGCCGTTCCTCGCCGTGCGCGGCATCTCGGACCTCTGCGGGCCCGCGGGCGCGGACGACTTCCTCACCCACGTGGACGACGCGGCGGACCGCTCGGCCGCCGTGGTGCTCGGCATGCTCGCCAGGGTGGGCGCGACGGCCTGACGGCGGGGCCGCCGCGCCGGGGCTCAGTCCTCGGCGCGGCGGTCGCCCGACCGGCGCTCGCCCTGCGCCCGCCGGTCGCCGGCGGAGCGGCGGTCACCGCCCTGCCGCCGGTCGGCACCCTGGCGACGGTCGGCACCCGACCGGCGCTCCTCGCCGGTCCGCCGGTCCGAGCGGCCCCGCCGGTCGCCGCCGAGCTTGGCCCGGTACATCACCTGGTCCGCGTCGTGCAGCAGCAGCTCCGTCGTGTGGAACCGGTCCGCGACGGTCGCGCCCACGCTCGCGCGCACCCGGGCCGTCTCCCCCGCCGCGTCGACGGTCACCTCGCCCATCGCCGACGCCGCGGCGATCGCCCGGCGCACGGCCGCCGGGGTCCCGGTGACCAGCAGCGCGAACTCGTCGCCGCCCAGGCGCGCGACCGCGCTGCCGGGCGGCACCAGGGACCGCAGGCGCTCCGCGACCGCCACCAGCACCCGGTCGCCCACCGCGTGGCCGAAGCTGTCGTTCACCGCCTTGAAGTCGTCCAGGTCGACGTACAGCACCGCGACGCTGCGCCGCGTCCCGAGCCGGCCGCCGGCCAGGGCCTCGTCCACCAGCCGGTGGAAGTGCGCGCGGTTGACCAGCCCCGTCAGGGCGTCGTGGTCCACCATGTGCGCGAGCCGCTCCTCGAGCGTCTTCTCCTGCGTCACGTCGAGCAGCACGCCGTGCAGCCGCGGGCGCCCGTCCCGATCCCGGCGCAGCACGGCGTCGTCCCGCACCCACACGTCGTGGCCGTCGCGGTGCCGCAGCCGGTAGGTGATCGACGGCAGCATCTCCCCGTCCGCCACCCCGGCGCGCAGCGCCTCCTCGTGGGTCCGCACCGGGCGGTCGGCGGGGTGGATGGTGCGCGCCCACGCCGCCGGGTCCGCCAGCCAGTCCTGCGCGGGGTAGCCGAGCATCCACTCGAGCCGCGGGCTGACGTACTCGAAGCGCCCGCCCGGGCCGGGCTCGGCGATGTAGACGACGGCGGGCACGTGCTCGACCAGCAGCCGGTAGTGCAGCTCGGCGGCACGGAGCTCGTCGGCCAGCCGCTTGCGCTCCGTGACGTCCTGGGCCATCCCGATGGCGTAGTCGGGCCGCCCGTCGGCGTCCCGGACCAGCGACACGGTCAGGTCGACCCAGAGCACGGAACCGTCCTTGCGGACGAACCGCTTCTCCATCGCGAAGCCGTCGTTCTCGCCGTCGACCATCGCCCGGAACAGGCGGTCGTTCTCGGCGACGTCCTCCGGGGCGGTGTACTGCGAGAACGGCATCGCCGCGAACTCCTCGGTGGAGTACCCGAGCAGCTGGCGCAGCGTGTCGTTGGTCAGCGGCGTCCGCCCGTCCAGCTGGACCAGGCCGATGCCGACCGGGGCCGCCTCGATCAGGCTCTGCAGCTGCCGGATCCGCTGCGCCTGGCGGGCGGCCACCGCGGCGGCGTCCTCCGCCGTGCTCTCGCCCTTGCGGCGGCGGCGCGGCAGCCCCGGCGTGCGGCCCGCGCCCTCGGCGGCCGAGGCCGGCGGGCGCGGGGTGACGCCGTCCAGGCCGAACCCACCCTCACGCGTCAGGGCGGCGAGCGCGCCGCTCAGCAGCCGGGCACCCTCGGCGGCGTCCTGCCACGTGTCCTGCGGCCCTGCGGCTCCCACGTCCCTGCCCGATCTCTCGCGACGACCGTGCCCGGCCGGCAGGCCGGGCACCTGGTCGTCACATCGGCGTCCGCGCAGGTCATCTGAGTGCCCGACCGGGTGGACCCGGCCTGCGAGCGGGTGACTTCAGACCTCGGAGGACCCGAGGTCCGGGCCGGCCGCGAACGTCACCCGGGCCTGCGCGGCACCGTGCAGCTCGAGGACGACGATCTCGTTGTCCTCGGCGCGCAGCAGCGGTCCCGGCACGTACATCGTCGCGGTGGGACCCGCGCTCCAGTACCGGCCGAGCAGGAACCCGTTGACCCACACCAGGCCCTTGCCGAACCCGTCGGTGCGCAGGAAGTGGTCGGCGCCCGCGACGGTGGCGAACCGCCCGTGCAGGAACACCGGCCCGGCGACGGGCGCGTCCACGGCGGCGGGCGCGGCCTCGGCGAGCAGCGCGGCCAGGGCCGGCTCCACCTCGTCCAGGCGCAGGGCGACCGTCTCCCAGGCGGTGATCTCGCGGTCGGCGGTGCGCGCCGGTCCGATCAGGCCCTTGGGCTCGCCGATCCGCGGCCCGTAGTTCACGCGGCCCTGGTCCTCGACCAGCAGCGTGAGCTCCCCGGCGCGGGCCGGCAGCGGGATCGTCCGGGTGTGCTCGGTGCGGCTGAGCACGCCGACCGGCTCGCCGTCCAGCGCGACGACGGCGCGGTCCCGCACCTCGTCGAACGTCACGGCGCGGTCGGTCGCCGTCACCTGCGTGCGGTAGACCGTGAAGCCCGACCAGTGCGCGAGCTCGTCGTGCGTCGGCAGGTGGTCCCAGGTCCGGGCCTCGCCGAGCACCGGCAGCGCGTCGGCGAACGGCACGCGGCGGTCCAGGTCGACCGTCAGCTCCGGCGCCGGTCCCGGGTCGGCCGGGAGCTCGTCGGGCACCGGGGCGTACCGGGCGATGACCTCGCGCATGGCGTGCCACTTGGGCGTCACCGCGCCGTGCTCGGCCAGCGGGGCGTCGTAGTCGTAGGACGTCGTGATGGGCAGGTAGGTGCCCTTGTCGTTCGCCCCGTTGGTGAAGCCGAAGTTGGTGCCGCCGTGGAACATGTAGAGGTTCACGGAGCCGCCCGCGGCGAGCAGGTCGTCCAGGTCCTGCGCGTTCGCCTCGGAGGGGGCGACGTGGTGGTGCAGGCCCCAGGAGTCGAACCAGCCGTTCCAGAACTCCATGCACATCAGCGGGCCGGTGGGCTGGTGCCGGCGCAGCAGCGCGAGGCGCTCGGTCGACCGGGAGCCGAACGTCGCCGTGCGGTGCAGCTCGGGGATGCTGCCGCGGGTCTGCATGGTGTCGTCGGCCTGGTCGCAGCTGAGCAGCGGCACGTCGATGCCGCGGGCCCGCACCATCGCGATCAGCGCGCGCAGGTACTCGTGGTCGTCGCCGTAGGCGCCGTACTCGTTCTCCACCTGCACGGCGACGACCGAGCCGCCGCGCGTGACCTGGCGCTCGGCGACCAGCGGCAGCAGCTGGTCGTAGTACTGCTCGATGGCGGCGAGGTAGCGGGGCTCGTGCCGGCGGACGCCGACCTCGGGGTCGGCCAGCAGCCAGCCGGGCAGGCCGCCGCCGTCCCACTCGGCGCAGATGTACGGGCCGGGACGCACGATCGCGTGCATGCCCTCGGCGGCGACCAGGTCCAGGAACCGGCCCAGGTCGCGCCGGCCGTCCAGGTCGAACCGCCCGCGCTCCGGGGCGTGGAAGTTCCACGCCACGTAGGTCTCGATGGTGTTGAGCCCCATGAGCCGCGCCTTGCGGATCCGGTCCGCCCACTGGTCCGGGTGCACCCGGAAGTAGTGCAGGGCTCCGGAGATCACCTGGTGCGGGCGGCCGTCGAGCAGGAAGTCGTGCTCGCCGATCTCGAACGTGGGCATGGCTGGGTGGTCCCCCGGGGTCTCGTGGTTCAGGACGGGCCGGCGGCGGGGTGCTCCCCGCCGCCGGCCCTGGTCGTGCGGCGGCGCTCAGTCGGTGGTGAAGCCCTGCTCGTTGCCGTAGCTGATGGACTGCTCCTGCCAGGCCTCCAGGCCCTCGGTCAGCGTGGTGCCGCCGACGTACGCCTGGCCGACGGTGTCGTTGAAGACGCTGTTGGCGTAGACCTGGAACGGCAGGTACTGCCAGCCCTCGACGACGTCCGCCGCGGACTGCGACAGCACCTCGTTGATCTTCTGGCCGCCGAAGTACTCCGACTCCTTGTTCAGGAACTCGTCGGACTCGAGGTCGGCCGTCGTGGCGGGGAAGCCGCCGGCGTCGATGCGGATCTGGGTGCCGTCACCGTTCGACAGGTACGTGAGGAAGTCGTACGCGAGCTCCTTGTGGGGGCTGGCGGACGTGATCGACATCGCGCTGCCGCCGTTCTCGGACGACGCGCTGGCGCCCTCCTCCCACTGCGGCATCGGGGCGACGCGCCACTGGCCCGCGGCCTGGGTCACGCTCGCCTCGAGGTTGCCCGGCATCCAGGCGCCGATGGTCAGCGTGGCGAGGGTGCCGTTGCCGAGGCCCTGGTACCACTCGTCGCTCCAGGACGAGGTCGGGGCGATCAGGTCCTCGTCGATGAGCTGCTGCCACATCTCGGCGAACTTGGTCGAGCCCTCGTCGGAGAAGTCGACCGTGACGTCCGTGCCGTCGACCTGGTACGGCTGGCCGCCGGCCTGCCAGATCATCGACGTCGCGAAGCCGGCGTCGCCGGTGTCGTTGGTGATGTAGACGTTCGGGTCCGCGGCGTGCAGGGCCCGCGCGGCCTCGAGGTACTCGTCCCAGGTCGTGGGGACCTCGACGCCGTACTTCTCGAACACCGTGGTGTTGTAGAACAGCGCCATCGGGCCGGAGTCCATCGGCAGGCCGTAGACGCCCTCGCCCTGCTGGACGGCGGACCACGGGCCGGGGCTGTAGGTGCCGTCCAGGTCGGCCGCGCCGAACTCGGACAGGTCGGCCAGCGCCTCGCCGATGGCGAACTGCGGGACCGCGTAGTACTCGATCTGGGCCAGGTCCGGGACGCCGGAGCCCGCCGCGACGGCGTTCTGCAGCGCCGTGTACTGGTCGGTGTTGGTGCCGGCGTTCACGACGTCGATCGTGACCTCCGGGTTCTCCTCCATGTAGGCGTCGGCGATCGGCTCGACCGTGTTGTCCCAGGCCCAGACGGTCAGGGAGCCGCCCTCGGCGGCCGCGTCGTCCGAGCCGGAGCCGGAGCCGCCGCCGGAGGAGCAGGCCGTGAGGCCCAGGGCGAGCACGCCGGCGGTGGCGATGCCGCGCCAGAGGGTGCGGTGGGTGGTGGTCATGCGAGGTCCTCTCACTTCGTCGTCAGATGCCGTAGAGCGTGTGGGGGTGCGGGTCACTCCTTGACGGAGCCCGCGGACAGGCCGGACTGCCAGAACCGCTGCAGCAGCAGGAACGCGACGATCAGCGGGATGATCGTGAGCAGCGCGCCGGTCAGCACGAGGTTGAAGATCGCCTGCCCGCCCGCCGTGGCGGCCTGCGCGTTCCAGGCGTTCAGGCCGAGCGTCAGCGGGTACCAGTCGGGGTTCTTCAGCATGATCAGCGGCAGGAAGTAGTTGTTCCAGGTCGCGACCATCGTGAACAGCAGCACCGTGACGATGCCGGGGGCCAGCAGCGGCAGGCAGATCTGGGCGAACGTCCGCGCCTCGTTCGCGCCGTCCATCCGGGCGGCCTCCATCAGCTCGGTGGGGATCGCCTCGGCGGCGAAGGTCCACATCAGGTAGAGGCCGAACGGCGAGATCAGCGACGGGATGATGACCGACCACGGCGTGTTGGTCAGGCCCATCTGGCTGAACATGAGGAACGTCGGGACGGCGAGCGCGGTGCCGGGCACGGCCACGGCGCCGATGACGGTGGCGAACACCGCCTTCTTGCCGGGGAACGTGAACTTGGCCAGCCCGTAGCCGCCGAGGACGGCGAGCAGGGTCGCCCCGCCGGCGCCGACGACCACGTAGAGCAGCGTGTTGCCGAGCCAGCGGACGAAGATGCCGTCGTCGTACGTCAGCGTGTCCGCGATGTTGGAGAACAGCGCGAAGTCACCGCTGAACCACAGGCCGAACGAGTCGAACAGGTCCGACTGCGTCTTGCTCGCGTTGATGAGCAGCCACGCCAGCGGGATCAGGCTGTACAGGCCGATGATCGCCGTGAGCACCGTCAGCAGGACGCTGCGCCGCGGCTTGTCCGAGCTGTAGGCCTTGCGGGACCGCAGGCGCGGGGCGCTCGCCGTGCGGCGTGCGGGCGCGCTCGTGGTCGGGGTGGTGGTGGTGGTCATCGCGTCACGCCTCCTTGCGCATGCCGCGCAGCTGGACGACGTAGGCGATGACCATGGTGATGAGGCCCATGATGATCGCGATGGTCGCCGAGTAGTTGTACTGCTGGCCGGAGAAGGACAGCGAGTAGGCGTACAGGTTCGGGGTGAAGTACGTGGTGATCGCGTTCGGCGCCAGGCTCTGCAGGATGCTCGGCTCGTTGAACAGCTGGAAGCTGCCGATGATCGAGAAGATCGTCGCGATGACCAGGCCGCCGCGGATCGCGGGGATCTTGATGGCGCGGATGACCTGCCACTGGCTGGCGCCGTCCAGCTCCGCCGCCTCGTACAGCGAGCCCGGGATGGTGCGCAGCGCCGAGTAGAAGATCAGCATGTTGTAGCCGACGAAGCTCCAGGTGACGATGTTGCCGATCGAGGCGAGCACCAGGTCCGGGGACAGCGGGTTGGGCAGCTGCACCCCGAGCGCGTCGTTGATGTTGCCGACCAGGCCGAACCGGGTGCCGTACATGAAGCCCCACATGAGGGCGGCGACCACGGCCGGCACGGCGTAGGGCAGGAAGATCGAGATCCGGAAGAAGCTCGTGCCGTAGAGCCGGCCGCTGTCGATCGCCAGCGCGACCAGCAGGGCGAGGCCGAGCATGATCGGCACCTGCACGACGAGGAACGCGCCGACCCGGCCGACGGACTCCCAGAACTGCGGGTCGGAGAACGCCCGCGAGTAGTTCTCGAACCCGACGAACGAGTTGCCGCCCACCAGCTGCTTGCGGAACAGGCTCAGGTAGATCGAGTAGACGATCGGGGCCAGGAACACGAGGGCGAAGACGGCCATGAACGGGCCGACGAACCCCCAGCCGGTCCACCGGCCGCGCCGCACGGGCTTGCGGGCGGGGACGCCTCGGGTCGCCACCACGGGCACGGGGACGTTCTGCGTCGTCACAGCGAGCCACTCCTTCGGGGTCAGGCGCCAGCCGATGTTCACGTCAACATCCGGCGGCGCGGACGCAACGTTCCCACGCGGTCGGGATCGTGTCAAACCTGTCCGGAGCCGGTGCGCACACACGATGGCGACGTCACCATCCGCACGATGCTGCGGGTGAGGGCGTCGGAGCGGTCGGACGGCCTGCCGAGCGGGCAGCACGGTTCACCCGGGCCCGACCGCCTCGCCGACCGGTCCCGACCGCCGCGATGGTGACGTCACCATGGCGCTATCCTCGGCGCATGACCGACACCGTCCCGGCACCCGGCCGCAGCCGCTCGGGTCCGTCCATCGCGGACGTCGCCCAGCTGGCGGGCGTGTCGTCCCAGACGGTCTCCCGGGTCTCGACCGGCGCGGAGAACGTGCGCCCGGAGACCCGCGAGCGGGTCCTGGCCGCCATGGACCGGCTCGGGTACTCCCCCAACCACGCCGCGCGCGCCCTGCGGTACGGCAGCTTCGGCACCATCGGCCTGATCGCGCACCGCCTGGCCCGCACCGGCGAGTCCCGCACGGTCGAGGCCGTCGTCGAGGCCGCCCGCGCCGAGGGCTACACGGTCAGCCTGGTCGACGTGCAGACCCCCAGCTCGGACGAGATGGCCGAGGCCGCGCAGCGGCTGTCGCACCAGTCGATCGACGGGCTGGTGATCATCCGGGCCGAGACCGCCACCCCGGCGAGCCTCGCGCTGCCGCCGCGGATGCCGGTCGTCGTCTCGGACTCGCGGTTCGTCGGCCACCACCCGGCCGTCGGCGCCGATCAGGTCACCGGCACCCACCTCGCGGTGCAGCACCTGCTGGACCTCGGCCACCGCACCGTGCACCACCTGGCCGGCCCGGTCGACTCCGCGCCCGCCGAGATCCGCGTCGACACCTGGCGCGAGCACCTGGTCGGCTCCGGCCGGGACGTCCCCGCGGTGCTGCGCGGCGACTGGTCCGCGCGCTCGGGCTACGAGCAGGGCCGCGTCCTGGCGGCGGACCCGGACGTGACGGCGGTGTTCTGCGCGAACGACGAGATGGCGGCGGGGCTGGTGCGCGCGCTGCACGAGGAGGGCCGCCGGGTGCCCGAGGACATCTCCGTGGTCGGGTTCGACGACATCCCGCTGACCGAGTTCCTGTGGCCGCCGCTGACCACGGTGCAGCAGGACTTCCACCACATCGGCGACCGGCTGGTCGACCTGCTGCTCCGGCAGATCCGCGGCCGCGAGACCCTGACGGACACGCGGATCGTCGTCCCCACGCGGCTGGTGGTGCGCGCCAGCACGGGAGCCCCGCGCGCCTGACCCGCCGCCCGACCTGCCCCGCGCCTCAGGTGCCCGCGGTGGTGCGCTCCGGCTGGGCCGAGGCGCCCGCCGGGACCGCGTCGGCCCCGCGGGTCACCAGCACCGGGCACTCGGCGTGCTGGGCGACCGCACGGCTGGTCGACCCGAGGACCAGGCTGGCGAACCCGCCGCGACCCCGGGTGCCGACGACGACGAGGCCCGCGTGGTGCGAGCGGCGCTGCAGCACCTGCGCCGCCCGGCCCTCCGCGACGTCGCAGGTCACCGTGACGTCCTGCTGCGCCGACGCCCAGGACCGCGCCCGGTCCGCCACCCGCTCGGCCTCGTCCAGCGCGACCTCCCCCGGCGAGCGCACCGGGTAGGTGGTCGCCCAGTACCGCGGGCTGGCCACCTCCACCGCGGACGTCCACGCGGTGACCACCAGGACGTCGGTGCCCAGCCGCCGGGCCTGGTCGCACGCCGCCTCGAGCGCGCCGAACGACCCCGGCGATCCGTCGAACCCGACCAGGACCGGCTCCCGGCCCGTCCCCGGGCGCGCGCCGACGGGGACGACGGCCACGGGGCACCGCGCGCGGTGCAGCACGCCGGTCGCGACCGAGCCGAGCAACGACGCCCGTCCCCCGCCGGCCCCCCGCCGGCCCATGACGACCATCCGCACCCCGTCGCCGCGCTCGGCGAGCACCCGGGCGGGCGGGCCGTGCAGCACGAGGGCGCGGACGCCGACCTCCGGGACGGCCTCCCGGGCGAGGGCCGCGCCCTCCGCGGCCACCTCCAGCACCTGCGCCTGCACCTGGCGCCCGAGCCAGGTCTCCCCCGCCCCGCCGCCGTCGCGGCCCGCGAACCCCCAGACGTGCACCACCTCGAGGGCCCAGCCCCGGGCCGCGGCCTGCGTCGCGGCCCACCGGACCGCTGCCGCGGACTCCGGCGACGTGTCGTACCCGACGACCACGGTGTCGTCCATGTCCCTGCACCTCCCGGCTCGACGCCGATCGCCTCCACCATGCGCCTCCGGACGTCGGACACGCCAGGGACCGAGGTCCCCCTCAGCGTCCCGTCGTGGAGAAGTGCTGGTAGTCGACGGGCGACGTCCAGGACCCGCCCCACTGCCAGCCGTGCGCCGCGAAGGCACGCACCACCGCGTCACCGGCGTGCACCACCCCGGGCGCGTCCGGGCGGGCCGCGTACGGCTCGCCCTCCGGCGGCAGGACCAGCGACCCGCGCACGTACGGGTTCTCCACCGGGTTCAGGTCGATCGCCCGGCCGTACGCGTGCTCGGACCAGCCCGTGCCCCGGCTGATCGGCCGGCAGTTGAAGGCCGAGGTGTTGTCCGCCGCCATGGAGGCGTCGTCGCTGCCGCCGAAGTCGTCGACCAGGCGCATCGAGCGGATCGGGTAGCCGAGCGCGAACAGCTCGCCGAACACCGCGACCACGCCGTCCGCGACGTCGGCGTGCACCACGAGCTCGCCGGTCGCCACCGCCCCGTCGAAGTCCCGGTACGTCACCGTGACGTACCGCAGGTCCGCGAGCGGCACCGGGCAGCCCGCCCGCCACGAGGGCGCCATCCGGGCGGCGAGCTCCGCCGAGATCGGCGCGACGGAGCCGGTGTACCCGAGCGCGTAGGCGTCCGCCGCGACCGCGTCGTGGTCCGCCCAGGCCGCCTCCGGGGCGACGACCGGGCCGGCCCCGGCCGCCGGGCGCCGCCCGTCCGCGAGCTCCACCGGGTCCGGCGACGCCGTGGGGGCGGCGACCGGGCTGCCGCCCGGCGAGGGCACGGGTGCGTCCGCCGGGCCGCACGCCGCCAGGCCGGTGCCGACCGCGAGCGCCGCGACCAGGGCGGCCGCGCGCCTCACGAGGTCAGCTCCACGTCGACGACCACCGCGAAGTGGTCCGACGGGTACCGGCCCGCCACGGGCCGGTCACCGGCCAGGCGGGCCCCGCTCGCGCGGACGGCGGCGCCGGGGAGGCCGGGCCGGCCCGGCCTCGCCAGCACGTGGTCGATCCGCTGGTCGATCAGCTCGGTCGCCTCCAGCGGCGCCTCGGGGACCCGCGAGCTCAGCGTCACCGCGGCGGGGTCGCCGCCGCCCGCGGGCCACAGGTCGGTGAGCTGCCGGGTGAGCGCCGCGAGCTGCGGGCCGGTCGGCGTCGCGTTCAGGTCCCCGAGCACCAGGACCGGCAGGTCGCCGTCCAGGTCCGCGTCGGCGGCGAGGTCGGCCAGCGCCCAGGCCTGCGCCATGCGGTCCTCGTCGTAGCGCGGCTCCCACTCCAGCGTCGCGACCAGCACGTGCAGGGGGCCGGCGGGGTGGTCCAGGGTCGCCACCAGCGCGTGCGCGGGCGGGCCGGGGCGCTGGGACGCGGGCAGCGGCACCGTGCGGGTCGCCAGCGGCGGCCACCGGGACACCAGCGCGACGCCCATCTCGACGCCGGACAGGTCGGGGTCGTCGTCGTCCTCGGGCACCGGCGGCAGGCCGGTCGGCACGAACACCGCCGACGGCAGCCCCAGGTGCGCCGCGACCACGTCCGCCTGCGTGACGTCGCCGTCGCGCCACGTCTCCACCAGCGCCAGCACGTCGGGGCGGACGTCGGCGAGCACGCCGAGGACGGCGGCCTCCCGCTCCCGCCACGCGCCCCCGAAGCGCCACCACACGTTCCACGTCATGGCCCGCACGGCCCCCAGCGTAGGGAGCCCGGCGCGTCCGCGCGCCCGGGAGGACCCCCCGCGCACCCGCGTCACCCGGCCACGCGCCCGCATCGCCCACGGATTCTCGCGCCGCCGGCCGGGAGATCGGTGGGCGCGGCGAGAACCGGTGGGCGGTGGGGCACGTCACCGCGGTCGGACGTGCCTCGGGCTGGCCCTGGCACTCCCCGCGTGCCTACCGTGGTGCCGCCTCACCCGATCCGCCTCTCCCCCGACGCCCGACCGAAGGAACTCCCGCGTGCGCCGACCCGCTGCCCTGATCGGCGCCGGAGCCCTCGTCCTGGTCCTCGTGCTGGTCGCGGTCCTGGTCCTGGTGTCCCGCGACGACGACGCCCCCGCACCGGCCCCGTCGGCGTCGGTCAGCACGCCGCCCGCCGAGGCGATGACGACCGTGCTGTCCAGCGGGTTCGACGAGGGCGACGAGGGCTGGACGCCGCTCGGCGAGGGGGTCGAGGTGGCGGCCGCGCAGGACGTCACCCACGCCGGTGCCGGCAGCCTGCTGGTGCGCGGCCGGCAGGAGCCGTGGCACGGCGCGGCGGTCGACCTGTCCGGTGCCGTGTCCCGCGGCCAGGTGCACACCCTGTCGGCGTGGGTGCGGCTCGGCGACGGCGCCGAGGACGCCGACGTCCAGCTGACCCTGGAGCGCGACCCCGGCGGCGCCGACCCGCTGTACGTGCACGTCGCCCGCGGCGCCGCGACCTCCGGGGAGTGGGTGCAGCTGGGCGGCACCGCCGAGGTCCCCGAGGGCGACGGCGAGTGGCGGCTGTACGTCGAGACGCCGGAGTCGCTCGCGGACCTGCGGGTGGACGACGTCACGGTGCAGCGCCCCACCCCGGAGGTGCAGACCGACGTGCCGGCCCTCAAGGACGTGTCGGCGGCGCCGGTGGGTGTCGCCGCGGGGCCGCAGGACCTGACGGGCCGGCCCGCGGACCTGCTCCTGCGGCACTTCGACCAGATCACGGCCGAGAACGCGATGAAGCCGATCACCGTGCAGCCGGTCGAGGGCGAGTTCGACTTCGGCCCGATGGACGAGGTGCTCGACTTCGCCGTGGCGCACGGGCTCACCGTGCACGGGCACACCCTGGTCTGGCACCGGTCCACCCCGGAGTGGTTCTTCGAGGCGGCCGACGGCCGGCCGCTGACCAGCAGCCCCGAGGACCGGGCTCTGCTGCTGGACCGGCTGCGCGCCCACACGCAGGCCGTCGCGGACCACCTGGCCGAGCGGTACGGCGACGCGAACCCGGTGACGTCGTGGGACGCGGTCAACGAGGCGCTGGACCCGGAGCAGGCGGACGGCCTCCGGCACAGCCGGTGGTACGAGGTGCTCGGCCCCGGCTACGTCGGCGAGTCGTTCCGCGTCGCCCGCGAGGTGCTCGGCCCGGACGTGACGCTGTACCTCAACGACTACGACACCGACGCACCCGACCGCCGGCGCCAGCTGGTGCGGCTGCTGATGGACCTGCAGGCGGAGGGCGCGCCGGTCGACGCGGTGGGGCACCAGATGCACGTCGACGTCGACACCGACGTCGACCGGGTGGCGACCACGCTGGACGCGGTGGCGGCGCTGGGCTTCCGGCAGGCGGTGACGGAGCTCGACGTCGCGCTGTCCGACGAGGACGAGCGGCTCGAGTCCACCCCGCAGGACCGCGTCGAGCGGCAGGGCGACCAGGTGCGCGCGCTGATGGCCGCGTTCACGGCGCGCGACCTCGCGTTCGTCAGCGTGTGGGGGCTGTACGACACCCGGTCCTGGCTGCGGGCCTGGCCCGAGGAGCGCCCGTTCGAGGCGCCGCTGCTGTTCGACGACGACCTGCAGGCGAAGCCCGCGTTCTGGGGCTTCGTCGAGGGCGCGGGCGGCGGCTGAGCCGCCCGGCGCCTCAGGCGTCCGCGTCCGGGACCCCGGCGCGGTAGACGACCAGCGCCACGTCGTCGTCGGCACCGTGCGGGGCGAGCTGGCGCAGCACGTCGTCCGCCACCGACGCGGCACGCGCGCCCTCGGGCTGCGCGGCGACCACGGCGGTCAGGCGCTGCAGGCCCACCAGCAGCGACTCGTGGCGCCGTTCGATGAGCCCGTCGGTGCACACGACGAGCAGGTCGCCGTCGGCCAGCCGCTCGACGCCCTCGGGGCGGTCGGAGCTGCCGACCGCGAGCGCCGCGCCCCGGGCCCCGGTCAGCAGCTCGGCGCCGCCGCCGGCCCGGCGCAGCACCGGTGGCAGGTGGCCCGCGGTGGCGTAGGTCAGCGTGTGGTCGACCTCGTCGACGACGCCGCAGAACACGGTGGTGCACTCGGCGCCCGGCAGCGTCCGCGCGAACCGGTCCAGCCCGGCGAGGACCGCGGCGGGGCTGCGGTCCTCCAGCAGGAGCGCGCGGCCCGCCGCGCGGAGCTGGCCCATCCGGGCGGCCGCGTCGAGGCCGTGGCCGACGCAGTCGCCGACGACGAGTGCCCGGCGACCCGGGCCGAGCTCGATCAGGTCGTACCAGTCGCCGCCGACGGCGAGGTCCCCCACGGCGGGGAGGTAGCGGGCGACGACGCCCGCGACGCTGGAGCCCTGCGGCACGATCGCCGCCTGCAGGGTGTCGCTGACGACGCGCAGGTGGTCGACCTCGCGGACGTGCCGGAGCGTGCCGCTGACGGCCTCGCCCACGGCCGAGCCGACCAGCCGGAGGAACGACCGGTAGGCGTCGTCCCACGGCCGGTGGGAGCCGGCGGTGAGCGTGATCGTCCCGGCGGGCACGGCGTCGCCGGCCGCCATCAGCGGCAGCACGAGCGTCCGGTCGCGCTCCTCGGGCGCCGCGGTCCGCAGCACGCGGTCGACGACCTCGGCGGGGACGACCGGCACGCCGGACGCGGCGGTGCTCACGACGAGCCCGGCGTCGCCCCGCAGGGACAGCTCGGCCCGCACCACGTCCGGCGACCCGCCCAGCAGGTCGACCGTCGTGCGCCCGATCGCCCCCAGGTCGCCGTGGGCGCCCGTCAGCCGCACGGAGAGCTCCCCGAGCAGCTGCATCCGCCGCCGCTCGACCACGCGCTCGGTGGTCTCGGTCGCGATGTCCAGCAGACCGAGCACCGCGTCGGTGGCGTCCCGGATCGGCGAGTACGAGTAGGTGAAGTAGGTCTCCTCGTCGTACCCCGAGCGGCGCATCGCGAGGTACTGGTCGACCACCCAGGTGGGTTCGCCCCGCACCATCACCTGCTCGACCGACGGCGCGATGTCGTCCCAGATCTCCTTCCACACGTCGGCGATGGGGGCACCCATCGCCGCCGGGTGCTTGTCGGAGCCGAGGCAGTCCCGGTAGCCGTCGTTGTAGATCATCGTGAGCTCCGGACCCCAGGCGACGAGCACCGGGAACCGGGTCGCGAAGCACATCTCGACGCTGACCCGCAGCGCCGTCGGCCAGGTGCTCGGCACGCCCAGCGGCGTCGCTGCCCAGTCCACCTCGCGCGCCAGCGCACCGGTCGCACTGCCGGCGGTCACGCGACGGAACCACGGTGATCTCACGCGCCGACAGTACGCGGACGCGACCGCCGAGGCCGCCTCAACCGTCGCGGTACAGGCAGAACGGGTGACCGGCCGGGTCCAGCATCACGCGGAGCGACGGCTGCTCCTGCTGGTCCGGCGCCACGCGCGCGCCGAGCCGGACCGCGTCCGCCACCGCGTCGTCTAGCTCGACCACCTCGACGTCCAGGTGCAGCATCATCTGCTGCCGCCCGTCCTCCGGCGGCCACACCGGCGGCACGAAGTCCGGGTTGCGCTGGATGGCGAGGTACGCGACGCCCGCCGGTGCGGCGACCACCGCGTGCTCCGGGTCGTCGCCGACCACCTGCCAGCCGAGCACCTCGGCGTAGAACGACGCCAGCGCGCACGGCTCCGGGGCGTCGATCACCACCCCCCACCAACCACCCTCGGCTCGCCCCCGCATACGTCCATCCTGGCCACCGGCGGGCCTCAGCGCGCGTCGAGCCCCGCGACCCGCGTGACGGCGCGGGCGACGGCGTCCCGCACCCCGCCGTCCTCGGCGTCTGCTCACGGCAGAACGGTGCGGCCGCGCCGGTGCGGGCGGCGGGGCTACCGTGGCGAGGACCCGAGGAGGTCCCCGATGCCGCAGCCGCCCGTCGCCCCCGCAGCGCCCACGGCGCGCCGCACCCCGCCCGCCCGGCCCGAGCCGCCGCTGCGCGTGCTGGTCGGCGCCATCCTGCGCGGGCACCGCGAGCGCCAGGGCCGCACCCTGCGGGACGTCGCCGAGGACGCCCGCGTCTCCGTGCCGTACCTGTCCGAGGTGGAGCGCGGCCGCAAGGAGGCGTCCTCCGAGGTCCTGGGCGCCGTGTGCCGCGCACTCGGGCTGGGGCTGGTCGACCTGGTGGGCGAGGCGCACGCGCGCCTCGCCCGGCAGCAGGGCCGGGTCGTGCTGGACCTGGCCGCCGCGACGGGTCCGGCGGCCGACCGGCCGGACCGGCGGGACCTGGCGTCGGTCACCCCGCTGCACCCGGCCCCGCCGGCCCCCGGCTCCGTCCGCCTGGCGGCCTGACCGGTCTCCCTCAGGCCGCGAGGTGGCCCGAGCCGGTGCCGGGCGGCTGCTTGATCGTCGTCACCACCGTGTCCGCGATGCCGTAGGCCACCGCTTGCTGGGCGGTCAGGACGCGGTCCCGGTCGGTGTCGGTGCGCAGCTGCTCGACCGAGCGGCCCGTGTGCGCCGCGAGGACCTCCTCCACCTGCGCCCGCAGCCGCAGGATCTCGGCGGCCTGCAGCTCCAGGTCCGCCGCGGTGCCCTGGCCGCCGCCCGACGGCTGGTGCAGCAGCACCCGCGCGTGCTCCAGCACGTGCCGCTGCCCGGGGGTGCCCGCCGCGAGCAGCACCGCCGCGGCCGACGCCGCCTGACCCAGGCAGAACGTCGCGACGTCGGGCCGGACGTACCGCATGGTGTCGTAGATGGCGAGCAGCGCCGTCACGGAGCCGCCGGGCGAGTTGATGTACAGGTGGATCGGCTGGTCCGGGTTCTCGGACTGCAGGTGCAGCAGCTGCGCGATGACGACGTTCGCGACGCCGTCGTCGATCTCGGTGCCGATGAAGATGATCCGGTCGCTCAGCAGCCGGGAGAACACGTCCGAGGCGCGCTCGCCGTTCGGCCGCTGCTCGACCACGACGGGCACCGTGTACTGGCCGGCCATCACAGGCCCGCCCGCCGCTGCGCCGCGTCGGGGCGCACGTCGTCCAGGTGCTCGACGACCCGGTCGACGAACCCGTAGACGAGCGCCTCCTGCGCCGTGAACCACCGGTCCCGGTCGGAGTCGCGCTCGATGGTCTCGACCCGCTGCCCGGTGTGCTCGGCGATCAGCGCCTGCATGGTGCGCTTGGTGTGCGCCAGGTTCTCCGCCTGGATCGCGATGTCGACCGCCGTGCCGCCGATGCCGCCCGACGGCTGGTGCATCAGCACCCGCGCGTGCGCCATCACGTTCCGCTTGCCCGGCGTGCCCGCGCTGAGCAGGAACTGGCCGGCGCTCGCCGCGAGCCCCATCGCCAGCGTGGCCACGTCGTTCGGGATCAGCCGCATGGTGTCGTACATCGCGAACGCGGCGCTCACCGAGCCGCCCGGCGAGTTGATGTAGAGCGCGATGTCGCGGCGCGGGTCCTCGGCGGACAGCAGCAGCAGCTGCGCGCAGACCCGGTTGGCGACGGCGTCGTCGACCTCCTGGCCCAGCACGACGATGCGCTGGTGCAGCAGCCGGGCGGCCAGGTCGTCGTCGAACGCCCGGGCGGGCGGCGCCTCGGCGCGGGCGCGGGTCGGGGTGGGGAGCATGCGGACCTCCTGGGGTCGTCGGTCCCGCCACGCTCGCACTGCGCGCGGTCCGCGCGGGGGCCGCTCTGCCCGCGGCAGATCTGCGGCAGGCAGACGGCCCGGCGCAGAGGTCCGGTGCCGAGGTCGGGCGCGCCGGCCCGCGCGCCGGTCAGGCGGTCGGGTCGAGCACCTCGTCCGCCGCGTCGACCGCGGCCCCGGCCAGGCGGGCCCCCTCCCCCGCGCGCGTGCCCCGGGCACGGACCACGTCGGCCACCACCACGCTGACGTTGTCCCAGGCGTCCGCCTCCAGCGCGGCCTCGACCAGGGCGTCGGCGACGACCTCCGGACCGCCCGGGCCGCCCAGCAGGGCGAGGACGCGGTCCTCGCCCACGTAGTCGGTCAGCCCGTCGGTGGCCATCAGCCACCGGTCACCGGGCCGGGTGTCGACGGTCAGCACCGTGACGTGCGCCGGGTCCCCCGCGTCGCCCGCGAGGCAGTGCAGGATCACGTTCCGCCGGGGGTGCTGCGGGGCGTCGGCGGGGTCGACCACCCCGGCCTCGACCAGCAGCTGCACCAGCGAGTCGTCGCGGGTGACCCGGTGCGCCTCGCCGTCCCGCCACAGGTAGGCGCGCGAGTCGCCGATGTGCACCACGCGCGCCGCCTCCCCCGCGCAGAACACGCCGGTGAACGTGGTCGCCATCCCCTCCAGCGCGGGCTCGCGGCGCATCCGCTGCGCCAGTCCCGCGTTCGCGTCGGCGACGGCGGCCCGCAGGTCCGCCCCGGTCAGCTCCGGCGTCCGGGCCCCCGCGAGCGCCGTCACGAGGCGGTGCGCGACGGTGCCCGACGCGACGTCGCCCCCCGCGTGACCGCCGACGCCGTCCGCGACGAACGCGAACCCGGCCGCGCCGGCGGCCGCGTCCTGGTTGCTCGCCCGGTGGGCGCCCGCGACGGACCGCACCGCGGTGACGAGCGACAACGACATGGGGGCACCTCCAGGGGGTCGGGCACCTCGTGCTCCCACGATGCCACGCCCGGGCGCACTCGGCTGATCGCCCGCCGGAGGGACCCGCGACGGCTCAGCCGATCAGGCCCCGCAGCGCCTCGGGCGCCACGTCCCGCTGCGTGGCGATCACCTCGCGCGCCCGGTCGGTCGCGTCCCACACGTTCCACAGCAGCACGCCGACCACCGCGTCGCCGTCCAGGTAGTAGACGACCCCGGCCCCGAAGCCGTCGTCGTGCCAGTCCTCGACGGTGTTCAGCGACGCGTCCAGCCGGCCGACGGCCTCGTAGCCGTACTCGAACAGGTCGGAGTAGAAGAACGGCGTGTGCGCGTACTCCTCCGCCGCGCCGGCGAGGTTCCGGCCCGCCTGGGTGCCCGAGGTCGTGGCGTGGTCGACGTGCTCGACCCGGGTGCGGCCGAGCAGCCGGTCCGGGTAGCGCGCGACGTCGCCCGCCGCCCACACGTGCGGGTCCGACGTGCGCAGCCGCGCGTCCACGACCACGCCGTCGTCCACCTCCAGACCCGCCGCCCGCGCCAGCTCGGTCTCCACGACGATGCCCGACCCGACCACGACGCCGTCCGCGGCGATCTCGCGACCGTCCTCGAGCGTCACGGTGACGCCGTCCGCACCGGACTCGGTGGCCACGACGCGGGCACCGCCGAGCAGGGTCACGCCGGCGTCCGCGTACCGCTGCTGGACGTGCGCCGCGAGCGCGGCGGGGAAGGAGGCGCCGGTCAGCGTGTCCTGGGGGAACACCAGCGTGACCCGGGTGTCGTTCTGCACCAGCGACGCCGCGAGCTCGGTGCCGATGTACCCGCCACCGACCACCACCACGTGCCGCCCGGCACCCGCGAGGTCGCGCAGCCGCTCGTAGTCGCGCACGGTGCGGAAGTAGATGACCCGGCCCGACGCCTCGACGCCGGGGAGCGGCCGCGGGTGCCCGCTGGTCGCGAGCAGCAGCGCGCCGTAGCCGACGGTGAAGCCGGCGTCGGTGGTGACCGTGCGGGCCTCGAGGTCCAGCCCGACCACGGACTCCCCCAGCAGCAGCTCCGCACGGGTGTCCTCGGCGGTCGCCAGCCACACCTGGTCGAACGTGAACCCGCGGTCGGTCCACAGCTTCTTGGTCAGCGCGGGTCGGGTGACCGGCGCGGTCGGTTCCCGGCCGATCACCAGGATGCTGCCCGCCGGGTCGACCTCCCGGATACCGCGCGCGGCGGAGTCCCCCGCCATGCCGGCCCCGACGATCACGTAGTCGTAGCTGTCCTGCACGGGTCCTCCCGAGGTCGCGTCGTCGCTCCCGAGCCTGCCCCCGCCCGCGTGCGGCGCGCTACCCCCGGGGTCCCGGCAGCCGGCGGTCACGGCAGCGGCGTGACGGTCCACGTCCCCCGGGTGCCGAGCACGACGACCCCCGGCATCCGGACCTCGACCCGTTCGCTGAACGCGACGTCGTCGCCCAGCGCGAGCATGTCGGGGTTGCCCTGCTCCGTCAGGTCCACGGCCGAGAGCACCCGCGCGAGCATCGAGTCGTCCGCGTCGGCGGGCGCGTAGTCGAGCTGCACCGCGCTCGCGTCGTCGCCGAGCAGCAGCACCGTGGCGCCGGTGCCCTGCTGGACGCCCGTGGCCACGGGCAGGTCGTTCCAGCTCTGCAGCTCGAGCGTCCACGCGCCCTCGGCGCGCACGACGACCTCCTGCTGCGGAGCCGAGTCCTTGAAGACGTCCACGAGGTACGACCCGGTGAGCGGCGCCGGGCCCTCGCCCCACGCGGACCCGCGCCCCTCGGCGGAGATCACGACGTGGCCCGTGCAGGCCGAGCAGTTCAGGTGCGCGACCACGCCGAACTCGCCGTCCCGCACCACCGAGACGACCGCGGCACCCGTGCCCGACACCGCGGCCGGGGCGCCGGCAGACACCGTGCCCGCGTCGAGGCGCTGCTCCGGGAGCGGCTCCTCGGTGGGCGTGGGCGTGGGCGTGGGCGTCGCGGACGGGGTGCGTGCCGCCGCCGCGGGGCGCGCCGGCTTGGGCCCCGGGTCCGGGGTGCAGCCGGCCAGGACGACCAGCAGCACGGGCACGGCGAGCACGGCGCGCGGGCGCCTCAGCAGGGAGTTCACCCCGGCAGCGTGCCCTGGACGACCACCCCGCGCGACACGACGGCCACGATGTTCTCCACCCTCAGCGCGCCGGTGTCCTCCCACGGCCGCCCGCGCAGCACCACGAAGTCGCTGCCGAGCCCGGCCCGGAGCCGCCCCGTGACGGAGCCCATCCGGATCGCGTCCGCGGCGTCGGACGTGGCGGCCACGAGCGCGCGCTCGGCGGACCAGCCGAACATCGCCGCCATCGCGCGGACCTCCTCCATCTGGTCCCCGAAGCCGACGAACTGGCCCGACGCGTCGGTGCCGAGCACGAAGCGCACCCCGGCCTCGGCGGCCCGAGCGAAGCCGGCGTCCCGCAGGGCCACGACGTCCCGGGCCTTCGCCTGCGCCTCGGCGGACACGGGACGGCGGCCCTCGGCGATGATGTCGTTGATCAGCAGCGTCGGTGCCACGGGCAGATCCCGCTCGACGAGCGTCGCCAGGTGCCGCTCGAGGATCGCGGTGCCGTGCTCGATCGAGTCGACGCCCTCCTCCAGCGCGATGTCCAGGCCGTCGGCGGTGTGCGTGTGCGCGGCGACCAGCATCCCGAGCGCGTGCGCCTCGTCGACGGTGGTCCGGATCTCCTCGCGGGTCTGGTTCCGCCAGCCGACCTTGTCGCCCATGGAGAGCACGCCGCCGGAGGTGTAGATCTTCACGCCCGCCGCGCCGGACCGCGCCCACACCCGCACGAGCTTGCGGCACTCGTCGGGGCTGTCGGCGGTGGGCGGCCGGTGCGGGTAGTGCGGCGGGACGAACAGGTCGCCGTGGCCGGCGGTCATCCCCACCTGCCCGTGCGACAGCAGCCGCGGGCCGGTCAGCACGCCGGCGTCGAAGGCGCGGCCGACGGCCAGCTGCACCGAGTCGGCGGCCAGGTCGCGCAGCGTGGTCACGCCGGCCCGGGCGCAGCGCAGGGCGTTCGCGGCCAGGTGCAGCGACCGCTCCTCCGGCGGGGTGAGGATCGGCCACGCGGACGGGTCGGCGGCGCGCGCGCCGGCCGGGTACCCGAGGTGCACGTGCGTGTCGACCAGCCCGGGCACCACGCTCAGGCCGGCGTGCCGGGCGGGCGCCTCCTCGACGGCCAGGATGCGGTCGCCGGACCAGGTCAGCCGGGCGGGCCCGACCTCCCGCTCGCCGTCCCAGAGCGGGATGCCGTCGAGGAGCTGCTCGGGGGCTGCGGTGCTGGTCATGCGCGGTCCTTCGGTCGTGGAGCGGGCGGAGCGGGTGGAGCGGGTGGGACGGCTACAGCTGCGGCGTGATCTCGCCGACCACGCGGTCGTCGGCGTCCACGAGCGGCAGGTGCCGCCAGCGGTCGAACGCGCCGCAGGGGTGGCTGATGCCGAACCGCAGCACGGTGCCCGGCGCGACCGACGCCGCGACGCCGGCCGGGACCCGGACGAACGCGTGGTGGTCGTTGACGCCGGTGACCTCCCACGCGGACACGTCGAGGTCGGACGCGACGGCGCCGAGCACGACCGGCAGCCGGTCGTCCGTGGGCACCTCGCGGCGCCCGAACCCGACCACGACCCGGCCGTCCTCGGGGGCGGACAGCACCGAGGCGCGGAGCTCGAACGCGGGGCGCAGCGAGGCGTCGCCCCGGTCGGCACCGAGCGGCGAGGTGCGGCGGTACACCCCGTGGTCGTGCGTGACGTAGCAGCCCGAGCGCAGCACCGTCGTGACCGGCCGGTCCCACAGGGCGGGCCCGAGCTCGCGGACGACGAGGTCGAAGTACGACGAGCCGCCCGCGGTGACCACCGGGACGCCGGCCACCAGGTCCTCGTCCGTCACCGCGGTGACCAGGGCGCGGACGCGGGCCAGGAGGTCGACCGCGCCCCGCGGCACGCCGACGTCGGCCGAGGCGGGCATCAGCCCCTCGAAGGTCGCGACGCCCGCGAGCCGCACGTACGGGCTCGACGCGACCCGCCGGGCCAGCGCCAGCGCCGCGACGTCGTCCCGGACGCCGGTGCGGCCGCCGGGGAACCCGAGCTCGAGCAGCAGCGGCAGCGGCCGCGCCGTCGCGTGCCGGGCCAGCTCGTCGAGCAGCAGGTCCAGGCCCGCCTCGCTGTCGACGTAGCAGAGGTACTCGGTCGCCGCGCCGGCCCGCAGCAGCGTCGTCGCCACCCAGGCGATCGCGGCTCGGTCCACCAGCACGTTGGCGTGCAGCACCCGCGGCACCCCCCAGCCGGCCAGGGTGCGCACCTGCGCGGTGGTGGCGGCGGTGAAGCCCCACGCGCCGGCCGCGGCCTGCCGCCGGACCAGGTCCCGGGACATGTGCGTCTTGGCGTGCGGGGCGAGCTGGACGCCGGCGTTCCGGCACCACTCGGCCATCACCCGCACGTTGTGGTCCACCACCTCGTCGTGCAGCAGCATGACGGGCAGCTCGAGGTCCGCGGTGTCGAGCACCTCCGGGGCGCCGGCGCCGGCGCCTCCGGCGTGCCGCCCGGTCACGCCGCGGCTCCCGGACGCACGGGCTCCGGCCGGCCGGAACGCAGCACGCGCCCGGCGCGCACCCCGGTGAACTCGCCGTCCTCGACGACCACCGTCCCGGCGAGGACGGTGCACCGGATGCCGGTCGGCCGCTCCCACGGGCGCTGCGGCGTGCCCGGGTGCCCGACGGCGGCGGGGTCGAGCACGACGAGGTCCGCGACGGCGCCCGGCACGAGCCTGCCCCGCCCGGGCAGGCCGAGCACGTCGGCGGGCAGCGAGGTCATCTTGCGGACCGCCTCCGGGAGGTCGAGGACGCCGCGCTCGCGGACGTACCGGCCGAGCACGGTCGGGAAGCAGCCCCAGCCGCGCTGGTGCGCGTTGCCGACCGGGACGGAGTTGTCCGAGCCGATCGCGATCAGCGGGTCCGCCAGGACCGCCCGGACGTCGGCCTCGGCCATCAGCTCGTAGACCATCATCGCGCCGGGGTCCGCGAGCACCAGGTCGCACAGCGCGTCCCAGGCGTCGAGCCCGCGCTCGGCGGCGACCTCCGCGACGCTGCGGCCGAGCAGCGCGGTGTCGGTGTGCATGCTCAGCAGCACGCCGTCCGGAGTCGTCTGGGTCCAGGCACCGGCACCCGGGCCGCCGGCGAGCGCGCGCGCCGCCAGGGCCGCCCGCGTGCCGGGGTCGGCCAGCCGGCGCGCCAGCTCGGCGCGCCCGCCGGCCTGCGCCTCGGCCGGCAGCAGCGCCGTGAGGAACGACTCCCCCGTCGTGTACGGGTAGGCGTCGCCGTGCACGTCCAGGCCCTCGGCGCGCGCGGCGTGCAGGGCGGCCAGCAGCTCGCCGGCGCGGCCGTGGTTCCGGCGGCCCGCGGCCTTGCAGTGCGACACCTGCAGCCGGACGCCGGTGCGGCGCGCGACGTCGAACGTCTCCGCGAGCGAGGTGGCCAGGCCGTCGCCCTCGTCGCGCATGTGCGTCGCGTACGGCCGGCCCCAGCGCGCGGCGACGGCGGCGAGCGCCGCGACCTCGTCCGCGTCCGCGTACACGCCCGGCGCGTAGATCAGGCCGGTCGACAGGCCGAACGCACCCTCGGCGAACGCGGCGTCGGCCAGCGCCACCATCTGCTCCAGCGCACCCGGGGCCAGGTCCTGCGCCATGCCGTTGGCGCTGATCCGCAGCGTGCTGTGCCCGACCAGCGAGGCGACGTGCGTGGTCGGCCCGTGCTCCTCGACGGCGTCCAGGTACTCCCCGAACGTCCGGGGCCAGGACGACACCCCGGCGGCCACGGTGCTGGAGATCGGCCGGTGCAGGTCGACCGCGCGGTCGTCGAGGAGCGGCGCCGCGGAGTTGCCGCAGTTGCCGACCACCTCGGTGGTCACCCCCTGCAGCACCTTGAACGGCTGCGCGTCGGCCATGAACGGCACCACGTCGGAGTGGGTGTGCGCGTCGATGAACCCCGGTGCCACGACCAGCCCGGTCGCGTCGACCACCCGCGCGCCCGCCGGCACGGGCAGTCCCGGGCCGACGGCCAGGACGCGGTCGCCGGCGACCGCGACGTCCGCCCGCACCCCGGGCGCCCCGGTGCCGTCGAGCACCGTCCCGCCGCGGACGACCAGCGTCACCTCGGGCGCGCTCACGACAGCTGCCCGACGCGCTCCTGCACCAGGGTGTCCAGCACGCTGACGACGGCGTAGACGGCCATGGTCATGGCGGCGACCGTGATGGCCGACGCCCACATCGCGTCGTAGCCGAACGACCCGGCCGCGCGCGAGATCGCACCACCCAGGCCCTGCCCCGTGGACAGCCACTCGGCGATCATCGCGCCGGTGACGGCCGACGGGACGGCGATCCGGGCCGAGGCGAGCGTGGACGGCACCGCCGCGGGCAGGGCCACCTTGCGCAGCACGGTCCACGACGAGCCGCCGTACGCCAGCACCAGGTCGCGGTGCTCCCCGGAGACGCTGCGCAGGCCGTACAGGATGTTCGCCAGCGCCGGCAGGAACACCACGATGATGACGATGGCCGTCACGCCGGTCTGCCCGATGCCGAAGATCAGCGTGATCAGCGGCGTCAGCACGACCAGCGGGATGGACCGCAGCACCATCGCGGTCGGCATCACGATCCGCTCCAGCACGGGCGACACCGCGAACACCACGGCCAGCAGGAACGCCGCGGCCAGGCCGACCAGGTAGCCGATGCCGGCGTCCCGCACGGTGACCAGCAGGTCCGCGCCGATGGTGGCCCGGTGCTCGGCCGCCCCGTCGGCGAGGAACACGTAGTCGACGACGTCCCACGGGCGCTTGCCGATCAGCGGGCTGACGTCGAACACCTCGAGCACGGCGACCCAGAGGGCGAGCGCCGCGAGCACGGCCAGCGCGAGGGTGCCGACCCGGCGGGCGACGAACGCCCCGGTCGAGCCGGTCACTCGGGGCCCCCGCGGAGTCGGGAGCGCAGCGAGCGGCTTCGTGGGGTGGTGGTCATGCGCGTCGCTCCTTCGCCCAGGGGGTGAGGACCCGGCCGACGAGCCCGACCAGGCCGTAGCCGGCCAGGGACAGCAGACCGGCCAGGATGCTCATGCCCCACACGCGGTCGGGCTGGATCTGCCGCTGCGCGGCATTGAGCGCCACGCCGATCCCGGAGTCGATCCCGCCGAGGTACTCCCCGACGACGGCGCCGAGCAGCGCTGCCGGGACCGCCACCTGCAGGGCGGTGACGATCGCCGGCAGCGCCGACATCAGCTGGACCTTGCGGATCCGGGTCCACCGGTTGCCGCCGTACGCGGCCACCAGGTCCAGCGAGCTGCGGCCGGCCGAGCGCATCCCGAGGATCGCGCCGACGAGCGTGGTGAAGAACACGAGCAGGGCGCCGAGGAAGATCGCCGCGGCCCGCCCGCCGAAGATCACCATGACGATGGGTCCGATCGCGACGACGGGCAGGCAGGAGCTGATCACGCCGAGCTGGGTGATCACGTCCTCCAGCCGCGGGACCACCAGCACGACCGCCGCGAGCGCCAGCCCGGCCAGGTTGCCCCACAGGTAGCCCTGCGCGGCACGGGTCAGCGTCGGGGTGACGTTGGCGCCGTAGTACGACCAGCCGTCCTGGACCGCCGACCGCGCGACGTCCAGCGGCGACGGGAACGAGGTGCTGTTCTCCAGGTTCGCGGTCATCGCCCACCACAGGGCGATCAGCAGCACGATGCCGACGGTGCCGCCGACCCAGGGACGGGTCAGCGCGCCGCGGAACCGCGCGAGCACCTCGCTCACTCCGCGGCCTTCCCCGTGCCCTCGCGCGAGAACAGGAGCCCGGAGAGGTGGTCGACGACCTCGTGGAACTCCGGCGTCCGCATCATCTCGGGCGTGCGGGGACGCTCGAACGGGATCTCGACGATCTCGACGATCCGGCCCGGCCGCGCCGACATCACGGCGACGTAGTCGGAGAGCAGGGCCGCCTCGGCGATGCCGTGCGTGACCATCAGCGTCGTGGCGGACCGCTCGGTCCAGATCCGCTGCAGCTCGAAGTTCAGCCGCTGCCGGGTCATGTCGTCCAGCGCGCCGAACGGCTCGTCCAGCAGCAGGAAGTCCGGCCGCACGGCGAGCGCGCGGGCGATGGACGCGCGCTGGCGCATGCCGCCGGACAGGTGGGCCGGCCGGCTCTTCTCGAACCCGGTCAGGCCGACCAGGTCGATCAGCTCGGCGACGATGCCGTCGTCCTTGCGCTTCTGGATCTCCAGCGGCAGCCGGATGTTCTTCTGCACCGAGCGCCACGGCAGCAGCGCGGGGTCCTGGAACGCGATGCCCATGCCGTCGGCGCGCCGGCCGGGCGCGACCGGGGTGCCGTTGACCGCGACCGTGCCGGCGGACGGGGTCTCCAGGCCGGCGAGGATGCGCAGGATGGTCGACTTGCCGCAGCCGGACGGGCCGAGCAGCGACAGGAACGAGCCCTTCGGCGTGGACAGGCTCACGTCCTCGAGCGCGGTCACGGTGCGGCGGCCGGAGCGGAACTCCTTGTGCAGCCCGGTGATCTGGATGCCCGGGCCGGCCGCGGCGGGTGCCGACGGTGCCGACGTGGGCACGCCCGCCCCCGCGGCCGAGGGGGCCGGCAGCGCGGGGACGGGCGTGGACTGGGGGGAGGACGTCACGAGAGCAGGTCCGGGTTCTCGGAGTAGACCTCGTCGAGCAGCGTCAGGTCGAACAGGTCCTCGGCGGCGATGTCGATGCCCGCGAAGCCGAGCGAGGCGACGGTGCCCTCCTGGAGCTCCTCGCTGACGGTCAGCAGGCCGTTGGTGGCCGTCTCGTCCGTCTCGACGAGCGTCGCCTGGCGGTCGAACGACAGCGCGATCGCGTCGGCGTCGTACTGCTGGTCCTTGCCGTACTCGTTGACGGTGAGGTCGACGGCGCGCTCCGGGTCGTCGAGCGCGGCGCGCCAGCCCTCGGCGGTCGCCAGCAGGAACGCCTTGACCTGCTCCGGCTGCTCGTCGATCGCCTGCTGCGACGTCACGACGACCTCGCCGACCATCGGCAGGCCCTCGTCGGCCAGCAGGAACTCGGCCGCCTCGAAGCCGGCGGCGGACAGCGCGGCCGCACCCGTCGTGGTGTAGCCGATGAAGCCGTCCACCTGGCCGGTGGTCAGCATCGAGGTGTCGGACAGCGGCACCGTGGTCACGTCGGCCGGGTCGATCTCGTTCGCGGCGAGGAACGCGTTCCACACCAGCGTGTTGGAGTCGGAGACCGCGATCGTCTTCCCGGTCAGGTCGTCGGCGCCCTCGATCGGCGCGGACGCGGCCGACACCAGCGCGAACGGGTTGAGCTGGTACGTCGCGCCGACGATCTTCAGCTCCGCGCCCCCCTGGATCGCGGGCGCCGTGATCAGCGGCGAGGACAGGCCGGCGAACGCCTGGCCGGTGGCCACGGCCGCCTCCGCGCTCGTGGCCGACGAGCCGCCCGCCGTGAGCGTCACGCCCGGGAAGCCGGCGTCGGTGTACAGCCCGTCCTCGACCGCGAGGTACTCACCGGCGAACTGCTGGTTCTTCAGCCAGGAGAGCTGGACGCTGATCTCGTCGAACGACTCCGCGCCCGCGCTCGCGCCGTCGCCGGAGCCGGCGGTGTCGTCCGAGCCCGAGCAGGCGGACAGCAGCAGGCCGGCGGCGGCCACGGCGGCGGTCAGGCCGACCAGGCGGCGCGGGGAGCGCGCGGTCGTGATGGTGCGGGTCACGTCAACCTCGATCACGTCGTGCGGCCACCCGGGCATCGGGTGGCCGCGGTGCCAGGGGAGGGAGCCGCCGAGGCGTTCCGGCGACGTGCTCCATCAGACAGCCCGGGCCGACGTCGTCGCCATGTGGGATCCTCCGAACTCGACCGCCCCCAGCGGTGCGGACCCTTGTGCGACCGCACCGCCGGGACACACGCCGGACACACGGCGGCGCCCCCGTGGGCCCGCTCCGGTCGATCGCCCAGCGCCGCGAACGGCTCCGGACCTGCGTCGTTGGTGGATCGCACGAGGCCGCGGGCCCGTGCGCTGTGGTTGGCTCGGCGACGAGCGTGGGCGAGGCCTGCGACGACCGCGACAGGACCAGGAGCGAGACCGTGTGGCCGACGGCTGAACTGCACGTGCACATCGAGGGCACGCTCGACGCCGGGCTCATCCGCACGCTCGCCGCCCGCAACGGCCTCGCCGTGCCCGCCGGAGCGGGGAGGGGCGCGCCCTACCGCGACCTCCAGGAGTTCCTCGACGTCTACTACGCGAACCTCGACGTGCTGCGCACCCGCCAGGACTTCCAGGACCTCGGCGCCCGCTACCTGGCCCGCGCCGCCGCGGCCGGCGTCCGGCACGTCGAGGTGTTCGTCGACCCGCAGTCGCACACGGAGCGCGGCGTCCCGGTCGAGGACGTGCTGCTCGGGCTGTCGGCGGCGCTGGCCGACGCCCGCGCCGACCACGGGATGTCCGGCGGGCTGATCGTCTGCTTCCTGCGGCACCTCGGCCCCGAGGCCGCGATGGCCACGCTCGAGGCGGTGCTCCCCCACCGGCCGCTGCTGCTGGGCGTCGGCCTGGACTCCAGCGAGGTCGGCTTCCCGCCCGCGCTGTTCCGCGACGTGTACGAGCGCGCCGCCGCCGAGGGCCTGCGCCGCGTGGCGCACGCCGGCGAGGAGGGCGGCCCGGACTACGTGTGGGAGGCGCTCGACATCCTGGGCGCCGAGCGGATCGACCACGGCAACCGCGCCCTGGAGGACGTCGAGCTGGTCGCGCACCTGCGCGAGACCCGCACGCCGCTGACGGTGTGCCCGCTGTCCAACGTCGCCCTGGGCACCGCCGGCCCGGACCTGGCCGACCACCCCATCGCCGTCATGCTCGACGAGGGCCTGCGCGCGTCCGTGCACTCGGACGACCCGGCCTACTTCGGCGGCTACCTGGACGACAACCTGGCCGCCCTGGTCGAGGCGGGGACCGTGACGCAGGACCAGCTCGGCGTCCTGGCGGCCAACGCCGTCGTGTCCTCGTTCCTGCCCGACGGCGCCAAGGCGGCGCTGCTCGCGGAGGTCCGCGCGCACGCCGAGTCCATCGGCGCCGCGGTGCCGGCGCTCGCCCTCGACCCCGCGGCGGTCTGAGGCGTGCAGAGCACCGAGGTCACCACCGGCCGCCGCGTCGCGATCGTCCTGGAGCCGGGCGACGACGTGCTGGGCTGCCTGGCGCGCGCCTGCGCCGACCACGGCATCCGGCAGGGCTTCGTGCCCGTGTTCTCCGGCGCGTTCCGCACGGCCCGGTTCATCGCCGCCGACGTCCCGGTCACCGACCAGGAGCCGCCCCTGCCCCAGGAGGTCACCGTGACCTACACCGAGGGCATCGGCAGCGGCACGATCCTGTGGGACGAGGCCGCGCAGGCGGCGGTCCCGCACGTGCACCTGGCCGTCGGCGTGAAGAACGCCGCGGCCGCCGGGTTCGCCGGGCACCTGCTCGGCGCCGAGGCGCACTACACGGTCGAGGTGCTCGTGGAGGAGGTCCTCGCGCCGGCCCTGCTCCGCGTCCCCGACCCCCGCGCCTACGGCATCCCCACCATGCGCTTCGCCTGACCCGCGCCGGCGCCGCGCGCGGAAGCCCCATCGGCCACGTCGTCGAGGGAGGACCGTCGCGTCGACGTAGGACGTTCCGCGGTCCTCCCTCGACGCGGATGTCCTACCTCGACGCACGCCGGGCGTCCCACGGCGTGCGGGTCAGTCGGTCTCGTCCAGGCAGGTCATCGCGAGGAACAGGTCGACCCGGTCCGCCATGGTGCTCATGTCGCGGTTGGTGAGCTCCTCGATGCGCGCGATCCGGTAACGCAGCGTGTTGGTGTGCAGGTGCAGCTGGCGGGCCGTCTCCTGCCACGCGCCGCCGCCGTCCAGGAACGCCCGCAGCGTGCCCACCAGGTCGGCGTTGTGCCGCTCGTCGTAGGACAGCAGCGGCGCCAGCACCTCGTGCGCGTAGCCCGACCGGGTGCTCTCCCCCAGCATGCGCAGCAGCGCGCGGTGCGTCTGCACGTGCAGGGCCGTCGACACCACGACCGGCTCGGGCCCGGACGCGTTCGCCGCGCGCTCGACCGCCGTGGCGATCGCCGAGTTCAGCCGGCTGACCCCGCTGACCGGGTCGCTCATCCCGACGCGCAGCTGCCGCCCGGCCAGGAGCAGGTGGTAGTCCGCGGTCAGGTGCTCCGCGAGCGGGCGCTCGTCGTCCCCCGGCCCGTTGACCAGCAGGATCACCAGGTCGTCCGACCGGCAGCCCATGACGCGGTGCCCGCGGGCGGACAGCGTGCGCTGCAGCATCTCGAGCACCGCCGCCTGCGGGAACCGGGTGTCGTCCACGTGCGCGGCCACGATCGTCGTCTCGTCCTGCGGGCGGAGGCCCTCCAGCCGCATCCGGGCGGAGATCGCCCCCGGCGAGGCCTCCTGGTCGCGGATCGACGTGATGAGCGCGGCCACCTGGGCGTCGCGGGTCTCGCGCCAGCGTCCGGCGAGCTCCATCTCCACCCGCAGGGCGCCGACGAGGGCGTCCATGGCCAGCGTCACCTCGTCGGAGAACGACCGGTGGTCGCCCCAGCAGCCGAAGAACCCGGACCGGTCGCGTGCGCCGGTGCGCACGATCGTCGCGGGGCCGTGCTCCCCCGGCACGATCACGCGGCGGTCGTGCTCGCGGGTGATGACGGCGTTCCACTGCTCGGCCACCTGGGCCCGGTCCGGCGCCGCACCGACTGCCGCCAGCAGCATGCCGGACTCGTCGATCACCCAGCAGCCGACCGCGAACTCCGCGCCGAACTGGGTCAGCAGCTCCGCCACGCCGCCGCCGCGCGACACCGTGTCGGCGATCCGGCGGCTGAACCGCATGGTGCGGGTCGCGAGCCCGGCCGCCGAGCCCGGCTGCCCGGCGGCGATCTCGTCGGCGATCCGCCGGAAGGACACGCCCGGCGACACGGTCAGCAGCGTCAGCCCGCGGGCCCGGCAGAGCGCGATCACCTCGTCGGGGATCACGCCGATCTCGATCAGCCCGATGATCAGCGCCGCCACGTTCTGCTGCGCCAGCGCCCCGAGGAACGTCGCCGCACCCTCCGGCCGGTCCAGCCACAGCCCGGAGGTGAGCACCACGTCGCCGGTCGACAGGAACCGCGAGGGGTCCGGCAGGTCGGTGATGTAGGCGGCCGTCACCGGACGGTCGAGGGCGTCGGGCTCGGCGGCGACGACGCTGAGGCCGAGGTCCGCGGAGCCCAGGAGGTCACGGACGTCCACGGGTCACCACCCGGCTCCTGCTCGGCACCGGGACAGTCTACGGAGACGTGCGCGGGAGGCTCGCGGGGCGTCCATGGGGTGCGCGGGCGCCGGGCACGGCAGGATGGGCCCGTGACGTCCGACCTGCTCTCCGACCGCATCGACTCCGGCCGCCGCCTGCGCGCGGCCATGTTCGTCGACTTCGACAACGTCTACATCGGGCTGCGACGGCTCGACCCCGACGCCGCGGAGGCCTTCGCGACCGACCCGGGCCACTGGCTCGCCGAGCTCGAGTCGGGCACCGACGCCGACGGCGAGTTCAGCCGCCGGTTCCTGGTGCGCGCCTGCTACCTCAACCCCTCGGTGTTCTCCCGGTACCGGCCCAACTTCACGCGCGCCGGCTTCCAGGTGGTGGACTGCCCGTCGCTCACCCAGCAGGGCAAGAGCAGCGCGGACATCAACCTCGTGCTGGACGCCGTGGACGCGCTCGCCGCGGAGACCCGGTACGACGAGTTCGTCATCGTGTCCGCCGACGCCGACTTCACGCCGCTGGTGCAGCGCTGCCGCGCCGCGGACCGCCGGGTGACGATCATCACCGCCAGCCCCGCCGCCAGCGCGTACCGGGCCGTCGCGGACTCCGTCATCACCGCGAACGACCTGGCCGAGCTCGTGACCGTCGGCGAGTCCGGGGGCGCCGGCTCCGACGGCGCGGACGGTCCCGACGCCGCCGACGTGCCCGACGCCGCCGGGGTCGTCGTTCCCGAGGCCGCCGCTCCGGCCGCGGCCGAGCAGGCCGGTACGGGCGCCGAGCACACGCCCCGCGGCGGCCGCCGGGCCGAGGCCACCGCGCTGTCCTCCGCCGGCTCGCTCGCCGCCCGGCGCGCCGTCCTGCAGCGGGTCCGGTCCGCCGACCGACCCGTGCCGACCGGCGCCGTCGCGACGGCCGCGCAGAAGGCCGACCCGACCCTGCCGTCGACCCGCTGGGCCGGCACCGGCGGCTTCACGTCCTGGCTGACGCAGGCCGTCCCGGAGCTCGGCGTCGCCGCCCGGCCGTCGCCCGGGTACGTGTGGGACCCGAAGCGGTTCGGCGAGGCCGACCTGCCCGGCGCCGTCGCCGTCGGCACCGACCCGACCGCCCTGCAGCGCCAGGTCATCTCCGTCACCGACACCCCGGGGCTCAGCAAGGACAACTACCGCGTCCTGCTGACCGCGATCGCCGACGACGTCCGCGCGCACCCCTTCGACCGCTCCGCCACCGCGCGACGCGTGCGCGACAGGTGCCAGGAGGCCGGCGCCGCGGTCGGCAAGTCGACCGTCAACTTCGTGCTCTCCGGCGTCCTCTACGTCGGGCTGGAGCTCGACTCGGAGGTCACGGCGGAGGACGTCGCCGAGGCGTGGGCGGACAACGTCGTCGGGCTGTGCCGCGGCGCACGCATGGAGCTCACCGAGGCCGACGAGGCAGCGATCGACGACTGGGTCGGCGGCGGGCTGCTGGACGAGCTGGAGGACTGACTCCTCACGTCACGCGGCGCACCGGCCGATGAGCAGGTGTGACCCGACGACGTCCCCGCGTGCCCGCGGTGCTGGCCGGGCTCGCGGTGCTCGTCGCCCTGGCCGTGCTCGGGCTCGACCGGATCGGCAGCGCGACCGGCGTGGTGCTGCCGTGGTCGCCGGGTGACCTCCTGCCCGCCTCCGTGCGGGACCACCCGCGGCGCGGGTTCGAGGAGGCCGACGAGCGCCTGGCGCCGCCGGTGACCGTCGCCGAGCCCGGCACGTCGTACGCGTTCCAGCACACGGTGCTGGAGGACGGCCGGACCGTCCCCGTCGCCTGGTCCCCGTGCCGGCCGGTGCACGTCGTGGTCGACCCCACGGGTGCGCCGCCGGACTTCCCCGCGCAGGTGCGCACGGCCCTCGACGAGCTCGCGGCGGCGACCGGGCTGGTGCTCGTCGACGACGGGCTGGTCACCGAGCCGCCCAGGCTCGACCGGGCCCCGTACCAGCCGGAACGGTACGGCGACCGCTGGGCACCGGTGCTCATCGGGTTCGCCGACGCGACCACGGCCCCGACCTGGCGGGCAGCGTCGCCGGGATCGCGAGCGTCCAGGCGGTCGAGGCTCCGGTGTCGCGGGACGCTCACCTCGTGACCGGCACCGTGTACCTCGACACCGAGCTGCTGCAGCCCGCGCCCGGCCGGACCGGGTCCGAGCACCTCGCCGTGCTGCGGCACGAGCTGGGGCACGTCGTCGGCCTCGACCACGTCGACGACCCGACCCAGCTCATGCACCCGACGTCGGGCGGCGTGCCGACGTTCCAGGCGGGCGACCTGACGGGCCTCGCGGAGCTCGGCCGGGGACGCTGCGCGCCGGGCGTCTGAGGAGCGAGCCACACGTCGAGAGGGCACTCCACGCCTGTGTCGGCCGACGGCGTCGCAGGCGGACGCTGTCATCTCGACGGAGCCGGGTGCCCCACCGCGTCCACCGCCCCCGCCAGCGCCGGGTTCGCGATCCCCGTGACCAGCGCCCCGGCGTGCTCCGCGGCCCCCGGCTGCCCCAGCGCGGCCCGGTGCAGCGCGGCCCGGGCCACGAGCTCCCGCATCCCGCGCCGGGCGGCGAACGCCTCGAGCTCGTCGACCCAGCCGGGCGCGCTCGGCAGCCCGCGCGGCACGGCGAACCCGCACAGCGCCTCCAGGCAGTACGCCTCGACCCAGCTGTGCGCGTCGCGCTGCCGGCGGCACGCCCCGGGCGCCTCGGTCAGCAGGTCGAGCGCCGCCGCGTCGTCGCCCCGCGCCGCGGCGAGCAGTCCCCGCCCGCGGAGCGCGTAGCTCTCCCAGCACGGGTCGCCGACCTGGCACGCCAGCGCGTAGGCGCCCTCCAGGCCCGCATCGGCCCCGGCCAGGTCGCCGTCCCGGAGCAGGACCTCGGCGCGCTGGGACCGCGGGAACGGCAGGAACGACGTCCAGCCCAGGTCCTGCGCGACGGCGCACGCCCGGTCGAGAGCCGCGAGCGCCGCCTCGCGCTCGTCCCGCAGCACGCGCAGCCGGCCGAGCGCGGTGAGCGCGTACGCCTCCGCGCGCGCGTCGCCGGCCGCACGCGCGTCGGCGACCGCCTCGTCGAGCACCGCGACCGCCTCCGGGTAGTCGGCCTGGTCCGTCCGGGCGATGCCGGCGAACACGCCGACCCAGGCGCGCAGCCGCGCGTCGTCGCCTGCCAGGCGGCCGGACCGGCCGAACCACATCGCCGCCCGCGGGTACCGCCCGCGCAGCACCTCGACGTGCCCCAGCTCCAGGGCGGCGCGCGCCGCGACGTGCGCCGACCCGGACCGCCGGGCGGCCAGCAGCGCCTCGTGCAGCACGGTGACGGCCTCCTCGTCGCTGCCCCGCACGCCGTGCACGAGCACCCGGCCGAGCGAGCCGAGCGCCGACGCGAGCCGGACGTCGTCCCCGAGCCCGCGCGCGCCGTCGACGCCGGTGCGCAGCAGGTCGATCGACCGCTCGTACGCTCCGGCCAGCGCCGCACCGTCCCCGGTCTCGACGGCCGCGTCCACCGCGGCGGGCGAGCGCACGGTCGCGCTGACCACCCGCGGGCGCAGCGCCGCGGCGAGGCTCGGGGAGGGCTCGACGCCGAGCTCGCGGCGGAACAGGGCCCGGCACTCCAGCACGCGACGCTCGGCGGCCGGCCGGTCCCCCGCGGCGACCAGCGCGCGGACCCAGAGCTCGTGCCCGCGCTCGGCCAGCGGCTCGGCGGCCACCAGCCGCCCCGCCAGGTCGACCGCGGACGCGACCTCGCCCCGCGCGAGGCGGCTGTGCGCGGCCTCGTGCAGGATCGCCGCGGTCAACCCCGCGACCCGCTCGCGCTCGGCGGCCAGCCAGAGCTCGAGGGCGGCGCTGCCGCGTGGGACGACGCTCTCGAGCAGCTCGCCGCCGAACCCGGGCAGCGCCAGAGCCTCGGCCCACGCCCCGGACGCGACCACGCGCACGTCGACGACGGTGCCCGGGCGGACGTCGAGCGTCAGCGGGTCCCCGTGCAGGTCGGCGACGCCGTCGAGCGCCCGGCGCAGCTGGGACAGGTTCCAGCGCAGCGCGGCGCCGGGGTCGTCCGCGTCGTCGACCAGCAGGCCGGCGAGCCGGCTGCGCGGCACGGGCCGGTCGGCCAGCACCAGGTACGCCAGCAGCAGCCACGGCTTGCTCCCGCGGGGTGCGGGCGCTCGCGCGCCGGCCCGGCGGACCGCCGGCGGGCCGAGGAGCGTGATGCCGGCGGCCACCGGCCGTCACCGCGCCGACGCCAGGTCGCGCGACTAGGTCGCGCTGCCGGCGATGTTGACCAGCCAGAGCGTGCCGAACTTGTCGGCCACCATGCCGAAGGCGTCGCCCCACGGCGCCACGGCAAGCGGCTCGACCACCGAGCCGCCCTCGGCCAGCTTCGCCCAGTACCCGCGCAGCTCGGCGTCCGAGTCCTGCGCGCCGCTGAGCGAGACGGAGAAGTTGTCCCCCGGGTTGAACGGCATGGCGTTCGGCGTGTCCGCCGCCATCAGCACCAGCCCGCCGGGCGTCTCGAGCTGCGCGTGCATCACCTTGTCCTTCTCGGCCGGGTCCTCGCTGGCCTGGAAGTCGCCGAAGGTGCTCACGGTCAGCTCGCCGCCGAACACGGACCGGTAGAACTCCATCGCCTCCCGGGCGGTGTCACGGAAGCCGAGGTAGGGGTTGAGACGGACGGGCATGACGGGCTCCTCACGCGGACGACCGGACGCACTGTGGCCCACATCACAGTGCCGCCCGGCCCTCCCTGCGTCAAGGGCCGCCGTCAGCGCACCCGTGCCGTCACGAGCAGGTACTCCCAGCCCAGCACCGCCGGCCCGCCGGCCTCGCCCTCGTCGGCGTCGCGGGCGAGCGCGACCAGGTCCGCGTCCAGCGCGGCGACCCGCTCGGGGTCGGCGCCGACGGCCCGGTACACCGCGATGGTCGGGCCGTAGTGCGACGCGAAGTAGTCCCGGAACGCCTCCGGCGTCCCGAACGCGTCGACCGTCAGCCGGCGCCTCTCCACCCGGACGTCGGTCACGGCGTCGCCCAGCAGCTCGCGCACGTGCCGCTCGTCGCCCCAGAGCGGCGGCGGCTGCGCCCCGGGCGGAGGCGGCGGGGCGTAGGGCTTCATCGTGGCGAACATCCGCCCGATGAACCCCGCCGGGGTCCACGACAGCAGGCCGATCCGCCCGCCGGGCCGCACCACCCGCAGCAGCTCCGCCGCAGCCACCGCGTGGTGCGGGGCGAACATGATCCCCACGCAGGACAGGGCCACGTCGAAGGTGGCGTCGCCGTACGGCAGCGCCTCGGCGTCCGCCTCCTGCCAGTCGACCGCGACGCCCCGGGCCTCCGCCGAGCGCCGGCCGGCGTCCAGCAGCGCGGGCGTCAGGTCCGAGGCGACGACCGTCGCGCCGGCGAGCGCCGCGGGCACCGCCGCGTTCCCGGACCCGGCGGCGACGTCGAGCACCCGGTCGCCCGGTCCGACGCCGACGGCGTCCACCAGGGCCGGGCCCAGGTCCGCGATCACCTCGGCCGCGAGCGCCGGGTAGTCGCCCAGCGCCCACATGGCGCGGTGCTTGTCCTTCAGAGCGCGATCCGCGTCGACCCCGCCGATCACCGTCATCATCTCGTCCACCTCGTCGTGCCCGGCCCCGGCTGGTCCGGGGCGATGGCACGACGGAACACCCCCGGCGTGTGCGCGGGCGTGTGATGCTCGACCGGTGCCGACGCCCCCGCCCGCCCCGGTCGACGACCGTGCCGCCGACGCCGTCCTCCGCCGCTGGCGACCCAAGGACGGTCCCGACCTGCTGACCGCCGTGCGGGAGTCGCCGGACCTCGACCGGCAGCTGCCGGCGGCGGTGAGCGACGGGCCGCAGGGCTGCGCCGAGGTCGCCGGCCGGCTCGCCGCCTGGGGCCCGCGCGACCACCACCTGGCCGTGGTGGTCGACGGGCGGGTGGTGGGCAGCGTCGGCATCGGCGCCGCCGAGCAGCGCCACGGGACGGCGTGGCTGTCGTACTGGCTGACCACGGGCGCGCGGGGGCGGGGCCTGGCCACGCGCGCGCTGGCGACGGCGGCCGTCGTCGCGTTCGACCGGCTCGACCTGTTCCGGCTGGAGCTCGGGCACCGGACGGAGAACGCGCCCTCGTGCGGGGTGGCCTCGCGCGCCGGGTTCGCGGCCGAGGGCGTCGAGCGGCAGAAGCTCCGGTACGGGGACCGCCGGTACGACGTCGAGACGCACGCCCGGCTGCGCACCGACCCCGTCCCGGACGTCCCGCTGCTGCGCGTCGAGCTCTGAGCCGCGCGGACCGCTCGGCGCGCGCGGTGCGTGCCGTGCTCAGCCGCCGAGCAGCCGCCGCGCCACCGCCCACGCGGCGCGCCGCCCCGACACGGCGGCGCCCTGCTGCGACGGCGTGTCCCGGTGGTCGCCGCACACGTAGAGCCCGTCGCCCAGGTCCACCGGCTGCCGGACGGCCAGGGGCGGCGGGGTCGCCGGCAGCGCACCGGGGACCTCGTGCCGGGCCAGCTCGCGCCACCCGCGCGGGTCCGCGCCGAGCATCTCCCCCGCCTGCCGGCGCACCGTGAACGCGTCGGGCGTCGCGGCCGGGTCCCGCGGCCCGGGCGCGAGGACGTACGTCGCCTGCACCAGCTGCGCGCCGGCCGGGGCGTAGGACGGCGCCGCGGACGAGACGACCGCCGCGTTCGCCAGCGGGCCCCGCCGCCGGCCGTCCACCACCACGGCGGTCTGCCGCGCGAGCCCCCCGGCCGCCCACCACGTGGTCACGAGCCCGCGCATCGGCGGCGCCGCCAGGTGGGTCAGCGACGCGGCCGTGACCGGGTCCGTCGCGACGACGACCGCGCGCGCCCGGAGCTGCGACCCGTCGACCTGGACGGCCCGCCCGCCCGCGACGGCCTCCACCGCGGTCACGCGCGCACCGGTCGTCACGTGCGGCAGCGGTGCCGCCAGCTGCTGCGGCAGGGCGCCCATGCCGCCGACGGGGAGGCCGGGCGTCCCGCGGAGCATCGACCGCACGACCAGCCGCACGTACGCCGCGGACGTCGTGCCGGACTCGTCTCCCAGCACCCCGGCGAGGAAAGGCTCCAGCACCTCGTACCGGATCCGGCCCGTCACCCCCGCGGCCGCGAACGACTCGGCGAGCGTCGTGTCCGGTCCGGACTCCAGCGCCCGCACCGGGCCCAGCGCGGGCGCCGCCCACCGGGCCAGCGCCGCCAGCTCGGCCGGGCGGACGTAGCCGCTGGCGAGCGTCTCCCGCAGCCGCGACGGTGCCCGCCGGGGATCGGCGAGCAGCGCCAGGCCGTCGTCGCGCCGGACGGCGACGCCGGGCAGGAACCGCTGCAGCCGCAGGGCGTCGAGGTCGGCGACCTCGCGCAGCGCCGGGTAGGCGGGGTTCAGCACCTGGAAACCGCGGTCCAGCGTGAAGCCGTCCACCTGCTCGCTGCGCACCCGGCCGCCGACCACCGGGCCGGCCTCGAGCACCCGGACGTCCAGCCCCCGCGCGTGCAGGGTCCGGGCGCACGTCAGCCCGGCGACACCCGCGCCGACGACCACCACGTCGCAGTCCATGCGGCCGAGCCTAGGGTCGCCACCCGCGTCCCGCCTGGTCAGACCAGGTCGAGCCCCGACGCGACGGCCAGCAGCTCGTCGATCACGGCGACCACCGCGGGGCCCGGCTCGCGGCGCGTGGCACGGTGCCGGGCGACCAGCCGGCGCGAACCGAGGCCGGGCACGGTGGCGACGGTGACCCCGTCCGGCAGCTCGCCCTGGAGCGCCAGCGCCGGCAGCATCCCGACGCCCTGCCCGGCGGCCACCAGCGCCAGCGCCACGTCGAAGTCGTAGTAGACGTGCCGGGTCGAGATGGGACCGAGCGCCGCCGCGACCCGGTGCATCGCGCGCGCGGCGGCGGTCCCCCGCTCCGCGTCCAGCCACGTGACCCCCGTCAGGTCCGAGAGCTGGGTCGGCGTCGCGACCGCGCCGGGCAGCACCAGCCGCCACGGCTCCTCCAGCAGCACCACGTCCCGCTGCCCGCGCGGCACGTGGGTGTCGGCGTCCTCGTCCCGCTCCAGCAGCACGATGTCGGCATCGCCCTCCCGGAGCCGGCGCATCGACTCCCCCGGCTCCCGCTCCTCGACGACCAGCTCGACGTTCGGGTGGTGCTCGGCCAGCGAGGCGAACGCCGGGGCGACGACGGCGCGGATGGCCGTCTGGAACCCGGCGACGGTGACCCGCCCGGACAGCTCCCCGCCGAGCTCCGCGAGGGACTTGCGGGCCTCGACCAGCTCGGACTCGATCCGCTCGGCCGCCTCGGCGAGGATGCGCCCGGCCGCCGTCAGCGTGGCCCCGCGCGGCCCGCGGTCGAGCACCGCGACGCCCTCCTCGGCCTCCAGCCGGGTGATCTGCTGGGACACCGCCGAGGGCGTGACGTGCAGCAGGTCGGCGGCGGCGAGAACGCCGCCCGCACGGTGCACGGCGAGCAGGACGGCGAGGCGGCGGGGATCGGTCGGCACCGTTTCATCCTAATTCAGTTCGACTACACCCCGGTCGCAACATCATTCGATTGTGCTGAACCCGGATCCGCCGCAGAATCTTCCTGTCGGCACACCCCGCACGCGGGCCGCCGGCCTCCCCTCACCCACCCCTTTTCCTGCCTGGAGTCTGTCGTGTCCGCATTCGTCACCGCGCTCGGCTGGGTCGGCGCGGTCACGTGCCTCGTCGCCTACGTCCTCGTCACCCGCGGGAAGTGGGCACCGACGTCGGGCCGCTACCAGCTCGCGAACGTGGTGTCGGGCCTGTTCATGGGCATGGTGGCCGCGAGCAGCGGGGTGTGGCCGTCCGTGGTCACCAACGCCGTGTGGGCCGTCGTCGGCGCGCACGCCGTGGCCGTGGTGCTGCGGGCGCGCCGCAAGCGGGCGCTGGAGGCCGCCGCCGCTGCACCGGTGGCGCCGGCGGTGGGTGCCGGCGTGGCGGCGGACGCCCCGGTCGACGTGGTCGGTCTCGCGGCCTGACGGCCGCCACGGGCGTCAGACGTCCAGCACGCGCAGGCGCACCGCCACCGGGCCCCCGACCGTCAGCCCCTCGGCCGCCCGGACCGCCTTCTTCACCGGCAGCGAGTACGCCTTGCGCGACCCGTCCGGGAAGATCGACGTCCGCCACGTCGTGCCGCCGACGGTGACCTCCACCCGCAGCGACCCGAAGCCGCGGGCGAACGCACCGGCCCGCTCGAGGATCTCGTCGGACACGTCGTCGGGCAGGCTGACGAACGTCCACCGCTCGTGCTTGCGCGCGTCCCACACCCAGAGCTCGGCCTCGAAGTCGAAGGTCATGCCCTGATGCTGCCGCAGAGCGGTGACACCGCGGCCGCACGCCCCACGGTCACGGCACCGTGTGCCCCGCCGCGCGGAACAGCTCGTACCACTCCGCCCGGGTCAGCGGCAGGTCCGACCCCGCCGCCGCCTCGGTGACCCGCGACGGCGTGGTCGTCCCGAGCACCACCTGCATCTGCGCGGGGTGCCGGGTGATCCAGGCGGTCGCGATGCCGATGGGCGTCACGCCGTACTTCGCGGCCAGCCGGTCGATGACGTCGTTCAGCTCGGCGAACTTCTCCCGGTCGCCCAGGAACACCCCGTCGAAGAACCCCTTCTGGAACGGCGACCACGCCTGGAGCGTGATGTCGTGCAGCCGGCAGTAGTCGAGCAGGCCCCCGTCGCGGTCGATGGACTGGTCCAGCGCCGCCATGTTCGCGGAGACGCCGGCGGCGACCAGCGGGGCGTGCGTGATGCTCAGCTGCACCTGGTTGACCACCAGCGGCTGGGTGACCGACTTCTTCAGCAGGTCGATCTGCCGCGGCGTGTGGTTGGAGACGCCGAACGCCCGGACCTTGCCGGCGGCCGCGAGCTCGTCGAACGCGCGCGCGACCTCGTCCGGCTCGACCAGGGCGTCCGGGCGGTGCAGCAGCAGGATGTCGACGTGGTCGGTGCGCAGCGCGCGCAGCGAGCCCTCGACGGACCCGACGATCTCGTCGTACGAGAAGTCGAAGTACGGGCCGTCCTTGATGATCCCGGCCTTGGTCTGGATGACGAACTCGTCCCGCTGCGACGGCGTCAGGTCGAGGGCCTCGGCGAACCGGGTCTCGCAGCCGTGCTTCTCGTCGCCGTAGACCGCGGCGTGGTCGACGAAGGTGGTGCCCGCGTCGCGCGCGGTGCGGACCAGCTCGCGCACCTCGTCGTCGGTCTTGTCCTGGATCCGCATCAGCCCGAGGATCACGTTGGGCGCGACGATGTCGGTGCCGGGCAGGGTGAACGTCTTCATGGCGGGCAGCGTCCTTCGGGTCGACGGTGACGACGAGCCGCGGCCGGAGCCGCGGCGCTCGGGTCGAGCCTAGGAGCCGCCGGCGACGCGCGCTCGCGCGGGACGGCGCCGGGTCGGGCGACCGGGTCAGCGACCGGCGGGACCGCGACGACGGCGCACGAGCAGCCCGACCACCGCGGCGACCAGCAGCACGACGCCGCTCACCAGCAGCGCGACCGCGCCCCGGTCCGGGCGCGAGGGGTCGTACGTCGACCCGCTCAGCGGCGCGTACGCGACCCAGCCCGGACCCGGCCGGGTCAGCAGCCAGGCGCCCGCGCCGGCGAGCGCCGCGCCCAGGACCCCCGCGAGCAGCAGCCAGGTCGTCGTACCGCGGCGGGGTGCGGGCATGCGACCCACCCTGCACCACGTCAGACGTCGAGCGTCAGCACCAGCGCGACCGTGTCGCCCAGCCGCACGTCCTCCGCCCGCCGGACCCGGTCCTTGAGCGGGACCAGGTAGCCGCCCTCCTTCGGGAACAGCGACGTCGTCCAGCGCGTCCCCCCGAGCGTCACCGCCACCGGGATGACGCCCCACCCGTAGGACACCAGCGCCGACGCGGACCGCAGCGTCGCGGCCTCGGCGTCGGGGACCGCCACGAAGTGGAACGGCGACGGCCCTCGCCAGTGGATCACCTCGCCGCTGAACCGCAGCTCCATGCGCGTCATCGTACGGATGCCCGGGACCGGCCGGACCCGCGAAACCCCTTGCCCCCGCACCACGAGCGGGAGAACGCTGGGCGTCTCAGCCGCGCCGTCGCGAAGGAGCACCGGATGACCACCGTGGAGAGCACCGCCGTGGACGAGCTGCGAGCCCGCCTGCGGGGCCGCGTCGTCGAACCGTCCGACCCCGACTACGACGCGCTGCGGGTGATCACGCTGGGCGGGGTCGACCCCAGGCCGGCGCTCGTCGTCCGCCCCGCCGAGGACGTCGACGTGGCCGCTGCCGTGTCCTTCGCCCGCGACCGGGGCCTGCCGCTCGCGGTGCGCAGCGGCGGGCACAGCGGCGCGGGCCACGGGACGGTCGACGGCGGCCTCGTGGTCGACCTGCGCGACCTGCGCGCGGTCGACGTCGACGTCGAGGCCCGCACCGCCTGGGTCGGTGCGGGCGCCACCGCGGGCGAGGTCACCGCCGCGACCGCCGCCCACGGGCTGGCCGTCGGGTTCGGGGACACCGGCTCGGTGGGCGTCGGCGGCATCACGCTGGGCGGCGGCGTCGGGTACCTGTCGCGGTCGCAGGGCCTCACCGTCGACAACCTGCTCGCCGCCGACGTCGTGCTCGCGGACGGGCGGGTCGTGCGCGCGGACGCCGACCAGCACCCGGACCTGTTCTGGGCGCTGCGCGGGGGCGGGGGCAACTTCGGCGTCGTCACGCGGTTCCGGTTCCGGCTGCACCCGCTGGACGGGGTGACGGGCGGGATCCTGGTGCTGCCCGCCTCGGCCGCGGTGCTCGCCGGGTTCGTCGCCGCGCTGCAGGCCGCGCCCGACGAGCTCAGCGCGATCGTCAACGTGATGCCCTGCCCGCCGATGCCGTTCGTCGCGGCCGAGCACCACGGCGAGCTGGTCGCCATGGCGCTGGTGTGCTGGTCGGGCGCGGCCGACGCCGCCGACGGGGTGCTCGCGCCGTTCCGGGCGCTGGCGACGCCGCTGGCCGACCTGGTCCGGCCCGTCGCGTACCCCGAGCTGTTCCCGCCCGCCGACCCGGAGTACCACCCGACGGCCGTCGCCCGGACGCTGCTGCTGGACCACGTCGACCTGCCGCTGGCGGAGCGCGTGCTCGAGCGGCTCCGCGACCTCGACGGGATGCGGGTCGTGCAGCTGCGCGCCCTCGGCGGGGCGATCGCCCGCGTGCCGGCGGACGCGACCGCGTACGCGCACCGGTCCAGCCGGCTGATGGGCAACGTCGCCGCGTTCGTGACCGAGGACGACCCCGGGCACCGCGCGCACCGCGCGGCCTGGGTCGAGGGCACCGTCGCGCTGCTCGACCAGGGCGACGCCGGCGTGTACGTGAACTTCCTGGGCGACGAGGGTCCGGAGCGGGTCCGGGCGGCCTACCCCGGGGCGACCTGGGACCGGCTCGCGGCGGTCAAGGCGACCTACGACCCCGGCAACGTGTTCCGGCGGAACCAGAACGTGCCTCCGGCCGCGTGACCGCACCGCTGACGCTGCGCCGGCTGAACCGCACGCTGCTGCGCCGGCAGCTGCTGGACCACCGGGCCGACCTGACGCCGGCCGCGGCGGTGCACCGGCTGCTGGCGGTGCAGGCCCAGGAGCCGAACTGGGTGTTCGCCGGGCTGTGGTCGCGCCTGGCCGGGTTCGAGCGCGCGCACCTGGAGGCCGCCGTCGAGCAGCGCGCGCTCGTCCGCGGACCGCTGCTGCGCGGCACCCAGCACCTGGTGACCGCCGACGACTACCTGTGGCTCCGCCCGACGATCGACCCGGTGCTCACCCGGCTGTCCCGGGCCGCGTACTACGCGGAGCAGACCGACGGCATCGACCCCGCGGAGCTCGTCGGGCTGGCCCGGGAGGTGCTCGGCGACGGGCTCGTCCGCCGGCGGGACCTCGCGGCGGTCCTGGTCGGCCGCTGGCCGGGCCGGCGGGGCGCGGTCCTGGCGGCGGCGGTCGAGGCGCTGTCGCCGGTGGTGCACGACCCGGGCACGTCGGCGTGGGGGTCGTGGTGGAGCCGGCGGGCGATCTCCGTCGCGGACGCGCAGGCCTGGCTCGGGCGTCCGGTGGCCGAGCCGGACCTGCCCGCGCTGGTCCGCCGGTACCTCGCGGCGTTCGGGCCGGCGGGCGTGATGGACCTGCAGGCGTGCACCGGGCTGACCCGGCTCGGCCCGGTCGTCGCGGGGATGGGAGCGGAGCTGCGTGTGCTGCGCGGGCCGGACGGCGCCGAGCTGCTGGACCTGCCCGACGCCGGGCTCGCCGACGAGGACGCGCCCGCGCCGGTGCGGTTCGTCGCGGCGTTCGACAACGCCGTCCTCGGGCACCGGGACCGCACCCGGATCCTCCCCGAGGCGCACCGGAGGACGACGATGCCCGGGTACTCGATGGTGCACGCCACGGTGCTGGTGGACGGGTTCGTCGCGGCGACGTGGGTCGTCGAGGACGGCGCGCTGGTGGTCCGCCCGCTGGAGCCGCTGCGACCGCCGGACGAGGACGAGGTGCTGGCGGAGGGCACGCGGATGGCGGCGTTCCTCGACCTGGAGGCGGACCGGACGACGATCGCACGCTGAGCGCCGCCTCACCCCTGCCGGGCGAGGCACGACCTGCCGGCACCCGGTGGGATCGGTCCATGGAGCCCGAGCACGCGTGCTGCACGCCCGGCGGCCGCGAGCACGCACCGACGGCGGCGGTGAGCGGCACGACCCCCACGCACGCGCTCCCCGGCGCCGTGCTGCTGCCCGGCGGCGAGTTCGTGATGGGCCACGACGGCCCGGACGGCTACCCCGAGGACGGGGAGGGGCCCGCCCACCGCGTGCGCCTGGCGCCGTTCCGGATGGACACCACCGCCGTGACCAACGCGCGGTTCGCGGAGTTCACGGCGGCGACGGGCCACGTCACCCAGGCGGAGCGCGACGGCTGGTCGTTCGTGTTCGCCGGGCTGCTGCCGGACGACACGCCGCCGACCCGCGGCGTCGTCGGTGCGCCGTGGTGGCGGCAGGTCGAGGGCGCCGGCTGGCGGCACCCGTGCGGACCGGGCTCGGACCTCGCCGGTCTGGCCGACCACCCCGTCGTGCACGTGACCTGGCAGGACGCGGACCACTTCGCCGCCTGGTCCGGCGGCCGGCTGCCGACGGAGGCGGAGTGGGAGTACGCCGCGCGCGGCGGCCTGGCGGGCGTGCACTACCCGTGGGGCGCGGACCGCGAGCCCGGCGGGGAGCACCGGATGAACGTCTGGCAGGGCGAGTTCCCGTCGTCGAACACCGCCGCGGACGGCTACGTCGGCACGGCTCCCGTCACCGCCTACGCGGCCAACGGGTTCGGGCTGCACGGGGTGACGGGCAACGTCTGGGAGTGGTGCGCGGACTGGTTCTCGGTGCACACCTACCGCCGGGGCTCGCCACCGTCGACCGGCAGCCGGCGGGTGCTGCGCGGCGGGTCGTACCTGTGCCACGCCTCGTACTGCTTCCGCTACCGCGTGGACTCCCGCAGCTCGAGCTCCCCGGACTCCGCCGCCGGCAACGTCGGCTTCCGCTGCGCCGCGGACGCCTGACCCCCGCTGCGGGTGAGGCGCGGAGCCGTCGAGGGTCCCTAGCGTGCGGGGCACGTGCCCCGACCCGCGGAGGTCCCCGATGCGCCCCGACCTGCACGCCCGGACGATCCTGCCGATCCCCGACCGGCCGCCCACCGGGCTGACCACGTACGACGCGAAGGACCCCGACACCACGTTCCCGCCGATCGAGCCGCTGCTGCCGCCCGAGGGCGCCCCGAACGTGCTGGTGGTGCTGCTGGACGACGTCGGGTTCGGGGCGTCGAGCACGTTCGGCGGCCCGTGCCGGACGCCGACGGCCGACCGGCTCGCCGCGGGCGGCCTGCGGTTCAACCGGTTCCACACCACCGCGCTCTGCGCGCCGACGCGGCAGGCGCTGCTGACCGGCCGCAACCACCACTCGGTCGGGATGGGCAGCATCACCGAGACGGCCACCTCGGCGCCGGGCAACTCCTCGGTCCGCCCGAACACGAAGGCCCCGCTCGCGACCACGTTGCGGCTGAACGGGTACGCGACCGCGCAGTTCGGCAAGTGCCACGAGGTGCCCGTGTGGCAGACCTCCCCGATCGGTCCGTTCGACGCGTGGCCCACCGGCGGCGGCGGGTTCGAGACCTTCTACGGGTTCATCGGCGGCGAGAACAACCAGTGGGACCCCGCGCTGTACGACGGGACCACCCCCGTCGAGCCGCCCGCGACCCCGGAGCAGGGCTACCACCTGACCGAGGACCTGGCCGACCACGCCACCGCCTGGCTCCGCACCCAGCGCGCCCTGACGCCGGACCGGCCGTTCTTCGTGTACTTCGCGCCCGGTGCGACGCACGCCCCGCACCACGTGGCGCCCGAGTGGATCGCCCGGTACGCGGGCGCATTCGACGACGGCTGGGACGTCCAGCGCGAGCGCACGTTCGCACGGCAGCGGGAGCTCGGCGTGGTCCCGCCGGACGCGGAGCTGACGCCGCGGCACGACGAGATCCCCGCGTGGGACGCCATGCCCGACGAGCTCAAGCCGGTGCTCGCCCGGCAGATGGAGACGTACGCCGGCTTCCTCGAGCACACGGACGCGCAGGTCGGCCGGCTGCTCGACACGCTCGAGGACCTCGGCGTGCTGGACAGCACGATCGTCTACTACATCATCGGTGACAACGGGGCCTCGGCCGAGGGCACGGTCAACGGCGCGTTCAACGAGATGGCGAACTTCAACGGGATGGCCGCCCTGGAGACCCCGGAGTTCCTGCGCAGCAAGATGGACGAGCTCGGCTCCCCCACGTCGTACAACCACTACGCCGTGGGCTGGGCCTGGGCCATGGACACCCCGTACCAGTGGACCAAGCAGGTCGCGTCGCACTGGGGCGGCACCCGCAACGGGACGATCGTGCACTGGCCCGCCGGCATCGCCGAGCCGGGCGGGCTGCGGTCGCAGTTCACGCACGTCATCGACATCGCCCCGACGGTCCTCGAGGCCGCCGGCCTGCCCGAGCCGATCTCCGTCAACGGCGTGCAGCAGGCGCCGATCGAGGGCACCTCGATGCTCTACGCCTTCGGCGACGAGGCCGCCCCGGAGCGGCACGACCTGCAGTACTTCGAGATGTTCGGCAACCGCGGGATCTACCACCGCGGGTGGAGCGCCGTCACCAAGCACCGGACGCCGTGGGTGATGGTGGGCGGCACGCTGCCGCCGTTCGACGAGGACCTCTGGGAGCTCTACGACGGGAGCACCGACTTCAGCCAGGCCCGGGACCTCGCCGACAAGCACCCGGACGTCCTGGCGCGGCTGCAGCGGCTCTGGCTGATCGAGGCGACGAAGTACCAGGTGCTGCCGATGGACGACCGGGTGTCCGAGCGGTTGGACCCGGCGCTCGCCGGCCGGCCGACGCTCGTGCGCGGTGACACCCAGGTGTTCTACGCCGGGATGGGTCGGCTGTCGGAGAACAGCGTCGTGTCCGTCAAGAACCGGTCGTTCGCCGTCACCGCCGACGTCGACGTCCCGGCGGCCGGTGCGCAGGGCGTGCTGATCGCGCAGGGCGGCCGGTTCGGCGGCTGGGCGGCGTACGTCCACGACGGCCGGCTCGCGTTCGTCTACAACGTGCTCGGCATCCAGGAGTTCCTGGTCGTCGCGGACTCCCCCGCACCGGAGGGCCGGCACCAGCTCCGGGCCGAGCTCGCCTACGACGGCGGCGGCCTCGGGCGCGGCGGCGACGTGACGCTCTACGTCGACGGGACCGTCGTCGGCGTCGGCCGGGTCGGTGCGACGCAGCCGCTGGTGTTCTCCGCCGACGAGACGACGGACGTGGGACGCGACACCGGAACCCCGGTCGGGTCCGGCTACACCACGGCCACCAGCCGGTTCACCGGGCGGATCCACTGGGTGCAGCTCGACGTCGGACCGGTGGACGCCGACCACGTCGTCAGCCCGGAGGAGCGGATGCGGGTGGCGATGGCGCGGCAGTGACCGCCCGGCCGGGCGCCGGCTGGCACACTCGCGTCCCGTGACCGACTCGATCATCCCCGCCGCGCTCGCCGACCTGCTGGCCGACCGCCCCTGGTTGCTCGTCGTCGTCGTCGGCGCCGTGGTGCTGGTGCTCCGGCTGCTCGGGCGCGCCGGGCGCCCGTCGGCGCGGCCGGGCGAGGTGTGGTTCGCCGAGGTGCCGTTCCGCGACGGGACGGGGTCCAAGGACCGGCCGGTCGTGGTGCTGCGCCAGCGCGGCCGGACCTGCACCGTCGCACGCCTCACCTCGCAGGACCACGACGACCGGCCCGAGTACACCCGGGCGCCGGGGATGCTCCCGGGCCTGCGCAAGCAGAGCTGGGTCGACCTGCGGCCGATGCGGATCCGCCGGACGGCGCTGCGCCGGCGCACCGGCGACGCCGGGCGGGCGTGGCTGGTCTGGTACGAGGAGGCGCGACGCGCCGACGGTTGACGTGACAGGCGTCAGTAAGGATAGGTTGCCCTTACTTCCGTCGCACGTCCGAGTCGCCGACTCCCGCAAGGAGCCACACCCATGCCCGCACGCACCGCCACCCGCCGGACGGCCGCCGTCCTGACGGCAGCCCCGCTCGCCCTGGTCCTCGCCGCCTGCGGCGGCACGGCCGACGCCGGGTCCGCCGACGCGGCCGCGACGACCGCCGCCCCGTCGACGGTCACCATCGAGGACAACCACGGCACCGTGGAGGTGCCGGTGAACCCGGAGCGGGTCGTCGCCCTCGACAACCACGTGTTCGAGACGCTGTCGTCGTGGGACGTCCCGCTGGTCGCCGCCCCCAAGGGCATCATGGGCGACGGCCTGTGGCCCGCGTACACCGAGGACGACGCCGTGCTGGACGTCGGCACCCACCGGGAGCCGGACCTGGAGTCGATCGTCGCCGCCGAGCCGGACCTGATCATCGGCGGCTACCGGTTCTCCGACTCCTACGACGACATCGTGGCCCAGAACCCCGACGCCGTGGTGATCGAGATCGCGCCCCGCGACGGCGAGGAGCAGTCCGCCGAGCTGGCGCGCCAGGTCGAGATCCTGGGCGAGATCTTCGACCGCGAGCAGGAGGCGGCCGCGATCGTCGCCGACTACGAGCAGGCGGTCGCCGACGCCACCGCCGCGTACGACGGCGAGAGCACCGTGGTCGGCCTGATCACCTCGGGCGGCGAGATCTCCTACAGCGCGCCGGTGACCGGCCGCAGCATCGGCACCCTGTTCCCGACGCTCGGGCTGCAGCCGGCCATCGAGCAGGCCGCGGAGGACACCTCGCACGGCGACGACATCAGCGTCGAGGCCATCGCCGCCGCGAACCCGGACTGGATCGTCGTGCTCGACCGGGACGGCGCGGGCGTCGGCGAGGGCGAGTACCGCCCGGCGTCCGAGCTGATCGGCGGCTCCGAGGCGCTCGCCGGGGTGACCGCCGTCGCCGAGGACCAGGTCATCTACCTGGACCCGGACTTCTACCTGACCGAGGACATCCAGGCCTACACCGCGCTGTACGAGCAGGTGGCGCAGGCGTTCTCCGCGGCCGCGTGACGCTCGCCCCCGCACCGACGACCGCCGCACCGGGCACGCGCCCGGTGCGGCGGTCCGTCGTGCCGCTGGTCGTCGCCGCCGTCGTCACGCTGGCGCTCGTGCTGCTGTCGCTGTTCGTCGGCGTCTACGACCTGCGCGCCGACGGCGGCACCGAGATGTTCTTCATCACCCGGGTCCCGCGCACGCTCGCGCTGGTGCTGGCCGGCAGCGCGATGGCCGTCAGCGGCCTGGTCCTGCAGCAGCTCACGCAGAACCGGTTCGTCGAGCCGACCACCAGCGGCACCACCGAGTGGGCCGCGCTCGGTCTGCTGCTGTCCGTGATCCTGCTGCCGACCGCGGGCATCGCGACGCGCATGGTCCTGGCCAGCCTCGCGGCGTTCGTCGGCACGATGGTCTTCATGGCGGTGCTGCGCCGGGTGCAGGTGCGCTCGACGCTGGTCGTCCCGGTGGTCGGGATCATGCTCGGCGCCGTCGTCAGCTCCCTGACCACCCTCATCGCGATCTCCACGAACTACCTGCAGCTGCTCGGCACCTGGTTCATGGGCAGCTTCACCAGCGTCGTCCGCGGGCAGTACGAGGTGCTGTGGGTGGTCGCGGCCGTGTGCGTCGCGATCTTCGTGCTCGCCGACCGGCTGACCGTCGCCGGGCTCGGGCGGGACGTCGCGACCAACCTCGGCCTGTCCTACGACCGGCTGATCCTGCTCGGCACCGCGCTGGTCGCGGTCGCCTCGGGGGTGACGACCGTGGTCGTCGGGTTCCTGCCGTTCCTCGGGCTGGTGGTGCCCAACGTGGTGTCCCTGCTGCGCGGCGACGACCTGCGGTCGAACCTGCCCTGGGTCTGCCTGGGCGGCATCGCCGTGGTCACCGCGTGCGACATCGTCAGCCGGACCGTGCGGATGCCGTTCGAGGTGCCCGTCGCGATGGTGCTCGGCATCGTCGGCGCCGCCGCGTTCATCGCCCTGGTCCTGCGGGTGCAGCGCCGTGGCTGAGGTCGCGACGGCCGCCCCGGTGGTCCTGGCCCCAGCGTCGCGGTGGCGGGCCGTCGCCGGGTCCTACGGGGTGCGACTGGCCCTGGTCGCCCTGGTGGCGGTGGCCGCCGCGGTCGGCATCCTCACCTACGGCAACCCCGCCGCCCCGGGCTCGTCCGGGTTCTGGGTCATCGTGCGCAGCCGGTTCGCGTCCGTCGGCACGATCCTCGTGGTCGCGTTCTGCCAGGGCGTCGCGACCGTCATCTTCCACACGGTGACCGACAACCGGATCCTCACGCCGTCGATCCTCGGGTTCGACGCCCTGTACCGGGTCGTCCAGACCGGCCTGGTGTTCGTGCTCGGCGCCGGCGCGCTCGCCGCGACCGACGGCCTGGGCAAGGTCGCGCTGCAGAGCCTGCTGATGGTCGCGTTCGCCACCGTGCTGTACGGCTGGCTGTTCACCGGCACGAAGGCGAACCTGCACCTCCTGCTGCTGGTCGGCGTGGTGCTCGGCATGGGGTTCGGCTCGCTGTCGACGTTCATGCAGCGGCTGCTCACCCCCAGCGAGTTCGACATCCTGTCGGCCCGGCTGTTCGGCAACATCAGCGCCTCCGACGTGTCCTACCTGCCGTGGGGCGCGCTGGTGTGCGTCGTCGTCGGGGCGGTGGTGTGGCGGCGCCGGCACGTCCTGGACGTCGTCGCGCTCGGCCGGGAGACCGCCACCAGCCTCGGGGTCCGGCACCAGCGCGAGGTCATGCTGACCCTGGTGCTGGTCGCCGTGCTCATCTCGGTGTCGACGTCGATGGTCGGGCCGATGACGTTCTTCGGGTTCGTCGTCGCGATGCTCACCTACCAGGTCGTCGGCGACAGCCGGCACACCCGGACGCTGCCGATGGTCGTGGCCGTCGCGTGCGCGACCCTGCTGCTCGCCTACTTCGTGCTGCGGCACGTGTTCTACGCCGCCGGCCTGGTCTCGGTGATCATCGAGCTGGGCGGCGGCGTCGTGTTCCTCGTCCACCTGCTGCGGAAGGGCCTGCGGTGATCACGCTCCAGGACGTCGCCAAGACCTACGGGGACGTGCACGCCCTCGGCCCGGTCGACCTCGAGATCCCGACCGGCGGCGTGACCGCCCTGGTCGGGCCCAACGGCGCCGGCAAGTCCACGATGCTCACGATCGTCGGCCGGCTGCTCGGTGCCGACACCGGGCGCGTCACCGTCGGCGGCCTCGACGTGGTCACGGCGCACCCGCGCGCGCTGGCGCAGCGGCTGGCGATCCTGCGGCAGGAGAACCACTTCGTCGCGCGGCTGACCGTCCGGCAGCTGGTGCAGCTGGGGCGGTTCCCGCACTCGCAGGGCCGCCTCACCCGCGACGACGAGGCCGCCGTCGACACCGCGCTCGGGTTCCTGGACCTGACCGACCTGCAGCACCGGTTCCTGGACGAGCTCTCCGGCGGGCAGCGGCAGCGCGCCTACGTCGCGATGGTGCTCGCCCAGGACACCGAGTACGTCCTGCTCGACGAGCCGCTCAACAACCTCGACATGCAGCACGCCGTGTCGATGATGGCGCGGCTGCGCCGGGCCGCGGACGAGCTCGGCAAGACCGTGGTGCTGGTGGTGCACGACATCAACTTCGCCTCGGCGTACGCGGACCGGATCATCGCGATGACGCAGGGGCGGATCCGGTACGTCGGACCGCCGTCGGAGGTGATGACGAGCGCCGTGCTGTCGGACGTGTTCGCGACGCCGGTGACGGTGCTCGACGGGCCGGGGTACCCGCTGGCGGTGTACTACCGGGGCTGACGGTCTCCGGCTGCCGACCACCTACGCAGCCTCCGCGTCACCTACGGTGCATGCTCGCCGACCTCATAGCGTCGAGGACCAGTCCGCGCAGCACCGCACCGGGAGGATCCACCGTGCCGACCCTCGACCTGCCCAGCTCCACCACCCGCGGGCGCCCGGCGCCGGCAGCACCGCCCCGCTCTCGGGACGACCCGAGTACGGCTCGCCGGTGTCTCACCGGTGAAACCGTCGGGTGCATGACACCCTCGCCGCCGACCGTCACCGTGCGGGACCTCCGTCACCACGGCGGCAAGGTCCTCGACGAGGTCCTGCGCGGCCACGCCGTGCTGGTGACCCGGGACGGCGAGCCCGTCGCCGAGCTCCGGCCGGCACCGCGCCGGGGGCCGAGCGCGCGCGAGCTCGTCGCGCGGCGCCGGCACCTGCCGCACGTCGACCCGACGACGCTGCGCGACGACCTCGACGCCGTCGTGGACATGTCGTGGTGAGCCAGGAGCCGCGCGGTCTGGTCGACACCGACGTCGTGATCCTGATGGGCCACCTCGATCCCGACCTGCTGCCCGATGAGCCCCTGATCAGCGCGGTGACGCTGGCGGAGCTCTCGGTCGGCCCGCTGGTGACGGAGGACCCGCACGAGCGCGCCGCCCGGCAGGCGCACCTGCAGCAGGCGGAGGCCGACTTCCAGCCGGTCCCGTTCGACGCCGAGGCCGCGCGCGCCTTCGGACGCGTCGCGGCAGATCTCCGCCGGTCCGGGCGCAAGCCGCGCGCACGAGCGTTCGACGCGCTGATCGCCGCCACCGCGGTGGCTCGCGACCTCCCGCTCTTCACGACCAACCCCGACGACTTCTCCGGGATCGGTGATCTCGATGTGCGGGCGCTCCCGCGACCCGAGGGGACCCGTCCAGGCTCGGCTGCGAGGTCGACTGCTCCGTAGACGACCTCCCCGGAGACGTGTCAGCGGCCCGGCCCCCTACCGCCGGGCCCGGGCCCGCAACCCCGCTCCCGCCACGACGGAGGCCGCGGCCAGGAGCGCGAGCAGCGCCACCGTCGTCCCCGTGGTGGCGAGCGGCGCCGGGGAGCCGGCGCCCGCGAGCACGTCCTGCTCGGGCTCGGGGTCGATGTCCACGCCAGGCTCCGCCTCCGGCTCGGGCGCGGGCGGGCCTGACTCCGCCTGGCCGGGCTCGTCGCCGATCACCAGCTCCGTCGGATCGGGGTTCGGCCCGAGCCGGGCACCGGTGTCGGCGGGCGCGTGCGCGGTGAGCTCCAGCAGCCCGTGCATGTCGATGCTGCCGTCGTCGGCGATCCTCGGCGGGACCGTGGTGTCGACGCTGACGAACCAGTCGTCCTGCACCTGCACACCGAGCGCGTTCACCCCGTCCCGGTAGTTCGACGGGTCCGTCGAGATGGTGTCCTCCTGCTCGCGCAGCTGCACGACGTCGCGACCGCGGGGACTCGCCGAGAGGAACCCCTGCACCCTGTAGTCCGTGACCGGGTGCGTCACGGTCGAGAGCGTCAGGTTGTTCCGGTGGTTGTCGTACGCCGTGACCTGCCCGATGGTCCCGTCGGGGCTGGAGTTGCTGGAGACACCCTGGGTGACGTTCCCGTAGGTGACCGCGTTGTGCAGGACGTTGCCGAGCGGGATCGACTCGCCGCCGAGCTTGAAGCCGGTCCCGCTCTGCGGCGAGACCTCGTCCGGGTCGTCGGTGAGGTACCCGTTCCGGTACGCGACGGAGTGCTCGATCAGGACGCCGCCGTGCGGGCCGAGCGTCGACTTGGCGTACAGGTCGAAGCCGTCGTCGACGTTGTGGTGCGCGATGCAGTAGCGGAACACGTTCCCGTCGCCGACGGTGAGCTTGGCGGCGAAGCCGTCCGCGTCGTTCCGCTCGGGGTCGACGTTGTGGTGCGACACGCTCGACAGCACCAGGTTCCGGGCGGGCCAGAGCGCGAACGGCTCCGAGTCGTCCCCCGAGATCTGCAGCCCGGTGTTGCCGTTGTGGTGCGTGCGCAGGCGCTCGATCACGTTGTCGTTCCCCATGACCGAGAACGCCTTCTGCCGGCCCCGTGCGCCCGTGACCTCCAGGTCGTGCACGTGCCAGAAGTCGCCGCGCAGCACGAACCCGCCGTCCCGCGACCCGGACAGGTCCACCACCACGTGCTCGCCCGGGGCGGAGGTCAGGACGATGCGGGCGCCCGGCGCCCCGTCGCGGCCGCGCGGGATGCTGATCGCCCGCTCGGGCCGGTACGTGCCGCCGCGCATCACCACCTGCTGGCCGGGCTGGGCGAAGGCGAGCGCGGTCTCGAGGTCCACCGGCGCCGCGCGGGTGCCGGCACCGTCCGCCGTGCCGTCGGGAGCGACGTGCAGCGCGTTCCCGGGCACGCCGTAGCGCCGCACCTCGATGCCCAGCGGGATCGTCACGGGGTCGGTCGAGGTCAGCCGGGTGTGCTCGTCGAGGTCCTGCTCCTCCTCCGGTGCCGGTACGAGCACCGCGGCGAGGTCGTTGCGGCCTTCCTGCAGCTTCAGCGGTACCTGCGCCGGCAGTCCGGGCTCCGCCGGCACCGGGCCGCCCAGCACCGCACCGCGGTCGTCGAGGACGTGCACCTCGCCCCGCACGTTCGGCGTCAGCGCGGGCGCGTACTCCGTCGACGGCGTGGTGGTGGCCGACGTGGCCGCCAGCGCCGGCTGCAGGAACGTCAGCGGCCGGTCGACCGCGGGGTCGTCGTCGTCGGGGTGGATCGTCGTCAGCGTCAGGTCCGTCACGGTGACGGCCAGCTTGCGCCCGGCGAACACCCCGACGGTGAAGGAGTCGTCGGTCTGCCGCAGGAGCATGTCGGGGTCGTACGCGATGACCTGGCGGTCGACGTCGTCGCCGAGCCACGCGTGCAAGCCGGTGCTCGACCGCCGCAGGGTCAGGGTGAACGTGTCCCCCGTGAGGATCTTGGGCGGGTTCGCGTTCAGCTCCGTCGTGTGGTCCGAGCGGAACTCCCGGTCGAAGGCGGCGGAGTCCCGCGTGGAGCGCGCGGTCGAGGCGACGTCGGGGGCGTCGGTGTAGCCGGAGACGAACCGGCCACCGGGGACGCCGTAGAGGAAGGAGCCGGTCTCCGGGTCGGTCTGGCGGGCGAACGCCGCGGCGGCGGAGTTGAAGTACCGCGCGCCCTTGTCGCCGGGCACGAAGGAGTCGACGGCGATGATCCCGTAGCCGCCCTGGTTGTCGACCGTCGACGCGTCGTCCACGTGGAAGGTGGCGGTGAGCGTGAAGTTCTCGGTGGCCGGGTCGATCCGCGTGTAGTGGTAGACGAAGCCGTCCTCCGACTCGGCGATCTTGCCGTCCACGGAGACCATCCGGATGCTGCCGTCCTCCCCCACGTCGACCGACCCGGCGTTCGCGCCGGTGCCGGAGACGTTCCCCACGAACGCGCTCTCCCAGGCGCGCTCGTCCTGCGCGCTGGCGTCCTCCGGGTGCGCCGGTTCCGTGGTCGCGGCCGGCCCCGGCTCGGGGTCGGACGGCTCTGCCGGCGCGGCGGCCGCCGGCACGGCAGCGCCCGCCAGGGCCAGCGCGAGCAGGCCGGACACCGCCGCACGCAGGCCGGGCGGTGCCGGACGCAGGCCGGGCGGCGCCGGACGCGGGGCAGGACGGGGACGAGGGCGCACGGGGGTTCTCCTTCGACGACGCCGTCGGGGCACCGGCCGTGCGCGGCTGGTTCCGCGTCGGGACGCGGAGAAACCGGTTGCTCGCAGGCTAGCGGCGCACGTCGCGGCGGGTCAACGCCGTCGAGGGCGGGGCCGCCCGGGCGGCCCCGTGTGAGCCGCGCGACCCGGGCTTCGTCGGACCGGGCTGTCCTGGTAGTCTTGTCAGTCGCGTGTCCGCCCGGGTCGGCGGGCACTAGTCCGGTTCCTCTCCGCGGGTGTCCCCACGCCCCAGTCCCGGCGCCGGACGCGCCCTCTACGACCTTGTTCCTCTCGCTCCGGCGAACACACGAAGAGAGTCCACACCGTGGCCAACATCAAGTCCCAGATCAAGCGCATCACGACGAACGAGAAGGCGCGCCTGCGCAACAAGGCCGTCAAGTCGGAGCTCAAGACGTTCGTGCGCCGCGTGCGCGAGGCCGTCGCCGGCGGTGACAAGGAGGCGGCCACCACCGCTCTCGTCGCCGCGTCGAAGAAGCTCGACAAGGCCGCCTCGAAGGGCGTCATCCACGCCAACCAGGCCGCCAACAAGAAGTCGGCGCTGGCGAAGTCGGTCAACGCGCTCTGACGCGGACCTGATCGCGCACGAAGGGCGCCACCCCCGCGGGGTGGCGCCCTTCGTCGTACCCGGGGTGCGCGACGCCGGAGCCCGACCGCGACCGACAGGTGGCAGCACGCGGCCGCCGGCGGCATGCCGGAGCGGCAGCGGCACGCGCGGGCGAGCAGACGCCCCCCGGCACTGCTGCTGCCGCCGGACGCGCCGAGGGCGTCACCCCCCCTGCGGGGTGACGCCCTCTGTGCGGGCCGGCCCGGAGGCCGTCCCGTGGGAACGCGGTGGTCAGTCCTGCGCCACCGCGCTCCACGCCTCCCACAGCACCGCGGGGACGGCGGGCCGGAAGCCCGCCTCCCGCAGCGCCCGGTCGAACGCCTGGGCGGCCCCGGTGATGTCCCCGTGGCCGAGGAACCGGTCGCCGAGCTCGCGCCACACCGCGGCGGACTGCCGCGAAGCGGACATCATGCCGAGCATGTCCGCGGCCCAGCGGTACGCCCGCGAGGCCGACTCGACCTCGCCGCGCGCGTGCAGCGCGTCGCCGATCGCCAGCTGCGCCGCCGCGCCGTCGAGCCGCGGCTGGTCGCCGAGCCGGCCCAGCGCCGCGCGGCCGTAGCCCTCGGCGGCGACCGGGTCGCCCTGCATGAGGTGCGCGCGCGAGCGCTCCACGTCGAGGCGCGCCATCTCCACCTCGGAGCCGGACACCGCGAGCTCGGGAGCGGCGCGGTCCAGCTGCTCGAGGGCCATGGCGGGCTCGGCCGGGTCGCTGCGCAGCAGCAGCCACGCGTAGTTGAGGCGCAGGCGCGGGATGTCGCGGCTGATCTCGCCCTCGCCGAGCAGCGCCAGCGCGCGCTCGGTGTAGCGCTTGGCCAGCGCGTAGTCGTGGCGCTGCTCCGCGACGAGCGCCGCGTTCCAGTACACGGACCCGCGGCCGCGCGGGGTGCCGAGCGACTCCGCCTGGCGGATCAGCTCGGCGGCGCGGTGCGTCGCGTACAGCAGGTCGCCGCGCTCGACGTAGGCCCAGAGGGTCGTGGACCCGAGGCGCAGGTGCTCGTCGGTGCCGGTCAGGCCGGACTCCTCGAGCTCCGCGAGCTGCCGGTCCCCCACCTCGATCGCGCGACCGAGGTCGCCGGACTCGACGTACGAGGCGACCAGGGCGGTCGCGGCGGCGGCGGCGTCGAGGTGGTGCTGCTCGGCGCGGGCGTGCGTCAGCAGCGGCTCGAGGACGCCGACGGCCGACTCGAGGTCGCCGAGCATCTCGTGCGCCTGCGCCAGCGCGAGCTGGGAGTCGACGCGCACCTGGCGGGTGACCGACTCCAGGTCGAGCGCGAGGATGCGGTCCCGCGCCGACGTCGCCTCGCCGGACACGAGGTCCAGCCGGGCGTAGTCGAGGGCGAGCCGGGCGCGGGCCTCGGCGGGGCCCTCGTCGCCGTGCTTGAGGTACTCGACCGTCGACCCGAGCCGCTCCGCGAGCACGCTGAGCGCTGCGTCGGTCGGCTCGCGCCGTCCCGACTCGATCAGCGAGATGTAGCTCGGGGAGAGCGCGTCTCCGGCGAGGGCCGTCTGGGAGAGCCCAGCGGCCAACCGCGCCTGGCGGACGCGGTCAGCAATGGTCGTCATGGGTGTCACTGTACCTATGACGTCGCCGGACGGCGAGCACGTCACCCGTCCGCCACGACGGGGCCGGTCGGCGCCCGGCCCGCCCCGTGCACCGAGAGTCAGCAGGGCGAGCCCGGATGCGCCGAAGGCGTTCAGACGACGATCCGGCAGCAGCCGGTGGCGCCGCTCTGGATCGAGAAGCCGGCGGCGTTGGCGGCGCCCGAGGCGCCGATCGTCAGGGTCAGGGCGAGGGCGGCGGTCGCAAGGGCCTTGAGCGAGGTGCGCATGGGGGGTTCTCCTGTCACAGAACATTGACTCTCTGTCACGAGAAGCATGACTCACGCGGAGCGCTTCGCACCAGCGGTTGAGCGTTTCCCCTGGATAACCGCCCAATCGGGTGAACCACCGCCTGTTTGCGCGCGAGAAATCCGGACATAAGCCCCGGTGAGGGCGCTGGGGCCGTGTCATGTTGTCGTGACTGTGGTGTCATAGACGACATGACCAGGGGACAGGGCGACGTGGAGCGGCGGCTCGCCGCCGAGATCGACTCGGCGATCCCGGACGCGCTCCGGCGCGAGTGGGACCGCCACGTCGGACGTGAGCAGGTGGTGGTCGGGAGGCAGGGGATCTTCTCCCCCCGCCTGCACCCCTTCGGCTACGAGCTCGCGTTCCGCACCCCGGGCGCGACGTGCACGGACGCCGCCGCCTGGACCGATCTGCAGCACGAGCGCGCCACCAGCGCCGTCTTGCGCGCCTCCTTCGGCCGCGCGGACGTCGACGAGGTCGGGCACGGCCGGTGGTTGTTCGTCCGGTGCCCCCGCGCCTACCTGGTCGGCGACCTGCACCTGCCCGCCCGCCCCGACCGCCTGGTCGTCGAGATCGCCGGCGGCACCCGCATCGACGGCGACGTGCTCCGCGGCGTGCGCCGGCTGCGCGAGCAGGGCTTCCGCATCGCGATGGCCGGGTTCGTGTCCCGGCAGGACCAGCGCTCGCTGCTCCCGCAGGCCGACTTCGTCAAGATCGACGCCCGCGACCTCGACCTCGAGGGCGAGCCGGTCGTCGACCTCGCCCGGTCGCACGGCGCGCTGCTGGTCGCCGAGTTCGTCGAGTCCAGCACCGAGCTGAAGGCGGGACGGCGCCTCGGGTTCGACCTCTACCAGGGCAACCTGCTCGAGCGCAGCCTGCTGCTGGACCGGTCGTCCGCGCCGCTGCTGCGGCCGAGCGCCGACTCCACCGGGCATTTCCTCTAGGTCGCCCGGGCCGCGAGGGGCCTAGCGGCGCACGGCTCCGGCGATCCGGAGGACGGCTCGCTCCACCGCGAACTTCGGGTCCCGGCTCGCGCCCTTGACCTCGGCGTCCGCCTGCGCCACGGCGGTGATCGCCGCCGCGAGCCCCTCCGGCGTCCAGCGTGCGAGCTCCTTGCGCGAGCGGTCGAGCTGCCACGGTGCCAGTCCGAGGTCGCGCTCGGCCCCCGGCCCGCGACCCCGCACCGCGGACACCTTGGCGAGGATCCGCAGGCGCGCGGCGAGCGCCGCCACCAGCGGCACCGGGTCGACCCCCGTGGCGAACGCGTGCCGCAGCAGCGCGACCGCCTCCCCCGCGTGGCCGTCGACGGCCGCGTCGGCGACGCGGAAGCCCGTCGCCTCGATCCGTCCCCCGTAGTAGCGCTCGACGACCTCGACACCGACCACGCCGGTCGTGTCGGCGGCGAGCTGGCTGCACGCGGCCGCGAGCTCGCGCAGGTCGCTGCCGACGGCGTCCACGAGCGACCGGACGGCCCGGGCCTCCATGCGCCGGCCCGCGCGGCGCATCTCCTGCGTGACGAACGACGCCTTGTCGGCGTCCCGCTTGATGGTCTCGCAGGACGCGACGGGGTGTCCCGCCGCACGGACCGCGTCCAGCAGCCGCTTGCCGCGCTGCCCGCCGCCGTGCCGCAGGACGAGCACGACGTCGGACTCGGGGTGCGCGACGTACGCGGTCGCCTCGAGGACCAGCTCGTCGGTCGCCTTCTCGACGTTCTCGACGACGACCACCCGGTCCTCGGCGAACAGCGACGGGCTGGTCGCCAGCTGCAGCTGGCCCGGCCCGTACGCGGAGCCGTCGATCCGGGTGACCTCCACCTGCGGGTCGCGCTCCCGCGCCTGCGCGACGAGCCGGTCCACTGCGCGTTCGGCCAGCAGCTCCTCCGGACCGGTGACGAGCACCACCGGGGCGAGCGCGACCTCGTCCCAGGCGACCCCGGCGGGCGCGGCCGCCGCGCGACCGCCGCCCCGGGCGGGGCGGCGCGAGGTGGAGGCGGAGGGCGGCACGCCCCTAGGGTGCCATGCCCCGCCGACACCGCAGGACCAGCGCCAGGGCCGCCGCGCAGGCGCAGCCCAGCAGCACCTGGCCGACGACGCCGCCGGCCCAGGCCACCTGCGCGCCGGGGAGCCCGGTGGCCGTGCGCGCCACCGACGCGATCCACCAGCACGCCGCGCCCGCGACGTGCGCGCACCACGACGCGCCCGTCGGCCAGACCAGCCCGAGCAGCGCCGCGAGCAGCCCGCCGATGGTCGCCGGGCCCACGGCCGGTGCGGCCACCACGTTCGCGAGCACCGCGTACGTGGGCACCGCGGGCGACAGCACCAGGATGACCGGGGCGCACACCGCCTGGGCCGCGACGGGCACCGCCAGCGCCGTCGCGAGCGGTCCCGCCGGCGGGCCCTGCTGCGCGCCGGCGGACCCGTCGGCGCGGCCGCCAGGACGGCCGCCCGGGCCAGTCGCGGGTGACCCGCGCGGCCCGCCGGCGGCCGACCACCGCCGTGCCAGGGGGCCCGCGAGCAGCGCGATGCCCGCCGTGGCGACCACCGACAGCACGAACCCGACGTCCCGCGCCAGCCACGGGTCGACGACGACGAGGACCAGCACCGCGCACGCCAGCGCCGGCACCGACCGCGCGGGCCGGCCGGCGACGATCCCCAGCACGCCGACCGCGCCCATCACCGCGGCCCGGACGACGCTCGACCCCGGCTGCACCACGAGGACGAACCCCAGCATCACCGCCGAGACGGGGAGCCAGCGCCACCGGCGCGGCACCCGGAGGCGCGCCGCGGTCGCCAGGACCACCGCGCCGAGCAGCGAGAAGTGCGCGCCGGACACCGCGGTGATGTGCGCCAGCCCGGAGACCCGCATCGCGTCGTCGAGGTCGCCCACGCCGCGGGTGTCGCCGACCGCGACGGCGGGCAGCAGCCGGCCGGCGTCGCCGGGCACCCCGGCGGACGTCCGCACCAGGCCGGTGCGCAGCCCGTCGGCGGCGCGCAGCACGAGCGGCGGCGGTGCCCGGACCTGCGGGGCGTCGGTCGCGCGGGCGCGGGCCACCGCGCGGCGCCCGGCGTCGGGAACCGGGCCGAGCCGCACCTCGACCTCGACCGTGGTGCCGTACACGAGCTCGGCCGCCCCCGCCCGGGCGATGACGTCCACCGCCGCGCCGGTCGGGACCCGCCCGCTGCCGGCACGCTCCACCGACCGGGCGGCCAGCAGGAACCGCACCATCGACGCCGGTCCCCACCCCGTCACCGGCTGCGGCGTCGACCGCACGACGCCCGTGAGCCGGACGCTCTGCCCCCTTTCCGCGGCCGCGCGGAGGTCACCGGCGTCCCGCGCCCGCACCTGACCCGCGGTCGTGACCAGCAGGACGGCGACCGCGCCGAGCGCGAGCAGCACGGGACCCGCCGGGCCACCGCCCCGGTGCCGCGGAGCGTCGTCCCCGTCGCGTGGGACACGGCGGCGCCAGGATGCGGCGCGCACCAGCACGCACGCCAGGAGCGCCGCGACCCCGAGCACGCTCCCCGCCGCGACCAGCGCCCTCGCCGACCACGGCACCACCACCGCCGCCGCGGCCCACACGGCGGCGGCGGCCGGAACCAGCCGCAGGTCCACGGCCTCGTCCCGCGCGGTCACACCCGCACCAGGTCCCGGATCTGCGCCAGCACCGCCGGCCCGATGCCGGGCACCTCGCGCAGCGCGTCCACGTCGGCGAACGCCCCGTGCTCGGTACGCCAGGCGACGATCCGGTCGGCCAGGACCGGCCCGATGCCGGGCAGCGCCTGCAGCTCCCCCGCGCCCGCGGTGTTCACGTCCACCGTGCCGCCGCGCGCCGCGGGGCCGCCGCCCGCGCCGCCGCCGTCGTCCGGCGGGGGCTGCGGCACCTCGCCGGGCGCCGGCACCCGCACCTGGGCACCGTCCTGCACGACGGCGGCGAGGTTGAGACCCGCGAGGTCGGCGTCCGGCAGCGCCCCGCCCGCCGCGGTCACGGCCTCCCCCACCCGCGAGCCGGCGGGCAGCCCCACGACGCCCGGCGCGGCGACCTGGCCGACCACGTGCACCCAGACCGTCGCGTCGACCTCGGCCGTCGGCTCCGCCTGCGGGGACGCGCTCGGGGCGACGACCGGCTCCTCGACGGTCACCGGCTCGCCGGTGGGCCCCGCGGCGGCGCGCAGGGCGACGGCGCCGCCCACCAGCGCGAGCGCTGCCACGGCGACCAGGGCGCTGCGGGCGGGCAGCCGCCAGCGGACCGCGTCGAGCAGCCGGGGCCGGTCGTCGCCGTCCGCGGGCCGGGAGCCCGGCGGCCCGTCCTGGCCGGGGCCGGGGCCGGGGCCGGGATCGAGTGCCCACGCCGCGGCCGAGGCGGTCTGCGCCACCGCGCGCAACCGGGCCGGGCCGGACGGCTCGTGCCCCGGTGCCGGCTCCGAGGCGACGTCGGCCGCTCCGGCCACCGGTGCCCCGACGACGGGGACGGCCGCGGGTTCCGGTCCCGCGACGACGGGGACGGCCGCCGGACCCGGCACCGCCTCGGGCGGCGTGACGACACGCGCCGGGTCGGCCGGGGGCGGCACGCCCTCCCCGGGGGCGGCGGGCACGGTCCAGGGCGCGGGGTGCCCGGGCTCGAGCCACGGGTCGCCTCGCGCGTCGTCGGGCGGGGGCACCGCCCGCAGCCGTCGGCGCTCCGCCCGCTCGCGTCGTGCGGGATCGGGTGCCGGGCCACCGTCGTACCAGGTCATGCGCCGACGCTAGGAACGCCACCCGCACCTCGTGGGTCAGCGGATCCGCCGGCTGGGGACGCGGCCCGCGCCCGGAGGCTGTGCAGGACTCGGTGCCCGCTCCGTCAGCGGTCGGTCACGACCATCGCGAGCGCACCGACCCCGAGGTGCCCGCCGAGCACCGCACCGACCTCGCGCACCAGCACCTCGTCCAGGCCGAGCGTCGCCCGGACGTGCTCGGCGAGCTCCTCGGCGACCTCAGCCCGCCCGAGGTGCTGCACCGCCACCCGCACGCCGGGGCCCCGGCGGCGCACCTCGTCCACCGCGAGCTGGTGCAGCCGGTCGCGGGCCGCGCGCCGGGTGCGCACGCGCTCGGCGACCTCGATCCGCCCGTCCCGCAGGGTCAGCACGGGCCGGAGCCCGAGCACGGTGCCGAACGCGGCCGCCGCACCGGAGAGCCGGCCGCCCCGCCGCAGGTGGTCCAGGGAGTCGACCACGAACCAGGCGGCCGTCGACCGTCCGACCTGCTCCGCCGCGTCGGCGACCTCGGTCCCGTCGGCGGGGCCGCGCCACACGTCCCCGCGCGCCAGGTCGGCGGCGGCGAGCACGGCGAACCCGAGGCCCATCCCGGCGCTGCGGGAGTCGACCACGTGCACGGGCAGCGGCGCGAGCTGGGCCGCGAGCCCCGCGGCGCGCACGGTGCCGGACAGCTCGCCGGACAGGTGCACGGACACCACCTCGGCGGCTCCGCGCACAGCGGCGGCCTCGTAGGCGGCGGCGAACGCGGCCGGCGGCGGCTGGGACGTGGTCACGCGCCGCCCGGACCCGAGCAGCGCCGCCAGGTCGTCGGGCCCGAGGTCGACGCCGTCGCGGTAGCGCTCCCCGTCGGCGGCGACGTCGAGCGGCACCACGTCGACGCCCCACGCCGCCGCGTCGGCCGGCGTCAGGCAGGACGTCGAGTCCGTGACCACCGCGACGCGCGCCGCCGGCACCTCCACCACGACGGGCGCCGGCTCCGGCGTGCCGCGACGTCGGACCCGGGCCGCCCACGCGGTCAGCCCGGGCACGCGGGTGCGCAGCCGGACGGAGAGCCCGCGCGGGCTCCCGTCCGACGGCGCGTCGGCCGGCACCGTCAGGCCGGCACCACGTTGACGAGCTTCGGCGCCCGCACGATCACCGTGCGGACGTCGCGCCCGGCCATCGCCCGCTGCACGCCGGCGTCGGCCAGCGCCAGCTCGCGCAGCGTGGCCTCGTCGGCGTCGGCGGGGACCTCGGCGCGGCCGCGGACCTTGCCCTGCACCTGGAACACGCAGGTCACCGTGTCCTCGACCAGGTACTGCGGGTCGACCGCCGGGAACGGCTCGTGCCCCAGGGACCGCTCGTGGCCCAGGCGCGCCCACAGCTCCTCGGCCAGGTGCGGGGCGACGGGCGCGGTCATGAGCACCAGCTGCTCGGCGACCGTGCGCGGCACCGCGGGCAGCGACGTCAGGTGGTTGTTCAGCACGATGAGCTTGGCGATGGCGGTGTTGACCCGCATGCCCTGCATGTCCTCGCCGACCTCGGCGATCGTCCGGTGCAGCAGGCGCAGCGTCTCGACCGACGGCTCGGCGTCGACCACCGTGACCTCGCCGGTCTCCTCGGAGACGACGTTCCGCCACACGCGCTGCAGGAACCGCTGGGCGCCGACGACGGCCCGGGTCTCCCACGGGCGGGACAGGTCCAACGGGCCCATCGACATCTCGTAGACGCGCAGGGTGTCGGCGCCGTACTCGGCGTACATCTCGTCCGGGGAGACGGCGTTCTTCAGCGACTTGCCGATCTTGCCGTACTCGCGGAAGGCCGGCTCGCCGTTCCAGCTGAACCCGGACTCCACCGTGTCGTCCTCGACGACCTCGGCCGCCGGGACGTAGACGCCGCGCGCGTCGGTGTAGGCGTACGCCTGGATGTAGCCCTGGTTGAACAGCTTGTAGAACGGCTCGCGGCTGGACACGTGGCCCAGGTCGTACAGCGCCTTGTGCCAGAACCGGGCGTACAGCAGGTGCAGCACCGCGTGCTCGACGCCGCCGACGTACAGGTCGACGCCACCCGCGCCGTGCGTGTCGCCGGGGTTGTGGCCCGGCCCCATCCAGTACTGCTCGAGGGCGGGGTCGACGACCTTGCCGGACGCGTGCGTCGGGTCCAGGTAGTGCAGGTAGTACCAGCAGGAGCCGGCCCAGTTGGGCATGGTGTTGGTGTCGCGGCGGTAGGTCTTCGGCCCGTCGCCCAGGTCCAGGGTGACGTTGACCCAGTCGTCGTTGCGGCTCAGCGGCGCCTCGGGCGAGGACTCCGCGTCCTCGGGGTCGAACGTGCGCGGCGCGTAGTCCGGGACGTCCGGCAGGTCGACGGGCAGCGACTGCTCGGGGATGGCGATCGGCAGGTCGTTCTCGTCGTAGACGATCGGGAACGGCTCGCCCCAGTACCGCTGCCGGCTGAACAGCCAGTCGCGCAGCCGGTAGGTCGTGGTCCGCGACCCCGCGCCGCGCTCCGCGAGCCAGTCGATGATCCGGGTCTTGGCCTCGGCGACGGACAGCCCGTCCAGGCTGATCTCGTCGTTCGAGGAGTTGATGATGGCGCCCTCGCCGGTCCACGCCCCCTCGTGGCCCTCCGGGGCCTGGACGGTGTGCACGATCGGCAGGCCGAACGCCTCGGCGAACGCGAAGTCGCGGGTGTCGCCGCCGGGGACGGCCATGATCGCGCCGGTGCCGTAGCCCATCAGCACGTAGTCGGCGATGAACACCGGCAGCGACTCGCCGTTGACCGGGTTCAGCGCGTAGCCGCCGGTGAACACGCCGGTCTTGCGGCCGGCGTCGGCCTGCCGCTCGACGGCCGTCTTGGCCGCGGCCTCGCGCCGGTAGGCCGCCACGGCCTCGGCCGGGCTCGCGGCACCGCCGCGCCAGTCCTGCGGCACCTCGTCGTCCCACGACCCGTCGGAGCCCGCGACGATCGCGTCGACCAGCGGGTGCTCCGGCGCCAGCACGACGTACGTCGCGCCGAACAGCGTGTCCGGGCGGGTGGTGAAGACGGTCAGCGGCTCGTCGACGTCGGTGACCTCGAAGTGCACGTGCGCGCCCTCGGACCGGCCGATCCAGTTCCGCTGCATCGCGGTGACCTTCTCCGGCCAGTCGATCAGCGACAGGTCGTCGGCCAGGCGGTCGGCGTAGGCGGTGATCCGCATGTTCCACTGCCGCAGCGTGCGCTGGAACACCGGGAAGTTGCCGCGCTCGGAGCGGCCGTCGGAGGTGACCTCCTCGTTGGCCAGCACCGTGCCCAGGCCCGGGCACCAGTTGACCGGCGTCTCGGACACGTAGGCCAGGCGCTGGGCGTCGACCACGCGGCGGCGCTGCACCTCGTCCAGGTCGGCCCACGCGGCGCCCTCCTCGACGCCCTCGATCCCGGCCGGCACCGGCCGCGCTCCGGACGCGTACGCCTCGACCAGCGTGGCCACCGGGCGGGCGGCACCCCGGCCGCCGTCGGGCCGGACGGCGTCCTCGTCGTACCAGGACCCGAAGATCTGCAGGAAGATCCACTGCGTCCAGCGCACGTAGTCCGGGTCGATGGTCGCGAACGACCGGCGCGGGTCGTGCGCGACGCCCAGGCGGCGCAGCTGCCGCGCCATGATCTCGATGTTCGCCTCGGTCGTCGTGCGCGGGTGCTGGCCCGTCTGCACGGCGTACTGCTCGGCGGGCAGGCCGAACGCGTCGTAGCCCAGCGCGTGCAGGACGTTGTCGCCCTGCATCCGGCGGTACCGCGCGACCACGTCCGTGGCGATGTAGCCCAGCGGGTGGCCGACGTGCAGCCCCGCGCCCGAGGGGTACGGGAACATGTCCATCACGAAGAACGGGCGGGCACCCTCGCGGGCGGCGGCGCCGTCGCCGTCGGTCAGCGCGCCGGACGGGTTCGCCGCGAAGAACGTGCCGCGCTCGACCCACTCGTCCTGCCACTTGAGCTCGATCTCGCGGGCGAGCTCGGCGGTGTAGCGGAACGGCACGTCCTGGCCGCCGGACGCGGCGACGGGGGCGGGCTCGGGCTGGGTGGAGGCGGGCGACGTCACCCCGGGAGTCTACCGAGCACGGAGCCCCTGCCCGGACGCGCGATCGGGCGCGGGATCGCCAGCCGATTCCCCCGTCCCCAGCCGATCCCTCGGCCGTCGGCGCGAGAAACCGCTGGCGATCCGGAGCGGAGCCCCGGGACCGGGTCAGGCGGTGCGCCGCCGGGCCGCGCCGCCGAGCATCGCGCCGGAGATCACCAGGCCGACCACGGTGAGGCCGGCACCGACCCACGCGGGAGCGACGTAGCCGAGCCCGCCGGCGATGACCAGCCCGCCGACCCACGCCCCCGCGGCGTTGCCCGCGTTCAGCGCGGAATGGCACAGCGCCGCGCCGAGGGACGGCGCGGACGGGGACAGGTCCATCAGCCAGGACTGCAGCGCGAGCCCGAGCACCTGCGTCGTCACGCCCAGCAGGACGATCGCCAGCACGCCCGGGACGACCCACTGCGCGAGCACCGCGATCAGGACCAGGGCGACGATCGTGCTGGCGAAGCCCAGCAGCACGGTGCGGGCCACCGACCGGTCGGCCAGCCGGCCGCCCAGCAGCGTGCCCGCGGTCATGCCGACGCCGAACAGGGCGAGCACGACCGGCACGGTGACCTCGGCGATCCCCGTCACCTCGGTGAGCAGCGGCGACACGTAGGAGTAGACGGCGAACATGCCGCCGAAGCCGATCGAGCCGGCGGCGCACGCCGCCCACAGCCGGCCGTTGCGCAGCGCGCCGAGCTCCGCCCGCACGGTCGCACCGTCCCGCACCGGGAGGCCGGGCAGGAACCGGAACAGCGCCAGCAGCGTCAGCGCGCCGAGCACGCCGACGGCGACGAACGCCACCCGCCAGCCGAAGACCTGGCCGAGCACCGTGGACAGCGGGACGCCGACCACGTTCGCGATGGTGAGGCCCGCCATCATCGTGGCGACGGCCTGCCCACGCCGGCCCGGGCCGGCGACGTGCGCGCCCATCACCGCGCCGACCCCGAAGAACGCCCCGTGCGGCAGCCCGGCGGCGAACCGCGCCGCGACCAGCCAGCCGAGGGAGGGCGCGAGCGCCGACAGCACGTTGCCGACCGTGAACGCGGTCATGAGCAGCAGCAGCAGCCGGCGCCGGTCCATCCGCGCGGCGATGGTCGTCAGCAGCGGCGCCCCCACGACCACGCCCAGCGCGTAGGCCGTGATGGCGTGCCCGGCCTCCGGAATGGTGGCGTGGAGGTCCTCCGCGATCAGCGGCAGCAGGCCCATCGTCGCGAACTCGGTGGTGCCGATGCTGAAGCCGCCCAGCGCCAGCGCCAGCAGCGGCAGCCGCGCGCGGCGGCGGACCAGGTGCGGGTCGAGCACGACGTCCGAGTCGACCTCGGGCGTGCGGCCCTGCGTGCTGGTGTCCAAGTGCGCTCCCGCGTCGTCGTCCCTGCGGCGGCACGCACGAGCGGCGCGACGCACGCGACCGACGGGTGCGGCAGCCCGTCCCGGTGGCAGCGACGGCGCAACTCCGGTGCGGGCAACCCTACCGGGCGGTCACCGGGGGTCGAGCAGCACCCAGATCGCGCGGGCGGCGAGCTCGCCCAGCTCGACGAGGCGAGCCTCACCCGGGTCGGCGGCGTCCGGCGGGGACACCTTGACCGCGGTCATCCCGGCGAAGTCCCGGCGCTCGACCACCTCCACCCGGGCGTCCAGCACCACCCCGACGGACGCGAGGTAGCGCAGCAGCCCCGGGTCGGCGTCGGAGATCCGCGCGATCCGGCCCGAGCCGGCGGCGAGCTCCCACAGCATGTCGGCGGCGGGCGTCGGCACCGTGCCGTCGGGGGCGGGGATCGGGTCGCCGTGCGGGTCCCGGGTCGGGTGCCCGAGGCGCGCGTCGATCCGCTCCACCATCAGGTCGGACACCGCGTGCTCGAGCACCTCGGCCTCGTCGTGCACCTCGTCCCAGGCGTAGCCGAGCTCGTTGACCAGGAACGTCTCCATCAGCCGGTGCCGGCGCACGACCTGCACCGCGTGCCGCGACCCCTCGGCGGTGAGCGTGATCGCGGCGTACGGGGCGTGCTCGACCAGGCCCTGGTCCGCCAGCCGGCGCACCGTCTCGGACACCGTGGAGGGCCCCACGCCCAGCCGCTCGGCGAGCATCTTGGTGGTGACCGGCGCGGTCGACCACTCGCGCGCCGTCCAGATCACCTTGAGGTAGTCCTGGGCGACGGACGTCAGGTCGCTCGTCTCGCTCACGCGACCAGGGTAGGGCCCGGGCCCACGCACCCCGGTCCCCCGGCCCACGCACCCGGGGCCCGCGCACCGGCGCACCCCGGCCCGCGCACCCCGTCGAGTGTCCAGAAACCGGCTCACATCCGGGACGAACCACCCGGGGTTTCTGGACACTCGACGCCCGGGCCCCTGGGCGGGCCCGGTCCGGAGGGCCGGTCAGGCCTGGGCGTCGCGCCAGGCGGTCCACTTCTCGACCAGGCCGAGGTCGTAGTCCGGGCCGCTCACACCGACCGTGAACAGGGTCACGCCCGCGTCGACCAGCGGCGCGGCGACGTCCTCCGGCGCGGCGGAGACCGCGACGCTGCGCTCGACCAGGCTCGCGGTGTCCCGGCCGACGGCCGCACCGTGCTCGTCGAGGATCGCGCTCTTGCGGGTCAGCGTGTCCAGGTCACCGAACGAGTGCCAGGCGTCCGCGTGCTCGGCGACGACGCGCAGCGTCTTCTTCTCGCCGCCGCCGCCGATCAGGACCGGGATCTCGCGCGTCGGCGCGGGGTTGCCCGCAGCGAGACGCCGCTTGATCCGGGGCAGGGCGTCGGCGAGGTCGGCGATCCGCTGCCCGGCGGTGCCGAACTCGTAGCCGAACTGGTCGTAGTCCTTCTCGAACCAGCCCGCGCCGATGCCGAGGATCAGGCGGCCGCCGCTGATGTGGTCGACCGTGCGGGCCATGTCGGCCAGCAGCTCGGGGTTGCGGTACGAGTTGCAGGTGACCAGGGCGCCGATCTCGACGCGGCTGGTCTGCTCCGCCCAGGCGCCGAGCATGGTCCAGCACTCGAAGTGCTTGCCGTCCGGGTCGCCCGACAGCGGGAAGAAGTGGTCCCAGTTGAAGATCACGTCGACCCCGAGGTCCTCCGCGCGGCGGACCGCGTCCCGGATCTGGGCGTACTCGGCGTGCTGGGGCTGGAGCTGGACTCCGATGCGGAGGGGTCGCGTCATGCCAGCACGGTACGTCCGCCACGACCCGCGCGCTCCCGGCGTCTACGCTGACCGACGCCCGCACCCGCTGCACCCGGAGGTCCCGATGCCCGCCGCCGACACGTCCGCGCCCGTCCCCCTGCGCTGGGTTGGCCCGGTCCGGGTCAGCGGCAACGTCATGGCCGGGGAGACCGAGGTCCCGCTGGCGACCTACGAGTCCCCGCTGTGGCCGTCGGTCCGCCGCGGGGCCCGGCTGTCGACGATGGTCGAGTGCGGCATCCGGGCGACGCTGGTCGACGAGCGGATGTCCCGGTCCGTGCTGCTGGAGGCCGACGACGCGGGCGTGGCGCTGGCCGCCGTGCAGTACCTGACCACGCACCGCGCCGAGCTCGACGCCGTCGTGGCGACCAGCAGCCGGTTCGCCCGGCTGCTGGACCTGCACTTCCAGATCGCGGGCAACCTCCTGTTCGTCCGGTTCGAGCTGTCCACCGGCGACGCGTCGGGCCACAACATGGTGACCAACGCGTCCGAGAAGCTGATGGACCACGTGCTGGCGACCGTCCCGGGCCTGCGCTACGGCTCGATCTCCGGCAACTACTGCTCCGACAAGAAGGCCACCGCGGTCAACGGCATCCTCGGCCGCGGCAAGAACGTCGTCACCGAGATCGTCATCCCCCGCCGGCTGGTCGAGCGCTTCCTGCACACGACGCCCGAGGCGGTCGTGCAGCTGAACATCCGGAAGAACCTGATCGGCACGATGCTCGCCGGCGGCCTGCGGTCCGCCAACGCGCACTACGCGAACATGCTGCTCGCCTTCTACCTGGCGACCGGCCAGGACGCGGCGAACATCGTCGAGGGCTCGCAGGGCCTGACGCACGCCGAGGTGCGCGACGGCGACCTGTACTTCTCCTGCACGCTGCCGAACCTGATCGTCGGCACGGTGGGCAACGGCAAGGGGCTGGCCTTCGTCGAGGAGAACCTCGAGCGGCTCGGCTGCCGCGAGGAGCGCGAGCCCGGCGCGAACGCCCGGCGGCTCGCGGTGCTGTGCGCGGCGACCGTGCTGTGCGGCGAGCTGTCGCTGATGGCGGCGCAGACGAACCCGGGCGAGCTGATGGCCGCGCACCTCACACTGGAGCGCGGGGCGCCCGGGAAGGGCTGAGCCGACCCGCGCCCGCGACGACGGGGGCGCGGCATGGCAGCACCGACCGGATGGGCCTGGCTCGCGTACACCGTGGACCAGGCCGAGGACGGCCCGCTGCGCTGCGTCGAGGCCACCCGGGTCAGCGCTGACGGCGAACCGACGGGCGTCCTGTCCCGCTGGGTGGTCGGGCGCACCGACGGCACCCCGGTCGACGACGACGCGCTCCCGGACCTGGTCGTGGAATCCGCCGTCACCGACCCGCGGGTCGGTGACGAGCGGCGCGCCGCCGACGTGCTCCGGTCCTGGCTGGCCGTCGCCCGGGTGGCGCTCGGCGACGGGTCAAAGGAGGGCTTCCGGAAGGACCTGCGGGTGCGGCCCGACACGGTCGAGCGGGTGCCGGACGTGCTGGTCGTCGACGGCGTCGCGCTGCCCGGCACCCTCGCCCGCCGTGGTGAGCTGACCTCCCGGGTGGCTGCCCGCGGCGACCACGTGCTCGCGGTGGTGCACCGCCGTTCCGTGCCCGCCCCCGTCCGGCTCGTCACCGGCCCGCCGCGCCTCCTGGGAGCCGGCATGTGACCATGTTCACGAACGGGATGATCTCGGGCACCGGGCACGTTCCGTGAGGAGCAGGTGAAGAGTGCCGGCCGCTGGTGGTCGGGGCTCGCAGCGCGGGGCTACAGTCGTCCGGGCCTCGCGTGACCGCCGACGACGGCGGGCCGCACCCGGGGCCCGTCGGACGCAGGTCACCGCCGCGGACGACGTCCAGCCGGAGAGGATCCCACCCCGACATGCAGCTCGGCATCGACGACCTGGCGTTCGCCACCGCGGACCGGTACCTCGACCTGGCGGACCTCGCCCCGGTGCACGGCGTGGACGTCGCCAAGTACACGGTCGGCCTCGGCCAGGACCGCATGAGCGTGGCCGCGCCCGACGAGGACGTCGTGACGCTCGCCGCGGCTGGCGCGCTGCCGCTGGTCGAGGGCCTCGCCGACGACGAGCGCGCCGCGATCCGCACGGTGCTGCTGGCCACCGAGTCGGGCATCGACCAGTCCAAGTCGGCCGGCGTCTACGTGCACCGGCTGCTGGGGCTGTCGTCCGCCGCGCGCGTGGTCGAGCTCAAGCAGGCCTGCTACGCCGGCACGTCCGCGCTGCAGATGGCCCTCGCGCTGGTCGCCCGGAACCCGGAGCAGAAGGTGCTCGTCATCTGCGCCGACGTCGCCCGGTACGACGTCGGGTCCTCGGGCGAGCCGACCCAGGGCTGCGGGGCCGTCGCGATGCTGATCACCGCGAACCCGCGCCTGGTGGCGATCGAGCCCGTGTCCGGCCTGCACACCTCGGACGTCATGGACTTCTGGCGCCCGAACTACCGCACGACCGCCGTGGTCGACGGCCGGCTGTCGCTGCGGGCGTACACCGACTCGCTCACCGGCGCGTGGCAGGACTTCCGGGCGCAGGGCGGTGCCGACTTCGGCGACATCGACGCGTTCGTCTACCACCAGCCGTTCACCAAGATGGCGGTCAAGGCGCACGCGCACCTGACCAAGATCACCGGCGCCCCGCGCGACACCACCGTCATGGACGCGCAGATCGCCGACACCCTCCGGTACAACCGCGAGATCGGGAACTCCTACACGGCGTCGATGTACATCGGGCTGGTCTCGCTGCTCGACCACGCCGCGGACGACCTGGCCGGCACCCGCGTGGGCTTCTTCAGCTACGGCTCCGGCGCCGTCGGCGAGTTCTTCACCGGGGTGGTGCAGCCCGGCTACCGCGCGCACCTGCGCACCGCCGCGCACCGCCGGCTGCTCGACGAGCGGCTGCGGATCTCGCACGAGGAGTACTCCGCGATCGTCGCCCCGGTGAACCCGGTCGACGGCGGCGCGCACGACGTCGACCACGTCACCCGCGGCCCGTTCCGGCTGTCGGCGATCACCGGCCACCAGCGGGTGTACGAGCGCGCCGAGGCCGCCGCGACCGCCGTCGCCTGACGCGGAGCACCCCGAGGCGACACGGGGTGCCGCCACCCGGGAGCCGCTACTGGTAGGTGACCAGGTCCGGCACCGGCTGGACCGCGTACGTCTGCGCGGGGTCCAGCATCGGGGTGTCCTCGTCGTAGAAGTTCTTCCAGCCCCAGTGCACGTCCGGCGCACCCTGGTGCAGCGTCTGCCAGGTGCCGGCCTTCGCGGGCTGCGAGCCCTGCCCGTCGGCGTGGATGATCATCGCGAGCTCGTCGTGGCTCGTGTCGAGCCGCTCGCGGTCGGTGATCATCCGCAGCGAGAACTGGTGCAGCAGGAACATCTTCTGGGGCAGCTGCCGGTCCCGCGTGAACTGCGCGAGCCACGCCGCGGTGGCGTTGACCTCGTCGATGCCGACGGAACCGATCTGGCGCAGGTGCACCTGGTCGGGCGCGAGCCGCCACTCCGGGTCCAGCGCGAGCCCGACGTGCGGGTACTCCAGCAGCTCGGCGAACTGCTGGGCCTGCGTCACGAAGTCGGTGCGGCCGGGCTGCAGGTCGATGACGACGGCCTGCCCCGCCTCCCCCGCGGCTTCGACGAGCGGGCGCAGGTCCTCGATGCTGCGGGGCCGCGAGTACGAGTTGTCGGGCTCGGGACCGGCGGACGCGATGGTCGCGATGATCTCCAGCGTCGGGATCACGGTGTCGCCCGTCAGCGCGTCGTACGGCGCGGCGGTCTGCTGCGCGCGGGCGATCGTCGCCGGGGTGTCCTGCTCCCCCAGCACGCCGAGCGCCGGCGTGCCGGGCGTGCCGTACAGCGCGACGTAGCGCTTGCCCGGCTCGGTGGCCGGGAACACCAGCTGACCACCGCCGGGCAGCTGGACGCCGGTCGCGGCCGACGCGACGCGCGGACCCAGCCGGCGCGCGTCGCCGAACGACGACCCGACGGCGACGACCGTCGCGACGTCGGTGAGGCCCTCGACCGTCTCCGTGGTCGACCGCGGGTCCCCACCCGGCACGTCGACCACGGGCACGCCCGCGGCGCGGGCCGTGGCCGCGGCGATCGCGGTGCCGGCGACGTCGGTGGCGGTGTCGACCAGCAGGGCGGCGGCCCGCGGGGCCTGCGGCGCCTCGACCGTGGTGGTCGCGGCCCCGAGGAGGGCCGGGCGGTCCTCGGCGTCGCCGGCGGGCTCGTCGGTCGCCTCGCCCGTCGCCTCGCCGGTCGGCGTCGCGGTCGCCCGCGGCTCGCCCTCCGGTGCGGCCAGCAGCACCGGCTCCGGCCGCTCCAGCGCGGCCACGGCGTCGACCAGGCCGGCCGGCTGCACGTCCTGCTGCTCGCCCAGCTGGACGCCCAGGTCCGCGAGCGCCTCGGCGTCCGTCCCGTCGACCGGGTGGGTCCGGACCTCGCCGGGGACGTCGGCGTCGGGCACGTCGCCCAGCAGCACCACCTCGGTGGTGCCGAGCCGCGCGAGCTCGTCGGCGACCGCGTCGTCGCCGGCCACCAGGACCGGTGAGCCCAGCGCGACCGCGACCGACGCCGCCGGCGCCACGAGCTCCGGCGCGTCCTGCGCGACCAGCACCGCCACGGGGGCCTCGGCGAACAGCGCCTCGCTCACGGCGACGGCCGTGCCGGCCGCGTCGCCGTCGGGCACGACGGTCGTCGCCGCGTCCGGCAGCGCGACCGTGGACCGCAGCACCACCGGCGTGGCCGAGGGCTCGGGGCTCGGGCTGTCCGTCGAGCCGCCGGTGCACGCCGCCAGCAGCCCGGCGACGGCGAGCAGCGCGGTGCCGGCACGCAGGCCGGAGCGGCGGCTCGGGGGCCCGTCGGGGCGGGGCGCGCGGGGTCGGGACGGGTACGTCGAGGTGAGCACGGGTCTCCGGGGGTCGAGGACGGGGACCCGGCCACTGTAGGCAGCACCGCCCACGGGCCGCGACGTCGGTCGCCCGCCCCGACGAGCGCCGCACCCGCACGAGGCGGGATGATCGTGGGCATGACCACGGGCCCCACCCAGCAGGAGTTCAGCACCGCCGGCGCGTACGTGACGACCGGCGAGGAGTTCGTCCGCGACCAGAGCTACATCACCACGCGGATCACCGCGGACGGCCGGGACGGCTACCCCGTGGAGCCCGGCCGGTACCGGCTGGTGGTCTCCAGGGCGTGCCCGTGGGCCAACCGCGCGATCATCGTGCGCCGCCTGCTCGGCCTGGAGGACGTGCTGTCGATGGGCGTCTGCGGGCCGACGCACGACGCGCGGTCCTGGACCTTCGACCTGGACCCGGGCGGGGTCGACCCGGTGCTCGGCATCCCCCGGATCCAGGACGCGTACTTCCGCCGGTTCCCGGGCTACGAGAAGGGCATCACGGTCCCGGCCGTCGTCGACGTGCCGACCGGCGCCGTCGTGACGAACGACTACGCGCAGCTGACCCTCGACCTGTCGACCGAGTGGACCGCCTTCCACCGCGAGGGCGCCCCCGACCTGTATCCCGAGCACCTGCGCGACGAGATCGACCAGGTGACCCGGGCGGTGTTCACCGACGTGAACAACGGCGTCTACCGCTGCGGGTTCGCGGGCTCGCAGGAGGCGTACGAGCGCGCGTACCGGCGGCTGTTCTCCCGCTTGGACCAGCTCTCCGAGCGTCTCGAGCACCAGCGCTACCTGGTCGGCGACACGATCACCGAGGCCGACGTGCGGCTGTTCACCACCCTGGTCCGGTTCGACGCGGTCTACCACGGGCACTTCAAGTGCAACCGGTCCAAGCTCACCGAGATGCCGGTGCTCTGGGCCTACGCCCGGGACCTCTTCCAGACCCCGGGCTTCGGCGACACCATCGACTTCGACCACATCAAGCGGCACTACTACGTGGTGCACGAGGACCTGAACCCGACGCAGATCGTGCCCGCCGGCCCGGACCTGAGCGGCTGGCTGACGCCGCACGGGCGCGAGCAGCTGGCCGGCCGGCCGTTCGGCGACGGCACCCCGCCCGGCCCGGTGCGGGACGCGGAGCGCGTCGACCCGGCGCACACGGCGGGCGCCGCGCGCTGAGCGGAGCGGAGCGCCCGAGGTCGTCACAACCCGGCGAGGTCGTCACTCACGAGTGACGACCTCGCCGACGTGTGACGACCTCGCGCACCGGGACGGGCCCGCGCGGCCGGGGACAGGCCCGCGGCGGACGCGTTACGCGGCGGCGGGGCGGACGCGGACCACGTTGCGCCACGGGTCGTCGAACGTCACGGTGGCGCCGTCGTCGCGCACCGCGACCCTGTGCGACGCCAGGCGCTCGCGCAGGGCGCCCACGTCGTCCGTCCCCGGCACCACCAGGGTGACCTCGCCGAGGCCGAGCGAGCTCGCCCGCGGTCCGGCGCCGGCGGAGTTCCACGTGTTCATCGCCATGTGGTGGTGGTACCCGCCGGCCGACACGAACAGCGCGCCGTGCCACTCGGCCATCACGTCGAACCCGAGCGCGTCCACGTAGAACGCCCGCGCCCCCGCGACGTCGCCCACCTGCAGGTGCACGTGCCCGACGACCGGCCGGCCGGCCGGCGCGGCGAGGGCCGCGTCGGTGACGTGGCCGCGGATGAAGTCGTTCGGGTCCAGCCGCAGCGAGTCCATCTGCACCCGGCCCTGGTCGTCGTAGCCCCAGAGGTCGCGCGCCCGGTCCCAGTACAGCTCGACGCCGTTGCCCTCGGGATCGGTCAGGTAGAACGCCTCGGACACCAGGTGGTCCGCGCTGCCGACGAACGTCTGCGGCGCCCGGGCGGCGACCGACGCGAGCGTGGCGGCGAGCGCCTCCTGGGTGTCGAACAGGATCGCGGTGTGGAACAGGCCCGCCTGGCCGCGGGCGGTCGGCGGCAGGTCGGGCATGTGCCGGAGCACCACCAGCGGCTGGGTGCCGCGGCCGAGCACCACGACGTCGGGACGGCCGACGCCTTCGATCCGCTCGTCGGGGCGCTCGACGACCTGCAGGCCGAGCACGTCGCGGTAGTAGCGCAGCTGCAGGTCGAGGTCCCCGACCAGCAGGGTGACGGGACCCATCGCGGTGTCGGCGGCGAGCCGGTCCTGCGGGAGCGGGGAGAGCGGGGCTGCGGTCATGGAAGCGACAATAGTTGATGCTTCAATCGAAAGCCAGCCACGCCGAGGCACCCGTCCGGCGCACGGGCGGGTCAGCCCCGGCGCTGCACGTCGTTGCGGCCGAAGTCCTGCAGGAACCGCGGCCCACGTCGGGCCAGCTCGCGCTCGAACTCCCCCGCCCAGCCGGCGTAGGGCGCACGCGCGAGCCCGTCGTTGGCGAACCGCGGGTCGTCGGTGACCTCCGTCTCGCAGAACGCCGGGATCTGCAGGTCCGTGACCGGCCCGGAGCGCTCGCACTCGGCGATGACCAGCGGGCTGTTGGCGCCGCCGAACACGTCGACCACCCAGCCGTCGGCACCGAGCCACACGGAGTAGCGGTTCTTGACGATGCGGTGCCCGCCGCGGCGGATCGTCTCGATGCCGACGGTGACGTCGATCTCGCGCTCCGCCTCGTAGCGGGTGCCGACGTTCATCGGGCCCTTGAGCGTCAGCGCGCAGAACTCGAACCGGTCCCCGACCTCCTCCAGCACCGCCAGCGCGTCGGAGTCCGGGCCGAGCGGCAGCCGCAGCCCGGACGCCTGCACCCGCAGCCGCAGCGCGTAGCCGTCCTGGGCGAGGAAGTACGACTGGACGATCAGCACCGGGTCCGGCTCGGCCAGCAGCTCGGCCGGCGGCGTGCGCACGAAGAACCGGCGCTCGAACTCGAAGTCGCCGTAGCCGGTGTCGCTCACCCCGGGTCCTCCTCGTGCGGTCGGTGCGGCCGGGTGCCGCTGCCGGTCACGGTACGCGACCCCCGCCGCCGCGTACCGGCGCCACGGCGGTCAGCCGGCCGGGCGCAGGTCCATCCCGAGCGTGCGGCCCCAGGGGTGGGTGTCGAGGGTGCGGAACCCGACGCGCTCGTAGAAGGCGATCGCCCCGGTGTTCTCCGCGGCGACGCCGAGGTGCAGGCCGGGCACGCCCCGATCACGCAGGGCGTCGGCGAGCGTCGTGATGAGCACCCGGCCCAGCCCCTGACCCTGCGCCCGGGGCAGCAGGTCGATGTGCAGGTGCGCGGGGTACCGGTCCGTGACGGCCGCGGCGTACTCCCCGCCGTGGTGCACGGTGTGCAGCAGCTCGTGGTCCCGGGTGCCGTCCTGGGCCGGGCGCAGCGGCAGCCGCTCGCGCAGGGCGGGCCACCAGTGTGCCTCCTGCCAGCGGGCGAACGCCTGGGAGTCCGCGGTGCCGACGACGTAGCCGACCACGACGCCGTCGTCGTCGGTGACGACCCAGGTCAGGGTGGGGTCCGCGACCGGGTAGGGCGCGGCGTACACGTGCCCCAGCAGGTCGGGGTCCCGGTACACGGCGGTGGCGTCAGTGCCCGCGTCGCCCGTCAGCAGGCACACCCGGTACATCCCCGGCAGGTCGCACGTCGCGAACGGTCTCAGCCGCATGGTCCGGGACCCTACCGGGCCGCTCCCGCACCAGGAGCACCCCGCCGAGCACCAGCACGCCGCCGACCACCTGCGCCGCACCGAGCGCGTACCCCGTCAGCGCGCTGATCAGGACGGTGAAGACGGTGATGAGGTTCAGGTAGGACCCGGCCTCGGCCGGGGGCACCCGGCGCAGCGCCAGGTTCCACAGCAGGTACGACCCGACGGACGGCAGCACCGCGATGACCAGCAGCGCGACGGTCGCGTCGCGGCTGCTCGGCCAGTGCACCTGCCCGGCGGCGGCGAACGGCGCCATCACCAGCGCGGCGATCGAGGCCTGCACGGCGGTGGACGCGATCGGCGGCACGCCCGCCAGCGAGCGCCCGCCGATCGTGTAGACGCTCCAGACGACGATCGCGCCCACCATCAGCAGGTCGCCGACGTTCAGCTCCAGGGAGGTCAGCCCGGTCGGTCGGCCGCCCGTGATGACGACCAGCACCCCGACCAGGCCCACGACCATCCCGAGCGCGGCCCGGCGCGAGGGCGCCCGCCGCACCACGGCGGCACCGAGCAGCGCGATCAGCGCCGGGTTCAGCGCGTTCACCAGCGACGCGTTCACGGACGACGTGTGCTGCAGCGCCGTGTAGACGAACAGGGCGTACCCGACCATCCCGAGCAGCGACAGCACCAGCTGCCGGGGCCAGGTCCGCAGCACCGCGCGCCAGTCCGGCCGCTCCACCACCTGGGCGATGACCAGCAGGGGCACGGCGGCGATGGCCCAGCGCAGCGCCGTCAGGGCGACCGGGCTCATCTCCCGGACGGCGACCGCGCCGAGCACGTAGTTGCCCGCCCAGAACAGCGTCGCCCCGACGAGCGCCACGACGGGTCCGGTCCGGGCGGGAAGAGGCACCGCAGGAGCGTACGCGTCTCACCCGGCGCGGGAGTCACCGCGGGCCCCGGCGATGCCGACGAACCGGACATGAGCCTGTCCGACGCCCCGGCCCCGCGGCTGTACGCCACGCGGGGGCACCTGGCGTGCGCGCTCGGGCTGATGGCGGTGCTGGTCGTGGGCGGCGGGTTCTGGCCGCTGAGCGACGAGACGCCGGTCGGGCGCTGGTACGCGGTCGCCGGGCTGATGGTCGCGCTCGCCGGGCTGGTCCTGGTGGTGCCGACCCGGCCCTGGGTGATGCCGGGCGCGCTCGCCGTCGCGCTGCTCGGGGCCGGGGTGCTCATCGCCTCGTGCCGCACGGCCGAGGGGCTGGTGGTCCTGTCGCTCGGCGTCATCACGGCGGCGCAGTACGCGGCGTACGCGTTCCGGACCCGGGTGGCGGCGGCGCTCGTCGCGCTCGCGCTCGGGGTCGTGACGGCCGGGATGCTGGTCGCCCCCGCGCCGTTCCACGTCATGTCCTGGCTCGTCGTGTTCGTCATGACGCTCGCCAGCACCTCGTTGCTCGGCTACGTCACCCACTGGCTGCGCCGGCACGCCAGCACGGACGACCTGACCGGCGCGTTGACCCGGGGCGCGCTGCTGCAACGGCTCGACGAGCAGCTGCGCGAGGCGCACCGCACCGGTGCCGCCCTGTCGGTCGTGTCCGCCGACGTCGACGACTTCAAGACCGTCAACGACACCCGGGGGCACCTGGCCGGCGACGAGGTGCTCGCCGGGCTGGTCGCGACCTGGCGTGCCGCGCTCGGCTCCTGCGCCTGCATCGGCCGGGTCGGCGGCGACGAGTTCGTGGTGGTGCTGCCCGGACGGGACGCCGACGCGGCTGCCCGCTGGGTGTCGGGGACGCGGGCGCGGTCGGCCGCACCGTGGAGCGCGGGGATCGCCTCGGCCGCGCCCGGCGACACCGTGCGGGACCTCCTGGACCGGGCGGACGTCGCGCTCTACGAGGCCAAGCGCGCCCGCGGCCAGGCGCGGCTGCCGCGCCAGGGCCGCTGAGGCCCGGCCGGCCTCAGACGGCGAACCGCGTGGCCGTCTCCGGCGCCAGGGCGTGCGCGACCCGCGCCCGCATCTCCGCCGACATCTCCGGCAGCGCGGACACGGGGAACCAGCGCGCGTCCGTGTTCTCGCCGTCGCCCGGCCCCGGCTCGCCCGAGACCCACCGGAACCGGAACGTCAGGTCCAGGTACTGCGACCGGTCGCCGTTGGGATAGGTCATCGGCGCCAGGGTGTGCACCCAGGCGAGCCGCTCGGCGACGGCCACCACCTCGGCCTCCTCCAGCACCTCGCGGGCACCCGCGACGGCCGGCTCCTCCCCCGGGTCGATGATCCCCGTCACCGGCGTCCACGCCCCGTTGTCCGCCCGCTTCACCAGCAGCACCTCGTCGCCGTCGGCACCGGGCCGGACGACCACGGCGCTCACGCCGGAGAGCCAGAGCAGGTCGTGGCCGATCTTCTCGCGCAGGTCGAGGACGAAGTCAGGTGTGGGCACGGCCCCGATCGTACGGGCGGCACCCTTCCACCCCGGCGACGACCCGTGCTTGAGTGGTGGCGTGCTCGCGGATCTCCCGGTGCGGGCGGCGTGGCGGTTCGTCGACGCCGTCGACGGGTTCGAGGTGGTGCACCCCGGACCCGGGCTGCTGCGCGGCCACACGTCCGCGCTCGAGGCGGGGCTGACCTACGCCGTCCGGTACGAGATCGCGCTGGACGACGCCTGGCGCACCCGCGAGGCGCGCGTGTGGTCGGACACCGTCGACGGCCCGCGCGCCACCGTGCTGCGCTCCGACGGACGGGGCACCTGGACCGTGGACGGCGTGACGGCACCGCACCTCGACGGGCTGCTCGACGTCGACCTCGAGGCCTCGGCGTGCACCAACACCCTGCCGGTGCACCGGCTGGACCTGCCGGTCGGCGACGTGGTCGTGGCACCGGCGGTGTACGTCCGCGCGCTGGACCTGTCGGTCGTGCGCCTGGAGCAGACGTACCGCCGCCGGCCGGACGGGCGGTTCGACTACACGTCGCAGGGCGGCGCGTTCGAGGCGGTGCTGACCTACGACGACGCCGGCCTGGTGCTGGACTACCCGGGCATCGCGGTCCGCGTCACCTGACCGGCGGGCGCACGGGCGACCGCGCCGCTGCTAGCGTCCCCGCCCGATGGTCACCACACTGCGCGCCGCGCTGAGCCTGGTCATGCTCGCCGGCTTCTACCTCGTCTCCGTCGGCCTGGTCGTCGGGCTCGGCTGGCTCAGCGTCCTCGCGTTCAGCAGCGAGCACGCCCGCGGCGCGGGCTACCTCGCGCTGCTCGCGGTCGTCCTGGCGTTCGGCATCGTGTCCGCGCTGTGGAAGGTCGCGCGCGCGAAGTCCGCTCCTCCCGAGGGCGTCGAGGTGCCCGAGCGCGCCGCCCCCGAGCTCTGGACCGTCGTGCGCGAGCTGGCCGCCGCGGCCGGCACCCGCGCCCCCGACGAGATCCGGCTGGTGCCGGAGGTCAACGCCGCGGTGTCGGAGGAGGCGCGCCTGCTCGGGCTCGTCGGCGGCCGGCGCCGGATGTACCTCGGGGTGCCGCTGCTGCAGGCGCTCGACGTCGCGCAGCTGCGCTCGGTCCTCGCGCACGAGCTCGGCCACTACTCGCGCAGCCACACCCGGCTCGGCCCGCTGACCTACCGCGGGCGCGCCGTCGTCCTGGCCACGGTGCAGGAGCTCGCCGGGACCGTGGTCGGCTGGCTGCTGCTCGGGTACGCGCGGCTGTACCTGCTGGTGTCGGCCGCGGTCAGCCGGCGCCAGGAGCTGGAGGCGGACGAGATCTCGGTGCGGGTGGCCGGCCGCGCCGTCGCCCAGGAGGCGCTGCACGAGACCGAGGTGGTCGCCGCCGCCTGGTCGTTCTACACGGGCACCTACGTCGCCCCCGCCTTCGAGGCCGGCTACGCGACCACGCCGCACGCGTTCTTCGGCGGGTTCGAGCAGCTGCTGCGCGCTCGCACCGACGAGCTCGCGGAGCTGCGCGGCGGCGCCCCCGACGCGACGCAGACCCGCTGGGACAGCCACCCGTCGCACGCGGTCCGCATCGCCACGATGACGCGGGTGCCCGACGTGCACCGGGCCCGGGACACCCGCCGGGCGACGCTGCTCGTGCCCGGCTTCCCCGATGCCGCCGCCCTCGTCTCCGCGGGCGCGCTGCGGTTCGAGGACCGGCAGCAGCTCGACTGGCCGGACCTGGGCGCGGCGGCGACCACCCGGAACCGGCAGCGCACCGCCGACGGCGTGTACCGCGCCGCGTCGCGGGTGGCCGGCGTCCCGCACGCGTCGGTCGCGACCGTGCTCGCGCTGGTCGAGCACGGCCGGGCGGCCCCGCTCGCCGCCGAGCTCGGGCTCGCGCTCCCGTCGGGCGCCGCGGCGCCGGCCCCGCCCCGCCCGGCTCGCCGCGGTGCCGACCCCGGACCCGACGAGCCCGGCACGCTGGTGGACGCGCTCGAGGTCGTCGTGGCGACGGCCGCCGTGCAGGCCGGGATCGCCCGCTGGGAGCAGCCGTGGGTCGGCGGGCCGCGGCTGGTCGACCGGCACGGCGCCCCGATCGACCCGCGCCCGCTCGCCGCCCTCGCGGCTGACCCGGGCACGGTCGGCGACGCCCGCCGGCACCTGGCCGCGCTGCACGTCGACGTCGAGCGGGCCGGCCAGGCCGCCGTGCAGAAGGACGCGCTCGGCGCGCAGCTGCTCGGTGCCGTGTCCTCGGTGCAGGTCGACCGCGTGCGGCACGACGTGTACGTGCTGGACGAGGGGCTGGTGCTGGTCCCGGCGCCGTTCCGGGGCTCCGGGCCGAAGCGGATGCGCGCGCTGCTGGAGAGCACCACCGTCGCCGGGCTCGCCGCGCAGTTCCGCTACCTGCCGTACGAGGAGGTCGCGACGGCGACCGTGTGGAGCCGCGTCCCGCTGCGGGCCCGGCTGGCGCTCAAGCGCGGCGGCACCGTGCGGCTCCGGGCGACGATGCGGTCCCAGGACCTCGGCGGCGGGGCGGCCGTGCTGGCGGCCGCCGTGACGAGCCTGCGGGTCCGGCGGTCGACGGTGCCGACCCCCGCCTGACCGTCAGGCCCGCGGCACCTCGTCGCGCCAGGAGTGCTGCGGCTCGAAGCCGAGCAGTTCGCGGGCGCCGTCGATCGCCAGCAGCGTCTCGAACACGCCCAGCTCGCGCCGGACCTCGACGCCCGGGAACTCGGCCGCCAGCAGCGCGGCCGAGGGCGTGTCCATGATCGTGTCGGCCGCCGCGATGATGACGTTCCGGGACCCGGTGGTCTCGACCTCCAGCGCCAGCCGGAAGGCCGTCGCCGCGTCCCGCACGTCGATGTAGCCCCACAGGTTCCACCGGCGCTTCGCGGGGTCGTCCTGGAACGACGGCACCTGCGCGTACGCCTCCGGCGGGAACACGTTGGACAGCCGCAGCCCCACGAACGGGATGCCCGACCACTCCGAGACCTGCGCGGCGACGTCCTCGCTGAGCACCTTCGACAGCGCGTAGGTCGTCGTCGGGTACGGGAAGTGCGCCTCGTCGACCGGTGCGTAGCGCGGCGGGACGTCGAACGGCAGGCCGAGCGTCGTCTCGCTCGACGCCCACACCACCTTGCGCAGCCCCAGCCGCTGCGCCGCCAGGAACACGTTGTCGTTGGCGGCGAGGTTCCGGTTGAGGGTGTCCGGCGGGGACTCCATCCCCGGCTGCGGGATGTTGGCCAGGTGCACCACCGCGGAGCAGCCCGCGAGCGCCTCGACGGCCTGCCCGTAGTCGGACAGCTCGGCGCGCATCACGTCCACGCCCAGCCCGGCACGCTCGCCGAACGGTCCCTGCACGTCGGTCGCGTGCACGGCGTACCCGTGCGCGACCAGGTCCTGCACCACCGCGCGGCCCACCTTGCCCAGCGCGCCGGTCACGGCGACGGTCTCGGTCATGGCGGTCATCCTCGCCCGGCCGCGCCCGCCCGTCCACCGCGGCGGCCCGGCTCGCACGCCGGGACCCCGCCCACCGCGAGAGAGGACGTCCCCGTCGAGATCGGGCATACGGGAGTCCTATCTCGACGCTCAGGCCCTACTTCGACGCCGGCGCCCTGTCTCGGCTACCGGCTCCGGGGTCAGCGCTCGCCCAGGAGCCGGCGGCGACCCGCCTCCCCCGCCAGCTCCGGCCGGGCGGCGGGTGTCCGGCAGTAGTGCTCCAGCGCGGCGACGACCGTCGGCACGTCGACGGGGAACGCGGGTCCCGGGATGTCGAGCTGGGGCCGCGGCGGCGTGGGCGCGTGCAGGAACCGCGCGCGTCGCCGCAGGTGCCACGACTCCGGTTCCCGCACCCCGACCAGGCGCACCACGACCCACTGGTTGTCGTGCTCGATCTCGACGCGCCGGACGTCGTCCCAGTCGAGCCACGCGTCGCCGCCCAGGCCGGTGACCCCGATGCCGAGCGGGTTCAGCACCAGGCGCAGCGGCCGCGCGAGCTCGATCGCCTTGTCGGGCAGGGCGAGCAGCAGCGGGGCCACCACGACGGGCGGCAGCCACCACCACGCCTGCCCGGCCCGGAGCAGCCCGACGGCCGTGGCCGCCGCCGCGACGACGACGACCACCGAGACGAACACCGGCTGCCGGTGGAACGTGGTGCGCCAGGTCACGACCACCGACGGCAGGCCGGCCACGGTCTCGACCGCCACCCTGCGCGGGTCCTGCCGGGGCACGTGCAGGTAGTTCCGGTAGAACGTCCCGGTCACCACCAGCCAGGCGAGCGCGCCGACGACCGCGCCGGTGCTGACCCACGGCTCCCAGGCGCCCGGCCGGGACGGCCGCGCGAGCATGCCGCCGGCGACGACGAGCAGCCACCCGCTGAGCGCGACGCACAGCACGAGCACGCACCAGTAGACGCCCCGCGCCGATCCGCCGACGGCGTCCAGCCGGCGTGCCCCGTTGTCGACCATCCCGCCCAGGATGCCTGACACGACACGGTCGGCGGCGACCACCCGAGGGGCCGGGACTGGCAGACTCGCGGCGACGTCGTCGAGGAGGACACGATGAACCAGCAGGCCAGGGCTGTGCGGCCGACCCATGACGTCGTCGTCGTCGGCTCGGTGAACGCCGACCTGCTCACCCGGGTGGAGCAGCACCCGGCGCCGGGCGAGACCGTGGCCGGCCGGACCCTCTCCGTGCTGCCGGGCGGCAAGGGCGCGAACCAGGCCGTGGCCGCCGCACGGCTGGGGGCCCGCACCGCGCTGGTCGGCGCGGTGGGCACGGACGGGTTCGCGGAGCCGGCGCTCGCCGGGCTGCGGGCCGCCGGGGTGGACCTCGGCGCCCTGGCGGTGCACGCCGGGCCCACCGGGCTCGCGCTGGTGACGGTCGCCGACGACGGCGAGAACACGATCGTCGTGGTGCCGGGCGCGAACGCGCGCGTCGACGCCGCAGCCGTCGCCGGGCACGCGGACCTGGTCGCCGGGGCCGCCGTGGTGCTGGTCCAGGGCGAGATCCCGCGCTCCGGCACCGAGCGGGCGGCCGCCGCGACCACGGGCCGGCTGGTGGTGAACCTGGCGCCCGTCGTCGACGTCGACCCTGCCGTCCTGCTCCGGGCGGACCCGCTCGTGGTCAACGAGCACGAGGGCCCGCGCGTGCTCGCGGCGCTGCGCCGCGCGACGTCCTGGACCGCATCCGCGCCCGCACCCGAGCCGGCACCCCCGGGCGCACCGGGCGCGTCGGAGGGCGACGTCGTGGACGGGCTGCTCGCCCAGGGCGTGCCCTCGGTCGTGCTGACGCTGGGCGCGCGCGGTGCGATCGTCGCCACCCGCGCCGGCCGGGTCCACGTGCCCGCACCGCGCGTCCCGGTGGTCGACACGACCGGGGCGGGCGACGCCTTCGTGGGCGCGCTGGCGCGCCTGCTCGCCGACGGCCGGGACCTGGTGGCGGCCACCGAGGTCGCCGTGCGCGCGGGGGCGTTCGCCGTCGGGCGCGAGGGCGCGCAGCCGTCGTTCCCGTCGGCGACGGACCTCCTGGCGCCCTGACCGGTCGCTCCCCCGGGCTCAGCCCGCCGTCGCCGCCGCGCTCCGGTCGAGCAGCACGCCGGCGTCCCACGTCGCCGGCACGTCACCGTGCCCGGCGTGCCGGAACGCCAGCACGGAGGCGCCGATCCGGCCGCCGTGCGCGCCGAGCTGCGCCACCCGCACCGGGGGCGCGGCCCGCCACGCGAGCCCGGCGTCCAGCCCCGCCAGGGCGGGGGTCAGCAGCCGGTCCCCGGCGGCCAGGAACCCGCCGCCGAGCACGATCACGGCCGGGTCCAGCAGCAGCGTGACCGTGACAAGGCCCTGCGCCAGCACCCGCACGGCGTCGCCCCAGACGGCGTCGGCGTCGGGGTCCGTGCCGACCAGGCCGACGACCTGCTCGGCCCGCAGCGACCGCCCCGTGCGCGCCGCGTACCGCCGTGCCACGCCGGCTCCCGACACGTAGACCTCCAGGCACCCGCGCTGCCCGCAGGCGCACGGCTCCCCGTCGGGCACCACCGGGATGTGGCCGATCTCGCCCGACCCGCCGGTCGCTCCTGCCACGGCCGCGCCGGCCGAGGTCAGCGACGCGGCGACGCCCGTCCCGATCGTGATCAGCGTGACGTCCGCGTACCCCCGGGCGGCCCCGTACAGCTGCTCGGCCAGGCCCGCGGCCCGCACGTCGTGCCCGGTGGCGACCGGCATGCCGAGGTCGGCGGCCAGCCGGTCCCGGAGGGGCAGGTCGCGCCAGCCGAGGTTCGACGCGTACGCGACCACACCGGTGCGCTCGTCCAGCAGCCCCGGCGTCACCACGCCCGCCGCGACGACGTCGAGGCCCAGAGCCGGGGCGTCGTCGCGCAGCTCCCGGACCGCTTCGGCGACGGCCTGCACCGCCGCGTCACCGGATCCCGACGTCCGGGTGACCGTCCGGCGTGCCCGCCCGTCGGCGCCGACCAGCGCCGCCTTGGCGGTGGTCCCGCCCACGTCCACGGCCACGACGGCCCGGGGGTCGGCGGCGGGCGCCGTCGCGGACCCGTGCCGGCGCGGTCGGTCGTCGACCCTCACGCGGCGGACCCGGCGCGCGCCGCGGCCCAGTCCTCGATCGCGGCACCGGGCAGGATCGCGCCCACGGGGACCCCGCCGCCGAGCACGGGCGCCGACGCGAACGCCGCCGCGCCGGACACGTCGACGCCCAGCGCCTCGAGCACGCGCAGCGCGACCACGGTCGTGGCGCGCGGCGAGCCGTCCACCATCTTCATGGCCACCGACTGGCCGGTCCGCGCCGCGACGCCGATGACGCCCTCGGCGCCGCCCTTGGCCACCGCGCCGGGCACGCCGCGCATGACCTCGCTGTTCTGGTGCCCGGAGCCGCCGACGTAGAACGGGTGCCGGCGCATCGCGTCCGCGACCTGCCCCGCGGGGGTGCCCGGCTCAGCGGTCGCGAAGAACCGGAACGCGGTCGCCAGCCCGAGGACCGTGGTGCCGAACAGCGGCGCCCCGCAGCCGTCGACCGCGTCGTGCCGGACGTCGAGGCCGGTGACCTCGGCGGTCGTGCGGCGGACGTGCTGCTGCAGCGGGTGCTCCGCGGACAGGTAGTCGGCGGTGCTCCACCCGTTGGTGGCGCAGGCCAGCAGCATCGCGGCGTGCTTGCCGGAGCAGTTCATCCGGACCCGGCTGCGCTCCTCGTGGTCGCGGATCAGGCGCACGCGGGTGCCCTCGTCCTCGGGCCAGTCGACCGGGCAGCCCAGCGCGTCGTCGTCCAGACCGGCGCGCTCCAGCAGCGACCGCACCACGCGGACGTGCTCGTCCTCGCCGGTGTGGCTGCCGGCGGCGATGGCCAGCTCGGGGCCGGTCAGCGGTGCGCCCGCCGTCAGGCAGGCGAGCGCCTGCACGGGCTTGGTGGTCGACCGCGGCAGCACGGTGCCGTCCAGGTCGCCGACCGCGAGCGCGACCGAGCCGTCGGCGTCGAGCGCGACCAGGGTGCCGAGGTGCCGGCTCTCGACGATCCCGGAGCGGGTGACGACGGCGAGCTCGGCGAGGGCGGTGGTGTCAGGCACGGAGGGTCTCCAGGTCGGGGGTCGGGGCGGCGCCGCCGGCGCCGGTGGGCGCGGACGAGGCGGGTGTGCGGCGCTTCAGACGGTCCTGCAGGCGCGACGCCAGCGCGGACAGCGAGCCGTTGCACACCAGGTAGATCACGGTCACGGCGAGGAACGTCTGCACCAGCAGCCGGTTGTACGAGGACAGCACCTGCGCCCGGTACAGCAGCTCCGTGAACGCGACGACGTAGCCGAGCGAGGTGTCCTTGATCAGGCTGACCAGCTGAGTGACCAGCGACGGCGTGACGTTGCGGACGGCCTGCGGCAGCACGACCAGGCGCATCACCTGGTGCCGGCGCATGCCGAGGCTGAGCGCCGCCTCCGTCTGGCCCTTCGGCAGGCTGAGGATGCCGGCGCGCACGATCTCCGCGATGACGGCGGAGTTGGCGATGGTCAGCGGCACCACGAGCTTCCACAGCACCGGCAGGTTGATCCCGTACCGCGGCAGGCCGAACAGCATCAGGTAGATGAGCAGCAGCACCGGCACGGTGCGACCGAACTCGATCAGGCCGGTGGCGATCCAGCGCAGCGGCCGCACGTGGCTGATCCGGCCGAGCGCCAGCAGCACGCCGATGGCGCCGCCCAGCACCGCGACGACCGCGGCGGCCTGCAGGGTGCCGCCGAGGCCGACCAGCAGGTACTCCCAGATCGGCCACTGCAGGAACGGCGTCCACCGGTCGGCGTCGAGCTGCCCGTGGGACGCGAACTGCGCCAGCCCGGCGGCGACGAGCCCGAGCAGCACCAGGACGCTGAGCACCGACGCGATCAGGATGCGCCGGCGGGTGCGCGGACCGGGCGCGTCGTACAGGAAGGAGCTGGCCGGGTTCCGGCCCGTGGAGGTGCTCACCGGGCGATCGCCACCTTCTTCTCGATGCGGCCGGCCGTGAGCCCGATCGCGAGCGCGATGGCCATGTAGACCAGGCCCGCGCCGGCGAAGATCGGGATGGGCTGGGCCTCGACCAGGTTGACCTTGTTGACCGCCGAGGTGAGCTCGACGACGCCGACCGTGGCGGCCAGCGCGGAGTTCATCACCAGGGCGATCATGACGTTGCCGAGCGGCTGCACGACCGCGCGCAGCGCCTGCGGCACGACGACGAGCCGGAGGATCTGCGGCAGGCGCAGACCCAGCGCGCGGGCGGCCTCGAGCTGGCCCGGCGGGATGGTGTTGATGCCGCTGCGCACCGCCTCGGCCACGTACGCGGCCTCGTAGACGGCCAGCACGACGATGGCCGTCGTGGTCAGCGGCATGATGATGCCGGCGTCCGGCAGCGCGAACACCGCGAGCAGCAGCAGCGCCAGCAGCGGGACGTTCACGAAGAACTGCACGTAGCCGAACGCGGCACCGCGCAGCACCGGCACCGGGCTCACGCGGGCGATCGTCACCAGCGTGCCCAGCACGAGCGCGGCGACCCCGGCGACGAGCGTGATCACCACGGTCGTGCCCAGGGCCCGCAGCAGCGGGTCGAGGTTGTCCAGCAGGACCTGCATGTCGTCCTCCGCCGGTCGCGCGCGGCGACCGGAGCCGTGGGGGTGGGAGCGGGACGGCGTCGCGGCGGCGCCCCGGGTTCCGGGACGCCGCCGCGCGCGTCAGGGCGTCAGGAGCCCGGGACCGAGCCGATCTCCGGCGGGGTCGGCGCGTCGCCGTCGTTCACCGTGCCGAGGGTGGCCTCCCAGACCGCGGCCCACTGGCCCTCGTCCTGGATGGTCTCGAGCCAGGTGTTCACGAACGACTTGAAGTCGGCGTCGTCGTGCTTCAGGCCGATGCCGTAGGGCTCGGCCGTGAACGGCTCGCCGACGATCTTGATGTCGGGGTTCGACGCGGCGTTCGTCGCCAGCAGGATGTAGTCCTGCACGTAGGCGTCGCCACGGCCCTGCACCAGCGCCTGCACGGCCTGCGGGTCGGTGCCGAAGCTGGTGACCTCGGCGGTCGGCTGCTCCTCCGGCACCGCGGTGACGGCCGGGGTGTTGGCGCCCACGATGACGTTCTTGCCGGCCAGGTCCTCGATGCCCGCGATGTCGTCGTTGTCCGCCTTGACCGCGACGGCCAGGCCCGAGGTGAAGTACGGGCCGGCGAAGCTGATCTGCTCCGCGCGCTCCTCGGTGATCGTGTACGTGTTGAACACGACGTCGACCGTGCCGTTGGCCAGCAGCGCCTCGCGCGTCTCGGACGCCGGCGGGACGATCTCGATGTTCGGCTCGCCCAGGATGTAGATCGCGAGCAGCTTCGCCAGGTCGATGTCGAAGCCCGAGACCTCGTCCGGGTTCGACGGGTCCTGCTGGGACAGCAGCGGGGCGTCCAGCGCCGCGCCGACGCGCAGCACGCCGCGCTCCTTGATCGCCGCCATCGTGGAGTCCGGGAGGATGTCCGCGTCGTCGGCGACGGGGGCGTCCGCGAACACGGCCTCGAGGCCGGTCGACGCGGAGCTCTCCGAGTCCGCCGGCGGGACGCCGGTGCCGGACGAGGAGTCGCTCGAGCACGCCGCGGTGGTCAGCGCCACCGCGGCGAGGAGAGCGGCGAGGACGGGGGTCCGCCGCCGGTTCAGCAGAGAGCGCATGTGCCTGCCTTTCGAGGGGACGGCCGCGGGGCGCGGCCGGTCGGTGGGGAGGTGCAGGTTCAGGGGGGTGAGCGCGGGCGCTCAGTGCTGGAGCACGGAGGCCAGGAAGGCCTGCGCACGCTCGCTGCGGGTCTGCTCGAAGAACTCCGCCGGCGGCGCCTGCTCGACGATCGCGCCGCCGTCCATGAACACCACGCGGTCGGCCACCCGGCGGGCGAAGCCCATCTCGTGCGTGACCACGACCATCGTCATGCCCTCGGCGGCGAGGCCCGTCATCACGTCGAGCACCTCGCCGACCATCTCCGGGTCGAGCGCCGACGTCGGCTCGTCGAACAGCATCACCTTGGGCTGCATCGCCAGCGCGCGGGCGATCGCCGCCCGCTGCTGCTGGCCGCCGGACAGCTCGGCCGGGTGCCGGTGCGCCTTGTCCGCGATGCCGACCCGCTCCAGGAGCGCCATGGCGCGCTCGCGGGCCTCCTTCTTGGGCGTGCGGCGCACGGCCACCGGCGCCATCGCGACGTTGTCCAGCACCGTGCGGTGGCCGAACAGGTTGAACGACTGGAACACCATGCCGACGTCGGCCCGCAGCCGGGCCAGCGCGGCGCCCTCGGCGGGCAGCGGCTCGCCGTCGACCAGGATCTCCCCGGACTGGATCGTCTCCAGGCGGTTGATCGTGCGGCAGAGCGTCGACTTGCCGGAGCCCGAGGGGCCCACGACCACGACCACCTCGCGCGGCGCGACCTCCAGGTCGACGCCCTTGAGGACGTGCAGCGCCCCGAAGTGCTTGTCGACCTTGCGCATGCTGACCATCGCGGGTGCGGGCGTCGTCGTCGCGGTCATCCGCCGGTTCCTTCCTCGAGCTGTCGTGGGGATGAGCGTAAGACCAGATCGTTACACCCACGTTTCGTTTCACTTTGTCCATTTCTGGTGTAACTTCGGGCACATCGTCCGGCTGCTTCACTAGGAGCGTGATGACACCGCCTGCGCCGCCCGTGCCACCGCCGGCTCCCGGGGTGCCCGTGGTGCCCGCACCGCTGTCGCCGTCCTCCGCCGGCTCCGTCCTGGCGCTGGTCCGCGCCGGGGCCGCGTCCCGCACCGACCTCGCCCGGCTCGCCGGCCTCTCCCCCACGACGGTCGCCGCGCGCGTCGAGACCCTGGTCGGCGCGGGCTACGTCCGCGAGGCCGGTGACGGCCCGTCGCGGGGTGGCCGGCGACCCCGCCGGCTGGAGGTCTCCCCGGAGCTGGGGCTCGTCGTCGGCGTGGACCTGGGTGTCCAGCACGCCACCACCGGCCTGGTCGACACCGCGGGCACGCTGCTGGCGCGCCGGGACGTGGCCGTCGCGATCGCCGACGGGCCGCAGGCGGTGCTCGACGCCGTGCTCCGCGACGTCGAGGCCCTGCGTGCCGAGCACGGCGCGGGCCGGCCGCTGCTCGCCGCGTGCGTCGGCGTCCCCGGGCCGGTCGAGGCCCGCACGGGCCGGGTCGTCTCCCCGGCGCGGATGCCCGGTTGGAACGGCACCGACGTCGCCGCGCTGCTGTCCCCGCTGCTGGGCGTCCCGGTGCTGGTGGAGAACGACGCCAACCTCATGGCGCTCGGCGAGCACGCGGGCGCCGGCTCCGACGTCGAGCACCTCGTGTTCGTGAAGGTCGGGTCCGGGATCGGCTGCGGCGTCGTCGTCGCCGGGGCGCTGCACCGCGGGGCCCAGGGCTTCGCGGGCGACATCAGCCACGTCACCGTCCCCGACGCCCCGCCCGTGCCCTGCTCGTGCGGGCGCACCGGCTGCCTGGACGCCGTCGCCAGCGGTGCCGCCCTGGTGCGCCGCCTGCAGGACGACGGCGCGTCGGTCGCCGGCATCGACGACCTGGTCGCGCTCGCCCGGGACGCCCACCCGGAGGCGACCAACCTGCTCCGCGAGGCCGGCACCCGCACCGGCACCGTCCTGGCGACGATCATCAACTTCTTCAACCCGGACCGGCTGGTCGTCGGCGGGCAGCTGGCCGACGCCGACGCGTTCGTGGCCGGGGTGCGGTCGGCCGTCTACGCGCGCTGCGCCCCCATGGTCACCGACCGGCTCGACGTGCGGTCGACGCGGGTCGGGCGTGAGGCGGGGATCCGCGGCGCGGCGCGGACGGCGCTGGACCACGTGCTGGCGCCCGGGGCCGTGGACGCGGCGCTGCGCTGAGGCGCGCGGGGCGTCGCAGCGACGACCGTCGCGCGGGGCCGCCCTCCCCGGATTCCCGGCTCCCGCCTGCCTTCACCCTGGTGCCGGTTCAGCCGCGCCGCATCGCCATCTCCTGCCGCGTCGCGTGCTCACGCAGGTGTTCCCGGAGGTAGGGGATCGTGAAGTCCACGTAGCCGTGCCTCGTCGGCTCGACCACACCGGCGGCGATCAGGCGCCGCCGGTACGTCGAGGCGTAGTACGGCGTCACGTTCAGGCGTCGGGCGATCTCTCCCGTCGAGGACTCGCCTTCGTCCGGTGCGGTGGTCGGATCGATCTCCGCCAGTGCGTGCGTCGTCGCGTGCCGCAGGCGCGGGACCATCCCCGGGGTCGCCGTCTCCGCCAGGGTGATCCAGCCGCGTCGCACAGCCAGGTCCTCCGCTTCCGTCAGCATGACGGTCTTGCCGATCCCGCGCGGGCCGGTGAACAAGGCGAGCCGAGCCGGGGAACCGGGGCCGTCGTCGAGCGAGTCGCCGAACTCCCCCAGCACCTCGTCCCGACCGACCAGCAGCGGCGGGGTGGAACCGGCGGTCGGGCGGAACGGGTTGCGCGGCGCCATTTGCACTCCTTTGTAAGTCGCCGACGGTAGGGCCTGCGCAGCACTCAGCAAGCACCGCTGACGGCCCCTACGCAGCCAGCTCCCCTGCGCTCTGGACGAGCCGGTGCGCGCATGACCGATCCGCGCGTGTCCGTCAGCGCGCTTGCGGCTCCACCGTCCCGGCACTGTCGTGGACCCGCACCACCTGGCCGTCTGCGAGCGCATCGAGCACCCCCGGGCAGGCCGGCCACAGCCGGGACCCGCCGCTCGCGCGCCCCGATCGCCGCGTGCGACGTCAGCCCTCCCGTCCCGGTCACGACCGCCGCGGCCACCCCGAGCAGCGGTGTCCACGCCGGCGCCGTGAAGGCGCAGATCTGCACGTCGCCGGCACGGACCCGACCGAAGTCCGCCGGCCCCGAACCATGCGCACCGGACCGACCGCCGTGCCAGGGCTCGCCGGGACGCCAGGGCGGCCCCGCGCACGACGGACGGGTCCACGTGCGGCACGGGCGCCGTCACCGCGCCTGCAGCAGCCAGAGCCGCCCACCCGCCAGCGCCCGGTCCACGTCCAGCGGACCGCCGAGTGGCTCGGGCTGCACGAGGACCTGATCGCGACCCTCGGGCTCACGCGGGACGGCGCCGTCTGACCGGGTCTACTCCCAGGGCCGCACCGCGAGCGCGTCCAGGTCCACGACCCGCCCGCCGGCGACGACCACGTCCCGCGGCACCCGGCGAACCAGCGCGTCCATCGGGTTCTCCGCGTCCAGCAGCACCACGTCGGCGCGCGCCCCGGCGACGAGGTCGTGCGGCTCGTCGGTGACGAACCGCGCCCCGTCCCGCGTCGCCAGCTCGACCACCCGGCGCAGGTCCTCGTCCCGCACCACGCCGCCGGCGCGCGCGTACTGCCACGCGATGCCCAGCAGGTCGCCGTCGCCGTAGGGGCTCCACAGGTCCCGGATGCCGTCGGTGCCGAACGCGAACCGCACCCCCGCCGCGTCCATCTCGCGCAGGGGCAGCTGCCGCATCCGCACCGGCGCGACGGTCGTCATCGTGACGCCGAGCGCGGCCATCCGGTCGAGCAGGTCCCGGCGCCGCACGGCGTCCACGTCGACCATCGCGAACCCGTGCGCGAGGTTGACCTTCCCGGGGGCGATCCCGTCGCGCTCGACCCGGTCCAGGATCAGGTCGAACTCGAAGGCCCCGAGGTCGCCGGGGGCGTGCAGGTGGATGTCCAGGCCGCAGCCGTGGCGCGCGGCGATCGCGAACAGCCCGTCGAGCTGCCCGACGGGGTCCCGGTCGATCAGCGCGGGGTCGAGCCCGCCGACGTGCTCGACACCCTCGGCCGCGGCCTGCTCCAGCAGCGCCAGGACACCGGGCCGGCGCAGCACGCCGTCCTGCGGGAACGCCACGACGGTCAGCTCGACCGCGCCGTCCAGCGCCGCCGCGGCCTCGCGCACCGCCTCGATCCCGCGCAGCCCGACGCCGAGGTCCACGTCGACGTGCGTCCGGACCCGGGTGGTGCCGGTCCGCAGGTACTCCCCCAGCACGCGGGACGCGACCCGGACGCCCGGGATGCCCAGCTCGTCGCGCCGCTCGCGCTCGTGCGCGATGCGTCCCTGCGTGCCCGGCCCGCCGCCGTAGGACTGCCAGGGCAGGCCCCACCAGCTCTTGTCGACGTGCGCGTGCGCGTTGACCAGTCCCGGCAGCGCGAGCAGCCCGCGGCCGTCGACCACCTGCGCGGTGCCCGGCGGCTCGGCGGTGCCGACCGGGACCACCGCGGCGATGCGGTCCCCGGCGACGACGACGTCGACCGGGTCCCCTCCCCACGGGCGCACGTCGCGGATGAGGAGCGTCACGTCGTCGATCACCCCGCCATGGTGCCACCGGGGCGCGCCGGTCCCGACCGCGAGGTCGTCGGGCGCGCGCGAGGTCGTCACGTGCACGTGACGACCTCGCGCGGAGGTGACGACCTCGTCAGACGACGGCCGGTGCCGGCACCGCGTCGCCGGTCGCCGCGGTCGGTGCCGGCTCTGCCGGAGCCACCGCCGCGGGCTTGCGGAGCAGCACCGCGCACAGCAGCGCCGCCAGCAGCGCCAGCGCCGCGGCCACCGTCAGGCTCAGCCGCAGCCCGTCCAGCATCGACTCCCCCAGCGCCCCGAGCACCGCGCCGGTGTGCTCGCCGAGGTCCATCCGCGCGATCCCCGCGAGCCCGCCGCCGTCGGCCGCGGCCAGCAGCGGCTCCTGCGCCGCCGCCGGCACGCCCGCGTCGGTCAGGTGCCCGCCGAAGGTGCTCGCGGCCCGCGTGGACAGCAGCGCGCCGAGGACGGCCGGGCCGAGCGCGCCGCCGACCTGGCGGAACGCGTTGTTGCCCGCCGCGGCCATACCGGCCAGGTGGTGCGGCACCGAGGACACGGCGGTCGCCGTCATCGGCGTGAACACGGTGCCCAGGCCGACGCCGAGCAGCGCCATCCGCCAGGCGACCGACAGGAACGACGTGTCGGCCTCGAGCGTCGTCAGCGACAGCATCGTGCCGCCGACCACGACCAGGCCGCCGGAGATCAGCCAGCGCGCGGGCACCCGGTGCATCTGCGCGCCGACGACGGCGCCGACGACGATGGACGCGCCGGTGGAGACGAGCAGCCGCAGCGCCGCGTGCAGGGTGTCGAGCTGCTGCACCGAGCCGAAGTACAGGCTGAGCACGAAGAAGAAGCCGATCAGCCCGAGGAAGCTGACCACGGCGACGACCGTGGTGGCGGTGAACGCCGGGCTGCGGAACAGCCGCAGGTCCAGCATCGGGCTGGCGCTGCGCCGCTCGACGACGACGAAGGTGACGACGCCGACGACGGCCACGGCGATCGCGACGAGCACCGGCACGTCGGTGAACGACGCAGCGCCGCCCTGGATGACCGCGAACACGGCGGCGGTGATCGTCAGGGCCGCCGACACCTGGCCGGGCCAGTCCAGCGAGCGCGCGTGCGGGGCCCGGGACTCCGGCAGCGCCCGGGCAGCGACGGCGAGCACGACCAGCGAGGCCGGGATCGGCAGGACGAAGATCCACCGCCACCCGACGTGCTGCAGGAGCGTGCCGGCCACCAGCGGGCCGACCGCCATCGACAGCAGCATCGAGGTCGCCCAGATCCCGATGAACTTGCCGCGCTCGCGGTGGTCCGGGATCGCGTGGCTGATCAGGGCCAGCGTCGTGGGCAGCAGCGCGGCGGCGCCGAGGCCCGACACCGCCTGCCCGACCCACAGCTGCTGCACGGTGCCCGCGGTCAGCGAGACCAGCGCGCCCAGGCCGGACAGCGCGAGGCCGACGAGCAGGACCTTCTTGCGGCCGTGCACGTCGCCGAACACGCCGGCGGTGAGGATCAGCGCGGCCATCGGCAGCACGAAGGCCGACGACACCCAGGAGAGTTCGGCCGTGGTGGCGCCGAGCGCCCGCTGGATCGCGGGCAGGCTGACGGACACGGTGGTGACCGGCAGGTAGGCGATGAACACCCCGAGGCAGGCGACCACCAGCGTGGCGGTGCGGCTGCGCGCGGGGGCGTGCGGGCTCGTCGAGGACATGGGTCTCCTAGGTGCGGCGCTCGGCGCCGGGTCGGGGGTGGGGCGTGCGGCGCACCCTCGCGGGCCTCGACAGCCTCGATCCCGTGCGCGCCCGGGGGCGGGGCACGGTGGCTGGAGTTCGTCGACGGTGGCGCGACGCCGCCGACGATCATCCGGCCAGGACCTTGGTCCTACGAAGGGAGACCCGGCCTGCCGTTCGAAACCTCCGCGCAGCGCGGGTTCGACGGGCGGATACTTCCACCATGCTCGACACCCTCGACCGCCAGGTCCTGCACGCCCTGCAGTGCGCCCCGCGCGTGCCGTTCCGCCGGCTCGCGGAGGTGCTCGGCGTCTCCGAGCAGACGGTGGCCCGCCGGTACCGGGCGCTGCTGAGGACAGGAGCGGTCCGGGTCGTCGGCGTCGTCGACCCCGCGGCGCAGGGCCTGGCCGAGTGGGTCACCCGGATCCGCTGCCGGCCCGACCGCGTCGGACCGCTCGCCGACGCGCTGACCCGCCGCGAGGAGATCGCGTACGCGCACGTCGCGTCCGGCGGCTCGGAGATCACCTGCATCGTCCGGGCCCCGCTGGGCGCGGCTCCGGAGGAGGGCCTGCTCGGGCAGCTGCCGCGGCACGCCTCGGTGCTCGACGTCAGCATCGACCTGCTGCTGCACATCTTCGGCGGCGGGCGGCAGGTCGGCTGGACCGGGTACGGCGACCTGCTCGCCCCGGACCAGCTGGCCGCCCTGGCGGACCCGGGGGCCACGACGCCCGTCGGCGCCCCCGCGGCGCTCAGCCCCGACGACGCGCCGCTGCTCACCGCGCTCGCCGCCGACGGCCGGGCGAGCCTCGCCGAGCTCGCGTCCGCGACGGGCTGGTCCCCCGGCCGCGTCGCACGCCGCCTCGCCGCGCTCGAGGGGTCCGGGGCGCTCGACTACCGCGTCGACCTGCTGCCCGAGGCGCTGGAGCGCCCGCTCGCCGCCACGCTGTGGCTCCGGGTCGCGCCCGCGCACCTGGACCGGGTCGGCGCCCGGGTGGCGGGGCACGACGAGGTCGCGTTCGCCGCGGCGATCAGCGGGCGGAACAACATCGTGGCCACGGTCTGGTGCCGCGACCCGCACGACCTCTACCAGTACCTCGCCCGGTCCGTGGCCGACACCCCGGGCATCGAGGGCTACGAGGTCGGCATCCGCGCCCGTCGGCTGAAGCAGGCGGTGTCCGTCGTCTCCCGCGGCCGGCTGGTGCGGGCCTGAGCCACCGGGACCTGGCCGGGCCGCGCCCCGCACCCGCTGCGGTCGCGGCATCCCGCCCGCCGTCCTACCTTCACGGAACCGGGCTATGCCCCACCCCCGCCGCGGGCCGCAGCCTGCGGCACTCAGACGAGGAGCACCAGCCATGAGCACCACCGACGGCTCCAGCACCCCCGACGGCCCGCGCGCAGCCGACGGCCCGCGCCGCACCGACGACACCAGCCGCACCGACGACCCCCGCCCCGCCACCGGGGCCCACGCCGCCGACCCGGCCGACACCGACCGCCCCGCGGGCGGCGCCGTGTCCGCCCGCTCCTTCGGGCGCGACCGCGAGACCGTGGTCGCGCGCGAGAAGGAGGCCTACGGCGGCATCAAGTTCGGTGCGGCGTTCTTCGGCTGGCTCACCGCCACCGGCACCGCCGTGCTGCTGACCGCGGTCGCCGCGGCCGCCGGCACGGCCGTCGGCGTCGCCAACGACACCTCCGTCGACGAGGTCGCCGACCAGGCCGCGTCGGACCCCACGTCCATCGGGTGGGCCGGCGCGATCGTCCTGGCCGTCGTGCTGTTCGTCGCCTACTACTGCGGCGGCTACGTGGCCGGCCGGATGGCCCGGTTCAACGGCGCGAAGCAGGGGCTCGCCGTGTGGCTGTGGGCCGTGGTCATCGCGATCGTCGTCGCCGTCCTCGCGCTGGTCGCGGGCGACCAGTACAACGTCCTCGGCCGCCTGGACAGCTTCCCCCGCATCCCCGTCGCCGAGGGAGACGTCACCACGGGGGGCATCATCGCGCTGCTGCTCGTCGCGGCGGTCAGCCTGGCGGGCGCCGTCGTGGGCGGGCTCGCCGGCATGCGGTTCCACCGCAAGGTGGACAAGGCCGGCCTGGGTCGCTGACCCACGCGACCGGCCGTCCTCGCGCCGGCGCGGAACGACGAAGCGGGCGAGAGCTCTCGCTCTCGCCCGCTTCCGATGTGGAGCTGAGGGGATTCGAACCCCTGACCCCCTGCATGCCATGCAGGTGCGCTACCAGCTGCGCCACAGCCCCGCGATCAGGCCCGAAGACCGTCTCACCACCCGCTGAGCGGGCGTAGGAAACAATAATCGAACCCGGCCGAGGAAGCGAATCGGCTGGTCAGGCCGGGTCGCGCACCTCTTCGTCCATGGTCCGCGACGCCTGGTCGGGCCCCGCGTTCCAGTCGGACGACGCGTGCACCGGCCCGACGTTCAGCGCCTCCAGGCGCCACGCCAGACCCGCACCGGGCCGGGCCGGCTGCAGCTCGGCCCAGTGCGCGTTCGACATCCCCGCCAGGCCGCGCCACCCGGCCGGCAGCCCGAGCAGGCCGACCAGCCCGAGGTTGATCGCGGCGCCGTGCGACACGACGACGAGGGTGTCGTCCTTCTCCAGCGCCGAGGCCTGCTCGGTGACCGCCTCGACCATCCGGGCCTGGACCTCGGCCCGGGTCTCCGCCCCCACGCGCTCGGGCTCGCGGCCCGCGACCCAGGCCGCGTGCTGCTCGGGCCAGCGACCGGCGATCTCCGTCGACGTCATGCCCTCCCAGTCCCCGAAGGACCGCTCGCGCACCCGGACCTCGGTGTGCACGGGCAGCCCGGTGCGGTCGGCGAGGGCCTGCGCGGTCGCGTGCGCCCGCCCCAGGTCCGACGCGATGATCCGGGTGGGCCGGTACCGGCCGGCGAGCGCGGCGGCAGCCGTCTCGGCCTGCCACACGCCGACCTCGTCCAGCGGGATGTCGGACTGGCCCTGCAGGCGCGCCGCGGCGTTGTGCGCGGTCCGGCCGTGCCGCCAGAGGACGACGCGCCCGGCGGTCACTCCCCTGCCTCGGCGGCGGCGCCCTCGACCTCGCCGTGCACGTCGGCCGGCAGCTCGATGACGGGGCAGTCCTTCCACAGCCGCTCGAGCGCGTAGTACACGCGGTCCTCGGCGTGCTGGACGTGCACGACGATCTCGCCGAAGTCGATGAGGACCCAGCGGCCCTCGGACTTGCCCTCACGGCGCAGCGGCTTGACGCCGAGCTTGTGCAGCGACTCCTCGACGGCGTCGACGATGGCGCCGACCTGCCGCTCGTTGGTGCCGGACGCGATGACGAACGCGTCGGTCAGCACGAGCTGGCCGCTCACGTCGAGGGCGATGATCTCCTGGGCCTTGAGGTCGGAGGCGGCGCGTGCGGCCGCCACGGTGAGCTCGACGGCGCGGTCGGATGCCGACACGGGTCTCCTCGGGTGGTTCGGGTGGTGCAGGACGGTCAGGGTGCGGGCGCGGCGTCGACGACGGCGGCCGCCAGGGCGGGGACGTCGGCCCCCGCGGCGCTCGTCGCGGTGTTCGCGACGAAGATGATGAGGAAGCCGAGCACGAAGGCCACGACCGCCAGGATGATCCACTGCAGCCAGGTGAACGGCAGCGGACGGCGCAGTCGCTCGGGCTGCTCGTCGAGCTGGTCGATCTCCTCGTCCGCGTCGAGCCCGTGCATCATCGCCCCGGTGGGGTCGGTCTTCTCCGCCTCGGTCTCGGGCGCCGGCGCGGGGGCCATCGCCTTGAGCAGGGACTGCCACTGCGGGACGGGGACGTCGTCCTCGGCCGGAGCGGTCACCGCGGGTCCAGCAGGCGCAGCCGGTGCCGCGGACGACGCCGGTGCCGCTGCCGGTGCCGGTGCCGCCGGGCGGGTCGCCGGCGCGGCAGGTGCCTGCCGGGGTGCGGTCGCCGGCAGCGCGGCGGTGCCGGGCGCGGTCCGGAGGGACTCGGGGGTCGCCCCGGGGTCGCGCGGGCTCCACGCGGCACCGACGGTCCGGGCCGGGGCAGCGGCGGTCCGCCCGGACGGGCTCCCCGCCGGGACCGGACCCGGGGACGTCGCCGGTGCGCCCGCGGGGGTGACGGACCACGACGCCGCGGCCGCTGGGGTGGCCGGGGACGTCGACGGACGCGCTGGTGCGGGCGGAGCGGCCGGAGCGGACGGTGCGGCCGACGGAGCCGCGGCGGCGGGATCCTGCCGCGCCCACGACGCGGCCGCGGAGCGCTGACCGGCCCGCGTCGCGGGTGCCGCGGGCTGGCCCGGTGCCTCGGCGGCCGCCTGACCCGGCACCGCGCCGGGCCGCTGGGCCGGGGTCGAACCACCGGGCCGCTGGGCCGGCTGACCGGTCGCGGGACGTGCGGGGGCCGGACGTGCGGGGGCCGGGCGTGCGGGTGTCGTCGCGGACCCGGCGGTCCCGGGAGCCGGGCTCTCGGTCCGCTGCGCCGCCGCCCAGAGGTCGGGCACCCGCGGCGCCACGGTGCCGTCGGGACGGGCGGACCCGTGCGACCCGGCTGCCGCGGCGGCGGTCGCGGCTCCCGGCCCGCTCTCCGGTGCCGGCGTGCGGATCGACCGTCGGGTGCGCACCGGCTGGTCCGGCTGCAGGCCGGGCACCTGGTAGCGCTCGGCGGAGCCGTCCGGGCCGACGGCGGACACGGGCTGGTTGCGCAGCGCGCGCCGCGAGGAGACTCCGGCCGGGCCCTGCGGGCCGCTCGGCGCGGAACCGGAACCGGAACCGGACCCCGTGGGGCCGGACGACCCGGACGACGGCGTCGCCGCCCGGGCGGCGGGCGCCGCCGGCGGCGGGGCGGGCGCCGCCGCGCGCGGCACGCCGCGCTCCGGGGTGCGCGCCGGGTCGGGGCGCTGCGGGGTCTGCGGAGCCTGCGGGGTCTGCGCTGCGGGCGCCGCCCCGGGGTCGCCGGCGGCAGCACCCTGCTGCGCGGCGCGCTCCAGCGCGGCGCGGCGTGCGGCCTCGCGCTCCCGCAGCTCCCGGCGCGTCGGCGGGGTCCCCGGTGTGCTCATGACTGACTTCCTCGGTACAGACCGTGCTTGGCGATGTACTGGACGACGCCGTCCGGGACGAGGTACCAGACGGGCTTGCCGCCGCGTGCGCGGGCACGCACGTCGGTGGACGAGATGGCCAGCGCCGGGATCTCCCACTGGCTGACGCGGTCGGCCGGCAGCCCGGCGACGGAGAGCGTGTGCCCCGGCCGCGTCACCGCGACGAACTGCGCGCGCTCGAACAGCTCCGCCGAGTCCTTCCACTGCAGGATCTGCTCGATCGCGTCGGCGCCGGTGATGAAGTACAGGTCGGCATCGGGCCGCTCGGCCGCGAGGTCGCGGAGCGTGTCGACGGTGTAGGTCAGGCCGGGCCGGTCGATGTCCACCCGGCTCACGGTGAAGCTCGGGTTGGACGCCGTCGCGATGACGGTCATCAGGTAGCGGTGCTCGGCGGGCGTCACCGTCGTCGACTGCTTGAACGACGGCGCGCCCGTGGGCACGAACACCACCTCGTCCAGGTCGAACCGCGCGGCGACCTCGCTGGCGGCGACGAGGTGGCCGTGGTGGATCGGGTCGAACGTGCCGCCCATCACCCCGAGCCGGGCTCGTCGCTGCGTCATCGGATGCGGGTCCCGTACGGCCTGGGGCGTCAGTGACGCGTGCCGACGCTCCGGAACGCGTACGTGACGAGCAGCATCGCGATCAGCGCCGCGAACCCGGCCACGCCGAAGACGACGGGCGAGAACGGCAGCTCGGTGGTGTGCTCGGCGACTGCCTCGGCGGTGCGCAGCGCAGCGTTCACGTGGTCCTCCCGGACAGGTCGAAGGTGAAGGTCAAGTGTCGCACGTCGGTGGGGCGGACCGTCAGGGGCGCACGTGCCCGTCCCCGTGCACCACCCACTTGGTCGTGGTGAGCTCCCCCAGGCCCATCGGGCCCCGGGCGTGCAGCTTCTGGGTGGAGATGCCGATCTCGGCGCCGAGGCCGAGCTGGCCGCCGTCGGTGAACCGCGTGGAGGCGTTCACCATGACCGCGGCCGAGTCGACCTCCGCGACGAACCGCTCGGAGGCGGCGAGGTCGCGGGTGACGATGGCCTCGGTGTGCCCGGAGCTCCAGGTGCGGATGTGCTCGAGCGCCGCGTCCAGGTCGTCGACGACGCGCACGGCGAGGTCGAGCGACAGGTACTCGGTGGCCCAGTCCTCGTCGGTGGCGGGGACGACCGGCACGTCCTCCGGGGCGAGGGCCGCGGTCGCGGCGTCCCCGTGCACCGTCACCCCGGCCTCGCCCAGCGCGGTCAGGGCGGAGGGCAGGAAGCCTGCCGCTGCGTCCCGGTGCACCAGCAGCGTCTCGGCGGCGTTGCACACGCCGACCCGCTGGGTCTTGGCGTTGAGCAGGATCGGCAGGGCGACGGCCGGGTCGGCGGTCGCGTCCACGTACACGTGCACGTTGCCCACGCCGGTCTCGATGACCGGCACGCTCGCCTCGCGCACGACTGTCTGGATGAGCCCCGCCCCGCCGCGCGGCACCAGCACGTCCACCAGGCCGCGCGCGTGCATGAGGGCGACGCCGCCGGCGCGCCCGTACGCGTCGACCGACTGCACGAGGTCCGCGGGCAGGCCCTGCCGCTCGAGCGCGGACCGCAGCACCGCCACGATCACCTCGTTGGACGACGCGGCGGCCGAGCCGCCGCGGAGCACCACGGCGTTGCCGCTCTTGAGCGTGAGGCCGACGGCGTCCACGGTCACGTTGGGCCGGGCCTCGTAGATCATCCCGACGACGCCCATCGGCACGCGCACCTGGCGCATCCGCAGGCCGTTGGGCAGCGTGGACCCGCGGACGACCTCCCCCACCGGGTCGGGCAGCGCCGCGACCTCGCGCAGGGCGTCGGCGATGGCGCCGATCCGCTCGGGCGTCAGCGCCAGCCGGTCGAGCAGGCCCGGGGACGTGCCCGCGGCGCGGCCGCGCGCCAGGTCGTCCGCGTTGGCGGTGACGATCGCGTCGGCGTCCGCCACCAGCGCGTCGGCGAGGGCGTGCAGCGCCGCGTCCTTGGTGCCGCGGTTCGCGACGGCCAGGGACCGCGCGGCGACCTTCGCGCGCCGCGCGACGGCCAGGACCGCCTCGGTGACGTCGCCGGACGGCCTCGACGGCGCCGACGGCACGGCGGGCGTCGCGGTCTGCGCCCCGTCCGTGGCCGGGGCGTCGAGGGAGGTGCTCATCGGGCCAGCGTAGTCCGGCGGCGGCCCGCGCGGAGGGCCGTCTCAGCGGCGGCGGCGCACCAGCACCAGGTCGTCCCGGTGCACGAGCTCGCGGTCGTAGCCCTCGCCCAGCGACGCGCGCAGCTCGTCCGTGCTGCGGCCGAGCAGCTCCGGCGCCTCCTGCGAGGAGTAGGCCACCAGCCCGCGTGCGACGACGACGCCGTCGGTGCCGACGATCTCGACCGGGTCGCCGGCCTCGAACTCGCCCTCGACCGCCGTGACGCCGGCCGGCAGCAGCGACTTCCCGCGCTCCACGACGGCCCGCACCGCGCCGTCGTCCAGCACCAGGCGGCCGTGGGTCCGTGCGGCGTACGCCAGCCACATCAGCCGGGTCGACGCGCGCTTGCCGGTCGCGGCGAACCAGGTGCCGACGTCGGCGCCGTCCAGGGCGGGGGCGACCTGCGCCGCGGAGGTCAGCACGACCGGGATGCCGGACGCGGTCGCGATCGCGACCGACTCCAGCTTGGTCACCATCCCGCCGGTGCCGACGCCGCTGCCGCGCGCGGTGACGTCGATGCCCTCGAGGTCCTTCGGCCCGCGGACCTCGGCGATCCGGCGCGACCCCTCGCGGTTCGGCGGTCCGGTGTAGAGGCCGTCGACGTCGGTCAGCAGGGCCATCGCGTCGGCGTGCACGAGGTGCGAGACCAGCGCGGCGAGCCGGTCGTTGTCGCCGAACCGGATCTCGTCGGTGGCGACGGTGTCGTTCTCGTTCACGATGGGCACGATGCCGAGGTCGAGCAGCCGGTCCAGGGCCCGCTGGGCGTTCCGGTACTGGGTGCGGCGCATCGTGTCGTCCGCCGTGAGCAGCACCTGGCCGACGCGCAGCCCGTGCTCGTGGAACGCACGGGTGTAGTGCGCGACCAGCAGGCCCTGCCCCACCGAGGCCGCCGCCTGCTGCGTCGCGAGGTCGCGGGGCCGGCGCGCCAGGCCGAGCGGGTCCATGCCGGTCGCGATGGCGCCCGAGGACACGAGCACCACCTGCCGGCCACCCGTCACCCGCGCGGCCAGCACGTCGACCAGGGCCCGCAGGCGGGCGGGGTCGAGCTTGCCGGTGTCGTCGGTCAGGGACGACGACCCCACCTTGACCACCACGCGGCGGACCTCGGGCAGCAGGCGGCGGTCGGACAGGGCGGCGGCACTCACGCGGGCATCATCCCCCGCGCGGGGCCCCGGCGGTCGCGCCCTTCCGCCCCCCGGACAGCGCGACGGGCCCCGTCCCGCACGCGACGGCGTGCCGGACGGGGCCCGTGGGTCGACGGCCGGGCCGTCAGTCCTCGCGCCAGAGACCGGCCTCGCGCTCGGTCCAGAGCTCCGCGCGGGCCTCGGCCTTGGCGTCCATGCGCTCCTTGTACTCCTCGCGCTTCTGCCCGCGGGTGGGGCGGGAGCGCTCCTCGATGCGCTGGTCGGAGCCGCGCGGTCCGCCCAGCAGCTCCGAGCCCGTCAGCAGCGTCGGCTCCCAGTCGAAGACGACCGCGGACGGCCCGTCCCCGATGACGACCTCGGCACCGGCCACGGCACCGGCCGCGAGCAGCTTCTCCTCGACGCCGAGCCGGGCGAGCCGGTCCGCGAGGTAGCCGACGGCCTCGTCGTTGGTGAAGTCCGTCTGCCGCACCCAGCGCTCCGGCTTGGTGCCGCGGACCTGGAAGAACTCGTGGTCGCCCTCGGCGCGCCGGGTCACGGTGAACCCCGCGTCGTCGACGGCCTTCGGGCGCAGCACCACGCGGGTGGCCTCGGGGGCCGGCGCCTCGCGGCGGCTCCTGTCGACCAGCTCGGCGAGCGCGAAGGTCAGGGGCCGCAGGCCCTCGTGGCTGGCCGTGGAGACCTCGAACACGCGCAGGCCGCGCGCCTCCAGGTCGGGACGGACCAGGTCGGCGAGCTCGCGCGCCTCCGGGACGTCGATCTTGTTCAGGACGACCAGCTGCGGCCGCTCGGTCAGCGGCACGCGACCGCCCTCGATGCCGAGGTCGCCCGAGTAGGCCGCCAGCTCGGCCTCGAGCACCTCGAGGTCGGTCAGCGGGTCGCGACCCGGCTCCAGCGTGGCGCAGTCCAGCACGTGCACCAGGACGGCGCAGCGCTCGACGTGCCGCAGGAACTCCAGGCCGAGCCCCTTGCCCTCGCTCGCGCCCGGGATCAGGCCCGGGACGTCGGCGACGGTGTACCGGGCGTCGCCCGCCTGCACCACGCCCAGGTTGGGGACCAGCGTGGTGAACGGGTAGTCCGCGATCTTGGGCCGCGCGGCCGAGATGGCGGCGACCAGGCTGGACTTGCCGGCGCTCGGGAACCCGACCAGCGCGACGTCCGCGATGGTCTTGAGCTCCAGCACGACGTCCCGGGCGTCGCCCGGCTCGCCGAGCAGCGCGAACCCGGGGGCCTTGCGGCGGGGCGAGGACAGCGCGGCGTTGCCGAGGCCGCCGTGCCCGCCCTGGGCGACGACGAACTCCGCGCCGACGCCCACCAGGTCGGCGAGCACCTCGCCGTCCAGCGACTTCACGACGGTGCCGTCGGGCACCGGCAGGACGAGGTCCTCGCCGGTCGAGCCCTGGCGGTGGTCACCCATCCCCTGGGTGCCCGAGGCGGCGTGCCGGTGCGGGGCGTGGTGGTAGTCGAGCAGGGTGGTCACCTGCGGGTCGACGACCAGGCGGACGGTGCCGCCGTTGCCGCCGTTGCCCCCGTCGGGACCGGCGAGCGGCTTGAACTTCTCGCGGTGGATGGACGCGCAGCCGTGGCCACCGTCACCGCCGCTGGCGTGGAGGACGACGCGGTCGACGAACGCGGCCATGTGCAGGTACTTCCTTCCTCATGGCGAAGGGGCGCACCGCGTCGTGCGGTACGCCCCTCGCCTACAGCTGGGGTGGTGCGGGGCTCAGGCGGCCGCCACGATGTCGATGACCTTGCGGCCACGACGGGTGCCGAACTGCACCGCACCGGCGGTGAGGGCGAACAGGGTGTCGTCGCCGCCGCGGCCGACGTTCACGCCGGGGTGGAAGTGCGTGCCGCGCTGGCGGACGATGATCTCGCCGGCGTTGACGACCTGGCCACCGAAGCGCTTGACGCCGAGGCGCTGCGCGTTGGAGTCACGACCGTTGCGCGAGGAGCTCGCGCCCTTCTTGTGTGCCATCTCAGGCTCGCTTTCCTGCGGTGCTGTCTACGGGGACGGGTTCACGGGCCGTGCGGCCCGCGAGGTCACTTGATGCCGGTGACCTTGAGGCGGGTCAGGCGCGAGCGGTGACCCTGGCGACGGCGGTAGCCCGTCTTGTTCTTGTACCGCAGGATGTCGATCTTCGGCCCCTTCTCGGCCTGGACGACCTCGGCGGTGACCTTGACCTTGGCGAGCGCCGCGGCGTCCGACGTCACGGCGGTGCCGTCGACGAGGAGGAGCGCGGGCAGCTCGACGGTTGCACCGTCCTTGGCCGCGATGCGGTCAACGACGACGACGTCGCCGACGGCGACCTTCTCCTGACGGCCGCCGGCCTTCACGATCGCGTACACCACGTTGCTGCTCATCTCTGCTCGTCGAACTACAGGTTCTGGGGCGTCCCGCCGTCGGGCCGCACCCCGGCGCGCCACCGCGGTGGCCGCGGAGCTCGGGGCGTCGGCGCCACTGGGGCGTCACGCGCGAACGGTGCTTCCTGACCGGCTCTGCGCGAAATCACACCGCGCCGTCAGAACGCACCGACGTTCAAGGTTACGCGAGGCCGACCGCGACGGTCAAACCGCGCACCAGGTGACCTCGCCCACCCGCGACCGCCCCCCGACCCGCGACGTCGCCGCCTCCGCGCGAGGTCGCCACGTGACGTGACGACCTCGCCGGGAGCTGACGACGTCGGCGGGCCGGGTGCGGCCCTCGCGGGGTCAGGACCGGTCGTCGTCCGCCTCGTCGGCGGGGACGGGGTACTCGAACAGGCCCGGGTCGACCCGGGTCAGCTCCAGCTTCGGTGCCGGCTCGGTCTCCTCCGGAGCGCGGGTCGCGAGGCTGCCCAGCGCCGCGAGGACGTCGAGCACCGGCTCGGCCGCCGCCTCGGGCTGCGCGACCTCGGCCTGCGGCGCCTCCGGCTGCGTCCCCTCGGGCACGCCGCCCTCCGTGGCCTCGTCGGCGTCCGGGGCGTCCGCGGCCGGGGTGCCGTGCGCCTCGTCGTCGTGCACGTGGGCGTGCGCCGCCGCGGCCGCGATCGTCGCGAGGGTGGCCTTGACCGCCTCACGCGCCTCCGGGAGCACCGGGACGGCGGGAGCCGGCGTGGCCGCGGCCGGCGCCTGCTCCTTGGCCCCGCGCTTGCGGCGCGACTTCTTGGCCTCGCCGGTGCCCTCGGGGGCGGGCTGCGCCGCGCCGGCGTCGCCCTTGCCGTTGTGCTTCTCCACCGGGTCGGTGTGCACGATGAACCCGCGGCCGTTGCAGTGCTCGCAGGTCTCCGAGAACGCCTCGACCAGGCCCTGGCCCACGCGCTTGCGGGTCATCTGCACCAGGCCCAGCGAGGTCACCTCGGCCACCTGGTGCTTGGTCCGGTCGCGGCCCAGGCACTCCACCAGGCGGCGGAGCACCAGGTCGCGGTTGGACTCGAGCACCATGTCGATGAAGTCGATGACGATGATGCCGCCGATGTCCCGCAGCCGGAGCTGGCGGACGATCTCCTCCGCGGCCTCGATGTTGTTGCGGGTGACCGTCTCCTCGAGCGTGCCGCCCGCGCCGGTGAACTTGCCGGTGTTGACGTCGACGACCGTCATGGCCTCGGTGCGGTCGATGACCAGCGAGCCGCCCGAGGGCAGCCAGACCTTGCGGTCCATGCCCTTGGCGAGCTGCTCGTCGACCCGGTGCGCGGCGAACACGTCGCCGGTGCCGGTCCACCGCGAGACCTTCTCGGCCAGGTCGGGAGCGAGCTCGCCGATGTAGCCGGAGATGGTCGACCACGCCTCGTCGCCCTGGACGACCAGGGAGGAGAAGTCGTCGTTGAAGATGTCGCGGACCACGCGGATCGCCATGTCCGGCTCGCCCTGCAGCAGGGCCGGGGCGGACGCCGTCTTCGACTTCTTCTCGATGGCCTCCCACTGCGACTGCAGGCGGGCGATGTCGGCGCGCAGCTCCTCCTCGCTCGCCCCCTCGGCCGCCGTGCGCACGATGACGCCGGCGGAGTCCGGGACGACCTCGCGCAGGATCTTCTTGAGGCGTGCGCGCTCGGGCTCGGGCAGCTTGCGGCTGATCCCCGTCATGCCGCCGCCGGGCACGTAGACCAGGTAGCGGCCGGCCAGCGTGATCTGCGACGTCAGCCGCGCGCCCTTGTGGCCGATCGGGTCCTTGGTGACCTGCACCAGCACGGAGTCGCCGGACTTCAGCGCCTGCTCGATGCGGCGCGGCTGGCCGCCGTCCAGGCCCGCGGCGTCCCAGTTGACCTCACCCGCGTAGAGCACGGCGTTGCGGCCCTTGCCCACGTCGACGAAGGCCGCCTCCATGCTCGGCAGCACGTTCTGCACGCGGCCGAGGTAGACGTTGCCGGCCATCGAGACCTGCGCCTGCCGGGACACGTAGTGCTCGACGAGCACGCCGTCCTCGAGCACGGCGATCTGCGTCTTGCCGCCCGCCTCGCGCACGACCATCGAGCGCTCGACGGACTCGCGACGGGCCAGGAACTCGGCCTCGGTGATGATCTGGCGGCGACGGCCCGCGTCGCGGCCCTCGCGACGGCGCTGGCGCTTGGCCTCGAGGCGCGTGGAGCCGCGCAGCGCGGTGACCTCGTCGCTGGCGCGCGCCCCGGACCGGCTGCTGCCGGAGCCGCGGGACGGCGCGGTCTCGCCCGCGTCGGCGTCGCCGCCGCGGCCCGAGCGGCGACGACGGCGCCGGCGGCGGCTGCTGCCGCCCTGCTCCTCGCCCTCGCCCTGCTCGTCGGACTCGTCCTGCTCGGACTCGTCCGCATCCTCGCCGGACTCGTCGGCCGGCTGCTGCTCGTCGGCGGGCTGGTCGTCCTCGCCGGACTCGTCGGCGTCGCCACCGCGCGAACGACGGCCGCGGCCGCCACGGCGGCGCCGGCGGCGGGGGGCGTTCTCGTCCTCGTCCGCGTCGACGGCGTCGACCGTGTCGGCGGCGTCGCCGTCCTCGGTCTCGTCCTCCTGCTGCACGGGCTCGTCCAGCGGGACGTCGACGACCTCGGCCTCGGCCTCGGCCTCGACGACCTCGGCGGTGTCCTGCGCCGCGCCGCGGGAGCGGCCACGACGGCCACCACGGCGGCGGGACGGCGCAGCCGTCTCCTCCGCGGGAGCGGCCTCGAGGACCTCGGCCCCGGTCGCGGCCTCGTCGGCCACCTCGGGCTCGACGTGGGCCGCGGCGGAGATCGCCTCGGGCGAGCCGGACGGGGCGGAGGCCCGGCGACGCTTGCGGGGCGCCTCCGGCGCCTGGAACAGCAGGGCGGTCGTCGCCAGGCGCGCCGTGGCGGGGCGCTCGGGCTCGCCCTGCGGGGCACGACCGCCGGAGCGGCGCGCCGGCCGCTGCTCGGCCGTCTGCTGCTGGGGCGCGGGCTGCTGGGCCGGGGCCTGCGCGGCGGGGGCCTGCTCCGCGCGGGTCGTCTCGGCGGGGGCCTGCTCGGCGGGCTGCTCGGCGGCGGCCTGCTCGGCACGGGCCTCGGCGCCACGACGGCCGCCACGGCCACCGCGGCGCGCCGGGCGCTCGGCACGGTCGGGGCGCTCCTCGGCGGCGGGCTGGGTGCGGCCGAGCTCGGCGAGCACGTCCAGGCGGCTGTCGGGCGCGGCGGCCGAGGTCTGCTCGGCCTGCTCGACCGCCTCGGCGATCTGCTCGTCCTCGGGCTCCTCGATCACGGGCTCCGCGACGGCGGGCTCGGCGACGGGGGCGACCTCGGCGGCCGGCGCGGTCGCGGCGACCGGCGCGGGGGTCACCGTGCCGGCGCCCGCCGGGCGGGTGACCCGGCGCGACCGGCGGACGGGAGCCGACGTGGCGGGGGCCGCCTCGGCGACCGGCGCGGCGGCGGGCTCGGCGGCCGGCGCCGCGGCGGCGGGCGTCTCGGCAGGGGCGTCGGGGATCTCGGCGGGCGCGTCGGCGGCCGGGGCGGAGGACGAGCCGGCGGTCCGGGTGGCGCGGCGACGGCGCGGCGCGGCCGGGGCCTCGGCGGCGGGCGCGTCGACCGGGGCCGCGGCGGCTGCTGCCCCGGCCTCGCTCGCCGCGGCGTCCGCGGCCTCCGTCTCGGCGGCGGCCAGCTCGGCCGCCTTCTGGGCGGCGGTCTTGCGCGGCGCGCGGCGGCGCACGGGCTTGGCCTCCGCATCCGGGGCGGTCGCGGGCTCCTGCGCGGGTGCGGCGGGCGCCGCGTCCTGCGCCGGCGCCGTGGCGGCGGGCTCCCCCGCGGCCTTGGTGGCCCGCGTGGCGCGGGTCCGGGGCGCACGGCGGGGGCGCGTGGCCTCGGCCGGCGCGTCACCGCCCGTCGGCGCTGCTGCGGGGGTGGTGCTGTCCGAGGTGCTGTCGAGCGTCACGCGGAGTGCTCCTGCAAGCCCGGGTACACCGGCCACACGCGCGGCGCCCTCGGGCGGTCGGTCGTCGCTCGCGTGGTGCGCGGCGACGGAAGTCGTCGGTGTCGGCTGCTGCACGGGCGGTCGGCGCCATCGCCTGCCTGGCGGGACGGGCCCGGTGAGGGGTCCGTACGGCCGGCGGCGCCTGGCGCGCACGAGGCGCTGGTGCGGCGAGCACGGTAGTCGCCCGGGGTGTGTGGATCCCGGGTAGCCGCAGCCAGTATCGCACAGCGGCCGCCGGGACGTGCGCCAGGTCACGCTCGTGAAGCCCGTCACAATGAGACGACAGGGCGTCAGATCGCGGGACCTTTGTCCTACGCTTGTGAACCGAGGCGCAATACCTTCGAGCGACGGCCCTCACCTGGGCCGTTCGGCCCCCACTCGCCCCAGCACCTGGACGGATCCCCCCGCGTGGAAGCCCTCGACCTGGCCCGCTGGCAGTTCGGTGTCACCACCGTCTACCACTTCATCTTCGTCCCGCTGACGATCGGGCTCGCCCCGCTCGTCGCGATCATGCAGACCATCTGGGTCCGCACCGGCAACGAGACCTGGCTCCGCCTGACCAAGTTCTTCGGCAAGCTCATGCTGATCAACTTCGCGATCGGCGTGGCCACCGGCATCGTCCAGGAGTTCCAGTTCGGCATGAACTGGTCGGAGTACTCGCGGTTCGTCGGCGACGTGTTCGGCGCCCCGCTCGCGATGGAGGGCCTCGTCGCCTTCTTCGTGGAGTCGACGTTCCTGGGCCTGTGGATCTTCGGCTGGGACAAGCTCCCCAAGAAGATCCACCTGCTGAGCATCTGGGCCGTCGCCTTCGCGACCAACGCCTCGGCGTTCTTCATCCTCGCCGCGAACTCGTGGATGCAGCACCCCGTGGGCACGGTCTTCAACACCGAGACCGGCCGCGCGGAGATGAACGACGTCGTCGCGGTGCTGACCAACAACACGCTGTGGGCCGCCTTCCCGCACACCATCACGGCCGCGTTCCTGACCGCCGGCACGTTCGTCGCGGGCATCGCCGCCTGGTGGATGGTCAAGCTGGTCCGCCGCGGCGAGGAGGAGAAGGCCCGCACGGTCTACCGCCCCGCCGTGCGCCTGGGCGTCGCGACGATGCTGGTCGCCGGCATCGGCCTCGGCATCACCGGGCACGCGCAGGGCCAGCTGATGTTCGAGCAGCAGCCGACCAAGATGGCCGCGGCGGAGGCGCTGTGCGAGAGCACCGACGGCGCCTCGTTCTCGCTGCTGGCGATCGGCGACCTGACCAACGACTGCGAGGGCGTCACCCACTACCTGGAGATCCCGGGCCTGCTGTCGTTCCTCGCGCTGAACGACTTCGACGCCCCGCTGCAGGGCGTGAACGACCTGCAGACGGAGTACGAGGCGACGTACGGCGAGGGCGTCAACTACATCCCCGACCTGACCGTCACGTACTGGGCCTTCCGGCTGATGATCGGCCTGGCCGCCGGGTCCGCGCTGCTGGCCCTGATGGCGCTGTGGATGACCCGCAAGAACCGGGTGTCGGGCAACCGGTGGCTGGCACGGGTCGGCATCTGGGCCATCCCGACGCCGTTCCTCGCGTCGGCCTTCGGGTGGATCTTCACCGAGATGGGCCGCCAGCCCTGGGTCGTCTACCCGAACCCGACCGGCGTCGACGGCGTCTGGCTGCTCACCGAGCGCGGCGTCTCGGAGGTGGTCAGCCCGACGATGGTGATCATCTCGATCGTCGCCTTCACCCTCGTCTACGGCGTCCTGGCCGTGTTCTGGTTCCGCCTGATGAAGCGGTACGCCGCCGAGGGAGTCGCCGACACGGAGAAGGACTACAGCCCGGACAACCCCGACAACCAGCCCGACCCGGACGACCCCGCAGCAGCCGAGCGCCCGCTGTCGTTCGCCTACTGAGAGGACCTGACCATGGACCTCCCCGTCATCTGGTTCCTGCTGATCGCGGTCCTGTGGACCGGCTACCTCGTCCTCGAGGGCTTCGACTTCGGCGTCGGGATGCTGCTGCCCGTCCTGGGCCGCCGGGACAAGGACCGCCGGGTCATGATCAACACCATCGGCCCCGTCTGGGACGGCAACGAGGTGTGGCTGATCACGGCCGGCGCGGCCATCTTCGCAGCGTTCCCCGAGTGGTACGCCACCCTGTTCTCCGGGTTCTACATCCCGCTGCTGCTGATCCTGGTCGGCCTGATCTTCCGCGTCGTGTCGATCGAGTGGCGCGGCAAGATCAACACCGACCGCTGGCGGCGCTGGGCCGACCGCGGGATCATGGCCGGCTCCTTCCTGCCCGCGATCCTGTGGGGCGTCGCGTTCGCGAACCTCGTGCGCGGCGTCGAGCTGGACGCGAACCACCAGTACGTCGGCGGCTTCTTCGCGCTGCTGAACCCGTTCGCCCTGCTCGGCGGCCTCACCACGTTCCTGCTGTTCACGCTGCACGGCGCGATCTTCCTGTCGCTCAAGACGAGCGGCGACATGCGGGAGCGGTCCGGCGCGCTCGCCGCCCGCCTCGCACCGGTCGTCCTGGTCGTGACCGCCGGGTGGGCGCTGTGGGCGCAGGTCGCCTACTCCGTGACCTGGACCTGGGCCGTCGTGGCCGTCGCCGCCGTGGCGCTCTTCGCGGTCGTCGTCACCACGCGGGCCCGCCGCGAGGGCTGGGCGTTCGTCTGGTCGGCCGTCGTCATCGTCGCGGCCGTCGTGCTGATCTTCGGCTCGATGTTCCCCGACGTCATGCCCGCGTTCGACCCGGCGAACTCGCTGGACATCCGCAACGCGTCCTCGACGGACTACACGCTGACCATCATGACCTGGGTCGCCGTGCTGCTGGTCCCGGTCGTGCTGCTCTACCAGGGCTGGACGTACTGGGTGTTCCGCAAGCGGATCTCCGCGGACCACATCCCGGAGCACGTCGGCCTCACGTTCACCGCCGCCATCAGCCGGAAGGAGAAGGCCCCCGCCTCCTCCGCCGCCGGCGACGCCCAGGTCTGAGGGGCCCGAGCACCGCGTGAAGCCGCTCGACCCGCGCCTGCTGAGGTACGCCCGCGCCGCCCGGGGGTACCTGGCCCTGACCGTCGTCCTCGGACTGGTCACGGCCGGCCTGGTGATCGCCCAGGCGGTCCTGCTCGCGCAGGTGCTCGCCGCCGCCGCGCACGACGGCGCCACGCTGCCCGACCTGCTCCCGCGGGTCGGCTGGCTGGCCGTCGTCGTCGCGGCGCGCGCGCTCGCCACCGGCGTCCAGGAGCGGTACGCGCACCGGGCCGCCACCCGCGCCGTCGCCGAGCTGCGCGAGCAGGTGGTCGCCCGCGCGGCCGCCCTCGGTCCGCGCTGGCTGGCCGAGGGCGAGGGGGCGCGCGTCGTCACCCTCGCGACCCGCGGCCTGGAGGCGCTCGAGCCGTACTTCGTGCGGTACCTGCCGCAGCTGGTGCTGTCGGCGACCGTCACCCCGGCCGTGCTCGTGGTGATCCTGGGTCTCGACTGGATCTCCGCCGCCCTGGCCGCCGGCACCATCCCGCTCGTGCCGGTCTTCATGGTCCTGATCGGCCAGCTCACCCAGGGGCGGTCCGAGCGCAGCCTGCGGGTCATGCAGCGGCTCGGGTCGCAGGTGCTCGACCTGGTGGCCGGGCTGACGACCCTGCGCGCGTTCGGGCGCGAGCGCGGCCCGGCCGCGCGGGTGCGGGCGCTCGGCGAGGCGCACCGCAGGGCCACCATGGGCACGCTGCGGATCGCCTTCCTGTCCGGCATGGTGCTGGAGCTGCTCACCACCCTGGCCGTGGCGCTGGTCGCCGTGGGCATCGGCCTGCGGCTCGTCTACGGGCACCTCGACCTGGCCACCGGCCTGACGGTCCTGATCCTCGCCCCCGAGGTGTACGTCCCGCTGCGCCAGGTCGGCGCGCAGTTCCACGCGTCGACCGACGGCGTGGCGGCGGCCGACCAGGTGTTCGAGGTGCTCGAGACGCCGCTTCCCCCGGCCGGCACCACGGCCGCGCCGGACCTGCGCCGGTCCACGCTGCGGCTGCGCGGCGTGACCGTCCGGGCGCCCGGCCGCGACCTGCTCGCGCCCGCCGACCTGGACCTGGAGCTGCCTCCCGGCAGCACCGTCGCGGTCACCGGCGCCAGCGGTGCCGGCAAGACGACCGCCGTCGACGTGCTGCTGGGCCTGGTCCGCCCGGACGCGGGCACCGTCGAGGTCGTCGGCGCCGACGGCACCGCCACCCCGCTCGCCGACCTCGACCCGCGCACCTACTGGCAGCAGGTCGCGTGGCTGCCGCAGCGCCCCGTGCTCGAGCCCGCCTCCGTCGGCCGCCTGGTGACCGGGGCGGAGGACCACGAGCTGGACGCCGCGGGTCGGGCGCGCCGCGACGAGGCCGCCGCCCTGACCGGGCTGGACGCCGTGGTCGCCGGGCTGCCCGACGGGTGGCGCACGGACCTCGGGCGCGGCGGCGCCGGGCTCAGCGTCGGCCAGCGCCAGCGCGTCGCCCTGACCCGCGCCCTGCTGTCGGACGCACCCCTGGTCGTGCTGGACGAGCCCACCGCCCACCTGGACGCCGCCGGCGAGCGGGTCGTGCTCGCCACGGTGCGTGCGCTCGCCGCGGCCGGGCGGACGGTCGTGCTGGTCGCGCACCGGCCGTCGCTGATCGCGCTGGCCGACCGCGTCGTCACCGTGCGGTCCGCCGCGTCCGCCGCCACCGGTCTGCCCGTCCCCGCGCCCGAGGAGGCCACCCGATGACCGGCACCGCACCCGCCGCCACGGCGTCGTCCGCCCCGGCCGGCCCGGCCGGCGCGACGGCCGCGACGGCCGCGTCGGGCGGCACGAGCACCAGGGCCGCGTCGGTCCCCCGCACCGCGCTCGGCCGCCGCCTGGCCGCCGACCCCCTGTGGCGCGCCGTCGTCCTGCTGGACGTCGACCGGCGCCGGGTGGCGCTGGCGGTGCTGCTCGGGGTGCTCGCGCTCGGCTGCGCCGTGGCGCTGGCCGCGGTGTCCGCCTGGCTCATCACCCGCGCCGCGGAGATGCCGCCCGTCCTCACGCTCTCCGTGGCCACCGTCGCGGTCCGCGCGTTCGGCATCGGCCGCGGCCTGTTCCGGTACCTCGAGCGCCTCGTGTCGCACGACGTCGCGCTGCGCGGCATGGGCACCCTGCGCACCACCCTGTACTCGCGCCTGGCCGCGGGCCGTCCCGACGCGACGCTGTCCCTGCGCCGCGGGGACCTGCTGGCGCGGGTCGGTGCGGACGTGGACGCGGTCGGCGACGTGGTGGTCCGGGGGCTGCTGCCGGCCGCCGTCGCCGCCGTGCTCGGCGTGGGGACGGTCGTCGCGATGGGCCTGTTCCTGCCCGCGGCCGGGGCGACCCTGGCCGGGTGCCTGCTGCTCGCCGGGGTGGTCGCGCCGTGGCTGGCGCAGCGGGCGGCCCGCGGCACCGAGCAGCGCGCCGCGTCCGCCCGCGCCGAGATGGCCGCGACCTCGCTCGGCCTGCTGGAGGACGCCGGGCCGCTCGCGGTCCAGGGCCGCACCGACGCCGAGCTCGCCCGGCTGCGCGCCGCCGACGCCGACCTGGCCCGCGCCACGGACCGCGGGGCCGGACCGGCCGCCCTGGCTGCCGCGCTCGGCAACGTCGCGGTGGGCATCGCCGTGCTCGCGGCGCTGCTGGTCGCGGTCCCCGCGGCGACCGCCGGGACCCTCGCGCCCGTCGAGCTCGCCGTCGTCGTCCTGACCCCGCTGGCGGCCTTCGAGGCGACCGCCGTGCTGCCCGCCGCGGCGATCCAGCTGCACCGGTCCCGCGCCGCCGCCGTCCGCCTGGTCTCGCTGCTGGACGACGCCGAGGAGCCCGCGCCCGAGCCGGTCCCCGACGCGGGCACCCCCGCCTCGCTCGACGCGCTCGACGCCAGCACGCCGGGCGACCACCCCCGGCTCACCGCCCGCGGGCTCGCCGTGGGCTGGCCGGGGCGCCCGCCGGTGGTCAGCGACCTCGACCTGGACCTGTCCCCCGGGCGCAGCGTCGCCGTCGTCGGACCGTCCGGCGTCGGCAAGACCACGCTGCTGCTGACCCTCGCAGGGCTGCTGCCGCCGCGCGACGGCGACCTGCTGCTGGACGGCGTGCCGCTGCCGGCGGTGGACGCGGGCGCCCGGCTGGCCCGCCTGGCGCTGACCACCGAGGACGCGCACGTCTTCGAGACCACCGTGCTGGAGAACCTGCGGGTCGCCCGCGGCGACGCCACCCCCGAGGAAGCGCGGGCCGCCCTCGAGCGCGCCGGCCTCGGCGCCTGGCTCGCCGGCCTGCCGGACGGCGTCGAGACCGCGCTGGGCCCCGACGCGCGCAGCGTCTCGGGCGGCGAGCGCCGTCGGCTGCTGCTGGCGCGCTCGCTGCTGGCGACCGCGCCCCTGCTGCTGGTCGACGAGCCTGCCGAGCACCTGGACCCCGCCACGGCGGACCGCCTGGTCACGGACCTGCTGTCCGCGCCGCGCACCGCGGCCGACCGGCGGCCCGGGGTGCTCGTCGTCACCCACCGCCTGACCCCGCTGCACGCCGCGGACGAGGTCGTCGTGCTGCGGGACGGCGCGGTCGCGGCACGCGGGACGCACGCGGAGCTGCTGGACCGCGACGCCGACTACCGTGAGGCGCACGCGAGCGAGCAGGACGACAGCGGGACGGGGACGACGAGCGCATGGCCGAGGACCTGATCGGACGCACCGCAGGTGGTGGCGAGGACGACCTGCCCGCCACCACGTACGGGCCGGGCGTGACCACGACGATCCACGTCCGCGAGCCCGGCGGGCGCTCGCACCTGCAGCTCGGGACCGCGTCCGAGACCGGCGACGAGATGGCCGACCTGCTCGACGCCGTGCTGTCGGTCGCGTCGGGGCTGGACCTGCCCGGCGTGCTCGAGCGGTTCGTGCGCGTGTCGGTGGAGCTCACCGGCGCGCAGTACGGCGCGATCAACGTGCTCGACAGCCGCGGGGAGTCCACCACGTTCGTGCAGACCGGCGTCCCGGCCGCGGCCGCCGCGATGATGGGCCACCCGCCGCACGCGCAGGGCGTGCTCGCGCACATCCCGACCCACGGCGTGCTGCACCTGGCCGACCTGACCGAGCACCCCGCGTTCCGGGGCTGGCCCGCGGGCCACCCGCCGATGGGGTCGTTCCTCGGCGCGTCGGTGCGGGTGCGTGAGCAGGTCTACGGCTATCTGTACCTGTCGGAGAAGGCGGGCGGCTTCAGCGAGAAGGACGCGAGCACCGTCATCGCGCTGGCCGCCACCGCGGGTGTCGCGGTCGCCAACGCCCAGCTCTACGCCGACGCCGCCCGCCGGGAGCACTGGCTGCGTGCCGGCCAGGACATCACCACGATGCTGCTGTCCGGCGCGGACGAGGAGGAGGCGCTGGCGCACATCGCCGCGACCGCCCGGGACGTCGCCGACGCCGACACCGCCGCCCTGGCCCTGCCCGGCGTGGGCGGCGAGCTGCTGATCGAGCTCGCGGACGGGCACGTCGCGGGCGACCTGGTCGGCGCGCAGCTGACCCCCGGCGGACCCACCTGGACGGTGATGGAGGAGGGTGCGGGCCTGCTGATGGACTCCCTCGCCACGTCGCGCCGCATCACCGTGCCCGCGATGCGGTCGTTCGGCTCCGCCCTGTTCGCACCCCTGCAGACCTCCGGCCGCGGCGTCGGCGTGCTGATCCTGCTGCGCAAGGTCGGCACGCTGGCGTTCGAGCCGAACGACCTGGCGACCGCCGAGTCGTTCGCCTCCCAGGCCGCGCTCGCGTTCGTCCTCGCGGAGGCCCGGCGCGCGCAGGACGCCGCGGCGCTGCTCGACGAGCGGGAGCGGATCGCCCGCGACCTGCACGACCTGGCGATCCAGCAGCTCTTCGCGACCGGCATGCAGCTGGAGACGGTGCGCCGCCGCGCCGCCCGCGGCGTCGACCCCGCCGAGCTGACCAGCATCCTCGAGGAGGCGCTGGACAACGTCGACGGCTCGGTGCGGCAGATCCGGCAGATCGTCTACGCGCTGCGCGACCCCGACGCCGCCACCGGCATCGTCGAGCGGCTGCGGCGCGAGGCCTCCCTCGCCCGCACCGGGCTCGGGTTCGCGCCGTCGCTGGTGGTGACCCTCGACGGCGAGTCCGTGCCGGACAGCGACTACATCGTCGCGGACCTGATCGACGAGCGGATCGGCTCGGACCGCACCGACGACGTCGTGGCCGTGGTGCGCGAGGGGCTGGCCAACGCCGCGCGGCACGCGCACGCGTCGTCCGTCAGCGCGCGGGTCGCCGTGCAGGGCTCCGGCCCGACGGGCTCGGTCCGGATCGAGGTCGAGGACGACGGCGTCGGGCTGCCCGCCCTCCGCGACCGCCGGTCCGGCACCGGCAACCTCGCCGCGCGGGCGCGGCAGCACGGCGGCACGTTCTCGCTCGGGGCGGCGCCCGCCGGCCAGGGGACGCTGCTGTCGTGGGAGGTCCCCCTGGGCTGACCGCCCGGGGCCACCCCGGCCGGCTCAGCTGTGCCCGGCCTCCGCGCGCCAGCCGCTGTGCCGGCGGGCGGCCACCCAGGCGGCGACCTGGGTGCGGCGCTGCAGGCCCATCTTGGCCAGCAGCGAGGTGATGTGGTTCTTGACGGTCTTCTCGGCGACGCCCAGCCGCTCGGCGATCTCGCGGTTGGACAGGCCGTCGCCGATCAGGTCGAGCACCTTGAGCTCGCTCGGCGTGAGGTTCTCGGTCGGGTCCTCGTGGCCGGCGCGGCGGCGGGTGACGGTCCGCTCGTCCAGCAGGGTGCGACCGGCGGCGACGGCGCGGACCACGTCGGTGATCTCGGCACCGCGCACGCTCTTGAGCAGGTACGCGGCCGCACCGGCGTCCAGCGCGGCCGCGAGGGCGTCGTCGTCGTCGAACGAGGTCAGCACGATCGCGCGCGCCGTCGGCAGCGTCACCCTGACCTGGTTCATCAGGTCGATGCCCGTGCCGTCGGGCAGCTGCAGGTCCACCAGGAGCACGTCCGGGTGCACCAGGCCGGCACGGCGCACGCCGTCGGCCACCGACCCGGCCTCCGCGACGACCTTCATGCCGTCGGCGCGCTCGACGACCTCGGCGATGCCGCGCCGGACGACCTCGTGGTCGTCGACGATCATCACGGAGATCTCCCCGGATCGGGCCGGCTGCGCTGCGCTGTTCGTGGACACCCCTGCATGGTATCGATCCGCCGGTCCGCGCACGGCACCGCCGCACCGCCGGTCCGGTCCGCGGGCGCCCCACCTGGCGCGGCGGCCGCCGCTGGGGGAACCTCAGGCCCATGACGACGGTCCTGCTGCCCACCTCCATCCCGCTCGCCCCCGCACTGCCGGAGGGGGTCCGGGCGGCCCCGTACGACGTCGACCAGCCCGTCCCGGGCGACCTGACCGACGCCGAGGCGCTCGTCGTCTGGGGCAACGCCACCGGCCAGCTCGCGGACGCCGCCCGCCGGATGGGCCGGCTCCGCTGGGTGCAGACGCTGGCCGCCGGCCCGGACGCGGTGCTCGCGGCGGGGTTCGCCCCGCACGTCCGCATCACCTCGGGCCGCGGGCTGCACGACGGGCCCGTCGCCGAGCACACGCTGGCCCTGGTGCTCGCGGTCGCCCGCCGGCTGCCCGAGCTGGTCCGGGCGCAGGACGCGCACCGCTGGGCCGCCGAGCTGGGCGGGATGCAGCGCCTGCCGCACGAGGGCGGCGAGTTCCGGTCGCTGTCCGGCGCGCGGGTGCTGATCTGGGGCTTCGGGTCGATCGCCGCCCGGCTGGCGCCGCTGCTGACGGTGCTCGGCGCCCAGGTGATCGGCGTCGCGTCCCGCCCCGGGCAGCGGGCCGGCTACCCGGTGATCACCCCGCAGGAGGCCACGCAGGCGCTGACCGGCACGGACGTGCTGATCGGCATCCTGCCCGCGACGCCGACCACGCGGCGCGCGCTGGGCGCCGACGTGTTCGCCCGGCTGCCCGAGCACGCCTGGGTGGTCAACGTCGGCCGCGGTGCGACCCTCGACGAGGGCGCGCTGCTGGACGCGGTGCGGGCCGGGTCGATCGCCGGCGCGGCGCTGGACGTGTTCGAGACCGAGCCGCTGCCCGCCACGTCCCCGCTGTGGGACGAGCCGCGGATCCTCATCACCCCGCACGCCGCGGGCGGCCGGCCGGTCGGCGCCGACACCCTGCTGGCGGACAACATCGGGGCGTTCGTGCGCGACGAGCCGCTGCGCAACCTGGTCGCCCGCTGACCTGGCGCCGTCGCGGTCGCCGTCGGGACCGGACGGGGCTCAGCCGGCGGGTGCCGGCTGGCACACCGGGCACAGGTGCGACGAGCGGTTCATGAACGGCTCGCGCACCACCGGCGTGCCGCAGCGCGGGCACGGCTCCCCCGCCTGCCCGTAGACGGCCAAGGACCGGTCGAAGTAGCCCGACGCGCCGTTCACGTTGACGTACAGGGCGTCGAAGCTGGTACCGCCCTGCGCCAGCGCGTCGGACATCACCCCGGCGACGCCCTCCAGCACGCGCAGCGCCGTCGCCTGGTCCAGCCCGGCCGTGGGGGTCGCGGGGTGCACCCGGGCGCGCCACAGCCCCTCGTCGGCGTAGATGTTGCCCACGCCCGACACGACGCCCTGGTCGAGCACGGCGCGCTTCACCTGCGTGCGCCGGCGGCGGATGGCGCGGGCCACCACGTCGCGGTCGGTGGCGGGGTCCAGCAGGTCGCGGCCGATCTGCGCGACGGGCGCCGGCACGAGCGGCAGCACCGAGCCCGCACCACCGGGCCGGTCGTCCGGGGTCGGCAGCAGGTCGACGACGGACAGGTGCCCGAAGGTCCGCTGGTCCACGAAGTCGAGTGCGCCGCCGTCGTCCAGCAGGAGCCGGACCCGCAGGTGGGGGTGCGCGCCGCCGGACGCGACGTCGGCGGACGTGCCGCGCACGAGCAGCTGGCCGCTCATGCCGAGGTGCGCCAGCAGCGCGTCGTCGGGGGTGGCGCCGGCCGCGCCGGGGTGGTCCAGCGGCAGCCAGAGGAACTTGCCCCGCCGGACCGCGGCGGTCAGCGTGCGGCCGGCCAGCCGGCCGGTGAGGTCGGTCGGTCCGGCGAGGTGCCGGCGGACGCTGTACGGACGGCGCACCTCGACGGAGCGCACGGCGCGGCCGACGACGTGCCGCTCCAGGCCGTCCCGGACGGTCTCGACCTCGGGCAGCTCCGGCACGTCAGTCGACGGAGGCGGCCGGCTCGGCGACGGGCCGGGCCGCGGCGTCCAGCGCGGTGTACGCCAGGGCGGCGGCGCGCTGCTCCGCGAGCTTCTTGGCCGTGCCGGTACCCGTGCCGCGCACCTCGCCCGCCACGACGGCGTCGGCGGTGAACGTGCGGGCGTGGTCGGGGCCGTCGCTGGTCACCTGGTAGACGGGGGCGCCCAGGCCGAGCCCGGCGGTCAGCTCCTGCAGGCTGGTCTTCCAGTCCAGGCCGGCGCCGAGGTCGGCGGCCAGCGCCAGGCGCGGCCCGACCAGCTGCATGACGACGGTGCGCGAGGTCTCGAGGCCGTGCGACAGGTAGACCGCCCCGAACAGGGCCTCGAGGGTGTCGGACAGGATCGAGTCCTTGTCCCGCCCGCCGGTGGCGAGCTCCCCCTTGCCCAGCAGGACGTAGTCCCCGAGGTCCAGCGCCCGGGCGACCTCGGCCAGCGCCCGCTGCGAGACGGTCGCGGCGCGCATCTTCGCCAGCTCGCCCTCGGACTGGCCGGGGTGGCGGCGGTAGAGCTCCTCGGTGACGACCAGGCCGAGCACGGTGTCCCCGAGGAACTCCAGGCGCTCGTTGGTCGGGATGCCGCCCGCCTCGTGGGCGAACGACCGGTGCGTGAGCGCAAGCACCAGCAGCTCGGGGTCCAGGTGGACCCCGAGCTGCTGGGCGAGCTGTGCTGCGGTGGTGCTCATGTGCTCACCTGCGCGCACCCGGTGGGACACCGGGGGGCAGGTCGGCGACGCGTCGTCAGACGGCGTGCTCGGTGCGCACGGCCTCGGCGTAGCGCCGACCGGCGTAGGCGCCGCACGTCGGGCACGCCTGGTGCGGGCGCATGTTCGACTGGCACTGCGGGCACGTGCTGAGCGTCGTGGCAGTGGTCTTCCACTGCGACCGACGCGCACGGGTGTTGCTGCGCGACATCTTGCGCTTCGGAACAGCCACGGCTAGCTCTCTCTCTTCTCGTCAGACGTGCTCTGCAGGTTGCCGAGGGCAGCCCACCGAGGGTCCAGGATCTCATGGGAATGCTCGGGGTCGTCCGCCAGGTGCGCTCCGCAGATGGAGCACAGACCCGGGCAGTCGTCCCGGCACAACGGCTTGAACGGTAGCGCAGTCACGACCGCGTCCCGCACCGCGGGCTCGACGTCGACCAGGTCGCCGTCCAGCTCGGGGAGGTCCTCCTCGTCGTCGCCGTTCTCCTTCGCGACCGCGGCACGACCGGGGTAGACGAACAGCTCCTGGACCTGGACGTCGACGTTGTCGACGACCTCGTCCAGGCAGCGCACGCACTCCCCGACCGCCCGGGCCCGCACGGAGCCGGAGACGAAGATGCCCTCCACGACGGCCTCGAGCTGGAGGTCCAGCTCGACGTCGTCACCCGGGGGGACGCCGATCACGTCGGTACCGAGGTCCTCGGGAGCGGGAACCGTGCTGCGGGCACGACGCATCGATCCCGGACGTCGGCCGAGCTCGTGGGTGTCGAGCACGAACGGCGAGCGGGGATCGAGGTGAGTCGCGCGCTCCACGGTCCACGTTCCTGTCATGAGGGGGTCTCGGTCCGTGCACGACCGGCAGGACCAACGGTCGATCCTACGGTACGAGGACCGCGCGGCCCAACCCGGCCCGACCGGACGTCCGTCACACCCGCGGGCCGGTCAGGTGGCGGGGTCGTCCAGCCGGTCCGCCAGCTTGGCCCGGCCGGCCTGCACCTGGCTCAGCACCTTGCCCAGGTCGATCTCGAAGTCGGCGAGCCGGCGGTCGCAGTAGTCGTCGGCGTCCCGGCGCAGCCCGCGCGCGACCTCCTCGGCCTCGCGGACGATCTCCGCCGCCCGCTCGGTCGCCAGCCCGACGACGGACTCCTGCTCGACCAGCTCGGCGGCCCGGCGCCGGGCGGCCGCCTCGATGCGCTCGGCGTCCGCGCGCGCTGCCGCCCGCTCGGCGTCGGCCGCCGCCAGCACCTCGTCCGCGCGCCCCAGCTGGGTCGGCAGCGCCTGCCGCGCCTGCTCCACCAGGTCGAGCAGCTCGGCGCGGCTCACCAGGACCGACGACGACATCGGCATGGCGCGCGCGGCGTGCACGGACTGCTCCAGGGCGTCCAGGACGGCCGTGAGGTTCTCCCGCCGGTCGCGGGCGGTGTCGGTGGGCTCGGTCATGCGGGGCTCCCCTCGGGCGTGCTGGGCGGCGCCGCCAGCGCGGCGCGGACGGCGGCGGCGACGGCGGGCGTCACCAGGTCGTCGATCGGTCCGCCGTGCCGCGCGACGTCCTTCACGAGCGAGGACGCGACGTGCGACAGCGCCGGGTCACCGACCACGAACGCGGTCTCCACCCCGCTCAGGTGCCGGTTCATCAGCGCCATCGGCAGCTCGGCGTCGAAGTCGGCGCCGCCGCGCAGCCCCTTGACCACCAGGTCGGCGCCGAGCGCGCGCAGCTGGTCGGCGAGCAGCCCCGCCGACGACGTCACGCGGACGCCCGGCAGGCCGGCGACGGCGTCCTCGATCAGCGCGACCCGCGCGCCGACGTCGAGCAGCGGCCGCTTGGCGGCGTTGTGCGCGACCAGGACGACCACCTCGTCGGCGAGTCGCCGGGCCCGGCGCACCACGTCCAGGTGGCCGAGCGTGAAGGGGTCGAACGAGCCGGGGCAGACCGCGAGAACCACGGGTCGAACCTACCGCCGGGCGGCCGGGTCGTCCTCGCCGGGCGCGTCCGGCGCGTCGGCGTCGTCCTCCGCCGGGTCGTCGACGGGGCTGCGGGCCCCGAGGTGCACGGCCGTCTCGCCGTACGCGCGGGTGTCGAACCCGTGCATGCCGGCCGGCCACGGCGGGGCCGGGGTCCGGGTCGACCGCTCGACGACGACCACCGACTCCGGGGTGAGCGCGGGCACCAGCGCGGTCAGCACCTCGGCCAGCGCGGCCTCCGGGAGGTCGTACGGCGGGTCGATCAGCACCAGGTCCCACGCCGCAGGAGCGGGGCGCTCGACGTACTTCTCGACCCGGTCGCGCACCACGTCGACGCGGTCCCGCAGGCCGAGGGCGCCCACGTTCTTCCGGCACACGTCGGCGGCGACCTTCCCCCACTCGACGAGCACCACGTGCGCGGCGCCGCGGCTGGCGGCCTCCAGCCCGAGCGCGCCGGAGCCGGCGTACAGGTCCAGCACCCGGGCGGCGTCCACCGCGTCCAGGTGCTCCAGGCGGGAGAACAGCGCCTCCCGCACCCGCTCGCTGGTGGGGCGCGTGCCCTGCGGCGGCACGGCCAGCGTGCGCCCGCCGACCGACCCGCTGACGATGCGCGTCACGCGCGGGCTCCCTTCGTCGGCGGCCCGGACGTCCCGGAGGTGTCCGCGCCGGACGCGTCCTGCAGCCGGTCCATCATCGTCCTGGTGCTGGTGCTCGTGCCCACCGCGAACGCGATCGCCGAGACCGCCAGCTGCACCAGCACCACCGTCGGGACCACCGTGCCCAGCACCACCGAGATGATCACCGGGACCATGCCGAGCACGGCGACGTCCGGTCCCCGGGCCAGCACCCCGGCCACGCCGCCGGGCAGCGCGCCGGCGGGCGTGGCGATCAGGGGGCCCTCCCAGTTGGGCGCGGGCCGGTAGGCGGCACGCAGCGCGGCACCCGCCCACACCGGGGCCGAGGCGACCCCGAGCGCGATCCAGGGCACCAGGTCGCCCTCCCAGCGGCCCACGGCGCCGAACGCGACGACGGACCACAGCAGCATCGCGACACCGGGGACGATCAGCCGCGCGCGGCGCACCTGCTGCGCGGACAGCGGCAGCAGCCGGTCGACGACGGGGGCCATCTCCGCGCGGCGCGCGCCCTCCCCCGTGGCGAGCATGCCGACGTAGCCGCTGACCAGCAGCGCGATCGTGACGCCGAGCGCGCCGGCCAGCTGCGGGGTGATCACCACGACCACCGGCACCAGCGCCGACAGCACCAGCTGGACCAGGTGCCGGGGCGAGCGCAGCAGCACGGTCAGGTCCGCCACCGCGATCGCGGACACCGGACCCCGCACCAGGCGCATCCGGCGCACCCGGCGGCGGCGCGGCCGCGCGGCGGAGTCCGAGAGCGCGCGGCCGAGCTCGCGCGAGTCCAGCGAGACGATCGCGCCCGCCGCCTGCGTGGCGACCGAGCCGCTCTCCCGCAGGTCGCGGCCGCGGATCCGGCCGAGCCGCCGGTCCAGCCACCAGCCCAGCCCGCCGACGGCGACCGCCAGCACGCCGAGCACCCACCAGGGGACGTCGGGCAGCGCGGCGAGCCGCCAGCCCGCGAGCGCGCCGGCCAGGGCCAGCACCGGGGCGGCGGCGATCACCAGGTCCCCGGCCACCGCCGTGCTGCGCCGAGGCACCCCGCGGCTCTGCAGGTGACCGGCGAGCAGCGCGAGGGCGGCGCACACCAGGGCCGCCAGGCCGCCGAGCCGCAGCACGTGGCCGACGCCGTGGTCGGCGAGCAGTCCCCCGTCCAGCAGCGCCAGCACGGCGCCGCCGACCAGGCCGGCGGCGATCGGCAGCCGCAGGGACGCCGGGCGCAGCAGGCCGCGGCGGTCCACCGGCAGGCCGAGCCACCACGTGGCCTCGGCACCGCCCGCGCCGACCGGCCCGAGCCGCGCCGCGAGCGACAGCACCGCGCCGGCGACGACCACGGCGGCGACGGCCACCACGGTCGGCAGGCTGATGCCGGTGCGCAGGGCGCCGTCCGGGACGTGCGGCAGCGCGGTGCGCAGCTGGCCCGCCACGCCCAGCGCCACCCCGATGCCGATGGCCCCGACGACGACCGCGTAGTAGACGTCGCCGAGCACGTCGCCCAGGCCGCCGCCGGACCGGCGCCGTGCCACGCCCGCGGTGTACTTCCGGATCGACCGGGCGGCGGGCACGGGCGTGCGCCGGTCGGCCGGGGCCACGGCGGGCTCGGGGGCGTCGTCCCAGCCGGACGGGACCGGCGAGGCGGGCAGGGCGTCCGGGGTGCCCGCGGTGGGCACCGCGGCGAACTCGTCGGTCACAGCACGCCCGGCCGGAGCGCGTCGACGGCGTCGGCCACGCTCAGCAGCCGGGAGACGTCGTCCGCCACCAGCACGGCGCGGTCGGCGACGGCGCGCAGCAGGTCCGGGTCGTGCGTGGCGAGCAGCACCGAGCCGCCGGCGCGCTTCTCGTCGAGGAGCCGCTGCGCCAGGTGGTCGCGCATCGACACGTCCAGGCGCTGCTCCGGCTCGTCCAGCACCAGCAGCGAGCGCGGCCGCACCAGCCCGGCGGCGAGCAGCAGCCGGCGCCGCTGCCCGGACGACAGCGCGACCGGCAGCGCGCCGGCGTGCTCCGTCAGCCCGAACTCCTCCAGCAGCGCGTCCACCACGTCGTCCGCGCCCTGCACCCCGTGCCCGCGGGCCGTGAGGTACAGATGCTCGGCCACGGTCAGGGCCGGGAAGTAGGCGTCGTCGTCGAGCACGCTCGACACGCGGCGGCGGAACCCGACCTCGCGCTCGTCGACGGCGCGGCCGAGCACGTCCACCCGGCCGCCGACCGGCTCGAGCAGGCCGAGCACCGCCCGCAGGACCGTCGACTTGCCGGAGCCGTTCGCCCCCACGAGGGCGAGGACCCGGCCGGGCGGGAGGGTGAACGAGACCGGGGCGCACACGGGCTCCCCGCCGTAGCCGACGAGCAGGTCGACGGCACGGATCACGGGCTGCTTCGACACGGGGTGCAGCCTACGCACCGGCCGGGGCCTGCCCGGCGGGACCTGCGGCCCGGCCGGGCGGCGCCCGTCACGTCCGGTCGATGAACTCCTCGCGCGTGCCCCGCAGCATCGTCTGGATCGCGGCCCGCAGGTGCGGGACCGTCGCCAGCTCCGGGTCGGCCGCGACGAGCTCGCGGGCGTCCCGGCGCGCCTGCTCGATCACGTCGGCGTGCTCGGTGACCTTGAGCAGCCGCAGCGAGGTCCCCCGGCCGGACTGCGCCGCGCCGAGCACGTCGCCCTCGCGGCGCAGCTCCAGGTCGACCCCCGCCAGCGCGAAGCCGTCCCGCGTCGCCGCGAGCGTGGCGAGCCGGGTGGCGGCCGGGGTGCCGTCGGGGGCGTCCGCCACCAGCAGGCAGACGCCCGGCCTGCTGCCGCGGCCGATCCGGCCGCGCAGCTGGTGCAGCTGCGAGATGCCGAACCGGTCGGCGTCCAGCACCACCATCACGGTCGCGTCGGGCACGTCGACCCCGACCTCCACCACCGTCGTCGAGACCAGCACCGGCGCCGCGCCGGACGAGAAGTCCGCGAGCGCCCGCTCCTTCTCCTCCGGGGTCATCCGGCCGTGCAGGACCCCGACCCGGACGTCGCGCAGCGCCGCCGAGGCGCTCAGCTCCGCGGCGACCTCGGTCACGGCGCGCAGGACGCGCTTCGGGCGCTCGTCGCCCTCCGGCAGGTCGTCCGGGTCGTCGACGACCAGGTCCGCGCCGTCCCCGTCGTCCCGGGCGGCGGCCTTCCCGTCGGCGTCGGCGTCGATGCGGGCGCACACCACGTAGGCGCGGCCGCCGCGGTCGACCTCCTCCCGGACCCGCTGCCAGGTGCGGTCGAGCCACGCCTGCCGGTCGGCGGGGACCACGTGCGTCACCACCTCCGCGCGGCCGGCGGGGACCTCCCGCAGCGTGGACGTCTCCAGGTCGCCGAACACCGTCATCGCGACCGTGCGCGGGATCGGCGTCGCCGTCATGACGAGCAGGTGCGGCACGCCGCCGGCCTTGGCGCGCAGCACGTCGCGCTGCTCGACGCCGAACCGGTGCTGCTCGTCGACGACGACCAGGCCGAGGTCCGCGAACTGCACGTGCTCCGACAGCAGCGCGTGCGTGCCGACCACGATGCCGGCCGCGCCGCCGGCCGCCTCCGCGAGCGCCTGCCGACGCTGGGCCGCGGTCTGCGAGCCGGTGAGCAGCGCGACCCGGGTGGCCGTGTCCGCGCCGCCGAGCATCCCGCCCTCCGCCAGGTCGCCGAGGAGGTTGCGCAGCGTCCGGGCGTGCTGCGCGGCGAGCACCTCCGTCGGGGCCAGCAGCGCGGCCTGGCCGCCGGCGTCCACCACCTGCAGCATCGCCCGCACCGACACGACCGTCTTGCCGGAGCCGACCTCGCCCTGCAGCAGCCGCTGCATCGGGGTGTCCGCCGCCAGCTCGGTCGCGATCTCGGCGCCCACCTGCCGCTGCCCGGCGGTGAGCTCGAACGGCAGCCGCGCGTCGAACGCGTCGAGCAGACCACCGGCCCGCGGCGGGCGCGCCACGGCGGACTGGGCCGCGACCCGGGCCTTGCGGCGGGCCAGCTCCGCCTGCAGGACGAACGCCTCCTCGAACCGCAGCCGCTGGGTCGCCTGCTCCAGCTCGACGCGGTCGTGCGGGCGGTGCAGGCCGCCGAGCGCACCGACCAGGCCGGGCAGGTCGCGCCGGACCGGCTCGGGCAGCGGGTCCGGCAGGTCGGCCTCGGTCAGCATGTCGAGGACCGTGCCGACCATGCCCTTCATGGCCTTGTTGGTCAGCCCGGCGGTGAGCGGGTAGACGGGGCGCGGGCGCTCGGCCTCCAGGATGCGCATCGCCTCGTCGACGACGTCGCCGAGCTCGGCCACCTCGTACTCCGGGTGCAGCAGCTGCATCGTGCCCCGGTACTCCTTGACCGTGCCGGAGAACAGCCCGTAGGTGCCGGGCACCAGCTCGCGCTCGAAGTTCCGCAGCGCCCCGGCGTGCTTGGCGAACCAGGTGAGGTGCAGCCGGTGCGCGCCGTTGCGGACCACGACCTCCAGGATCACCCCGCCGCGCGAGCGCATGGTGCGCGTCGTCGACTGCTCGACCCGGCCGTCGACGGTCACGTGCTCGCCGATCACCAGCCGGTCGATCGGCGTCATGTCGCCCCAGCGCTGCCACCGGCGCGGGTAGTGCCGCAGCAGGTCGCCGTAGGTGTGCAGGTCGAGCTTGGCCAGCAGCTTCAGCGCCCTGGCGGACGCCACGACGCCCGACAGGTCCCGCTCGAGGAACGGCAGGGGTCGGACGACGGCGTCGTCGGGGACGGTCACGGGCGTGCCTCCGCGCGGGGCTCGGACTGGTCGGACTGGTGGGACGGGTCGGACGGGTGGGCGGGGCCTCCCGGGACGTCGGCGCCGGTCGACGCGGTCGACGCGATCGCGAGACCGTACGCCGGCCCCGCGGGGACGGGCCCGGCGACGACGACCGGGACGTCGGGGTGCCCGACGGCGAGCCGGTCGGCCAGGTCGAGCCCGTCGTCGGCGGTGGTCCCCGCACCGAGCAGGACGACCAGGGCCCGGGATCCGTCCGGCCCGGCGAGCCCTGCGGGTCCGGCCGCGAGCAGGCGGTCCACGGCGGCGAGGGCGGCGTCGAGGTCCGCGGCGACCGCCGTCGGCGCGCCCACGTCCCCGTGGCCGCCGTGCGCGAGAGCCACGGCGGCGGCGAGCACCTGCAGCTCGTCGACCGCCGTCGTCCTGACCCGCACCGGCTCCGGCGCACCGGCGGACGCAGCGGCGGCGGCCGGCCGGTCGCCGGGCAGCACGACGACCTCGGCGCCGGGAGGGACGGTGCCGGACGGCGGCGCGTGCACCGGCCCGCGGGCGTCCTCGACGGCGCGGGCCAGCGCGGCGCGCACCTCGGGCTCCGGCACGCCCGCGGGCAGCACCAGCGCGACAACGCCGGCGAGCGCCAGCGTGCCGGCCAGCACCGGGTGCGCGGTGCAGGCGACCACGGCGCTCGGACCGCCGGGCCCCTCCCCGGGCACCAGGGCCCGGACGGTCGCCGTCCAGCGGCCGCCGCACCCGTCGACCGCCGCGAGCGCGCCGACCGGGTCGTCCGCGTGCACGTGCGCGGTCAGCACCCCGGCGCCCTCGACCACCGCGACCGCGTCCCCGGCCGTGGCGAGCGCGGCCCGCAGCCCGTCCGTGCCCGCGGGGTCGGCGGCGTGCAGCACGGCCATCACCTCGTACGCCCGGTCGTCCGGGCCGCTCGTCCCGTCCTGCGCGCCCCGGTCGGCGTCGCGGTCCTGCACCGCGGCACCGGCGTGCGCGGCGAGCCAGGAGACGTCGACCGGACCGGTCGCGCCCGCGAGCGCCGCCGCCAGCGCGTCCAGCAGCACGAGCAGCGCGCACGCCCCGGCGTCCACCACCCGCGCCGAGCGGAGCACGGGGTGCGCCGCGCTGATCCCGGCGAGGTCCGACCGGCCCGCCGCCACGCCGGCCGCCAGCACCGCGGCCTCGTCGGCGCCCGACCGGCCGGCCGCGTCCTGCGCCGCCGCGGCGACACGCACGGCCACGGTGAGGACCGTGCCGTCCTCCGGCTGGTGCACCGCGGTCCGCGCGACCTCGGCCGCCCGGCGCAGCGCCTCCGGCAGCGGGGCACCCGGCACCTCCGCGAGACCGCCGAGGTACCGGCTGAGGATCACCCCGGAGTTGCCGCGGGCGGCCAGCAGCGCCCCGCGGCCGAGCGCGCGCAGCACGTCGGGCCCCGGGGCGGCGGGGTCGAGGGCACGGACCGCGTCGGCGGCGCCGCGCACCGTGAGCAGGACGTTGGTGCCCGTGTCCCCGTCGGGGACGGGGAACACGTTGACCGCGTCGATGCGCTCCCGGGCCGCGTCCAGCGCCGGCACGGCGCGGTCCAGCCAGGAGCGCAGCACGTCGCCGTCCCCGAGTCGTCCAGCCACGTCCGCGCGCGGTCCTTCCCGTCCGTCCTGGGTGCGGGCGGCGTGCCCGCACCGCCCTACTCTGCCGCACGGGACCGGCGTCGCCCGCCTCGTCCCCAGGCCCGTGCCGCTCCGCCCGCCGGCCGCGGCGCCCGCGGTGTGACGGACGTCGTTTTGAGGGTCCGGGCGGTCGTGGGCTAGTCTTATCCGGTTGCCTGGCCACTGCCGGGCACGGGTGGCACCCCAGCGGACCGGTCTCCGGAGCCTTGCGGGCGCCCCCACTCAACCAGGACTTGCCGCCCGGGCACCTTCCGAGCGGCGTGCAATAACCGGATCAGGAGAAGACCGTGGCTGCCAACTGCGACGTCTGCGCCAAGGGCCCGAGCTTCGGGCACAGCATCTCGCACTCGCACGTGCGCACGAAGCGGCGCTGGAACCCGAACATCCAGCGCGTCCGTGTGGTGGTCGCGGGTACCCCGAAGCGGCTCAACGTGTGCACCTCGTGCCTCAAGGCCGGCAAGGTGCAGCGCGCCGTCTGACGGCTCATGCGTGACGAGGGCCCGCACGGCTGACGCCTGCGGGCCTTCGTGCTGCCCGGGGCCGGGCGCCACCCGCGTGAACCCCTGTGGCGGGCCAGGCCCGTGTGGCACCCTGTCCGCATGAGCGAGCAGCGCCGCGAGCACACGGTCCGACCTGCGGAGCCGCGGGATGCCGCGGGCATCGCCCGCGTGCACGTGCAGACGTGGCAGCAGGCCTACGCGGGGATCGTCCCGGACAGCTACCTCGCCGCGCTCGACGTCGAGCGCCGGACCGAGGTCTGGCAGCGCGACCTGTCCCCCGGCAGCCGGATCCGGGCCTGGGTCGCGACCTCCGGCGACGACGTCGTGGGGTTCATCTCGCTCGGTCCCGCGCTGGACGAGGACGCGGAGCGGCACCAGCTCCAGATCTACGCGATCTACCTGGACCACGGCATGTGGGGCTCCGGCGCCGCGCGCGAGCTCCTGCGCACCGCGATGGAGGACGTCCCGCCGCGGGTGCCCGTCACGCTGTGGGTGTTCGCCGACAACGACCGGGCCCGGCACTTCTACCGCCGGCACGGCTTCCAGCCCGACGGCACCGAGCGCACGGAGGACGTCGGCGGGGCCGACCTGCTCGAGGTCCGCTACCGCCGCCGCTGAGGCGCTGCCGGGCCCGACGGGCACGGGCCTCACCGGGCGAAGTGGTCCCAGCCCGGCGGGGTCCCGGCCGGTCGCCCGGCCACCAGCACCGTGCCCGCCGCGGCGCCGTCCCCCGGCGCCCGGACGCGCCCGACCTCCCGGAAGCCGGCCGGCACGGCGCCGGGCGGGAACGTCGCCAGCAGGCCGTGGTCCTCGCCGCCGCCGAGCACCCACGCCCGGGCGTCGCCGCCGACCGCCGCCGCGGCGGCTGCGAGCGCCGCGAGGTCGTCGGCCAGCACCTCGGCGGGCTCGCCCAGGTCGAGCACGACCCCGCTCGCGCGCGCGATCCGCCCGCCGTCGCGCAGCAGTCCGTCCGACACGTCCAGCATCGCGGTCGCACCGGCCCGCGCCGCCACCGGGCCGAGCGCGAGCGGCGGCTCCGGCCGGCGGTGCACCCGCACCACGGCGGGGTCCGCGTCGGCGGCCCCGGCGGCCAGCAGCGCCAGCCCGGCCGCCGACCGGCCGGCCGTCCCCGCCAGCGCCACCACGTCGCCCGGCCGCGCACCGGAGCGCAGCACCGGGTCCGCGCCGCCGAGGTCGCCGTGCACGGTCACCGCGACCACGACCAGGTCCCCGCCCGACAGGTCGCCGCCGACCACCCCGGCACCCACCGTGGCGCCGGCCGCACCGAGGCCGCGGGCGAGCCCCTCGACCCACGACACCGGGAGGTCGCCCGGCACGACCAGGGACACCACCATCCCCGTCGGCCGCGCGCCCATGGCCGCGACGTCCGCGAGGTTCTGCATCGCCGCCCGCCAGCCCACGTCCGCACCCGTGGACCACGCCAGCCGGAAGTGCCGGTCCTCGACCAGCACGTCGGTCGACACCACGACCCGGCCGTCCGGTGCGGCGAGCACGGCGGCGTCGTCACCGGGGCCCAGCAGCGTCGCGTCGCCGGGCGGCAGGTGCGGGAAGATCCGCGCGAGCAGCCCGTCCTCGGACAGGTCCGCGACGGTGGTGGTCTCGGCGTCGGGGGCTGCGGGGGCGTCGCTCACGCCGGTCACGGTATCCCCCGCCGGCCGGGTTACCGTGACGGGGTGACCCACCCGAGCCGTGCCCCGCGTCGTCCTGCCGTCCTGCTGGGCGGGCTCGTGCTGGCCGCGTCGCCGCTGCTCGCCGGGTGCGCGCAGGGCGTGGGCGTCGCCGTCGCCCCGGACGCGGCGAACCCCGACTGCGCCCGCGTGGTGCTGGCGCTGCCGGAGTCGCTCGGCGACGGCCTGGAGCAGCAGCGCACCACGAGCCAGGCCACCTCGGCCTGGGGCACCCCGTCCGACCCGGTCACGCTGCGGTGCGGCGTCGAGGTCCCCGGACCCACCACCGAGCAGTGCGTGACCATGGAGACGGCCGGCGGTACGAGCATCGACTGGCTGGTCCGCGCGGACGCCGAGCCCGCCGACGCCGAGACCGCGGACGCCGGGTCCGCGGACGGGGCCGACGCCGACAGCCTCGCGACCGACCCGGGCTCGTCCGACTGGACCTTCGTCACCTACGGCCGCGACCCGGCGGTCGAGGTGCACGTGCCCGCCTCGGTGGTCGCGGAGCGGTCGACGTCGTTCCTCGACGCGCTGAGCACCGCGGTGTCCCAGGTCGAGGCGACCCGTTCCTGCCTCTGAGCGGGTCCGGGCGGGGCGCGGCGGGTCAGCGCAGGCCGGTCGGCCGCTCCAGCGCCAGCTGCAGCAGCTCGTCCAGCAGGTCCGGGTAGGACAGGCCGCTCTGCTGCCACATCCGCGGGTACATCGAGAACGGCGTGAAGCCCGGCATCGTGTTGATCTCGTTGACGACCACCTCGCCGTCCGCGGTGACGAACACGTCGACGCGCGCCAGGCCCTCGCAGTCGACGGCCTCGAACGTCCGGACGGCGACGTCCTGCACCCGCGCCGTCACGTCGTCCGGCAGGTCGGCCGGGCAGGACAGCTCGACGGCGGACTCGTCCAGGTACTTCGCCTCGAAGTCGTAGAACCCGTGCGAGCTGTCCGTCACGACGATCTCGCCCGGGAGCGACGCGCGGGCGCGCGCACCGTTCCGGCCGCCCAGCACCGCGCACTCGATCTCGCGCCCGACGATGCCCGCCTCCACGACGACCTTGGGGTCGTGCTGCTGGGCGGTCGCCACGGCGGCGTCGAGGTCGGCCAGGTCCGTGACCCGCGTGATGCCGATGCTGGACCCGGCGCGCGCGGGCTTGACGAACAGCGGCAGCCCGAGCGCCGCGATCCGCGCGCGCACGCCGTCCTTGTCCTGCGCCAGGTCGTCGCCGCGCAGCGTGACGAACGGCCCGACCGGCAGCCCGGCGCCGGCCAGCGCCACCTTCATGAAGTGCTTGTCCATGCCGACCGCCGAGGCGAGCACGCCCGCGCCGACGTACCGGACGTCCGCGAGCTCGAGCATCCCCTGCAGCGTGCCGTCCTCGCCGAACGGGCCGTGCAGCAGCGGCAGCACCACGTCGACGTCGCCGAGCGCCGTGGCCGGCGTACCCGGCTCGATCACCTGGAGCGCGCGGGAGCCGGCCTCCTGCGGCAGCAGCACCTGCTCCGGGGACGCCTGCACCTCCGGCAGGCGGCCGTCGACGATCGCCCAGCGGTCCGGGTCGTCCTCGACGCGCACCCAGCGGCCCTGCGGCGTGATGCCGATCGGCAGCACGTCGTACCGCTCGCGGTCGACCGCGCGCAGCACGGCGCCGGCGGTGGCGCACGAGATCGCGTGCTCGCTCGACCGCCCCCCGAACAGGACGAGCACGCGCGGGCGCGCGGGCGTGGACGGGGTCGGGGGCTGCGTCTGGCTGGACATCGCCCGCGAGCCTAGCCCGTGCCGGTGCCGCTGGGTGGGACGGCCGGCGCCGCCCGCCGCGCGCGGCGCTAACCTGCGCAGCGTGACCGACCACGCGCACCCGACCGAGCTCCGCCGCGAGACCCTCGCCGTGACGACGGGCCGTCCCGCCCGCGTGCAGGGCGCCCCGGTCAACGAGCCGATCGTCCTGTCCTCCACGTACGTCTCCCAGGGCGAGCCGCAGCCCGGCGAGATGATGTACGCCCGCGCCGACACCGAAACCTGGGGGCCGTTCGAGCAGACGCTCGGCGCCCTGGAGGGCTCGGTGCACCCGGCGCTGGTGCTCGGCTCCGGCATGGCCGCCATCGCCGCGGCGCTGTCGCTGGTGCCGCACGGAGGCCGGCTGGTGCTGCCGCGGCACGCGTACCAGGTGACCCTCGGCTACGCCCGCGACCTCGCGGGGCGCTCCGACGTCGAGGTGGCGCAGGTCGACATCGCGGACACCGACGCCGTCGTCGCTGCGCTGGACCCCGCGGCCTCCCCCACCGGCCGGGCCACCTCCATGCTGTGGGTCGAGTCGCCGACCAACCCGATGCTGGAGGTCGCCGACCTCCCGGCGCTGGTCGCCGCCGGGCACGCCGCCGGCGCCCTGGTGGCCGTGGACAACACGTTCGCCACCCCGCTCGTGCAGCGGCCGCTGGAGCACGGCGCCGACGTCGTCGTGCACTCGGTGACCAAGTACCTGGCCGGGCACAGCGACGTGGTGCTCGGGGCGGTCCTGACCGACGACGCGGACCTGCGCGCCACGCTGCACGGCTACCGCACGGTGCACGGCGCCATCGCCGGCCCGTTCGAGGTCTACCTGGCGCTGCGCGGCATCCGCACCCTGGCGCTGCGGGTCGAGCGCTCGCAGCGCACCGCGCTGGACCTGGCGCAGCGGCTCGCCGCGCACCCGGGCGTCGTCGAGGTGCGGCACCCCGGCCTGCCCGGCGACCCGGGCCACGCCCGCGCGACCGCGCAGATGTCCGGCTACGGCTCGATCATCGGCCTGCGCCCGCGCGGCGGTGCGGCGGGGGCGGACGCCCTGGTCGCCGCGCTGCGCCTGTGGGTGCCGGCGACCAGCCTGGGCGGCGTGGAGTCGAGCATCGAGCGCCGGCGCCGGTTCGCGACCGAGTCGCCGACGGTCCCCGAGGACCTGCTGCGCCTGTCGGTCGGCATCGAGGACGTCGAGGACCTCTGGGCCGACCTGGACCAGGCGCTCCGCGGCTGACGCATCGCGCGAGGTCGTCAGTCATCGGCGAGGTCGTCACGTACGTATGACGACCTCGCCGCCGTATGACGACCTCGAGGTGCTGCTGCGGGGATTCCGGTCGGCCGCGCGCCGGTCGGCTACAGACCCTCCGCCTTGCGCGGCCGTCCCAGCAGCAGCGGGGCCAGCGCGTCCACCGGCAGCCCCTCGTGCAGCACCTGCACCACGGCGTGCGTGATCGGCATGTCCACGCCCGCGCGCTCAGCCAGGTCGAGCACCGACCGCGAGGACTTCACGCCCTCGGCCGTGCCGCCGGTCGCCGCGATCGCCTCGTCCAGCGTCATCCCGCGGCCGATGTGCAGCCCCAGCTTGTGGTTCCGCGAGTCGGGCGACGCGCAGGTGGCCATGAGGTCGCCCATGCCGGCCAGCCCCGGGAAGGTCTCCGCGCGCGCGCCGAGCGCCTGCCCGAGCCGCGTGATCTCCACCAGGCCCCGGGTGATGACCGTGGCCATCGTGTTGTACCCGAGGCCCCGGCCCTGCGAGATGCCGACGGCCAGGGCGATGACGTTCTTCACCGCGCCGCACAGCTCGACGCCGACGACGTCGTCGTTCGTGTACGGCCGGAAGTAGCCCGTGGCGCAGGCGGCCGCGACCCGCTCGGCCGCGTGCGGGTCCGTGGCGGCGACCACGGTCGCGGTCGGCTGCCGCGCGGCGATCTCGGCGGCGAGGTTCGGCCCGGACAGCACCGCGACGCGCTCCGCCGGCAGGTCGAGCGACTCGGCGATCACCTCGCTCATCCGGCGGTCGGTCGCGAGCTCGACGCCCTTCATCAGCGAGACGACGACGGAGCCCGGTGCCAGCGCGCCGGCCAGCGGCGCCAGGATCGCGCGCGCCGACTGCGACGGCACGGCGACGGCGACCACGTCGGCGCCCGCCACCGCCGCTGCCGGGTCGGCGTCGGCCGTCACCCGCGCGGGCAGGTCGACGCCGGGCAGGTAGCGCTCGTTGCGGTGGTCCCGGACGATCTCCTCGCAGACGGCGGCGTCGCGGCCCCACACGGTGACGTCGCAGCCGGCGTCGGCCAGCACGGCGGCGAACGTCGTGCCCCACGCGCCGGCCCCGAGGACGGCGGCGCGGGTCACGTCAGGTCCGTCGACGCGCCGCCGGGACGCCGCATGTCGTAGGGGGTGGCCGGCGGCGTCGCGCCGCGGATGTCGGCCAGCAGCGCGGTGATCGCGGCCATGACCCGCTCGGTCGCCTCGCGGAGCGTCGCGGCGTCCAGCGGCCGGCCGTACAGGTCGTCGAGGTCCACCGGCGGGCCGGCGACGATCGTGATCTTCTTGGGCGGGAACGGCTTGAACAACTTCTTGTACCGGCCCAGCAGGTCCTGGGCGCCCCACTGCGCGGTGGGGACCACCGGCACGCGGGTGGTCAGCGCCAGCCGGGCGACCCCGGTCTTCGCGACCATCGGCCACAGGTCGGGGTCCCGGGTCAGCGTGCCCTCGGGGAAGACGGCGACGCACTCCCCCGCGAGCAGCGCGGCCTCGGCGTCCCGCAGCGAGTCGCCGGCGCGCGAGGTGTTCCGGTGCACCGGGATCTGCCCCGAGGTGCGCAGCACCCAGCCGAGCACCGGGACCGAGAACAGCGACGCCTTCGCGAGGATCTTCGGCGCGACGCCGTTGTCGTACAGGAAGTGCGCGAACGTCACCGGGTCCACGTTGGACATGTGGTTGCTCGCCGCGATGAACCCCGTGCCGGACGGCAGGTGCTCGACGCCCCGCCAGTCCCGCCGGGTGATCGCGTACAGCACGGGGCGCAGGACGCGGGCGACGTTGCGGTAGGCGCGGTTGGCGCGGGGCGGGTGCACGGGAGCCGATGCTACCGGGCGGCTCCGGCACCGCCCGCGCCGCCGGTGCGCCGCACGAAACGGGGACCCGGCGTGCACCGCGGGCGCGGATTTGGCACTATCGGTGCTGGTCCCGAACCCCGGCGTCGCCGGACCGGGCTCCCGCGCATCGTTGGGACGAAGCGAGCCGCGCGAGAAATACCGGTTCGACGTGCGCCTGAAGCCGTCGTGCCACGGCTCCGGAGTCTGCATGTCCCTCAGCACCCGTCCCTCGTCGTCGTCGACCGCCTCCTGGTCCGTGGCCCCGGGCACGTTCCGTCTCCTGGGTGACGGCGACTCCGTGGCCTGGTCGGAGCCCGTGTACCAGATGCACGGGTTCCAGCCGGGCGAGGTCGTGCCCTCGACCGCCCTCATGCTGGCGCACTGCCACCGCGACGACCGGCTCGCGCTCGAGGCCGTCCTGCGCTCGGCCGCCGCGGGCGATGTCACGGGCTCCGGCCGCAGCGCCCGGTACCGGCTGCTCGACGCGACGGGCCAGGAGCGGGTCGTGCTCGCCGTGCTCGCCCCCGGCACCGACGGGAACGGCGTGCCCCAGCTGCCCGGGGAGTCCGGCGCCCCCGGCCCGGGCGACGCCGCGGAGCCGGGCGGCACGTCGCCGCACCACGGCCTGCTCGTCGACCTGGGCGCCGAGATCAGCGCCACCGCCGCGCGCCGCGCGGACGAGATGCTCGCCGCCGCCATCGCCTCCCGCGAGGTCATCGACCAGGCGAAGGGCGCGGCCATGCTCGCCTACGGGCTGGACGGCGAGGCCGCGTTCGACTTCCTGCGCTGGCACTCCGAGCACCTCAACGTCAAGGTGCGCACGCTCGCCGAGCGGCTCCTGGAGACCATGCCGGCCCGCCGCGCGGACGGCGACCCCCGCGAGATCATCGACGCCGCGCTGGCCGAGCTCGGCGGTGCGCCCGCCACCGCCGGCACCGGCGGCGGGCGCGGGTCCGGCGTGCTGCCCGCCTCGCTCACCGTGACCCACGAGGTCGAGGGCCGGTCCGTCGTCGCCCACGTCGACGGCGAGGTGGACGGCGCGACCGCGCCCGCCCTGGTCGCCGGGCTCGCGACGGCGCTGCGCGCCGTGCCGGCGCGCGGCACGCTGGTGGTCGACGCGTCCCGGCTGCAGCGGGTCGGACCGGTCGCGGCCCTGCACGTGGCGCGGCTGCGGCGGCGTGCCGAGCAGGCGGGCGTCCAGCTGCGGATCGTCCCGCCCGCCGCCGACCCCTCCGAGATGCGGGACGGCGACCTCGGGTAAAGCATGGAGGGACCCGATCGAGGAGGTAGCAGCGTGAGCGAGCAGCAGGCCGACCGCCCCGAGGGCGTCCTGCCGGGCGGCGACCCGGACGACGTCGCCGAGCAGAGCACACCCGGTTCCGACGGCGACGGCCCCGAAGCCGGCTACACCGCGCAGCGGTCCTCGGGCGACGCGTCGCAGGAGGACCCGGGCGCGGACGGCGCCTGAGGCCGTGAGCTCCGTGGCCCGGTCGCAGGCGCGGGACGGATCCGCGCAGGTCGGGGTCCGCGGCGGCTGGCGTGCCGACGCGGTCGGTGCCCTGCACGCGATGCTGGCGAGCACCGTGCAGGTGGACGAGCTGCTGACCGTCATCGCGGCCCAGGCCGCGGAGCGCGCCGGGCCGGGGTGCTCGGCGGCGATCACGGTGCGGCTGGCGGGCCAGGCGACCGTCGCCGCGGCGACCGACCACCGCGCCGAGACGTGCGACCGGGCCGAGCAGGCCGCCGGCGACGGCCCGTGCCTCGAGGCCGGGCGGCAGTCCCGGATCGTGGTGGTCGCCGACGTCCGGGACGACGACCGGTGGCCGCAGTGGCACGAGGCGACCCTCGACGCCGGCTTCCGGTCCGCGGCCGCGCTGCCCGCCGCCACGCCGCAGGGGCTCGACCTGGACCTGGCGATCAACCTCTACCGCGACGAGCCGGGCGACTGGGGCCTCGACGTGCTGGGCGACGTCGGGCAGTTCGCGGACGACGCCGTCCGCGCGGTGGCCGTCGCCGCACGCGTCGAGGAGCAGGCCCGGGTGAACGAGGACCTCCGCCAGGCCATGGCCGCGCGCGCGGTCATCGACCAGGCCCTCGGGGTGGTGATGGCCCAGAACCGGTGCGGCCCGGAGGAGGCGTTCGAGATCCTGCGCCGCGCGTCCCAGCACCGGAACCAGAAGCTGCGGGTCCTGGCGGCGGAGATCGTCACGCAGGTGTCGGGCAGCACCCCGCACAGCCCGCACGAGTTCCGCGACCGGCCGCGTCGGTAGGCCCGGCGCCGGGGGGCCGCGCGCTGGTGCCGCCCGGGGCCGTGCTGCACCGGACCACCACCCGGAACGGCACCTCGACCTGGCACGGCGGCAGCCCGGGTTCCGCGAGCCGCCGCACCAGCAGGCGGACCGCCGCGGCCGCCAGCAGCTCCAGGTCGGGGGCCACCGACGTCAGCCCGGCGTACCGGGACTCCTCGACGTCGTCGAACCCCGCTACCGCCACGTCCTGCGGCACCCGCAGCCCCGCACGGCGCAGCGCGTGCACCGCACCGAGCGCCAGCAGGTCGTTGAAGCACAGCACCGCGTCCGGTGGCGGCCCCGCCGCCAGCAGCGCCTCGACGGCGCCGATCCCGTCCTCCCGCCGGTAGGCCGCGACCTGCGGCACCAGCGCCTCGTCGGGCCGCAGCCCCGCCGCCGCGAGCGCCTGCACGTGCCCGCGCCACCGCTCGCCGCCCGTGCTGCCCGGCACCTGCCGGCCGACGACGGCGATCCGCCGCCGGCCCGTGGCGAGCAGGTGCGCGGTCAGCTCCCGGGCCGCGCGCACGCTGTCCATCGCGACGTGGTCCGCGCCGACGTCGTACCGGTGCTCGCCGAGCATCACCAGCGGCGTCCGGCCGATCCGGTCGAGCACCAGCGGCTCGGGCGTGACGAGCGGCGACAGGATCACGCCGTCGACCAGCCGGGAGGTCAGGTCCACCAGCGCGACCCGCTCCCCCTCGACGTCGCCGCGGGTCTCCTCGATGACCAGCACCCGGCCGTGCTCCTTGGCCGCGCGGCCGGCGGCCGAGGCGAGCGCCGCGAAGTAGGGCGACGTCAGCTCCGGCACGGCGAGCGCGAGGATGCCGGACCGCCCGTGCCGCAGGCTGCGCGCGCTGGGGTTCGGCCGGTAGCCCGTGAGCTCGATGGCGGCCAGCACGCGGGCCCGCGTCACCTCGCTGACGTGGGGGTGGCCGTTCACCACGTTGGACACGGTCTTGAACGACACCCCGGCGCGTGCGGCCACGTCCCGCAGCGTCACCGTCACGGCGTGCGGCCCACGGTCGCCGCGGGGCCGTCCAGCACCGGGACGCCGTCGTCGCCGAACCGCAGCGGCGTCAACCACATCTGCCGGCCCGGGTAGGTGGCGCCCACCGCGTCCGGCGGCCACGCGTGGTGCACGTACCAGGTGCCCGTGTCCGTGGTGACGACGCTCCCGTGCCCCGGCCCGGCGGCGACCTCGTTGCTCCGCATCAGCGGCTCGTCGTGCGGCTTGGTCCACGGGCCGAGCAGGTGGTCGGCGACCGCCCAGCCCACCCCGTAGTCCGCGGACCCGTAGTCGTTCGCGGAGTACAGCAGGTGGTACCGGCCGTCGTGGACGTGCACCGACGGCCCCTCGACCAGGTGCCCCTCCCACGGCTGGTCGTGCGTGACGAGGTCGACCGGGCCGTCGCCGACCAGCGCACCGCCGTCCGCGGCGAGCTGCTGCACCCGGATCCAGGACCGGACGCCGACGTGGTTGCCGTCGTTCTTCCACAGCAGGTACGGCGTCCCGTCGACGTCGACGAACGGGGACGCGTCGATCGACCCGCCCTCGTCGTGCTCGCACACCAGCGGCGCGTCGGCGTCGTCGACGAACGGCCCCGTCGGCGCGTCCGCGTACGCGACCCCGATGCACTGCTGCTGCGTCCTGCGCTCCATCGCGGTGTAGTACGCGACGTACCGGCCGCCCAGCTCGACGACCTCCGGCGCCCAGTGCCGGCCCGCGCCGGACCAGGGGGCCAGGGTCGGCATCGCGTCGCCGACCACCTCCCAGGTCACCAGGTCCGGCGAGGTGAGCACGGGCATCGTGCCGAACCGGCCCTGCGTGCCGTACGCGTACCAGGCGTCGCCCGCGCGCAGCACGAACGGGTCGGGGAGGTTGCCGTCGTGGACCGGGTTGCTGAACGCCACGTCCTGCTCCTGCTCGGTGGTGGGGACGGGCTCGGCGCCGGCGGGCCCGCCGGGACCGCACGCGGCGGTCCCGGCCACCAGGCCCAGCACCAGCGCGCCCGACGCCAGCGCCCGGGTGGAGCGCCCGCCGCGACCGGGGATGACGCGTCGCACGGCGCTCACCCCTTCAGCCCGCTGCGCGCGACGCCCTCGATGATGAACCGCTGCGTCAGCAGGAACAGCACGATCACCGGGACGGACGCCACCACGGCGCCGGCCATGATGGACGGGAAGTCGGTCACGTAGGCGCCCTGCAGGAGCTTCAGCCCCGCGGGCAGGGTGAGCCGGTCCGGGCTGAACAGGACGTAGACCGGCCAGATGTAGTCGTTCCAGTTGCCCAGGAACGCCAGCACCGCGAGCGTGGCCAGCGCGGGCCGGGTGTTGGGCAGCACCACGCGCGTGAACACGTGCCACTGGTTGGCCCCGTCCAGGGCGGCGGCCTCCTCCAGCTCCGCCGGCAGCCCGACGAAGAACTGCCGCAGGAAGAACACCCCGAACGCCCCGGCCGCGCCCGGCACCACCAGCGCCCACACCGAGTCGGTCCAGCCGAGCCGGTCGATCGTCAGGTAGTTCGGCATCAGGAACACGAACGCCGGCAGGAACAGCGTGGAGACGATGACGCCGAAGATCAGCCCGCGCCCGCGGAACCGCATCCGGGCCAGGGCGAACGCCGCCGTCGACGCCACCGTCAGCACCAGCGCGGTGTGCAGGGTCCCGGCCAGCAGCGAGTTGAGGAACCAGCGCAGCACCGGGTACTGCCCGTCCAGGCTGAGCAGCCGCTCGTAGGCGGACAGGTCCACCTCGGCCGGCCAGAGCGTCGGCGGGGACGCCGTGGCCTCGCCGTAGGACTTGACCGACGTGAGGCCCATCCACAGCAGCGGGCCGATGAACGTCACCGCCAGCGCCGCGACCAGGGCCCAGGTCGCGCCCGCGCCGAGCCCCCGGCGGGTCCGCCCGCCGGCCCCGGCGCTCACGACGCCCTCCGCGCACGCAGCCCGCGCCGCCGGCGAGGGACGCCGTCGCGTTCCCGCAGGGCGACGAAGCTGATGATCGAGACGATGCCGAGCCCGATGGACAGCACGTACCCCATCGCCGCCGCGGCCCCCATCCGGTACTGCCCGAGCCCGGTGTCCAGGATGACCATGAGCGCGGTCCGCGTGGACGTGCCCGGGCCGCCGCTGGTCATCAGGTCCGCCTGCCCGAACATGTTGGCCGAGGCGAGCACCGTCATGGTCAGCACGAACGCCAGCACCGGCCGCAGCCCGGGCAGCGTGACGTGCCGGAACCGCTGGCGGGCGGAGGCCCCGTCGACCTTCGCCGCGTCGTACAGCTCGGCCGGCACGTCCTGCAGCCCGGCCAGGTAGATGATCATGTTGAAGCCGAGGGTCCACCAGACCGTGACGCCCACCAGGGACACCCAGGTCCACGGCTGCGCGGTGAGCCACGGCACCGGGTCGCCCGCACCCAGCGCGTGCAGCACCCGGTCCAGCCGGGTGACCTGGAGCAGGTGGTTGAGGATGCCGAGGTTCGGGTCCAGCACGAACCGGAACAGCACGCCGACGACCGCCACCCCCAGCACGTACGGCAGGAACACCACCGCGCGCAGGAACGTCCGCCCGGGGAACCGACGGTTCAGCGCCATCGCGAGCAGCAGCGGCAGCGTCAGCAGCACCGGCACCGAGGCCACGACGAAGATCCCCGTGGCGGACATCCCGTCCCAGAACCTCTCGAACAGCACGCTGGCCGGGTCGAGCAGGTCGGCGTAGTTGCCCAGCCCCACGAACGGCTTGCTCGGCATCAGGTAGTCCCAGTCGTGCAGCGACATCCAGAGCCCGCGGACCGCCGGGAACGCGACGAACGTGCCGAAGATCGCCAGGAACGGCGCCAGGAACAGGTACGGCGTGAACCACGCGCCGCGCTTCATGCGCCGTAGCGGTCGCGGTTGTCGGCCAGCACCTGGTCGGACCGCGCCGCCGCGTCCGCCAGGGCCTCGGCCGGCTCCTTCTGCAGCAGCACCGCCTCGTTCAGGGCGGTGTACAGCTCGCCGATCGCGTCGCCGATGCCGGGGATCGACGGCAGGAACCGCAGGTCCTCCGCCTGCTCGGCGATGGCCGCCTGGTGCTCGAGCGCCGCGAACTCGGCCGAGTCGCGCGCGGAGATCCGGGCCGGCACCTGCCCGCCGACGGCCCACTCGGCCGACTGCTGGGACACCCAGTTGATGAACGTGCGGGACGCCTCCAGCTGGTCGTCGGACGTGCCGCGCTGCTTGGTCATCACGAAGTTGTGCGAGCCCGCCCACGCGGCGTCGACGCTGCCGATGCGCGGCAGCCGCCGCACGCCCCACTCGAGGCCGCCGATCGAGTCCAGGGTGTTGATGGACCAGATGCCGTTCCAGTTGAACGCCGCCTGGCCGTTCTGCAGGGCGATCAGGTCGGCGTCCTGCCCCACGTCGGGGACGCTCCAGCCGCGGTGGATCGCGTCCACCATCCAGGACAGCGCCTCGACGCCCTCGTCCTGCGCCCAGGTCGTGGTGGCGCCCTCGGCGTCGAACAGGTCGCCGCCGAACTGCCAGATCAGCGACTGCACCGTCTGCCCGCCGGTGAACGTGTGCGGGCTCATCCAGTGCCCCGCCACGCCCTGCCCGAGCAGCGTGTCGAGCGCCGCCTCGTACGACGCCCGGTCCATCGGCGGGTCCTCCGGGTCCAGCCCGGCGTCGGCCAGCACCCGGGTGTTGTAGAACATGCCCAGCGGGTGCACGTCCAGCGGGATGCCGTAGCGCTCGTCGTCGTACAGCCCGGCGTCCCAGACGGTCCGGATGAAGTCGTCCGAGGTCAGCCCGAGGTCGTCCGCCACGTCGTCCAGCGGCAGCAGCAGGCCGCGGGCGGCGGAGGTGGGCAGCGAGTCGAGGTGCTGGATCGCGACGTGCGGGCCCTGGCCCGACGTGAGCGCGGCGGGCAGCTTCGCGTGGAAGTCAGCCCACTCCATCGTCGTCATCCGGACCGCGATGCCCTCGTGCTCGGCGTTGAACCGGTCGACCAGGTCCTGCATCACCGGGCCGTCGCCCCCGGTGAAGCCGTTCCAGAAGGCCAGCTCGACCTTGCCGGACGCGCCGGAGGACGACGGGCCGGGGCTGCCGGACGAGCAGGCCGCGACGGTGGCGCCGAGGCCCACCGCACCGAGGCCCGCCAGGAACCCGCGACGGGACATGCTGCTGAGGGTGGCGCCCGGTCGCGGGCGCGCCGAAGTCGGTCGTGTCTGGCTCACAGTGGCTCCTTCGCCATGGGGCCAGGTGGGCGGCGGCTGTTCGCCACCCGGCGTTTACAACGGATAACCGATACCTATGAGTAGCAACATCGCGGCTCCGTCGTCAACCCCGTCCTGCCGCCCCTGGGGACGACGACGCCCGCCGGGCCGGGGGCCGGGCGGGCGTCGTCGCGAGGTCGGCGGAGCGTCAGTCGCGGTCGAACTTGGCGCCGAGCGCCTCGAGCTTCGCGGTGAAGTTCTCGTACCCCCGGTCGATCAGGCTGATGCCCCGCACGGCCGAGGTGCCCTGGGCCGTGAGCGCCGCGATCAGGTGGCTGAACCCCCCGCGCAGGTCCGGGACCTCGATGTCGGCCGCCGTGAGCGGCGTGGGGCCGGAGATCACCGCGGAGTGCGAGAAGTTCCGCTGGCCGAACCGGCAGGGCCGGCCGCCCAGGCACTCCTTGTAGACCTGGATGGTGGCGCCCATGCCGCGCAGCGCGTCGGTGAAGCCGAACCGGTTCTCGTAGACCGTCTCGTGCACGATGGACAGGCCCTTGGCCTGGGTCAGCGCGACGACCAGCGGCTGCTGCCAGTCGGTCATGAAGCCGGGGTGCACGTCCGTCTCCAGCACGATCGACGACAGGTCCCCGCCCGGGTGGAAGAACCGGATGCCCTCGTCGTCGATGGCGAACTCGCCGCCCACCTTGCGGAAGGTGTTGAGGAACGCCGTCATCTCGGGCTGCGAGGCGCCGCGGACGTAGATGTCGCCGCCGGTGGCCAGCGCGGCCGACGCCCAGGACGCCGCCTCGATCCGGTCGCCCAGGGCGGTGTGCTGGAACCCGACGAGCCGGTCGACGCCCTCGATCCGGATGACCCGGTCGGTGTCGACCGAGATGATCGCGCCCATCTTCTGCAGGACGTTGATCAGGTCCATGATCTCGGGCTCGATGGCCGCGTTGGTCAGCTCCGTGATGCCCTCGGCGCGCACGGCGGTGAGCAGCAGCTGCTCGGTCGCCCCGACGCTCGGGTACGGCAGCGTGATCTTGGTGCCCTGCAGGCGGCGCGGCGCCCGGATGTGGATGCCGTTCTCGCGCTTGTCCACCACGGCGCCGAACTGCCGCAGGATGTCCAGGTGGTAGTTGATCGGCCGGTCGCCGATCCGGCAGCCGCCCAGGTCGGGGATGAACGCCTCGCCGAGCCGGTGCAGCAGCGGGCCGCAGAACAGGATCGGGATGCGGCTGGAGCCGGCGTGCGCGTCGATGTCCGCCACGTGCGCGGACTCCACGTCGGTCGGGTCCAGGCGCAGGACGCCGCCCTCGGCGTCGGCCTCGACCCGGACGCCGTGCAGCTCCAGCAGGCCGGTCACGACGCCGACGTCGCGGATCTGCGGGACGTTCCGCAGCACGCTCGGGGTCTCGCCCAGCAGCGCGGCCACCATCGCCTTGGAGACGAAGTTCTTCGCCCCGCGGACGGTGATCTCCCCGGAGAGCGGGGTGCCGCCGTGGACGTACAGGAGGTCGGTCATCCCCCCATGGTGGCGCACGCCCGGGGGTGCTCGCGCCAGGCGCACACGCGTCGCGGGCAGCGCGCGCCAAACCTCCACAAAGGGGACGCCCGGGCCACGCACGGTGCTGCGCGTGGCCCGGGCGTCGCGGCCCCTGCCGGACTACAGGCCGGGGCGGCGGCCCAGGCTCAGCTCGACGGGACGGGCGGCCTTGATCTCGACCGGCGGCAGGTGCTTGGCCGGCAGCGTCTTCGGGCGCCACGCGTCGCGCCGCGCCTCGAACGCCGTGATCTCCTCCTCGTGCTGGAGCGTGAGGCCGATGTCGTCCAGGCCCTCCATCAGGCGCCAGCGCGTGTAGTCGTCGATCTGGAACGGCACCACGACGTCGTCGCAGGTGACCGTGCGGGTCGCCAGGTCCACGGTCACCTCGGTGCCCGGGGTGGTCTCCAGGACCTTCCAGATCAGCTCGATGTCCTCCTGCGCGAGCTGGGCGGCGACCAGGCCCTGCTTGCCCGAGTTGCCGCGGAAGATGTCGGCGAACCGGGAGGCGAGCACGGCCTTGAAGCCGTAGTCCTTGAGCGCCCACACCGCGTGCTCGCGGGACGAGCCGGTGCCGAAGTCGGGGCCCGCCACCAGGACCGACCCGGACTTGTAGGCCTCCTGGTTGAGCAGGAAGTCCGGGTCGCCGCGCCAGGCGGCGAACAGCGCGTCCTCGAAGCCGGTGCGGGTGACCCGCTTGAGGTAGACGGCGGGGATGATCTGGTCGGTGTCGACGTTGCTGCGGCGCAGCGGGACGCCGACACCGGTGTGCTGGGTGAACTTCTCCATGAGCGTGGCTCGCTCTCTTCGGGTCGAGGGGCTGCGGGGGCGACGGCTGCGGTGCGGCGGCTCAGGCCGGCTGGAGGTCCAGCGGCGAGCCGTCCGGCACGGCGACGTCCGGGCCCAGGTCGGAGACGGAGGACAGGGTGCCGCGGATCGCCGTGGCGGCCGCGACCAGCGGGGACACCAGGTGCGTGCGGCCGCCCTTGCCCTGCCGGCCCTCGAAGTTGCGGTTCGACGTCGACGCCGAGCGCTCCCCCGGCGCCAGCTGGTCGGGGTTCATGCCCAGGCACATCGAGCAGCCGGCGTTGCGCCACTCCGCGCCGAAGTCCAGGAAGATCTTGTCCAGGCCCTCCGCCTCGGCCTGCAGCCGCACGCGCGCCGAGGACGGCACCACGAGCACGCGCACCGAGTCGGCCTTGGTCTGCCCCTGCATCAGCTTGGCGGCGGCCCGCAGGTCCTCGATCCGGCCGTTGGTGCACGAACCGATGAACACCGTGTCCACCGCGATCTCGCGCAGCGGCTGGCCCGGGGTCAGGCCCATGTACTCGATGGCGCGCTCGGCGGCGACGCGCTCGTTGGCGTCGGCGATCTCCTCCGGCACCGGCACGGTGGCCGACAGCGGCAGGCCCTGGCCCGGGTTGGTGCCCCAGGTGACGAAGGGCTCCAGGTCGGCGGCCTCGAGGACGACCTCGGCGTCGAACGTGGCGTCGTCGTCGGTGCGCAGCGTCCGCCAGTACGCGACCGCGGCGTCCCAGTCGGCGCCCTCCGGCGCGTGCGGGCGGCCCTTCAGGTACTCGAAGGTCGTGTCGTCCGGCGCGATCATGCCCGCGCGGGCCCCGGCCTCGATCGACATGTTGCAGATCGTCATCCGGCCCTCCATCGACAGGGCGCGGATGGCGTCGCCGCGGTACTCCAGGACGTAGCCCTGGCCGCCGCCGGTGCCGATCTTCGCGATCACGGCGAGGATGATGTCCTTCGCCGTGGCGCCGATCGGCAGCGCGCCGTTCACGGTGATCGCCATCGTCTTGAACGGGGCCAGCGGCAGCGTCTGGGTGGCGAGCACGTGCTCGACCTCCGACGTGCCGATGCCGAACGCCAGCGCGCCGAACGCGCCGTGCGTGGAGGTGTGCGAGTCGCCGCACACGACCGTCAGGCCCGGCATCGTCAGACCCAGCTGCGGACCGACCTGGTGCACGATCCCCTGGTCGGCGTCGCCGAGCGAGTGCAGGCGGACGCCGAACTCCTGCGCGTTGTTCCGCAGCGTCTGGATCTGGGTGCGCGAGGTCGTGTCCGCGATCGGCCGGTCGATGTCCAGCGTCGGGGTGTTGTGGTCCTCCGTGGCGAGCGTGAGGTCCGGCCGCCGCACGGGGCGCCCGGCGAGCCGCAGCCCCTCGAACGCCTGGGGGCTGGTGACCTCGTGCACGAGGTGCAGGTCGATGTAGAGCAGATCGGGCGCGCCGTCCGTGCCGCGCCGCACGATGTGGTTCTCCCACACCTTCTCCGCCAGGGTGCCCGCCATGTCGGGTGTCCTCTCCGCTCGGTCCGGCGGTGGGGGCCGCCGGAGCCTGTCTGGGTGTCGCACTTGCGTCTCAGTGAGCGAGACGCCAATATCGACCTATGGACAACTCTAGCGGAGTCGGCGTCTTGGACAAGGCCGCCTCGGTCCTCAACGCACTTGAGGCCGGACCCGCCACGCTCGCGCAGCTGGTCAACGCCACCCATCTTGCCCGTCCGACGGCCCACCGCCTGGCCGTCGCGCTGGAGCACCACCGCCTGGTGGGGCGCGACATGCAGGGCCGGTTCGTGCTCGGCCCGCGCCTGACCGAGCTGGCCAGCGCCGCCGGCGAGGACCGGCTGCTCGCGGCCGCAGGCCCCGTGCTCGCCGCGCTGCGCGACCACACGGGCGAGAGCGCGCAGCTCTACCGCCGGCAGGGCGACCAGCGCATCTGCGTGGCCGCCGCCGAGCGGCCGATCGGCCTGCGCGACTCGATCCCCGTCGGCGCCACGCTGACCATGGGCGCGGGCTCCGCGGCGCAGATCCTGCTCGCCTGGGAGGAGCCGGACCGGCTGCACCGCGGGCTGCAGGGCGCCAAGTTCACCGCGACGATCCTGTCCGGCGTGCGCCGGCGGGGCTGGGCGCAGTCCGTCTCCGAGCGCGAGCTCGGCGTCGCGTCGGTCAGCGCCCCCGTCCGCGGGCAGTCGGGGCGCGTCGTCGCGGCGGTGTCCATCTCCGGACCCGTGGAGCGCCTGAGCCGCCAGCCCGGCCGGCTGCACGCCGCCGCGGTCGTCTCCGCCGCCAACCGCCTCACGGAGGTCCTTCGCCGCACCGCGGAGTGACCCCGCGCGCCGGTCGGGTCCGCCCCGCCCGGCGGGCCGAGCGCGCTCAGCCCGCTCCCCCTCCGGCGAGGTCGTCATACCTGCGCGAGGTCGTCACACACGAGTGACGACCTCGCGCACGTGTGACGACCTCGGCACCTGGCCGAGCTGCGGCGAGGTCGAGGCTTTGCGGTGAGGTCGAGGGTTTGCGCCCGCCTGAGGCCGACAACCCCTCGACCTCGGTACCCCGGCGGGCCGCGTGAGCCCGGGGACAGCAGAAAGGCCGGTCACCTCGCGGTGACCGGCCTTTCTCGATGTACCCCCAAGGGGATTCGAACCCCTGTTACCGCCGTGAGAGGGCGGCGTCCTAGGCCTCTAGACGATGGGGGCCTGGACGATCTCACCGCCGGAGCGGCTTGACCGGGTCTTACTGTACTGCATCCTGCTCGGCCTCTTCAAATCGGCCCGGTCGGACCTTCTGGAGAAACCTTGCTGGGGTACCAGGACTCGAACCTAGACTAAGTGAACCAGAATCACTCGTGCTGCCAATTACACCATACCCCAATGGCATTGCTTGCCTTACTTTACCCGACCTTCCGACCAGCACCGACCGGCGCGCGGGGCGCCGGGAAGCGGGTGGAGGGGCGGGCGCCGCACGGACGCCTTGCCGACGGAGAACATTACCGGAGAGACCGGCACGCTCCAAACCGGCCGCTCGCGTGCGCCCTGAGGCCGGCTGACGCGGCCTGGCCCGCGTCAGAGCCCGAGCACGTCCGGCAGCTCGGCCAGCGACCGGATGACCACGTCCGTCGGCGCCGGCTCCCCCGCGTTCGCGTCCTTCGCCCCGAGCCCCGGCCGCGCCAGCCACACGCCCCGCAGACCGGCGGCCGTCGCAGCGCGCGCGTCGACGTCGAGCTCGTCGCCCACGTACGCGGTGCGCCCCGGCTCCGTGCCGAGGCGGCGGCACGCCTCGGCGAACACCCGCGGGTCGGGCTTGCCGAACCCGAGCGTGTCGACGCCGACCAGCATCGGCACGTCGTCGATCAGCCCGGCGCGGGTGAGCTTGCGCACCTGGTACTCGGTGGCGGCGTTGGTGAGCGCGCCCACGCGGATGCCGGCGTCGAGCAGGTGCCGGACCACCGCGGCGGCGTCGTCGTGCGCGGCCCACGCGCCGGTGAACCGGTCCTCGAACAGGGTGTTCCACTCGTCGTACGCGGCGTCGTCCAGCACCGGCCCGCCGAACGTCGCGTGCAGGTCGTTGGCGCGGGCCATCCGCTGCTCGCGGTACGACACCTCGCCGCGCGTGTACCCGCGGTACCGGCCGCCGGCGTCGGCGCGCCAGTGGTCCAGCACCTCGACGTCGCGCGCGGGGTCCAGGTCGGGCAGCCAGGTCCGCGACACGGCGGCCAGCGCCTGGGCGAACGCGCCGTGCGTGTCCACCAGGGTGTCGTCGACGTCGAACAGGACGCCGTCGACGGGCAGGACCGGGGCGGTCACAGCGACGCGCGCAGCGCCGCCAGCCGCGCCAGGGTGGACGTCCGGCCGAGGATCTCGAGGGACTCGAACAGCGGCGGGGACACCCGGCGCCCGGACACGGCCACCCGCAGCGGGGTGAACGCGAACCGCGGCTTGATGCCGAGCCCGTCGACCAGCGCAGCCTGCAGCGCGTCCTGGGTCGCCTGGGTGGTGAACCCGTCCTCCGGCAGCGCGGACAGCGCGGCGGTGGCGGCGTCGAGGACGTCGGCGGCGCTGTCCTTGAGCGCGGCGCGCGCGTCCTCCTCGACGACCAGGGCGTCGTCGGCGGTGAACAGGAAGCCGAGCATGCCCTCCACCTCGCCCAGCAGCGTGACCCGGGTCTGGATCAGCGGGGCGCCGGCGTCGAGCAGCGCGCGGTGCTCGGCGGACAGGTCGGCGTAGGAGTCGGCGGGGACGAGGCCGGCGCGGTGCAGGTAGGGCACCAGGCGGTCGCGGAAGTCCTCGGGCGCGAGCAGCCGGATGTGCTCGGCGTTGATCGCCTCGGCCTTCTTGAGGTCGAACCGCGCGGGGTTCGGGTTCACGTCGGCCACGTCGAACGCCTCGACCAGCTCGGGCACCGAGAAGATGTCCCGGTCCGGGCCGATCGACCAGCCGAGCAGCGACAGGTAGTTCAGCAGGCCCTCGGGCGTGAACCCGCGGTCGCGGTGCAGGAACAGGTTGGACTCGGGGTCCCGCTTGGAGAGCTTCTTGTTGCCCTCTCCCATGACGTACGGCAGGTGGCCGAACTCCGGCACCACGGTGGCGACGCCGAGCTCGAGCAGCGCGCGGTACAGCACGACCTGCCGCGGGGTGGAGGACAGCAGGTCCTCGCCGCGCAGCACGTGCGTGATGCCCATCAGCGCGTCGTCGACCGGGTTCACCAGCGTGTAGAGCGGCTGGCCGTTGCCGCGCACGATCACGTAGTCCGGGATCGACCCGGCCTTGAACGTGACGTCGCCGCGCACCAGGTCGCTGAAGGTGACGTCCTCGTCGGGCATCCGCAGGCGGAGCACGGCCTCGCGGCCCTCGGCCCGGTAGGCGGCCTTCTGCTCGTCGGTCAGCGCGCGGTCGAAGCCGTCGTAGCCGAGCTTCGGGTCCCGGCCGGCGGCACGGTGCCGGGCCTCGACCTCGTCGGGCGTCGAGAAGGACTCGTAGGCGTAGCCGCCCTCGACCAGCCGGCGCGCGACGTCGGCGTACAGGTCCATCCGCTGCGACTGCCGGTACGGCTCGTGCGGGCCACCGACCTCGACGCCCTCGTCCCAGTCCAGGCCGAGCCAGCGCAGCGCGTCCAGCAGCTGCTGGTAGGACTCCTCGGAGTCGCGCGCGGCGTCGGTGTCCTCGATGCGGAACACGAACGTGCCGCCGGTGTGCCGGGCGTAGGCCCAGTTGAACAGGGCCGTGCGGATCAGCCCGACGTGCGGGGTCCCCGTCGGCGAGGGGCAGAAGCGGACACGGACGCCGGACGCGGCAGGAGCACTCACACGCCAACCCTAGCGAGCGTCGGGCGCCACCCCGACCCGCGGTGCGACCGGCGCCCACACGTCGCCCGGGACGTCACCGGGCAGCAGCGGGTTGCCGTGCCCGACGAACCGCGGTTCGGTGCCGGCCGCCTCCGCCCGGCGGTAGTCCGCCAGCGCGCCCAGCGCCCACCTGCTCAGCAGCAGGATCGCCACCAGGTTGACCGTGGCCATCAGCGCCATCGCGACGTCCGCCACCGCCCAGACGGTGGTGAGCGCGAGCAGCGAGCCGAACCCGACGGCGGCCAGCACCAGGGTGCGCAGGGTGGTGAGCGCGCGCCCGCGGACGCCGAGGAACGTCAGGTTCACCTCGGCGTACGAGTAGTTGCCGAGCACCGAGCTGAAGGCGAACACGAAGATCAGCAGCGTCATCGGCCACGTGGTCCAGGTGCCGAGCTCGTGGGCGACGGCCGCGGACGTCAGGGCCGCCCCGGCGCTCTGGTCGGTCTGGCCCGGGACGTACACGTCCGGGCCGGCCGACAGGATGATGAACGCGGTCGCCGAGCAGACCAGCATCGTGTCGACGAAGACGCCGAGAGACTGCACGAGGCCCTGCTTGACCGGGTGCGACACCGTCGCCGTCGCCGCCGCGTTCGGCGCCGAGCCCATCCCCGCCTCGTTGGAGAACAACCCGCGCTTGGCACCGTTCAGCACCGCCGCCAGGATGCCGCCGGCGGTGCCGGCCAGCGCGCTGTCCAGGCCGAACGCCCCGCGGAGGATCTGGCCGAGCACCTCCGGCAGGGTGGACGCGTTCAGCAGCACGATCACCAGCGCGAGCAGCAGGTAGGCGGCCGCCATCACCGGCAGCATGACCTCGGCGACGCGGGCGACGCGGCGGACCCCGCCGAACAGCACGGGCGCGGCGAGCAGCATCAGGCCCACCGCCGTCCACGCCACCGGGACGCCGTGCGACGCCTGCAGCGTGTCCGCGATCGTGTTGGCCTGCACCATGTTGAACGCGAACCCGAAGGTCACGACCAGCAGCAGGGCGAACACGACGCCCCAGCGTCGCGAGCCCAGGCCCCGCTGGATGTAGTAGGCGGGCCCGCCCCGGAACGAGCCGTCGGGGTCGCGGACCTTGAACACCTGGGCGAGCGTCGCCTCGACGAGCGCGGTCGCCATGCCGACGGCGGCGACGACCCACATCCAGAACACCGCCCCGGGCCCGCCCAGGGTCAGCGCGACGGCGACGCCGGCGATGTTGCCGGTGCCCACCCGGGACGCGAGGCCCACGGCGAACGCCTGGAACGAGGAGATGCCGCCCTCGGCACCGGAGCGGGACGCGGCGACCTGGCGCAGCATCGCCGGGAACAGCCGCACCTGCACCACGCCGGTGCGCACGGTGAACCAGATGCCGACGCCGACCAGCAGGTAGACGAGCCAGTAGGTGTAGAGGGCGTTGGTCAGCCAGTCCAGCCCGGCCTGCAGGTCCATCGGGTCTCCTTCACGGAGCCAGGGGCTCCGGGTCGTGACCCTCGCGGGCCGTGGTCAGCTCCGGCGCAGCACCGGGTTGCGCAGCGTGCCGATCTCCTCGACCTCGACCTCGACGACGTCCCGCTCCTGGAGCAGGCCGACGCCGGCCGGGGTGCCGGTGAGGATGATGTCGCCCGGCAGCAGGGTGAACACCTCGGACACGTACGAGATGAGCGCGGCGACGTCGAACACCATCTGCGAGGTGCGGCCGTCCTGCTTGGTCTCGCCGTTGACCCGCGAGCGCACGGCGAGGTCGTCGACGTCCAGCCCGGGCACGATCCAGGGCCCGATCGGGCACGACGAGTCGAAGCCCTTGGCCCGGACCCACTGCGAGTCGGTGCGCTGGGCGTCGCGGGCGGTGACGTCGTTGGCGACGGTGAACCCGAACACCTTGCTCAGCGCGTGCTCGGGCGTGACGTCCTTGGTGACCTTGCCGATGACGACGGCGAGCTCGGCCTCGTACGAGACCTCCTCGGTCCAGTCCGGCAGCACGATCGGGTCGTCCGGACCGACCACGGCGGTATTCGGCTTGAGGAACAGCAGCGGCGCCGTCGGCACCTCGTTGCCCATCTCGGCGGCGTGGTCGACGTAGTTGCGCCCGACGCCGATGATCTTGGACCGCGGGATCACCGGGGCCAGCAGCCGGACGCCGTCGCCGAGCGGGATCCGCTCGCCGGTCGGCTGGACCGGGGTGTAGATCGGGTCGCCGCTGATGACGACGAGCTGCTCCGAGCCGGGCTCGCCCTCGACCAGGGCGTAGCGGGGGTCGTCCCCCGTGGTGAACCTCGCGATACGCACGAGAGCACCCTAACCGTCAGACGCGGGCGAGCACCTCGCCGTGCAGCACCGCGAACCACCCGTCGGGCGCCTCGCCCCACTCGCGCCAGCCCGCGGCGAGCTGCTCGAGCCCCACCTCGTCGGCCAGCCCGTGCGCGACCGCCTGGTGCGCGAAGTCGGAGGCGACGCAGCGCTCGGCCCACAGGCCGGCCCACCACGTGCGGTCCTCGGCGGAGGCGTAGCTCCACACGCCCGCGGTGGCGACGACGGCGTCGGGGTCGTAGCCGGCCGCGAGCACCCAGGACTGCAGGCGGCGGCCCGCGTCGGCCTCGGCCCCGTTGGCCTGGGTGACCTCGTGGTAGAGCGCGGACCACTCGTCGAGCGTCGGCGAGGCCGGGAACCAGGTCATCCCGGCGTAGTCGGCGTCGCGCACCGCGACCACGCCGCCGGGGCGGGTCACGCGGCGCAGCTCGCGCAGGGCGGCCACCGGGTCGACCAGGTGCTGGAGCAGCTGGTGCGCGTGCGTGACGTCGAAGCTGGCGTCGTCGAACGGCAGCGCGTAGGCGTCCGCCGCCCGGAAGGTCACGTTCGGCGTCCCCGCGGCGTCACCCGCCGCGCGCGCGATCTCGACCACGCGCTCGGACCGGTCGACCCCGACCACCTCGCCGGGGGCGACCCGCGCGGCGAGGTCGAGGGTCAGGTTGCCCGGGCCGCAGCCCACGTCGAGCAGGCGGTGGCCGGGCTGCAGGGCGGGCAGCAGGTAGGCCGCCGAGTTCTCCGCGGTGCGCCACCGGTGGGAGCGCAGCACGCTGTCGTGGTGGCCGTGGGTGTAGACCTCGGCCGGGTGCGTGTCGGTCACCTCTCGACTGTAGGGGCGCCGACGCGCTGCGTTCCACTCCCCGGTACGTTCCGTCCCGCTCAGCGAGACACCGCGTCCCCCAGGTCCGGCCGCTAGCGTGGCGGCATGCAGCGGATCACCGGGGTGGACGTCGCCCGCGGCCTGGCGGTGCTGGGCATGCTCACGGCGCACGTGGGCCCCGGCGGGCCCGACGACCCGTGGCCGTGGTCGCTGGCGCAGGTGGCGGACGGGCGGTCGGCCGCGCTGTTCGTGCTGCTGTCCGGGGTCTCGGTCGCCCTGATCTCCGGCGGGTCCGCGCCGGTCGCCGGGACCCGGCGCGCGCTCGCCCGGACCAAGGTGCTGGTGCGGGCGTTCGCCGTGCTCGGCATCGGCGTCGCGGTCCTGCTGCTCGGCACGCCGATCGCGGTGATCCTGCCGACGTACGCCGTGCTGTTCGCCGCGACGGTGCCGCTGCTCGGCGCGGACCCGCGCAGGCTGCTGGCGGGCGCGGCCGCCGTCGCGGCGATCGGCCCGGTGCTGCACCTCGCGCTGCAGCCGGTCCTCCTCCGCCTGCCGGGGCGCGCGTACACCGACCTCCTCGTCGGTGACTTCTACCCGGCCGTCGTCTGGTTCGCCTACGTGCTGGTGGGGCTCGCCGTCGGGCGGATGGACCTGCGCGACCGCGGCGTCCGGCTGCGGCTGCTCGGCGCCGGCGTGGCCCTGGCGGTCGTGGGGCACGCGCTGTCGGCGCTGCTCACCCGGGTGCTCGCCGCCGACGAGGCGCTGGTCGCGCTCGTCACCACGGAGCCGCACTCCAGCTCGGTGCTGGAGGTGGTGGCGAACACCGGCGTCGGGCTCGCCGTGCTGGCGCTGTGCCTGCTCGTGGCCGACGCCGTGCCCGCGCTGGTGGCGCCCGTGGCGGCGACCGGCGCGCTGGCGCTCACCGCCTACACGGTGCAGCTGGTCGCGATCGCGGCGCTGGGGTCGTCGGTGGTGTGGGAGCCGGACACCGGCACCTGGCTGGCGTTCCTCGGGTGCACCCTCGCGGCGTGCTGGCTGTGGCGCGCGGCGTTCGGCCGGGGGCCGCTCGAGCGGCTGCTGCACGGGCTCGCGGCGCGGGCCGCGGACGTGTCGCCGGACGAGCTGCCGGCGCGGGCCCCCGCCGCCTGAGGCCGCGGGCTCAGGGCCAGTCGAGGCGCCGGTCCCACCGGTCGCCGGCCCGGGAATACCGGACCCGCAGGTGCGTGCGGTCGGACACGCCCTGCCAGAGCTCGACCTCGTCCGGGCGCACCGCCCAGAGCTGCCACGTCGGCAGCACGAGCCCGGGCTCCCGGTCGACCCGGGCCCGCGCCTCGACCACCGCGTCCGCCAGCTGGGCGGCCGACGTCAGCTGCTCCCCCGGCCGCGAGGCCAGGGACGCGGCGCGCGAGCTGGGCGAGCGGCGCAGGAAGTCCGCCGCGCTGGTGGCGGCGTCCAGGGCGTGCGCGCGGCCCGAGACGCGCACCTGGCGCCCCAGGGCCTGCCAGTAGAAGGTCAGCGCCGCGTGCGGGTTGGCCGCGAGCTCCCGCGACTTGGCGGACCGGGCGTCGGTGGCGAACACCCACGCGCCCTCGGCGACGTCGGTGAGCAGCACGACCCGCGCGCTCGGCACGCCGTCGCGACCGGCGGTCGCCAGCGTGACCGCGTGCGGCTCGGGGACGCCGGCCGCGACCGCGTCGGCGAACCAGCTCTCGAACGCCTCGACCGGGTCGGCGGGCAGCGCGTACGGGTCGACCTCCGCGAGGTCGCCGGTGAGCGCGGGCAGCGTCCGCAGCAGGTCCCGCGTGGTCGGTCGGGTCGGCATGGCCCCATCATCGACCCGCGCGGCGCGCCCGGGGCGGGACGTCGGCCCCGCCCCGGACGGGCGCAGCCCTCAGGCGAGGGACAGCAGCGGGTCCCCCGGGGACACGCGGGTGCCGGGCTCGGCCAGCCGGGTCAGCGACTCGGGCGCCGCCTCGAGCCCGACGACCGGGCAGATCGCCGACCGGCCGCCGGCCTCGACGGCCGCCGGGTCCCACTCGACCAGCAGCTGCCCCGGCGTGACGGTGTCGCCCTCGGCGACGTGCAGCGTGAAGCCCTCGCCGCCGAGCTGCACCGTGTTGATGCCGAGGTGCACCAGCACGCCCCGGCCGCCCTCGGCGAGCAGCACGAACGCGTGCGGGTGCAGCTTGGCCACGGTGCCGGCGACGGGGGCGACGACCGTGCGGCCCGCCCCGGACGCCGCGTCGGGCTGCACGGCGAGCCCCGGCCCGACGATCTCCCCGGCGAACACCGGGTCGTCCACGTCCGCGAGCGCGTGCACGACCCCGGCCACCGGGGCCAGGACGGTCAGCGCCATCAGCGCAGGTCCTCGATGTCGGAGGCCAGCGTGTCCGCCTCCGGGCCGACGATGACCTGGACGACGGTGCCCTGCTGCATGACGGCGATCGCGCCGGCCGCCTTCAGGGTGGCCTCGGTGACCTTCGACGGGTCCTCGACCTCGACGCGCAGGCGCGTGATGCAGGGCTCCAGGTCGATGATGTTGGCGTCCCCGCCCAGTCCGGCGAGGATCTGCTCTGCCTTGCTCATGGTGATCTCCTTCGTGGCTCAGCCGGTGTGTGAGTTCAGTGGTGGTCGGGGGCCGTCACATCAGGTCCTCCAGGTCGGTGGCGAGGGTGTCGACGCTCGGGCCGATCACCACCTGCACCACCCGGCCGGACACCATGACCCCGAACGCGCCGGCGGCGCGCAGGGCCGCGGCGTCGACCCTGGACGGCTCCTTGACCAGCGAGCGCAGCCGCGTGGTGCACGGCTCGATCTCGTCGATGTTGCCCACGCCGCCGAGCCCGGCGAGGATCGCCGCCGCCTGCTCGGTCCCGTGACGCGTCATCCGGTGACTCCTCTCGTTCACGGCTGGGCCCCCACGGTCTCGGTCTCGCGCTCGCCCTCGTCGGCCCGCCCGCGCGGCACGAGTGCCGGCCCGGGGGCGCTGAGCGGCACCCAGACGCTGTACCGGTCGCCGCGGTAGCAGGCCCGCGAGTACATGGCCGGGGCGTCCGCGCTGAAGGTGCGACGCGTGGCGCGCAGCACCGCCCGGCTGGTGCGCAGGTCGAGCAGCGCGGCCTCCTCGTCCGTGGCGTCGGAGGCGGTCAGCGTCTCCTCGCCCCAGGACGGCTCCAGGCCGACGGCGCGCAGGGCGTCGTGCATGCTCACCGGCGGCCCGTCGGCCAGCAGGTCGGGCACGAGCGCGACCGCGACCCAGTGCTGCTCGATGCTCATCGGCGAGCCGTCGGCGTACCGGACGCGGCGCAGGTGGTGCAGCGGGGCGCCGACGACGGTGCCGAGCGCGTCGGCGGCGTCGGCGGACGCGGGGACCGTGCCGACGCCGAGCACCCGCGTCTCCGGGCGCATCCCGCGGCGGCGCATCTCCTCGCCGAACGTGGTCAGGCGCATCTCGAAGTCCATGCGCTGCGGGGCCACGAACGTGCCGCGGCCCTGCTCGCGGACCAGCAGACCCTCGCCGACCAGCGCGTCGACCGCCTGGCGGACCGTCATCCGGGAGACCCCGAAGCGCTCGCACAGCGTGCGCTCGGACGGGATCGCGTCGCCGACGAGCAGCTCGCGCTCCACCAGGTCCACCAGGAACGACCGGACCTCCTGGTACTTGTGGGCACCACGCGGGGGTCGGGGCTGCTCGGCGTGCACGGCCTCACCCTCCCACCTCGGTCGTCGTCGTCCGCACCACCCGCGGGTCGACGGAGCGTCTGCACGGCCGCCGATGTGGTCCTTGACACATCTTCCGGTCTAGACCACTCTGACCGCAACTGGTCCAGACAACTTGCCGGACTCGACGGCGACCACGCAAGTGCCGCACTTCCCCCACCGGGTGCACACACCCGCCGGACCCCCGGCGGACCCTCCCCCTGCACCTCTCTCGACGAGGAGTGACCATGTCCGCCACCACGGTCGACACCCCCAAGCGGGGCATCCCCGGGCTCGCGCAGCTGCAGCGCGTGGGCCGCTCCCTGATGCTCCCGATCGCCTCGCTGCCCGCCGCGGCCCTGCTGCTGCGGCTCGGGCAGTCCGACATGCTCGGCGCCGAGGGCGTCGGCCGGAACGCCGAGTGGATGCTGCCCGTCGCCGACGTCCTGGCCGCGGCCGGCAACGCGCTGCTCGGCAACCTGCCGCTGCTCTTCGCGCTCGGCGTTGCCATCGGCTACGCCCGCAAGTCCGACGGCTCCACCGCACTGGCCGCCGTCATCGGCTACCTGGTCTTCACCGGCGTGACCGACGCCCTGTCCCCGTACGTCCTGGACCGGGCCGGCGAGGGCGAGGTCCAGGAGCTCATCAACTACGGCGTGCTCGGCGGCATCGTCATCGGCCTCACCGCCGCCCTGCTCTACCAGCGGTTCTACCGGATCAAGCTGCCCGCCTACCTGGCGTTCTTCGGCGGCCGCCGGTTCGTGCCGATCATCACGGCGGGCGTCGCCGTGCTGATCGCCGTGGTCGCGGCGCTCATCTACCCCGCCTTCGACGCCGGGTTCACGGCCGTCGGCGACTGGGTCACCGGCTCGACCATCATCGGCGCGTTCGTGTTCGGCACGCTCAACCGGCTGCTGCTGCCGTTCGGCCTGCACCACCTGCTCAACTCGCTGCCGTGGTTCCAGTTCGGCTCGTACGACGCGGACGGCCAGACCTGGAACGGCGACATCGCCCGCTTCCTGCACGGCGACCCGACCGCGGGCACCTTCATGACCGGCTTCTTCCCGATCATGATGTTCGCGCTCCCCGCCGCCGCGCTGGCGATCGTGCACACCGCCAAGAAGAAGAACCGCAAGGTCATCGCCGGCATCATGGGCTCCGCCGCGCTCGTCGCGTTCGTCACCGGCGTCACCGAGCCGCTCGAGTTCGCGTTCGTCTACGTGGCCTACCCGCTGTACGCGATCCACGCGGTGCTGACCGGCACCTCGATGGCCCTGGTGAACGCGCTCGACATCCGCAGCGGGTTCGGGTTCTCCGCGGGAGCCATCGACTACCTGCTGAACTTCCGGATCGCCGAGCAGCCGCTGCTGCTCATCGTGATCGGTCTCGGCTACGCGGTCGTCTACTACTTCCTGTTCCGGTTCATGATCCTGAAGTTCAACTTCAAGACGCCCGGACGCGAGGACGACCCCGTCGCCGAGGGCGCGGGCGCGGGCGACACCGTCCCCGCCGACACGGTCCCCGCCGACGAGCCGGTCGCCTCCGTCCCCGCCGCCCGCGTGGAGTCCCGCGCCGACGACCCGGGCCGGCACGCCACGGGCCGCACCGAGGGCACCGCGTGACGGTCGTCCTGCACGGCGTCGGGGTCAGCCCCGGGACGGGCGCCGGCGTGGTCGCGACCATGCCGGCGCCCGTCGCCGAGCCGCCGGTGGCGACCGTGGCACCGGGCACGGACGTCGAGGCGGCCGTGGCGGCGATCGACGCCGCGACCGCCGGCGTGCAGGCCGACCTGGCCGCCGCCGCGGCCGGCGCCACCGGCACGGCGGCGGAGGTGCTGACCGTCGCCGCCGCGATGGCCGCCGACCCGGCGCTCGCCGCCGACGCCGCCCGCCGCGTCCGGACCGCCGGCAGCACCCCCGAGCGCGCGGTCTGGGAGGCCGCCGGGGTCGTCATCGACCAGCTCGCGGCGCTCGGCGGGTACATGGCCGAGCGCACCCGCGACGTCGCCGACATCCGGGACCGGGTCGTCGCCCGGCTCACCGGTGTCCGGCCGCCCGGCGTGCCGGACCCGGGGCACCCCTTCGTGCTCGTCGCGCACGACCTCGCCCCCGCCGACACCGCCACGCTGGACCCGGCGCAGGTCGTCGCCATCGTCACGGTCGGCGGCGGGCCCACCTCGCACACCGCGATCCTGGCCCGCGCGCTCGGCATCCCCGCCGTGGTCGCGGCACCGGACGCCGCCGCGCTGGCGGACGGGGAGACGGTCGTCGTCGACGGCTCCGCGGGCGAGGTCCTGCGGTCGCCGTCCCCCGACGACCTCGCGGCGGTCGAGCGCGCCGCCGCCCGGCGGGCCCGGTCGTTCAGCGGCCCGGGCGCCACCGCCGACGGGCACCGCGTGCAGCTGCTGGCCAACGTCGCCGACCCGTCGGGGGCGCGCGCCGCCGCGGACGCCGGCGCCGAGGGCGTGGGCCTGTTCCGCACCGAGTTCTGCTTCCTCGGCCGCACCGAGGAGCCCTCCGTCGCCGAGCAGGTCGAGGCCTACCGCTCCGTGCTGGCCGCGTTCCCGGGACGCAAGGTCGTCGTCCGCACGCTCGACGCCGGCGCCGACAAGCCGCTGCCGTTCGTCACCGCCGCCGGCGAGCCGAACCCGGCGCTCGGCGTCCGCGGGCTGCGCACCGCCGCCCGGCACCCCGAGGTGCTGGACCGGCAGCTGCAGGCGATCGCGACCGCGGCGGCCGCCGAGCAGGCCGAGGTCTGGGTGATGGCGCCGATGGTCGCGACCCCGGACGAGGCCGAGGCGTTCGTCCGGCTGTGCGCCGCCCACGGGCTCGCGCAGGCGGGCGTCATGGTCGAGGTGCCGGCGGCCGCGCTGTGCGCCGGCGCCGTCCTGGAGCACGCGCGGTTCGCGAGCCTCGGCACCAACGACCTGACCCAGTACGCGATGGCGGCCGACCGCGAGCTGGCGGACCTCGCGGCGCTGTCGACCCCGTGGCAGCCGGCGGTGCTGGCGCTGGTCGCGGCGACCTGCCGCGGCGGGGACGAGCAGGACCGCCCCGTCGGCGTCTGCGGCGAGGCTGCCGCCGACCCGGCGCTCGCGCCCGTGCTGGTCGGGCTCGGCGTCACGTCGCTGTCGATGACGCCCCGCGCGCTCGCCGACGTCGCGGCGGTGCTGGCGTCGGTCACGCTGGCGGACTGCCGCCGGGTGGCGGCACTGGCCCTGGCGGCACGGACCCCGGCCGACGGGCGTGCCGCGGTGCGGGACGCCCTGCCGGTGCTGGCCGAGCTCGGCCTGTAGGTCGCCGCATGACGACGGCCCCGGTGCACGCGAGGTGCGCCGGGGCCGTCGTCGTGCGAGCGCTACGCGATCTCGGTCTGCAGCAGGAACTTCTCCAGCGCGTCCAGCGAGGCCTCGGCCTCCGGACCGTCGGCCTCGGTGGCCAGCACCACGGTCTCCCCCGCCGCGGCGCCCAGGGTCATGACCCCGAGGATGCTCGCGGCCTGGACCGGGGCGGCGTCGCCCTTGCGGACGGTGACCGGGACCGGCTGCTTGCCGGCCTCCGCGACGAACAGGGCGGCGGGGCGGGCGTGCAGCCCCTCCGCGATGGCGACGACGACGGACCGTTCCATGCGTGCGACCTCCGGTACGAGCGGGTGTGCCCGGCGCTGGGCACGGGACCGACTGTAACTGGTCTGGACCACCAGCGGAACGCCTGCGTGCACGCGCGCCCTGCGAGGCGCCGTGCCCCCGCGCGCGCCGCGCGCAGCGCCTCCGCGCGCACCCTCGCGCGCTCAGCACCTCCGCGCACACCCCCACCGGCCGGCGCGGCTCGTCGAGTGTCCACCAACCCGTGCGCTCTGTCCCGAGATGTCCCCGGGTTTCTGGACACTCGACGCCGGTCGCGCCCCGGAGGGCAGGGGCTGGAGTGGACGGAGCAGGCCGGCCGGGGCGCGTGCAGCGGGTGGCGGGCAGCGCCCGGCGGACCCGGCCGGGCGGGTCAGCCCGCGCGGACCTCGTCGACGCCCTTGTTCGCGAGCTGGTCGGCGCGCTCGTTGCCCGGGTCGCCGGCGTGGCCCTTGACCCAGTGCCAGACCACCGCGTGCCGCGCGACCTCGGCGTCCAGCGCCTGCCACAGGTCCTGGTTCTTGACCGGCTTCTTGTCGGACGTGCGCCAGCCGTTGCGCTTCCAGCCGGCGATCCACTTCTGCACGCCGTTCATCACGTACTGCGAGTCCACGTGCAGGTCGACGCGGCACGGCTGGTTGAGCGCGCGCAGGCCCTCGATGACCGCGCGCAGCTCCATCCGGTTGTTGGTGGTGGTCGCCTCGCCGCCGAACAGCTCGCGCTCGTGCCCGTTCGCCCGGAGCAGCGCGCCCCAGCCGCCGACACCGGGGTTGCCCTTGCAGGCACCGTCCGTCCACATCTCGACGGCGGGGGGCGTGCTCTCGGCGGTGCTCATGGTCGCCCACTGTAGGGGCGCTCCCGGCGTGAAAGGATCAGCCGGTGCCTGCCTCCCGCCCGACCCTCGCCGACCGGGTCCCGGCGGACCCCCAGGACGCCGACGCCCTCTACGCCGCCTTCACCGGCTGGGCGGAGGACTCCGGCCTGACGCTGTACCCGCACCAGGACGAGGCGCTGCTGGAGCTGGTCACCGGCTCGCACGTCATCCTGTCGACGCCGACCGGGTCCGGGAAGTCCCTGGTGGCGACCGCCGCGCACTTCGTGGCGCTCGCCCAGGGCCGCCGCACGTACTACACCGCGCCGCTCAAGGCCCTGGTCAGCGAGAAGTTCTTCGCCCTGGTCGAGGCGTTCGGCTCCGCCAACGTCGGCATGATGACCGGCGACTCGGCGGTGAACCCGGACGCGCCGATCATCTGCTGCACCGCCGAGATCCTGGCCAACCTGGCGCTGCGGCAGGGGCCGGGCGCGGACGTCGGCCAGGTCGTCATGGACGAGTTCCACTTCTACTCCGACCCGCAGCGCGGCTGGGCGTGGCAGGTGCCGCTGCTGGAGCTGCCGCGGGCCCAGTTCCTGCTGATGTCGGCGACGCTCGGCGACGTGTCGTTCTTCGCCGAGGACCTGGAGCGGCGCACCGACGTGCCCGTCTCCGTGGTCGCGGGCGCGGAGCGGCCGGTGCCGCTGTCGTTCACCTACGAGGTGGAGCCGCTGCACGAGCTGCTGGAGATGCTGGTCCAGACCGGCCGCTCCCCCGTGTACGTCGTGCACTTCACGCAGAAGGAGGCCGTCGAGCGCGCGCAGGCGCTGCTGTCGACGACGCTCGCCAGCCGGGAGCAGCGCGACGTGATCGCCGCCGAGCTCGGCGACTTCCGGTTCGGCCCGGGGTTCGGGAAGACCCTGTCCCGGCTGCTGCGGCACGGCGTCGGCGTGCACCACGCGGGCATGCTGCCCAAGTACCGCCGGGTCGTCGAGCGGCTGACCCAGAAGGGCCTGCTGCGCGTCGTCTGCGGCACGGACACCCTCGGCGTCGGCATCAACGTGCCGATCCGCACGGTGCTGCTGACCTCGCTGGTCAAGTACGACGGCACCCGGATGCGGCACCTGTCCGCCCGCGAGTTCCACCAGATCGCCGGGCGCGCGGGCCGCGCGGGCTACGACACCACGGGCGAGGTGCTGGTGCTGGCGCCGGAGCACGTGATCGAGAACCGCAAGGCCCTGGCCAAGGCCGGCGACGACCCGAAGAAGCTCAAGAAGATCGTCCGCAAGCAGGCGCCGCCCGGGATGGTCAACTGGACCGACAAGACGTTCGAGCGCCTGCGGGACGCCGAGCCCGAGCCTCTGACGTCGTCGTTCTCGGTGACGCACGCGATGGTGCTCAACGTCCTGGCCCGGCCGACGGGCGACCCGGTCGAGACCATGAAGCACCTGCTGCTCGACAACCACGAGCCGGAGGCGGCCCGCGGCCGGCTGATCCGGCAGGCGGTCGCGATCTACCGGTCGCTGCGCGCCGCCGGCGTGGTCGAGCGGGTCGTGCACGACGGCCCCGGCCCGGAGCGGCTGCGGCGCACGGTCCGGCTCACCGTCGACGTCCCGCCGACGTTCGCACTGAACCAGGCGCTGTCCCCGTTCGCGTACGCCGCGCTGGACCTGCTGGACATCGAGGACCCCGGCTACGCGCACGACGTCGTCTCCGTCATCGAGGCCACGCTGGACGACCCGCGCCAGGTGCTCGCCGCGCAGCAGAACAAGGCCCGCGGCGAGGCCGTCGCCGCGATGAAGGCCGACGGCATCGAGTACGAGGAGCGGATGGCGCTGCTCGAGGACGTGACGTACCCGCGGCCGCTCGCCGAGCTGCTGGGCGCGTCGTTCGCGATCTACAAGCAGACCAACCCGTGGGTGGCCGACCACGAGCTCTCCCCCAAGTCGGTGGTCCGGGAGATGCACGAGCGCGCCGCGACGTTCGCGGAGTACGTGTCGCTGTACCAGCTGGACCGCACCGAGGGCGTGCTGCTGCGCTACCTCGCCGACGCGTTCCGCGCCCTGCGGCAGACGGTGCCCGAGGACGCCCGCACCGAGGAGCTGCACGAGATCATCGAGTGGCTCGGCGACCTGGTGCGCCGCACGGACTCGAGCCTGCTGGACGAGTGGGAGCGGCTCGCGCACCCGGAGGACCTCGACGACGCGACGGTCACCGAGTCCCGGCCCGAGGACGACGCGCCCCCGCCGATCACGACCAACGCGCGGGTGTTCCGCGCGCTGGTCCGCGGCGCGCTGTTCCGCCGGGTCGACCTCGCCGCGCGCGAGGCCTACCCCGCCCTGGCGGCGCTGCGGGACCTGGACGCGGCCGACGAGCCGTGGACGGCGGACCGGTGGGGCGACGCGCTGGACCCGTTCTACGACGACCACGACGAGATCCTCACCGGGGCCGCCGCCCGCGGCCCGGCGCTGTTCCAGGTCGACCAGCGGCCCGCTGCGCACGGCGAGGCGGGCGCCCGCGGGGACCTCTGGTTCGTCCGCCAGCTGCTCGACGACCCGGCCGGCGACCACGACTGGCGCATCGACGCCCTGGTCGACCTGCCCGCGTCCGACGCCGCCGGCGAGGTCGTGCTGCGGGTGCTGGACGTCGGCCCGCTCTGACCTGCGGTTTTCTGACACGGACGACCGAATGAGGGTAGCCATACCTGTGTTTGCGCAGGTCAGGCCAGCCTTTCCTGTGATGACAGGGTGCGCGGACCGGCCTACCGTGGAGGTATGAACGCTCCGTCGACCGACCTCCTGGACCGCGACCGCACCGTCCTGACGACGGGCCGTCCGACGTCCGAGGAGGCGCCGGCCGACGGGCGCGGCCCCCAGCGCCGGGCCGTCGCGGTCCCCCCTACCGACGGCGGTCCGGCCTCGACGGGGTCGTCCACCGGCTTCGCGCCGCCCACGGCCGAGCGGCTCAACTGGCTGCGCGCCGGCGTGCTCGGCGCGAACGACGGCATCGTCTCCGTGGCCGCGACCGTGGTGGGTGTCGCGGGCGCCGCCACCGGGACCTCCGCGATGGTGATCGCAGGCGTCGCCGCGCTGGTCGCCGGCGCGCTGTCGATGGCCGCCGGCGAGTACGTGTCGGTCAGCAGCCAGCGCGACGCCGAGCGGGTGCTGCGGGCGCACGGCCTGCGGGACGCCGAGGAGGGGTTGACCAACCCGTGGCACGCGGCGCTCGCGTCGCTGGTGGCGTTCGTCGTCGGCGGGCTGGTCCCGCTGCTGGTCGTGCTCGCGCCGTGGGGGTCGGGGCGCGTCGTCGCGACCTTCGCCGCCGTAGTGCTGGCGCTGGTCGTCACCGGTTCGGTGAGCGCCCGCCTCGGCGGCGCCCCGGCGGGTCGCGCGGTGCTGCGCAACGTGGTCGGCGGCTCGCTGGCGATGGCGGTCACCTACGGCGTCGGCACCCTGGTCGGCCTGGCGCTCTGACGCCACCGCGGCCTCACCCCGCCGACCTCACCCCGCGAGCAGGCGGCCCGCCAGCACGACCACGGCGACCGCCCCGAGCACGACGACGGCCAGCAGCGCGTCCCGCGGACCGAGCGGCACCGGCCGCCAGAGGGTACGGGGGCTGGTCGACAGCCCGCGCGACTCCAGCGCGAGCGCCACCCGCTCCGACGCCCGCACGGCGGACACCAGCAGCGCGAACGCCGAGCGCGCCAGGTCGCGCCACCCGCTCCGCGGGCGACCGTCGCGCCCGAGCGGGGCGCGGACGAGTTGCGCGGTCCGGATCGTCGTCCAGCGGGCCGGCAGCCCGGCGAGCATCCGGTGCCCCGCGAGCAGCGCGTAGGCGTAGCGCGGGCTGAGCCGCGCGTGCTGGGTCAGGCTCACCATGAGGTCGCGCGGCGGCGTGCTCGCCAGGAACGCGACCGTGCCGACCCCGATCACCAGCCCGCGCGCCGCCAGCGCCGCCCCGACCAGCACGCCCTCGCGTGACAGCGGCAGGGCGGACCCGGGGAGCAGCGGCTCCCCCGGTCGGCTCACGCCGTTCACCAGCAGCACCCCGAGGCCGAACGTCCAGAACGGCACCTGCGCCAGCCACAGCGTCCGGCCCCGCACGCCCGCGGCCCAGCGTGCCGCCGCCAGCCCGAGCAGGTACAGCACCGCCAGCGTGACCGGGTCGAGCAGGGCGAGCGTCACCACGGACACCGCGGTGAGCAGCGCCAGCTTCACCGTGGGGTTCCGCGCCGCCAGCGGCGTCACGGGACCGGCACCGGCGGTCGCGCGCCCGCCCGCGCGTCGAGGGCCGCCAGCGCGTCCCGGAGCCGGGCCGCGTCGTCGACCCCCTCGGCGAGCCAGCGCAGCAGCCGGGAGGGCCGCAGCCGCGCGGTCGCCAGCAGGTCCTGGTCCCGCAGCAGGGCGTGCGGGTCGACGTCCGCGACCAGCCGGCCCCCCGCCACCACCAGGACCCGGTCCGCGCAGGAGGCGACCGCGCGCAGGTCGTGGCACGAGAACAGCACGCCCCGGCCGGCCCGTGCCGCGGCGGTCAGCGCCCGCAGCGCGTGACCCGTCGCGTGCCGGTCGAGCCCGAACGTCGGCTCGTCGGCGAGCAGGAACGGGCGGTCGTGCACGAGCATCGCGGCCAGGCTCAGCCGCCGCTGCTGACCGCCGGACAGCCGGTGCGGGTCCCGCTCCGCGAGCGCGGTGAGGTCGAACTCCGCGAGCGCCGCCGCCACCCGCCGCTCGGTGGCCGGCCCGGCGGGCAGGCCGACGGCGACCTCGGCCCGGACGGTGCCCGCGGCGAGCTGGTGCTCGGGGTTCTGCAGGACCAGACCGGCACGCGGGCCCTCGACGGTGCCGGCGACCGGGTCCAGCAACCCCGCGAGGCACGCGAGCAGGGTGGACTTGCCGGCGCCGTTCGGACCCACGAGCGCGACCACCTCGCCCACGCGCAGCGTCAGGTCGACGTCCCGCAGCACCGGCGCCGGTGCGGGTGCCCGCCGGTACGTCCGGCGGTGCGGCGGCGCGACCGCGACCCCGCGGGCCGCGAGGACGGGACCGGGCGGGGGCGGGTCGGCGGCGTCGGGTGCGGGGGTCCGCGGCGGCGCCGCCGCCAGCGCCAGGAGCTCGCGCCGGTGCTCCGGCGACCCGACGGGGCCGCCGAGCACCGCCGCCAGCTCGACGTCCAGCGGCAGCCAGCAGCCGCGTGCCAGCAGCTCGGGACCGGCCTGCGCGGCCACGCGGTCGGCCGGCCCGTCGTGGGTGACGCGACCCGCGCGGTCGAGCACGACCCAGCGCGCCGGCAGCGCGGCGAGCCCGGCGTCCCCCGCCAGGTCGTCCAGCCGGTGCTCGACCAGCACGCACGCGGCGCCGGTCGCGTCCCGGGCCGCGCCGAGCGCGGCACGCACCGCCGCGACGCCGTCCGCGTCCAGCATCGACGTCGGCTCGTCCAGCAGCAGCAGCCGCGGGGCGGTGACGACCGTCGCCGCCAGCGCGACCCGCTGCAGCTCGCCCCCGGACAGCCCGTCGGTGCGGCGCCCGGCCAGGTGCGCCGCGCCGGTCGCGGCCAGCGCGGCCGTCACCGCGGGCCCGATCGTCACCGGGTCCGCCCCGAGGTTCTCCAGGGGGAACGCGACCTCGTCGGCGACGTCGGGCAGGCAGACCCCGGTCTCCGGGTCCTGGGCGAGCACGCCCACGACCTCCGCCAGGTCGGCCACGCCGTGCTCGGCGACCGCGCGGCCCGCGACCTCGACGGTGCCGGTGACCCGGCCCGGCACCGCGTGCGGGACGGCACCGTGCAGGCAGCGCAGCAGCGTGGACTTGCCCGCGCCGCTCGGGCCCAGCACCAGGACCTGCTCCCCCGGGCCGAGCCGCAGGTCGACCGGTCCGATGCCGTCGCCGGACGCGAGCACCGCCTCGAGCCCGGTCACGACCAGCACGTCGCCGGCGTCCGCGGGGTCAGCCCGCACGGCGCGGCCCGACGGGGAGCGCGGCGGCGTGGTCCCGGCCGATCGCGTAGCCGTCGAGCACCCCGGTGCGGTGCAGGGCGTCCACGACCACCTTGGCCAGCAGGCCGCCCAGCAGGATCCCGGAGGCCGCCTGCAGCACGAACCGCAGCAGCAGCACGTCCTGCCCGTACCAGCCGAACCGGAACGCCGACCAGACGAAGACCAGGCTCGCGCCCAGCAGCCCCGACACGGCGAACCGCGCCCAGCCGAACCGGCGGTACCCGCCGAGCGCGAACGGGATCTCGCTGCCCAGGCCCTGCAGCAGCGCGGCCACCACGAGCAGCGGCCCGACCGGGGAGCCGAGGAACACGACCTCGACGACGGACGCCAGCACCTCGGCGAGCACCCCGACCCCGGGCCGGCGGATGATCGCGAGCGCGATCGGCGCGACCAGCAGCCACCCGCCCAGCAGCACGTGCTGCGCCAGGTCGCCGGCCGGCCCCATGAGGACCGCGAGCCCGTTCCACGCCTGCACCAGCGCCCAGTACAGGAAGCCGAAGACCACCCCGAGCACGACCATCAGCACGATGTCCTTCAGGGCGAGCGGCTCGCGCCGCGGGCCCCGCACGGACCCGCGCACGCCCGGCTCAGCCACGGGTCCGGGACGGGGAGCCGAGCGACAGGGTCACGTGGCTGGTGACGTGCTGCACGCTCCGGCCGACGCGCGCCCACGCCCCGACCACCGTCTCGACGACGGCGCCGACGTCGCCCTCCAGCCGGGTGACGAAGTGCTCCGACCCGCGGAAGGTGCCGGCCCGGCGGGCGAGGTCGATCGCCGCCTCGATGTCCCGCATGTGGTCGGGCTCCACCCCGGCCCGCACGTCGTCGACCAGCGGGTACAGCGCCCACTCGGCGACCGCCTCGCGGCCGGTGCGCCGACCCGCGGGCAGGTCGACGGGGCGCGGTCCCGCACCCCCGGGCAGCTCGCAGCGCACCTCGCCCGGGCAGCCCCGGGACAGGTGCACCGTCACGGAGGCGTGCCGGCCGGTCGCCGCGACCGCGTCCACCAGGTCGGTCAGGTAGCGCTGCAGGTCGGACTCGTGCCCGCCGACGTACGTGCTGACGTCACCGGTCGACACCACCAGGCCGCGGGTGTCCACCCGGGCCAGGACGTCGAGGATGACGTCGGCGAAGTCGTCCGCCATCACCGCCACCGTCACGCGCGCCCCGACGCCGAAGCGCAGCGGGTCGGCGGTCGGGTCGTCCAGGACCTGCGGCCCCGGGTGCTGCGACGTGCGTGTCTCGGTCATCGGTGTCCTCCTGCGCTGGTCGGCCTCAGCACGGGAGGGCGCACGGACGGGCGTCCGGCGTCCTGCGATGTCGCTCCCTGCGCTGGCATGACCCAGATCAGGTTCTACGGTCGGAGTTCGAGTACTCCCTCTCAGCCCGGCTCACCGGACTCCCGTGCTGCTCCGCACGCTAGCAGCACCTCCCGCGCGACGGCACCGCACGGTCCTAGGCTGGTCGGCGTGAGCAAGCCGAAGCAGCCGCCGACCGGGACGCCCGCGCTGGTCGCGCTGGCCGCGGCCGGGGTCCCGCACACCGCGCACGCCTACGAGCACGACCCGCGCAGCACCGTCGGCTACGGCCAGGAGGCCGCCGAGGTGCTGGGCATCGACCCCGAGCAGGTGTACAAGACGCTGATGGCCGACGTGGACGGCACGCTGACCGTCGCGGTCGTGCCGGTGGCCGGCAAGCTGGACCTCAAGGCGCTCGCCCAGGCCGTGGGCGGCAAGAAGGCCGCGCTGGCCGACCCCGCCGCCGCCCAGCGCGCGACGGGGTACGTGGTCGGCGGCATCTCGCCGATCGGGCAGCGGACCGCGCACCCGACCGTCGTCGACGAGACCGTGTGGCTGTTCGACACGGTGTTCGTCTCGGGCGGGCGGCGCGGCCTCGACGTCGAGCTGGCCCCCGGCGACCTCGTCGCCCTGACGTCGGCCACGGTCGCCGACATCGCCCGCCCCTGACCCGCCGGCCCCGCCCGGCCGCCGCGCCCCCGCCCCACCCCGGTCGCCGAGGGAGAGTCCCCGGCCCGAGGTCGAGCGGGAGAACGCTCGACCTCGGCGCGATCGCTCGACCTCGGCGGACCGAGGGGTGGGGGCGCCGGGGCGGGCGGGGTCAGCGGGCGCTGCGGGCGAGGGTGCGGACGCCGACCAGCAGGCCGAGCGCCGCCGTGAGCACCGCCGCGACCGCGCCCCACGCCACCGTGCTCGTCGCCAGGTCGCCGGCGAACAGCGCGCGCTCCGCGTCGACGACGTACCGCAGCGGGTTCACGTCGGCGGCGACCTGCATCCACCCCGGCCCGGTCTCCAGGGGCAGCAGCATGCCGGACAGGATCAGCAGCGGGAACAGCAGCGTCTGCTGCACCGCCCAGAACATCCAGTCCTGCTTCCGGACCGCGATGGCCAGCGCGTAGGACAGCGACCCGATCCCGACGCCGAACACGGCGAGCAGCACCAGGCCGACCACGGCGCCGAGCGGGCTGAACGTGAACCCGAACGGCAGCATCACGACCACCACGACGACCGACTGCGCGACGATGGGCACCATCTCCTTCCAGGAGCGGCCGACCAGCTGCGCCGACCGGGCCAGCGGGGTGACCAGCAACCGCTCGTGCGCGCCCGTCTGCATCTCGAACAGCAGGTTGGCGCCCGTGGTCGACGTGCCGAACAGCGTGGTCATCACCAGGATCCCCGGCACGAACCACGCCCAGACGTCACCGCCGGGCAGCCCGTCGCCCACCGAGCCCGCCAGCAGCGGGCCGAACAGCGCCAGGAACACGACCGGCTGGATCAGGCCGAACACCACGGAGAACGGGTCGCGCAGGGTCGGCAGCAGCTCGCGGGTCATCACGAGCCACGCGTCACCCCACCAGGACCGGGCGGCCTCGCGGGCCGGCAGCGTCTCGCGGGCGGGAACGGTCGTCGCGGTCATGCCGCCACCTCCACGGGCTGGGCCGGCCGCGCGCCCTCGTCGCGCAGGCTGCGGCCGGTCAGGGTCAGGAACACGTCGTCGAGGGTGGGCTGGTGGCCCGAGGCCCGGGTGACCGCGACGCCGCGCAGGGCGGCCTCGGCGAGCACGCCGGGCAGGGCGGTGGGGGCGTCGGCGACCCGCGCACGCACGGCGGTGCCGTCCACCTCGAGGTCCCGCGCACCGGGGGCCCGCTCCACGATCCCGGCCAGCGCGGGCGCGTCGGCGGGGTCCGCGACGCCGAGCTCCAGCCGGTCGCCGGCCAGGGTGTGCTTGAGCCCCGCCGCGGTGTCGTCGGCGATGACCCGGCCGTCGTCGACCACCACCACCCGCTCGGCCATCGAGTCGGCCTCGTCCAGGTAGTGCGTGGTCAGCACCACGGTCATGTCGTGCTGCGCGCGCAGCCGCAGGATGTGCTCCCACAGGTTCGCGCGGTTGTGCGGGTCCAGCCCGGTCGACGGCTCGTCCAGGAACAGCAGCCGGGGCGCGTGCACCAGGCCGAGCGCCACGTCGAGCCGCCGCCGCTGCCGGCCGGACAGGTCCGAGACCTTGCGCCGCGCGAGCGGCTCCAGGTCGAGCTGCGCCATCAGCTCCCCGGCCCGGCGGCGGGCGTCCCGCCGGTCCAGGCCGTACACGACGCCCTGCACGACCAGCTCGTCGAGCGCGCGCTGGGCGTGCCCGGCGCCGTTGCCCTGCCCGACGTAGCCGATCCGCCGCCGCACCAGCGCCGATTCCCGGGCGATGTCGGCCCCGGCCACCTGCGCGGTGCCCGCGGTCGGCGCGATCAGCGTGGTCAGCATCCGGATCGTCGTGGTCTTGCCCGCGCCGTTCGGGCCGAGCACCGCCACCAGCTCCCCCGGTCCGATGTCCAGGTCGATGCCGCGCACGGCGTGCACGGTCGGCCCCTTGCCCCCGCTGAAGTCCTTGGTCAGTCCGCTCGTACGGATCACGTCCCGCTCCCCTCACCTCGGTCGAGGTCCCCACGGTGCTCGGGGTAGCGGTCAGATCCTGTCCGCTACCGGGAGCAGACTGCTGGCATGGCCGATTCCGTGGATGCCGCCGCCGCGACGCCGTCGTCGCGGCTGCTGTCCCTGCTCTCGCTGCTGCAGACGCGCCGGGACTGGCCGGGCGACGTGCTCGCGGACCGGCTGGGCGTGAGCGCCCGGACCGTGCGGCGGGACGTCGACCGGCTGCGCGCCCTCGGCTACCCCGTGCACGCCACCAAGGGGCCGGACGGCGGGTACCGGCTGGCGGCCGGCAGCGCCATGCCGCCGCTGATGCTCGACGACGAGCAGGTCGTCGCGCTCGCCGTCGCGCTGCAGACCGCGACGACCGGCGTCGACGGGCTCGACGAGGCCGCGGCCCGCGCGCTGGCCACCCTGCGCCAGGTGCTGCCCGCCCGGCTGCGGGCACGGGTCGAGGGCCTGGAGCTGACCGCCGTCCGCCGGGCCGACGCGCCGGACGAGGAGCGGGTCGACACCGAGCGGCTGCTGGCGATCGGCGCCGCGGTCCGCGCGCGCGAGGTGCTGCGGTTCGACTACCGGGCACCCGACCACGCCGAGGAGCCCGGGCGCCCCCGGCGCGCCGAGCCGCACCACCTGGTGACCCGCGGCCGCCGCTGGTACCTGGTCGCCTGGGACCTGGACCGCGCCGACTGGCGCACGTTCCGCGTGGACCGGCTGCACCCCCGCACCCCCACCGGCCCCCGGTTCGAGCGTCGCGCCCTGCCGGAGCCCGACGTCGCCGCCTACCTGCAGCAGCAGTTCGCCGGGGCGCTGCACCCCTGCCGCGGCGAGGCCGTCGTGGACGCCCCCGCGTCCGTCGTCGCGCGGTGGTCCGGCCCGGCCGACGTCGTGGAGCCGATCGACGCCAGGCGCTGCCGGGTGGTCGCGGGGTCGTGGTCCTGGGGCGGGCTCGCCGCGTGGCTGGGCATGTTCGACGCCCCGCTGACCGTGGTCGGGCCGCCGGAGCTGCGCGCCGCCGCCCGGGAGCTGGCGCACCGGTACGCCGCGGCGGCGGACGAGCGGGGCGACGTCACCCGCAGCGGTTAGGGTCGCACGCATGACGACCGGGGCGACGGAGGTGGCGGAGCGGCTCGCCCGCGTGCGGGCGCGGATCGCCGCAGCCGAGGCCGCCGCCGGCCGCGACGCGGGATCCGTGCGGCTGCTGCTCGCCACCAAGACCACCGACGCCGCGACGGTGCGCGCCGCCCTGCTCGCGGACATGGCGGGCACCGCGACCACGGCCGGTGCCGCGCGCCGGGTGCTGGTGGGCGAGAACCGCGTGCAGGAGCTGGTCGCCAAGGCCCCGGAGCTGACCGACCTCGCGCCCGAGCTGCACGTGATCGGCCCGCTGCAGTCCAACAAGGTCAACGCCGCGCTCCGCTGGGCGACCTGCGTGCAGAGCGTCGACTCCCCGGCGCTCGCCGACCGCCTGGCCCGCCGGTGCGCGGACGTCGACCGGACGCTGGACGTGCTGGTGCAGGTGAACGTCTCCGGCGAGCCCACCAAGCACGGCGCCGCGCCGCAGGACGCGCTCGACGTGGTCCGCGCGGTGACCGCGCACGACCGGCTGCGGCTGCGGGGCTTCATGACGATCGGCGCCAACACCACCGACGAGCGCGCGGTCCGCGCCGGGTACGCGCTGCTGCGGGACCTGCGGGACAAGGTCGCGGGCAGCGCCGAGCCGGGCACGGGCGCCGCGGTCGAGCTGTCGATGGGCATGAGCCGCGACCTCGAGGCCGCCGTCGCGGAGGGCGCGACGATCGTGCGTGTCGGCACCGCGGTGTTCGGCGCGCGCCCGGCTCCCGAGGCGCCGGCGTGACCGGGCCGGACGACCGCCGGTTCCCGCGCGGCGTCTACGCCCGCGGCAGCGAGCCCGACGCCCGGTTCTCCCTGGCGAACGAGCGCACGTTCCTGGCGTGGGTCCGCACCGCGCTGGCGCTGCTCGCGGGCGGCGTCGCGCTCGAGGCCCTGGACCTGCCCGTGGAGCCGCACCTGCGGCTGGCGGCGTCGGTGCTGCTCCTGGCGCTCGGCATCGCCGCCCCGGTGCAGGCGTGGTTCGGCTGGGCCCGCGCCGAGCGGGCGCTCCGCGAGCGCCGGCCGCTGCCCGCACCCGCGCTCAGCGGGCCGCTGGCCGCCGGCGTGGCCCTGGCCGGGGTGCTGGTGCTGGTCGGGCTGCTGGTGCGGTGACCACCGCCGACGCGGTACACGGTGCCCAGCCCGAGCGCACGGCGCTGGCGTGGCGGCGCACCGCCCTGTCGCTGGCCGTCGGGGCCCTGGCCGGCGGCCGGCTGCTGGAGCCGTGGCTCGGGCCGCTGGTCTGGGCGCCCGCCGTCGCCGGGGTGCTCGCCGCCGTCGTCCTGGCCCGTGCCGGTGACCGGCGGGCCGGCCGCTGGGCGACGGTGCTCGACGCCGGTGCGGCTCGCGGCCCGGGCGGGCGGCTGCTCGCCGTGACCGCCGGCGGGGCGCTCCTCCTCGGTGCGACGGCGCTCGTCGTCGTGCTGCGCCACGCCGCCGCCGGCTGAGCCGCGGACTACCGCCCGTAGGCGGCGAACGGCCGGTCGGTCGGCACGATCTCCTTGCCCAGCGGCAGCAGCGAGACCGGGATCATCTTGAGGTTCGCGATCGCCAGCGGGATGCCGACGATCGTGATCGCCTGCGCGACCGCGGTGGTCAGGTGCCCGATGGCGAGCCACCAGCCGGCCACCAGCACCCAGATCACGTTGCCCACCGCCGACATCGCACCGGCACGGGGGTGGTCGACGATCGTCCGGCCGAACGGCCACAGCGCGTAGCTGGCCATCCGGAACGACGCGATGCCGAACGGGATCGTGATGATGAGGATGCAGCAGAGGATCCCGGCCAGCACGTAGCCGAGCGCGAGCCAGATGCCGCCGAACAGCAGCCAGATGATGTTGAGGAGCGCCTTCACGCGTCCAGCCTCGCGGACGCGGGGCGACCTGCGCATCCGGGATGCCCCCGACCGGACCCTGGCCGGGCGCGCCTCACGGCACCCGCGCGGTCCACTCCGGGTTGCCGAACTTCTCCGCGACCAGCTGCTCCGCGCGCGCGAGCTCCTCCGGCCGCAGCTCGCCGTCGACCGTCCGGTACCGGGACCGGAAGTGCGCGATGAAGGCCTCGATCACGTCCTCGCGCGCCATCCCGGTCTGCGAGCGGACCGGGTCGACCCGCTTGTTGGCGCTGGTGGTGCCCTTGTCGGACAGCTTCTCGCGCCCGATCCGCAGCACCTCGAGCATCTTGTCGGCGTCGATGTCGTAGGCCATCGTCATGTGGTGCAGGACGGCGCCGCCGGCCAGCCGCTTCTGCGCGGACCCCGCGATCTTGCCCGCGGGCGACGCGACGTCGTTCAGCCCGGCGAAGGTCGCCGTCACGCCGACGTCGGCGAGCGCGCCGATCACCCAGTCGTCGAGGAACCGGTACGACTGCTCGAACGACAGCCCGTCCACCAGCGAGGCGGGCACCACGAGCGAGAACGTGATGCAGTTGCCGGCCTCCATGAACATGGCGCCGCCGCCGGAGATCCGCCGGACCACGGTCACGTCGTGCTTCGCGACGCCCTCGGGGTCGACCTCGTTGCGCAGCGACTGGAACGAGCCGATGAACACGGCGCGCTCCGTCCACTCCCAGAACCGCAGCGTCGGCCCGCGCCGTCCCGCGGCCAGCTCCTCCGTGAGCACCTGGTCCAGCGCGCCGAGCACGGCGGGCGGCAGCGGCCCGGGGTGGATGACCTCGAACGTGTGGTCCTGCCAGCCGGTGGCGTGGCCGAGCGCGCGGCGGACGGCGATCGCGACCGACTCGGCGCTGAACCCGACCATCTGCACCGGGACGTCGAACCGGCCGTCGGCCTCGGCCCGGCGCAGCCCGGCCTCGACCGCCTCGGTCAGGTCGGCGACGCGCGCGTCGGCCGGGCGGCCGCGCAGCGCCTCGTCGATGACCGCGAGCGCCTCGTCCGGCTCGAGGAAGAAGTCGCCGCTGACGCTCACGTCCGCGAGCGCGCCGTCGACCACCTCCACGTCCGCTGCCACGAGCTTGCCGCCGGGGACCTTGTACTCACCACGCACGACGTCGATCCTAGGCCCGTGACCGGGCCGGGGGCCGGGGTTCAGCCCTGCCGGTCGTCCACCTGGGCCAGCGCCCGCTCCCCCGCCGCCCGTGCGGCACGCGCCAGCACCCCCGGGTCGGCCGGGGCGGTCGCCGGGTCCACACCGGACACCGTGGTCGTGACGAGGGCGTTCCCCGCCAGCGCGGTCACCTCGACCTCCGGGCTCGTGGCCCCCTCCGCCGTGAGGGTCAGCTCCCGGACCACGGTGGGCACCGCGCCGTGCTGCGCGGTCGGCGGCTCCGCGGTCCACGAGCCGCTGTCGACCCCGGGGTTCATCTGCCGGTAGGAGTCGCACGTCTCGGCGGTCCGGACCAGCAGCGCGAACGCCTCCGCGGCGACGTCGGCGTCGGCCAGCACGTCGACCGACTGGACGACCGTGACGGCGTCGCCGCCGACGAACCGCCGCAGGAACGCGTCCGGCTGCTGCTCCACGATCGTCACCGCCGGCGTGCAGGACGGCGGCGTGACGGCCGAGCCCTCGGGCAGCCCCCACATCGGCTCGTCGACGTCGGCGAGGGCCAGGCCGGCGACCAGCGGCACGGCCTGCGCGAGCTCGGCGTCGGTGAAGAACAGGGCGACGGCGCTCGCCTCGTCGAAGCCGGGGCCGGCCGGCTCCGGGGACCCGGGGACGACGCCCGGGGCGGTCGCCGACGGCGTCGCGGCCGGTGCGGCGTCGACCACGTCCGCGGGTGCCGCCCACGGCCGCCACGCCAGCAGCACGCCGACGAGGAGCGCGCCGACGAGCACGAGCACCCAGGGCCAGGCCCGCGACCGGTCCGCCGGCTGCGCCATCGCCCCGCCCCCCTCGCGTGCTGCGGCTGTGCCCGTCAACCTACGGCGCGACGGGACGCGGCGCGAGCAGCCGGTCGCCGTCCCGGGCGACGGCGACCAGGCGCGTCACCTGGGCGGCCGTCCGCCGGATCCCGGCCGCGGCGACGGCGGGGTCCATCGCCTCGGCGAGCGGGAGGGGCCGGGGGTGCACCGGGAGCACGGCGTCGAACGGACCGCCGTCGCCCCCGGCGTCGTCCGAGACCGCGCCCGCCAGCGCCACGACGACCGCCCCGGCGGCACGCCCCTGCGCCGCGACGGCGGCGGGCGTCTTGCCGCGCGCGGTCTGGGCGTCCACCCGGCCCTCGCCGGTGAGCACGAGGTCCGCCCCGCGCAGCGCGTCCGGCAGGCCCACCGCCCGGGCGACGTACGCCGCCCCGGCCTCGCGGCGCGCGCCCAGCGCGAGGAGCGCGGCCCCGAGACCGCCGGCCGCACCGGCACCGGGCAGCCCGGCCACGTCGCGGCCGGATGCGGCGAGCGCCGCGCCCCACGCCCGCAGCCGGTCGTCCAGGTGCGCGACCTGCGCGGGCGTCGCCCCCTTCTGCGGACCGAACACGTGCGCCGCGCCGCGGGGGCCGTGCAGCGGGCTGTCGACGTCGGTGAGCACGACGAGCCCGACGCCCGGGTCCGGCAGCCGGTCCAGCCCGGCGAACCGCCACAGCGGGTTCGCGCCCGTGGCCGGGACGACGGCACCGGCGTCGTCGTGCACCTGCCCGCCGAGGGCGATCAGCAGCCCGAGGCCGCCGTCCGTGCAGGACGTGCCGCCGAGCGCGACGACCACCCGCCGGGCACCGCCCGCCGCCGCGTGCCGGACCAGCAGCCCCAGGCCCGCGGACCCGGCACGCGGCGGCAGGCCGTCGTCGACCGCGACCTGCGCCAGCCCGACGCAGGACGCGGCCTCGACGACCGCCGTGGCGCCGTCGTCCAGCACCGCGTAGGCGGCGTCGAGCGGGCGGCCGAGGGCGTCGACGGTGCTCGCCACGACCCGGCGCACCGGCCCGGGCGCCCCGGCGAGCAGCGCGTCGACGGTCCCCTCGCCGCCGTCCGCGACCGGGACCACGCGGACGTCCGCCCGCGGGTCGGCGTCCAGCACCCCGGCGCGCGCCGCGGCCCCGGCGGCCGCGCTGGTGAGGCAGCCCTTGTAGGCGTCGATCGCGACGACGACCCTCATCGCCGCAGCCAGACGTAGCCGTACGGCGGCAGCACCGGGTCGACGTGGACGGCGCCGGTCAGCACGTCGGTGCCCGCGAACCCGGGCAGCGCCACCGGCCGGCCGGACACGTTGGTCACCGCCACGACCTCGTGCGCGGTCCCCGGCGCGCGGCGGACGACGAGCGCGCGACCGGCCACCACCTCGACCTCCTGCCGGGCGAACGGGTCGAGGGCCGGCTGGCCGCCGCGCACCTGCAGCAGATGGCGGACGCCCTCGAACACCTCCCGGCGCCGGCCGGGACGCCGCAGCGCGTCGCCGAGCTCGTCGGCGTCCAGCCGGCCGCGGTTGACCCGGCGGGCGATCCCCGACTCCCGCATCCCGTCGAGGTCGTGGGGCGAGCCGAGCAGCGAGTGGTAGTAGACCGCCGGCACGCCCACGAGCGTGAGCAGGATGCTGTGCGCGGCGAGGCCGCGCTGCACCACCTGCGCGTCGTGGTCCGGGGCACCCGGGTCCGCGAGCGCGTCGAGGAACCCGACGTTGAGCTCGTACGGCCGCTCGCGACCCGCCGGGTCCGTGGCGACGGACACCCGCCCCCCGTGCGCGAGCGCGCGCTGCACCAGGGCGTCCCGCGCCGCGTCGTCGAGCAGGCCCTCGCTCGGCCGCATGCCGATGCCGTCGTGGCTGGCCAGGAAGTTGAACCAGGTCGCCGTGGGCCCGACGGCGTCGACCCCCGCCGCCCACCGGCCCAGGACCTCCGCGCGGCCGGAGACGAACGCGTCGAGCACCAGCGGCGGCAGCGCGAACTGGTAGACCATGTGCGCCTCGTCGGTCCCGTCCCCGAGGTACGACACGTTCTCCGCGTGCGGCACGTTGGTCTCGGTCAGCAGCAGGGTGCCGGGCGCCAGGTGGTCGAGCAGCGCCCGCCAGACCCGGATGAGCGCGTGGGTCTGCGGCAGGTGCAGGCAGGTGGTCCCCGACTCCTTCCAGAGGAACCCGATCGCGTCGAGACGCACGGTCCGGGCCCCGCGGGCGACGTACCCGAGCAGCACGTCGGTGAGGTCCAGCAGCACGCGCGGCTCGGCGAGGTCCACGTCGACCTGGTCCGCGCCGAACGTCGTCCACACCTCGGCCTGCGTCCCGTCCGGCCGGTCGTACCGGTGGAACAGGGGGCTGGTCCGCGGCCGGACCACCCGGGAGGTGTCGAAGGCCGGGTCGCGCTCGACGACGTACCCGGCGTACCGGGGGTCGCCCGCCAGCCATCCGGTGAACCACGGGCTGCTCGCGGACAGGTGGTTGGCCACGAGGTCGAGCATCACCCGCCGCCCGGTCGCGAGGTCCTCGACGTCCTGCCAGGTGCCGAGGGCCGGGTCGACCTGCCGGTGGTCCACGACCGCGAACCCGTCGTCCGACGTCCACGGGTAGACCGGCAGCAGGTGCACGTCCGTGATCGCGTCGCCCACGTGCTCGTCCAGCACCCGGCGCAGCGTGCGGAGCGGGACCTCGCCGGGGCGGCGCACCGCGTCGGCGTAGGTGATGAGGTAGGCCGTCGACTGGTCGGGCAGCGCGACGGCGCGCCCGCCGAGCCGGTCGGCCCAGGAGGCCGCGAGCGCCAGCAGGTCCGTCCGCACGTCGTCGGCCCGCGCGCCGTAGACGGACGCGAGCAGCGGACGCAGGGCCGCGTCGAGCGCGCGGTCGGGCCCGGCCTCCAGCGCGGTCGTGTCGCGCGCGGTCACCGGGGCACCGCCGCGGTGACGACCTCGTCCGGCAGGGGCCCGGTCGGCGGCGGGTCGTCGAGCAGCCGGCGCGCGGCCGCCAGCCCCCGGTCGTCCAGGTCGCCGACCCGGTCGGAGAACGACCGCAGCCCGCCGAACCGCGTCACCACCCGCTCCCACTCCGCGCGCAGCGCGAAGGACGGTCGCAGCACCGCGCAGTCCGGGTCGTTCGCCCACAGCCGCCCGTGCTGCCAGGCGCGCGCCTCCAGGGACGCGCGACCGCGCAGCCCCGCGGAGCCGTCCTCGCCGCCCTCGTGGAACGTGTCCGGCGACACCCGCATCGCGTCGACCAGGCCCACGCTCGGCAGCACCGGCGCGCCGCAGCCCACCAGGTAGACGTCGGGACCGAGCGCCTCGCGCAGCAGCCGCAGCCCGGAGCGGTACGCCTCGGTCCCGGAGACGGTGCGGTCGTACCGGTCGCCCGGCACGGCACCGGCGTACAGGAAGTCGGCCTTCACGTACCCGGCGCCCAGCGCGCGGACCCGCTCCGCCGCCTCGACCAGGAAGCCGCGCACGCCGGGGTGCGTCAGGTCCAGGCCGACCAGGTCGTCCCGCCAGTTGTAGCCCGCGGGCCCGACCAGCCAGTCGGGGTGCTCGCGCGCGACCGTGCTCGACGCGCCCACCACGAACGGCGCGAGCCAGACGCCCGCCTGCCGGCCCGTGCCGCGGATCTCCGCCAGCACGTCGGTGACCGACCCGAACTCCGGGCGCGGTCGCAGCAGCTCGCCGGTCGGCCCGACCCAGCCGTCGTCCAGCTGCACCACGTCCACCGGCAGGCCGAGCCGGTCGATCGCGTGCACGTTCTCGACCACGTCGGCCGCGGTGACGTCCTCGAAGTACTGGTACCAGGAGCACCACACCCGCGGTGCCGGCGTGCCGGCACCGCCCCCGCCGCCGCCGGTCCAGCTGCGCGCCACGGCGTCGAACGCGGCCACGACGCCCGGCGCCTCGGTCACCTCGACCGGCCCGTCCGCGCGCACGGCGACCCGCCCGCCCGTGACCGTCACGTCGATCGAGGGCACCTCGTGCTCGGGGCCGGTCGCGGCGTACGACCGCACGGGTCCGCCGTCGCCGGGGTCGACGAGCACGAGCCCCTCCCCGCGCAGGGTCGCGTCGGGGACCGGGTGACCGGGCCGCCGGCGCATCGCGTCCTCCACCGCGTGCTGCGGCGGGGCGGGCCAGGGGTCGCCCGGCTGCCACCAGCCGGCAGGGCTCCAGCTCTGCCAGCCCTCGGTGTACACCCGCGGCCGCGGCGCGGCGAGGTCGTCGACCGCCCTCATGCCCCGGCTCCGGTGCCGGGCGCCGTCAGCTCCAGGTCCAGGCCGGTCACCGGCGCACCGGTGGCCGCCGCGGCCACGGCGGCGGCGCCCAGCCGCACCGACGCGGCGACGTGCGCCACCCCGTTCTCCGGCTCGCGGCCCTCGGCGACCGCGCACTGCAGCTCCCCCATCGCGCCGGCGAACCCGTCCACGAACCACTGCCCCTCCAGCGCGTAGGACGTCGTGCTGCCGTCCGCCTCCAGCTCGACCCGGTCGGAACCCAGCAGGATGCTGCCGCGGATCGTGCCGCGGGTGCCGTGCACCCAGAACGGGCAGCCGCCGGTGCGGGTGCGGGCGTCCCCGACGACGCGGACGGCGGCCGTCGCGCCGCCCGCCGTGGCGACGTGCACGGAGGCGTGCCACGGGTTGCGGGCGCCGGCGGGCTGCCCCGGGACCCGGGAGTCGTGCGCGGTGACCGACTCGACCCGCGCGCCCTCGAGCCAGCACCGGGTGATGTCGAACCAGTGCACCAGGTAGTCGGACAGCAGCATGTGGTCCAGGTCGTCGAACGGCGTCCCGGCGATCGGCGGCAGCGGCTTGTCGTGCAGGTGCGTCACGCCCACCACCTCGCCGACCGCGCCGGCCCGGACCAGCTGCGTGGTGACCCGCCAGGCCGGCGCCCACCGGGCGTTCTGGTTCACCGCGACGCGCAGGCCGCGGGCCGCGCCGCGGGCGGCGACCTCCTCCAGCGCGGCCAGGTCGTGCAGCGTCGTCACCACGGGCTTCTGCGCGAGCACGTGCTTGCCGGCCGCGAGGCAGCGCTCGACCAGCTCGACCCGGCCGGCGGGACCGGTCGCGATGTCCACCACCTCGACGCGCGGGTCCGCCAGGAACGCGTCCACGTCGTCGTAGGCGGCCGCGCCCGCGGGCAGCACCTCGCCGAGGGCCTCGGCGCCGGCCGAGCGGTCGCAGCCCGCGACCACCGGCACCCCGGACGCGGCGTAGGCGGGCAGGTGCGCGGTGCGCGCGATCGCGCCGACGCCGAGCACGCCGACGGCCAGCCGCCGCTCCGGGAACCGGGGGCGGTGGTCCGGCGCGGTCATGCGGGCACCCGCGCGGGAGCACCGTCGAACCGGAGCACGGCCTGCAGCACCTCGGGGTCGCCGCCGTCGATCAGCGCGAACGCGTCCGCCACCTGCGCGGCGTCGACCACGTGCGTCACGAGGGCCGCGACGTCGACGGCGCCGCGCTGCGCCTGGTCCATGAACACCCGGACCAGCCGCGGCTGGTCCCAGCGGGTCGCGAGCTCGACCGGCGCGCCGGAGATCTGGCTGGAGACCAGCCGCACCCGGTTGTGGTGGAACTCCTCGCCGAGGCGCAGCGCGTCGGCGCCGCCCTGGTAGAAGCCCGAGGCCGCGACCGTGCCGCCGACGACGACGCTGCGCAGGGCCTCGTGCAGGGCGGCGGGGTTGCCGCTCAGCTCGATCGCGGCGTCCGTGCCGCCGCCCGTCAGCTCGCGGACGACAGCACCCGCGCCACCCGGGGCGTCGGCGGGCACGACGTGCGTCGCCCCCAGCGCCGTGGCGACGTCGAGCCGGCGCTGCTGCGCGTCGACGGCCACGACCCGCGCACCCGCCAGCACGCCGAGGCGCGTGGCCAGCAGCCCGATGACCCCCTGGCCGAACACGGCGACGTCCTCGCCGAGCCGGGTGCCGGCGGCGAGCACCGCGTTCAGCGCGATCGCACCCACCCGGGCGAACACGCCCACCAGCGGGTCGACGCCGTCCGGCAGCACGCGGCCCGCGAGCGCCGCGGCGGGCAGCACGGCCTCGGACCGGTGCCCCCAGATGCCGTGCACCACGTCGCCCACGGCGATCCCGTCGACCTGCGAGCCGACCTCGACGACCTGCCCGACCTCCGAGTAGCCCCAGCCGACCACCGGGTAGCCGAAGGTCGGCGCCCCGTCGGTGAACAGCCGCCGCTCGGCGTCCCAGGTCCGGGTGAGGTACGGGTTGGACCCGCGGTAGGCGGTCAGCTCGGTCCCCGCGGAGATGCCGGAGTACCAGGTGCGGACCCGGACGGCGTCCGGGAGCAGCGGGTCGGCGGTGCACGGCACGAGCTCCACGCGGCGCGGTGCGGTGAACTGGACGACTTCGGGCACGACGCTGTCCTCCTCGACAGGGTGGTCTTCACTCCGGGTGGCGGCGGTTCACCCACATACGCCTAATCACTAGCCGTATGATGCGGACCAGTTAAGCACAGGCATTGGGCAGAAGGAAGGACGACCGGTGGCACCTGGGACCGGGGACGTGCTCGCGCTGATCCGCGCGGGCGAGGTCGCCACGCGCGGCGACATCCTGGAGCGCACGGGGCTGTCCCGGATGACCGTGGCGCAGCGGGTCGACCGGCTGCTCGACGCGGGCCTCGTGGTCGAGCAGGGCACCGACCGCGCCACCGGCGGCCGCCGGCCCCGCCGCCTCGTCTTCCACGAGCAGCACGCGCACCTGGTCGCCGTCACCGTCGCGACCCGGCACACCCGCGCCGCCGTCACGGACCTGGCCGGCCGCGTGGTCGCCCGCGCGGCCGTGGACGTCGCCGTCGCGGACGGCCCCGAGCGCGCGCTCGACACGGTGGTCGCCTGCGTCCGCGGCCTGCTCGACGAGGCCGGCGTCTCCGCGCTCGCGGGCATCGGCATCAGCCTGCCCGGCCCGGTCGACCCCGCCACCGCCCGGCCCTCCCAGCCGCCGATCATGCCCGGCTGGGACGGCTACCCGGTCACCGAGCGGCTCGAGGAGGCGTTCGGCGCCCCGGTCCTCGTGACCAACGACGCCGACGCCGAGGCCGTCGGCGAGCACGGGGCGGGCCCGGCCTCCCCCGCGCTCTGCTACGTCAAGGTCTCGACCGGGATCGGCGTGGGCATCGTGCTGCACGGCGCCGTGTACCCCGGTGCGGACGGCGGGGCGGGCGACATCGGCCACGTGAAGCTCGCCGGTCACGAGGACGCGCTCTGCCGGTGCGGGGCCCGCGGCTGCCTCGCCGCGGTCGCGAGCGGCCGCGCGGTGGCCCAGCGGCTGCGGGCGCTCGGCCACGACGCGGCCTCGGGCCGGGACGTGCGCGACCTGCTGGACCGCGGCGACGCGGACGCCACCGAGGCGACGCGCGCCGCCGGCCGCACCATCGGCCAGGTGCTGGCCACCGTGGTGTCGCTGCTCAACCCGAGCACGCTGGTGCTCGGCGGCGACCTGGCGTCGACCGCGCTGCTGGCCGGCGTGCGCGAGACGATCTACCCGCTGTCGCAGGCCCGGGCGACCCGGCACCTCGACATGCGCGTCGCCCGGCTGGGCGAGGACGCGGGCGTGGCCGGGCTCGCCCGGCTGCTGGTGGACCGGGAGTTCGCCGCGGACGCGGTCAACCGCCGACTGGGCGGCTGACCGCGCCGGAGCCCTCACCCCTTGTCCGCGCCGGCAGCCAGCCCGTCCGTGATCTTGCGCTCCGCCAGGGCGTACAGCAGCACGATCGGGATGGTCAGCAGCACGGATCCCGCCATCAGCACCGTCTTGGGCACCTCGACCCCGTTGGACAGCTGGGACAGCCCGAGCGACACGGTCCACAGGTCGCGCTGCGCCGTGAGGAACAGCAGCGCGAACAGGAACTCGTTCCACGCGATCATGAACACGTAGAGCAGCGTGGACACGATCGTCGGCATCGCCAGCGGCACCGTGATCAGCCGCATGGTCTGGATCCGGGACGCGCCGTCCACCCGCGCCGCCTCGTCGATCGACACCGGGATGGTGTCGAAGTAGTTGCGCAGCATGTGGATGGACACGGGGATGTTCAGCGCCACGTAGACGATCACGAGCCCGACCAGCGACTCCCGGATCCCCATCCGGGAGAACGCGATGAACAGCGGGATCGCGATGATGATCGCGGGGAACATGTAGACGACCAGGAACAGCGACGAGATCTGCCGCCGCCCCGCGAACCGCAGCCGGGACACCGCGTACGCGCCGGGGATGACGAGCAGCAGCGTGAGCGCCGCCGTCGCGGCTGACACCAGGGCCGAGTTGGTCATGAAGCCCGCGAACCCCTGGCCGCCCTCCTCCGGCGACGTGAGCACCTGCCGGTACGTGTCGAGCGTGAGGTCGCCGAGCGGGATCACGAGCCGGTCCGGCTGCCGGAGCAGCTCCTCGATGGGCACGAAGCTGAGCAGCACCATGTAGTAGAAGGGGAAGACGGCGCTGATCAGCAGGACGACGATCAGCGCGGGGCGCGCCACGCCCAGGACCCGGCGCTCGATCGCGAGGCGGTTCACGACTCCTGCTCCTTCCGGCCGACGAGCACGAAGTACGCGGTCAGCAGCACGCCGAGGATCACGGCCAGCACCATCGCGGTGGTCGCGCCGCCGCCGATGTCGAACGAGCCGACCAGCTGGTTGTAGACCCGCACCGCCGCGACCTCGGTGCCGGCGGCGCCGCCGGTCAGCAGGTACACGTCGTCGAACTTGTTGAACGTCATGATCAGGCGGAGCACGGACAGCAGCGCCAGCACCGGCAGCAGCTGCGGCAGCGTGACCCAGCGGAACGTCTGCGTGGGCGTGGCGCCGTCGAGCACCGCTGCCTCGTCGACGTCCCGGGGCAGGGCGGTCATCCGGGCGGTGATGAAGATCAGCGCGAACGGGAAGTACCGCCAGATCTCGAACGCGATGACCGTGATCAGGGCGTACGGCGCGCGCCCGAGGAAGTCGATCGGCTGGTCCCAGCCCAGCAGGTCGGTGCCCCAGATGTTGATGATGCCGAACTGCGGGTTGAGCATCATCTGCCAGACGAAGGTCATGGCCACGACCGGTGCGACGTACGGCAGCAGCAGCAGCGCCCGCACCGCGCCGCGACCGCGGAACCGGTTCCGCAGCGCGAGCGCGGCGGCCAGCCCGAGCACGATGGACCCGACCGTCGTCCCCACCGAGTACACGATCGTGGTCCACAGCGAGCGCCAGAACCCCGTCGACGTGAGGACCTCGACGTAGTTGTCCAGCGTGAACGACCCGAACAGCTGGCCGCGGCGCAGCGTGGTCAGGGACACGTCCTGGAACGACAGCACCAGGTTCCACACGATCGGGACGACGATCGTCGCCGCGATGATGACCGTGATCGGCAGGACCAGCCCGATGCCCTCGAGCTGCGCGCGGCGCCGGGCGCTCCGGCGGCCCGGCCGGTCCGCGGCGGCGGTCCCGGCGGGCCGGGTCTGCAGCGCGGTCACGACCGGCTCGCCTGGATGTCGGCGACGGCGGCGTCGGCCTGCTCGGCCGCGCCGCGGGCGTCGAGCGCCCCCGCCGCCAGGTCGGACACGGCCTTGGGCACCGGCATCTGCGTGCTCACGGGCCCGAGCAGCCCGCCGTCGCCGGTGCCGATCGCCCACCGGTCGGCGGTGGTCGCGGCGGTGGCGATCCGCTCGACGACCTCGGGGCCGTAGACGTCGGCCATGGACGCCTTCGCGTCGACGCCCATCTCCAGGGTGTGCCACGCGGCCGTGAACCGGTCCGGCTCCTCCGGCGTGCCGGTGCGGACCGGGATCTTGCCCTCGGGCGCCTGCCGCATCCAGTCCTCGTACCCCTCGGTCATCACGAACTCCACGTACCGCTCGGCCTCCTCGGTGTCGGCGTCGTCCATCACGGCGAAGTTCTGCACCTCGCCGTAGGACGCGGGGCCGGACGCGTCGGGCCCGGTGACCGACGTGACCACGCCGCTGTTCGCCGCGAGGAAGCCGGGGTCGTCGAGGCACTCGGGGCAGGTCGGCAGGGCGTCGTTGCGCAGCCCGGCCAGCTCGTCCAGCAGGAACGTCGACCACAGCACCATCGCGGCCTGGCCGGCGAAGTACGTCGCCCGCGTCGAGTCGACCGTCTGGGTGCCCGCCGGGGCGTGCTCCGTCGCGAGCTCCTCGTACAGCTCCCAGGTCGCGAGGCACTCCGGGGAGTCGAGCGCGGCCTCGTGGTCGGCGACCAGCTGGCAGTCGTTGCCCAGCGCGAGCGTCTCGAACGTCTGGGAGGTGAAGACGTCGGCGGCGTCGGTCGCGAGCGTGATGCCGAACCGGCCGGGCTCGGTGAGCTCGGCGGCCGCGGTCCGCAGCGCCTCGTACGTCGTCGGCGGCTCGAGTCCCGCCTGCTCGAACAGGTCGGTGCGGTAGACGAGGATCTGCGACCAGGTGTCGGACGGCACGCCGACCTGCACGTCGCCGTCCCGCGACATCGCCAGCGCCGCCTCGACGAACGTCTCCTCCCCCAGCGCCTCGACGACCCGGGCGTTGGCGGCGGTGTCGACCAGCTCCTGGTCCACCAGCTGCCGGACGAAACCGGGGCTCAGCAGCGAGATGACGTCCGGCAGCTGCCCGGACAGCGCGGCCGACTGCACCAGCTGGACCGCCTGGGACTCGTCCAGCGGCACCAGGTCGACCTCGATGCCGGTCGCGTCGGTGAACGCCTCGTTGACCTGCCGCTGCAGCGCGAGGCGGGGTTCCTGCGCCTCGACCGTCCACACCACGAGCCGTCCGTCCGGCCCGCCGACGTCACCTCCGGCGCACGCGGTGCCGGCCAGCACGCCGGCGACGGCGACGAGGCCGAGGGCGCGACGGCGCGCCCGGTGTCGAGTCTGCATGTGCGCTCCCCAGTGAGCCGGACAGGACTTCTGCATACTGGCATGGCAGAAGGCGTCCAGCCAATAGGGTTATCGCTCAGGCCTCCAGCAGGATCGTGGCGCTGACGAGCGGCCCGATCACCACCAGGTACATCAGCCCGAAGAACACGCCCGCCACCAGCGTGAACCCCGCCGCCGCGGCGGCCCGCCCCGGTTCCCGCAGGTGCCGCAGCACCTTCGCCGCCAGCGACCACGGGTGCAGCACGTCCCAGGTGTTCACCCGGATGTGGCGGCCGAGGTAGATCCCGAAGGCGGCGAGCACCAGCACGACCGCGCCGAGGACCCGCACCTCGGTCCCGGCGAGCGCGTCCACGTCGTCGAACCGGATCCCCGCGTAGGCCAGCTGCACCAGCAGCACGTTGACCAGCATGTTGAGCACGCCCGACATCGCCAGCGACAGCACGAGCAGCACGTCGTACCACTCCGGCACCCGCTCCCCCGGCTTGCGGTGCGACTGGTTGAGCTCGGTGATGAGGTACCCCGCGTTCGGCAGCAGCAGGAGCCACACGACCAGGACGACCACCTCGAGCGCCACGGCGACCCCGCGCGGCAGACCCGTCGCGATCAGCACGGCCACGAGCAGCACCCCGGCGCCCAGCACCAGCACCGGCGCGACCGACAGCCCGACGTTCAGCAACATCGGCCGGTACAGGCGGGTGCGGAACAGCGGGACGCGCGCGAGCACCAGCACGACCGCGAGCGCGTTCATGGCGAGCACGCCCAGGACGGTGTCGTCGAACAGCACGCGGTCCCCCGTCGCTCGCCGGGCACCGGCGGCCCGTGCCGGCGGTGCTCTCGTCGGACGATACCGACGCCGCGGCGCCGCCGCAGGTCAGCGCCGGACCTGGCGTCAGCGTGGGGCGACCCCGCGGTTCCGCAGGCCCCAGATCGCGGAGTCCGTCAGCGCCTCCCAGGACGCCTCGATCAGGTTCGGCCCGACGCCCACGGTGCTCCACGCCGTCTGCCCGTCGGTGGTCTCGATGAGCACGCGGGTCACGGCGTCCGAGCCGTGCATCGCGTCCAGGATGCGCACCTTGAAGTCGATCAGCTCGAACTCCGCCAGCTCCGGGTAGACCCGCTGCAGCGCGAGCCGCAGCGCGTGGTCGAGGGCGTTCACGGGACCGTTGCCCTCCCCCGTGGCGACGATCCGCTCGCCGCCGGCGTGCAGCTTGACCGTGGCCTCGGCGGTCGCCGTGGTGCCGCGCGACCCGGCGCGCTCCACGATCGCGCGCCAGCTCTCGACCCGGAAGTACGCGGGACGCCGGCCGTCGACCTCCTCGGCCAGCAGCAGCTCGAACGAGGCGTCGGCGGCGTCGTACGTGTAGCCCTGCGCCTCGGCGTCCTTGATCCGGTTCGTCACCCGGGTCAGCACCTCGTCCTGCCCCGCCAGGTCGAACCCGAGCTCGCGGCCCTTCAGCTCGATGGACGCGCGGCCCGCCATCTCGGAGACCAGCATCCGCATGCCGTTGCCCACGGCCTGCGGGTCGATGTGCTGGTAGAGGTCCGGGTCGACGCGGATCGCCGACGCGTGCAGGCCGGCCTTGTGCGCGAACGCGCTGACCCCGACGTACGGCTGCCGGGCGAACGGCGCGATGTTGGTGATCTCGCTGATCTGGTGCGCGATCCGGGTCATCTCGGCCAGACCGCCGGAGCCGTCGGCGGGAGGCACCAGCACGCTGCGCCCGGTCTTCAGCTCGAGGTTCGCGACCACCGCGAGCAGGTCGGCGTTGCCGGTGCGCTCGCCGTACCCGTTCACCGTGCCCTGGACGTGCACGACCCCGGCCTCGACGGCCGCGAGCGAGTTGGCCACGGCGCAGCCGGAGTCGTTGTGCGCGTGCACGCCGAGCCGGGTCAGCGCGTCGGCGGTGCCGAGCGCGGCGCGCAGCTGGCCGATCACCTCGGTGACGTGGAACGGCAGCAGGCCCCCGTTGGTGTCGCACAGGACGACCGTCTCCGCGCCGGCCTCGACGGCCGCGAGCACGACGTCCCGCGCGTACGCCGGGTCGAACCGGAAGCCGTCGAAGAAGTGCTCGGCGTCCACGACCACGCGGCGGCCCTCGTCGACCAGCAGCCGCACCGAGTCGGCCACCATCGCGAGGTTCTCCGCGCCGGTGGTGCGCAGCGCCCGTTCGACGTGCCGGGAGTCGCTCTTCGCCACGAGCGTGACGACCGGCGCCTCGGAGTCGAGCAGGGCGCGCAGCTGCGGGTCGTCCCAGGCGCGCACGCCCGGCTTGCGGGTGGCGCCGAACGCGGCGAGCACCGCGTGCCGCAGGTCCAGCTCCTTGGCGGCGCGCGCGAAGAACTCGGTGTCCTTCGGGATCGCGCCCGGCCAGCCGCCCTCGATGTACCCGACGCCGAGCTCGTCCAGCAGGGGGGCGATCGCGAGCTTGTCGGCGACCGACAGGTTCATGCCCTCCTGCTGGGCGCCGTCGCGCAGCGTGGTGTCGTAGACGTCGAACGCCGCGGGGCCGCCGTCGCCGGCGGGGTGCGCCGCGCCGTCGCGGGGCAGCGTCCGGGGGGCGGGCGCGTCGGTGGGCTGGGTCGTCACGGTGCGGGCTTCTCTCGGCGAGGGGATGCGAGCGGGGTGCCGGGGCCGACGGGTGCGGGCAGGGCGGTGGAGCAACAAAAAGACCCCCCGGGTTCGGGAGGTCGGCGCGTCCGCGGGGTGGGCGGACGCGCTAGGCGATGACGAGGGGTCGCAGGTCGGTCACGGGCCCATCGTGGCACACGTCACCCCGTGCGTCAGCCCCGCCCAGGATGCGGACCCCCCGCCCGGCCCGGTCGGCGAGGTCGAGGGGTTGTCGGCGAGGTCGAGGGGTTGAGCCCCTTCCCTGCCGACAGACCCTCGACCTCGCGACGCGGGTCCGGCACACCGGGTCAGACCAGGCGGTGCATCCAGCCGTGCGGGTCGGCGGCGCGGCCGTACTGGATGTCCGTCAGGCGCGTGCGGATGCTCTGCATGACCGGGCCCGCGTGCCCGTCGCCGACGGTCTCGTCGAAGTCGGTCCCGGCCAGCCGGCCGATCGGCGTGACCACCGCGGCCGTGCCGCAGGCGAACACCTCCGCGACGCTGCCGTCCCGGATCCCGGCCAGCAGCTCGGCCAGCGGGATGTCCCGCTCGGTGACGTCCCGCCCGTCCTCGGTCAGCAGCTGCAGGATGGACGAGCGGGTGACGCCCTCGAGGATCGACCCGGTCAGCCGCGGCGTGGACACCGAGCCGTCGGCGCCGACCACGAAGACGTTCATGCCGCCGAGCTCCTCCAGCAGGGTGCCGGTCGCGGCGTCGAGGAAGCAGACCTGCTCGCAGCCGCGGGCCTGGGCCTCCTGCTGGGGCAGCAGGCTGGCGGCGTAGTTGCCGCCGGTCTTGGCCGCGCCCGTGCCGCCGGGTGCGGCGCGCGCGTAGTCCTCGGAGACCCAGATCGACACCGGCTGCACGCCGCCCGCGAAGTACGAGCCGACGGGCGACGCGATCACGAGGTACTCGGCCTGCATGCTCGGCCGCACGCCGAGGAACGCCTCGGACGCGTACATGAACGGGCGCAGGTAGAGGGACGTCTCCTCCCCCGACGGCACCCACGCCACGTCGGTGCGGACCAGCGCGGTGATCGAGGCCAGGAAGTCCTCGGTGGACAGCTCGGGCAGCGCGAGCCGGCGGGCGGAGCGCTGCAGGCGCTCGGCGTTGGCGGTCGGGCGGAACGTCCAGACGGACCCGTCCTCGTGCCGGTACGCCTTCATGCCCTCGAAGATCTCCTGGGCGTAGTGCAGCACCGCCGTGGCGGGGTCCAGCAGCAGCGGCCCGTACTTCTCGACCCGGCGGTCGTGCCAGCCGAGGCCCTGCGTCCAGGTGACGCGGGCCATGTGGTCGGTGAAGACGGTGCCGAACTTCGGCGTGGCCAGCAGCGACTCCCTCTCGGCGTCGGGTCGCGGGCTGTCGGAGGGGTGCACCTCGAAGGAGGCGGTGGTCGACGTGTCCGTCGTGTCGGAGATGCTCATCGGTCTGCGGCCTTTCACCAGGAGTCTGATCTGACGGTACCTGGGCGACGGCCGGATGGGACGACACAGCCCCCCGTCCGCGCGGTGCGGCGAGGGGCGGCGCGAGGGTGCTCAGCCGGCGATGCGCGCGGCGAGGTCCTTGCCCACCTCGGCCGTCGACCGTACTCGCCCGCCGCGCTCGGCCACGTCGGCCGCGACGGCGGCCTCGACGCGGGCGGCGGCGTCGCGCTCGCCCAGGTGCTCCAGCAGCAGCGCGACGGACAGCACCGTCGCGGTGGGGTCGGCCTTGCCCTGGCCGGCGATGTCGGGCGCGGAGCCGTGCACCGGCTCGAACATGCTCGGCGCGGTCCGGTCCGGGTTGATGTTGGCGGACGCGGCCAGGCCGATGCCGCCGACGATCGCCCCCGCCAGGTCGGTCAGGATGTCGCCGAACAGGTTGTCCGTGACGATCACGTCGAACCGGGCCGGGTCGGTCACCAGGAAGATCGTCGCCGCGTCGACGTGCAGGTAGTCCACCGTCACGTCCGGGAACTCGGCGTTCACGGCCTCGACCGTCCGGCGCCACAGGTGGCCGGCGTGCACGAGGACGTTGTGCTTGTGCACCAGCGTCAGCTTCTTGCGCGGGCGCGCCGCGGCGCGGGCGAAGGCGTCCCGGACCACGCGCTCGACGCCGAACGCGGTGTTCACGCTGACCTCGTTGGCGATCTCGTGCGGCGTGCCGACGCGGATCGCACCGCCGTTGCCGACGTAGGGGCCCTCGGTGCCCTCGCGGACGACCACGAAGTCGACCTCGCCCGGGTCCGCCAGCGGCGACGCCACCCCGGGGAACAGCTTGGACGGGCGCAGGTTCACGTAGTGGTCCAGCGCGAACCGCAGCCTCAGCAGCAGCCCCCGCTCCAGCACGCCGGACGGGACGCTCGGGTCGCCGATGGCGCCGAGCAGGATCGCGTCGTGCGTGCGGATGGCCGCGAGGTCGTCGTCGGTCAGCGTCTCGCCGGTCGCGTGCCAGCGGCGGGCGCCCAGGTCGTAGTCGGTCGTGGTGACCGAGCTGCCGGTGCCCGCGAGGGCCGCGTCGAGCGCGAGCAGGCCCTGCTCCACGACCTCGGTGCCGATGCCGTCTCCTGCGACGACCGCCAGGTTGATCTGCTGCGCCATGCCCGCCACCCTACTGAGCCGTCTTACGAACCGGGACGCCCGTCTCAGGCCTCGGACGCACTCCGGTCCGCGGGGCGCGGGTACAGCAGCTCGAACCGCTCGGTCACGACCAGCATCCCGGGCGCGAACTCCGCACCCAGCGGCTCCAGCACGCCGCGCCAGGAGCGCTCGTGCTCGGCGCGCCACGACGCGAGGGTCCGGTCGCCCTCGCCCTCGGACGCGGCGAACTCCGCGTCGACCTGGTCGAACGGCACCGTCTCCACGCGGGTCGTGCGGATCAGGGCGCCGGGCCGGCCGGCGCCGTCGGTGACGATCGACAGGTCGCCCCGCGCCGGCAGCGGCTCGTCGGCGTGCTCGAGCTCGGCCAGCGCGGTCGACGTCCCGGTCTTGGTGCCGTCCAGCACCAGGCCCAGCAGCTCGTCGGCCAGCCGGGGGTCGTCGCCGAACGACCACGACGGCGGCACCATCGACCCGGACACCCCCGGACCGAGCACGGACGCGAACCGGACGACCCCGGCCCGCACCCGCGCCACCTCCCAGAACGCGAGGATCTCGTCGGCGTGCGTGCTGGCGGCGGCGTCGTCGGTCATGCCGCCCATCCTCCCCCGGAACCGCCAGAACCACCGACGCCGAGGTAGAGCGGTCCCGCCGAGGTAGCGCGGACGATCGCTCTACCTCGGGCGGGAGGCTCTGCCTCGGCGTCGGCGGAGGCGTCGTCAGGCGTCGGGGGTCAGCGCGCGGCCGAGCCCTCGACGTAGTCCGTGTCGGACGGCTTGACCCAGGCGAAGAGCTTGCGCAGCTCGCGGCCCACGGGCTCGATCGGGTGGTTCTGGCCCTGCTCGCGCAGCCGCTGGAACTCCGGGGCGCCGGCGTCCTGGTCGGCGATGAACCGCTCGGCGAACGCGCCGTTCTGGATGTCGGCGAGGACGGCCTTCATGTTCTCCTTCACGTCGGGTGTGATGACCCGCGGGCCGGAGACGTAGTCGCCGTACTCGGCGGTGTCGGAGACGGACCAGCGCTGCTTGGTGATGCCGCCCTCCCAGATGAGGTCGACGATCAGCTTGAGCTCGTGCAGCACCTCGAAGTAGGCGACCTCGGGCTGGTAGCCCGCCTCGGTCAGCGTCTCGAAGCCGTACTGGATCAGCTGGGACACGCCACCGCACAGGACGGCCTGCTCGCCGAACAGGTCGGTCTCGGTCTCCTCGGTGAACGTGGTCTTGATGCCGGCGGCGCGCAGGCCGCCGATGCCCTTGGCGTAGGACAGCGCGAGGTCCCAGGCGGCGCCCGACGCGTCCTGCTCGACGGCGACGATCACGGGCACGCCGCGGCCGTCGACGTACTCGCGGCGCACGAGGTGGCCGGGGCCCTTCGGGGCGACCATGACGACGTCGTGGCCGGCCTCGGGCTTGATGTAGCCGAACCGGATGTTGAAGCCGTGACCGAACACGAGGGCCGCGCCCTCGCGCAGGTTGGGGGCGATCTCGTCGCGGTAGATGTGCCGCTGGACCTGGTCCGGCGCGAGGATGACGACGACGTCGGCGCCCTGGACGGCCTGGGCGACGGTCGCGACGGCGAGGCCCTCGTTCTCCGCCTTGGCGCGGGACGCGGAGCCCTCGCGCAGGCCGACGGTGACGTCGACGCCCGAGTCGCGCAGGTTCAGCGCGTGCGCGTGCCCCTGGCTGCCGTAGCCGATGACGGCGACCTTCTTGCCCTGGATGACCGACAGGTCGGCGTCGTCGTCGTAGAACAGCTCAGCCACGATGGATCTCCTTGGTTCGTCGGGTGGTGGAAGCTCAGGCGGACCGGCTGACGCGCTCGAGCGCCCGGTCGGTGATGGAGCGGGGGCCGCGGCCGATGGCCACGGTGCCGGACTGGACGATCTCGCGGACGCCGAACGGCTCGAGAGCCGCGAGCAGCGCCGTGAGCTTGCCCGGGCTGCCGGTCGCCTCGATGGTGACGGTGTCCGGCACGACGTCGACGACGTGCGCGCGGAACAGCTCGACGACCTCGAGCACCTGGGTGCGGGTGCCGCCCTCGGCGCGCACCTTCACCAGCAGCAGCTCGCGCTGCACCGAGGCGGCGTCCTCGAGCTCGACGATCTTCAGGACGTTGATCAGCTTGTTCAGCTGCTTGGTGACCTGCTCCAGCGGCAGCTGGTCCACGTCGACGACGACCGTGATGCGCGAGATCTCCTCGTGCTCGGTCGGGCCCACGGCGAGGGAGTGGATGTTGAACGAGCGGCGGGCGAACAGCCCCGCGACGCGGGTCAGGACGCCCGGCTTGTTCTCCACGAGGACGGAGAGGGTGTGACGGCTCATGATCTTCGCGCTCCGCTTCAGTCTTCGCGGTCCCACGCGGGGCTGATGCCCCGGGCGTACTGGATGTCGTCGTTCGGCACCCCGGCGGCGACCATCGGCCACACCATGGAGTCGCGGGAGACGGTGAAGTCCACGACCACCGGCTGGTCGTCGATCTCCATGGCGCGCTTGATGGTCGCGTCCACGTCGGCGAGCGTCTCGCAGCGCAGGCCGACCGCCCCGTAGGAGTCCGCCAGCTTCACGAAGTCCGGGATGCGGCGCGTGCCGTGGCCCGTGTGCAGGTCGGTGTTCGAGTACCGGGACTCGTAGAACAGGGTCTGCCACTGCCGGACCATGCCCAGCGAGGAGTTGTTGATCACCGCGACCTTGATCGGGATCTCGTTGATCGTGCAGGTGGCCAGCTCCTGGTTGGTCATCTGGAAGCAGCCGTCGCCGTCGATGGCCCACACCGTGCGGTCCGGCTGCCCGACCTTGGCGCCCATGGCGGCCGGCACCGAGAAGCCCATGGTGCCGAGGCCGCCCGAGTTCAGCCACGAGTTGGGCCGCTGGTACCGGATGAACTGCGCCGCCCACATCTGGTGCTGGCCGACGCCCGCCGCGAAGATCGACTCCGGGCCGGAGATCTCGCCGATCCGGGAGATCACGTGCTGCGGCGCCAGGTGGCCGTCCGTCGGCTCGTCGAAGCCGAGCGGGAACGTCTCGCGCCAGGAGTCGATCTGCCGCCACCAGGCCTCGAGGTCCGGCTTGCCGTGGTGACCCTGCTCGCGGGCGAGCTCGGGCAGCAGGTCGGTGATGACCTCGCGCAGGTCGCCGACGATCGGCACGTCCGCCGCGCGGTTCTTGCCGATCTCGGCGGGGTCGATGTCGGCGTGCACGATGGTCGCGTTCGGCGCGAACGACGACAGCTTGCCGGTCACCCGGTCGTCGAACCGCGCGCCGAGGGCCACGACCAGGTCGGCCTTCTGCAGCGCCGCGACGGCGGGCACCGTGCCGTGCATGCCGGGCATGCCGAGGTGCTGCGGGTGCGAGTCGGGCAGGGCGCCGCGGGCCATGAGCGTGGTGACGACGGCGGCGCCGGAGGCGTCCACCAGGCGGCGCAGCTCGGCGGACGCGCCGGAGCGGATCACGCCGCCGCCGACCATCAGCACCGGGCGCCGCGCGGTCGCCAGCAGGCGCGCGGCCTCGCGGATCTGCTTGCCGTGCGGCTTGGTCACCGGGTGGTAGCCGGGCAGGTCCAGCTGCTGCGGCCACGTGAACGTGGTGTCGGTCTGCATCGCCGACTTCGCGATGTCCACCAGCACGGGTCCGGGCCGGCCGGTCGACGCGATGTGGAACGCCTCGGCGATGGTCCGCGGGATGTCGTCGGGGTCGGTCACCAGGTAGTTGTGCTTGGTGATCGGCAGCGTGATGCCGACGATGTCGGCCTCCTGGAACGCGTCCGTGCCGATCAGCGACGCCCCGACCTGGCCGGTGATCGCGACCAGGGGGATCGAGTCCATGTTGGCGTCCGCGATCGGCGTCACCAGGTTGGTCGCGCCGGGGCCGGAGGTGGCCATGCACACGCCGACCTTGCCGGTGGCCTGCGCGTAGCCGGTCGCCGCGTGCCCGCCGCCCTGCTCGTGCCGCACCAGGATGTGCCGCAGCCGGGTGGAGTCCATCAGCGGGTCGTAGGTCGGCAGGATCGCGCCGCCCGGGATGCCGAAGACGACCTCGGCCCCGGCCTCCTCGAGCGAGCGCACGATCGACTTCGCCCCGGTGACCTGCTCGGTGACGACGGGACGCGGCGCGCCGGCGGGCTCCGCCGCGAGGCGGGCGGCGGGGTCGCGCTGCTCCGGTGCGGCCGCGGGGGTCGCGGCCGGCCGGCGGGGCGGTGCCGGGTGGGGGCCCTGGACCATCGGTGTCTCCTGGGTGCTGATGAAGCTGCGGTGCTGCCGGGTGCTGCGGGGCGCCGGTCGGTGCCGGTGCCGGTGGGTGCCGTGGAGCGGGAGCGGCGCCCCGGCCCGTCGGCACGAAAAAACCCCTCGGGCCCGGTGGATCGGGCCGGTCGAGGGGTGCGCGCGCTGACGAAGCCTTCCGTGCGTGGCGTCAGCCGGCGCGCTCGGGAAGTACTACGAGGAGGAGGTTCGTCCGCATGTCGGCGACGTTACGCCGCACCTCGCGAGATGTCACGCCCGGGATGCGCCGTCTCACATCGTGGAGCACGGGTCCACCAGGTGATCGGTATCGAGTCGTGACCCGGCGCGCCGCAGGGTTCCGTCCGCGTCGCCCGGGCCGCTCCTAGCCTCGGGCCATGACTCGCAACCGCACGTCCCGCCGCTCGCTGCTCGCCGGCACCGCCGTCGCGGTGCTCGCCCTGGTCGCCGCGTGCGGCGGCGGCGAGCCGGCCGCCGGCCCCACGTCCCCTGAGCCCACCGCGTCCGCGGCCACCACCGCACCGGCGACCCCGTCCCCCGCCCCGACGCCGGCCGGCACGACCGGGCCGGCGGACGAGGACGCCCAGGCGGACGCCACGGCGCCGGAGTTCGGCACCCCCTCCGCCGACGCGGAGCCGTCCGCCGACGCGTCGCTCACCGTCACCGGCCTGCGGTCGGGGGCGCAGCTCGGGTACGACCGCGTCGTGGTCGACCTGGCGGGCACCGGCACGCCGGGCTGGCACATCGAGCGCACCGCCACCGCCGTCGAGGACCCGACGGGCGACGCCGTGGACCTGGGAGGCGACGGGGTGCTCAGCGTGTACGTCACCGGGCTCGGCTACCCCTACGAGACGGGGCAGACCGAGCTCGCCGTCGGGACGCGGATCTACGGGCCCACCGTGGTGACCGGCGCCGAGTACACCGGGACCTTCGAGGGTCAGGCCCAGGTGTTCCTCGGGCTGACCGACCCCGAGGCGCCGTACCGGGCGTTCCTGCTGCAGGACCCGCTGCGCCTCGTGATCGACGTGCAGCGCTCGATGGCCTGAGCGCCGCGAGGACGCTCAGCCCCGGCGGTGCACCCGGGCCTCCCAGGGCCGGAGCACCGTCGGCACCGTCGGGGCGGGCTCGCCGTCGCCGTCGTGCGTGCCGAGCACCAGCGCGCCCCAGCCGCCGTCCGCGTCGAGCGGCCACGCCGCGCCCAGGTCGACCGCCCTTTCCGCCCCCGACACGTTGACCACCACCAGCAGCGCGTCGCCGTCGAGCTCGCGCGTGTACGCGTAGACCTGCTCGTCCTCGGGGAGCAGCATCGTGAAGTCGCCGAGCGCCACCACGGGGTCCGCGTGCCGCAGCTCGATCAGCCGGCGGTGGTGGTGGAACACGGACCCGGGGTCGGCGTGGGCCGCGGCGGCGTTCACCTCGGCGTGGTTGGGGTTCACCGCGAGCCAGGGCGTGCCCGTGGTGAACCCCGCGTGCCGCGAGTCGTCCCACTGCACCGGGGTGCGCGCGTTGTCCCGGCTCATCGCGGCGAGCCCGGCCAGCAGCTGCTCGTCGGTCGCCGATGCCAGCGTGCGTGCCTGGGCGACGTGGTTGACCGACTCGATGTCCCGGTACTGGTCGAACCGGGTGAAGTGCGCGTTCGTCATCCCGAGCTCCTCGCCCTGGTAGACGTACGGCGTGCCCCGGTGCAGGTGCAGCAGCGTCGCGAGCGCCTTGGCGGAGGCGACCCGGTGCTCCCCGTCGTCGCCGAACCGGGACACCACGCGCGGCTGGTCGTGGTTGTCCCAGTACAGGCTGTTCCAGCCGACGTCGGCGAGCCCGGTCTGCCAGCGGCCGAACGTCGCCTTCAGGTCGGTCAGCCGCAGCGGCTTCGGGTCGAACTTCCCGCCGGGCCCGTGGTCGAGACCCACGTGCTCGAACTGGAACACCATGTCGACCTCCCGGCGGGCCGGGTCGGTGTACTTCAGCGCCTCCGCCAGGGTCACGCCCGGGGTCTCCCCCACGGTCAGCAGGGCGTGCGCACGGCCCTCGAACACCTCGCGGTGCATCTCGTGCAGGTACTCGTGCACGCGCGGCCCGTCGGTGTAGAACGGGCTGCCGTCGCCCCAGACGCCCGCGACGACCGGCCCGTCCGGCAGCGACGTGTCCTTGGAGATGAGGTTGATGACGTCCATCCGGAAGCCGTCGACCCCGCGGTCCAGCCACCACCGCATCATCGCGTAGACGGCCTCGCGGACCTCCGGGTTCTCCCAGTTGAGGTCGGGCTGCTTCCGGCTGAACAGGTGCAGGTAGTACTCGCCGCTCGCCTCGTCCAGCTCCCAGGTCGACCCCGAGAAGAACGAGTGCCAGTTGGTCGGCTCGGCACCCGGCGCCCCCGGCGCCATCCCCTCGCGCGCCGGCCGCCACCAGTACCAGTCCCGCTTGGGGCTGTCGGGCCCGCTGCGGCTCTCCAGGAACCAGGGGTGCTCGTCGGAGGTGTGGTTCACGACGAGGTCCATCAGGAGCTTCATCCCGCGCGCGTGCAGCTCCGCGATCAGCTCGTCCAGGTCCGCCAGCGTGCCGAACGACGGGTCGACGTCCTGGTAGTCGCTGATGTCGTAGCCGTTGTCGTCCTGCGGCGACCGGTAGATCGGCGACAGCCACACCACGTCGACGCCGAGGGCGCTCAGGTGGTCCAGCCGGGAGATGATCCCGCGCAGGTCGCCGACGCCGTCGCCGTCGGAGTCCTGGAACGACCTCGGGTAGATCTGGTAGACGACGGCTCGGGTCCACCACGGTGCGTCTTCGACGGTCCAGCCCATGCGCTCGACCCTCTCACGCGCCGCCGACCTGCGCAGGGGACCTCAGATCAGCACAGCGCCCGTCGACGCCGACTGCACCAGCTTCGCGTACTTGGCCAGCACGCCGCGGGTGTAGCGCGGGGGCAGCGGCGCCCAGCCCTGCCGGCGCGACGCCATCTCGGCCTCGTCCACCAGCAGGTCCAGCGTCGCCTCCGCGACGTTCAGCCGGATCCGGTCGCCGTCCCGCACGAACGCGATCGGGCCGGCGTCGACCGCCTCGGGCGCGACGTGCCCGACGCACAGCCCGGTGGTGCCGCCGGAGAACCGGCCGTCGGTCAGCAGCAGGACGTCCTTGCCGAGCCCCGCGCCCTTGATGGCGCCGGTGATGGCGAGCATCTCCCGCATGCCGGGCCCGCCCTTGGGGCCCTCGTACCGGATGACGACGACGTCGCCGGCCTGGATGGTGCCGTCCTCCAGGGCGTCGAGGGCGGCGCGCTCGCGCTCGAAGACCCGGGCGGTGCCCTCGAACACGTCGGTGTCGAAGCCCGCGGACTTCACGACGGCGCCCTCGGGGGCGAGCGACCCGTCGAGGATCGTGATGCCGCCGGTGTGGTGGATCGGGTCGTCCAGCGCCCGCAGGATCTTGCCGTCCGGGTCCGGCGGGGTGATGTCGGCGAGGTTCTCCGCGACCGTCTTCCCGGTGACGGTGAGGCAGTCGCCGTGGATCAGCCCGGCGTCGAGCAGCGCCTTCATGACGACGGGCACGCCGCCGATCCGGTCGACGTCCGCCATCACGTACCGGCCGAAGGGCTTGAGGTCGCCCAGGTGCGGGACCTTGGCGGCGACGCGCTTGAAGTCGTCGAGCGTCAGGTCGACCTCGGCCTCGTGCGCGATGGCCAGCAGGTGCAGCACCGCGTTGGTCGAGCCGCCGAACGCCATGACCACCGCGATGGCGTTCTCGAACGCCTCCTTGGTCATGATCTGCCGGGCGGTGATGCCCCGGCGGAGCAGCTCGACGACGGCCTCGCCCGACTTCGCGGCGAAGTTGTCGCGGCGGCGGTCGGCGCTCGGCGGGGCGGCGGAGCCCGGCAGGGACATGCCCATCGCCTCGGCGACCGACGCCATCGTGTTGGCGGTGTACATGCCGCCGCAGGCGCCCTCGCCCGGGCAGATGGCGCGCTCGATGCGGTCCAGGTCGCCCTGCGACATCAGCCCGCGGGCGCAGGCCCCGACGGCCTCGAAGGCGTCGATCAGCGTGACGTCCTTCTCGGTGCCGTCCTCCAGCTTGACCCAGCCGGGCATGATCGTGCCGGCGTAGAGGAACACGCTCGCGAGGTCGAGGCGCGCGGCCGCCATCAGCATCCCGGGCAGCGACTTGTCGCAGCCCGCCAGCAGCACGGAGCCGTCCAGCCGCTCGGCCTGCATCACGGTCTCGACGCTGTCGGCGATGATGTCGCGGCTGACCAGCGAGAAGTGCATCCCCTCGTGGCCCATCGAGATGCCGTCGGACACGGAGATGGTGCCGAACTCCAGCGGGTAGCCGCCGCCGGCGTGCACGCCGTTCTTCACGGCCTGCGCGAGCCGCTGCAGCGACAGGTTGCAGGGGGTGATCTCGTTCCAGGAGCTGGCGACACCGATCTGCGGCTTGACCCAGTCGTCGTCGCCCATGCCGACCGCGCGGAGCATGCCGCGCGAGGCCGTGGCCTCGATGCCGTCGGTGACCTGGCGCGAGCGCGGCTTGATGTCGGGGGTCTCGCGGGGCGTCGTCGTCATGACCCGACTCTAGGCGTGCGCGACGCGAGACGCTCCTGACGTGCCGGAGCGTCTCGCGTCGTGACCGTCAGCCGCGGCGGATGCGGCTCACGTCGCGCACGGCGCCGCGGTCGGCGCTGGTGGCCATCGCCGCGTACGCCTGCAGCGCGGGCGACACGTAGCGGTCGCGGTCCACCGGCTGCCACGGGTTCTCCCGCGCCTCCATCTTGGCGCGGCGCTCGGTGAGCACCGCGTCGGGCACGTTGACCCGGATCAGGCGGGTCTCGACGTCGATCTCGATCTCGTCGCCGTCCTCGATCAGCCCGATGGTGCCGCCGGCGGCGGCCTCGGGGCTGACGTGGCCGACGGAGATGCCGCTCGACCCGCCGGAGAACCGGCCGTCGGTGATCAGCGCGCACACCTTGCCCAGGCCGCGGCCCTTGATGAACGACGTCGGGTACAGCATCTCCTGCATGCCGGGGCCGCCGGCCGGGCCCTCGTAGCGGACGACCACCACGTGACCCGGCTCGACCTCCTTGCGCAGGATCTTGTCGACCGCCTCGTCCTGCGACTCGCACACCAGCGCGCGGCCGACGAAGTGGAACACGTCCGGGTCGATGCCCGCGGTCTTGATGATCGCGCCGTCCTCGGCGAGGTTGCCGCGCAGCACCGCCAGGCCGCCCTCGACCGTGTAGGCGTGCGGGACGTCGCGGATGCAGCCCGCCGTCCCGTCGGTGTCCAGCGACTCCCAGACGTTCGAGGTCGAGAACGCCTGGGTGGTGCGCACGCCGCCCGGTGCCGCGTGGAACAGCGCCGTGGCCCGCTCGGTCGCCTTGCCGCCGCGGACGTCCCAGTCGTCCAGCCAGGCGCGCAGCGTCGGGGTGTGCACGCTGGTCACGTCGTGGTCCAGCAGCCCGCCGCGGTCCAGCTCGCCGAGCAGCGCGGGGATGCCGCCGGCCCGGTGCACGTCCTCCATGTGGTAGTCCGGGTGGTTCGGCGCGACCTTGGCCAAGCAGGGCACCCGCCGGCTGATCTCGTCGATGTCCGCGAGCGTGAAGTCGACCTCGGCCTCCTGCGCCGCGGCCAGCACGTGCAGCACCGTGTTGGTGGAGCCGCCCATCGCGACGTCGAGGGCCATGGCGTTGGCGAACGCGGCGCGGGTGGCGATGCCGCGCGGGGCCGCGGTGTCGTCCTCGTCGTCGTAGTACCGGCGGGCCAGGTCGACGATCGTGCGGCCGGCCTCGAGGAACAGCTCGCGGCGCGCCGAGTGGGTCGCCAGCGTCGAGCCGTTGCCCGGCAGGGACAGGCCGAGCGCCTCGGTGAGGCAGTTCATCGAGTTCGCGGTGAACATGCCGGAGCACGACCCGCAGGTCGGGCAGGCGTTCTCCTCGACGGTGGCCAGCGCCTGGTCGGACACGTTGTCGTCCGCGGAGTAGTTGATCGCGTTGATCAGGTTCAGGGGGGTCTTCGCGACGCCGTCGGCGACCACCGCCTTGCCGGCCTCCATCGGCCCGCCGGACACGAAGACCACCGGGATGTTCAGCCGCAGCGCCGCGTTCAGCATGCCGGGCGTGATCTTGTCGCAGTTGGAGATGCACACCAGGGCGTCGGCGCAGTGCGCCTGCACCATGTACTCGACCGAGTCGGCGATCAGGTCGCGGCTGGGCAGCGAGTAGAGCATCCCCGCGTGACCCATGGCGATGCCGTCGTCGACGGCGATGGTGTTGAACTCCTTCGCCACGCCGCCGGCCTCCTGGATCGCGGACGCCACCAGGTCGCCCATGTCCTTGAGGTGCACGTGCCCCGGGACGAACTGGGTGTACGAGTTCGCGATCGCGATGATCGGCTTGCCGAAGTCCTCCGAGCCCATGCCGGTCGCGCGCCAGAGCGCGCGGGCACCGGCCATGTTGCGGCCGTGGGTCGAGGTACGGGAGCGCAGGGGACGGCTCACGGGACAGCTCCTTCGCACAAGCACAGGCGTCGTCGCGGCGGCGACGCCCGGACACGGTACGTCCGCGCCGGTCAGGCCCGTGTCCGGCGTCCGTCCTGTGATCGACCACCAGCCGAGACGCCTGCCTCGTCCGGCAGCGTCCGCCGTCGTCGCGGCGCCGGGCAGCGTCAGCCGTCGCCGCGCGCCTGCCACGTGCACACGCAGGCCTCGTTGCCCTCCGGGTCCGCGAGCACCCAGAACGCCGGGGCGCGGCGGTCGGACAGCAGGGTGCCACCGGCCGCGATCGCCGCGGCGACCCGGGCCTCCGCCTGGTCGTGCGGCACCGTCACGTCGACGTGGATCCGGTTGCGCTGCGGGCGCGGGGCGTCCATCTGCTGGAACCAGTACCCCGGGCCGAGCGCGCCCGGGTCCGCGAGCGCGGGGTCGTCCGGGTCGGTGCCGGGCTCGTGCACGTAGCCGAGCACGGCACGCCAGAACGGGGCGACGGCCGGGATGTCCAGGGCGTCGATCGCGATCTCCTGAGACGTCAGCAGCGCCGGGTCGCCGTGCAGCCCGAGCTCGTCGGCGAGCGCCGAGACGGCGCCGGCCAGCGCGAGGTCGGCCTCCGTCAGGCCGTGCGCCGCCTCGGTCGTCGTCCGGATCTGCACCTGGTCCGGCCGCAGCGTCACGTCCGGCCGCGCACCGACCCGGGCGGCGGCCTCGGCGACGCGGGTGACGAACGCCGCGCCGGTCGCGAGGTCGGGCACCCGGAACGCCGCCTGCAGCCACAGCAGGAGCACCCGCCAGTGCCGCGGGTCGACCCGCTCGGTGGCCGCTCCTGGACCGATGACCTGCGCCGGTGTCGTCATGGGAGGCAGCCTGCCACGGGGGTCCGACACCGGGTCCGGCACGCGCTTGCGGTTGACGCCGCGTCAACGCCTACGGTCGGGTGTCGACGGCGGAGGGACCGCCGTCGCAGGCACCGGAGGGCACCATGACCGTCGACGTCGAGCGGTGGACCACCGCCGAGGTGGTCCGGCTGTCGGGCGTGACGTCCCGGACGCTGCGGCACTACGACGCGATCGGGCTGCTGCGGCCGGCCGGCACCGCGCCGGGCGGCCAGCGCGCGTACGGGCGCCCGGAGCTGCTGCGGCTGCAGCAGGTCCTCGTGCTGCGGGAGCTCGGGGTCGGGCTCGGCACCATCGCCGAGATCCTCGACGACGACGCCCCGCGGGCCGACCGGCTGCGCGAGCACCACGCGTGGCTGCTGGCGGAGCGGGACCGGCTGGACCGGCTGGCCCGCACCGTCGCCTGCACCATCGAGTCCCTGGAAGGGGGCACCGTCATGCCGACGGAGCAGCTGTACGACGGGTTCGACCACCGCCGGTACGAGGACGAGGCGCGCGAGCGCTGGGGCGAGGCCGCCGTGGACCGCGGCAACCGGGCGTGGGACACCATGTCCGACGCCGAGCGGGCCGACCACCAGCGGGAGGGGAAGGCCGTGAGCGAGGGGCTCGCCGCGCTGCTGTCCACCGGCACCCCCGTCGCCGACCCGGCCGTCCGCGACCTGGTGGCGCGGCACCACGCCTGGGTGGCCCGGTTCTGGACGCCGACGGCCGAGGCGTACCGCGGCCTGGGCGCGTTGTACGTGGACGACGAGCGGTTCGCGGCCACCTACGACGCCGTCGCTCCCGGGCTCGCGGTGTACCTGCGGGACGCCATCGCCGCGCACGCGGACGACGTCGCCACGGGCTGACGCCGGCCCGGGACAGATCGGGACCAACGGCCCAGCCGCGGCGCGCGGCGCGACGGCAGGCTGGTCCCACGGATCGGGCGTCACCTCTCCCCCGGGGTGACCACCGGGCTCGCGCCCGCGGTCCGCTCGGTCACCTGACGACGACGACCCGTCGCCAGGTACCCAGTCGCGGCACCACCGGCTCATCGCCCGGGCCGGTGGTGCCTCGACGCACGCCGCGACGCGGCCGCCCGCACCGTGCCGGCGGCCCCGACGCCCCGGTGCGACCCGCCCGTGCACGCAGCGAGCCCGGTCGCGTGCCACCGCGCCGCTGACTACCGTCGCCGGGTGACCGCCCTGCACTGGTTCCGCCGCGACCTCCGGCTCGGCGACAACCCGTCCCTGCACGCCGCCGCCGCATCCGGGGACGTCCTCGCGCTCTACGTGCTGGACCCACGGCTGTGGGCGTCGGCGGGCGCGCCCCGCCGGGCCTACCTCGCGCGGAGCCTCGCGGCGCTCGACGCGCAGACCGGCGGCCGGCTGCTGGTCCGCCACGGCCACCCGCGGGACGTGGTCCCGGCCGTCGCACGCGAGGTGGAGGCGGGCACGGTGCACGTCGCCGCGTCCTACGAGCCGTTCGGCCGCCGGCGGGACGACGACGTCGAGTGGCAGCTCGAGGACGCGGGCGTGCAGCTGGTCCGGACCGGCTCGCCCTACGCGGTCGCCCCGGGCCGGGTCCGCAACGGCTCCGGCAAGCCGTACCAGGTGTTCACCCCGTTCCGCCGCGCGTGGGCGCAGCACGGCTGGCACTCCCCCGCCCCGGACGCCGCGGCGACCGCGGACCGCGTGACCTTCCTCGACGGCGGCCGCTCCGACGGCGTGCCCGACGCCCCGGTGCCCGACGGGCTCGAGCTGCCCGAGGCCGGGGAGCCCGCCGCGCTCGCCCGCTGGCGGGAGGTGCGATCCGGCGCCCTCGCGCAGTACGACGACGAGCGCGACCGTCCCGACCTGGACACGACCTCGCGGCTCTCCGTGCCGCTCAAGTGGGGCGAGATCCACCCCCGCACGATCCTGGCGGACCTGTCCCGCAAGCGGGGCGCGGGGCCCGACACGTTCCGCAGCCAGATCGCCTGGCGCGAGTTCCACGCCGACGTGCTGTTCCACCACCCGCGGGCCAACCACGAGTCGCTGACACCGGTCGTCCCCGAGGCGGCCTGGGTGAACGGCGACCAGGAGCGCGCGCACCTGGAGGCCTGGGCGGCCGGCCGCACCGGGTACCCGATGGTCGACGCCGGCATGCGGCAGCTGCGGCACGAGGGCTGGATGCACAACCGGGTGCGGATGCTGGTGGCGTCGTTCCTGGTCAAGGACCTGCACGTGCGCTGGCAGCGGGGCGCCGACCACTTCATGGCGTGGCTGGTGGACGGCGACCTGCCGCAGAACCAGATGAACTGGCAGTGGGTGGCCGGCACCGGGCGGGACGCCTCGCCCTACTTCCGGGTCTTCAACCCGGTGACGCAGGGCGTGAAGTTCGACCCGGACGGCTACTACGTCCGCCGCTGGGTGCCCGAGCTGCGCAACGTGCCCGGCAAGGCCGTGCACGAGCCGTGGAAGCTGCCCCGCGCGGCGGCTCCCGACTACCCGGAGCGGATCGTCGACCACGCCCACGAGCGCGCGGTCACCCTGGGCGCGTACCAGTCCATGCGCTGACCCGCCCCGCCCGCGCCGCCCGCGCCGCCACGCCCCCGCGCCCCGCGCCCCGCGCCCCGCGCCCCGCGCCCCGCGCCCGCGCCCCGCGAGGTCGTCACTACGTGGCGAGGTCGTCACCTGCACATGACGACCTCGCGCCGGTGTGACGACCTCGTGCTGCGCCGCCCGCCCCCGCGCCCGCGCCGCCCGCACCCGCTCCCGCCCGCACCCGCACCCGCGCGCTGCCTGCGCCCGCGCCGTCCCCGCCCGGGTGCCGTCGTCCGGATCGGGCGGGACGGAGGTCCCACCGAGCCGGCTCAGGCGGTGCGCCGGCGGCCGGCACGGGGACCGGAGAACCGGATCTGGGACTTCGGTCCGGGGCGCGGAGCCGTTCGCAGGAGGACATTGGGAATGTCATCACAAGGACGAACCCGAACGAACGAGAGCCCGATCATGACCACGATCAGCACCCCCCGCACCGCCGCAGCCCCCGCTGCCGCGCGGACCCAGGACGAGGTCGTCACCACCGTGCGCGCCCGCCGCAGCCTCGCGGTGCTCCGCCTGGCGACCGGGTTCATCTTCCTGTGGGCGTTCCTCGACAAGACCTTCGGCCTGGGCTACTCGACGCCGTCGGAGCGCGCCTGGGTCAACGGCGGCGCACCGAGCCAGGGCTTCCTGAACAGCCCCGCGGTCATCGGCCCGTTCGCGGACTTCTTCCGCTCGATCGCCAGCCCGGCCACCGACGTGCTGTTCATGCTCGGCATGCTGGGCGTCGGTGCGGCCGTGGTGCTCGGCATCGGCACCCGCGTCGCCGCCGGCGCCGGCTCGCTCATCATGCTGATGATGTGGGTGGCCGAGTGGCCGCTGCAGGCCGGCTCGAGCAACCCGGTCGTCGACTACCACGTCATCTACGCGATCGCGCTGGTCGTCATCGCCCTCACCGCCGCCGGCGACACCTGGGGCCTCGGCCGCTGGTGGAAGAGCCTGCCGGTGGTGGACAAGAACCGCTGGCTCGTCTGAGCACCCGCACCGACGAGGCGCCGGTCCCCCTGCCGAGGGGGACCGGCGCCTCGTGCGTGCACCCGCGGGTCAGGCGGCGCTCAGCGCCCGGTACTCGTCGTCGAGCATCCCCATGACGATCGCGTCGCACCACCCGGCGCCGTCGCGGTACGCGTCCCGCCGCCGGCCCTCGACGACGAAGCCGATGCTCTCGTACAGGGACCGGGCACGGGCGTTGATGCTCAGGACGTCCAGGCCGACGCGGTGCAGGCCGATCCCGTCGAACGCGAGGCCGAGCACCAGCTGGATCGCCTCGGTGCCGTAGCCGCGGCCCCGGTAGGCGGGGCGCATGACGAGCTGCAGGCCGGCGGAGCCGAGCTTCTCGTCGATCGGCTCCAGCACGATCTCCCCGAGGTACTCGTCCGACCCGTTGGCGGTGATCGCCAGGTCGATCCGGCCCTCCATCCCGGCGACGGCCGCGCACCACGCGTCGACCATCGGGCGGGTGAACTCCGTCGTCGACCCGATGATCCGCATGCCCTCGGCGTCGTTCACCATGTCCCACATCGCCGCGGCGTCGTCCGCGCGGACGGGTCGCAGGTGGATCATCTCGCCCTCGAGCGTGGGCTTCTCCATCAGTTCCTCCCCTGCCGATGACCCGATGCTAGGCACTCCGGGTGACCGGGATGTTTCGCCACGCACGACGACGGCGGCGCACCCGTCGCAGGTGCGCCGCCGTCGTGGTGCCTCAGGCCTGGACGCGCTCCAGCACGAGCTCGCGGACGCGCCCGGCGTCCGCCTGCCCGCGGGTGGCCTTCATGACCGACCCGATGATGGCGCCGACCGGGCCCAGGTTGCCGCCGCGGATCTTCTCCGCGATGTCCGGCTGCGCGGCGAGCGCGGCGTCGATGGCCTCGAGCAGCGGGCCGTCGTCGGAGACGACCTCGAGCCCGCGCGCGACGACGACCGCCTCCGGGTCGCCCTCCCCCGCGAGCACGCCCTCGAGCACCTGGCGCGCGAGCTTGTCGTTGATCCGGCCCGCGTCGACCAGCTGCTGCAGCTGACCGATCTGCGCCGGCGTGATCGGCAGGTCGCCGAGCTCGACCTCCTGCGCCTTCGCTGTGCGGGCCAGCTCGCCCATCCACCACTTCCGCGCGGCGGCGGGGCTGGCACCGGCGGCCACGGTCGCCTCGATCAGCTCGATCGCGCCCGCGTTCACCACGTCGCGCATCTCGGCGTCGGCGTAGCCCCAGTCGCCCTGCAGCCGGCGGCGCCGGGCGGCGGGCAGCTCGGGCAGCCCGGCGCGGATCTCCTCGACCCACTCGCGCGACGGCGCGACGGGCACCAGGTCGGGCTCCGGGAAGTACCGGTAGTCCTCGGCGTCCGACTTCACGCGGCCGGCCGTGGTGATGCCGGTGTCCTCGTGCCAGTGCCGGGTCTCCTGGGTGACGGTGCCCTGCGCGTCGAGGATCGCGGCCTGGCGGCTGATCTCGTACCGCACGGAGCGCTCGACGGACCGGAACGAGTTCACGTTCTTGGTCTCGGTGCGGGTGCCCAGCGGCGACTCCGGGGTCGGGCGCAGGGAGACGTTGACGTCGGCGCGCACGTTGCCGCGCTCCATCCGGGCCTCGGAGACGCCGAGCGCCCGGAAGATGTCCCGGAGCGTCTGCACGTAGGCGCGCGCGACCTCGGGGGCGCGCTCGCCGGCACCGACGATCGGCCGGGTGACGATCTCCACCAGCGGGATGCCGGCCCGGTTGTAGTCGACCAGCGAGTACTCGGCGCCCTGGATGCGGCCGGTCGACCCACCCACGTGGGTGTTCTTGCCGGCGTCCTCCTCCATGTGCGCGCGCTCGATCTCGACGCGGAACACCGTGCCGTCCTCGAGCTCGACGTCCAGGTACCCGTCGTGGGCGATCGGCTCGTCGTACTGCGACGTCTGGAAGTTCTTCGGGACGTCCGGGTAGAAGTAGTTCTTCCGGGCGAACCGGCAGGACTCGGCGATCTGGCAGTTCAGCGCGAGGCCGATCCGGATCGCGTACTCCACGGCGGTGCCGTTGACGGCGGGCAGCGCCCCCGGCAGGCCGAGCGACACCGGCGTCACCGCGGTGTTCGGCTCGTCGCCGAAGGTCTGCGGCGCGGCGTCGAACATCTTGGTCCGCGTGCCGAGCTCGACGTGCACCTCGATGCCGATGACCGGGTCGAACCGGGCCACGGCGTCGTCGTAGTCGACCAGGTCGACGGTCTGGGTGCTCACTCGCCCACCTCCAGCTCGGGAGCCTTGGCCAGCAGCGGGCCGCCCCAGTTCTTCTCCAGCATCGCCTCGAGGGCGGCGCCCACGCGGTAGAGCCGGTCGTCCGCCTTGGCGGGGGCCAGCACCTGGAAGCCGACGGGCAGGCCGTCGTCCGACAGGCCGTTCGGCAGCGACATCCCCGGCACGCCGGCCAGGTTGGCCGGGATGGTGGCGACGTCGTTCAGGTACATCGCCAGCGGGTCGTCGAGCTTCTCGCCCAGCTTGAACGCCGTGGTGGGCGCCGTCGGCGACACCAGCACGTCCGCCTGCGTGAACGCGGCGGTGAAGTCGCGCTGGATCAGCGTGCGGACCTTCTGCGCCGAGCCGTAGTAGGCGTCGTAGTAGCCGGCCGACAGGGCGTACGTGCCCAGGATGATCCGGCGCTTGACCTCGTCGCCGAAGCCGGCGCCGCGGGTGGCGGCCATGACCCGCTCGGCCGTGACCGGGCCCTGCGACGGCTCGACCCGCAGGCCGAACCGCATGCCGTCGAACTTGGCCAGGTTGCTGGACGCCTCGCTCGGCAGGATCAGGTAGTAGGCGCCGAGCGCGTAGTCGAAGTGCGGGCAGGAGACCTCGACGATCTCGGCGCCCGCGCCGCGGAGCAGCTCCAGCGACTCCTCGAACCGGGCCAGGACGCCGGGCTGGTAGCCCTCGCCCTGCAGCTCGCGGACCACGCCGACGCGCACGCCGGTGAGGTCGCCCGTCGCGCCCTGGCGGGCCGCGGCGACCAGGCCGGGCAGCGGCTCCGCGATGGAGGTGGCGTCGCGCGGGTCGTGCCCGCCGATCAGCTCGTGCAGCAGCGCCGAGTCGAGCACCGTGCGGGTCACGGGGCCCGCCTGGTCCAGCGACGACGCCAGCGCGATGAGGCCGTAGCGGGACACCGAGCCGTACGTCGGCTTCACGCCGACCGTGCCGGTGACCGCACCGGGCTGGCGGATCGAGCCGCCGGTGTCCGTGCCGATGGCCAGCGGCGCCTCGTACGCGGCGACGGCCGCGGCCGAGCCGCCGCCGGAGCCGCCGGGGATCCGGTCGAGGTCCCACGGGTTGTGCGTGTTGCCGTAGGCCGAGTGCTCGGTGGAGGACCCCATGGCGAACTCGTCCATGTTGGTCTTGCCGAGGATCGGCAGGCCCGCGGCCTTGATCCGCTCGACCAGGGTCGCGTCGTACGGCGGCACCCAGCCCTCGAGGATCTTCGAGCCGGCGGTGGTCGGCAGGCCCTGCGTGACGACGACGTCCTTGACGGCGATCGGCACGCCGGCCAGCGGGTGCAGCTCGGCGCCGGCGGCGCGCTGCTCGTCGACCTCGCGGGCGGTGGCCAGGGCCTGCTCGCCGGAGACGTGCAGGTAGGCGTGCACGGCGGGCTCGACGGCGGCGATCCGGTCCAGGTGGGCCTGGGTGGCCTCGACGCTGGTGACCTCGCGCGCGGTGAGCCTGTCGGCCAGGTCGGCGGCGGAGAGGCGGGTCAGGTCGGTCATGTCACTCCTCCCCGAGGATCTGCGGGACGAGGAACTTGCCGTCCTGCGACGCCGGGGCGCCGGACAGGGCCTGGTCCTGCGTCAGGGGCTGCTCGGGCACGTCGGGGCGGAACACGTTGGTCAACGGCAGCGGGTGGCTGGTGGCCGGCACGTCGGGCGTGGCGACCTCGCTGACCCGGGCGACCGACTCGACGATCACGTCGAGCTCGCCGGCGAGCCGGTCGATCTCCTCGGAGGTCAGGTCGATCCGCGCCAGGCCCGCGACGCGCGCGACCTCGTCACGAGAGAGGGAGGACATGCCTGCGAGTCTAGACGCGCGCGGCGGACACCAGGGCGAGCACGGCGTCGGCGTAGGCGTCGGCGGCCTGCTCGGCGGCGAACGACCGCTCGGGCTGGCCCGGCAGCTCGACGACCACCAGGTACGACCCGTCCAGCGCCCGGGCCAGGCTGCGGAACGTCCCGCCGAGCAGCTCGCGCAGCTGGTCCTCGCGCGGCAGCCACACCGCGTCCTCCTGGGTGACGGAGTCGAGCGCCCACTCGGTGGTGCCGTTGAACCCGAGCACCGTCCCCGACGGGTAGACGTGCGGCTCGATCGTCATCTCGCTGATCGTGAAGACGTCGCCCGCGAGCGCGGGCTGGCGCAGGGTGAAGCGGTCCCCGGACCGGGGCGTCCAGCGCAGGCCGGCCGCCTGCAGGAGCTCGGCGCGCTCGATCGCGATCATCGCGCCAGTATCGTCCGGCCCGCGCGCACCCGCTCGGCGACCGGGGCGGCTCAGCGCTCCCAGTAGGCGTAGCGCTCGGCGGGCCGGAACCCCTCCGCGGCGTACAGGTCGGCGGCGCCCTGGTTGCTCGTCTCCACCTGCAGGAACGCGCGCCGCGCGCCCCGCTCGGCGGCGACCCGCAGGCCGGCCCGGGTGAGCAGCCGACCCAGGCCCCGGCGGCGCGCGTCCGGCGCGACCGCCAGGCAGGCCAGGCCCGCCCAGCCCTCGGTGAGCGCCGCCCGCAGCACGGCGAGCACCGCGCCGTCGGGTGCCGTGGCGGTGAGGTAGAGCGCCGGCGACCCCAGCAGGACCCGCTCGGCGGCCTCCGTGTCCACGGCGTGCCCGTGCGCCTTCACGCCGAGCCAGCCGTCGAGCCAGGCGGCATCGGGCCGGTCGGCCACCGCGAGCCGCACCTCCGGCGGCGCCGCCGGCCGGGCGGGCGGCAGCGCGACGAGGTCCCGGACCAGCACGTCGGTGACCGCCGCCTCCGCGTAGCCGCGCGCGGCGAGCACGTCGGCGAGCCCCGGGGTGGCGGCGGAGCAGACCCGGACGACGGCGGGCAGCCCCGCCTCGGCGTACCGGGCCTCGACCCGTCCCAGCGTCGCGTCGAGGTCCGCCGGCGTGCCGAGCGGCAGCGCGCTGTTGGCGCGGCGGGTGAACCCGCCGGACAGCCCGAGCCGCCAGCCGTCCACCACCTCGGTGGTCACCGGCACCCAGGTCGCGGACTCGACGAGGACCCCGGGCGCGACCGGCGGGGTCCAGGTGAGCGTCTCGAGCGCGACGTGCTCGTGCGCCCAGTCGCGGTCCGGCGCGGCGACGAACCCGAGGCGGTCGTACAGCCGGCGCGCGGCGGCCATCGCCGGGCGCGTCGACAGGACGACGCCCCGTGCGCGCCGGGCGACGGCCTCGCGCAACGCCGCCGCCACGAGCCGCTCCGCGACCCCGCGGCGCCGGGCCTCCGGAGCGACGGCGAGCATCCGCAGCTCGAGCTCGCCGGGCTCGGCGATCTCCGCGTACGAGGTGCCGTACGGGGCCAGCGTCAGGGTGCCGAGGACGACCTCGCCCGCGTCTCCCGGCACGGTCGCGACCAGCAGCACCGCCTCGCGGGCCCTGCGGGCGGCGTCGCGCAGCTCGTCCGCGTACTCCGGGTCCGTCACCAGCAGACCGTCGGCGTGGTAAGCCTCGGCGGTCAGGGCGCCGGCCTGGTCGTGGTCCTCCGGCCGGGCGACCCGGACGTGCACCGGCGCCGTCACGCGTCCGCGTCCGGGGTCGCGCCGGGCTCGGGGGCCCCATCGGCCTCCGGGGCCGCGTCCGCGTCCGGGGCCCCGTCCGCGGCGGGCACGTCGCCCACCCCCGCGGGCCCCTGCGCCAGCAGCGCGACGAACCCGGCCTCGTCCAGGATCCGCAGCCCGAGCTCGCGCGCCCTGGCCTCCTTGGACCCGGCGTTCTCCCCCACCACCACGTAGTCGGTCTTCTTGGACACGCTGCCGGACGCCTTGCCGCCCCGGGACAGCACGGCTTCCTTGGCACCGTCCCGGCTGAAGCCGTCGAGGCTGCCGGTGACGACGACGGTCAGCCCCTCGAGCGTCCGGGGCGCCGAGGCATCGGGCTCGTCCGCCATGACGACGCCGGCCGCGCGCCACCGGTCCACGATGTCCGCGTGCCAGTCCTCGGCGAACCAGTCGAGGACCGAGTCGGCGATCGTGGGCCCGACGCCGTCGACGCCCGCCAGCGTCGCGCGCGCGGCCTCCGGGTCGGCGAGCGCGGCGCGCAGCGCGTCCATCGACCCGAACCGCTGCGCGATCGCGCGGGCGGCGGTCGGTCCGACGTTCCGGATGCTCAGCGCGACGAGCACCCGCCAGAACGGCTTGGTCTTGGCCGCGTCCAGCTCGTCCAGCAGCTTCTTGGCGGCCTCGGACGGCACGTCCTCGTACTCGGGCAGCGGCTGCCCGGCGGCCTCGGCGTCCCGGCGCGCCTTGACGCCGTACGTGAGCCGGCGCCGGAACGGGGTCCGCCGGCGCACGCTGCCGTCCTCGTCCACCCGCGGCTCGCCGGTCTCGGGGTCCCGGACCACGACCTGCACCTGCTGCAGCGCGGCGAAGCTGCGGGCGCGCACGCGGTCGCGCTCCTCCTCGGAGGCGTCCGGCGCCCAGCCGACCAGCTCGAACAGGTCGGCCTCGTTCACGACCGGCGGCACCTCGGGGATCTCGGGCTGGGTCAGGGCGGCCGCGGTCACCTCGCCCAGCGCCTCGATGTCGAGCGCACCGCGGGACCCGATGTGCTCGACGCGGCCGCGGACCTGCGCCGGGCAGCTCCGGGCGTTCGGGCAGCGCAGGTCGACGTCGCCCTCGCGCATCGGCCGCAGCGTCGACCCGCACTCGGGGCACTCGGTCGGCATTACCCAGTCGGTCCGGGGGTAGCCGTCGTCCGCGAGCGCCGTGACCGGTCCGACGATCTCCGGGATGACGTCCCCGGCCTTGCGCAGCACGACCATGTCCCCGGGACGGACGCCCTTGAGCGCGACGACGTCCTTGTTGTGCAGCGTCGCCATCGCGACGGTCGACCCCGACACCTTGACCGGCTCCATCACGGCGTACGGGGTGACGCGGCCGGTGCGGCCGACGTTCACCTCGATCGCCAGCAGGCGCGTGTTGACCTCCTCCGGCGGGTACTTGTAGGCGATCGCCCACCGGGGCGCGCGGCTGGTCGCCCCGAGCCGCCGCTGCAGCCCGAGGTCGTCGATCTTGATGACGACCCCGTCGATCTCGTGCTCGTACGCGTGCCGGTGCTCGCCGATCTCCGCGATGCGCGCCGTCACGTCGGCCAGGGAGGGGACGACCCGGTAGTGCGGGGACGTCGGCACGCCCCAGCCGGCGAGCAGCTCGTACACCTGCGACTGCCGCTCCAGCGCGACGGCGCCGGGACCCCACCGCAGCGCCCCGACGCCGTGCGCGTACATCCCGAGCGGCCGGCCCGCGGTCACGCGCGGGTCCTTCTGCCGCAGCGACCCCGCCGCGGCGTTCCGGGGGTTGGCGAACGGTGCCTTGCCGGCGGCGACCTGGGCCTCGTTCAGGCGCTCGAACGCCTCGACCGGCAGGAACACCTCCCCGCGCACCTCGATCTGCTCCGGGTGCGTCGCCGGGTCCCCCGCGAGGGTGTCCGGGATGCTGGCGATCGTGCGCACGTTGAGCGTGACGTCCTCGCCGGTGCGCCCGTCGCCGCGGGTCGCGGCGCGGACCAGGCGCGCCGGGCCGGCACCGGTGCGCTCGTAGAGCAGGGCGATGGCCAGCCCGTCGATCTTGAGCTCGGTCAGGTAGTCGACGGTCGCGTCCGGGGCGGACTCGAGGTCGCGGTGCACCCGCTCGGCCCAGGCCGCGACGTCCTCCGCGGAGAACGCGTTGTCCAGGGACAGCATCCGCTCGACGTGGTCGACCGCGCGGAACTCGGTGGAGAACGTCCCGCCGACGTTCTGCGTGGGCGAGTCCGGCGTGCGCAGCCCGTGGTCCGCGTACGCGTCCTCGAGCGCCTCCAGCCGGCGCATCGTCACGTCGTACTCGGCGTCGCTCGCGGCCGGCTCGTCCCGCACGTAGTAGGCGAACTGCAGCTCGCGCACGCGGTCCGCGAGCTCGGTCCAGCGCTGGCGGGCGCCGGCCTCGTCCAGGCCGGCGTCGTCGGGGGTCGTCTCGGGTCGTGTCGCGTCCACGCGCACATCATGCCGCGCGGCCCCGACAGCGCACCCGCGCGGGGACGGGTGGGGGTGGACGCGCGCGCCGCCGAGGTGCTACTCATAGGTCTGTAGACAGAGAAGTAGCGGGACACCGACCGTGGGCGCCATGGAAGGCGACCTGCAGGTGGACGTCGGGCGGCGCGTGCGCCGGATCCGGACCGAGCGCGGCATCAGCCAGGAGGAGCTGGCGCGTGCCGTGGGCGTGCACCGCACGTACCTCGGCGGGGTGGAGCGCGGCGAGCGCAACCTCACGCTCCGCTCGGTCGAGCGCCTGGCCGAGCGGCTGGGCGTCGACGTGCGGGTGCTGCTGGGCCTCGCCGACGGGGGCTGACCGGGCCCCTGTGGACGACGGCCCCGGGTTGTCGGTGGTCGCGGTCAGGGTGGTTCCGGACGAGGGGTACGGGCCGCCGAGGCCCCTCGGGAGACCGATCCGAGGAGGAGCCATGAAGACGACGGACCACCGACCGACCTGGCAGGTCGACACCTGCCCGCCCTGGTGCGTGGTGCTGCACGCCGAGGACGACCTCGAGGGCGACCGGGTGCACGTCAGCACGTCGATGTCGGTGCCGGCCCGCCAGCTGCTGGGCGGTGCTGCCCGGCCGGTGCACGCCCGGCCCGACGAGGTGCCGCCGCGCTCGCCCGAGTCGCTCGACCGCACGGCGCACGCGGACCTCGCCGTGGCCGTGCACCGGCGCGACGGGGCCCGCACCACCTGGGTGTACGCGGGCGACGGGTCGGTGCAGCTGCTGGAGCTCACCGCCGAGTCCTGGGCCCGCCTCGTGCCGGCGCTGGACCGCGCGCTGGACCTGGCCCGCGCGTGACCCGTCGCGGGTCCGGCCCCACCTCAGCCGCCCGGGTGGGGCCGGGCCCGCGTCAGTCGTCCCGCGCCAGGAGGGCGGACGGGTCCACGCCCAGCGCGTCGGCGAGGCTCTCGACCGTCTGGAGCGCGAGGTTCCGCTCGCCCCGCTCGATGCCGCCCACGTAGGTGCGGTGCCGGTCGATCGACTCGCCGAGCTCCTCCTGGGTCACACCTCGGCCGGTCCGGATCCGTCGGAGGTTGCGTCCGACCACGCGCTGCAGGTCACCGTTCACGCAGACGACGTTGGCGCGGGCGTGCGCTCAGGTCCACACACCGATCAGGAGCGCACCCGAGGTCAGGCGGCCGCGGATCCGCTCGCCGGGTCCCGTGCCGTGCGCCGGGACCGGATCGCCGCGGCGACCGCGACCGCGACGACCAGGACCCCGGCCGCCGCGACCACCGCGGCCACCGTCGCGACCGTCGCGGACCGCTCCGCCAGCACCGTCGTGCTCCGCTCCCCCTCCACGGTCCAGGTGCACACGGCCCGCGGCGGGAAGAGCGTCGAGGTCAGCGTGGCGTCGCCCGCCCCGTCCGTGGCCGCTGCCACGCAGGCGCCGGCGGGGTCGTCCGGGGCGGCCGCGTCGGACAGCCCGGTCCGCAGGCTCGCCGTGAGGAGACCGAGCCACAGCACCAGCAGGGTGACCAGGCCCGCGACGGCCAGCAGCGCACCGAGCGCGAGCCCGCCCGCCGTGCGCCGGCCGAGCCAGGTCGACCGCCTGCGCGCCGCGGGCCCGGCCACCGCCCGCGTCACGCCTCGCCCCGCTCGGCGACGAGCGCCGCGGCACGTCCCACCGTCGCCAGCGTGGCCCGCGCCGCCGCCGGGTCGACCACGGCGCCGCCCGGCCCGGTGAGCCCGCCGGACCCGCCGGGCACGGCAGGGCCGGCGGGTGCGAGCAGCACGACGTCCCGCAGCCCGGACCGGGACAGCCCGACCCGCTCCCAGCCCCGCAGCACCGCGTCCGCGACGCCGCGGACGTCCGGCCCGGCGCACTGCGACGTCTCCGGCTGCGGCACCCCCGCCCAGAGCGGGGTCCCGGCCTCGACCACCTCGGCGATCCGCTCCCACCAGCGCTCGTCCAGCCCGGCGACGTCGAGGCCGAGCGCGTCGGCCCCGGCCCCGCGGGCGGCGCCGATCACGGGGGCGCCCGTGCCGACGTGCAGCACCACGCGCTCCGCGCCGCCCGCACGGAGCAGCGTCACCAGCCGCGCCAGGCGCTCCGAGACCACCGGCGCCGGCACGGCGCGCAGCCGGGCGTAGCCGGAGAACGACGGCAGCACGCCCGCGACCACCTGGGCCAGCAGCGGCTCGTGCAGCAGCACCGTCGGCCGCGCGCCCGGCACGGACCGGCGCACCGCCGCCAGGTGCTCGGCGAGCCCGGCCCCCAGCGACTCCACCAGCTCGGCCACCGCGCCGGCGTCGCCGACGGCCCGGTCACCGCGCGCCAGGTACACGCTCGCGGCGAGCGTCAGCGGCCCGGACACCGGGACCACCAGGGGCCCGGCCCAGCCGTGCGCCGCGATCGCCAGCGCGTCCAGGTCGGCGCGGCGCGCCGAGTCCAGGCGCGAGGCGTCGCGGCCCGGGTGGTCGGCCAGCCGCCAGCCGTGCGGTCCCAGCTCGGCCGGCAGGTCCGCCAGCAGCCCGAGCGCGTGCGCCGCGAGGGTGCCGTACGGCCCGCGCTCGGCGAGCCGGACGGTCCAGGGCAGCCCTTCGACGCCGTCGGGCACGTCCGCCACGTCGCCGAGCACCGTCTGCTGCGCCTCGAGGGGCTCCGTGCCGGGCCACGCACCGGTGCCGGTGACCCCCGTCACGCCGTGGTCCCGGCGGTGACGGACGCCTGCACCCGGTGAGTCCGGTCGACCGTCGCCTGCCCCAGCACCGTGTCCCCCTCCGGCCCGCCGTAGAGCACCGCCGACTGCCCCGCGGCCACGCCGCTGAGCGTCCCCAGGACGCGGATCTCGAGCCCGCCGGCCGCCGTCGCCCGCGCGCGCACCGGCACCGTCGCGCCGTGCGCGCGGACCTGGAGCGCGCAGTCGGTCCACTCCGCCGGCGGGGCCGTGAACCACACGGCGTCGGTGGCGTCGACGCCGCCGACCGCGAGGTCCTCCGCCGCACCGACGACGACGCGGTTGGCCACCGGCTCGATGGAGAGCACGTACCGCGGGCGGCCGTCGGGCGCCGGCCGGCCGAGCTGCAGGCCCTTGCGCTGCCCGATCGTGTACCCGTAGGCGCCGTCGTGCGTGCCGAGCACGGTGCCCTCGGCGTCGACGACCTCGCCGGGCCGGGACCCGAGCCGGTCGCGCAGGAACCCGCGGGTGTCGCCGTCGGCCACGAAGCAGATGTCGTACGAGTCCGGCTTGGCGGACACGCTGAGCCCGCGCGCCGCGGCCTCGGCCCGCACCTCGTCCTTGGACGTCACGTCGCCGAGCGGGAACAGGGCGCGCGCCAGCCGCTGCGGCCCCATCACCGCCAGCACGTAGGACTGGTCCTTGGCGAGGTCGCGGGCGCGGCGCAGCACCGGCGTCCCGTCCGGCCCGGCCGACGCGCGGGCGTAGTGCCCGGTCGCGACGGCGTCGAACCCGAGGGCGAGCGCCTTGTCGAGCAGCGCGTCGAACTTGATGTGCTCGTTGCACCGCACGCAGGGGTTCGGCGTCCGGCCCGCCTCGTACTCGGCGAGGAAGTCCGCGACGACGGTGTCCTCGAACCGCTCGGACAGGTCCCACACGTAGTACGGGATGCCGAGCACGTCGGCCGCCCGGCGCGCGTCGCCCGCGTCCTCGATCGAGCAGCAGCCGCGCGAACCGGTGCGCATCTGGGCACGGTCGCGGGACAGCGCCATGTGCACGCCGACCACGTCGTGGCCGGCGTCGACCGCCCGGGCCGCCGCGACCGCGGAGTCGACGCCGCCGGACAGCGCCGCGAGCACCCGCATCAGGCGACCCCGGCCTTCGAGGACCCGGCGGCGCCCGCCAGGCCCGCCGCGCGCGCCCGCTCGACGACGCCCGGCAGCGCCGCGAGCAGCGCGGCCACGTCGTCCCGGGTCGACGACCAGCCCAGGCTGAACCGGAGCGCGCCGCGCGCGTCCGCCTCGTCCAGGCCCATCGCCAGCAGCACGTGGCTCGGCTGCGGGACCCCCGCCTGGCACGCCGACCCGGTCGAGCACTCCACCCCCGCGCTGTCCAGCAGGTAGAGCAGGGAGTCGCCCTCGCAGCCGGGGAACGTCAGGTGCGCGTTGGCGGGCAGCCGCTGCGCGCCGTCGGCCGGGCCGCGCAGCACGGCGTCGGGCACCGCGGCGCGCACGCCGGCCACCAGCTCGTCCCGCAGCGCGCCCAGGCGGGCGGCCGTCGCCTCGCGCCCGGCGACCGCGTGCGCGACGGCCACGGCGAACGCCGCGATCGCCGGGACGTCGAGCGAGCCCGACCGGACCCCGCGCTCCTGCCCGCCGCCGTGCAGCACCGGGACCAGGCCCAGCTCACGGCGGGCGAGCAGCGCGCCGACGCCGGTCGGCCCGCCGAGCTTGTGCCCGCTCACGGTCATCGCGTCCAGCCCCGAGGCGCCGAAGTCCACCGGGACCTGCCCGACGGCCTGCACGGCGTCGGCGTGCACCGGGACGCCCCGCGCGTGCGCCAGCCGGACGACGTCGGCGAGCGGCTGGACGGTGCCGACCTCGTTGTTCGCCCACATCACCGACACCAGGGCGACCGCGTCGCCGTGCTCGGCCAGCTCGTCACGGAGCGCATCGGTGCGCACGCGGCCCTCGTCGTCGACCGGCAGCAGCACGATCTCCGCACCGGCGTGCTCGGCGAGCCAGAACGCCGGGTCGAGCACCGCGTGGTGCTCGACCGCGGACACGAGCACCCGGCGCCGCGCCGGGTCCTGCGCGGTCCGCGCCCAGAACAGGCCCTTGACCGCGAGGTTGTCCGCCTCGGTCCCGCCACCGGTCAGCAGCACCTCGCTCGGACGGGCGCCGAGCGAGGCGGCCAGGGACTCCCGGGCCTCCTCCACGGCGCGCCGGGCCCGGCGGCCGGCGGTGTGCAGGGAGGACGGGTTGCCCGTCGTCGACAGGTGCTCGACCAGGACGGCAGCCGCCTCCGGGAGCACGGGCGTCGTGGCCGCGTGGTCCAGATACGCGCTCACCCGCACCAGTCTACGAATCGTTTTGGCAGGATGTGCCCCGTGAGTGCCGACGACGCGACGACGCCTCCGCTGGCCTTCAGCGGCCAACGCCTGGACTGGCGCGACCTGCCGCGGTCCGTGCGCGCGCGGATCGCCGAGCTCGCCGGGTCCCAGGTGACCGCCGAGACCAGCGCGACCACCGGGTTCAGCCCGGGGTTCGCGGCGGTGCTCGAGCTGGCCGACGGGCACGGCGTGTTCGTCAAGGCGGTGTCGCCGGAGCAGAACCCCGAGTCGCCCGGGCTCGCCCGGGCGGAGGTGCGCGCGGCCGCCGCGCTGCCCCCGCAGGTCCCGGCGCCCCGCCTGCTCTGGTCCGACGACGACGGCGACTGGGTCCTGCTCGGCTTCGAGGTCGCCCCGGGCCGCCCGCCGCTGCTGCCGTGGCGCTCCGACGAGCTCGAGGTCGTGCTCCGCGCCCTGGACACCCTGGCCGAGGCCGAGCCGCTGCCGGGCCACGGGCTGGTCCGCACCGGCGACCAGCTGACCGACGACTTCACCGGCTGGGCCACGCTCGCCGCCCTGCCCGGCGCCGAGCTGGACCGGCTCGCCGTGCGTGCCGGGTCCGCCGGGGCCTGGGTGCGCGAGCACCTGGACGTGCTGGTCGACTGGGAGCGGGACGCGGTCGCCGCGTGCGCCGGCACCGCCCTGGTGCACGGCGACCTGCGGGCCGACAACGTCCTGATCGACCACGACCACGACGGCGGCCGGGTCGCGCTCATCGACTGGCCGCACACCAGCGTCGGGGCGCCCTGGCTGGACCTGGCGTTCATGCTGCCGAGCGTCGCGATGCAGGGCGGCGGGGCGCCGCAGGACATCTTCTGGTCCCGCCCGGTCGCGAAGCAGGTCGAGCCGGAGCGGCTGCGCGCGGCCGTGGCCGGGCTCGCGGGGTACTTCGCGCACAGCGCGATGCAGCCCGCGCCGCTCGGCATCCCGAACCTGCGCCGGTTCCAGGCCGCGCAGGCCCGGCACGCGGTCACCTGGCTGACCGCCCTCGCCTGACCCGGGGTCGCGCGACGCGGCCGGCGCCGGTCGGGCCGGCGCCGGTCGGGTCGGCCGCCGGTCAGCGCCGGCGGCGCAGCTCCTCGGTCACCTGCGGCAGCACGGTGAACAGGTCGCCGACGATCCCGTAGTCCGCGATCTCGAAGATCGGCGCCTCCGGGTCGCTGTTGACGGCGACGATCGTCCCCGACGCCTGCATGCCCCCACGGTGGTGCACCGCGCCGGAGACGCCGGCGCCGATGTACAGCCGCGGCGAGACGGTCACGCCGGTCTGCCCGATCTGCGCCTCGTGGCCGATCCAGCCCTCGTCGGTCGCCACGCGGGTCGCCCCGACGGCGGCGCCGACCTCGTCCGCGAGCGCCTCCAGCACCGAGAAGTCGCCCTCGGTGCCGCGCCCGCCGACGACGACCACGTCGGCCGAGGACAGATCGGGCCGGTCGGACGGCGTCTCCGGGGTGCGCGAGACGACCCGCACCCGCGTCGCCCGCTCCGAGACCGTGACCTCGCGGGACCGGACCTCCGGGATCAGCGGCGCCTCGGCGTCGACGTGCCGGGACACGATCGCGCCGGCCTTGATCGTCACGACCGCGAGGTCCGTGCGGACCGCGCACCGGGTGGTCCAGGTGCCGGCCAGCACGGTCTTGCCGGCCACCACGCGCCCGTCGTCGTCGCGGCCGACGGCGGCGGCGTCCGTCACGACGCCCGCGCCGGTGGCCACCGCGAGGCGGGCGACGGCCTCCTTGTTCTCGAACGTCGACAGCGCCAGCAGCACCGTGGCACCGGTGTCGCGGACCGCGTCGACGAGCACCTCGCCGAGGACCGGCGTCAGGCGCGGGTCGGCGTCGCCGGTCGTCACCGCGTGCACCACCTGCACCCCGTGCCGGCCGAGCACGGGCAGCGCCGGATCGAGCGGCTCGTCGCCCACCCAGAGCCCGTGCACCTCGCCGCCGCCGGCCAGGTCGCGGGCCGCGGTCGCCAGCTCCAGCACGCTGCCGCGCAGCGCGCCCGTCTCCGCGTGGTCCAGCAGGACCAGCACCGATGCGCTCACAGCACCTCTCCCGTCGCGGGGGTCGTCCGGACCAGCTCGTGCTCGACCAGCCAGGCGGCCAGCCGCGCGCCGGCCTCGCCGTCGTCGCTCACCAGCACCCGGTCGGTGCGCGGCGGCCGCGGCGCGGCCTCCAGCACCTCGGTCCGCGCGCCGGCGGTGCCGACGGTCGCCGGGTCGACGCCCAGGTCGGCGAGCGTGAGGTGCTCGACCGGCTTCTTGCGGGCCGCCATGATGCCCTGGAAGTTCGGGTACCGCGGCTGGTTGCTGCGGTCGGTCACCGACACCAGCGCGGGCAGCGGCGCCGCCAGCACCTCCGTCGTGTGGTCCAGGTCGCGGCGCACCGTGACGACGCCGTCGGCCAGCGTCACCTCGGCGGCGAGCGTGAGCTGCGGCAGGTCCAGCAGGTCGGCGAGCATGGCGGGCAGCAGCGAGGTCAAGCCGTCCAGGCCCGCCATGCCGGTGACCACCAGGTCGACCGGAGCCTGCTCGCCCAGCCGGCGCAGCACCGCGGCCAGCACGGTCGCCGTGCCGGGCACGTCCGAGCCGGCGATCGCGTCGTCCACCACGTGCACGGCGGCGTCCGCGCCCAGCTGCAGGCCACGGCGGACGGCGTCCTCGGCGTCGTCCGGGCCGACGGTCACGACGACGACCTCCGCGTCGCCACCCGCGTCCCGGGTCTGCTCCGCCAGGACGACCGCGGCCTCGACCGCGTTCTCGTCCAGCTCGTTGATGGTGCCGTCGCCACCGTCCCGGACCATGCGGCCGTCGGGCCCCATCGACCGGTCGGACTGGATGTCGGGCACGTGCTTCACGCACACCACGATTCTCACGCCGGGAACGTTACCCGCCCGGCACGCGCGGGGCACGGGACCCCCGTCCGGGACCGGAGCCGCAGGTCCTGGCCCCGGGCGGGCCACAATGGGTCCGTGACGTCCGCCGACCGCACCCCCGGTGCCCCGGTCCACCGCGGCGCGCCGCCGCCGCGCCTCGGCGTGCACGCGACCGACGACGGGATCGAGGTCGCCGTGCTCGCACCGCACGCCGACGCCGTCGACCTCTGCCTGCTCGACCCGGACCCGGCCTCGCCGACGGGCTGGGCGGAGCGGCGGGTGCCGCTGACCGGTCCCGACCTCGGCGTGTTCGCCGCCCGGGTGCCCGGCGTCCGCCCCGGGCAGCGCTACGGCCTGCGGGCGCACGGCACGTGGGACCCGGCCGCCGGGCTGCGGTACAACCCCGCCAAGCTGCTGGTCGACCCCTACGCCTACGGCCTGGTCGGCGAGGTCGACCACGGCCCGGCCACCTACGGCCACGTCGTGGACGACGCCCTGCGCGGCGACCCGCTCGGCGCCGCGGACCCGCGCGACTCGGTCGCGCACGTCCCGCACGGCGTGGTGCTGGACCGGCGCCCCGGGCGGCGCGGCGCCGGCGACGCGGTCGACCCCGCCGGCAACCGCCCGCACGTGCCGTGGGAGGACACGGTCGTCTACGAGGCCCACGTCCGCGGGCTGACGCTGCGGCACCCCGGCCTGCCGCCGCACCTGCGCGGCACCTACGCGGCGCTCGGGCACCCCGTGCTGGTGCAGCACCTGCGCGACCTCGGCGTCACCGCCGTCGAGCTGCTGCCGGTGCACGCGTTCTCCTCCGAGCCGCACCTGGTCGACAAGGGCCTGACCAACTACTGGGGCTACAGCACGCTCGGGTTCTTCGCCCCGCACGCGCCGTACGCGACCGCGGCCGCCCGGGCCGCGGGACCCGCCGCCGTCCTGGACGAGCTGCGCACCGCGGTGCACGCCCTGCACGAGGCCGGTATCGAGGTGCTGCTGGACGTCGTCTACAACCACACGTGCGAGGGCGGGCTGGCGGGTCAGCACCTGTCCTGGCGCGGCCTGGACTCCGCGGCGTACTACCTGCACGACGGCGGGCACCCGGCCGCGCTCGCCGACGTGACCGGCACCGGGAACACGCTCGACTTCCGGCGGCCGGAGGTCGTGCGGATGGCCCTCGACTCGCTGCGGTACTGGGCGCAGGAGGTCGGCGTCGACGGGTTCCGGTTCGACCTGGCGGTCACGCTGGGGCGCGGCCGCTCGGGCTTCGACCCCGACCACCCCTTCCTGGTGGCGGCGGGGACCGACCCGGCGCTGCACGGGCTGAAGCTGGTCGCCGAGCCGTGGGACGTCGGCCCGGGCGGCTGGCGCACCGGGCAGTTCCCGCCGCCGTTCGCCGAGTGGAACGACAAGTTCCGCAGCTCGGTGCGGTCGTTCTGGCTGGCCGACCCCGCCCGCGCCGCGCACGGCCTGCCCGAGCACCGGGTCCGCGACCTCGCGACCCGGCTGTCCGGTTCCGTCGACCTGTTCGGGCACTCCGACCCGCCCCTGGCCCGCGGGCCCCGGGCGAGCATCAACTACGTCACCGCCCACGACGGGTTCACGCTGGCCGACCTGGTGGCGTACGAGCACAAGCACAACGAGGCCAACGCCGAGAACAACCGCGACGGGTCGGACGACAACCGGTCCTGGAACCACGGCGTCGAGGGCCGGGTGGACGCCGACTCCGTGGCGGCCGACATCGTGCCGCTGCGCCGCCGGTCGATCCGGAACCTGCTGGCCACGCTGCTGCTGGCGACCGGCACGCCGATGATCACCGCGGGCGACGAGATCGGCCGCACCCAGCGCGGTAACAACAACGCCTACTGCCAGGACTCGGCGCTGTCCTGGGTCGCCTGGGACCTCGCGCCGTGGCGGCGGGACCTGCTGGCCACCGCGCAGCGGCTCACCGCCCTGCGCCGCGAGCACCCCGCCCTGCGCAGCGCGCACTTCTTCACCGGGCGCGCCGTCGCGGGCGACCGCCCCGACCTCACCTGGTTCGACCCGACCGGGGCGGCGTTCACCCACGAGCGCTGGCACGACGCCGACCTGCGCACCCTGCAGATGCTCCGCGCCGTCGACGGCGACGCCGTGCTGGTGGTGGTGAACGGCTCGCTGGACCCGGTCGACGTCGTGCTCGCCGACGGGCTGCCGACCACGTGGACCCTCGCCTGGGACTCGACGTGGGAGCACCCGGACGAGGTCCGGTCCGCGGACCTGAACGGCGCCCTGCACCAGCAGGCCGGCACCCGCGCCGTCCTCGAGCCCCTGAGCCTGCGCGTCTACACGGCCTGACGCCGGCCCGCCCGGCGCCGCCCGGCCCGCCCCGCCCCATCCCGCACACCGAGAGAGGGCGGCGCGCGCCGGGTCAGCCCGCGTTCGCGACCAGGCCGACCTCCGCGACGGAGGCGAGGCCCGCGTGCGTCGGGACCACGCGCACGCTGTAGCCGAACGGCCCGGAGGCGTCGAGCAGCACGTCCCCGGCGAACGCGTACCGGCCGCCCTCGTACGTGTCCGCGAGCGCCAGCGGGTCCACCGTGAAGCCGTCCAGCTCGTCGGACTCCGTGACCCGGCCGTGCACGACCTGGACCTCGACGTCCTCGGGCGCCAGGTCGCCCAGCGCGACGTACGCCTTGACGTGCAGGGCGTCGCCGACCTGCGGCACCTCCCCGACCCCGCCGGACTCGACGTGGTCGACGCGGACGTGCTGCCAGCCCGACCGCACCCGGCCCTTCCAGGCGGCGAGCTCGCGCGCGCCGGTGAACGACTGGTCGCCGGCCAGCGCGCGGCCCGCCACGGCGGCGGGGGCGTACAGCCGCTCGACGTAGTCCGCGACCATGCGCGTGGCCTGCACCTTCGGGCCGAGGGTGGCCAGCGTGTGCCGGACCATCTCGAGCCAGCGCAGCGGCAGCCCGCGCTCGTCCCGGTCGTAGAACCGCGGGGCGACCTGGTGCTCGATCAGCTCGTACAGCGCGGCGGCCTCCAGGTCGTCGCGGCGGTCCGGGTCCTCGACGCCGTCGGCGGTCGGGATGGCCCAGCCGTTCTCGCCGTCGTACCACTCGTCCCACCACCCGTCGAGGATCGACAGGTTGAGGCCGCCGTTCAGCGCGGCCTTCATGCCGGACGTGCCGCAGGCCTCGAGCGGGCGCAGCGGGTTGTTCAGCCAGACGTCGCAGCCCGGGTACAGGGTCTGCGCCATCGCGATGTCGTAGTTCGGCAGGAACACGATCCGGTGCCGCACGCCCTCGGCGTCGGCGAACCGGACCAGCTGCTGGATCAGCCGCTTGCCCTGGTCGTCGGCGGGGTGCGACTTGCCGGCGATGACCAGCTGCACCGGGCGCTCGGGGTGCGTGAGCAGGGCCTTGAGCCGCTCGGGGTCGCGCAGCATCAGCGTCAGCCGCTTGTAGGTCGGCACCCGCCGGGCGAACCCGATGGTCAGCACGTCGGGCGACAGCACGTCGTCCACCCAGCCGAGCTCGGCGGGGCTCGCGCCGCGCCGGGCCCAGGACGCGCGCACCCGGCGCCGGGCGTCGGTCACCAGCTGGGCGCGCAGCGTCCGGCGCAGCGCCCACAGCTCCTCGTCGCCGATGGCGTCGGTCCGCAGCCAGCCGTCGCCCGCCGCGAGCTCCTCGGCGGTGAGCCGCTCGGCGGCGAGCTCGCTCAGCCGCGGGTCGACCCAGGTCGGCGCGTGCACGCCGTTGGTGACCGACGTGATCGGCACCTCGACGTCGTCGAAGCCCGGCCACAGCCCGTTGAACATGTCGCGGGACACCTCGCCGTGCAGCACCGAGACCCCGTTCGCCCGGCCGCCCAGGCGCAGGCCCATGACCGCCATGTTGAACATCAGCGGGTCGCCGCCCGGGTAGTCCTCGGCGCCGAGCGCGAGCACCCGGTCGACGGGCACGCCGTCGGTCGCGTTCGCCCCGCCGAAGTACTGCTGGACCAGCTGCGCCTCGAACCGGTCGATGCCGGCGGGCACGGGCGTGTGCGTGGTGAACACCGTCGCGGCGCGCACCGCCTCGAGCGCCTCGTCGAACCCGAGGCCGGCGCCGGTCACCAGCTCGCGGATCCGCTCCACGCCGAGGAACCCGGCGTGCCCCTCGTTGGTGTGGTAGACCTCCGGCACCGGGGCGCCGGTCAGCCGCGACCACACCCGCAGCGCGCGGACGCCGCCCACCCCGAGCAGCAGCTCCTGCTGCAGCCGGTGCTCGCCGCCGCCCCCGTACAGCCGGTCGGTGACCTTGCGCGCGGCCTCGTCGTTCTCCGGCACGTCGGAGTCGAGCAGCAGCAGCGGCACCCGGCCGACGGTCGCGGTCCAGATGTGCGCGTGCAGCGTCCGGTCGCCGGGCAGCGCGATCCGCACGACGGCCGGGGTGCCGTCCTCCTCGCGGACCAGCGTCAGCGGCATGCCGTCCGGGTCCAGCACCGGGTAGGTCTCGACCTGCCAGCCGTCCCGGGTCAGCGCCTGCTTGAAGTAGCCCGAGCCGTACAGCAGGCCGACGCCGGTGATCGGGACTCCGAGGTCGGACGCGCTCTTGAGGTGGTCGCCGGCGAGGATGCCGAGGCCGCCGGAGTACTGCGGCAGCACGGCGGTGATGCCGAACTCCGGCGAGAAGTACGCGATCCCGGCCGGCAGCGTCGGGTCCGCGGCCTGCCGGCGCTGGTACCAGCGCGGCGCCTGCAGGTACCCGTGCAGGTCGGCCGTCGCGGCGCGCACGGCGGCCACGACGTCCGGGTCGGCGGCCAGCTCGGCCAGCCGCTCCGGGCGCAGCGCGCCGAGCAGCGCGACGGGGTCGCCGCCCACCTCGGCCCAGAGCCCCGGGTCGATCCGGGCGAACAGGTCGCGGGTGGGGGCGTGCCAGGACCAGCGGAGGTTGTGGGCGAGCTCGTCCAGGTCGGCGAGCTCGGCGGGCAGCGAGGTGCGGACGGTGAATCGGCGGATGGCTCTCACGCGCACGACAGTAGCCACGAGCGGGGCCGGGACGACAGCACCTACGTCCCACGAGATCGCCCGGGAGCAGGAGGTTCGCCGTCCGGATGGCTGGCTCCCGCACCAGTGGATAGGTTCGGGACCGTGACGTCGACACCCCCGCCGCGCGAGCCCGCGCCGCGTCGTGCCCGCCCCCGCTCGACCGCGTCCACGACGCCCGCCACCCGGACCGCCACGGCCGCCCCGGCGCCCGTGACCGCGTCCGGCCCCGCGGGCCACGCCCCCATCGGGCGGATCCCCGTCGTGGACGTCTCCCCCGTCGCCGAGGGCGGGCGCTGGCCCGCCAAGGCGGTCGTCGGCGAGGCGGTCCCGATCCGCGCCACCGTGTTCCGCGAGGGGCACGACGCCTGCGCCGCCACCGCGGTGCTGGTCGGGCCGGACGGCACCGACCGGTCCCGCGCCACGATGGTCGACATCGCTCCCGGCCTGGACCGGTACGAGGCGCACCTGGTGCCGGACGCGCCCGGCGCCTGGGGCTTCCGGGTCGAGGGCTGGTCCGACCCGTACGGCACCTGGTCGCACGACGCCCCGCTCAAGGTGGGCGCCGGCGTGGACGTCGAGCTGATGCTCGAGGAGGGCGCCCGCCTGCTGGAGCGCGCCGCCGCACGGACCACCGACGACGCCGGCGCCGCGATCGCGCCCGACGGCGCCCGGCTGCTGCGCGACGCCGTCACCGCGCTGCGGGACGCGACCCGGCCCGCCGAGGCCCGGCTCGCCGCCGGCCTGTCCGCCGAGGTCGCGGCCGTCCTGGCCGCGCACCCCGTGCGCGAGCTGGTCAGCCCGTCCCCGGTGTACCCCCTGCTGGTCGACCGGCCGCTCGCGATGGCCGGGGCCTGGTACGAGATCTTCCCGCGGTCGATCGGCGCCACCTACGACGACGCGACGGGCACCTGGACCACCGGCACCCTGCGCACCGCGGCGACGGACGTGCCGCGCATCGCCGGCCTCGGGTTCGACGTCGTCTACCTGACGCCGATCCACCCGATCGGCACCACGCACCGCAAGGGCCGGAACAACACGCTCGACGCGCGCCCCGGCGACCCGGGCTCCCCCTACGCGATCGGCTCGCCCGACGGCGGCCACGACGCCATCGACCCGTCGCTCGGCACCTTCGAGGACTTCGACGCGTTCGTCGCCGAGGCCCGGGCGCAGGGCCTGGAGGTCGCGCTCGACCTCGCCCTGCAGTGCTCCCCCGACCACCCGTGGGTCACGGAGCACCCGGAGTGGTTCACCACCCGGCTGGACGGCACGATCGCCTACGCCGAGAACCCGCCCAAGAAGTACCAGGACATCTACCCCCTGAACTTCGACAACGACCCGGAGGGCATCTACGCGGAGATCCGCCGCGTGCTGCAGGTGTGGATCGACCACGGTGTGACGGCGTTCCGCGTCGACAACCCGCACACCAAGCCGCTGTCGTTCTGGCAGCGGATCCTTGCCGACGTCCGCGCGACGCACCCGGAGGTCGTGTTCCTGTCGGAGGCGTTCACCCGCCCGGCGATGATGCTCAACCTGGCCCGGGTCGGGTTCCACCAGTCGTACACGTACTTCACCTGGCGGAACACGAAGGACGAGATCGAGGAGTACCTGGCCGAGGTCTCCGGCGAGCAGGGCTCCTGGATGCGGCCGAGCTTCTGGCCGACCACGCACGACATCCTCACCCCGTACATGCAGACCGGCGGCACCGCCGGGTTCGCCGTCAAGGCCGTGCTGGCCGCCCTCGGCGCGCCGACCTGGGGCATCTACTCCGGCTACGAGCTGGTCGAGGACGTGCCGCGGCCGGGCGTCGAGGAGCAGATCGACAACGAGAAGTACGAGTTCAAGCCGCGCGACTGGTCGGCCGCCGAGCCGCTCGGCATCGCCCGGCTGCTGCGCTCGCTCAACGAGATCCGCAGGGCGCACCCGGCGCTGCTGCAGCTGCGCAACCTCACGGTGCATCCCACGAGCGACCCGTCGCTGGTGGCGTTCTCGCGGCACCTGCCCGCGCACCTGTCCCCGACCGGGCGCGCGGACACCGTGCTGGTCGTGGTGAACCTCGACCCGCGGTCGGCGCACGACGGCGTCGTCGACCTGGACCTCGCGGCGCTGGGCCTGGAGCCCGACGCGAAGTTCGTGGCCCACGACGTGCTGTCCCAGGAGGTCTACGCCTGGGACGGGCACCCGTGGGTCCGGCTCGACCCGTACAGCCGGGTCGCGCACGTCGTCGTGGTGGAGCGGGTGTGAGCCCGCTGGGGCCGACGGGCGGCGCACCGGCGCCGTCCGCCGCGGGGGCTGCCCCCGTCCCGCCGCTCACCGGTCAGATCGCGGTCACGGCCCTGCCGGCCAAGCGGCAGCCGCCGGTGCCCGCGCCCGAGGGCGGCGGCCTGAGCAACGACCCGGAGTGGTACCGCACCGCGGTGTTCTACGAGGTGATGATCCGGTCGTTCTCCGACTCCGACGGCTCCGGCAGCGGCGACCTGCGCGGCCTGATCGAGCGGCTCGACTACCTCAAGTGGCTCGGCATCGACTGCCTGTGGCTGCCGCCGTTCTACCCGTCCCCGCTGCGCGACGGCGGCTACGACGTGTCCGACTACACCGCCGTCGCCGCGCAGTACGGCTCGCTGGACGACTTCACGGAGCTGGTCGCGCAGGCGCACGAGCGCGGCATCCGCGTCGTCGTCGACCTGGTGATGAACCACTCCTCCGACCAGCACCCCTGGTTCCAGGCGTCCCGCTCCGACCCCGAGGGTCCGTACGGCGACTTCTACGTCTGGTCCGACGACCCGACGCGCTACCAGGACGCCCGGATCATCTTCGTCGACACCGAGACGTCCAACTGGACCTTCGACCCCGTGCGCCGGCAGTACTTCTGGCACCGGTTCTTCAGCCACCAGCCCGACCTGAACTTCGACAACCCGCGGGTGGTCGAGGCGATGCACGACGTCGCCCGGTTCTGGCTGCGGCTGGGCGTCGACGGGTTCCGGCTCGACGCCGTGCCCTACCTGTACGAGCGCGACGGCACGAACTGCGAGAACCTCCCGGAGACGCACCGGTTCCTGCGCGACCTGCGGGCGATGATCGACCGGGAGTTCCCCGGGCGGATCATGCTGGCCGAGGCCAACCAGTGGCCCGAGGACGTCGTGCACTACTTCGGCACCGAGGCCGAGCCCGAGTGCCACATGTGCTTCCACTTCCCCGTGATGCCGCGCATCTACTACTCGCTGCGCGACCAGCAGGCGACGTCGATCGTCGACATCCTCGCGGACACGCCGGAGATCCCCGCCGGCGGGCAGTGGAGCACGTTCCTGCGCAACCACGACGAGCTCACGCTCGAGATGGTGTCCACCGAGGAGCGCGCCTCGATGTACGGCTGGTACGCCCCGGACTCCCGGATGCGTGCCAACATCGGCATCCGGCGCCGGCTCGCGCCCCTGCTCGAGGACTCCCGCAAGGAGATCGAGCTCGCGCACGCCCTGCTCCTGTCGCTGCCGGGCAGCCCCTGCCTGTACTACGGCGACGAGATCGGGATGGGCGACAACATCTGGCTGCCCGACCGCGACGCGGTGCGCACCCCGATGCAGTGGACGCCCGACCGGAACTCCGGCTTCTCCACCGCGGACCCCGGCAAGCTCTACCTGCCGGTGATCCAGTCGCTGGTGCACCACTACAACAACGTCAACGTCGAGGCGCAGCTCGCGCAGCACACCTCGCTGCTGCACTGGGTGCGCGGCATGCTCGCGGTCCGGCGCCAGCACCCGGCGCTCGGCCTCGGCACGTTCGAGGTCGTGCCGGGCGACAACGAGAGCGTCCTGTCGTTCCTGCGCCGGTCGGACACCGAGACGCTGCTGTGCGTGGCCAACCTCGCGTCGACGGCCCGGGCGTCGACGCTGCGTCTGCCCGCCGCGCTGGCGGGTGCGGAGCTGCGCGACGTGTTCGGCGGCGCGCCGTTCCCCTCGGTCGGCACCGACGGGACCGTCTCGGTCACGCTCGGCTCCCGCGACTTCTACTGGCTGGCGGTGACGACGGCATGACCGGGCGGCGCGTGGTGCACGAGTCCCGCGACGACGCGCTGGCGGCGCTGCTGGCGCCCTGGCTGCCGGGCCGGCGCTGGTTCCCCGTCAAGGGCACCGAGGCCCGGGTGAGCGCGATCGGCGGGCTCACGCTCACCGACCCCGACGGCGACGCCGAGGTGCGGCTGCTGCTGATCCGCGCCGAGGGCGCCGGGACGGGCGCGGTGCTGCAGGTGCCGCTCGTGCTCGACGGCGACGTCGCGGACGACCACCCCGCCCTCGTCGGCCGGCTGCCGGACGGCACCGTGGTGCTGGACGGCGCCGGGCTCCCGGAGTTCGAGCGCGCGTGGCTCGCCGAGGCGGACCGGCCCGAGGGTGCTCCCGCAGCCGCCCCGACCGACCGGCTCGGGGCGCCCAAGGTCGTCCCGGGCGAGCAGTCCAACACCTCGGTGATCCTGCCCGGCGCCGGCCCCGACGGCGGCACCGCGATGCTCAAGGTGTTCCGCGGCCTGTCCGACGGCGACAACCCCGACGTCGACGTGCCCCGCGCGCTGGCCGAGGCCGGCTGGTCGCACGTGCCCGCCCCGCTCGCCTGGCTCGGCGCCGAGTGGCCCGACGGCGAGGGCACCGCGCACGGGCACCTCGGCGTGCTCAGCGCGTTCGTCCCCGGCGCGCAGGACGGGTTCGAGCTCGCGTGCGACCTGGCCCGCGCCGGGACGTCGTTCGCCGACCTCGCGCACGAGCTCGGTGCCGTCGTCGGCCAGATGCACCGCGCGCTCGCGCAGGCGCTGCCGACCGACGCCGAGCCGCCCGCCCCGCCGGCGCCCGCCGAGGGCCGGCACGCCGCCGACCCCGAGCCCGGCCTGTCCCCGGCGGCGGCGGTCGTCGCCGACGGGCTGGCCGCCCGGTTCGCCTGGGCCCGGGAGGCCGTGCCCGAGCTGGAGCGGTACGCCGACCCCGTCGCCGCCCTGGCCGAGCGCACCCGGCTGCTGCACGAGGTCCCGCCCCGGCAGCGCGTGCACGGCGACCTGCACCTGGGGCAGGTGCTGCGCGGGGACGGCACCTGGTACGTCCTGGACTTCGAGGGCGAGCCGCTGGTGCCGGTCGCGCAGCGCACCCGGCCCGACCTGGCGCTGCGCGACGCCGCCGGCATGCTCCGGTCCTTCGACTACGCCGCCGCCGTCGGCGACGCACCCGGCGCCTGGACCGACGTGGCGCGCACCGCGTTCCTCGCGGGGTACTCGGCGGAGTCGGCCGACCTGGACCCGGGCGTGCGCGCGCACCTGCTGCGCGTGCTCGAGCTGGACAAGGCGCTGTACGAGGCGGTCTACGAGGCGCGCAACCGGCCCACCTGGCTGCCGATCCCGATGCGGGCCGTCGAGCGGCTGATCGGCTGACGGGGCGGCCGGCGGCTGGCAGACTGCCGCGCGTGACCGCCGACGCCCCCGCTCCCCCGTCCGGCCCGCACGTGCTGTTCGCCGGCGACTCCGTCACCGACTGCGGCCGGCGCGCCGACCCGGGCGGGCTGGGCGACGGGTACGTCCGGCTGCTCGCCGAGGGCCCGCTGCGCGGCGCGCGGGTCACCAACCGCGGGGTCGGCGGCGACCGGGCGGTCGACCTGGCCGCGCGCTGGGACCCCGACGTCCTGCAGGCGCGCCCGGACGTGCTCTCCGTCCTGATCGGCATCAACGACACCTGGCGCCGGTACGACGCGGGCGAGCCGACCCCCGCCGCCGCGTTCGAGGCGACCTGCCGCACGCTGCTCGGCGGTGCCCTGGCCGCCGGCGTCCGCCGCCTGGTGCTGGTCGAGCCGTTCGTGCTGCCCGTGACGCCCGAGCAGGAGCGGTGGTGGGACGAGGACCTCGGTGAGCGGGTGGCCGTCGTCCGGCGGCTGGCCGCGGAGCACGACGCCGTGCTCGTGCCGGCGGCCGCGCACCTGTCGGCGCTTGCCGGTGCGGACGGTGCGGGTGAGCTCGCGGCGGACGGCGTGCACCCGACCCCGGCGGGCCACCGCGCGCTCGCCGACCTGTGGTGGTCGGTGGCCGGCGGGGCGGTCCTGCGCGACTGACCGCGTGACCGGCGGACCGGCCGGCCACGTGCCGGGCACCTCTGGCTGCGGGAACGCGCCGGTGGTGGTTGGGTAGGGACATGAACCGCCCGGCAGAGACGTCGCCCGTCACCGTGGACCCCGGAACGCTGCACGCCGTGGCCTCCGGCGCGCACCACGACCCGCACGCCGTCCTCGGTGCGCACCAGACCCCGAGCGGGCTGGTCGTGCGCACCCTGCGCCCCATGGCGGACGCCGTCGTGGTGGTCACCGCCGACGGCTCGACGCCCGCGGTGCACGAGCAGGACGGCATCTGGGTCGCCCTGCTGCCCCACCCGCAGGTGGTCGACTACCGGCTCGACGTCACCTACGGGGGCGAGACCACCCGGGTCGACGACCCGTACCGCTACCTCCCCACGGTCCAGGAGCTGGACCGGCACCTGATCCGCGAGGGCCGGCACGAGCAGCTGTGGTCCGTGCTCGGCGCCAACGTGCACCGCTACCCGGGCTCCCTCGGCGACGTCGAGGGCACCGCGTTCGCCGTCTGGGCGCCCAACGCCCGTGCCGTCCGGGTCGTCGGCGACTTCAACCACTGGCAAGGCTCGACCCACGCCATGCGCTCGCTCGGCGAGTCCGGGGTGTGGGAGATCTTCGTGCCCGGCGTCACCGCCGGCGCGCGGTACAAGTTCGAGATCCTCGGCGCCGACGGCGGCTGGCGGCAGAAGGCCGACCCGCTGGCCAAGGGCACGGAGGTGCCGCCGGCCACCGCCTCCGTCGTCGTCGAGTCCGCCTTCAGCTGGGGCGACGACGAGTGGATCCAGCAGCGGCAGACCCACGACCCGCACGCCGGCCCCATGAGTATCTACGAGGTGCACCTCGGCTCCTGGCGCCAGGGGCTGTCCTACCGCGACCTCGCGGCGCAGCTCACCGAGTACGTGCTGGAGATGGGCTTCACCCACGTCGAGTTCCTGCCGGTGGCCGAGCACCCGTTCGGCGGCTCCTGGGGCTACCAGGTCACCTCGTACTACGCGCCCACCTCGCGGTTCGGGCACCCCGACGACTTCCGGTACCTGGTCGACACCCTGCACCGCGCCGGCATCGGCGTGCTGATCGACTGGGTGCCCGCGCACTTCCCCAAGGACGAGTGGGCGCTGGCCCGGTTCGACGGCACCCCGCTGTACGAGCACCCGGACCCGATGCGCGGCGAGCAGATGGACTGGGGCACCTACGTCTTCGACTTCGGTCGCAACGAGGTGCGCAACTTCCTGGTCGCCAACGCCACCTACTGGCTCGAGGAGTTCCACGCCGACGGGCTGCGGGTCGACGCCGTCGCCTCGATGCTCTACCTCGACTACTCCCGCGAGCCCGGCCAGTGGCGCCCGAACGCGCACGGCGGCCGCGAGAACCTCGAGGCGATCTCGTTCCTGCAGGAGGCCAACGCGACCGCCTACCGGCGGACCCCCGGCGTCATGATGATCGCCGAGGAGTCGACCGCCTGGCCGGGCGTCACCACCCCCACCAGCGGCGGCGGCCTCGGGTTCGGCCTCAAGTGGAACATGGGCTGGATGAACGACACGCTCCGCTACCTCGCGGAGCTGCCGATCAACCGCCGCTACCACCACCACGAGGCGACGTTCTCGCTGGTGTACGCGTTCTCCGAGCAGTTCGTCCTGCCCATCAGCCACGACGAGGTCGTGCACGGCAAGGGATCGCTCATGCGCAAGATGCCCGGGGACGACTGGCAGCAGCGCGCCGGCGTCCGCGCCCTGCTCGGCTACCAGTGGTCGCACCCCGGCAAGCAGCTGCTGTTCATGGGCTCCGAGTTCGCCCAGGGCACCGAGTGGGCCGAGTCCCGGTCGCTCGACTGGTACCTGCTCGACCACGAGCCGCACCGCGGCGTGCAGCGGGCCGTGCGCGACCTGAACCGGTTCTACCGCTCGCACTCCGCCATGTGGGCCCTCGACCACAGCCCGCAGGGTTTCGAGTGGATCGACGCCAACGACGCCGACCGCAATGTCCTCGCCTACCTGCGCCGGGACGACCGCGGCAACGTGGTCGCGGTGGTGGTCAACTTCTCGGGCGTCCCGCACGAGAACTACCGGCTCGCGCTCCCCCAGGGCGGCACCTGGATCGAGGCCGTCAACACCGACGCCGAGGAGTACGGCGGCTCCGGCGTGGGCAACCTCGGCCAGGTCGAGGCGCGGCCCGAGCCGCACCACGGCCGCGCGTTCTCCGCGACGGTCCGCGTGCCCCCGCTCGGCGTCCTGTACTTCGTCCCGGCCTGATCGGACGCGCTCGCGGGATGTCGGACTCCCCGTCGAGGCCCCTGGTCATCGCAGGCACGGGATACGACCACCGGCACCGCGGAGCGAGCACGGTCCTGCACGTGGAGGACGACCCGGTAGCGCTCCGCCGGGCCGTCGCGCTGCTCGACGCCCTGGAACCGGACCCCGAGGACGCGTGGACGGAGTCGCCGTTCGCGTCGGTGGTGCGCCTGGAGAGCCGTGGCCCCACCCTGCTCGAGGTCGGGTTGCTGGGCGGCGGGTGGGTGCGCCTCCCACTGGGCGACGCCCCCGCCGCAGGTACGCCGCTGTGGACGTGGCTCGCCGACGCCGGCGTGCACCCGGACAGCTGAGGTCCACCCCCTACGGACACCCCGGGCACGGCTGAAACCTCCGCCGCGGACAGGGGACCCCCACGCCGTGCACCGGTCTCTCGACGCGGACCCGAACCGACGCCACAGCGCCTCCAGCAGGGGGACGTGGCTGCCGGGCCGCCGCTACCAGGGCGGCGGCGCCGCCGGCACGTCGAGCGGGAAGCCATCGAGCGACGCTCGTCGAAGTGGCAGAAGCGGCCTGCGTGGCAGGGCCGACGCACAGGCGCGCGTTGTCATCTCGGCGCCCGGGGAGCTGCGGGGGCATGCGTGCACGGGTGCGTGCGCGGGGCCGGGAAATGTTCCGGGAAACACGAAGAGCCACCCCTTGCGGGGTGGCTCTTCGTGAATGGATGTCCGGCGGCGTCCTACTCTCCCACACCCTGGCGAGTGCAGTACCATCGGCGCTGAAGGGCTTAGCTTCCGGGTTCGGAATGGGACCGGGCGTTTCCCCTTCGCTATGACCGCCGTAACTCTGTCGAACTGTCAAAGCACATACCTGACGGCAGGGTGCTCGTGGTTCGGGAACCGCACAGTGGACGCGTAGCAACACAAAGTGTTGTGGTGAAGTTGTCGGCTTATTAGTACCGGTCAGCTGCGGCAGTCTTGCGTCCTGCCTTCCACATCCGGCCTATCTACCCGGTGGTCTAGCCGGGAGCCTCTCACCCCTCGAGGGGGCGTGGAAACCTCATCTTGAAGCAGGCTTCCCGCTTAGATGCTTTCAGCGGTTATCCCTTCCGAACGTAGCCAACCAGCCGTGCTCCTGGCGGAACAACTGGCACACCAGAGGTTCGTCCGTCCCGGTCCTCTCGTACTAGGGACAGCCCTTCTCAAGTTTCCTGCGCGCGCAGCGGATAGGGACCGAACTGTCTCACGACGTTCTAAACCCAGCTCGCGTACCGCTTTAATGGGCGAACAGCCCAACCCTTGGGACCTACTCCAGCCCCAGGATGCGACGAGCCGACATCGAGGTGCCAAACCATGCCGTCGATATGGACTCTTGGGCAAGATCAGCCTGTTATCCCCGGGGTACCTTTTATCCGTTGAGCGACGGCGCTTCCACAAGCCACCGCCGGATCACTAGTTCCGACTTTCGTCCCTGCTCGACCTGTCAGTCTCACAGTCAAGCTCCCTTGTGCACTTGCACTCGCCACCTGATTGCCAACCAGGCTGAGGGAACCTTTGAGCGCCTCCGTTACATTTTAGGAGGCAACCGCCCCAGTTAAACTACCCATCAGGCACTGTCCCTGATCCGGATCACGGACCGAGGTTAGATATCCAGAGCGACCAGAGTGGTATTTCAACGTTGACTCCACCGACACTGGCGTGCCGGCTTCACAGTCTCCCACCTATCCTACACAAGCCGCACCGAACACCAATACCAAACTATAGTAAAGGTCCCGGGGTCTTTCCGTCCTGCTGCGCGTAACGAGCATCTTTACTCGTAGTGCAATTTCGCCGAGTTCGCGGTTGAGACAGCGGGGAAGTCGTTACGCCATTCGTGCAGGTCGGAACTTACCCGACAAGGAATTTCGCTACCTTAGGATGGTTATAGTTACCACCGCCGTTTACTGGGGCTTAAATTCTGAGCTTCGCCTTGCGGCTGACCCGTCCTCTTAACCTTCCAGCACCGGGCAGGCGTCAGTCCGTATACATCGTCTTGCGACTTCGCACGGACCTGTGTTTTTAGTAAACAGTCGCTTCCCCCTGGTCTCTGCGGCCCTCCACGCTTCCCGGGCAAGCCGGTACACGCTTCAGGCCCCCCTTCTCCCGAAGTTACGGGGGCATTTTGCCGAGTTCCTTAACCACGATTCTCTCGATCGCCTTGGTATTCTCTACCTGATCACCTGAGTCGGTTTAGGGTACGGGCGGCTAGAACCTCGCGTCGAAGCTTTTCTCGGCAGCATAGGATCACCCAATCATCCAGCATACGCTGTCACCATCGGTTCTCAGGCTATGTGAGTGGCGGATTTGCCTACCACTCGCCCTACGGCCTTGGACGTGGACTACCATCGCCACGCTGGGCTACCTTCCTGCGTCACTCCTGTTAATACGCTTACCTACTACCGGATCGGGTCACGCGCTCCCCGCCGCGGTGACTCCCGAAGGAGTCGGTGCGGCGGCTCGGGCGTTTAGCATCACCGGGCTCGGTATGGGCGGTTCTTCGCCGGTACGGGAATATCAACCCGTTGTCCATCGACTACGCCTGTCGGCCTCGCCTTAGGTCCCGACTTACCCAGGGCGGATTAGCCTGGCCCTGGAACCCTTGATCATTCGGCGGACGGGTTTCTCACCCGTCATTCGCTACTCATGCCTGCATTCTCACTCGTGTGGCGTCCACCACTGGGTTACCCCGCAGCTTCACCCGCCACACGACGCTCCCCTACCCATCCACACGGCTGGACCACGAAGGCCTGCCTGAAATGTGAATGCCACAGCTTCGGCGGTATACTTGAGCCCCGCTACATTGTCGGCGCGGAATCACTTGACCAGTGAGCTATTACGCACTCTTTCAAGGGTGGCTGCTTCTAAGCCAACCTCCTGGTTGTCTGTGCAACTCCACATCCTTTCCCACTTAGCATACGCTTAGGGGCCTTAGCTGGTGGTCTGGGCTGTTTCCCTCTCGACTACGGAGCTTATCCCCCGCAGTCTCACTGCCACGCTCTCACTTACCGGCATTCGGAGTTTGGCTAACGTCAGTAACCTGGTGGGGCCCATCGGCTATCCAGTAGCTCTACCTCCGGCAAGAAACACGTGACGCTGCACCTAAATGCATTTCGGGGAGAACCAGCTATCACGAAGTTTGATTGGCCTTTCACCCCTAACCACAGGTCATCCCCCCGGTTTTCAACCCAGGTGGGTTCGGTCCTCCACGCGGTCTTACCCGCGCTTCAACCTGCCCATGGCTAGATCACTTCGCTTCGGGTCTAGAGCACGCGACTGTATCGCCCTATTCGGACTCGCTTTCGCTACGGCTTCCCCACACGGGTTAACCTCGCCACGTACCACTAACTCGCAGGCTCATTCTTCAAAAGGCACGCCGTCACCCCTGCTAGGGAGGCTCCGACGGATTGTAGGCACACGGTTTCAGGTACTATTTCACTCCCCTCCCGGGGTACTTTTCACCTTTCCCTCACGGTACTTGTCCGCTATCGGTCACTAGGTAGTATTTAGGCTTAGCAAGTGGTCTTGCCAGATTCACACGGGATTTCTCGGGCCCCGTGCTACTTGGGATCCCCTTCGGGAGGCCACGTCATTTCGTCTACGGGGGTACCACCCTCTGTGCCGGGCCTTTCAATGCCCTTCGACTATAACGCGGCTTTCTGACTCCCTGACGGATCGGCAGATCCATCGGAAAGGTCCCACAACCCCGTACACGCAACGCCTGCCGGCTTGGCACGCATACGGTTTGGCCTCATCCGCTTTCGCTCGCCACTACTCACGGAATATCTCTTCCTGCCGGTACTGAGATGTTTCACTTCCCGGCGTTCCCTCCACACACCCTATATATTCAGGTGCGGGTCACACGACATGACTCGTGCGGGGTTTCCCCATTCGGACATCCTCGGATCACGGTTCGTTTGCCAACTCCCCGAGGCTTATCGCAGGCTACAACGTCCTTCTTCGGCTCCTAGTGCCAAGGCATCCACCCTGTGCCCTTAAAAACTTGACCACAAAGACATTACTTTAAAAGATGCTCGCGTCCACTGTGCAGTTCTCAAACAACGAACGATCCCCAGGTCTTCCGCCGGCGCCTGCCCCCACCAGCTGGTGTGAGCGGTTCGACCGACCGACCGGGCCCGTCATGAAGCAACACCCCCAAAGCGGGCTGTTCCCTCAGGACCCAACAGCGTGCCCAGGCGACCCGACCAGATCAGCGGTGCGAGGTTCCGACCACCCGAAGGCGGAGTACTGACGCGATGCCGACCCAGCAAGAGGTCGCCGTAGTTGATGTTCCACCCGTGAGCACCACCCCGAACGCGTACGGTCCGGGCCTGGTCTCTGCACACCCTGCACCAGGCAGAGCGTCAGAAGCTCCTTAGAAAGGAGGTGATCCAGCCGCACCTTCCGGTACGGCTACCTTGTTACGACTTAGTCCCAATCGCCAGTCCCACCTTCGACGGCTCCCCCCACAAGGGTTGGGCCACCGGCTTCGGGTGTTACCGACTTTCGTGACTTGACGGGCGGTGTGTACAAGGCCCGGGAACGTATTCACCGCAGCGTTGCTGATCTGCGATTACTAGCGACTCCGACTTCATGGGGTCGAGTTGCAGACCCCAATCCGAACTGAGACCGGCTTTTTGGGATTCGCTCCACCTCGCGGTATCGCAGCCCTTTGTACCGGCCATTGTAGCATGCGTGAAGCCCAAGACATAAGGGGCATGATGATTTGACGTCATCCCCACCTTCCTCCGAGTTGACCCCGGCAGTCTCCTATGAGTCCCCGGCATGACCCGCTGGCAACATAGGACGAGGGTTGCGCTCGTTGCGGGACTTAACCCAACATCTCACGACACGAGCTGACGACAACCATGCACCACCTGTACACCGACCTTGCGGGGCAACCATCTCTGGAAGTTTCCGGTGTATGTCAAGCCTTGGTAAGGTTCTTCGCGTTGCATCGAATTAATCCGCATGCTCCGCCGCTTGTGCGGGCCCCCGTCAATTTCTTTGAGTTTTAGCCTTGCGGCCGTACTCCCCAGGCGGGGCACTTAATGCGTTTGCTGCGGCACGGAACTCGTGGAATGAGCCCCACACCTAGTGCCCAACGTTTACGGCATGGACTACCAGGGTATCTAATCCTGTTCGCTCCCCATGCTTTCGCTCCTCAGCGTCAGTTGCGGCCCAGTGACCTGCCTTCGCCATCGGTGTTCCTCCTGATATCTGCGCATTCCACCGCTACACCAGGAATTCCAGTCACCCCTACCGCACTCTAGTCTGCCCGTACCCACTGCAAGCCCGAGGTTGAGCCTCGAGTTTTCACAGCAGACGCGACAAACCGCCTACGAGCTCTTTACGCCCAATAATTCCGGACAACGCTTGCGCCCTACGTATTACCGCGGCTGCTGGCACGTAGTTAGCCGGCGCTTCTTCTGCAGGTACCGTCACTTGCGCTTCTTCCCTGCTGAAAGAGGTTTACAACCCGAAGGCCTTCATCCCTCACGCGGCGTCGCTGCATCAGGCTTGCGCCCATTGTGCAATATTCCCCACTGCTGCCTCCCGTAGGAGTCTGGGCCGTGTCTCAGTCCCAGTGTGGCCGGTCGCCCTCTCAGGCCGGCTACCCGTCGTCGCCTTGGTGGGCCACTACCCCACCAACAAGCTGATAGGCCGCGAGTCCATCCCTGACCGATAAATCTTTCCAGACACTTCGGATGCCCGAGCGTCTCGTATCCGGTATTAGACCTCGTTTCCAAGGCTTATCCCAGAGTCAGGGGCAGGTTACTCACGTGTTACTCACCCGTTCGCCACTGATCCACCCAGCAAGCTGGGCTTCACCGTTCGACTTGCATGTGTTAAGCACGCCGCCAGCGTTCGTCCTGAGCCAGAATCAAACTCTCCGTTGATGTCTACATGGCAACCACCACCCGAAGGCAGCAGTCCACCGACACACGAAACGACCACCCCCACGCTGACGAAGGGGCAGCCAGTTCAACATGGCTGTGCGGGCCGACCCAGACGGAGCAGGGCCAGACCCACGACACCAAAAAA
>NZ_JBXFYH010000002.1:354428-750411 GCF_056844425.1 Cellulomonas sp. NEAU-ZC6 | reverse complement strand
CACCCGAAGGCAGCAGTCCACCGACACACGAAACGACCACCCCCACGCTGACGAAGGGGCAGCCAGTTCAACATGGCTGTGCGGGCCGACCCAGACGGAGCAGGGCCAGACCCACGACACCAAAAAAAGCACACCAACTCTGAAAGCCACCCCGAACGAGGCGACCACCCGAGCCGATGCACCGATATGGCGTCAACTACTTAGGCACACTGTTGAGTTCTCAAAGAACAGACGCGCATCCCCCACTCACCCTTGCGGGCTCCTGGCCGGAGGCAACCGTTCAAACTTATCTGGTCCGATCCGCCGTGTCAAGTCCGTGTGGACCTTCTCGACTTCCGCACCGCCCGCGGCGCCGGCGATCGACGGGCGCATGTGTCCCGTTGAGGCCGAACCGAGGGGTGGTCACCCGGGGGTCTGGCCGCCGAGGTGATCCTCGGTGTCCGTTCCTCCCTGCCGGGCGACGAAGAGGAACATTACGCAGCGCCCTCGCCGAGCGTCAACTCCGTCAGGGGTGACGGCGGTCACCCCCTCCGCCAGGAGGATCCGCCCAGGTCAGCGGGCCACGCAGCGTGCAGATCGCGGCGGCGACCAGCTCGGGTCGACGCTGCGGTCGAGCGGGCCGCGGACGGCGTCGGGCCCGCCCGACCACGACGGTCGGACGGGCCCGAGGACGGCAGTCGCGCAGGTGCGGGTGCGCCCGGTGCTCAGTACAGCGCGCTGGCCAGCGCGCGGCGTGCCGCGACGACCCGCGGGTCCTCGGTGCCCACCACCTCGAACAGCTCGACCAGCCGCACCCGCACCCGCTCCCGGTCCGGGCCGGCCGCGGTCCGGACGGTGTCGACGAGCCGGGCGAAGGCGTCCTCGACCTGACCGCCGAGCACGTCGACGTCCGCGACCGCGAGCTGGGCGTCGACGTCCCGCGGGTCGTCCGCCGCGGCCTTGCGCACCGCCGCGAGGTCCGCGTCGCGGGTGCGGGTGAGCAGGCCGACCTGCGCCAGCCCGGCACGTGCCATGTCGTCCCGGGGGTTCTCCCGGAGTGCCTGCTCGTAGGCCGTGGCCGCCGCGGGGAGGTCGTCGGCCTCGATCGCGTCGTAGGCCGCCTGGTGCAGCGGCGGCAGCGGCGGCTCCTCCGGCTCGACGGGAGCGGCCTCGCTCTCGGTGCGCGGCTCCACGGTCCCCGTGATGCCGTTCGTCGCGGCGGCGTCGAGCACCTGCTCGAGCACGCCCCGCACCTGGTCGAGCGGCGGGGCGCCCTGGAACAGCGGCAGCGGCTGACCGGCGAGCACCGCCACGACCGACGGCACCGACTGGGCCTGGAAGGCCGCGGCCACCTGGGGGTTGGCCTCGGAGTCGATCCGGGCCAGGAGGAGCCGGCCGGCGTACTGGTCGGCGAGCGCACCCAGGTCACGGGCGAGGTTGATGCTCGCCTCGCTCCACGACGCCCACAGCAGCACCACGACCGGGTGCTGCGTCGACGACTGCACCAGTGCCGCGAAGCCCTCGGTGTCGACGTCGACCGTGTAGGGGCCCGGTGCGGGCAGCCCGCCGGGGGTCCCGGGCGCCGGGGTGGCCGGACGGCCGAGCGCGGAGAGGTCGACCGCCCCCCGCACGTCGAGGCGCGGCTGGTGGGCCGGGTTCTGGCTCATGCTGGGTGTGCTCCTGCTCTCGCGTCGAGGTGACGATTCACTCGCCGGTGACGGCGGTGCGCGCGTGCTCGGCCGCCAGGACGGTGACCTGCTCCGCGCCACCCGCCGGCGGCACGTACAGCGCTACCACGTCCGTCCAGGTCCGCACCAGGTTGCTCGTCACGCTGGTCTTGCCGGCGAGCGCGGCGTCGAACGGGTCGTTCAGGGTGATGCTGCCCTGGCTGAGGGTCACGGTGGTCACCGTGCTGAGCCGGCCGACGACGATCGCGCCGCCGTCCGCGGTCCGCAGCGCGGTGACCGCGCCGTCGACCGGGGAGACGGTCTCCCCCACGGTCGCGACCGCCTGCAGGCTCGCGACCGTCTGGTTGCGGGCCTCGGTGAGCGCGGTGCGGAAGAAGTCGGGCGGGAACGTGGCCGCCGCGGCGGACGCGTCGCCGTTGGTCAGCACGTCGGCGTACTGCGCCAGCGCCTCGGTGGGGGTCATGAGCAGCGACGCGTCGTCCGCGGCGACCGGCTCGCTGCCGATCTCGGGCTCCGCGGTCGCCGGCATCTGCACGGACGGGCCGAGCCGCGCCCAGCTCCACAGCCGGTAGGGCTCGCGCGGCCCCGTCTGCTGCAGGACCAGCAGCAGCGGTGCCTGCAGGTCGGCGGGCTGCTCGGTGACCACCATCTGCGTCCGCGGCCACGTGTCGGTGTCCGGGACGATCGTCGTCTGCGCGGTCATCGGGATCTGCACGACCGGACGCTCGCCGTTGGTGGCCGTGGCGCGCACGTACTCGGCGGTGCGGATGTCGAGCGCCGGCCCGCTCAGGCGTGCGGGGAGGCCCGCGGGGTCGTTGGCGGCGTCACCCGCGGCCAGCACCTCCCCGACCTGGTCCAGGACGCTCGTCGACTGCGCGACGGTCAGCGCCGGCGGCGGCACCGCGGGCGCGGCGTCGGGCGTCGGCTCCGGCACCGGGTTGGCGCACGCGGCCAGGCCGATCAGGGCGACGGTGGTGACGGCCGCCCGGGCCAGCCACGCGCGGCGGAGCCGGCTGCCGGCGGTGGTGCGTGCGCTCATCGGTCCTCCTCCGTCGTCCGTGCGTCGTCCTCGCGCGCTGCGTCGCCCTGCGCGGCGTCGGGTCCGCCTCCCTCCGCCGGGAAGCCCCACATCCGGCGCCAGGCGTCGGCGCGCTGCGCACGGGACGCCGCGTCGTCGTCCGCGACCGGGCGTGCGCCGGGCACGGGTGCGGCCGCACCCGCCGCCGACGCGCTCGGCGCACCGGCTGCCGGGGGCACCGGGGGCACCGGGGCGGTGCCACGAGGCGTCGCGGTGGTGCCCGGACGGGCAGGAGCCGGTGCCTGCGGGGCGGCCGATGCCGCCGGCGTCGGGGACCACGACGTCGTCGCGGACGAGCTGCCCGGGGTCGAGGGGGAGGTGGCGGGCTCGGCGGGGCCGGACGACGCGGCGGGTGCGGCGTCCTGCCCGGCACGGCCCTTGCGCCACGGAAGGCGCGCGGCCAGGCCGCGGCGCGGCTCCTCCGGGACGTCGTTCTCGGGCGCCCCCTGCTCACCGGAAGGCGCACCCGGCGTCGGCGGCGCGACCGAGGACGTCGGTGCGGTCGCCGGTGCCTGCGTGCCCGCCTTCGGCGTGCCCTGCGTGGCAGGGGTGGCCGGTGCCGAAGGTGCGGCCGACGTGGCAGCGCGCTCCCCCGCCGGCCGGTCGGCGGCGCGCGCCGCCGACGTGGGGCCGGTGCCGGCGGCGGTCGACGCGGCCGCGGCCTGCGTCGCTCCCGTCACGGCGGGCGTCGCGCCGGTGACGACGGGCGTCGCCCCGGTCACGGCCGGGATCGACCCGGTCGGGGTCCGGCGCCCGCGACGGCGCTCGGCGGCCGCGGCCGCTGCCGCGGCGGCCTCCGCCTCCCGGATCTGCCGGCGCGTGGGTGCGCTGACGCCGACGGTGCCGAGGGGGATCGCACCGCTCGCGGACGGCTCGGCGCCTCCCGCGGCGAGCGAGCCCGGCGGGGCGGTGACGGTCGCGATCGCCCCGGTGGTCACGGGGTGCCAGCCGGCGTCGGGCCCGTCGGGCGCCCGCAGGATGCGGACGAGCAGGATCGCGGCCACCGCGAGCAGCAGCACGCCGAACGCGACGGCGGGCCACAGCCAGGGGGTGGTGACGGTCTGCGGCCAGGACAGGTCGAGCGTCGGCGCGGTGTCGCCCAGGCTGACCGCGATCAGCGACCAGCGGCCGTCCTGCGCCGGCCAGTCGAGGGTCGCGGAGCCGTCGCCGCCGACCTCGAGCACCCACATGTCGGAGCCGGTCGGGTCGGCGGCCTCGACCGCGGCCTCCTCGCTCGCGCCGCTCGCCGAGGGCGACGGAGCGGGCTCCGCCTCCGCCTCGGCGGTGGCGGTGGCGGTCGCGGGGGGCTCGCCGGCGGTCGTCGCGAGCGTGTGCCAGTCGGACAGGCCGGTCACCCGGGCGTACGGGTCGCTGCCGACCCACGCGGTGACGTCGGTGTCGCGGCCGACGGCGAGCACGACGGGCGAGCCCTCCGCCCGGACGGTCACCGTGACCGGGTCACCGGCGAGCTCGAGCACGCCGGGGTCGGTCACGAGGGTCCGGGTGTCGCCCCCGGGGTCGGCCGTGGCCACCAGGGGGTCGTCGGCCCGCCACACCGTGGCCGAGGCGACGCCGAGGCCGATGGCCGCGATGCCGAGCACCCCCAGGAGGGCGGCGATCAGTCGCTGGAGCACGCAGTTTCCTCTCGAACGTGACGGTCCAGGATAGGCGAGCCACCTCGGGGTCAGGGCAAATCGGGCAGACGTCCGGCCTGGCGAGCGGTGTCCGAGGCCGCTCGGGTCCCGATACGCTGGACGGCGGACGCGGGCCGACCGACGCCCTGAGCCTCCCGCCAGGAGGCCGTCCCCACAAGCGCTCGAGCGCGCCCGCAGGAGGAACTTCGTGGCAGACGACCGTACGCCCTTCCCGGTGGTCAACTTCCGTGGCTACGACCGCGGACCCGTCGACTCGCGCATGGAGGAGCTGGAGCGCTCCCTGCAGGACGCGCGCAGCCAGGTGGCGTCGATGGACGAGCGCGTGCTGCAGATCTCGGGCGAGCTGTCCGAGGCGCACCGCCAGCTGCGCGAGGCCGAGCGGCCGACCTACTCCGGCCTCGGGTCGCGGATCGAGATGCTGCTGCGGTCCGCCGAGGAGCAGTCCTCGGACGTCGTGCAGCAGGCGAACGCCCAGGCGTCCGACGCCCTGGCCCGGGCACGGCTCGCCGCGGGGCAGCTGCGTGCGCGGGCGGAGAACGAGGTCGCCGAGATGCTCGCGACCGCGCGTCGCGAGGCGACGGAGGAGCGGTCCACCGCGCACACCGAGGCGGAGAGCGCGCTGACCGGGGCGCAGCGCCGCGCGGAGGAGCTGGTGGGGTCCGCGGAGCGCGAGGCCGCGCGCATCCAGACGGCGATCCAGACGGAGGAGAGCGAGCGCCGGGCGAGCCTGGAGCGCGAGCTCGGCACGCTGCGGGCCACCGTCGAGCGCGAGATGACCGAGCTGCGCGTCAGCACGGAGCGGGTCGCCGAGGAGCTGCGGACGCGCACCGAGAACGAGACCACGGCGATGCGCGCGGACGCCGAGCGCTACGACCAGGACCTGCGCCAGAGCGCGGACGCGGACACGACGGCGCTGCGGCAGCGGGTGACGTCCGAGCTCGCCGAGCTGCGGACCGAGGCCGAGCGCTGGGCCGCGATGCAGCGGTCGCTCGCCGCGACCGAGATCGCCGAGGCGCGGCAGGCGTCGGGCGAGGAGATCACCTCGCTGCGCGCCGAGGCGCAGGCGCACGCGGACGCGGTGCGGTCCGCCGCCGAGCGCGCCGCGGCCGAGCTGCAGCAGCGTGCGGTCGCCGAGACGACGGCGCTGCGCGCCGAGGCCGAGCAGTACTCGGGCTTCGTGCGGGCGAGCGCCGACCGGGAGACCGGCGAGCTCCGTGCCGCCGCCGCGGACGAGATCGCCGCCGCGCGCCAGGAGGCCGAGCAGGCGCTCGCCGGCCAGCGGGGCGAGGCGGAGCAGTACGTCGCCGAGCTGCGGGCCACCGCGGAGCGGGAGACCACCGAGCTGCGCGAGCGCACGGCGCACGAGGTGAGCCACCTGCGCGCGCTGGCCGAGCGCGAGACGACCGAGCTGCGCGAGACGACCGAGCGGGACGCGGCCGAGCTGCGCGAGCGGACGGAGCGCGAGGCCGCCGAGCTGCGCGAGGCCACCCGCCTGGACGTCGAGCGCCAGCTGACCGACGCCTCCCGCACGGCCGACGAGGTGCGTGCCCAGGCGCGCGCCGAGGCGGACGAGCTGGTCGCCCAGGCCCGGCAAGCGCTGGCCGACGCCGAGCTGTCGATCGCCGCGCAGCGCGAGGCCGCCGAGCGGGCCGACGCCGAGCGGCACGCCACCGCCCGGGCGGAGACCGAGAAGCTCGTCTCGGACGCCGAGGCGCACGCGGCGGACGCCGAGCAGCGGGTCGCCAAGGCGCTCGAGCAGGCGGAGAAGATCCGCGTGGACTCGCAGGCGCACAGCAAGGAGCTGCTCTCCAACGCCCGGGCGAACGCGGACCGCGTGGTCGCCGAGGCGCGCGAGCACGCCGAGAAGACGCTGTCCGAGGCGATGGCGGAGTCCGAGCGCGAGCGCACCACCTCGCAGCGCCAGGTCGAGGACCTGAACCGGCAGCGGGAGTCGATCACGTCCTACCTGGACGAGCTGCGGAACCTGCTCGGCCACGACCCGGCGCCGAACCGCACAACCCTCGAGAAGGCCGACGCCGCGCAGGCGCAGTACGACGCCAAGCAGTCCGCCCGCCCGGCCGCCCGCCCCGCCCGGGGCAAGGGCCGACCGGCCCCGGTGTCGGCCGCGACGCCCGCCGTGCCCGCACCGGAGACCCCGGCCGAGCCGGAGCCCGACGCGCCGGCCCAGCCGGCACCCGCCGCCGCGAAGGCCGGGGGCTCGACCGCGACGCAGCCGGCTGGGGCCGACGCGCCCGCCGGTGCTGACGACGCGTCGCGCACCGACGCCGCCACCGGGGCGACCGGCGACACCGGCCAGACCGCGTCCGGCTCCGGGGACGAGGTCGCGGCCACGCCCTCGGACAAGTGAGCGAGGACGACGCCGGTCGGCCGCAGCGGGACGCCGCGGCCGACTGGCGGTCCCGCCGCCGGGAGGCCGCGGACGCGCACGAGGCCGCGCTGCGGGCGCGGCGGCAGGCCGAGTCGGCCCGGGCGCGCGAGCTGCTCGCGCAGTTCGTCGCCGACGCGGACGCGCGGGGCGTGGCACCGGTGCCGCTGCACGCGCAGGGCTACGGCGGACGCGGCCGGTTCCGCACGCCGCTGCAGGGCTGGTACCTGCGCCGCGATCAGACGGTGGCGGTCGGGACGGACGGCGGCTTCTACGTGCTGACCGTGCCGCCCTCGCTCGGCGCCCGGCTGCGCGGCGTCCGCCCGGAGCCGCAGGATCCGCCGCTGGTGCTGGGCGCCGGCGGCAAGGACGGCGAGTCCCTGGACCTGCCGGTCGCGCTCGCGCGGGCGCTCGGCGACGCGCCGCCCGCGGGCTGACCCCGGGACCGCCCGCGCTGCTCAGCCCCGGGCGCGCCGCACCAGGTCGCCCAGCGCCTCCGCCACGACCGACGGCGCCTCGACGGCCGTGAGGTGCCCGGCGGCCGGGACGACGACGGGCTGCACGCCGAGGACGTCCGCCGTCGCGCGGGCCGCGGCGACCGGGGTCGGCCGGTCCTCCTCCCCCACCAGCACCAGCGCGGCACCGTCGAAGCCGGCCAGCACCGCGGTGCGGTCCGGGCGGGCGGCCATCGCGCGCTGGGACCACGCGACGCCGGCCGGGGGCTGCGACCCGATCCAGGCCTCGAGGCGGGCGACCAGCTCCAGGTGCTGCTGCGCCGCCGTTCCGAGGAGGGCCGTGGCCATCGGCAGCACCTCGTCGACCGTCCCGGCGTCCTCGACCACGGACGCGACCCGCAGCCGGTTGGCGCGGGCGTCATCGGGGTCGGCCGTGGCCTTGGTGTCCAGCAGCCCGATCCCGGCGACCCGCCCGGGGTGCCGCTCGGCGAGCGCCAGCGCCACGTAGCCGCCCATCGACAGCCCGGCCAGGACGACGCGGTCGTGCCCGGCCTCGGTCAGCGCCGCGGCGACGGCGTCCGCCGCGGCCTCGAGCGAGGGCTCCGGCAGCGGTGCGCCGCCCGCCGCGCCGAGCCCCGGCAGGTCCGCGGCCAGCACGGGCACGTCGCCCGGCAGCAGCGCGGCGACGTCGGTCCACATCCGGGAGTCGAGCGGGAACGCGTGCAGCAGCACCAGCGGCAGGCCGGTCCCGGAGCGGAGCTCGTGCAGGACCACGACGGCGTCGCTCACGCGTCCTCCTCGGCGGAGCCGGCGAAGGCCTCGCCCTCGGGCGACTGGGGCACCGGCGGTTGGTCGGCCCGCTCGCTCGGCCCGTCCCAGGTGGTCGGCAGCGGGACCGGGAACCCGGGCCGGACGTGCGCGACGACCTCGTCCAGCACGCGCCGGACGTAGGGCTCGCCCACCCACAGGTGCTTGGCGCCGTCGACCGCCACCACCTCGGCCTGGTGCACCCGGGAGAACCGCTCGCGGGCCTGCTCTGGGCGCAGGTAGTCGTCCTGCTCGGGCACCAGCACCACGAGCGGGCGGCCGTCGGCGTCCCACGCGTCCAGGTGCTGGTCGGTGGCGCGGTGCAGCGGCGGGGACAGCAGGACCGCGCCCTCGACCACCGGGTCCAGCCCGTGCATCAGCGCGAGCTCGGTGCCGAACGACCAGCCGACCAGCCACGGGTGCGGCAGGTCGCGGAACTCGGCGAGCTCGATCGCGGCGTGCACGTCGAACCGCTCGGATCGGCCCTCGTCGAACGCGCCCTGGCTGGTGCCGCGCGGGCTGGAGGTGCCGCGGGTGTTGAACCGCAGCACCGCGACGTCGGCCAGCGCCGGCAGCCGCCAGGACGCCTTGCGCAGCACGTGCGAGTCCATGTAGCCGCCGTGCGTCGGCAGCGGGTGCAGCGTCACCAGCGTGGCCGCCGGGGTCTTCGGCGACCCGTCGGGGTGCACGGGCAGCGCGAGCTCACCGACCAGGGTGAGCCCGTCGGCGGTGTGCAGCTCGACGTCCTCGCGGTGCGCGGGCAGGACGGTGAGCGAGCGGATGGGCGTGGCGGCGGCTGCGGTGGTCATCGCCGTCGAGCGTAGTCCGGTGCGCGCCGTCGTGGTCAGCGCCGGGTCGGCCCGCGGCGGTGCCGGGCGGACCAGCACGCCGGGTGCCAGTGCCGCCGGTCGGCGAGGGCGGCGTCGGCCCCGAACAGGCCGTCGGACCGCCAGGCCACGACGTGCGCGGTCCCCGCGGCGATCTCCTGGTCGCAGCCCGGGCAGCGGAAGGTGCGGTCCGAGCCGCCGACCCGCTGCACGGTCCAGGAGCCGTCGGCGGCCTCCTCCGAGGTCCGCCCGCCGCGCACGCGGTCGACGTCGAGCGGGACGTGCTCGGTGGCGTAGGGGCGCTTGCCGGAGCGACGGGACGAGGGCACGACCCGATTCTCCCCCGGTACGCCGGAGGGCGGCGACCGTCGCCGGTCACCGCCCTCCGCCGCGCGCCCGGGTCAGGACAGCGTGGCCGCCGTCTCCGCCGGCGCGATGGTGCGCGTCGCGATCAGGTCGCGGTACCAGAGCGCCGAGTCCTTGAGCGTGCGCTCGCAGGTGTCGTAGTCGACGCGGATGATGCCGAACCGCCGGTCGTAGCCGTAGGCCCACTCGAAGTTGTCCATCAGCGACCACACGAAGTAGCCCCGCACGTCCGCGCCGGCGTCCATCGCGGCACCGACGGCGTCGATGTGGTCGTGCAGGTACGCCACCCGCAGGTCGTCGTGCACCCGGCCGTCGGGGGCGACCTCGTCGGCGAACGCGGCGCCGTTCTCGGTGACCGCGAGCGGCAGCGACGGGTAGCGCTCGTGCAGCTCGACCAGCAGCTCGGTCAGGCCGGCGGGCTCGACGTTCCAGCCCATCGCGGTGTGCGGGCCGGGCTGCGGCAGCCACTCGACGTCGTCGCAGCCGACCCAGGGGCTGACCTCGGACGACTTGTGGCCGTCGACGCCCGGTCTGCCGTCCCCGACCACCGGCTCCCCGTGCAGGCGCTGCACCCGGCCCGTGGAGTAGTAGTTCACGCCCAGCAGGTCGATCGGCTGCCGGATCAGCTCCAGGTCGCCGTCCTGGACGAACGACCAGTCGCTGACCGCGGCCGTCTGCTCCCGCACGTGCGCGGGGTAGCGGCCCTCGAGCAGCGGCTGCAGGAACACCTCGTTGGCGACGGTGTCCACCTGCGCCTTGGCGGCGACGTCCTCGGCCGCGTCGGAGGCGGCGCGCGTGACGTGCAGGTTGAGCGTGATCGACACCTGCGCGGCGTCGCCCAGCACGTCGCGGATCGCGCGGGCAGCCAGGCCGTGCGCGAGGTTCAGGTGGTGCACGGCGGCGAGCGACGCGCCCTGCTCGGTGCGGCCCGGCGCGTGCACGCCCGAGGCGTAGCCCAGGTACGCCGAGCACCACGGCTCGTTGAGCGTGGTCCAGACGGTGACCTTGTCCCCCAGCGCCTCGGCCATCCGGCGGGCGTAGTCCGCGAACCGGTAGGCGGTCTCGCGGTTGACCCAGCCGCCCTCGTCCTCGAGGGGCTGCGGCAGGTCCCAGTGGTACAGGGTGACGACCGGGGCGATGCCGGCCTCGACCAGGCGGTCGACCAGGTCGACGTAGAACGCGATGCCCTCGGCGTTGAACTCGCCGGACCCGGTCGGCTGCACGCGCGGCCACGCGATCGACAGCCGGTAGGCCTGCAGGCCGAGCTGCTGCATCAGCGCCACGTCCTCGGGGACGCGGTGGTAGTGGTCGGCGGCGACGGCGCCGGTGTCGCCGTTCAGCACCTTGCCCGGGGTGGCGGAGAAGGTGTCCCAGATGGACGGGCCGCGGCCGCCCTCGGTGGCCGCGCCCTCGATCTGGTACGAGGCGGTGGCCGATCCCCAGAGGAAGTCGGCGGGGAACTGGCGTCCGGACGGACGGGTGGTGGTCATGAGAGGCCCCTCGGTGGCTCGGACGGCACTGTCGAATCGATACGATACACGGTGGTGGAAGCGCTCCCGCACCCACCGCTCACAGCGAGCGGCGCCGAGCGGGCAGTCGATGTCCCTTCCCGGGGAGGCGAAGGGACAACGAGTGCCCGCTCGGCGATTCGAGCGGCGAGCGCCGGCGGGTCAGGCGGGTCAGGCGGGGAGGGTGAGCTCCGCGGTCGGGCCGTCGGCGGGGACCGGGTCGCCCAGGGCCGCGGCCAGCGACCACGTCGCCGGGACCGCGCCCGTCGCCTCGGCCACGACGGTCGAGCCGTGCCGGGTCACCCGGAACCGCGCCTCGCCCGCCGCCCCGGCGACCGTGACCACCGTCTCGGCACCGTCCGCCAGGCCGAACACCCGCAGCGTGACGCCGTCGGCGTGGTCGTAGTCCGGGCGGTCGGTGCGGGAGCCGACCGGCAGCACGGTGCCCGGCCGGACCAGCAGCGGCAGCGAGTCGAACCCGTGCTGCTGCCGGTGCCAGCGCGGCCCGGTGACCGTGGAGCCGTCGAGCAGCGAAGTCCACTCCCCCTCGGGCACGTACACGTCGACGGTCCCGTCGGCGGTGAACACCGGCGCGACCAGCAGCCGCTCCCCGAGCATGTACTGGGTGTCGACCGACGCGGCCGCGGGCTCGTCCGGGAACTCGACGACCATCGGCCGCATCGCGGGCAGCCCGTCGGTGTGCGCCTCGCGGCCGACCGCCGACAGGTACGGCATCAGGGACAGCTTGAGCTCGGTGAACCGGCGGGTGACGTCGACCGACTCGTCGTCGAACGCCCACGGCACCCGGTACGAGCTGGACCCGTGCAGCCGCGAGTGCGACGACAGCAGGCCGAACGCCAGCCAGCGCTTGAACACCGCGGCGTCGGGCGTGCCCTCGAACCCGCCGATGTCGTGCGACCAGTAGCCGAACCCGGACGTCGCCAGCGACAGCCCGCCGCGCAGCGACTCGGCCATCGACACGAAGGTCGACTCGCAGTCGCCGCCCCAGTGCACCGGGAACTGCTGGCCGCCGGCGGTCGCGGACCGGGCGAACAGCACGGCCTCGCCCTCGCCGCGGACGTCCTCGAGGAGCTCGAAGACGGCCTTGTTGTAGAGGTGCGTGTAGTAGTTGTGCATCCGCTCGGGGTCGGAGCCGTCGTGCCAGACGACGTCCGTCGGGATCCGCTCCCCGAAGTCGGTCTTGAACGCGTCGACGCCCATGTCCAGCAGCGCGCGCAGCTTGCCCTGGTACCAGGCGGTGGCGTCCGGGTTGGTGAAGTCGACCAGCGCCATGCCGGACTGCCACAGGTCCCACTGCCAGACGGAGCCGTCGGCGCGCTTGACCAGGTAGCCGAGCTCGCGGCCCTCCTCGAACAGGTGCGAGCGCTGGGCGATGTACGGGTTGATCCAGACGCACACCTGCAGGTCGCGGTCGTGCAGCCGGGACAGCATCCCCTTCGGGTCCGGGAACGTGGCGGGGTCCCAGACGAAGTCGCACCAGTGGAACTTGCGCATCCAGAAGCAGTCGAAGTGGAACACCGACAGCGGCAGGCCCCGCTCGGCCATGCCGTCGATGAACGACATGACCGTGTCCTCGTCGTAGTTCGTCGTGAACGACGTCGAGAGCCACAGCCCGTACGACCAGTCGGGCACGCGGGCGGGCCGCCCGGTCAGCGCGGTGTACCGGCGCAGCACGTCCTTGGGCGTCGGCCCGGCGATGACGTAGTAGCGCAGCCGCTGGCCGGCGACGCTGAACTGGGTGCGCGAGACGACCTCGGAGCCGACCTCGAAGGAGACGTGCCCCGGGTGGTCGACGAACACGCCGTAGCCCGCGTCGGTCAGGTAGAACGGCACGTTCTTGTACGCCTGCTCCGAGGAGGTGCCGCCGTCGGCGTTCCAGACGTCGACCGTCTGGCCGTTCTTGACGAACGGCGTGAACCGCTCGCCGAGCCCGTAGACGTGGTCCGCGACGCCGAGCGCGAGCTGCTCGCGCACGAAGTGCCGGCCGTCGGCGTCGGTCACGAACCCGACGCCGCGGGAGGTCGCCCCGGTGACGACGCGGCCGTCGACCTCGACGTCGAGCGCCCACTCCCCCGTGGTGGCGACGCGGGCGGTCAGGTTGCCGGTGGTGAGCGTCGCCCGGGCGTCGCCGGCGGACGGGCCGGCGACCCGCACGTCGGGGTGCGTGCCGGCCAGCGCGAACGCCGGGCCCGGGTCGACGCCGCCCTGGTGGTGCTCGACGGTCACGCCGAGCACGCCCTCGGCGGGCGAGTCGAGCGTGATCGTGATCAGCGGGTGGTTGAGGGTGTCGCCCCGGGTCTCGAGGCGGCCGGTGCCGGCGTAGGCGGTCAGCGACCGCTCGCCCAGGACGACCTCGTCGACCGCGCGCGGGCGCAGGACGGTGACGCCGGGGAGGTTCTGCCAGTAGCCGTCGGTGAACTTCATGGTGGAGCCCTGCCTACTTGACCGCGCCCGCGGTGATGCCGCGGGTCAGCGTGCGCTGGAAGATGAGGAAGAAGACGATCGCCGGGATCATCGAGACGAGGGCGCCCGCGTTGGTCGTGGGGGCGTCCATCATCCGGTCGCCCTGCAGCGAGGCGAGCGCGACGGGGATCGTCTGGGTGGCGTTGGTCGTGAGCATGACCAGCGGGATGAAGAACTCGTTCCAGGTCCAGATGAAGAAGAAGATCACGAGGACCGACAACGTCGGCCGGACCACGGGGAACACGACGCCCCACAGGGTGCGCCAGCGGCCGGCGCCGTCCAGGGACGCCGCCTCGAGCAGCGCCTTGGGGAACGTGCCGAGCACCGAGCTCAGCAGGTAGGTGCCGAACGCCGCCTGGATGACGGTGAAGATGATGATGACCGACCACTGGTTGTTGGACAGCCCCACCTCCTGCGCCATCTGGAACAGCGGGTAGACCAGCACCTCCTGCGGCAGCATGTTGGCCAGCAGGAAGAGCGTCACCACCCACATCCGGCCCTTCACGCGGCCGACGCCGAGGGCGTACGCGCTGAACAGCGAGAGCGTCACGCCGAAGATCGCGACGGCGCCGGAGATCCAGATCGAGTTGACCAGCTTCTCCGGGAAGTTCACGCGCTCCCAGAAGTTGACCAGCCCGTCGGTGTAGAGCGAGGTCGGGATGCTGAGCGGGCCGTTCTGCGAGTAGTCGGCCGGCGCCTTGAAGGCGTTGAGCACCATGATGAGGAACGGCACGAGCATCACGGCGGCGACGAGCACGGCGCCGGCCAGCACGAACCAGCGGGACCGGCCGCGGCGGTGCCGGCGGTCCACCTCGGTCGCCCTGACGCGTGGCGGCTTCGGGGGGCGTCCGGTGCTGATGGGCGTCGGCAGGGTCTCGATCGGGGCGGCCATCAGCGACCCTCCTCCTCACGACGGGCGCTGCGGGCCTGCAGCACCATGATGACGACGGCCACACCGATGATGAGGACCGTCAGGACGTTGGCGATGGCGGCGCCGTAGCCGACCTTCGACTTGTCGAAGAAGTTCAGGTACGAGTAGTAGCTCGGCACCAGGGTCGAGGACTCGGGACCGCCGCGGGTCAGCACGTAGATCGGGCCGAACACCTTGAGCGCGGCCACGGTGCAGGTCAGCGTGATGACGAAGGTCTCCGGCTTGATCTGCGGGATCGTGATGGCGCGGAACCGGTGCCACCAGCCGGCACCGTCGAGCTCGGCGGCCTCGTACAGCTCGGGGTCGACGCGCTGCAGCGCGGACATGAAGATGACGACCGGGTAGCCGATCTGGATCCAGATCAGCACCAGCATCACGGTCGGCAGCGCGGTGTCGGTCGACCCGAGCCAGTTGGGCGGGTTCGCGACGCCGATCTCCCGCAGCAGCACGTTCACCGCGCCGGTCTGCGAGTTGAGGATCCAGTTCCACAGCACGCCGGCGACGGCGACGGGCAGGATCTGCGGCAGGTAGTAGGTCGCCCGCAGCACCGAGGCGACCCGCGGCCCGAACCGCTTGCCCAGCACGTCGAACAGGGTGGTCGCCAGCAGCAGGCCGATCAGCGTCGGCACCACCACCATCGCCAGGATCATCGCGATCGAGTTCCGGAACGACGTCCAGAACTGCTCGTCCGCGAGCAGGTCGGTGTAGTTGCCCAGCCCGTACCAGCGCAGCGGGGCGTTGCCGCCCTTCCACTTGTGCAGGCTGTACCAGATGTTCATCCCGAACGGGATCAGGATGACGACGGTGAAGGCGATCAGACCGGGTGCCAGGTACGGCAGGTACCCGACCCAGTCGCGCGAGCGGCTGCTGCGGCGGCGCGACGGCGGCGCAGCGCGGTCGACGGTGGTCATGCGGCTCCCTCGAGTTCGGTGCTGGGGTCCGGGCCCGGCCGGCGGCGCGCGCCACGCGGTGCGCGCCGCCGGCGGGCCGGGGTGGGGCGGTCAGCCCTCGAGCAGGTCCGTCTTGCCGTCCTCGTAGGCGGCGGACAGGCCGTCCAGCACCTCGGCGGGCGTCTTCGACTGGTTGACCAGCGACTGCAGCTCGCTGACGATCACGTCGTAGTAGCCGGGCACCGGCCAGTCGGGGTAGAACGCCAGACCGTCCTCGGCCAGGATCGACTCAAAGTTCTCGGTCATCTCCTGGGTCTTCTCGTCCGTGATGGTCGAGGAGTCGCCGGCGACCGGGAGGCCGCCCTTCTGGCCGAGGATCTCCTGCACCTCCGGGCGCAGGGTGATGTCGATGAACTCGTAGGCGAGGTCCTTGTTGACGGCGTTCTCCGGGACGACCCAGAGGTTGCCGGACGAGCCCGGGTGCATCGTGTTGTCCGGGAACAGCGCCTGGGTCCAGGTGAACGGGATCTCCTCGACGAGGCGGCCGAACCACCAGGAGCCGGAGACCATGATCGGGTAGGTGCCGTTGATGAACGAGACGCCCATGTCCTCGGCGGTCAGCGCGGCGGAGTCCGACGCGATGTAGCCGGCCTTGATCCACTCGTCGAGCTTCTCGGTGGCCTGCGTGAACGCCTGGTCCTGGAAGTCCACGTCGTCCGCGAACAGCTGGTAGTCGTCGATCAGGTCGCGGTCGGCGTAGTGCAGCACCAGCTCGTACCAGAGCTGGCCGAGCGGGTACTCGGAGCCGGCCTCGGCGAGCGGCGTGATGCCCGCGGCCTTGAACGTGGCGAGCGCGTCCTCGAACTCCTCGAACGTGGTCGGCTGCGCGATGCCCTGCGCGTCGAGCATGTCCTGGTTGTAGTAGACGCCGACGAACTCGCCGTAGTTCGGGACCCCGAACCAGTCGCCCGAGCCCATGAGGCCCTGCTCGTCGTACATCGCGGTGGTCTGGATCGACGCCGGCAGCGTGTCCGTCCAGCCGCGGGACTCGGCCTCCTCCGTCAGCGGGGTGATCAGACCCTGCGACGCGAGCTGGCCGGCGGTGGCGTTGCCCTTGTTGTACTCCATGACGTCGGGGACGTCGTCGCCGGTCAGGAAGATCTTGGCGTTCTTCTGGATCTGCTCGAACGTCTGGTTCTCGACGTTCACGGTGACGTCGGGGTTCTCCTCCTCGAAGATCTCGATGGCCTTGGCCCACGCCTGGCCCATCGCCGAGTCGTCGTTCTCGTAGTGCCAGACGGTCAGGGTGTCGCCACCCTCGCCGCCGCCCCCGCCGCCGCTGCTGTCGCCGCCGCACGCCGCCAGGGCGAACGGCAGCGCGAGCACCAGCGCCCCCGCCATGATCCGCTTCCGAGCTGCCATCACACGTTCCTCCTCGTCGAGTTCCTGCTGTGCTGGGTCCGCGCACCCCGCCGGTCGCCGGGTCCGCGGTGGGTGGGTCTAGGTGGTGCCGGCCCCCGCGAGGGCGCCGGACGTGGTCGCGGCCGCGGGAACCGGGCCGGTGCTGCCCAGGTCCACGAGCCGGCAGGGCTCGAGGACGGGCGGCGGGACGACCCCCGTGTCCAGCAGCGCGAGCAGGGCGTCGACGCCCGCCCGTCCGAGCTGGGCACCGGGGGCGTGCAGGGTGGTCAGCGGCGGCACGGTCTGCCCCGCGACCGCCGGGGACGACACGACGGCGAGCACCGACAGGTCGGCCGGGACCGCCAGCCGCCGGGCGGCGAGCTCGGCGACCACGCCGAACGTCGCGTCCTCGTTCATCGTGATGACCGCGGTCGGCGCCCGCTCCGGGCCGTCCAGCAGCGCGGCCGCGGCGACGCGGCCACCGGTGACGGACTCGTCGGCGAACACCTGCGCCGGGACCAGCCCGCGCGCGGTCGCCTCCGCCTCGTACGCGGCCGCCGCGCGGACCGTGGGGCCGTGCCCCTCCGTCAGCCGGTGCGCGGCGTGGTTCACGAACGCGATCCGCCGGTGACCGAGGTCCGCGAGGTGCGCGACGGCGTCGGCCAGGGTGGTCGCGAAGTCGACGTCGACCGTCGGGACGCCCGGCTCGGCGTCGTCCGCCGCGGTGCGCCCGATCAGCGCGACCGGCACGCCCGCGCCGCGCAGGGCGGCCACGCGGTCGTCGTCCGCGTGCACCTCCATGACGAGCACGCCGTCGGCCAGGCCCTGGCGGGCGACCTCGAGGATCCCGTCCGCGTCGTCGACGGCGAACGGCCAGAGGACCAGCTGGTACCCGCGCTCCTGCGCGACCTCCGCCGCGCTGAGCACGAACTCGGCCGAGGTGCGGCTCAGCCCGGCGGTGCCGACCGGGTAGGTGAGCGCGAGCACCCGGCTGCGCCGGCTCGCCAGCCCGCGGGCGAGCGCGTTGCGCCGGTACCCGAGCTGGTCCATGGCGGCCTGGACCCGCGCGCGGGTGGCCGCGGAGACGGGACGCGCACCGGTGAGCGTCGCGGAGACGGTGGAGAGCGCGACGCCGGCGCGGTGGGCGACGTCCAGCATGGTGACGACCACGGGCCCTCCTCCTCGACGGCTGTCGCGACGACCTCGTCCGTGAGGTGTCGAAGCGCTTCGCGCGATCGCCACTGTAGGGGCGGTCCGGCGGTCGCGTCCAGCCCCGCGGCGAACTTTTTGTCGAAGCGGTTCGATAGTACTCGCGACACGGACGTGCACGTCAGATCGTGGCCGATCCGCCCTTCGGACGGGCGGCGGTCCGGTTCTCGCGCTGCGACCAGCGCTTTCGGGTCGAACCGCTTGCACACGCGCGAGCGGGCGGCGACTGCACTGCGGATGGCACGTCGCGTCCGACCTCGAGCCCCGTGCGCGCGCACGGGCCGCCCGCCGGGTGTCCACCGAACCGGCGGGCATACCGCCCGAACCGGGCGGGTTTCCGGACACTCGCCGTGCTGCGCCCGGACCGTGACCGCGCGGGGGCACGACGCCGCTAGCCTGTGGCGATGGCGACGATCGGCGACGTGGCCCGCGCGGCGGGCGTCTCGGTGTCGACCGTCAGCTACGTGCTGAGCGGCAAGCGCACCATCTCGGCGCCGACCCGCGACCGCGTGCAGCGCGCGGTCGCGGACCTGGGCTACCGCCCGCACGCCGGCGCCCGCGCGCTGGCGTCCAGCCGGAGCAACGTGATCGCCCTGATGGTGCCGTTCCGGCCGGGGATCAACGTGCAGATCATCATGCAGTTCGTCGCCGGCGTGGTCGCGACCGCGCGCGAGCACGACCACGACGTCCTGGTCCTCACGCAGGACGACCCGCAGGGGATGTCCCGGGTGGCAGCCAGCTCGACCGCCGACGCGCTCATCGTGATGGACATCGAGGCCGACGACGCCCGGCTGCCGGCGCTCCGGTCGCTCGCGCTGCCGAGCATCCTCATCGGGGTCCCGGACGACACGACCGGCCTGAGCTGCGTCGACCTGGACTTCGCGGGCGCGGGCCGGCTCGCTGTGCGGGAGCTGGCCCGGCACGGGCACGAGCGGGTCGTGCTGGTCAGCGCGTCCCAGGACCGGCTCGACCACCGGGCCAACTACGCCGTGCGCATGCGGCACGGCGTGCTGGAGCAGGCGGCCGTGAGCGAGGTGACGGCCGCCGTCGTCCCCGCGGACCCGACGTTCACCGGCGGCGCGCTCGCCCTGGACCAGGTCCTGGCGGAGCACCCCGGCACCACCGCGCTCGTCGTGCACAACGAGGCGGCGCTCGGCGGCCTCCTGGCCCGGGCGGCCGAGCGCGGGCTGCGCGTGCCGGAGGACCTGTCGATCGTCGCCGTCAGCCCGGCCGACCTCGCGGCCGCCCTGCCGGTGCCGGTGTCGATCATCGAGGTGCCGGGCGAGCGGATCGGGCGGATCGCCGTCGAGATGGTGATGGCGCGCCTCGGTGGCGAGGACCTCGCCGAGACGCGGCTGGTCGCGCCGGCGTACACCGACCACGGCAGCGTCGCGCCGCCCGCCGGCTGAGCCCGGCCGGCGCGCCCGGCCTCAGCCCTCGACGAGCCGTCCCGCCCGGTACACCGCCACCGGCACCAGGTCGCCGTCCGTCACAAGCACGTCGGCGCGCCGCCCGGCGGCCAGCGCCCCGAGGTCCGCCCGGCCCAGCACCTCGGCCGGGGTGGTGGCCGCGGCCCGCACGGCGGCGACCAGGGGGACGCCCGCGCGCACCACGGTCCGCACGACGTCGACCAGGTGCGCGGTGCCGCCGGCGATCGCACCGGCGGAGCCGTCGTCCCCGAGGATCCGCGCGACGCCGTCGCCCACCCGGACGGCCATCGGCCCCAGCCGGTAGTCCCCGTCCGCCATGCCGGCCGCCGCCATCGCGTCGGTCACGAGCGCGATCGACCCGGGCCCGACGAGGTCGAACACGGCGCGCACGGTGCCGTCCGCCAGGTGCGTGCCGTCGGCGATCAGCTCGACGACGAGGTCCCCGCGGGCTGCGGCGGCGAGACACGCCGCGATCGGCCCGGGGTCGCGGTGGTGCAGCGGGCGCATGCCGTTGAACAGGTGCGTCGCCGTCGGCCGGGGCGAGCGCCCACGGCCCGCTCCCCCGCCCGCGCCGGCGCCCCGCCGGCCCCCGGCCAGCAGCGCGCGCGCCCGGTGCACCGCGGCGTCGACCTGCTCCGCCGCGGCGTCGGTGTGGCCGACCGACGGCACCGCCCCGCCCCGCACCAGCGCGGCCAGGACGTCGTCCGTCCCCGCGGCGCCGTCCGCGACGCCCGGCACCTCGGGGGCGATCGTCATCGTCGCCAGGTGCCCGCGGGCGGCGGCGACCAGGTCCGCGACCAGCGCCGGGTCCCCGGGCAGCATGTCGGCCGGGTTCTGCGCGCCGCACCGGTCGGCGGACAGGAACGGCCCCTCGGCGTGGATGCCCACCAGGTCCCCCGAGTCGACCAGGTCGGCGAGCAGCGCCGCCCGGGCCAGCAGCATCTCGCGCGGGGCCGTCACCAGCGACGCGACGAGGCTCGTGGTGCCGTGCCGCAGGTGCTCGTGCACCGCCACCAGCGCCTCGTCCCGGGTGGTCGCGTCCGGGAACGACGAGCCGCCGCCACCGTGGTCGTGCAGGTCGACCAGACCGGGCAGCAGCGTGGTGCCGGGCGCGGGGTCGGCGGGCAGGTCCCCGGCCCAGGTCCCCGGCAGCTGCGCCGCCGGACCGACCCAGGCGACCTCCTCGCCCGCGAGGACGACGACCCCGTCCGGCAGGACCTCGGCCGGTGTCACCACCTCCCCGCGCAGCACGACGACGGGCGCGGTCTCAGCTGTGGTCACGCCCCCATCATGGCGCACCCGGGCACCCGGTGGCCGCGAGCCTCAGAACAGGCGGGAGTCCACGTCGTCGACGCCCCGCATCGCGTCGTAGTCGAGCACCAGGCACGCGATGCCGCGGTCCGTGGCGAGCACCCGGGCCTGCGGCTTGATCTCCTGCGCCGCGAACACGCCGCGCACCGGGGCCAGCAGCGGGTCGCGGTTGAGCAGCTCCAGGTACCGGGTCAGCTGCTCGACGCCGTCGATGTCGCCGCGGCGCTTGATCTCCACGGCCACGGTGGCGCCGGCGGCGTCCTTCGCGAGGATGTCGACCGGGCCGATGGCCGTCGGGAACTCCCGCCGCACCAGCGTGTGCCCGGAGCCGAGCACGTCGATCTGCGCGGCCATCAGCTCCTGCAGGTGGGCCTCGACGCCGTCCTTGATCAGGCCGGGGTCGACGCCGAGGTCGTGCGCGGAGTCGTGCAGCACCTCGTGCACCTCGATGACCAGGCGGTCGTCGCTCTTCGTGTGCTGCACGGTCCAGACCTGCTGCACGCCGCGCTCGACCGCCTCGTCCGCGGCGTCCTCCGTGCGCAGGGTGCAGGGCGGGCTCATCCAGTTCAGCGGCTTGTACGACCCGCCGTCGGAGTGCAGCAGCACGGACCCGTCCGCCTTGACGACGACCAGGCGGGTGGCGAGCGGCAGGTGGGCGTTCAGCCGGCCGCTGTAGCGGGCGGAGCAGCGCGCGACGAGCAGGCGCATCGGGAAGGGTCCTCCGTGGTCAGATGACGGTGCGCGCCACGGGCGGCGCGGCCTCGAGCCACGAGGTCAGCCCGGCGTACGCCTCGGGCGACATGACGAGCTCGATCTCCTCGTCGTCGCCGATCCGGCAGCGCACCAGGTACGGACCGCCGGGCGGGGCCGCGGCGTCGACGGGGGTGCGGCCCAGGACCTCGAAGGCCCCACGCGGCCAGACGTGCAGGGGGCGCGGCGAGAGCGACCGCAGCCGCCACCAGTACAGGTGCCGGGACCCGTAGTGCGCGATGCCCCGCCGGAAGCGGCCGCGCACCCGCGCGGAGCACCGGAACGACCCGACGCGGTGCGTCAGGCTCCGGTACCGCGAGACCGCCAGACCCACCACGACGAGCAGGGCCAGGACGAGCAGCAGCGCGACCAGCGCGATCGTGTGCCCGCTCACCGCCGCCGCCTCGCGTCAGCGGCCGGACGCGCCGGAGGCCACCGCCTCGGCCGCGTCGACGACGACCGTGACCTGGTCCGCGTCGACGGACAGGAAGCCGCCCTCGACGGACCACCGGTGCACGGCGCCGCCGGCCTCGGTCACCCGGACCTCCCCGTGCCGGAGCACGGAGAGGACCGGGGTGTGACCGGTGAGGATGCCGATCTCCCCGTCCGAGGCGGGCGCACTGACCTGGCGGGCCTCGCCGGACCAGATGGTGCCGTCGGTGTCGACGACGTCGACCTCGAGCTGGGCCATGGACTCAGAACCTCCGGGGAAGGGGTGATCGGGTGGGTGGAGCGGACGGCGTCAGACGCCGTACTCCTTCTGGATGCGGGCCCAGTTGCGCTCGAGGTCCTCGAGGCCGCCGATGTTGAAGAAGGCCTGCTCCGAGATGTGGTCGAACTCGCCGTCCGCGATCTTCTGGAACGCCTCGACCGTCTCGGACACCGGGACCGTGGAGCCCACGACGCCGGTGAACTTCTCGGCCATGTAGGTGTTCTGCGAGAGGAACTGCTGGATGCGACGCGCACGGCCGACGACCGTCTTGTCCTCCTCCGACAGCTCGTCCACGCCGAGGATCGCGATGATGTCCTGCAGCTCCTTGTTGCGCTGCAGGATCGACTTCACGCGGGTGGCCACGTCGTAGTGCTCCTGGCCCACGTACCGCGGGTCGAGGATGCGGGACGTCGACGCCAGCGGGTCCACCGCGGGGTACAGACCGCGCGAGGCGATCTCGCGGGAGAGCTCCGTGGTGGCGTCCAGGTGCGCGAACGTCGTGGCCGGCGCCGGGTCGGTGTAGTCGTCGGCGGGCACGTAGATCGCCTGCAGCGAGGTGATCGAGTGGCCGCGCGTCGAGGTGATGCGCTCCTGCAGGAGGCCCATCTCGTCGGCGAGGTTCGGCTGGTAGCCGACCGCGGACGGCATGCGGCCGAGCAGGGTGGAGACCTCGGAACCCGCCTGCGTGAACCGGAAGATGTTGTCGATGAACAGCAGCACGTCCTGCTTCTGCACGTCGCGGAAGTACTCCGCCATCGTCAGCGCGGACAGGGCGACGCGCAGACGCGTGCCCGGCGGCTCGTCCATCTGGCCGAAGACGAGCGCCGTCTTGTCGAAGACGCCCGCCTCCTCCATCTCGACGATGAGGTCGTTGCCCTCGCGGGTGCGCTCGCCGACGCCGGCGAACACGGACACGCCGCCGTGGTCCTGCGCGACGCGCTGGATCATCTCCTGGATGAGGACGGTCTTGCCGACGCCGGCACCGCCGAACAGGCCGATCTTCCCGCCGAGCACGTACGGCGTCAGCAGGTCGATGACCTTGATGCCGGTCTCGAACATCTGGGTCTTCGACTCCAGCTGGTCGAAGGCCGGGGGCTTGCGGTGGATCGGCCAGCGCTCGGTGACCTCGAAACGCTCGCCCTCGGCGAGGTTCAGCACCTCGCCGGTGACGTTGAAGACGTGGCCCTTGGTGATGTCGCCGACCGGGACGCTGATGGGCGCGCCGGTGTCGGTGACCTGGGCGCCGCGGACGAGGCCGTCCGTCGGCTTCAGCGCGATGGCGCGCACCAGGGAGTCGCCGAGGTGCTGCGCGACCTCGAGGGTCATGGTGAAGCCGCCCGCGACCTCACCCTCGCCCTGCGTGGACAGGTCGATGTCGACCGTCAGCGCGTTGTAGATGTCGGGGATCTGGTCCGCGGGGAACTCGATGTCCACGACGGGCCCGATCACACGGGCGACGCGGCCCACGCCCGGCGTGGCCGTGGAGTCCTTCGCGTCGACGGTGGTCGCGGTCATGTCTGCCTGCCTTCGGTCGTCCGCCGGGGAGCCGGCGGGCTGGGGTCGGTCGTGCGGTCGGTGCTCAGGAGGCGAGCGCGTCGGCGCCCGACACGATCTCGCTGATCTCCTGGGTGATCTCGGCCTGGCGGGCCTGGTTCGCCAGCCGCGTGTACATGCGGATGAGGTCCTCGGCGTTCTCCGTGGCCGTGTGCATGGCGCGCTGCCTCGAGGCGAGCTCGGAGGCGGCGGCCTGCAGCAGGCAGGAGAAGATCCGGCTGCGGACGTACCGCGGCAGCAGCGCGTCCAGCACCTCGGCCGCGTCGGGCTCGAAGTCGTAGAGCGGCAGGGCCTCGTTCTCGCCGGCCACCGCCACCCCCTCGACGACCTCGAGCGGGAGCATCCGGATGACCTGCGGGCGCTGGCTCACCATGTTGACGAACTGCGTCGACACGATGTGCAGCTCCCCCACGCCGCCCTCGTCCGCCGGGGCGGCGAAGGCGTCGAGCAGCGTGCTCGCGATCTCCTCCGCCAGCTCGGACGTCGGGGCGTCGGACTGCCCGGTCCACGCCGCCGCCAGCTCGCGCTTGCGGAACCGGTAGTAGGACTCGGCACGGCGGCCGCTGATGTAGAGCGCGACCTCCTTGCCCTCGCCCTCGAGGCGCTCCACCAGCCGCTCGGTCTCGCGGATGACCGACGCCGAGTAGGCGCCGGCCATGCCGCGGTCCGAGGCGATGAGGAGCACCGCGACGCGCTGCGTGTCCGTGCGCTCCGCCAGCAGCGGGTGCGTCACGTTCGAGTGCGTGGCGACGGCCGAGACGGCCCGGGTGATGGCGCGGGCGTACGGGGACGCCGCCGCCATCCGGTCCCGGGCGCGACCGATCCGCGAGGCGGCGATCAGCTCCTGGGCGCGGAACATCTTCTTCAGCGACTGGGTGGACCTGATGCGTGCCCGGTAGACGCGCTGCTGACCGGCCATCGTCAGCCCTTCTTCTGCCGGACGATCTGCTCCTGCTCGACCTCGGCGGCCTCGTCGCCGTCGGCGGCGCCGGTCAGCGGCGTGCCGTCGGCCTTGAGGAAGTTCGCGCGGAACTCGTCGACGGCGGACGCGAGCTGCTGCTCGAGCTCGTCGCCCAGCTTGCCCGTGCTCGCGATCGTCGCCAGGACGTCGGTGTTGCGACGCAGGTGGTCCAGCAGCTCGGCCTCGAACCGGCGGACGTCCTCGACCGGGACGTCGTCCAGCTTGCCCTTGGTGCCGGCCCAGATCGACGCGACCTGGTCCTCGACCGGGAACGGCGAGTACTGGGGCTGCTTGAGCAGCTCCATCAGGCGGGCGCCGCGGGTCAGCTGCGCGCGGGACGCGGCGTCCAGGTCGGACGCGAACATCGCGAACGCCTCGAGCGACCGGAACTGCGCCAGGTCGAGCTTCAGCGTCCCCGAGACCTGCTTCATCGCCTTGACCTGCGCGGCACCACCGACGCGGGACACCGAGATGCCCACGTCGACGGCGGGACGCTGGTCCGCGTTGAACAGGTCGGACTGCAGGAAGATCTGCCCGTCGGTGATGGAGATGACGTTGGTCGGGATGTACGCCGAGACGTCGTTGGCCTTGGTCTCGATGAACGGCAGACCGGTCATCGAGCCGCCGCCGAGCTCGTCGGACAGCTTGGCACAACGCTCCAGCAGGCGGGAGTGCAGGTAGAACACGTCGCCCGGGTACGCCTCGCGGCCCGGCGGGCGGCGCAGCAGCAGGGACACGGCGCGGTACGCCTCGGCCTGCTTCGACAGGTCGTCGAACACGATGAGGACGTGCTTGCCGCCGTACATCCAGTGCTGGCCGATGGCCGAGCCGGTGTACGGGGCGAGGTACTTGAAGCCGGCCGGGTCGGACGCCGGGGCCGCGACGATCGTCGTGTACTCCAGGGCGCCGGCCTCCTCGAGCGCGCCGCGGACGGCGGCGATCGTGGAGCCCTTCTGGCCGATGGCGACGTAGATGCAGCGGACCTGCTTGTCGGGGTCGCCGGTCTCCCAGTTCGCCTTCTGGTTGAGGATCGTGTCGATCGCGATCGCGGTCTTGCCGGTCTGGCGGTCGCCGATCACGAGCTGCCGCTGGCCGCGGCCGATCGGGATCATCGAGTCGATCGCCTTGATGCCGGTCTGCAGCGGCTCGTGCACCGACTTGCGGGCCATGACGCCGGGGGCCTGCAGCTCGAGGGCGCGGCGGCCCTCGGCGACGATCTCGCCCAGGCCGTCGATCGGCTGACCCAGCGGGTCCACCACGCGGCCGAGGTAGGCGTCGCCGACGGGGACGGACAGGACCTCGCCGGTGCGGCGGACCTCCTGACCCTCCTCGATGCCGGTGAACTCGCCCAGGACGATGACGCCGATCTCGCGCACGTCGAGGTTCAGGGCCAGGCCCAGGGTGCCGTCCTCGAAGCGCAGCAGCTCGTTGGCCATCGCGCCGGGCAGGCCCTCGACCCGCGCGATGCCGTCGCCGGCCAGCGTGACGCGCCCGACCTCCTCGGCAGCGGCACCGGTGGGCTCGTACGAGGTGACGAAGCTGTCCAGCGCGGCGCGGATGTCCTCCGGCCGGATCTGCAGCTCGCTCATAACATCTCTCCTGTCGTGTCGCACGCGTCCTGCGTGCGTCCCCACGTGGGTCTGGTTCGGTGCGCCGGCCCCAGCAGGGCCGTCAGCCGGCAAGTCGTCGTCGGGCGTCGGCCAGCCGTGACAGCACGGTCGCGTCGATCACCTCGGGGCCCACCTGCACGCGCAGGCCGCCCAGGACGTGCGGGTCCACGAGGACCTGCACCTGCATCTCGCGCCCGTAGGCCCGGCCGAGGATCTCGGCGAGCCGGCGCTGCTGCGTGCCGTCGAGCTCCGCCGCCGAGGTGACCGTGGCCACCGTGCGGTCGCGGCGCTCCGCGATCAGGTCGTCGAGCAGGCCCAGCGTCGCGACGTACCGCCGGCCGCGCGGAGCCACGGCGGCCCGGCGCGCGAGCACCTGGGTCGCAGGGGCGCCGGCGCCGTTCAGCAGCCGGTCCACCAGCTCGCCGCGGGCCTGCGCGTGCACGGTGTCCGTGTACAGCAGGCGGCGCACCTCGCGCTGGCCGGCCAGCGCCCGGCCGAGCCGGAACAGCTCCTCCTGGACCTGGTCCAGGGTGCCGTCCGCCTCCGCCGACGCGAGCACGGCCGAGAAGGCCAGGTGCTCGACGGCCTCCGCGAGGTCCTCCTCGGCCGACCACCGTGCGGCCACCAGGCCGCGGGCGGCCTCGACCGCCCGCGGGTCGGCGGAGCCCAGCAGCCGGGTCACCAGCGCGGCCTTGGCCTCGCCGGCGGCCGACGGGTCGGTCAGGGTGCGCCGCAGCGAGCCGGACGAGTCCAGCGCGTCGGTCAGCGCGAACAGCTGCTCGCCGAGCAGCCGCCCCTGCGTGCCGGCCTCGCGCAGCACCGGCTCGAACCGGCCCTGCGCGACGGCCAGCGACGCCCGGCTCGTCCCTCGCATCAGTTCCCCTTGCCTGCGGTCGCCGTGGTCTGGACGTCGAGCTCGTCGAGGAACCGGTCGACGACGCGCGACCGGCGCGCCTCGTCCGCGAGCGACTCGCCGACGATCTTGGAGGCGAGCTCCGTGGCGAGCGAGCCCACGTCGCTGCGCAGCTGGACGGACGCCTGCTGGCGCTCCGCCTCGATCTGCCGCTGCGCGGTCTCGGCGATGCGCGCCTGCTCCGCGGTCGCCTTCTGGCGTGCCTCGGTCACGATGGCGGTCGCCTCGGTGCGCGCGTCCTCGCGGATGCGTGCGGCCTCGGTGCGCGCGTCCTGGAGCTGCTGCTCGTACTCGGCCTTCGCCGCGGCAGCCTCCTCCTGGGCGTGCTTCGCCTGGGCGAGCCCGCCCTCGATCTTCTCCGTGCGCTCGTCGAGCACCGCCTGGAACTTCGGCAGCACGAGCTTGTAGAAGACGACGCCGATGACGAGGAGCACGACCGACGACCACAGGATGTCGTAGCCCGCGGGGACGAGCAGGCGCCAGCCCTCGACCTCTTCGGTCTCCGCGGCCAGGATGCTCGCCGCGGGGAGCGCGGCGGTGATCACGTGAAGAGGAAGCCGGTGATCAGGCCGAGGAGGCCGAGGACCTCGACGAAGCCGATACCGATGAACATGGTGGTCCGGAGCTGGCCGGCGACCTCGGGCTGGCGCGCCATGCCCTCGACGGTCTTGCCGATCAGGATGCCGAGGCCGATGCCCGGGCCGAGCACCGCGAGGCCGTAGCCGACGGTCGCGATGTTGCCCGAGATGGCGTTCTCGGCCGCAAGGATGACGCTGGGGTCCGCGAGAAGAGACACGCTGTGCTCGTTCCTTCCGTTTGGCCGCCGACCGGTCGGTCGGCGGTCGTTTTCAGTGGTGCGGGCCGCAGGTGGGCCCGCACGGGTGGTGCTGGGTCAGTGCTCTTCCTCGATCGACTGGCTGAGGTAGACAGCCGTCAGGACGACGAAGATGTAGGCCTGCAGCGCGGCGACGAACACCTCGAACAGGGTGATCGCGAAGCCGCCCGCCAGGGTCAGCGCGCCGAAGCCCTTGAGGACGCCGGTCGCGTCGAACAGCAGGTACTGCGTGGCCGAGAAGCAGAGCACGAGCATGAGGTGCCCGGCGACCATGTTGGCCATCAACCGGATGGCCAGCGTGACGGGCCGCAGGACGAACACCTGCAGGAACTCGACCGGCGCCAGCAGGATGTAGAGCGGCCACGGCACGCCCGGGGGGAACAGCGAGTGCTTGAGGAACCCGCCCACCCCGTGCGCCCGGACACCGGCTCCGAGGTACATGACGTACACCCAGAGCGCGAGCATGATCGGCAGGCCGATCAGCGAGGTGCCGGCGATGTTGAGCAGCGGGATCACGCCGGTGATGTTGAAGGCGAAGATCGCGAAGAAGATCGTCGTCAGGAGGGCCACGTACTTGTGGGCCTTCTCCTTGCCGATGATGTCCTCGGCGACGTTCACGCGCACGAAGTCCAGCATCATCTCGGCCACGTTCTGGCCGCGGCGCGGGACGAGCCTCGCGCGGCGGGCCGCGATCACCATCAGCGTCAGCAGCACCGCGACGGCGACGAAGCGCACCACCTGGATGCGGTTGATCTCGAAGAGGGTGCCCTCGAACCAGATGGCCGGCGGGAAGAACTCGGCGATCGACGGAGTGTGGAACCCGGACTCGCCTTCGGCAGCGAGCGGCAGGATCGTCGCAAGGCTGGACAGAGCAGTCTCCTGGGGGTCGAAGGCTCCGACGGGCGATCCCGGGTGTGGGTCACTCCGCCGGGACCCGGCCGTCGTGGGTGGTTCGGGGGAAGCCTAACCTACGGACGGACCGGTCCCGTCCGGGTCGTCCGCATTCGGGACCTTCGTCCCAGCACTGGCGGGGGTCACGTACGGGACCCTGCCCCGCGCGACGGCGCGGTAGTCGAGCAGCGCGGAGCCGATGACCGCGACCGCGACCACCACCGCCAGCACGTAGCGGTCGTAGAAGTCCATGCCGCGGAGCACCGCGAGCAGGACGATCACGACCACCAGCTTGCCCAGCCAGGTGCCCATGATCACGGTCATCATCCGCCCCGGGGCGGCGTCCGACGTGCGCAGCATCGACAGTGTCGTCGCGCCGGAGAACAGCAGCGCGATGCCGGCGCCGATCAGCGCGCCCCAGACGCCGGGCAGGCCGGCCACCAGGTAGCCGACCGCGACGCCGAGCACGGTCACGCCGGCGACGAGCACCACCATGTCGCGCAGCGCGCGGCGGAACACGGCGTGCACCTCGGGGCTGTCCCCCGTGCGGGGGGTCGGCTCGGGGGTGGGGTCGGTCATCGGTCCGTCCTCGGGTCGGGGGTGGTCAGGCCGGTGGCGTGCCAGGCGCCGCGGTGGGCGTCGGCCGCGTGCCGTGCCGGGGTCGCGGGGGTCGCGGGCGGGGCGGGCGGTGCCGTGGGGCGCGGACCCGGCGGCGACGCGGGTGCAGGAGGGGCGGCCGGCGGGCGGGGAGCCGCGTCGCCGCCCGGCGTGCTGCGCCCGCGCAGCGGGCCGAGCGTGAGCGCCAGCGCCGCGAGCACGCCGACCGCCAGGCCGATCAGCACGGCGGTGGTGGAGAACCACACCAGCGCCGTGGCCGCGCCCGCGAACACGAAGGTCCAGACGTACAGGATGATCACGGCGCGGCGGTGCGAGTGCCCCAGCTGCAGCATCCGGTGGTGCAGGTGCATCCGGTCCGGGTGGAACGGCGACTTCCCGGACCCGACGCGACGGATCACCGCCAGCCCCATGTCGAGCAGCGGCAGCAGCAGCACCGCGAGCGGGAGCAGGATCGGCAGGAACGCGGGGAACGACTGGCGGGTGTTCGTCACCGCGAGGTCGATCTGCCCGGTCACCTGGATGCCCGCGGCGGCGATCACCAGCCCGATGAGCATCGAGCCGGAGTCGCCCATGAAGATGCGCGCCGGGTGGAAGTTGTGCGGCAGGAACCCGATGCAGGCGCCGACCAGCAGCGCGACCACCAGGGTCGCCAGGTTGGAGAAGTCCCCGGGGCTGGCCTCGCGGGTCAGCTGGTAGGAGTAGAGGAAGAACCCCGCGCCGCCGATCGCGATCAGGCCCGCAGCGAGCCCGTCCAGCCCGTCGACGAAGTTCACCGCGTTCATCGCGACGACCACCGTGAGCACGGTCAGCCCGAGCCAGACCCGGTCGGAGGCCACGACCGCACCGTCGATCGGCAGCTGGTAGAGCTGCACGCCCATGGACGCCATGACGAACGCGGCGAGCACCTGCCCGACCAGCTTGGTCATCCAGTCCAGGTCCCAGATGTCGTCGGCCACGCCCAGCGCGCACACGATGGTGGCGGCGGCGGCGATGCCGACGATCGGGCGCGGGTTGTCGAACACGCCCTCCAGGAACGGCAGCTGGCTGGCCATCACCAGGCCGACCATGATCCCGGCCCACATCGCCAGGCCGCCGAGCCGCGGCGTCGGGATGGAGTGCACGTCGCGGCTGCGCACCGCGGTGATCGCACCCCAGCGCAGCGCGCACCAGCGCGCCAGCGGCGTCAGCAGGTAGGTGGCCGCCGCCGCGAGCAGCAGGAGGAGCAGGTACGCCCTCACCGGCCGGGGTCACCCGCCACGACGGGAGCGACCTCCCGGAGCCGCTCGAGGCTGATCGCGCCCTGCCGCACGACCCGGAGCTCGTCGCCGGTGGCGTCCACGATGGTGGAGGCGACCTGGCCGGGGGTGCGGCCGCCGTCCAGGTAGGTCTGCACGCGGTCCCCCAGCTGCTCGTGCGCTTCGGCGACCTCGAGCGCGGACGGCTGCCCGGTGCGGTTGGCGCTGGACACGGCCATCGGCCCGGTGCGGCCGAGCAGCGCGAGCGCCACGGGGTGGTCCGGCACCCGCAGCGCGACCGTGCCGTGGGTGTCGCCCAGGTCCCAGGCCAGCGACGGCTGGGCCACCAGGATCACGGTGAGCCCGCCGGGCCAGAACGCCTCGGCCAGGTCGCGCACCTCGGCGGGGACGCCCATGGCGAGGCCGTCGAGCGTGCGCACGTCCGGCATCAGCACGGGCGGCGGCATCTGGCGCCCGCGGCCCTTCGCCGCGAGCAGCGCGGCGACCGCCTCGGGCGTGAACGCGTCGGCGCCGATCCCGTACACCGTGTCGGTCGGCAGCACGACCAGTCCCCCGCGGGACACGGTGTGCACGGCGGCGTCCAGGGCAGGGCCCCAGGTCGCAGGGTCGGTCGCGTCCAGCACGGAGTCGTCGCTCACGGCTGCGAGTCTCCCACGCCCGGCTGGGCGTCCGGTCGCGGCTCGCCCGCCGGTGCGCTGCGACGCCGGGCCACCAGCATCCGGGGGCGCCCCGTCAGGTCCGCCCGGCTCTCGACCGCCTCGAACGCGCCCGTCGCCTCGGCGGCAGCCCGGGCGGCCGCGTCCTGCACCTCGGCGTGCTCCATCACCAGGAGCCCGCCGGGCACCAGCAGGCGCGCGGCGGCCTCCAGCACCGCCCGCGGCACCTCCAGGCCGTCGAGCCCGCCGCCGTACAGCGCGAGGTCGGGGTCGTGGTCGCGGACCTCCGGGTCCACGGGCACGGCGTCCGGCGGGATGTACGGCGGGTTGGACACCACGACGTCGACCGTGCCGTCCAGGTCGGCGAGCAGCGCGGGGTCGCGGACGTCGCCCTGCTCGATGCGCATGGTGAGGGACCCCGCGGCACCGTGGTTGTGGCGGGTCAGCGCGACGGCCTCCGGCGAGGCGTCCACGGCGACCACCCGCGAGCCGGGGACCTCCGTGTCGACCGACAGCGCGATGCCGCCGGCGCCGCAGCACAGGTCGACGACCAGCGGCTCCCGGCCCTCGGTGGCCAGGCGCGCCGCCTCGTCCACCGCGACCTGCGCGACCGTCTCCGTCTCGGGACGCGGCACGAACACACCGGGCTCGACGCGCAGCGTGAGGTAGCGGAACACCGTCGACCCGACGATGTGCTGCAGCGGCTCGCGGCGGCGGCGGCGGTCGACCAGTCCGGCGAACTCCTCGGTGAACCCGTCCGGCACCGGCGGCGCCAGCACCAGGTCCAGGCGCGGCAGGCCGAGCGCGTACGCGGCCAGCGCGGTCGCGTCGTGCCTCGGCGACCCGACGCCGGCGTCCGCGAGCACGCGCGCCGCGGCGTCGACCAGGGTGCGCATCGTCGGCGCGGTGGACGTGGTCACGCGCTCTGCTCCCCCGCCGCCGCCAGCTGGGCGGCCTCGTCCGCGTCGACCGCCGACTGCACGACCGGGCCCAGGTCGCCGTCCAGCACCGCGTCCAGGTTGTACGCCTTGTAGCCGGTGCGGTGGTCCGCGATCCGGTTCTCCGGGTAGTTGTAGGTCCGGATCCGCTCGGACCGGTCGACGGTGCGCACCTGGGAGCGCCGCGCCGCGCTCGCCGCGGCGGCCGCCGCCTCCTGCTGCGCGGCCAGCAGCCGGGCACGCAGCACGCGCATGGCCTGCTCGCGGTTCTGCAGCTGCGACTTCTCGTTCTGCATCGACACCACGATGCCCGTCGGCACGTGGGTGATCCGCACGGCCGAGTCGGTGGTGTTCACGGACTGCCCGCCGGGACCCGACGAGCGGTAGACGTCGATCCGCAGGTCGTTCGGGTCGATCTCGACCTCGCCCGCGTCCTCCACCTCGGGGAACACCAGCACCCCGGCGGCGGACGTGTGGATCCGGCCCTGCGACTCCGTGACCGGCACCCGCTGGACGCGGTGCACGCCGCCCTCGTACTTCAGGCTCGCCCAGACGCCCTCGGCCGGGTCGGTGACGGACCCGCGCGCCTTCACGGCGACCTGCACGTCCTTGTAGCCGCCGAGGTCGGACTCGGTGGCCTCCAGCGTCTCGGTCCGCCAGCCGCGCCTCTCGGCGTACCGCAGGTACATCCGCAGCAGGTCGCCGGCGAACAGCGCGGACTCCTCGCCGCCCTCGCCCGCCTTGATCTCGAGGATCACGTCGCGGGCGTCGTCCGGGTCGCGCGGGACCAGCACCCGGCGCAGCCGCTCGGCCGCGTGCTCCTCCGCCTCGGCGAGCGCCGGCAGCTCGGCGGCGAACGCCGCGTCGTCCTGCGCGAGCTCGCGGGCGTCCGCGAGGTCCTCGGCGGCGGCCCGCCAGGCGCCGTGCGCCTGGGCGACCCGGCCGAGCTCGGCGTACCGGCGCCCGAGGTTCCGGGCCAGCGCCTGGTCGGCGTGCACGGCCGGGTCCGCGAGCTGCTGCTCGATCCGGGCGTGCTCGTCGAGCAGCGGCTGCGCCGCCGCGAACGGGTCGGTCATCGGGGCATCTCCTGAGCCGTGCGCCGTCGGGCGGCGCGGGGGCGACCACGGGCCGCGGTGCGGGCCCGGACATGCGAAAGCGCCGGTGACCGCGGTCCCTGACGGGACCGCCGGTCACCGGCGCCGAGGTCGCTAGTTGGCCGACTTCTTGCCGTAGCGCGCCTCGAACCGGGCCACGCGGCCACCGGTGTCGAGGATCTTCTGCTTGCCCGTGTAGAACGGGTGGCAGGCGCTGCACACATCGGCCTTGATCTCGCCGGAGGTCGAGGTGGAGCGCGTGGTGAACGTGTTGCCGCAGGTGCAGGTCACCTGGGTCACCACGTACTCGGGGTGGATGTCAGTCTTCACAGGTGTTCTCCTCGTGTTGGGTCCCCGGGTCGTGCACGCGAGCCGTGCACGTGAACCGCAGACCGACGGAACAGTCTGCCAGAACAGCGGCCGGGCGCGAAATCTTCCCGAGGCCCGCCGACCGCGCGCCGACGGCCCAGGACCCCGCCCCTACGATGTGCGGGTGCTCCGCATCGGCCTGGTGATCGACGACGGCCTCGACCGGCCCGACGGGGTCCAGCAGATCGTCCTCACGCTCGGCCGGCGGCTGACGGCGCTCGGCCACGAGGTGCACTACCTGACCTCCAGCACCGAGCGCACCGACCTGCCGCGCCTGCACGTGCTCGGCCGCACCCTGTCGGTGCGGTTCAACGGGAACCGGCTCGGCACCCCGCTGCCCGCGTCCCGGGCGGCGGTCCGCCGGCTCCTGGCGGAGGTCCCGTTCGACGTGCTGCACGTGACCATGCCGTACAGCCCCGTGCTCGCCGGGCGGGTCGTGTCCGCCGCGCACCCCCGCACCGCCGTCGTCGGGTCGTTCGTCATCTACCCGCAGGACGCGGTGGCGCGGTGGGGCATCCGGGCGCTCGGCCTCGCGGAGCGCCGCCGGCTGCGCCGGTTCGACGCGATCAGCGCGCTGTCGGCCGCCGCGCAGGAGTCGGTGCGCGAGGCGTACGGCCGCGACGTCCCGGTGATCGGCGGCCCCGTCGAGCTCGCCGCGACGCAGGCCGGGGCGCCGGCCCGGTCCGACGCCGACCCGGTCCGGATCGTGTTCCTGGGCCGCCTGGTCGAGCGCAAGGGCCCGCGGGAGCTGCTCGCCGCGGCAGCCGCCCTGCCGCGCACCACGCGCCCGTGGACGCTGACGCTCGCCGGCCGCGGGCCGCTGCTCGCCGACCTGCAGCAGCGCGCGCGGGCGGCCGGGATCGCGGACCGCGTCGACTTCCCGGGGTTCGTCGCCGAGGAGGACAAGGCCGCCCTGCTCGCCGGTGCCGACGTCGTCGCGCTGCCGTCGACCGGCGGCGAGAGCTTCGGGATGTCGGTGGTCGAGGCGCTGGCCGACGCCGGCGGCGTGGTGCTGGCCGGCGACAACCCGGGCTACCGGACGCCGATGGCCGGCCTGGAGGACCAGCTGGTCGACCCGCGGGACACGGCCGCCTTCGCCCGGACCCTGGCGCGCTGGATCGACGACCCCGCGGCCCGCCGGGCGGCCCGGGACCCGCAGCGCGCCGCGGCGCAGCGGTTCGAGGCCGGGGAGATCACCCGGCAGACGCTGGCCTGGTACGACCAGGCGCTCGCCGCCCGCCGGGGCCAGCTGCCGGGCGCCTGACGCCTCGCTCCGACCGGTCGCCGGACGACAGCAGGGCGGCACCCGCGCGGGGTGCCGCCCTGCTGCGACGCGTGCGCCGCCGTCAGACGACCGAGCGGGTCTCCTCGTGCATGCCCGGGGTGGTCTTCTGCACCTGGAGCAGGAACTCGACGTTGCTCTTGGTGTCCCGCAGCTTGCCGAGCAGCAGCTCGATCGCCTGCTGCTGGTCCAGCGCGCCCATGACGCGCCGGAGCTTCCAGACGATCTTGAGCTCGTCCGGCGCGATGAGGATCTCCTCGCGCCGCGTGCCGGAGGCGTTGACGTCCACCGCCGGGAAGATCCGCTTGTCGGCGAGCGAGCGGGAGAGCCGGAGCTCCATGTTCCCGGTGCCCTTGAACTCCTCGAAGATGACCTCGTCCATCTTGGAGCCGGTCTCCACCAGCGCGGACGCGAGGATGGTCAGCGAGCCGCCGTTCTCGATGTTGCGCGCCGCGCCGAAGAACCGCTTCGGCGGGTAGAGCGCCGAGGCGTCCACACCACCGGACAGGATCCGCCCGGAGGCCGGGGCCGCCAGGTTGTACGCGCGGGACAGGCGGGTCAGCGAGTCGAGCAGCACGACGACGTCCTGGCCCAGCTCGACCAGGCGCTTGGCCCGCTCGATCGCGAGCTCCGCGACCATCGTGTGGTCCGACGCGGGCCGGTCGAAGGTCGAGGCGATGACCTCGCCCTTGACCGTCCGCTCCATGTCCGTGACCTCCTCGGGGCGCTCGTCGACGAGCACGACCATGAGGTGGACCTCGGGGTTGTTCGCGGTGATCGAGTTGGCGATCTGCTGCATGATGATCGTCTTGCCGGCCTTCGGGGGCGCGACGATGAGGCCGCGCTGGCCCTTGCCGATCGGGGCGACGATGTCGATGACCCGCGGGGTGAGCTGGTGCGCCTCGTGCTCGAGCCGCAGGCGGTCCTGCGGGTAGAGCGGCGTCAGCTTGGAGAACTCCGGGCGCTGGCGCGCCTGCTCCGGCGACATGCCGTTGACGGTGTCGAGGCGCACGAGGGCGTTGGCCTTGTTCGGCCGGTTGCCGCCCTGCTGCTGCGCCTGCTGCTCGCCCTCGCGGGGCGCCCGGACGGCGCCGGTGATCGCGTCGCCGCGGCGCAGGCCGGCCTTGCGGACCTGGCCGAGCGGCAGGTAGACGTCGTTCGCGCCGGGCAGGTAGCCGCTCGTGCGGACGAACGCGTACGAGTCGAGGATGTCGAGGATGCCGCCGATCGGCACGAGGACGTCGTCCTCGGTGATCTCGATCTCCTCGTCGGCCCCCACCTCGCCCGAGCGCTGGCCGCGGCCGCGCTGCTTGCGGCCGTCGCGGTCGCGGTACCGGTCGCGCGAGCGCCGGCGGCGGCCGCCGCGCTCGTCGTCGTCCAGGTCCTGCTGACCGTTCGGTGCGCCCTGCTGGCCCTGCTGGACCTCCTGGGCGTGCTGGGCAGCCTGGGCCGCCTGGCCGGCCTGCTGACCGCGCTGCTGCTGGCCCTGCTGCTGACGGCGCTGGCCGTCGCGCTGCTCGCCCCGGCCCTCACCGCGCTCGGCACGGTCACCGCGATCGGGACGGTCACCGCGGTCGGCGCGCTCGCCGCCGGACGTCGGCCCCTCGGGCAGCGTCACGTCGACGGTCGGCGCACCGGCACCACGGCCGGAGCGGCGCGAGCGGCGCTCGCCCGTGACGGTGCCGACGGCCTCGGCGGCACGGGCGGCGCGGTCGTCGCGGGGCTCGCCGGCACTCTGCCGGCCGTCCAGGGAGCGCTCGACGGCCTCGAGGCCGGCGAGGACGTCGACGGTGCGGCCGGTGCGCGGCTCGGCGGGGGTCTCGGCCGGGGCGGGCTGCTCGGCAGCGCGGGCCGGACGGCGGCGCTGCGCGCGCGGCGCGTCGTCGGCGGGCTGCTCGGCCGCGGGGGCGGCCGGAGCGGCGTCGGGGGCCGTGGCCGTCTGCTCCGGGCGGCCGGCGTCGCGGGTCGCGGCGCGGCGGGTGCGCCCGGCGGGTGCGCCGCCGGAGCCCGTGGCCTGGATCGCGTCGACCAGGTCGCTCTTGCGCATCCGGGACGTGCCCGTCACGCCCAGCTGGGCGGCGAGGGCCTGCAGCTCGGGCATGCGCATCGCGGAGATGGCGCCGCCACGGGCGGACCCGCCGGAGCCCGTGCTCACGGCCGGCTCGATGGTTTCTGTCACGAAGGACCCTTCCCCCTCGTCAGGGACCGGCACCCACCGTCGGGGCGCGGTCCGCGTCCGGCCCCTCGTCGAGGGTCGGCGCGTCGGTGGAGCCGCACGTGTCGCGCGACTCGCGTCGACTCTCGTGGGCTGGATCGTCCCCGGTCCAGGATCTCGGCCCGGCGCCCTCGCACGGCCTGCCACCTGGGCGGCGCTGCACCGGAAAAAGGCTGAGCGGACATCACAGAAGTACTCCGGGGAACGCGGCCAGCATAGCACCGGCCGACCCCCTCACGGCAGCCTCGTGGCCACCGCCCCGGCGGTGTCGATGCCGAGCCGGACGATGCGCCAGCCGCCCATCGCACCCCCGAACACCTGCTGCAGCGCGGCGTCGGCGTCCGTCGTCCCCGCGCCGGGGTCGTCGCCCGTGGCCCGGGCGAGCGCGAGCACCGTCGGCCCCGCGCCCGAGACGACGGCTGCGACGCCACGGGCCCGCAGCGCGTCGACCAGCGCCATGCTCTCCGCCATCACCGGGCGCCGGTACCCCTGGTGCAGCCGGTCCTCGGTGGCGGGGAGCAGCAGGTCGGGCCGGCGGCCCAGCGCCTCGACCAGCAGCGCCGCCCGGCCCGCCTGGAACGCGGCGTCGCGGTGCGGCACCTGGTCCGGCAGCACCCCGCGGGCGTGCGACGTGGCCAGCCGGGTGCCGGGCACCACGGCGACGGGCGCGAGGTCCGGGTGCACCTCGAGCCGCACCGCGTGCACCGGGGCCTGCGGGCCGGCACCGTCCGACCAGGCGACCGTCGCCCCGCCGAGCAGCGCGGGCGCCGCGTTGTCGGGGTGCCCCTCGAGCTCCGTGGCCAGCCGCAGCACCACGTCGTCGTCCAGGGACTCCGGCTCCGCGACCAGAGCGCGCGCCGCGAGCAGCCCGGCGACGACCGCACCGGCGGACGAGCCCAGGCCGCGGCCGTGCGGGATCCGGTTCCGGCAGGTCAGGTGCAGTCCGGTCTGCGGCGCGCCGACGTGGTCCAGCGCGTGCCGCAGCGCGCGGACGACGAGGTGGTCGTCCCCCGACGGCACGTCCTGCGCGCCCTCCCCCACGACGTCGACGACGACCTCGGCGGACCCGAGCGCGCGCACCTCGACGTCGTCGTGCAGCGCGAGCGCGAGGCCCAGCGCGTCGAAGCCCGGTCCGAGGTTCGCGCTCGTCGCCGGGACGCGCACCCGCGCCCGGTCGGCACCCAGTCGCACGGCCGGGTCAGCCGAGGCCGAGCGCGGCGGCGATCTCGACCACGTCGGGCCGCACGCGCGTGGTCTCGACCTCGCCGCCGTCGGCGGTGCGCAGTGCCCACTGCGGGTCCTTCAGGCCGTGGCCCGTGACCGTGACGACGATGCGCGCACCCGCGGGGACCCGGCCCTGCTCGGCCAGCTTGAGGATGCCCGCGACGCCCGCGGCCGACGCCGGCTCCACGAACACGCCCACCTGCGACGACAGCACGCGGTGCGCGGCGAGGATCTCGTCGTCCGTGACGGCCTCGATCAGGCCGCCCGAGCGGTCGCGCGCGGCCTCGGCCTGGTTCCAGGACGCCGGGTTGCCGATCCGGATCGCCGTGGCGATGGTCTCGGGGTCCGTGATCGGGTAGCCGTGCACGATCGGCGCGGCGCCCGCGGCCTGGAAGCCCCACATGACCGGGGTGTGCGTCGCGACGGGCTCGAGGTCCGCGCCCGCGTCGTGGCCCGCGTACTCGCGGAAGCCCTTCCAGTACGCGGTGATGTTGCCGGCGTTGCCGACGGGCAGCGCGTGGATGTCGGGGGCGTCGCCGAGCGCGTCGACGATCTCGAACGCGCCGGTCTTCTGACCCTCGATGCGGTCGGGGTTGACCGAGTTCACCAGCTCGACCGGGTACGCCTCGGCGAGCTTGCGCGCGGCGATCAGGCAGTCGTCGAAGTTGCCGTCGACCTGCAGCAGCGTGGCGCCGTGCGCGACGGCCTGGCTGAGCTTGCCCATCGCGATCTTGCCGTCCGGGACCAGCACCGCGCAGATCATCCCGGCCGCGGTGGCGTAGGCGGCGGCCGACGCCGACGTGTTGCCGGTGGAGGCGCAGACGACGGCCTTCGCCCCGCGGCCCGCGGCGGCGGACATCGCGGTCGTCATGCCGCGGTCCTTGAACGACCCGGTCGGGTTCATGCCCTCGACCTTGACGAACACCTCCGCGCCGGTCAGCGCGGACAGCGCCGGCGCCTCGACGAGCGGCGTGCCGCCCTCGCCGAGCGTGACCACGTGCTGCTGCACGTGCGCGGGCAGGCGGTCGGCGTACTCGCGGATCACGCCGCGCCACTGGTGGGCCATCAGGCTCCCTCGACTCGCAGGACGGAGACGACCTCGCGGACGGAGTCCAGGTCGCCGATCGCGGCGACGGTGGCGGCCAGCGCGGCCTCCGGCGCCTCGTGCGTGGTGATGACCAGACGGGCGACGCCCGGGTCGTCCTCGGTGCCGGCGTGCGTGACGTCCGCCGGCGACTGCCGGACCGCCTCGATCGACACGCCGTGCTCGGCGAGGACCGCCGACACGTGCGCGAGCACGCCGGGCCGGTCGTCGACGTCGAGCCGCACCTGGTACCGGGTCCGGGCGGACTCGGCGGGCAGCACCGGCAGCGCGGCGTACCAGGACTCGGCCGGGCCGCGCCCGCCGTGCACCCGGTGCCGCGCCGCGGACACCACGTCGCCGAGCACCGCGCTGGCGGTCGGGGCGCCGCCGGCGCCGCGGCCGTAGAACATCAGCTCGCCGGCGGCCTCGGCCTCGACGAAGACCGCGTTGAACGCGCCGCGCACGCCGGCGAGCGGGTGGCTCAGCGGCACCAGCGACGGGTGCACGCGCACCTGCACGCCCTCGGCGCCGTCCTCGGTCGTGCGACGGTCCGCGATGGCCAGCAGCTTGATGACGTGCCCCGTGCGGGCGGCCCAGGCCACGTCGTCCGCGGTGACGCCCATGATCCCCTGGCGGTCGACGTCGTCGATCGACACCCGGGTGTGGAACGCGAGGGAGGCGAGGATGGCCGCCTTCGCCGCGGCGTCGTAGCCCTCGACGTCGGCTGTCGGGTCGGCCTCCGCGTAACCGAGCGCCTGCGCCTCGGCCACGACGTCCGCCAGGTCGAGGCCCTCGGTGGCCATCCGGTCCAGCACGTAGTTGGTGGTGCCGTTGACGATGCCGAGCACGCGCTGCACGCGGTCGCCGGACAGCGACTCGCGCACCGGGCGCACCAGCGGGATGGCCCCGGCGACGGCGGCCTCGAAGTACAGGTCCACGCCCGCCGCGTCCGCGGCCTGGTACAGCGTCGGGCCGTCCTGGGCCAGCAGCGCCTTGTTGGCGGTGACCACCGCGGCGCCGTGCTCGATCGCGCGCAGGAGCAGGCCGCGGGCGGGCTCGATGCCGCCGACCACCTCGACGACGACGTCGGCCTTCGCGACCAGGCCCTCGGCGTCCGCGGTCAGCAGCGCGCGGTCGACGACGGGGTCGCGGGGCGCCTCGACGTCCCGCACGGCGACGCCCACCAGCTCGAGCGGGGCGCCGACCCGGGCCGCGAGGTCCGCGGCCTGCGTCGTGAGCAGCCGGACGACCTCGGTGCCGACGACGCCGCAGCCGAGCAGGGCGACCCGCACGGCGGGCCGGGTACCGGGGGCGGGCGTGGCGGGTCGGCCGGTCTGGTCGCGTTCGGTCACCGCGTGCGCCTCTCGATCACACCCGGTCGAGCCGGGTCCTGGGGGTCCGGCCGGGCACGCAGCCCGGCCGGATCACAGGATAGGGGGCACGCCCCGCGCCCCGACCGCGCATCCACACCGTGGGCGGCCGGGGCGCGGGCGCAGGTCACGCCTCGGCCGAGAGCGTGCGCCGCAGGCCCCGCAGGCGGTCCTCGAACGGGTCGAGGTCGTGCCTGACCGTGTCGCGGACGACGTCGGGGTCGACCCAGAAGTACCCGTGCGCGATCCGGTTGCGCATGGCGCGGATGGCCGTCCGCTGGTCGCCGTAGACCACGGCCTGCAGGTCACGCGGCAGGCGCGTGATGCAGTCGATCGCCACGGACAGTCGGAGGCTGGTGGCGTCGAACCCCAGCGGGTCGTCCATCCCGACCCCGTCCACATGACGCCGGAGCACCTCCAGGTGCGCGAGGGCCTCGTCGAGGACGTCCACAGGGTCGACGTGACCAGCAGCGGACCCGGTCACAGCGCGACCGCCTCGACCGTCGCTGCGACGTGGGGCTTGAGCATCCGCGCCGGGATCAGGTCGACCGGCCGACCGAGCAGCTCGGTCAGCTCGACCTCCATCCTGCCGAGGGACAGCAGCCCGGTGCCCGGGTCCAGGTCGACCAGCAGGTCCACGTCGGAGTCCGGCCCGTCCTCCCCGCGCGCGACCGAGCCGAACACCCGCACGTTCGACGCCCCGTTCCGTCGCGCCGCCGCGACGATCGCCTCGCGGTCCCGGCCGAGCACCCGGCTCAGCATCGTCTCGGGCACGTCCGCAGCCGGAGGCGTCACGCACTCCTCGACCACCTCGACCCGGCCGGCACCGTGCACGACGTCGACGCGCCGCAGCAGGCGCGCGACCTCGGGCTGGCTACGGCCGAGCGCCGCGGCGATCTTGCGCTGGCTCCATCCCAGGTCCGCCGCCTGGCGGGCGGCCGTGACCAGCGACCGCGCGGCCTCGGCCCGCATCCGGTCCGCCCGCTGCGCCGTCCCCGCGAGGTAGGCGCCGAAGGCGCGCTCCAGGGGCGACGGCTCGTCGTGGACGGGCTCGACCTCGGTCGGGTCCTGCCCGTCGTGGCCGTCGTGCGTGTTCCCGCTCATCCGCTCGCCTTCCGATCAGTCCTGCTATCGCCCCCGCTGATCACCGATGCTATCGGCGGCAGCGGGCGGCTGGAAGGGCGGGTTTCCGACCGGCCGCGCGGACGCCAGGACCCCCGGGCGCGGACGGCGCACGGGGGTCCTGGCGAGGAGACGGCAGCGGCCGCGCGGGCGGATCAGCCGAGGTCGAGCGCCAGCAGGTCGTCCTCGGTCTCGCGCCGGACGAGCACCTGCGTCGCACCGTCGCGGACCGCGACCACCGGCGGGCGGGGGACGTGGTTGTAGTTGGACGCCATCGAGCGCCCGTAGGCGCCGGTGGCCGCGACGGCCAGCAGGTCCCTCGGCGCGACGTCGGCCGGCAGCTGCACCTCGTGCACGACGATGTCGCCGCTCTCGCAGTGCTTGCCCACCACGCGCGCCAGCACGGTCTCGGCGGCGCCCGCCCGCGACACGACGGCCGCGTGGTACGGCGCGCCGTAGAGGGCGGGCCGGATGTTGTCGCTCATCCCGCCGTCGACCGCGACGTACAGCCGGACGCGGCCGTCCTCCAGCGTGACCGGCTTGACGGTGCCCACCGTGTACAGGGTGAGCGTGGTGGGGCCGACGACCGCGCGGCCGGGCTCGAACGACAGCCGCGGCACGGGGGTGCCGAGCGAGATGCACGCCGCATCCACGGCGGCGGCGGTCTCCCGCGCGATCTGCTCGGCGTCCAGGGGCGTCTCGCCCGGCAGGTACGCGATGCCGAACCCGCCGCCCAGGTCGACCTCGGGCACCAGGTACCCGGTCCGGGCGGCGAGGTCCGCGCGCAGGCCGAGCACGGCGCGCGCCGCCACCGCGAACCCGGCGGGGTCGAGGATCTGCGAGCCGATGTGCGAGTGGATGCCGAGCAGCCGCAGCTCCGGGTGCGCCAGCACCGACTCGAGCGCCGTCATGGCGGGGCTGGTGCCCGACGGCGACCCGGCGGGCACGGCGACCGACAGGCCGAACTTCTGGTCCTCGTGCGCCGTGGAGATGTACTCGTGACCGCCGGCGTGCACGCCGGTGGTCACGCGGACCATCACCGGCGCGGGCGGGGCGCCGGCGCCGCGGGCGCGGACGGCGGCGACGATCCGGTCGACCTCGCCGAGCGAGTCGACGATCAGCCGACCGACGCCGGCCTCGAGGGCGCGGGCGATCTCGGCGTCCGACTTGTTGTTGCCGTGCAGGCCGATGTCCGCGCCCGGCACGCCCGCGCGGAGCGCGACGGCCAGCTCGCCGCCGGTCGAGGTGTCGACCCGCAGGCCCTCCTCGTGCGCCCAGCGGGCGACGGCGACGGACAGGAACGCCTTGCCGGCGTAGTAGACGTCGACCTCGGCTCCGATCGCGCCGAACGCGTCCGCGAACGCCCCGCGCAGCCCGCGCGCGCGGGCACGGAAGTCGGCCTCGTCCAGCACGTAGGCGGGCGTGCCCTGCGCGACGGCGAGGTCCCGCAGGTCGACGCCCGCGACGCCGACGGCCCCGTCCGCACCCCGGGCGGCGGACGCCGGCCAGGGCAGGCCGAGCGGGGCCGGCGCGGTCACATGCGCTCCGGGGCGCCGACGCCCAGCAGGGCGAGACCGTTGGCGAGCACCTGCCGGGTGGCGTCGTTCAGCCACAGGCGGGTGCGGTGCACGTCGCCGACCTGCTCGTCGCCGAACGGCAGGACGCGGCGCTGGTCGTACCACTTGTGGTACGCCCCGGCCAGCTCCTCCAGGTACCGCGCGACGCGGTGCGGCTCGCGCAGCTCGGCCGCCTGGGCGACGATCCGCGGCAGCTCGGCGATCTTGCCGAGCAGCACCGACTCGCTCGGGTGGTCCAGCAGCGACGCGTCGAACCCGTCCTCGCGGCGCACGCCGGCCTCGGCGGCGTTCCGGCCGACCGAGCAGGTGCGGGCGTGCGCGTACTGCACGTAGTAGACGGGGTTCTCGTTGGTCGCCCGGGTCAGCAGGTCCAGGTCCAGGTCGATCGAGGAGTCCGCCGAGGACCGCGCCAGCGAGTACCGCGCGGCGTCGACGCCGACCGCCTCGACCAGGTCCTCGAGCGTGACGACGGTGCCGGCGCGCTTGCTCATCCGCATCGGCTGGCCGTCCTTGACCAGGTTGACCATCTGGCCGATCAGGATCTCGAGGTTGACCCCCGGGGTGTCGCCGAACGCGGCGCACATCGCCATCATGCGGCCGATGTACCCGTGGTGGTCGGCGCCGAGCATGATGATCACGCGGTCGAAGCCGCGCTCGCGCTTGTCCAGGTAGTACGCCAGGTCGCCGGCGATGTACGCGGCGTCCCCGTCGGACTTGATGATGACCCGGTCCTTGTCGTCCCCGAAGTCGGTGGTGCGCAGCCAGGTCGCGCCGTCCGCCTCGAAGATGTGCCCGTTCTCCCGCAGCCGGGCGACCGCGCGGTCGACGGCGCCGGTCTCGTGCAGCGTGTCCTCGTGGAAGTACACGTCGAAGTCGACGCCGAAGTCGTGCAGCGCCTGCTTGATCTCGCCGAACATCAGGTCGACGCCCCGGGCGCGGAACGCCTCCTGCGCCTCGGCGTCGGGCAGCGTGCGGGGGTCGGGCTCTCCGGCCGCGGCGGCCTGCGCGATGACCGCGTCGGCGATGTCGGCGATGTACTGGCCGCCGTAGCCGTCCTCCGGCGCCTCCTCGCCCTTGGCCCGGGCGAACAGCGAGCGGGCGAACCGGTCGATCTGGGCGCCGTGGTCGTTGAAGTAGTACTCGCGCCCGACCCGGGCGCCGGACGCCTGGAGCACGCGGGCCAGGCTGTCGCCGACCGCGGCCCAGCGCACGCCGCCGATGTGGATCGGCCCGGTGGGGTTCGCGGAGACGAACTCGAGGTTGATCGACTCGCCGGCCAGCGACTCGTTGCGGCCGTAGGCGGACCCGGCGTCCACGACCGAGCGCGCGAGCTCGCCCGCGGCGGCCGCGTCCAGCGTGATGTTGAGGAAGCCGGGGCCGGCGACGTCGACCCGCGCGACGCCCGGGGCGTCGGCGAGCCGGCGCGCGAGCTCCTCCGCGAAGGCGCGCGGGTTGGTGCCGGCCTTCTTGGCGAGCTGCAGCGCCACGTTGGTGGCCCAGTCGCCGTGCTCGCGCTGCCGGGGTCGCTCCACGTGCACGGTGGCGGGCAGGTCGGCGGCGTCCAGGGCGAAGGTCCCGTCGGCGACGGCGCCCGCGAGGGCGGCGCGCAGGGACTCGGAGAGCTCAGCGGGGGTCACCGGACAAGGGTAGCGAGGCGCCGGGGCTGCCCCGACCGGTGCGACCGGCGCCCGGCGCGTCACTCGGGACGCGCCGCCCGCGGCCCCCAGGTGTCCTCGAGCATGACCGGCCGGCACGCCACGGTCGCCGCGACGAGCAGCACGACCAGCGTCCCGAGCAGCAGCAGCAGCGGCGCGGTCCAGGACCCGGTCGCGTCGTACAGCACGCCGATCAGCAGCGGCCCGGTCCCGGCGATCGCGTACCCGACCCCCTGCGTGAAGCCGGACAGCGAGGCGGCGCCGGCCGACGTGCGCGTGCGCAGGTTGATCAGCGCGAGCAGCACCGGGAACGCCCCCGGGCCGAGCCCGCCGAGCAGCACCCACAGCCACACCGGGCCGCCCGGCGCGACCAGGAGCCCGACGTACGACACCGCCCAGCAGGTCACGAACACCACGACCAGCGGGATCGGGTTCCGCATCCGGCTCGCCGCGATCGGCGCGACCAGGGCCGGCGGCAGCCCGAGGATGGCGAACACCGACAGCCACACCCCGGCGGCGTGCGGCGACGTCCCGCCGTCGACGAGGATCTGCGGCAACCACGCGAACATGGCGTACGAGTCCAGCGAGTTCATCGCGAACGTGACCGCCATCCCCCACGCCAGCGGGCTGCGCCAGACCCGGCCGCCCTGCCGGTGCCGGGACGTCAGCGCGGGGGTGGTCGCCGGACCGCGGCGGAGCAGCCCGCCCAGGGCGGACCGGGCGGCGGCCGAGCGCACGATCACCACGACCCACGGGACCGCGGCGAGCACGCCGACCACCGCCCAGATCGACAGCGACGCCCGCCAGCCGAGCCGCTCGGCGACCGGCACCGCCAGCAGCGCCGGCACCGCCGTGCTGAACGTCATCGTCACCGAGTAGATCGACGTGACCACGCCGATCCGGTCCGGGAAGTACCGCTTGACCACGGGCGGCAGCAGCACGTTGCCCATGCCCATGCCCGCCAGGGCGATCACCGACCAGCCGAGGAACCCGACGGCGGTCGACGTGCTCGACCGGACGATCTCGCCGGTGACCGACAGCAGCATCGCGGCGACCAGCAGCGGCTCCAGCCCGACCCGGCGGGCGAGCACCGGCGTGATCGACCCGAACGCGGCGAACGAGACCACCGGGATGGTGCCGAGCAGCCCGGCCTCCGTCGCCGACAGCGCCACGTCGTCCCGCACCAGGTCGAGGATCGGCGACACGGACGCCACCGCGATCCGCAGGTTCAGCGCCACCAGCACGACGCCGAGCAGGACGACCCGGCGGCCGCGCCAGGGCGCGACGGAGCCTGCGGGAAGGGCGGGTGACGACATGCGGCCTCGTTCACGGCGGAGCTGGCGGCGCGCGGCGTCGGGCGCTGGCGGACGGGTGCCCGGTTCGTGGTTGAATCGCGGGCACAACTGACCAGGGAGACTACTCCGCATGACGCGACGCACCGGACTCATCGACGCGACGGTGGCCCAGCTCCGGGCGCGCATCACCGCCGGCGACTGGCCGGTCGGCACCCGCATCCCGCCCGAGCCCGCCCTGGTCGAGCTGCTCGGCGTGGGACGCAACACCGTCCGCGAGGCCGTGCAGTCCCTGGTGCACGCGGGGCTGGTCGAGCGGCGCCAGGGGTCGGGCACCTACGTGCTGTCGACCTCCGAGCTCGCGGTCAGCATGGGCCGGCAGATCGCCGACGCCCGCCAGCGGGACGTCATCGAGGTCCGCCGCAGCCTGGAGGTCGAGGCCGCCCGCCTCGCCGCCCGTCGCCGCACCGCCAGCGACGTCGCCACCATCACCGGCCTGCGCGACGAGCGCGCCGAGGCGTACCGGTCGGGCGCGCTGGACCGGATGGTCGCCGCCGACCTGGCCCTGCACCGCGCGATCGCCCGCGCCGCCCGCAATCCGGTGCTGCTGTCGATGTACGAGAACCTGATCGGCGCGATCACGGACAACATCCGGTTCAACTTCGCGCAGATCCTGCAGGACGGCGACAACCACGACGGCCTGGTGGACGCGATCGCGGCCGGCGACGACGGCCGCGCGGTCGAGGAGACCACCACGTACCTGTCGGGGCTGCTCGGGGAGGACTGACGGGCTGGTAGTCTCTTGCATCGCGCTGGTCGGCAGACCGGCGCGGGCGGTGCCCCGCCCTCGTAGCTCAGTGGATAGAGCGTCTGCCTCCGGAGCAGAAGGTCGTAGGTTCGAATCCTATCGAGGGCACCAGCGAAGGCCCGGGATCTCCAGCGAGATCCCGGGCCTTCGTCGTCCCCTACCCTCGGCACGGTGCCCTCCGAGCTCCCCGTCGCCGCGTACGCCTCCACCAAGCGCGCCAGCTACGCCGGCTACGTCGTGCAGGCGATCGTCAACAACCTGGCGCCGCTGCTGTTCATCGTGTTCCACACGCGGTTCGACATCCCGGTCGCCCAGCTCGGCGGGCTCGCGGCGCTGAACTTCGGCGTCCAGCTGCTGACCGACCTGGCCGTCATGCGCGTCGTGGACCGGATCGGCTACCGCGCGCCGCTGGTGCTCGCGCACGTGCTGGCCGCGCTCGGCCTGCTGCTGCTCGCCGTCCTGCCGTTCGTCACAGGCGACCCCCTCGTCGGGCTGTGCCTGGCGGTCGTCGTCTACGCGGTCGGCGGCGGGCTGCTCGAGGTGCTGGTCAGCCCGGTCGTCGAGCACCTCCCGACGCCGCAGGAGTCCAAGGCGGCCGGCATGGCGCTGCTGCACTCGTTCTACTGCTGGGGCCAGCTGGCGGTGGTGCTCGGCACGACGGGGCTGCTCGCGGTGCTCGGCCAGGACCTGTGGCCGGTGCTACCCGTCCTGTGGGCCGTGGTGCCGCTGGTCAACCTCGTCGTGTTCCTGCGGGTACCGCTGCCCGAGACCGTCGCCGAGGAGCACCGCACCTCGATCCGCTCCCTGCTGGGCACCCCGCTGTTCCTGGTCGCGCTGGTGCTGATGATGACCGGCGGCGCGGCCGAGCTGACCATGGCCCAGTGGTCCTCGTTCTTCGCCGAGCAGGGGACCGGCGTCAGCAAGCAGACCGGTGACCTGGTCGGTGCCGGCCTGTTCGCCGCGTTCATGGGCGTCGGCCGGGTCGCGTACGGGCTCTGGGGGCACCGGGCGTCGCTGCACCGGCTGCTCGTGCTGTCGAGCGCGGCCGCGGCCGCCTGCTACGTCGTCGCCGCCACCGTCGCGACCCCGGCGGTCAGCCTGCTCGCGTGCGCGCTGTGCGGGCTGTCCGTGAGCCTGCTCTGGCCGGGCACGTTCTCGCTGACCTCGGCCCGGTTCCCTCTCGGCGGCGCGGCGATGTTCGCGCTGCTCGCGCTGGCCGGCGACGCGGGCGGCACCCTCGGACCGTGGTTCGCCGGCGTGCTCGCCGCGGCGGCCGACGGCCCGCTGGCGCCGCTCGCCGCGCTGCTGCCGGCGGACGGGGGCAGCGGCCTGCGCCCCGCGCTGCTGCTCTGCGCGGTGGTGCCGGTGGTGTTCTGCGTCGCGGTGACGCGGTTCCGCACCGCGACGGCGGCCCCGGAGCCCGCGGCCGCCCGGCCCGTCGCCTGATGCCCGCTCCGCCAGGACGCCGGCGACGTCGTGCGGCACGCTGAGCACGTGACCTCCCCCTCCCAGGCCACCGCCGCCCCGACGACCACCCGCGCGCCGTGGGACACCGGCTCCCCCGCCCGGCTGCTCGCCGCCGCGCTGGTGTGCGGCTCCGCGGTGCTGATCTTCGCCGTGCACGTCCGGCCGCTCGGTTACCTGCCGCTCGTGCTCGGCATCGCGCTCGGGCTGGCGGTGGACCGCGCGCTCGGCCGGGACCTGGCGCTCATCGGCGTCGGCATGGGGATCATCTCCGCGATCTCGCTGGAGGCGGACCTGTCCGACGCCGGGATGCTGCGGTTCACCGTCGCGCTGTCGCTCGCCGTGCTGGTGCCGTGGGCGCTGTCGCACCAGGTCTTCGGCCAGCGGTCCATCCGGTTCCCGGTCGCCACGGGCCGGCGGTGGTCCCGGTGGCAGTGGACCTACCTGGCGGCGGTCGTCGCGATCGGCTACCTGCTGCTGCCGTTCTACTTCATCGGCTCCGGCGCCTACCGGAACTGGCCGGAGGTGACCGGTGGCGCCGAGATCGCGCGGCTGTTCGTCGGGGTCAACGCGGTCGGCATCTGGGACGAGCTGTTCTTCATCTGCACCGTGTTCGCGCTGCTGCGCCAGCACCTGGGGCTGTGGACGGCGAACGTCCTGCAGTCGGTCGTCTTCGTGTCGTTCCTCTGGGAGCTGGGCTACCGCGAGTGGGGGCCGCTGCTCACCGTCCCGTTCGCGCTGGTGCAGGGATGGATCTTCGCGCGCAGCACGTCGCTGCCGTACGTCGTGGCCGTGCACCTGCTGTTCGACCTGGTCGTGTTCGGCGTGCTGGTGCACGCGCACAACCCCGAGCTGCTCGACGTGTTCGTCACCGCACCCGGCTGAGCGGACCGCCGGCGTGGGGACGGGTGTCCCCTACGCTCGGCTGGGTGGGTGAGCGGCGGGACGCGGTGCGCAACCGGGCGAGGATCGTCGCCGCGGCCGAGGTGGAGTTCCGCGCGGCCGGTGCGACGGTCCCGCTGGACCGGGTCGCGCAGCGGGCGGGGGTGGGCCGCGGGACCCTCTACCGGCACTTCCCCGATCGCGAGGCGCTCATCGCCGCCGTGTACACCGCGCGGGTCGACGCGCTGGAGCGGCACGTCGCGACGCTGCCGGCCGAGCACCGGCTGGAGCACCTGGTGGCGGAGATCAGCGCGCAGCAGGTCGACGCCCCCGGCCTGTTCGCGGCGGCGCACGCGGCCCACGGCGGCGACCCCCGGCTGGCCGAGGTCGAGCGCCGGGCCACCGCCCTGCTCGCCGACGCGCTCGACGACGCCCGCAGGCGGGGCCGGGTCCGCCCCGACGTCACGGTGGACGACGTGCGCCTGCTGTTCGCGATGGTCGAGGGCGTCCTCGCGGCCGAGCAGCCGGCGCGCGTGCACGCCGCGGTGCAGCGGGCGCTCGTCCTGGCGCTGCGCGGCGTGCTGGTCGACGCGCCCGACCGGCTGCCGGAGCCGACCCTGGACCTGGCCGGACCGGGCTGAGCGGCGCAGCACGCGGTCGGCCCTTGTCTTCGGGCCCTGCCGGGCCCATGCTGGGCGTCAAACGGACACCGGTGTCCGTTATCGCCGCCTGGAGGACGCAGATGCCCGAGGTCTTCGATCACACGTACGACGTCGTCGTGGTCGGCACGGGGGGCGCGGGCTTCGCCACCGCCCTCGGCGCCGTGGACGAGGGTCTCGAGGTCCTGCTCCTGGAGAGCACCGACCGCTGGGGCGGCAGCACCGCGATGTCCGGCGGCGGTCTCTGGCTCCCGGACAACCCGCTGATGCGGCGGGACGGTGTCGGCGACTCCCGCGCCGAGGCGCTGACGTACCTGGAGGCCTGCGTCGGGGACGCCGGGCGCGCGTCCTCCCGGGCCCGCAAGGAGGCGTTCGTCGACGGTGTGGCCGACTTCGTCACCACGGCCGAGCGGTACGGCATGGCGTTCGCCCGCGCGACCGACTACCCGGACTACTACCCGGAGCTGCCGGGCGGCAAGGTCGGCCGCTCCGTCGAGCACCAGCCGGTGGACACCAAGGCGATCGGCGCGTGGTGGTCCTCCTGCCGCGCCGCGGTCCCGCTGCCGATCATGACCGACGACGTGTGGCTGCTCGAGCGCGCGTGGTCCACCCCGGCCGGGTTCGTCCGCGGCGCACGGTTCGTCTTCCGGGCGCTGGGCGCCCTCGCGCGCGGGCAGCGCCTGGCCGGCATCGGCGCGGCGCTGGCGACCTCGTTCCTCGACGTCGTGGTGCAGCAGCAGGGCGTCCCGCTGTGGCTGAGCAGCCCGCTGGAGTCGCTGGTGCTCGACGACGACGACCGGGTCGTCGGCGTCCGGATCACCCGCGACGGGCGGCCGCTCACCATCCGGGCGACCCGGGGCGTGATGCTCGCGGGCGGCGGGTTCGACCACAACCGGCAGTGGCGCCAGAAGCACCACGGCATCGCCGGCGACCCGTCGGGCAACCCGGGCAACCTCGGCCGGCCCATCGAGATCGCGCAGTCCGTCGGCGCCGGGCTCGAGCTGATGGACGACGCGTGGTGGGGCGCCTCGGTCGCCGCGCCCCCGGGCGGCCAGCCGTCGTTCCTGGTCGGCGAGCGGTCCCTGCCGTACTCGATCCTGGTGGACGCCCGCGGCGAGCGGTTCGCCAACGAGTCCGAGTCCTACGTGGACCTCGGGCACCACATGCTCGAGCACGACCCGAACGGGCCGTACTGGCTGGTCGCCGACACCCGGCACGCGCGGCGCTACCTGCGCAACTACGCGCTCGACCCGCGGGCGCTGCAGGCGCTGGCCGCGTCGGGGCAGTACGTGAAGGCACCGACGCTGGCCGAGCTCGCACGGCAGATCGGCGTCGACCCCACCCGGTTCCGGTCGACCGTGCAGCGGTTCAACGGGTACGCCCGCTCCGGCGTCGACGGCGAGTTCGGGCGCGGGAACTCGGCCTACGACCGGTACTACGGCGACCCGACCGTGCACCCGAACCCGAACCTGGGACCGATCGAGCGCGGGCCGTTCACCGCGTTCCAGGTCGTCGTCGGCGACCTCGGGACCAAGGGCGGCGTGCTGACCGACGCCGACGGGCGGGCGCTGCGCGAGGACGGCACCGTCATCGCCGGGCTGTACTCCGCGGGCAACAGCTCCGCGTCGGTGATGGGCCGCACCTACCCGGGGCCGGGGTCGACCATCGGGCCCGCCGCGGTGTTCGGGATGCGGGCGGCGCGGCACATGGCGCGCGCCTGACGCCGGTCGCCGCCCGGGTCGCGAGGTGGCGCCCGCGCGCCGAGACTGGAGGGGGCGGGGAGACCCGTCGCAGCACTCCCGAGACGAGAGGACCGCACCATGGGCCTGGACGACATGAAGGAGAAGGCGAGCGACGCCGGCATCGAGAAGGCCGGGGACACCGCTGCCAAGAAGTCGGGCGGCGGCAACGCCGACAAGATCGACGACATGGAGAAGTCCGCCGACGACAAGATCGGCAAGTAGCAGCACCCACCGCAGCGACGCCCGCACCCCCTCCCGGTGCGGGCGTCGCCGCGTCTGGTCAGCGGGTGACGCGCTGCCGGGTCCCCCGGAACCGCTGCACCAGGTCGCCGAGGCCGACGACGACGATCACGGCCGTGAGGCCGGCGACGACGATCCACACCTGCGACGACATTGGTTGCTCCCCTGCGATCCGACGCTGTGCTGCGCTGACGGTCCCATCCTGCTCGGTCCGGCCGCGCGGCGGATCGGCCGGGCGCCGTATCTTCCGGTACCACCCAGGGGGTACGCGGTCGTCCTCGCGACTGACCGGGTCCACCCTGCGTCGGAGGCGCCCGGCGCGGCGCGGACCCGCGTCAGAGCACGACGGCCGGTGCCTCGGCCACCGAGAAGTTGTGCCGGAACACGTCCTCGGGGTCGTACCGCCGCTTCAGCTCCCGCAGCCGGGCCAGCGTGGCGGTCGGGTAGATCTCGGTCAGCCGCTCCGGGCGCCGGTCCGTCTCGAAGGACAGGTAGAGCCCGTCGAAGTGGTGCGCCATGGCGTCCCAGACCGCGTCGATCCGGCGCCGGGACGTGCCCATGGCCAGCACGCTGAAGTTCGCGGACCGGTGGGCGTACGCCGTGGCGTCTGCCGGGACGTCGTGCACCGCTCCCCCGGCGGACCGGATCTGGAAGAACGGCGTCGCGCCGCTGCGCACCAGCCGGGCCGCGTCGGCCGCGAGCGCCGGCGTCAGGTGCTCGGCCATGCCGGAGCGCGTGACGGGCTCGCCCTCGGAGGTGTGCCGGGTCGGCGGCGTCTGCACCACCGCGTCGTACGGCAGCACCTGCACCTGCTGCTGCAGCAGCGGCGCGAGCAGCGCGAACGGCTGCAGGCGCTCGATGATCGTGTCCGGGTCGTCGGAGTCCACCATCGCCATCACCTGCGCGACGAGCTGCCCGCCGCGCGGCGGGCCCATGATGAGGAACGCGGTGGTGTCCCGCGGTGCCGCCTCGACCGTGGCACCGAAGTCGACCAGGAACTGCTCGGTGTCCGAGGCGTCGAAGACCAGCTGGGCGAAGCCGACGTCGCCGACCTCGTCCACCTCGAACTCGAAGGACGTGACGACGCCGAGGTTGGCCCCGGCGCCGCGCACCCCCCAGAACAGGTCGGCGTTCTCGGTCGCGCTGGTGCGCAGCACCGTGCCGTCGGCGAGCACCACCTCGGCCGCACGCAGGTGGTCGAGCGTCAGCCCGTGCTCGCGCACGAGGAACCCGATGCCGCCGGCCGTGGCCAGGCCGCCGACCCCGACGCCGCCCGAGTCGCCGGACGTCAGCGCCCAGCCGTACGGCCGCAGCGCGGCGGCGACCTCGCCCCAGCGCGCCCCGGGCTCGACGCGCACCCGCCGGGTCGCGACGTCGAGCACCTCGATCGCGTGCATCCGGGACAGGTCCAGGACCACGCCGCCGTCGTTGGTCGACCGGCCGCTGATCCCGTGGCCGCCGCTGCGGACCGCCAGCGGGACGTCCTGCGCGCGGGCGTACGCCAGGGCCTCGACGACCTCCGCGGTGCTCGCGGGGCGGAGCACCAGCCCGGGGCGGCCACCCCGCATGTAGGTGGACCGCACCGCGGCGTAGCCGGTATCGCCGGGCTCGACGGCGGAGGCCACGAGCGCGGCCGGGACGCCGTCGTAGTCGATCCCCGGACGGCGGGCCGCCCGGACCTGGGCACGGCGCACCGTCCCGACCACCGTGCCGCGGACGGCCCGCTGCGCGGCGACCGCCGCGCGCACGGCCGGCGCCACCTCGGTGGCGAACGGGGTCAGCGCGGCCTCGTCGGCACCGGCCAGCACGAGGGTGCCGGCACCCGCCTCCAGGACCAGGGCCACGGCCTGCTCGACCGTGGTCGACGCGTCCAGCAGCACCCCGCGGCGCAGCTCGCGCACGTCCCGGCCGGCTGCCACGAGCGCCGCGTCGAGGGCGGCCTGCTCGGTGCGGACGGCGTCGGCGTCGGTGGCGGTCGCGGTGAGCCACCAGCCGTCGGCGACCCGCGCGCCCAGCACACGGCCGCCGTCGTCCCCGTCGCTGCTGCCCAGCCAGAGCGCGACGTCGTGCGCCGGAGCCGGCCCGCGCTGGGCTCCCGGGACCCGGTGGTGCCGGCCGTCGTACGCGAGCGGGCCGGGTTCCGCCGCCGCCCACATCCCGCGCAGCACGTCGGCCCCCTCGGCGAGCGCGTCCCACGCCTCCGGGTCGGGTCCCGCGCCGAGGCCGAGCGCCAGCCGGCCACCCGCCAGGTGGTCGAGGCTCGCGGCGGCCCGGGCCAGCACGGCCGGCGGGCGGTCGTCCAGCAGCAGGCCGCGGGTCGCGACCCCGATGTCGCGGGTGCTCGCCGCGACGTGCGCCAGCGTGGTCCAGGGGTCGAGGTCGGCACCGTCGTCGGCGCTCCCCGCGTCCGGGACCACGACCAGGTCCAGCCCGGTGTCCTCGGCGAGCCGGGCGAGCCGCGCGGGCGCACCGGGGTCCGTGGCGTCGACGGCGAGGACGACGCCCAGCTGCAGCGGGTGCCCCAGGTCGCTCACGCCTGCACCCCGCCGGCCGGGACCTGCGCGGTGCCGCGGGCGGCGCGCTCGGTGGCGACCAGCTCGCGGACCGCGGGCGCGATCTCCTGCCCGACGGTCGCCAGCAGGGTCGGGTCGTCGCCGCTCACGACGAACGCGCTCATGCCGTGCTCGAGTGCCAGGAGGGCGAGCTGCTCCACCCACTGCTCCGGCGGCCCCGCCAGCAGGTCCGGACTGCGCCGGGGCGCGAGCCGCCCACCGACGTTGAGCAGGCGGCGGACGGCCGACGGCGCACGACCGGCCGCGGTCGCGGCGTCGTCGATCCGGGCGTTCGCGTCGTCCAGGTCCTGCAGGCTGCTCAGGTACGACAGCGACGGCAGCCAGCCGTCCGCGCGCTCCCCGGTGAGCCGGAGCATCCGCGGCTTGTACGCGCCGAGCCAGATGCCGACCGGGTGCGCCGGGGCGGGGCCGCGCTTCGCGCCGGCGAGCGGGTAGTACTCCCCCGGCAGGTCGACCCGGCTGCGGTCGGTGGTGTCCCAGAGGGTGCGGATCACGTCGATCGCCTCGCGCAGCGCGTCCACGCCCTGCCCGGGGCTGAGCCGGCGGCCGCCCATCGCCTCGATCGCGTCCCAGAACGCGCCCGCGCCCAGGCCCAGCTCCACGCGGCCGCCGGACAGCAGGTCCAGGCTCGCGACGGAGCGGGCCAGCACCGCCGGCGGCCGCAGGGGCAGGTTCAGGACGTTCGGCGCCAGCCGGATCCGCTCGGTGCGCGCCGCGACCCAGGACAGCAGCGTCCACGTGTCGAGGAACGACGGCTGGTACGGGTGGTCCTGGAACGTCGCGAGGTCCAGCCCGGCGCGCTCCGAGAGCTGCGCGAGCGCGACCGCGCGCTGGGGGTCGGCGTTGCCCGGCGTGATGAACGACCCGAACAGCAGGTCGTGGCCGTAGTCCGTCATCGTGCTCCGCATCCTCGGTGTGCCGTGCTGATCCGTCGGCGGAACCGATCGTATGCCCCACAGACGATTGGCTCAACCACGGGTCCCGGCGTAGCATTCCCGGCATGACCGCGGCTCCCGAGCAGCACACCGATCTCCCGGCGTCCGACCTGGGCTGGTCGCTCGGCGTGCTGCTCCGCGCGTACGAGCGGGCCCTCGCGGACGCCGTCGAGGCCGCGGTCCCGCACGGGTTCCGGGGCTACCAGGTGCTGCGCGAGGTGGTCCGCGGGGCGCACCCCAGCCAGGCCGCCCTCGCCGCGAGCCTCGGCATCGACCGCACCGTGATGACCTACCTGCTGGACGACCTGGAGCGGGCCGGGCTGGTCGAGCGCCGCGTGGCCGAGGTCGACCGCCGGCAGCGACGCGTGGTCGCCACCTCCGGCTCGGCCGCCGTGCTCGCCGAGCTCGAGCACCGGGTGGCCGTCGCGGAGGACGCCGTGCTCGGTGCGCTCGAACCCGAGGAGCGCCGGGTCGTGGGCGCCCTGCTGCGCCGGGCCGCCTGCGAGTACCGGGACGCCGAGGACGGCGACCCGTGCACGGTCGTCGAGCGCGCGCTCGGGCGGTAGCCGCCGGGTCAGGCGCGGCGCAGCTCCGCGTCGTCGCACGCCCGCAGGAGCAGCTGCGCCGCGGCGCGCACCTGCGCCACCTGGTCGAGGTCGAGACGCAGCCCGTCGAGCATCGCCGCCGGGATCCCGACCGCCTGCTCGCGCAGCGCACGACCGGCGTCGGTGACCCGGATCGCGAGCGCGCGCTCGTCGGCCCCGTCACGCGCCCGGTGCACCAGCCCCATCGCCTCCAGCCGGCGGACCAGCGGCGACGTCGTCGCCGGCTCCAGGTGCAGCAGCTCCGCCAGCGCCTTGAGGGTGAGGTCCCCGTGCTGCCACAGCGCCAGCATCGCCAGGTACTGCGGGTGCGTGAGGCCCAGCGGTTCCAGCAGCGGCCGGTAGAACGCCACCAGCGCCCGGGAGGCGGCGGACACCGTCAGGCAGACCTGCGCCTCGACGGCGAGCGGGTCGACCGGGGCGTCGGGCGCGTCGAGGGCAGTGGGTGCGGCGGTGGTCACGGACCCGATGCTACCCGGAAGCGGTGAGTGCACGTATGATGTGTGCACTCATCGAATCGACGACAGGGCGGCAGATGGCGACCATCGGCAGGGCGGGCGACAAGCGCGAGGCGGCGCTGCTCAGCGTGTTCGGACCCGCGCAGGTCGGCGACCCCCTGGCCCCGGACCGCGAGGTCGGCGAGGCCGACCGCGAGCGCGACCGGGCCCTGCGCACCGAGTTCGTCCGGGTGGAGGGCGCGGACGGCCGCTCCTACCTGGTCGAGCGCACCGTCGAGCCCTGACCTCCCCGAGGGAGTCGCCCTCCGCGCATCGCCGGCGGATTCTCGCGTCGCCGGCCGACCTGTCGGTGGGCCGAGCGAGAATCCGCCGGCGGTGCGGGCCGGGTCAGCGGGTGGTGCGGCGCCAGGCGAGCGTGGCGACGACCAGGGCGACGAGGCCGGCCGCCAGTCCGATGCCGCCGAGGACCGCCGGCAGGGCGCTGTCGTCGGCGGCGGGCGCGGTCGACGTCGCGGCGCCGGCGGCGGCGGCGGCATCGGACGCGTCGTCGGCCGCGCCACCGCCCGCCGGCGCCGCCTCCGTCGTGGTGAACACCGGTGCGGGGTGCTCGGGCTCGGCGCCGCCCTCGGCCAGCTGGTCCCAGTCGACGACGGTGCCGTCGGAGTAGGTCTGGTGCGCGGGCAGCACGACCTCGGTGCCGGCCTCCGGCAGCGGGCCTGCCGAGACGGTGAACCGCTGGAACTGGCCGTCGCCGATGCCGGCGCCCTCGGCCGTCCACACCACCCGGACCGGGGCGCGGGTGATCGTGGCGCCGTCGACCTCGACGGGCTCGGGCAGGTCGCCCTCCTCGACGACGCCGGTCCAGCCCGGCACCGGCTCGAGGCCGACGTAGGTCAGCGGCCGGTCGGTCGGCAGGTCGACGGACACCTGGGTCGTCGCGGCGGTGGGCGACTCGTTCGGGACGCGGACGGTCAGCACGGCGTAGGCGCCGGCCTCGGTGGTCGCGGGGTCGACGTGGACGTGCGCGGACGCCGCGGCGGCCGAGCCGAGGACGAGGGCGGCGGCGAGCGCGCCGCCGGCGGCGGCGCGGACGGCGGTGGTGGTGCGGGGACGTGCGGACATGGCTGTTCCTCCGGTGTGCGGCTGGGCAGGGCAGCGCGACGCCGCCGCCCTGCCGGTGCGGCGGGAGGTCAGGCGGTCGCGCGGGGACGCAGCGCTGCGGGCGGGCCCCGGCGGGCCACGTCACCGGCCAGCACCCGCAGGCGCCGCGCCGGTCCTGCACCCACCAGCACCGGTCGCGGCAGGCCGGCGACCGGGACCGGCGCGCCCGGACCGAGGGCGGGCAGCAGCGCCGACCAGCGCCGGACCAGGCCGAGGGCGCCGCGCTCCGTCGCCACCAGCAGCAGCACCGTGGCGGCCATCGCGGCGGCGTGCGCGGCCGGCATCAGCAGGCCGGACGCCCCGGCGTGGGGGTCCACGGCCACGACGTCCACCACCGGCGCGGGCGCGCCGTGCAGCCCGTGCGCCCCGGGGGGACCGGGCTCGCCGCCGGCCGACCCCAGCCAGGTGAGCGCGACGTGCACGCCCAGCTGTGCGCCGACCGCGACGGGCAGCAGCAGTCGCACCGTCAGCGGACGGCGTGCCACGGCCGCGGCGGCGAGCAGGACCAGGGCGCCGAGCAGGGCGACGACGCCCGTGGACGGCGCGTGGCCGCCCGCGAGCACGTGCGCGCCCGAGCCGAGGGCCAGCACCGTGGTGGTCACCGCGAGCAGGCGCCACGCGACGAGCGCGCGCTGCACGGGTGCCGGGATCTCCACGCCGGAGACGCTACGGCACCGCCGGAGCCGGGGCCCCGGGGTGCGCGCCGCCCGGGCCCGGATCACCCGGGTCGCTGGTCGGCCCGGAGGTCAGACCGCCGGGTAGCCGCCGTCCACCTGGTGCAGGCTGCCGGTGATGAACGACGCCTCGTCGCTCAGCAGGTAGGCCACGAGCGACGCGACCTCCTCCGGCGTGCCGATGCGGCCGATCGGGTGCCGGGCGGTGATCGCGTCGATCTGGTCCTGCGGGAGCTCGGCCATCAGCGGGGTCCAGATGTTGCCGGGCGCGACCGCGTTGACCCGCACGCCGCGGGTGCCGTACTCCACCGCCGCGTTCTTGGTCAGGCCGTTGATCGCGTGCTTGGACGCCACGTAGGCGGCGTTGCCCGGGGTGGCGACCAGCGCGTGCATCGACGCCATGTTGACGACCGCACCGCCACCGGCGGCCTCGATGGCGGGCAGCTCGTACTGCAGGCCGTAGAGCACGCCGTTGAGGTTGATGTCGATCACGCGGCGCCAGTCCGCGTCCAGGTCGAGCTCGCCCACCGGCAGCTGGTGCCGCGCGGCGACACCGGCGTTGTTCACGGCCAGGTGCAGCGCCCCGTAGGTCGCGACGGCGAAGTCGACCGCCGCCCGCGACTGCTCGGCGTCGGCCGTGTCCTGCTCGAAGGCGGTCGCGGTGCCGCCCGCCGCGGTGATCTCGTCCGCGACCCGCTGCGCCGGCGCCAGCCGGATGTCCGTGAGGACGACCGACGCGCCCTCGGCGGCGAGCCGCTTCGCGACCGCCTCCCCGATCCCGCTGCCGCCACCCGTCACCAGGGCCACCTTGCCGTCGAACCGCGTCATCCCGCGTCACTCCCTCGCCCGTACCGCCGGCCGCACCGTGCGACCCGACCCCTCAGTGAACACCGACCGACCGGTAGGTCGTGGCGCGCGGCGGGTGTCTGGCCGGTCACACGGCGCGCCCCGCCCGCGCCCACCGGTGCCTCGGCGCACCGGGCGCGGACCGCCCCGGGGCCCCGTAGCCTGCGGGGACGACGTCGGACGACTCCGGAGGAGGTGCGGTGACCGCAGAGCGGCCCAGCCCGCCCGCGCCCACGCGAGGGCGACGGCACCGCGTCCCCGACGCGCGCGACCTGCGGGTCGTCGCGGTGTTCGCGGTCCTGTACGCCGCCGCCTGCCTGCTCGGCCGCGCGACGCGCGTCGAGGGCGCCACCGTGAGCCTCGTGTGGCCGGCGGCGGGCGTGTCGGTCCTGTGGCTGGTGGCCCGGGCGCGCCGGCCGTGGCCGTGGCTGGACCTGGTGGTCCTCACCCTGACGACCGCGGCGGTGGTGCGGCTCACCGGGTCCACGCCGGTCGCCGCCGCGGTCGGTGCCGCGGCCGCGACCGCCCAGGCGGTGGTCTGCGTCGCCGTCGTCGCCCGGTACGCGCCGCACCTGTGGGCGGCGCGGGGCCACCGGCAGCTGCGCCGGGTCCCGGACCTGTGGGTGGTGGTGCTGGGCGCCGCCCTCGGTGCCGCGCTGTCCGCGCCCCTGGCCGAGCTCGCGGTCGTCCTCCGGGGCGGACCGGCCACGTGGGACACGGCCCTGCTGTGGACGGCGCGGAACACCGTGAGCATGCTCGCGATCGGCACGCTCGGCTGGACGCTCGGCGCCTGGCTGCACGAGCGGCGGACGCGTCCGGACACGCAGCACCGCCTCGAGCGGTGGACGGACGGGCGGGGCGCCGACTTCCTGTCGGCCGTGCTCCTCGCGCCGCTGCTGTACCTCGTGTGGTTCCTGCAGCTGTCCGACCTGGCCGTGGTGTTCCCGCTGATCGGCCTCACCGTCTGGGCGGGCTCCCGCCTGCCGACGCGCTCGGTCGTGCTGCACACGGCGCTGTGCGGCGTCGTCGCGATCCAGCTGACCCTGGTCGGTGTCGGGCCGTTCGCGAGCCTGCCCGACCCGACGGCGCAGGTCGCCGTCGCCCAGCTGTACGTCGGCCTGGTGACCGTCATCGGGATGGCCCTCGCCCTGGCCCGCGACGAGCGGGGCCGGCTGATGGCCGATCTCTCTGCCGCCCGGGACCGGGCCCAGGAGCAGGCGGCGCTGCTCACCACCGTCGTCGACACGATGTCGGAGGGCGTGCGGGTCGTGGACGCGGCGGGCCGGGTGATCGTGCGGAACCCGACGGCGACCCTGCTGCTGGCCGGTGCGGCGCACCTGGACCCGGCGGACAGCACGACGGACCTCGCCGGGCTGGCCCGCCTGGACGGCTCACCGCTGCCCGACCAGGAGCTGCCGTTCCGCCGGGCGCTCGCCGGTGAGCAGGTCCGCGACGCCGACCTGCTGGTGCGGGTCCCGGGCAGCCGGGAGCCCCGGATCGTCACCTTCTCCTCCACCCAGATCCCGCAGCAGTCGGGCGGCGGCGTGGTGACCGTCCTGCGGGACGTCACGGCGGAGCGCACGGAGCTGCGCCGGGCGGCCCAGGTGCAGGCGAGCCTGCTGCCCGCGCGCGGGCTCGACGTCCCGGGGTTCGACCTCGCGGCGCGGTTCGTCCCGGCCGGCTCGGTGGGCGGGGACTTCTACGACTGGCAGCAGCTGCCGGAGGGGCTGGTCCTCACGATGGCCGACGTCATGGGCAAGGGTCCGGCGGCGGCGATCCTGGCCGCGACGACGCGCTCGGTGCTGCACGCGCAGCCCGGGCTGCGCGACGTGGCGGGCACCCTCGCCGCGACCGAGCGCGCGATGGACGCCGACCTGGTGAACGCCGGGGCGTTCGTCACGATGTTCCGGGCCTACGTCGACGCGTCGGACGGCCGCGTGCAGTACACCGACGCCGGCCACGGCCTGTCGCTGATCATCGGCGCGGACGGCAGCAGCCGGCGGCTGTCGGCGACCGGGCTGCCGCTGGGCATGCTGCCGGGACCCGCCCGGGTCAGCGCGCAGGACCGGCTGGAGCCGGGGGACGTGCTGGTCACCTTCAGCGACGGCGTGCTCGACGCGCTCGGCGGCTCGATCGGCGACCTCGACCAGGTCCGGCGCGCGGTCCGCGGGACCACCTCGGCGGAGGAGGCGGCCGACGCGGTGCTGTCGCTGGTGGACGACGTCCGGCAGGCCGACGACGACCTGACCGTGCTGACCCTGCGTCGCGCGGCCTGAGGCGGCCGGGCGTGGACCTGCTGCTGCTCGCCGACACCCACGTGCCCCGCCGGGCCCGCGACCTGCCCGCCGAGGTCTGGTCGGCGGTCGCGGCGGCGGACGTGGTGCTGCACGCCGGGGACTGGGTGGACGTCGCCCTGCTGGACGCCCTCGAGGCGCGGGCGCGGCGGGTGCTGGGCTGCTGGGGCAACAACGACGGCGCCGAGCTGCGCGCCCGGCTGCCCGAGGTCGCCCGGGCGACCCTCGGCGGCGTGCGGTTCGCGGTGGTCCACGAGACCGGCCAGCGCACCGGCCGCGAGGCCCGCTGCGACGCCGCCTACCCGGACGTGGACGTGCTGGTCTTCGGGCACAGCCACATCCCGTGGGACACGACGACGCCCCGGGGGCTGCGGCTGCTCAACCCCGGCTCGCCCACCGACCGCCGCCGGCAGCCGGCAGGGACCTACGTGACGGCCCGGGTCGCCGACGGCGCGCTCGTGGACGTCAGCCGGCACGCCCTGCCGCCCGGCAGCCGCTGACGCGCCGCTCAGCCGTCCCGGCGCAACGCCACCACGGTCAGGTCGTCCGGGCGCTCGTGCACCCCGCGCGCCAGCCGGAGCACGGCCTCGACCGCGGCGCCGGCGGACACGGCTCCGCGCACCGCGTCGACCACGACGGGCACCGTCGCCAGCGTGCCGTCGTGCAGGTCCAGCACGCCGTCGGAGAACGTCAGGAGGAGGTCGCCCGGGTCGAGCCGGACCGACCGCTGCTCGCGCTGCTCCTCGTCCACGACTCCGAGCGGGAGCCCGGTCGCGGCCAGCCGCTCGGTCGTCCCGTCCACCCGCAGCACCAGGGTCAGACCGTGCCCGGCGTCGGCGTAGCGGATCTCGCCCGACGCCGGCTCGAGGGCCGCGTGGAACGCGGTGGCGAACACCCCGGCGCCGGACAGGTCGCCGTGCAGGATCGCGCCGGCGTACAGCAGCGACCGGGCGACGTCGGCACCGTGCACCGACCCGCGCAGCACCGCCCGGATCGACGCCGCCATGATGCCGGCGCCCGCGCCCTTCCCCATGACGTCGACGAGGCTGAGCACCAGGCCGCCGTCCCGGGTCGTGGCCCAGTCGTAGAAGTCGCCGCCGACCGCCCGGCTCGGCAGGCACGCGCCGGCCACCTGGTAGCCCGGCACGTCCGGCGCGCTGCGCGGCAGCAGCCCCGCCTGCACCTCGGCCGCGCGCTCGAGCTCGGAGTCGATCACGAGCTCCTTCTCGACCCACGACGCGAGGTCCCGCAGCAGGGCCGCGCTCTCGGCGTCGAACCGCCGTGGCCGGTTGTCGGCGATGCACAGCGTGCCGACCCGGAACCCGCCCGGCGCGACCAGCGGCCGGCCCGCGTAGAACCGCAGCCCGCCGGGCGCCGTGACGTACGGGTTGTCCACGAAGCGCGGGTCGAGGGACGCGTCCTCGACGACCAGCAGGTCGTCCGACTGCACGGCGGTGTGGCAGAAGGAGTCCTCCCGCCGCACGACCCGCTCGTCGAACCCCGACATCGCCTTGTGCACCACGACGTCGCGGTCGACGAGCGACACCAGGGCGGTCGGCACGCCGAACAGCTGGCGCGCCAGCCGCACGACGCGGTCGAACCGGTCCTCGGCGGGGCTGTCGAGGACGCCCAGCCGGTGCAGGGCGGCGACCCGGTCCTGCTCCGCGGGCTGCGTTCCGGTGATCATGGCCCCCGACGCTACGTCACCCGGTCGACCGGGTGCACGGTCTGCTCAGGCCGACCAGGCGCGGGTGATCCGCCAGGTGTTGCGTCCGGGCCGGCGCACGAACGTCAGCGTGTCCACGGCCCGCTGCACCAGCGCGATGCCGCGGCCGCTCTCCGCGAGGTCGTCCACCGGGCGCGGGTCCAGGTCGACCTCGACCACCGTCCCGTCGTCGGAGATCTCCGCCTCGACCAGGGGGGCGTCGACCCGCAGCAGCGTCGTGGCGCGGACGGGTCCGTCGCCGACGGGCACCGTGTGCTGCACGACGTTGGTGGCGATCTCGATCACGGCCGTCTCGAACCGGAACCGGTCCAGCTCCGGCACCGCGGGCGCCAGGGACCAGAGCCGGGCGAGACCCTCGTGCACCGCCTCCAGCCACGCCGGCTCGGCGTCGCCCTCGACGCGGACCTCGACGGCGCCGCCGTCAGGCGCCGGCACCGACCGCGTCCTCGACGGTGTCGTAGGGCCGGAGCACGCGGTCCATCGTCGTCAGCTCCAGCACCGTGCGGACCTGCGCGCCGACCCCGGCGATGCGCAGGTCACCGCCCGCGGCGCGCGCGGACCGCAGCCCGCCGACCAGGGCCCCGAGCCCGGAGGAGTCGAGGAACGTGGTCCCCGCGAGGTCGACCACGACCAGGGACCGCCCGGCCGCGACCTCCCGGTCGACCGCCGCCTTGAGCTCCCCGGCGGCGGCCATGGTCAGCCGCCCCTGGACGTGCAGCACCCCGGCCTGCCCGACCTGATCGGTCACCAGCTCCATCGCGCGTTCCTCCTCACTCCGTCGGACCCGGTCGCGTCGCGTCCGTGGCCGCTGCGACCGTACCCGTACCGGCCGACGTGTACCCGCGGTAGCGCAGAGCCTGCACCACCACGCTCAGCACGACCAGGTCGTAGACGACCCAGACGACGTTGACGGCGGTGCCCACCCACCAGGACAAGCCCAGGGCGGTCCGGACGACGCCGATCACCGCCGCGACCACGAGCAGCACCATCGCGAGCAGCTGCGGCCAGACCAGGCGCCACTGGCTCGGCGTGCCGTCGGGCCGCACCTTCGGCGTCACGGCGAACCCGAGCGGACGGCCGAACCAGACGTTCGCGACGGCCGTCCACACCGCCTTGATCCACACCGGGAACAGGGCCAGCGCGTACTGCTGGCCCCGCCAGGTCCGGACCCCGCGGGCCGCGACCAGGAACAGCAGCTGGCTGGCCAGGAAGAACGGGATGAACCGCGCGAAGAAGTCGACGGTCCACGCGGTGACCGGCAGCACGCCGAAGCACAGGAAGATGATCGGCGCGGCGAGGTACACGAGCGCGGCGAAGCCGGACAGGTAGGACCACATGGTCGCGAAGTACATGAGCCGCTGGCCGACCGCGAGGCCGCGGACGCCCAGCGGGTTCTCCTTGAGCATCACCTGCATGGTGCCCTGCGCCCAGCGCAGCCGCTGCGTCATCATCGTGCCGAGGTCCTCGGGCGCCAGCCCGTGCGCCAGGCTCTCGTGGTGGTACACCGTCTGCCAGCCGAGCGCGTGCAGCCGCATCGCGGTGGCCATGTCCTCGGTGACCGACAGCGTCGCGACCGGCATGACGGCCTGGGCCTCGGCGGACCGGTCCACGTCGACGGCCCGCAGCAGCGCCTGCACCGACTCGATCGCACCGAGCGGCGACCACTCGCGGTCCGCGAGCCGGGCCAGCGCCCGCTCGTCCACGACCACCGCGCCGATCTGGTCGTCCCGGGCGATGGGCATGCGGGCGATCGCGGCGAGGTCCGCCTGGATGCCCGCGAGGTCGTGGGCCACCACGGAGGCCGAGATCGCGTCCACCCGGCGCTGGAACGCGTAGGTCACGTCGGACAGCGGCTCGCCGGCGTCCAGGGCCGCGAGCGCGTGCGCCGCCGCGTCCTGCACCTCGCCGAGGGCCGCCGCCTGGCCGGGGTCGGGTGCGCTCCGCTGCGCCCGGGCCAGCAGCCGGCGCGAGCCGTGCAGGGCGTCGCGGACCGAGCGCTCGGTCTCCCGGACGTACCCGACCAGGCCGAGCTGCATCAGCGCGTCCCGGCGCAGCACGGCGTTCGAGCCGCAGAAGAACGCCGCGTTCCAGCCGTCCTTGCCCTGCTGGATCGGCCCGTAGAACAGCGGCGCCTGGCTGCCGAGCGGGTCGGCCTCCGTCACGTTGGTGAAGAACTGCGGTGTCTGCACCAGCGCGACCCGGTCGTCCGCGAAGTACCCGAGCGTGCGGTCCAGGATCGCCGGGTCCGGGATCTGGTCGGCGTCCAGGATGAGCAGGAACTCCCCCTCGGTGACGAACAGGGCGTTGTTGAGGTTGCCGGCCTTGGCGTGCCGCGGCCGGTCCACCCAGTCCGCGGACCGTTCGATGTACCCGACGCCCGCCGCCCGGGCCGCGGCCGCGAGCGCGGGCCGGGACCCGTCGTCCAGCACCCAGGTGCGGTGCGGGTACCGGATGTCCCGCGCCGCCTCCGCGGTCGCCATGACCAGGTCCACGGGCTCGTCGTACGTCGTGACGAACACGTCGACGGTCAGGTCGGGCGCGGGCGCGGGCGGCTCCGGCCGGCGCTTCGCGCGCCACATCGTCATCCCGAACAGGCACACGTCCAGGAACGAGTACGTCTCCGCGACGACGAGCGGGACGGCGATCCACCAGGCGGACCAGTTCACCGACTCCAGCCAGCGCCAGACGACGTAGTTCAGGCCCAGGACCAGCGTGATCGTCACGATGACCCGGAGCACCAGCTGCTGCCTCACGCACGCCCCCTCCGCGGGGCGCGGCGGTTCCGCCCCTGGTGGCCCGACCTTAACCACGGGCCCGGGTGGGCGCTCGACGAGACGGGCCGGTGCGGCCTCACCCGCCTGACAGGTCAAGGAAGAGCCGCAGGTGCCGATCGGACCGGAGTGACAGCGCTTGCCCACCACCCGCGCCGCACCGCCCTCGTGGTCGGTGCCGCCCTCGTGCTGCACGCCGTGCTGCCCGCGGGCGGGGGTCGCGACGCGCTGTACGTGGCGATCGGCACCGCCGCGGCGGTGACCGCAGGGAGGGCCGCGGTGCGCGCGAGCGGCCCCCTGCGCCGGGCGTGGGTGCTCCTCGCGCTCGGCGTGGTCGCGTGGGTGGTCGGGGACGCGATCTGGTCGTTCCTCGAGCGGGTGCTCGGCATCGACCCCTTCCCGTCACTCGCCGACGTCTTCTACCTCGCCTCGTACCCGCTGCTCGCCGCGGGCCTGGTCCGCGCGTTCCCCGCCCCGCGGGACCAGCGCCCGGTGTGGCTGCTCGACGCCGTCATGGTCGCGAGCGGCGGTCTGCTCATGCTGTGGCTGCTCGTGCTCGACCCGGCGCTGGCCGAGTGGGCCGATGCCCCGCTCGCCACGCTGATCGGCGCCCTCTACCCGGTGGGCGACGCCCTGCTGCTGGTGGTGCTGGCCCGGTCGTTCGGCGCCGTCGGCAGCTGGTCCCGCGCCCACCAGCTCACCTCGCTCGCCGTGCTCGTGATCATGCTCGCGGACGTGCTGTTCCAGCTGGGCGCCGCCTGGCCGGTCCTCGACGAGTACGCGTACCTGCTGGACACGATGTGGCTCGTCGGGTACGTCCTGCTGGCGGCCGCCGCCGCGCACCCGTCCGCCGCGCACGTCGCCCCGCCCCGCCCCGACGGTGCCCTGACCGGGATGCACCTCACGTTCCTGGTCGCGTCCGTCTGCGTGCTGCCGGCGACGATGATCGTCGAGACGCTGCGCGGCGGCGACGTGCACCTGGTCGAGGTGTGCTCGGTCGGCGTCCTGCTGATCGGGGTGTTCTTCACCCGGTTCGGCGGCCTGGTCAAGCAGATGCGCCGGCAGCACGCCCGCCTGGAGCACCTCGCCGTCACGGACCCGCTGACCGGCCTGGCCAACGCCACCGGGCTCGCCCGGCACCTGGAGCGCGGGAGCGACGACGCCCCCGCCGGCACGCTGCCCGCGGTGCTGCTGGTGGCGCTCGACGGTTACCGGGAGGTCGTCGAGACCCTCGGCTACGGGGTGGCGGACGACCTGCTGCGCTCGGTCGCCGGCGTGGTCGCCGCGGGTGCCGAGCCGGGCACGACCGTGGGCCGGATGGGCCGTGACGTGTTCGCGGTGGCCGCGGACGTCACCGGGCCCGATCAGGCCGAGGCGGCCGGACGCCGCCTGCTGCAGCAGCTCGCGGCGCCCGTCCCGGTGCGCGGCATGGACCTGGCCGTCGGCGCGCTGGTCGGGATCGCGGTCGGCACCGCGCGCCCGGCGTCCGGTGACGACCTGACCGCGCGTGCGGACGCGGCCCTGTCGGTGGCACGCGGCCGGCCGGACCGGGTCGCGCTGGACCGGACCGGCGACTGCAGCAGCGCCTCCGCCGTGCTGCCCGGTGCCGACCTGCTGCGCGGGCTCGCGGCCGCGGTGGACCGCGGGGAACTCGTGGTGCACTACCAGCCCGTCGCGACGGTGCCGGACGGCCGGGTGCACGCCGCGGAGGCGCTGGTGCGGTGGCAGCACCCCGAGCACGGGCTGCTCGGGCCGCTCGCGTTCATCCCGGCCGCCGAGCGCACCGGGCTGGTCCGCCCCGTCACCCTGCACGTGCTGGACGCGGCCCTCGCGCAGTGCGCCCGCTGGCGCGCGGCCGGGTCGCCCGCGTTCGCCGTGTCGGTCAACGTCTCCGCGCACGACCTGGACGACGCCCGCCTGGTCGACGACGTGCGGGCCGCGCTGGACCGGCACGGGCTCACGGCCGACGCGCTGGGCCTCGAGGTCACCGAGACCATGGCGATGCGGGACGGGGTCCGCGCCGAGCGCACCCTGCGGGCGCTGGCCGAGCTCGGCGTGCACCTGGCGGTGGACGACTACGGCGTGGGGTACGGGTCGCTCGACTACCTGCGCCGGCTGCCGTTCACCGTGCTCAAGGTGGACCGTGCCTTCGTGGCGCCCGCGGCCGACGACCGGGTCTGCGCGGAGATCCTGCGCTCGACGGTCGACCTGGGCCATGCTCTAGGGATGCGGGTGGTCGCCGAGGGCGTCGAGGACCTGCGCACGCTGACGCTGCTGCGGGACCTCGGGTGCGACGCCGCGCAGGGCTGGGCGCTCGGCCGGCCGGGCCCCGCGGCGGCGCTCGACGCCCTCCTGGTCACCGGCACCACGCCGGTCCCTGTCAATTAGTAGACACTTCAAGTATTCTCGGCGGACCGACCGGCGCCCCGCGCCGTGCCGCACCACCGACAGGAGCACCTCATGCCCGACCGCCGTCCCACCGCGGCCGAGCGCCAGGCCCGCCTGGCCGCCGTCCGAGCCGAGCAGCGCCGGTCCGAGCGCCGTCGCGGCGTGATCATCGGCTCCGTCGCCGGCGTCCTGGTCCTCGCCCTGGTCGGCATCAGCGCCTGGGTGATCGTCGACGCCGGCCGCGACAAGGCCGCCGTCGAGGCCGAGGCCGCCGCGGAGATCGAGGGCGTCGAGACGTTCGACGGGCTGACGTTCAACCACGTCACGACCGCCGTCGACTACCCGCAGACCCCGCCGGCCGGCGGCGACCACAACGCCGCGTGGCTGAACTGCGGCGTCTACACCGAGCCGGTGCCGAGCGAGAACGCGGTGCACTCCCTGGAGCACGGCGCGGTCTGGATCACCTACGACCCGTCGCTGCCCGCCGACCAGGTCGCCACGCTCGAGGCGTTCGCCGAGAACCAGAGCTACGTGCTGGTCACGCCGTTCGAGGGCATGGACACGGACGTCGCGATCAGCGCCTGGGGCTACCAGCTCCAGGTCGAGTCCGCCGACGACCCGCGCCTGCCGGTCTTCATCCAGAAGTACCTGCTGAACCCGGAGCTGGCCGAGGTCGGCGCCCCGTGCTCGAGCGGCGTGGGCACCCCGGCGTGACCACCCCCGACCCGCACGACGCGCCCGCGGCCGGCTCCGGTCGCGGGCGCGCCGTGCTCGTCGTGGTCGTCCTGGCCGCCCTCGCCGTCGGCGCGCTGGTCGGTGCGCTGCTCGCGCGCCAGCCGCCGATCACCGCCGCGGCCGACGGCTCCGTCGACGCGGGGTTCGCCCGCGACATGGCCGCGCACCACGCGCAGGCCGTCGAGCTGAGCGTGCTCGTGCGGGACCGCAGCACCGACGAGGAGGTCCGCACGGTCGCCCTGGACATCCTGCTGACCCAGCAGAACCAGATCGGCCAGATGGCCGGCTGGCTGTCGACGTGGGGCCTGCCGGTCGCCGCGTCCGCCCCGCCGATGGCCTGGATGACGGGCGACCACGCCCACGCCACCGCCGGCGCGTCCGGCGACGGCGCCACCGGCTACGCCGCGATGCCCGGGTGGGTGTCGCGCGAGGACATGCTCCGGCTCACGGACGCCACCGACAGCGACGCCGACCGGCTGTTCCTGGAGCTGATGATCCCGCACCACGAGGGCGGCGTGCAGATGGCGGAGTACGCCGTCGAGCACGCGCAGCGCCCGCAGGTGGTCGCGCTGGCGGAGAACATCGTGCGGTCCCAGGACCGCGAGCTCGTCGCCCTGCAGGCGATGCTCGACGCCCGCGGTGGCCCGCTCCCCTGACCTGCGGCGCACTCATCACCGTGTTCGATGAGTCCAGATGCAGAAACGTCGTTGGACGTCAGGTGAGACGCCGACCTAGCGTGTCCGTCATGAGCCCGACCCCCCACCTGGACCGCCGCGCGCCGCTGGGCGCCCCGGCCTCCTCGGGTCGCGCCTGTCGCTGTCCGGGTCGCTGAGCCGACCCGCGGACGCCCCGACGCGTCCGCCCGCGCGCCCCGCTGCGCCGGCTCCCCGCGCACCGCTCCGGCACTGACGCCCGCACTGGCGGCGTCCGCCGCACCGGTGGCGGGGACGCGCACGCCGAGCCGCTGACGCACCGGGCCCACCGCATCCGCGGGGCCGCCCACGTCCTCCCGGCCGTCGTCGCCGTCGTCCGCGGCGGCGTCCAGGTGTCCGGGCGCGCGTCCGCCGTACCCCGCGTACCCCGCCGTATCCCGGCACCACCACCGCACGCCCCTGCGCCCACCGGCGCCGCGGGTGCGGTCCCGCACACCCTCGTCCGCCCCGCCGGTGCGCCCCGACGCGCGCCGGCGGACCCTCAGCAGGAGGCAGCACCGCCATGACCGTCGAGTTCATCTCCGCCATCAACGTCAACCCGTCCAACGAGCTGAACGGCCTGCGCGACCCCGCGATCGACGTGGCGTACCTGCGCCGGTACGCCCGGGTCCTGGAGGACGGCGGGTTCGACTACTCGCTGGTCCCCTACGGGTCCTCCGGCCACGACCCGTTCGGCATCGCCGCGGCGTTCACCCAGGTCACGGAGCGGCTCCGCCCGATCGTCGCGCTGCGGCCGAACACGGTCTACCCCACGGTCGCCGCCAAGCAGCTGGCCACGCTCGACCAGCTGTCCGGGGGCCGCGCGGTGGTGCACCTCATCGCCGGCGGCGACGACCACGAGCAGGCCCGCGAGGGCGACCGGCTGGGCAAGGCCGAGCGGTACGCCCGGCAGGAGGAGTACCTCCGCATCCTGCGCCGGGTCTGGTCCGAGACCGAGCCGTTCGACCACGCCGGGACGTACTACCGGTTCGAGGACTTCGTCTCGCACGTGCGGCCGGTGCACGGCACCATCCCGGTCTCGGTCGGCGGCTCCAGCGCGGAGGCGTACGCCCAGGGCGGCGCGCTCGCCGACATCTTCGGCCTGTGGGGCGAGCCGCTGGCCGACACCCGGGAGCAGATCGACCGGGTGGCCGCCGCCGCCCGGGCCGCGGGCCGCACCGGCACCCCGCGCACCTGGGTCACGTTCCGGCCGATCATCGCGCCGACCGAGGAGCTCGCCTGGGAGAAGGCCGAGCGCACGCTCGCGGTCCTGGAGTCGCGCTCCGCCGGCGCCGGGCAGCCCGGCGGCCTGTACCGCGGCGGCTGGGTGCAGACGCCGGGAGCCACGGGGCCGGCGAACGTCGGCTCGCAGCGGCTGCTCGAGATCGCGGCCCGCGGCGACCTGCACGACCGGGCGCTGTGGACGCCGACCGCGACCGCGACCGGCGCCCGTGGCGCGTCGACCGCCCTGGTCGGCACGCCGGAGACGGTCGCCGCCGCGATCCTCGACTACGTCGACCTCGGTGCCGACCTGATCTCGGTCCGCGGGTACGACAACCTGAACGACGCCATCGACTACGGCCGCTACCTGCTGCCGCTGGTCCGCGAGGAGCTGGCGCACCGCGAGGCCACGGGCCGCCGCGGCGAGGTCGTCGCGCAGCCGCCGCTGCCGCTCGCCGACGGGGCAGCCCGTGCCGACGGGGCCGACGGGGCCGGCCGGCGCGTGCCGGCCGGGGCGTCCGCGTGACCGCCACCGCCGCGGCGCCCGCGCTCGTCGCACCCGACCTGTCCGACGCCGCCCTGTCCACGGTCACCGCGCGGCTCTCCGAGCACGCGGAGCGGCACGACCGCACCGCGGAGTTCCCGTGGGACGGCATCCGCGTGCTGCACGGGGCCGGCCTGCTGACGCTCGGCGTCGGCACGCGGTACGGCGGCCGGCCGCTGACGGCCGTCGACACGGTCCGCGTCCTGGAGGCGCTCGGCCAGGGCGACCCGGCCGTGGCCCTGATCGCCGCGATGACGATCGCGCAGCACACCCTGCAGGACCGGGCACCCTGGTGGCCGGAGGACGTGTACGCCGCGGTCGTCGCCCGCTCGGCGACGGAACCCACGCTGCTCAACGCCGTGCGGGCCGAGCCCGAGTGGGGCGCACCGGCGCGCGGCGGACTGCCCGCGACGACGGCGACCCGCACGGGCGACGGCTGGGTCGTCGACGGCCGCAAGGGCTTCGCCACCGGCTCCGAGGGGCTCGCGTACCACCTGGTGTGGGCCGTGGACCACCACGGCCCGTCGGGCGAGCCCGAGGTCGCGCACGCGGTCGTGCCGGGCGACGCGCCGGGCGTCCGGGTCGAGCGCACCTGGGACCACCTCGGTCAGCGCGCGACCAGCACGCACGACGTCGTGTACGACCGGGTCACCATCCCGGCCGAGCACTTCCGCGGCGTCCCGGTGTCCCGGGTCGGCCGCGGCGACCAGGCCGGCGGCTGGGGACCCGTGGCGCTCGGCGTCCCGGCGCTCTACGTCGGCGTCGGCCGCGCCGCCCAGGCGTTCCTCGTGCGGTTCGCCCGCGAGCGCGTCCCCACCTCGCTCGGCCGGCCGATCGCCACCACCGAGCGCATCCAGCAGGTGGCCGGCGAGGTCGAGGCCCAGCTGGTGCAGGCGGAGGAGGTGCTGCTCGGCCTGGCCGCCCGGATCGACGCGGGCGACCCCGCCGCCGGGCCGCGCACGGGCGTCGCCAAGCTGCTCGCCACCCGAGCCGCGATCACCGCGGTCGAGACCGCCGTCGCCGCGCTGGGCAACCCCGCCCTGACCCGGCACCGCCCGCTCGAGCGGCACCTGCGCGACGTGCTGGCGTCCCGCGTGCACCCGCCGCAGGACGACGCCGCGCTGCTGGCCGCGGGCCGGCGCACGCTCGCCGACCCCGCCTGACCCCCTGTCCCTCCCCGATCCCGCGAGGACCACCGTGACCCTCTCCCGCTCCCCCGGCCGCCGCGCTGCGCAGGCCGTCGTCCCCGTGCTCGTCTCCGTGCTGGCCCTGTCCGCGTGCTCGGCGTCCGGCGGGGGCACCGCCGGCACCGGAGGCGCTGCCGGCGCCGACGTCGGCGACCCGGTCGCCGGCGGCACGCTCGACGTCGCCTTCTTCCCGGACAACGCGGCGTTCTCCTGCGTCGACCCGTTCCAGACGTACTGGATCGAGCACCGCACGGTGATCCGGAACTTCGCGGACTCGCTCACGGACCAGGACCCGGAGACCGGCGAGCTGGTGCCGTGGCTCGCCACGGAGTGGTCCGTGTCCGACGACGGGCTGGCGTACACCTTCGACCTGCGCACCGACGTGACGTTCTCGGACGGCACGCCGTTCACGGCGGAGTCGGTGCGGCTCGCGCTCGACAGCGGCGCGGCGACGCTCGAGGAGCTGCCGACCGCGTACGGCGGCGTCTACCTGGCCGGCTACGCGTCGACCGAGGTGGTGGACGACGACACCGTCGTGGTGCACTTCGACACCCCGAACGCGTCCTTCCTGCAGGGCACGTCGACGACCAACCTCGCGATCCTCGCGGCCTCGTCCTACGCGGCGACCCCCGAGCAGCGCTGCCTCGGGGAGGTCGTCGGGTCCGGGCCGTTCGTGCTCGACGAGTACACGCCGGCCGAGCGGACCGTGCTGACCCGGCGCGACGGCTACGCGTGGGGCTCCACCCTGCGGGAGAACACCGGCGAGGCGTACCTGGACGGGATCACGTTCACCTACGTGGCCGAGGACTCCGTCCGCGTCGGCCAGCTCACCTCGGACGCCATCGACATCGCGTGGCCGCGCAACCCGATCAGCGAGAACGACCAGGCGCTGATCGCCTCCGGCGGCGACTCCGTGGTCAGCCGCTCCCTGCCCGGCCCGGCGAACAACTACTACCCGAACCTCGCCGAGGGCAAGGTCCTGGCCGACGAGCGGGTCCGGCGGGCGCTGCAGCAGGCCATCGACCGCGAGACCTACGCCAGCACGGTGTTCGGGGCCGAGTACCCGTCCGTCACCAGCATCTACGACACGACGACGCCGGCCTACGCCGACCACTCCGACGACCTCGCCTTCGACCCCGACGGCGCCGCCGCGCTGCTGGACGAGGCCGGCTGGGAGCTGGACGAGGACGGCTACCGGTACCGCGACGGCGAGCGCCTGACCCTGCACACGCCGGTGGTCGCGCAGTTCTCCTCCGGCGACCAGCTGATCCAGGACCAGCTCAAGGCGGTCGGCATCGACCTGCAGCTGGACGTCATCACGGCCGCCCAGCGGTCCGAGGTGCTGTCGGCGGGCGACTACGACCTCATCTCCACCTACTACACCCGGGCCGACCCCGGCGTGATCCAGTGGATCGTCGACGCCCGGTACGCCGGCTCCCAGGCGCAGGCGGTCAACGCCCTCACCCCCGAGCAGGCCACGCAGGTGCAGGCGCTGCTCGACCGTGGCACCGCGACCCTCGACCCCGCGGAGCGCGCGGCGGTCTACGGCGAGCTGCAGCAGTACTACCTGGACCACGCGCTGGCGTTCCCGACGTTCGAGCGGGTGCAGACCGCCGGCGTGGCCGCCGAGGTGCACGGGTTCCGGTTCACCTCGGAGTCGTTCGGCGACTTCGCGGACACCTGGATCACGTCGTGACGGCCGTCGTCGCCACCGCCGGCGAGGCGCTCGCGCCCCGGTCCGGCACCGGCGCCGCGGCCCGGCGGCTGGGCCTGGCGGGCTACCTGCTCGGCCGGGTCGGCCAGGCGGTCCTCGTGCTGTGGGCCGCGTACACGGTGACGTTCGCGATCCTCTGGTTGCTGCCGTCGGACCCGCTGGCGCTGCTGCTGTCCGCCAACAACGTCGAGGTCGACTCCCTCACCCCGGAGCAGCTGGCGCAAGCGCAGGCCCGGTACGGCCTGGACCAGCCGGTGCTGGCCCAGTACGGGTCGATGCTGACCGGCGCCCTGCGCGGCGACTTCGGCACGTCGATCACCAAGGGCCTGCCGGTCACCACGCTGATCGCGGACCGGCTGCCCGGCACGCTGCAGCTCAGCGCGCTGGCACTCGCCCTGGCTCTGGTCTCCGGGGTCGCGGTCGCGGCGCTGGCGACCGCGGTGCGGTGGCGCCCGGCTCGCGCGGTGCTGACCCGGCTGCCCTCGGTGGGCGTCGCGTTCCCGTCGTTCTGGGTCGGGCTGCTGCTGATCCAGGTGTTCGCGTTCTCGCTCGGCTGGCTGCCGTCGACCGGCAGCGCCGACTGGCGGGCGCTGGTCCTGCCGGCGGTCACCATGGCGATCCCGACGGCCGCCGCGCTCGCCCAGGTGCTGACCCGGTCGTTCGCCGACACGCTCGCCGAGCCCTACATCACCACCGCCCGCGCGACCGGGCTGTCCCGGGCGGCGATCCAGTGGCGGCACGCGTTCCGGAACGCCGCCCTGCCGACGCTGACCATCCTCGGCCTGCTGGTCGGCGGCACCGTGACCGGCGCGATCGTCACCGAGACGATCTTCGCCCGCCAGGGCGTCGGCACGCTCGCCCAGGAGGCCGTGCTGACCCAGGACGTGCCCGTCGTCCAGGCGGTCGTGGTGCTGGCCGCCGCCGCGTTCGTCGCGGTGAACCTCCTGGTCGACCTGCTCTACCCGCTGCTCGACCCGCGCATCACCCGCACCCCGAAGGCGGTGACCCGATGACCCTCGACCTGACCCGCTCGGCCACCCGGACGCTCCCGGTCCCGACCCCGGCACCCCCGACGACCCGCGCGGCCGGGGCCCGTCGTCGCGCGCTCACCGAGCACGGCCGCGGCGCGCGCCGGGTCGCGACCGCCCGCGCCCTCGTGCGCCGGCCCGGCTTCCTGCTCGCCGCGGTGTTCGTCGCGTTCGTGCTGGTCTCCGCGCTCGCCCCGACGCTGTTCACGTCCGTCGACCCGTACGCCACCGTCCCGGCGGACAAGCTGCTGCCGCCGAGCGGCGCGCACCCGTTCGGCACCGACGAGCTGGGCCGCGACCTGTTCGCCCGGGTCCTGCACGGCGGGCTGCTGACCATCCAGGCCACCGCGCTCGCGATCGGCATCGCGCTGGCCGGCGGCCTGGTCATCGGCCTGCTGACCGGGTTCCTCGGCGGCTGGGTCGACGCGGTGCTCATGCGCGGCGTGGACGTGCTGCTCGCCGTCCCCGGCCTGCTGCTCGCGCTGGCGATCGTCACCGCGGTCGGGTTCGGCACCGTGCCGGTCGCGATCGCCGTCGGCATCGGGATCGTGCCCGGGTTCGCCCGCACCACCCGGGCCGAGGTGCTCCGGGTCCGGACGCTCCCGTACGTCGAGGCGGCCCGCACCGGCGGCGCCTCGTGGGGGCGCGTCCTGGTCCGGCACGTGCTGCCGAACTCCTGGGGGCCCGTCGCCGTTCTCGCGGTGCTCGACTTCGGGGCCGCCGTCATCGCGGTCGCCGCGCTGTCGTTCCTCGGGTTCGGCGCCGAGCCGCCCGCGGCGGAGTGGGGCACCCTCATCTCCGCCGGCCGGAGCTACCTGGTGACCAGCCCCTGGCTCAGCCTGCTGCCCGGCCTGTTCGTCGGGCTGCTGGTCTTCGCGCTGAACCACGTGGCCAAGACCCTCGAGGAGGTCGGCCGGTGACCGCCGTGCCCCGCCCGCAGCCCGTCGCCCGCATCAGCGACCTGGAGGTCACCTACGGCCGCGGCGCCCCGGCGGTGCGCGGCGTCTCGCTGGAGGTCGCCCCCGGGGAGGTCGTCGCCCTGGTCGGGGAGTCCGGCTCGGGCAAGTCGACCACCGCCCACACGCTGCTCGGCCTGCTGCCCCGGTCCGGCCGGATCACCGCGGGCCGCGTCGAGGTCGGCGGCGTCGACCTCACCCGCGCCGGCGAGCGCGTGCTGCGCTCGGTCCGCGGCGGCGTGGTCGGCCTGGTGCCGCAGGACCCGATGGTCGGGCTGAACCCGACGCGCCGGGTCGGCGCGCAGGTGGCCGAGGCCGTCCGGCTCCGCGGCGTCCCGCGGCCGGCCGTCGGCGCCGAGGTCCTCGAGGCCCTGGCCCAGGCCGGCGTGGACGACCCGGGGCTGCGCGCCCGGCAGTACCCGCACGAGCTGTCCGGCGGGCTGCGCCAGCGGGCGCTGATCGCGCTGGCGCTCGCGGGCAGGCCCCGGCTGCTGGTCGCCGACGAGCCGACCTCGGCCCTGGACGTCACGGTGCAGCGGACGATCCTGGACCACCTGGAGCGGCTCGTGCGGGAGCAGGGCATCGCGCTGCTGATCATCACGCACGACCTGGCCGTGGCCGCCGACCGCGCCGACCGGGTGCTGGTCCTGCAGGACGGCCGCGTCGTCGAGCAGGGCCGCCCCGCCGACGTGCTGGTCGACCCGCAGGAGGCGTACACCCGCCGGCTGATCGCGGCGGCGCCCGGGCTCGGCACCGACGGCCGCGTGCAGCCGCGGTTCACCGACCCCGAGCCCGCCCGGCCGGTGCTGCGGCTGACCGGCGCGACCGTCGAGTTCCCGCTGCCGGGACGAGCGCCGCTGCGCGCGCTGGACGACGTGGACCTGACGGTCCCGGCCGGCCAGACCCTGGCCGTCGTCGGCGAGTCCGGCTCCGGCAAGACCACCGCGCTGCGCGTCGCCCTCGGGCTGCAGCCGGTGACGTCCGGCCGCGTGCTGCTGGACGAGGAGGACCTCACCGCCGCGTCCTGGCGTCGCTGGCGACCGGTGCGGCGTCGGGTGCAGCTGGTGCACCAGAACCCGTTCGCCGCCCTGGACCCGCGCTTCACGGTGCTGGAGAGCGTCGTGGAGCCGCTGGTGTCGTTCCGGGTCGGCGACCGCGCGTCCCGGGTCGCCCGGGCGCGCGAGCTGCTGGACCGGGTCGGACTGCCGGCCTCCTACCTGGCCCGGCTGCCCGCGGAGCTGTCCGGCGGGCAGCGGCAGCGGGTCGCCATCGCCCGCGCGCTGGCGCTGGACCCGCAGCTGCTGCTGCTGGACGAGCCGGTCTCCGCGCTGGACGTCTCGGTGCAGGCGCAGATCCTCGACCTGCTGGTGGAGCTGCAGCGGGACCTCGGCGTGTCCTACCTGCTCGTGTCGCACGACCTGGCCGTCGTCGCGCAGGTGTCGCACCACGTCGCGGTGCTGCGCCGCGGGCGGGTGGTCGAGCACGGTCCGACCGCCGCCGTGTTCGCCGACCCGCAGGCGGAGTACACCCGCGCGCTGCTGGCCGCGATCCCCGGGGGCCGGCACGTGGTCGCCGCGGGCGAGGTCGCACCGTGACCGCCGCGCTGGACCTCGCGCAGCTGCGCTCGTTCGTCGCGATCGCCGACTGCGGCGGCTTCGGGCGCGCGGCGGCCGCGCTGCACCTGAGCCAGCCGACCGTCAGCCAGCACGTGCGCGGCCTGGAGAAGCGGCTCCGGCAGACGCTGGTCGAGCGGCACGGCCGGCAGGCGCGGTTCACCCCCGCCGGGGAGCGGCTGCTCGGCGAGGCCCGGCACCTGCTCGCGGTGCACGACGAGGCGCTCGCCCGGCTGGACGCCTCCAGCCGCCGGACCGTGGTCATCGGGTCCACCGAGACCGCCGCCGAGCAGGTGCTGCCGGCCCTGCTCGGCACGCTGCGCGCGGCCTACCCGGACCGGCCGGTGCGGTTCGCCATCGACCGGTCCACGCAGATGACGGAGGCCGTCGCCAGGGGCACCATCGACGTCGCGATCCTGCTGTCGACCACGCCGGACACCCCCGGCCGCCAGGTCGGCACGCTCCCGCTGCGCTGGTACGCCAGGCCCGGCCTGCCGCTGCCCGGCCCCGGGGAGCCCGTCCCGCTCGTCGCGTACTCCGAGCCGTGCGGGATGCGCCGCCGGGCGCTCGCCGAGCTCGGCGCGGCGGGCCACCAGGTCGAGGTCACCGCGGAGTCCACGAGCCTCGAGGGCGTCATCGGCGCCGCACGCGCCGGCCTCGGCGTCGCGGTGCTGCCCAGCGCGGGCGCGCACCCCGCCGGGCTGGTCGAGCGGCACGACCTGCCCCCGCTCGGCGCCGTCGCCGTGCACCTCGCCGTCCGCCGCGGCCTGGACCTCGACCTCGAGGCCGCCGCGCTCGGCGCGCTGGAGCGGTTCTTCGCCGCCCTCGTCGCCACCCCCACGGCCCCCACGCCGACCCACCAGGAGGACCTCGCATGACCACCACCGCCGAGCGCGTCGCCGTCCCCTCTCCCGCCACCACCCACCTGATCGACCCGCGTGCTCTGGCCGACCTCCTGGCCGGGCCCGCGCCGGTGCGGGTGCTCGACGTCCGCTGGACGCTCGCCGAGCCCGACGGCCGGCCGGCCTACCGCGCCGGGCACCTGCCGGGCGCCGTGCTGGTCGACCTGGACGCCGACCTCGCGGCGCACGGCGGCCCCGCCACCGCGGGCCGGCACCCGCTGCCGGACGTGGCCGACCTGCAGGCCGCGGCCCGCCGCTGGGGCCTGCGCGCCGGCGACACCGTGGTGGTCTACGACGACGCGGCCGGGCAGTCCGCCGCCCGCGCGTGGTGGCTGCTGCGCTGGGCCGGCGTCGCCGACGTGCGGGTCCTGGACGGGCCGCTGGCCGGCTGGCAGGACGCCGGGCTGCCGCTGGCCACGGGTGACGAGCCCGAGCCCGAGACCGGCGACGTGCTGCTGACCGGCGGCGGCCTGCCCACCCTGGACGCCGACGCCGCCGCAGCCCTGGCCCGTGAGGGCCTGCTGCTGGACGCCCGCGCCGGTGCGCGGTACCGCGGCGAGACCGAGCCCGTCGACCCGCGGCCCGGCCACGTGCCCGGGGCGGTGAGCGCACCGACCGCCGCCAACGTGGGGCCCGACGGCCGGCTGCTGGCGCCCGACACCCTGCGCGCGCGGTTCGGGGACCTCGGCGCCCGCGCCGACGAGCCGGTCGGCGTGTACTGCGGCTCCGGCGTCACCGCGGCGCACGAGGCGCTGGCCCTCACGGTCGCGGGGTTCACGCCGGTGCTGTACCCGGGGTCGTGGTCGGCGTGGTCGAACGACCCCGCACGGCCCGCGGCCCTCGGGGCGGCCCCGGGCGGCGCACCCGCAGCCGCCACGCGCACCTGGACCGGGCCCGAGGGCATCGCCGTCCGCGGCACCGTCGTGGTCCTGGCCGGGCGCGGGGAGACGCCCGAGGTGTACGAGCGGCTCGGCCGCCGGCTCGCCGCCGACGCCTACCGCGTCGTGGCCGTGGACGACGACCCCGCAGCGGCCGGCACCGTCGAGACGCTGCTCGCCGACCCCGACCTGCCCGCCCCGCGGGTGCTGCTCGGGTCCGACGCCGGCGCGCTCACCGCGGTCCGGGTCGCCCGGCGGCTCGCGGCGTCGTCCCCGGACGGCACCCCCGCGCTCGACGGCGTGGTCCTCGCCGGCCTGCCGACCCGGCCCGGTCCGCTCGGCGCACCGTGGGGCGGGTCCTGGGACGCCGAGCTCGCGGGGCGCACCGCCTGCCCGAACCACCGGAGCGTGCTGGGTCGCGCGGCCCGGGGCGGCATCGACACCGCGGCGACGTCGCGCTCCGCCGGGCTCCTGGGTGGTGAGCTGCTGGGCGGTGGGGCGCTGGGCGGGGTCCTGACGTCCGGCACGACGCCGGCGGCCGTCGACGACCGCCCGCTGGGCGTCCCGGCGCTCGCCCTGCACGGCGGCGCGGACCCGATCAGCCCGGTCGAGGACGCGCTGCCGGTCTACCGCCGGCTCGGCGCCTCGGTCGCCGTGCTCGACCGCGTGCTGCACGACGTGCTGAACGACGTCCAGCACCGCTCCGCCGCGGCCACGGTGGTGCTGTTCCTCGAGCGGCTGCGGCTCGGCGCCGACGCCCCGGTGATCGTGCGCGACGCGACGGCGGCGGGCGCGTGACCGCCGTCGCCGCCGGGGTGCTGCCGACCGGCACACCGGTGCCCGACGTCGTGCTGGACGACCTCGCGCCCCGCGTCACCCGCCTGGACCGCGACGTCGCGTCGCGCACCGCCGCCCGCACCGACCGCTCCGGCTGGGCGCCGGCCGGTGCGCCCGACGCGGTCGTCCGGGTACGCACCGTGGACGACGTGGTCGCCACCGTCCGGTGGGCCGGCGAGCACGGCGTGCCGCTGGTCCCCCGCGGCGCCGGCACCGGTCTCGCGGGTGCCGCGGCAGCCGGCCCGGGCCAGGTGGTGCTCGACCTGCGCGGCCTGGACCACCTGGTGGTGCACCCCGCGGACTCCCTCGCGGTCGCGGGCCCGGGCGTGCTGACCGCCGACGTCGACCGCGCGGCGCGGGCGCACGGGCTCCGGTACGCGCCGGACCCGGGCAGCGTCGACATCTCGAGCATCGGCGGCAACATCGCCACCAACGCCGGCGGGCTGCGCTGCGCCGCGCACGGCGCCACCCGCGAGGCCGTGCTCGCGCTCGACGTGGTGCTCGCCGACGGCTCCCTGCTCCGGACCGGCCCGGGCGCCGCCCGGAGCGTCACCGGTTACGACCTGACCTCGCTGTTCGTCGGGTCGGAGGGCACGCTCGGGATCGTCGTCGGCGCGACGCTGCGGCTGGTGCCGCTGCCGGTGCGCACCGGGACGGTCGCCGCCGTGTTCGCCGACGTCGAGGCGGCCGCGGCCGGCGCCACCGCGCTCGGCGCCGCCGGCCTGCGCCCGGTCACCCTCGAGCTGCTCGACGCCGCCACGCTGCGGGCCGTCGACGACGCGGAGGGCACCACGCTCGCCGATGCCGGCGGCGCCTTCCTGCTGGTGCAGACCGAGGGCGCGGCCGCGGCCCAGGACGCCGGCACCGCCGCGGACCTGCTCCGGCGCACGGCGGTGCGCGTCGACGTCACGGACGACCCCGTGCAGGCCGAGCGGCTGGTCGCCGTCCGCCGCCGCGCGCTGCCGTCCGTCGAACGCCGCGGCCGGGTGCTCATCGAGGACGTGGCGGTGCCCCCGTCGGCGCTCGCGGCGGCCGTCCGGGGCATCGCGGCGATCAGCGCCCGCACCGGCGTGCCCGTCTTCACCTTCGCGCACGCCGGCGCCGGGGTGGTGCACCCGCTCGTGCTCACGGACGACGGCGTCGTCACCGCCCGGGTCCAGGAGACCGTCGACGCCGTCGTGGCGCTGGCGCTCGACCTGGGCGGCGCGCTGACCGGCGAGCACGGCGTCGGCGTCCTCAAGCGCGACTGGCTGGACGACGCGCTCGACCCGGTCGCCCGCACCACCCTGCGCCGCATCAAGGACGCCCTCGACCCGCGCGGGCTGCTCAACCCCGGCACCGCGATCTGACCCGCCGGACCCACCGACCGACCACCGCACCACCTGGAGCCACCGTGACCCAGCTGACCCTCCCGACGCCCGGCACCGCGCCCGGCACCGCCCCCGACGCCGTGCCCGCCACCGCGTCCGGGTCCCGCCCGCCCGCCGTGGTCGTCCTCACCGGCAACCCGCGCCCCGGCTCGCGCACCGCCGCGGCCGCCCGCGCCGTCGGCGAGCGGCTGACCGCGTGGCTGCAGCCCGCCGGCGCCGCAGCCGCCGGGGCGGCGCCGGCCCCGGCCGAGGTCGACCTGGCGGACCTGGCGCTCGAGCTCCTGGCCGCCGAGCACCCGCGCGCCGACGCCGCGCTGCGCACCGTGGCGGCCGCCGACGTCCTGGTCGTCGCGACCCCCGTCCACAAGGCGTCGTTCACCGGCCTGCTCAAGGCGTTCCTCGACCTGTACGGCCCGCGCGGCCTCGCCGGGGTCGTCGCGGTGCCGCTGGTCGTGCCGGGCGATCCGGCGCACGCCCTGGTCGGCGAGGTGCACCTGCGCCCGGTCCTGGTCGAGCTCGGTGCCGTCGTCCCGACGCGCTCGCTGGTGGTGAACGCCGGGGACCTGCCGGCGCTGCACGACCACCTGGCCGCCTGGTGGGCGACCGACGGCGCGGCCCTGCGCGCCGCGACGGGTGGTGCCCGGTGAGCGCCGGCACCGACCTGCGGGACCTCGAGGCCCGGCTCGCCGAGCAGGACGAGCCGCAGCTGACCCCCGACCAGTACAAGGCGGTGTTCCGCCGGCACGCGGCCGGGGTCGCGGTGATCGCGCTGGACGGCCCCGACGGCCCCGTGGGCTTCACGGCGACGTCGGTCATCTCGGTCTCCGCCGCGCCGCCGCTGCTCGCGTTCTCCATCGACTCGGGCTCGTCGTCCTGGCCCGCGCTGGCCGAGGCCCCGACGCTCGTCGTGTCGTTCCTCGCCGACGACCAGGCGCACCTGTCCGCGCGGTTCGCCGCGCGCGGGGTGGACCGGTTCGCCGGCGGCGGCTGGTCCCGGCTGCCGAGCGGGGAGCCCGTGCTGGACGACGCCCTGTGCTGGGTGCGGGCGCGGGTGGTGCAGCGCACGCCGGTCGGCACCAGCTTCCTGGTCTCCGTCCGCGCCCTGGAGCACGGCGCGCGGCCGGACGCCGCCCCGCTCGTCTACCGGGACCGCGCGTACTACGCCCTCACGCCCCGCCCGCCGCAGCCCTGACCCCCGGCGGGGCGTCCGCCGAGGTGGCAGCGGGCGCCTGTGCGCGAGGTCGTCGGCGCAGGCGCGCTCTGCCACCTCGGCGGTGGTGCGGGTCGGCGGGGCCGGGGCGGGGTCAGTCGCGGGCGCGCAGCTCCAGGCTGATCTGGTCCGCGTCCAGCACCTTCAGCGCCTCCGTCAGCGCCCCGGAGCTCGCGGTCCCGAGGTCCCGGAGCCGCAGCAGCGCGTCGCGCTGGGCGTCGAGCACGGCCAGCCGGAGCTCGCGCACCTGGGCGGCGACCGACGCCCGGTCCTCGTCGGCGGCCACGTCGTCGTCGACCTGCTCCTTCTGCCGCTGGGAGATCCGCCGCGCCTGCTCCAGCACCACCGGCGCGTAGGCGGAGCCGTCGGGCCGGCACAGGTCGGGGCGGTCGAGCATCTCGGTGGCGGCGCGCATCATCTCCCCCGTGAGCCGGTCCAGCTCCGCGCGGTCGTCCTCGCCGTCGCGCGCGAGCCCGAGCCGGCGCACCACCCAGCCCAGCGTGCCGCCCTGGACCAGCAGGGTGCCCGCGGCGACCACGAACGCCACCAGCAGCAGCAGCGCCCGGTGCGGGGTCTCGCGGGGCAGGGACTGGGCCGCCGCCAGCGTGACCACGCCGCGCATCCCGGCCCAGACGAGCACGACGCCCTCCCGCGGACCCAGCGGCTCGGCCTGCAGGTAGTCGATGTCGGCGATGCGGCGCGTGACCCGCGCGCGCAGGGCGGCGAACCGCTTCTCGGGCGGCGCCTGCGGGTCGAGCACCGGACGGCGCCGTCGGAGCAGCCGCCGGCGCGCGCCCGGCGGCGGGGCCGGCGCGCGGACCCGGGCCCGCTCCTCGGGGCTCATCGACTGCAGCGCGTCCGTGCGGTCGTTGATCGCGCTCAGGTAGCCGCGCATCGTGACGCCGCGCCGGGCCCGCCGCCGCAGCGTCGCCAGCAGGAAGGCGACGTAGCCCGCGCGCACGACCAGCACCACGGCGGCGGCCATCGCCCCGAGGCCGATCGCGACCCAGAGGCTGCCGTGGTCCTCCCGCACCTCGACCACCAGCCCGTACAGCTCGAGCCCCATCAGCAGGAACACCGCGCCCTCGAGCAGCAGCTCCAGCGTGCGCCAGTTGGCGGCCTCCGCGATCCGGTCCTGCGGCCGGAGGCGGACGCTGCCCGACCCGGCGACCAGCCCCGCGGCCACGGTCGCGACCAGCCCGGAGGCGTCCAGGTGCTCCGCCGGGATGTACGCGACGAACGGCACGATGAACGAGATCGCGGTCGTCAGGTGCGGGTCGGACACCCGGGTGCGGACCATCAGGCTGACCTTGCCGACCAGCGCGCCGATCACCACCGCCACGACGACGGCGAACAGGAAGTCCGTCCCGACCTCCCACAGCGACACCGACGCGGCCGTCGCGGCCACGGCCGACCGCAGCAGCACCAGCGCGGACGCGTCGTTGAGCAGGCTCTCGCCCTCGAGCACCGTCACGATGCGCGGGCTCACGCCGGACTTCCGGACGATCGACGTCGCCACCGCGTCGGTCGGGCTGAGCACGGCGCCCAGCGCGATGCCGGTGGCGAGCGAGACGCCGGGGACCAGCCAGGAGAACAGCAGCCCCAGCACCACCGACGTGGCCACGACGAGCAGCACCGAGAGCCCGCTGATCGCGGTGAGGTCGCGCCGGAAGTCCATCGTCGGCATCGACACCGACGTCGCGTACAGCAGGGGCGGCAGGACCACCCCGAGGATCCACTCCGGCTCGATCTCCACCGCGGGCACCGCCGGGACGAGGCTGATGGCGACGCCGAGCGCGACCAGCAGCAGCGGGGCGGAGACCCCGACCCGCGGCGCGAGGGCCGTCACCGTCACGATCGCGACGGCCGCGACGACCCCGATCAGCAGCAGGTCCATGCCGTACCCCTCGTCCTCCGACCCGTCGAGCCCTGTCCGGTCCAGCGACTCGCGTCGAGGTTACGTGCTGACCCGGACCGCCCGCTCCGCCTACCTGTAATGAGACTGAGTATCACTTGTGTTAGCGTGCGGCCATGATCTCCACGACCCGCCCCCGCCTCCGGCCGCGCCTCGCCGCGGCCCTCGGCCTCGGCCTGTCCGTCACCCTGCTCGCCGCCTGCGCGCAGGACGACGCGGGCTCGGCCGCCGCGTCCGCCACCCCGGACGAGACCACCACCCCCGTCGCCACCGAGGTCGCCACGGCCAAGCCGCGCCTCGTGCTCACCTACGACGGCGGCATCCAGGTGCTCGACGCCTCCACGCTCGAGCTCGTCGCGGACCTGCCCCTCGAGGGCTTCAACCGCGTCAACGGCGCCGGCGACAACCGGCACGTGATGGTCTCGACCACCGGTGGCTTCCAGACGCTCGACGCCGGCACCTGGACCGAGCCGCACGGCGACCACACGCACTCGTACACCGGGGACCCGGTGCTCACCGACGTGCTGTGGGCCGCCGAGAAGCCGGGCCACGTCGTGCCGCACGAGGGTCGCACCGCGCTGTTCGACGACGGCACCGGCACCATCACCGTCGTCGACTCCGACGAGCTGGGCGACGCCGACGCCGAGACCCGCGAGGTGACGCTCCCGGCCGCGCACCACGGCGTCGCGGTGGAGCTGACCGACGGCAGCCTGGTCGTGTCCGAGGGCACCGAGGACGGCCGCACCGGCATCCGCGTCCTGGACGCGGACGGCGCGGAGATCGCCGCCTCCGACCAGTGCCCGGGCGTGCACGGCGAGGCCATGGCCGCGGGCGAGGCCGTCGTCATCGGCTGCGAGGACGGCGCCGTCATCTACTCCGGCGGCACCATCAGCAAGGTCCAGGCGCCCGACGCCTACGGCCGCATCGGCAACCAGGCCGGCACCGAGGCCTCCCCGTTCGTGCTCGGCGACTACAAGGTCGACCCCGACGCCGACCTGGAGCGCCCGACCCGCGTCTCGCTGATCGACACCCGCGACGCGTCGCTGCGGCTGGTCGACCTGCCGGCGTCGTACACGTTCCGGTCGCTCGCCCGCGGCGACGCCGGCGAGGCCCTGGTGCTGGGCACCGACGGCGCCCTGCACGTCATCGACCCCGAGACCGGCACGCTGGTCCGCTCGATCCCGGTCATCGACGCGTGGGAGGAGTCCGAGGTCTGGCAGGAGCCGCGCCCGGCGATCACCGTCCTGGACGGCTCCGCGTACATCACCGACCCCGCGACCAGCACCGTGCACGCGGTCGACGTCGAGACCGGCGAGGTGTGGCTGACCGGTGAGCTGGACGTCGTGCCGAACGAGCTGACCGGCGTCTCCGGCGCGGCCGCCGAGCACGGCGCGCACGCCCACGAGCACGCCGAGGGCGACGACGCGCACGCCGAGGACGAGCACGCGCACGACGAGCACGCGCACGAGGACGAGGGCACCGAGGGCTGACACCCGCCCCGCACCTGCACGCCTGACGGGTGGGGAGACCGGCACGCCCGGTCTCCCCACCCGTGCGTCACCACCCCGGAAGGACCCCCGCCGTGCCGCTCCCCCACCCCGTCCGCGCCCGCACCCTCGAGGGTGTCGGCCTCGCCGCGCTCGCGGCCGCCGGCCTCGCCGCCTGCTCCCCCGCCGACGCCGACGACCGCCACGACGTCGTCGCCGCGTTCTACCCCCTGCAGTTCGTGGCCGAGCGGATCGGTGGCGAGCACGTCGCGGTCAGCTCGCTCACGCCGCCCGGCGGCGAGTCGCACGACCTCGAGCTGTCCCCGAGGCTGGTCGCCGGCCTGGGGGACGCCGACCTGGTCGTCTACCTGTCCGGCTTCCAGGCCGCCACCGACGAGGCCGTCACCTCGACCGCGCCCGAGCACGTGGTCGACGCCGCCGAGGCCGCCGCGCTCGAGGTCGCCCCCGACGGCGCCGGGCCCGCGTCGACCGGCTCGGGCGACCTCGACCCGCACTTCTGGCTCGACCCCGCCCGGCTCGCCGCCGTCGGCCACCAGGTCGCCGACGCGCTGGCGGAGGTGGACCCGGAGCACGCGGCCGAGTTCGCGGCCGCCGCGGACGACCTCGCGGCCGACCTCGACGCGCTCGACACCGAGCTGGCCGACGGCCTCGACGCGTGCCGCGGGGCGACCCTGGTGGCCTCGCACGAGGCGTTCGGCTACCTCGCGCAGCGCTACGACCTGCACCAGGTCGGCATCAGCGGCATCGACCCCGAGGTGGAGCCGTCCCCCGCGCGCCTGCGCGACGTGGCCGCCACCGTCGAGGCCGAGGGCGTCCGGACCCTCTTCTTCGAGGTGCTCGCCAGCCCGAAGGTCACGCAGACCCTCGCCGACGAGCTCGGCGTCGGCACCGCGGTGCTGGACCCGCTCGAGGGCCTGGCCGAGGAGGACGACCGCGACTACCTGGACATCATGCGCGACAACCTCGACGCGCTGACCGCCGGGCTGGTCTGCTCGGCCTGAGCTCCGCTGTGACGGGCGCCCCGCCGACCTGCTGCGGCGGGCGTCCGTCGTACCGGTGCGGGCTCAGTGCGAGCGCAGCGCCTCGACCAGGTCGGACTTGTTCATCGACGACCGGCCCTCGATCCCGATCTCCGCGGCGCGCTTGCGCAGGTCCGCCACCGTCCAGTCGTCGTACGACCCGGACTCGCCGCCCTTCTTCCCCACGGACGACCGGCCGCGGGCCGCGGCGGCGTTCGCGATCCGCGCGGACTTCTCCTTGCTGTTGCCCTCGTCGCGGAGCTCTTCGTAGAGCCCCTTGTCCTTCACGCTGGGTCCCGGGTCACGGCGCGGCACGACGGCCTCCTCGCATCGACGGTGTGCGGACACTCCGACGATGCCCCCGACCGCGCCGCCACGCACGTCAGGCGGCGCGGTCACCCAGCCACGGGGCCAGGACGTCGTCGGCACCGAGCCACCGGTGCAGCCCGCGGGCGTGCTCGTCCGCGGTGAGCAGCACGTCCTCGAACGCCGCCAGCAGGTCGGCGCGCACGTCCTCGACCCCGGTGAACACCAGCCGGGTCAGCGGCGCCCGCCGGCCCCAGGTGCCCGTCGCACCGACGCTCAGCTGGCCGCCGGCACCGTCCCACAGGCACACGGAGTCCGGCCGGCTCGGCACCCAGAACACGCCGCGGCTGCGGTGCTCCCCCTGGCCGAGCCGGGCGACCTCGGCGACGAGCCGCTCCGGGTGCAGCGGCCGGTCGGCGCACAGGTCGAGCGTCCACACGCCGTGCGCCGTCGGGGCCCCCGGGACCGGTGCGGCGAACCTCGGGTCCAGCCGGCGGTCGCCGGCGCGGACGTCGTGGGCGACGTCCAGCAGCGCGGCGACGTCGGCCGCGTAGATGCCGTCGACGCGCCGGCCGTCCGCCGCCCGGACGTGGTCCAGCAGGTCGGAGGCGACCGGGTGCTCACCCGGGTCCCCCGCCACGAGCACGACGTCGGCGTGCCCGACCTGGGCCGCGAGCGCCTCGCCCACGGCCCTGCGGTCGTCCCCGGTCAGAGCGAGCCCACGCTCCTCGAGGAGGTCGTCGCCGAGCAGGTCCTCGGTGAAGGTCGCGAGGTCCAGCGCCGCGACCACGCTCGCCAGACGCAGGCCCCGCAGGCCGCCGCCCCGCCCGGTCGCGGCCCCGAGCGCGCGGGTCACGGGCAGCGACTCGGCGGAGACGGGCAGCGCGAGCAGCACCGCGTCCCACCGGGGGTCCCGGGCGAGCCGCTCCAGGGTCGGGATCGCGTCCTCGCGCACCGAGCAGCTGAGGCACGCGTGCTCGAGCGGCACGAGCACGTCCTCGAGCACGCCGTCGGCGTCGGCGACGACCCGGCGGATCCCGCCGCCCTCGGGGCCGTCGACGATGTCGTGCCGGAGCACCACCGTGCGGGGCCGGTCGACGACGACGCCGAACGCGACGGCGTCGCGCAGCAGCGGGTCGACGGTGGCCAGGACGATCAGGGGCGTGCGTGCGGTCAGCGGAGACATGCGACCCAGACTAGCGCTTGTCGGGAACGATTCTCATTACCTATGATGGCGCCATGTCCGCACACTGCCAGGTCCTGGGCACCTCGCCCGGGTTCGGCCACTCGATCTCCCACTCCCACCGGCGCACCAAGCGCCGGTTCGACCCGAACATCCAGCACAAGCGCTACTGGGTGCCGTCGCTCGGCCGGCACGTCCGGCTGACCGTGAGCGCCCGCGGCATCACGACGATCGACCGGCTCGGCATCGAGGTCGTCGTCGCCCGGATCCTGGCCCGCGGGGAGAAGGTCTGATGGCCCGCGCCGCGGACCTGCGCCCGGTGATCAAGCTGCGCTCCACCGCCGGCACCGGCTTCACCTACGTCACCCGCAAGAACCGCCGCAACGACCCCGAGCGCCTCGTGCTGAGGAAGTTCGACCCCGTCGTGCGCCGGCACGTCGACTTCCGCGAGGAGCGCTGAGCATGGCCAAGAAGTCCAAGATCGCCCGCAACGAGCAGCGCAAGGTGGTCGTCGCCCGGTACGCCGAGCGCCGCCGGGAGCTCAAGGCGGCTGCGGTGGACCCGCACCTGCCCGAGGCCGACCGGGTGGCCGCACGCACCGCGCTGCAGGCGCTGCCCCGCGACGCCAGCCCGGTCCGGGTCCGCAACCGCGACGTCGCCGACGGCCGCCCCCGCGGCTACGTCGGGACGTTCGGCCTGTCGCGCGTGCGCATGCGGCAGATGGCCCACCGCGGCGAGCTGCCCGGTGTCACGAAGTCCAGCTGGTGAGGAGCAGGTCATGAAGCAGGGCATCCACCCCGACTACCGTCCGGTGGTCTTCCGGGACATCAGCGCGGACTTCGCGTTCCTGACCCGGTCCACCGCCACGTCCGACAAGACGGTCGAGTGGGAGGACGGCAGCACGTACCCCGTGATCGACGTCGACGTGTCCTCGGCGAGCCACCCGTTCTACACGGGCAGGTCGCGCGTCCTGGACACCGCCGGGCGGGTCGAGAAGTTCCGCCTGCGCTACGGCATCACCGCCCCCGAGGAGACCCGATGAAGGTGCGCGCCTCCCTGGCGTCCCTGAAGAAGAAGGAGGGCTCGATCGTGGTGCGTCGCCACGGCACGACCTTCGTGATCAACAAGAAGAACCCGCGATGGAAGGCGAGGCAGGGCTGATGGCCGTCCCGAAGCGGAAGACCTCCCGCTCGAACACCCGCGCCCGCCGGTCGCAGTGGAAGGCGACGGCGGTCCCGCTCACTCCGGTGCGCACCCCCGACGGGCGCGTGGTCGAGGTCCCGCGCCGTCTGGTGCGTGCCGTCGAGCGCGGCCTCGTCGACCCGGCCTGACCGGCCGGCCCGGTCTCGCGCCGAGGTCGTCACACGTCGGCGAGGTCGTCATCTCTGCATGACGACCTCGCCGCCTTCTGACGACCTCGCAGCGGCCGCGCGGGGCCGCAGCACCCAGCCCACGGGGCGGGGGTAGCGTGCGCGGCGTGACGTCCGCACCCGCCGCCGCCCGCGTGCTGGAGATCGGCACCCTGCAGGGCACCGCCCGCGCGCACCTGCACCTGCCCCCCGGCCTCGACCCCGCGCCCGGCGCCCGCGTCGCCGTGCCCGGCGCGCTCGTGCTCGGTCATGGCGCCGGCGGCGGCATCGGCGCGCCGGACCTGGTCGCGGTCACCGCGACGGCGACCGGCCTCGGGCTGGCGGTGGTGCTGGTCGAGCAGCCGTACCGCGTCGCCGGCAAGAAGGTCGGCCCGCGCGGCCCGGCGCTCGACGTCGCGTGGACCGCGGTGGTCGAGCACCTGCGCGCGGACGTCCTCGACGCCCCGCTGGTCACCGGGGGCCGGTCCGCCGGCGCGCGCACCGCGTGCCGCACCGCGAGCGCCACCGGCGCGGTGGCGGTGCTCTGCCTCGCGTTCCCGACCCAGCCGCCCGGGCGCCCGGACCTGCCGAGCCGGTTGCCGGAGCTCGACGCGGCGGGCGTCCCGGTGCTGGTCGTGCAGGGCGCCACCGACCCGTACGGCGTCCCGCCCGAGGGCCCGGACCGCCGGGTCGTCGTGGTACCTGGCGACCACGCGCTGAAGAAGGACGTGCCTGCGGTCGCCGCCGCGGTCCACGACTGGCTCGGCACCGTCCTGCCCGCCGCCCCCTGACGCCGACCGCGGCGCGCAGCGGGTCAGCCGCGCAGGAACGTCCGGATCGCCTCGGTCACGAGCGCGTGGTCGTCGGCCTGCGGCAGCCCGGAGACGGTCACCGCGCCGACGACCCCCACGCCCTCGACGTGCACGGGGAACGCGCCGCCGTGCGCGGCGTACTGCTGCAGCGGCAGGTCGTGCACCGCGGCGAACGTCGTGCCCTTCGCCCGCGCGCGGAGGCCCTGCAGGTAGGACGACGTCCCGAACCGCTCGACCACGCGGACCTTGCGCTCGACCCAGGTGTCGTTGTCCGCCACCGTGCCGGGGCGTGCGGCGTGGAACAGCTGCTGCGTGCCGCGCCGGACGTCGATCGTGACGGGCAGGCCGCGCTCGGTGGCCAGCCGCACCAGCACGGAGCCGAGCTCCCACGCGTCGTCGTTGGTGAAGGTGGCGAAGCGCAGGTCGCGCTCCTGCCGCTCGACCTCGGCGATCAGGGCCTGGACGTCGGTGCTCTCGCTCATGGCGCCGATCCTGCCACCCGGCGTGGGGAGTCAGCCGTGCCGCCGCGCCCGCACCACGGTGTCCCGGATGGTGATCTCCCGGCCGTCGGGGTCGACCGCCGGCCGCGGCCGCGCCTCCGCCACCAGCACGTCCCACTCCCCGGGCTCGAGCGCGGCGACCACGTCCTCCGGCGCGAAGAACAGCTCCGGCACGTCGGGCCGGCCGATCGTCGTCTCGAGGTCGCTCGCGTGGTGCGCCACGAGCAGCAGCTGGCCACCCGGCGCCACGGCGGCGGCCATCCGCCCGAACGCGTCGGCCCGGGCCGCCGGCGGCAGGTGCAGGAAGTGCGAGGTGACCAGGTCGTACCGGTCGTCGCCCGGCACCCACTCGCCGACGTCGGCGCGCACGGTCCGCACCCGCGCGGCGATCTCGGGCCCGGCCTGCGCCGCGGCGGCGTCCACCCGGTCCAGCGCCGTCTGCGCCAGGTCGACCGCCGTCACGCGCCAGCCGCGGCCCGCGAGCCACAGCGCGTCCCCGCCCTCCCCGCACGCGATGTCGAGCGCCGTGCCCGCGGGCAGGTCGGACACCTCGTCGACCAGCTGCGGGTTCGGCCGGCCGCTCCAGACCTGCGGCGCGGACCGGTACCGCTCCTCCCAGAACTCGCGGTCGTGCCGGACCTCCTGCGCCCCGTGGCCGTGACCGTGCTCGTGCTCGTGCTCGTGCTGCGTGTCGTCGCTCATCCGCTCCTCCTCCTCGTCCCCGGACCCGGACCGACCGGACCCGCTCCTCTCCGTCACAGCCCGTGCCGCCCTGTCCCCGCGAGCCGGTCCGCGAGCTCCCGCTCGGACCGCGCCGAGAACGGCGCGCGCTGCTCGGCGCGGTACCGCTCGACCGCCGCGTCCGCGTCCTGCGCCGCGAGCTCGCCGACGAGCCCCGCGCCGGCGGTCAGCCCGGCGGCCGCGGCCACCTGGACCTGCGCCCGGGGATCGGTGACGTTGCCCGCGACGCGCACACCCGGCACCTCGGTGACGCCGTCCGCCCCGGCGACCACCCGCGTCCCGATCACCGTGCCGCCCATGGTCACGTCCTCGACCGGCAGCCCGAGCCCCTCCAGCCCGTCCAGCCGGGCGGCCAGCCCGGTGGCGACCACGACCGCGTCGCACGCCAGCTCGACCCCCGACGCCAGCCGCACCCCGGTCAGCACGTCGTCGCGCACGACCAGCGCGCCGACCCGGCCGTCGACCACCCGGACGCCGAGGGCGGCGAGCCGCTCCCAGTCGGCGTCGGCGGGCTCCTCCCCGGCGTGCAGCACGAGCGTGACGTCCGCGGTCCAGCCGCGCCACATCTGCGCCTGGTGCACCGCGAGCGGCCCCGCGCCGAGGATCGTGACGGCCCGGTCGCGCACCTCCCAGCCGTGGCAGAACGGGCAGTGCAGCACGTCCCGGCCCCAGCGCTCCGCCACCCCGGGCACGTCGGGCAGCGCGTCGACGAGGCCGGTCGCGACCAGCACCCGCCGCGCCGTCACGACGCGGCCGCCCGCCAGCTCCGCGCGGAACCCGTCGCCGTCGCGGCGCACGTCGAGCACCCGGTCCTCGACCGTCTCGCCGCCGTACCCCTCGACCTCGGCCCTGCCGCGGGCGAGCAGCTCGACCGGCGACAGCCCGTCCAGCCCGAGGTACGCGTGCAGGTGGGCCGCGGGCCGGTTCCGCGGCGCTCCGTCGTGCACCACCAGCACCCGGCGGCGCGCGCGGGCCAGGGTGAGCGCGCCGCTCAGCCCCGCCGCACCGCCGCCGACCACCAGCACGTCGTAGGTGTCCTGCTCCATGTCGTCCTCCGCCCCTCGTCGTCGAGTCCCACGGTCCTCGCTCCGGCCGGTCCTTGACAAACGTCGTTGCCGAAGCAGCAAACTGGGGTCATGTCCGACGACACCGGCACCCCGCGTCCCGACGCCGACCTCGAGCCCGTCCTCGCCGCGGTCGGCCCGCGCCTGCGCGACCTGCGGCAGCGGCGGGGCGCGACCCTCGCGGACCTGGCGCGCACCACCGGCATCTCGGTCAGCACGCTGTCCCGGCTGGAGTCCGGGCACCGCCGCCCGACGCTCGAGCTGCTGCTGCCGCTGGCGAAGGCGCACCAGGTCCCGCTCGACGAGCTGGTCGGCGCCCCCGAGACCGGTGACCCGCGCGTGCACCTGTCACCGGTCGAGCGGGACGGCGTCACCTACGTGCCGCTGAGCCGGCGGCAAGGCGGGCTGCAGGCGTACAAGCAGGTGTACCCCGCGGGCCACAACCCCGGCCCCCCGGACCCCCGCACGCACGAGGGGTACGAGTGGATGTACGTGCTGCAGGGCCGGATGCGGCTGATCCTGGGCGACCACGACCTGATGCTGGGCCCCGGGGAGGCCGTCGAGTTCGACACCCGCACCCCGCACTGGTTCACCAACCCGGGCCCGGGGGCCGCGGAGGTGCTGAGCCTGTGGGGCCCGCAGGGCGAGCGGATGCACGTGCGCGCCCGTCCCGCCCGGCGGTCGGCCGGCTGAGCGTCAGCCGACGACCGCGAGCGCCAGCACGGCCGCGCCCACGCAGAGCGGCGTCAGCCACGCGCCCTGCACCAGGAACGCCCGCACGGGGACGTGCACCAAAGCCTGCCGGCACCGCTGCCACCACAGGACGGTCGCCAGCGACGCCCACGGCGTGAGCAGCGGCCCGACGCCGGTCCCGATCAGCACCGCCGCGAGGCGGTGCACGTCCTGCCCGGCCACCGGCTCCAGCAGCAGGTAGGCGGGGAGGTTGTTCAGCAGGTTCGCCGCGCCGGCGGACAGCCCCGCCACGCCGAGCAGCGCCCCGACGCCGGTCCCGCCCGGCGCGGCGTCGGCGACCAGGTCGCCCAGCCCGCGCACCTGCAGCGTCTCGACGACGACGAACAGCGCGGCCACGACCAGCAGCATCCGCCACGGGACCAGGTCCCGCCGCCGTCCCGGCACCGGCCGCCGCCGGACCGCGAACGCCACCAGCAGCACCACCGCCGCCGCGAGCGCGACCGCCCACACGGGCAGCCCCGCCACGAACCCGGCGGCCATCACCGCCGTCGTGCCGCCGGTCGCGACCAGCAGCGGCCGGTCCGGGGGCACGTAGCGCTCCCCGGGCTCGAACCGCCCGCGCAGCTCCCGTCGCCGCAGCACGGCGAGCACGGCCACGGTCACCACGACGGCCGCGAGCGCCGGCGCCCACATCACGCCGAGGTACCCGACGCCCTGCTCCGCGAACCGGTGGTCGGCGAGCAGGTTGGTCAGGTTCGAGACCGGCAGCAGCAGCGACGCGGTGTTGGCCAGCGCCACGACGGTCAGCACCAGCAGCAGCGGCGAGGTCCCGGTCCGCCGGGCGAGCGTGATCGCCAGCGGGGTCAGCAGCACCGCGGTGGTGTCCAGCGACAGCAGCACCGTCGACAGCACGGCGATGACGACCACCAGCAGCCACAGCAGCCAGCGGTGGCCGCGGGCGGCCCGGGCCGCGGCGTCCGTCGCGACGTCGAACAGCCCGGCCGCCCCGCACAGCTCGGCGACTACGGTCAGGGCGGCCACGAACAGGAGCACCGGTCCGACCCGCTCCGCCAGCACGGCGGCGTCGGACCGGGGCAGGGCCCCGGTCAGCAGGAGGAGGGCGGCCAGGACGACCCCGGCCGCCCACCACGGGACGGACCGTCGACGCCGGGACACGCGGCGATGCTAGGGCCCCGGCCGCGCCCCGGCGCGCGGGCGGGCCGGGCGGCTCAGTCCAGCAGGCCCTGCGCCAGGGCGGGCGCGATCACCGGCGCCAGCGGCAGACGCGGGATCAGCGTGGCCTGCACCGCGTGGTAGAGGTCGGCCTTGCCCTCCCAGACCGTGCGCGACACCGTGTTGCCGGTGCCGAGCTCGTGCCACCACGACCCGCCCTCGCGGTCGAGGAGGTACGTCTCGGCGTACTCCCACCAGGTGGCGTACCAGTCGTCGAACCGCTGCTCGCCGGTCGCGGCGTGCAGCGCGGCGGCCGCGGCGATGCCCTCGGCGGCGACCCAGTGCATCCGCTCCCGGACGACCGGCTGCCCCGACCAGTCCACCGTGTAGACGAACCCGGGGGCCCCGTCGACGGACCAGCCCTCGCGCACGGCGGCGTCGAACAGCGCGACCGCGTCGTCCACCATCCAGGTCGGCGCCACGTCCCCGGCCGCGGTGAGGGAGGCCCGGGCGTGCAGGGTCAGCCGCGCCCACTCGAGCCAGTGCCCGATCGTCGCACCGTACGGGCGGAACGGGTGCGCGGGCGCGTCGGCGTTGTACTCCAGGTCGGCCTGCCACCGCGCGTCGAAGTGCTCGGGGATCCGCCAGCCGTTGTCGCGGGCGAACCCGTGCACGACGCGGGTGAGGATCCGCACGGCGCGGTCCAGCCAGACCCGCTCCCCCGTGACGCCGTGCGCCGCGAGGTACGCCTCGACGGTGTGCATGTTCGCGTTGACGCCGCGGTAGGCGTCCAGCTCGGTGAACGTCCGGTCCCACTGCTCGACGGCCATGCCGGCCTCGTCGTCCCAGAACCACCGCTCGGAGACCCCGAGCGCCTCGCGCAACAGCGCGTCGGCCCCGGGCCGGCCGGCGGCAGCGGCGGACGACGTGGCGAGCACGACGAACGCGTGCGGGTAGGCCGCCTTCGCGTCGTCGCGCGGCGTGCCGTCGGCGTTCACCTCGGCGAACCACCCCCCGTGCTCGGCGTCCCGGAACAGCCCGTCCAGCGCCGCCAGCCCGTGGTCGACGAGCGCCGCGTTCCCGGGGCGCCCGAGCAGCTGCCCGAGCGCGTACACGTGGGTCATCCGGCACGTGATCCACAGCTCGACGGGCCCGGGCAGGGGGCGCCCGACGTCGTCAAGGCGGAGGAACCCGCCACCCGGGGCGGCGGACGCCCGCCCGAAGGCGAGCAGGCGGTCGGTCTCGGTCTCCAGCCAGCGGGCGTGCGCGGGCGTCGTCAGCCACGTCATGGGTGTCAGCCTAGTCACACGCCGCACCCCGCACCCGGGCCGGACGGGCGGTGAACGCGCTGGCAGCACCCCGGATGCCGGGTTCGTCCGGAGTCGTCCGGGCCTTTGACACCACCCGCGCGCGACGCGAGGATATTCGTGCACTCGGCTCGGTCAGCGTCGCACCGTCGGTCCGCGACCCGCTGCCCGTCGGCGGGACGTCAGCGCGGCCACCGACCAGACTGGACCCGCACGCGACCGGATACGCCGACGCCCTCAGGAGCTCCCCCCGTGGCACTCGCCCTCGACCGCCCCGCCCCGGTCCTCGACGGCCTCGACGCCGTCCTGTTCGACCTGGACGGCGTCCTCACCCCGACCGCCGTCGTGCACATGCACGCGTGGGCGCGGCTGTTCGCGCCGCTGCTCGACGAGCGCGGCGCCGCCCCGTACACGGACGCCGACTACTTCGCGCACATCGACGGCAAGCCGCGGTACGACGGCGTGGCCTCGTTGCTCGCCTCCCGCGGCATCGAGCTGCCCTGGGGCGAGCCGACCGACGCGCCCGAGACCGCGACCGTCTGCGGGCTGGGCAACCGGAAGAACGCCGTGTTCACCCAGGTGCTCGAGACCGAGGGCGTCACCCCGTACCCCGGGTCGGTGCGCCTGGTGGACGCGCTGATCGCCGACGGCCGGAAGGTCGCCGTCGTGTCGAGCAGCCGCAACGCCGTGCCGGTGCTGGTCGCCGCGGGCCTGGCCGACCGGTTCGAGGTCGTCGTGGACGGCCTGGTCGCCGCCGCGCGCGGCCTGGCCGGCAAGCCGAGCCCGGCGACCTACCTGGACGCCGCCGCGCAGCTCGGCGTGCCCCGCGAGCGCGCCGTCGTGGTCGAGGACGCCGAGTCCGGCGTCGCGTCCGGCCGCGCCGGCGACTTCGGTCTCGTGGTCGGCGTCGACCGCGGCGCCGGTCGCGACTCCCTGCTGGAGCAGGGCGCCGACCTCGTGGTGGACGACCTCGTCGAGCTCGTCACCCCCCGCACGCACCCCGACGACCCCGAGAGCACCACGCCGTGAACCCCTCCTCCCTGTTCACCCCCGACCCGCTCGACCGGCACCGGTTCCCGCAGGACGAGTGGCGGCTGCGCGAGACGCGGCACGACGCCGCCGACCTCGGCCGGACCGAGACCCTGTTCGCGCTCGGCAACGGGTACCTCGGCATGCGCGGCAACGTCGAGGAGGGCCGGGACAGCCACAGCCACGGCACCTTCATCAACGGGTTCCACGAGGTCTGGCCGATCCGGCACGCCGAGGAGGCGTACGGGTTCGCCCGCGTGGGTCAGACGATCGTCAACGTGCCCGACGCCAAGATCATGCGCGTCTACGTCGACGACGAGCCGCTGCTGCTGACGGTCGCCGACCTGCACGAGTACGAGCGCACCCTCGACTTCCGCACCGGCGTCCTCTCGCGCGACCTGGTGTGGCAGACGCCGTCCGGCAAGCGCGTGCAGATCCGCACCCGGCGGATGGTGTCGTTCGCCGAGCGGCACCTCGCCGTCATGACCTACGAGCTGACGATGCTCGACGACGACGCCCCCGTCGTCCTGAGCAGCCAGATCCTCAACCGGCAGGACGGCCAGGACGAGTACCACGTCCGCGCCGCCGCGATGGGCGAGGGCTTCGACCCGCGCAAGTCCGAGACGCTGACGACCCGCGTCCTGGAGCCGCGCAGCCACTGGGCCGGCGACGGCCGGTACGTGCTGTCCTACCGCGCCGCGGCCTCCGGGATGACGCTGTCGGTGGCGGCGGACCACACCATCGAGACCGAGAACGACTACGAGGAGCGCACGCTCGTCGAGGAGGACCTCGCCAAGCACGTCTACCGGATCGACGCGAAGCGGGGCCAGAAGGTCACGATCACCAAGGTCGTCACCTACCACTCCTCGCGCGGCGTCCCCGCGCGCGAGCTCGCCGACCGCTGCCGCCGCACGCTGGACCGCGTCCGCGCGACCGGCGTCGAGCAGCAGCTCGCCGAGCAGCGCGCCTGGCTGGACGACTTCTGGGCCCGCAGCGACGTCGAGGTGCCCGGGCAGCCGGACCTGCAGCAGGCCATCCGGTGGAACCTGTTCCAGATCGCGCAGGCCACGGCGCGGGCCGAGGGCAACGGCATCGCGGCCAAGGGCCTGACCGGCTCCGGCTACAGCGGGCACTACTTCTGGGACACCGAGATCTACGTCCTGCCGTTCCTCACCTACACCTCGCCGCGGATCGCGCGGAACGCGCTGCGGTTCCGGTACACGATGCTCGACGCCGCGCGCCGCCGGGCCGCCGAGCTCAACCAGAACGGCGCGCTGTTCCCGTGGCGCACCATCAACGGCGAGGAGGCGTCCGCCTACTACGCCGCCGGCACCGCGCAGTACCACATCGACGCCGACATCGCGCACGCCGTGCGGCAGTACGTGGCCGCGACGGGCGACGACGGGTTCCTGGCCCGCGAGGCCATCGACATCCTGGTGGAGACCGCGCGCATGTGGGCCGACCTCGGCTTCTGGCGGGGCAGCAACGGGTCGTCCACGTTCCACATCCACGGCGTCACGGGACCGGACGAGTACACGACGGTCGTGAACGACAACCTGTTCACCAACGTCATGGCCCGGGCGAACCTGCGCGGCGCGGTGGAGGCCGTGGACCGGCTCGCGCACGAGCGGCCCGCCGACCACGCCGCGATGGTGGCCCGGCTGCACCTCACGCAGACCGAGCTCGACGAGTGGGCGCACGCGGCCGAGAAGATGCACATCCCGTACGACGAGCGCCTCGGGATCCACCCCCAGGACACGCAGTTCCTCGAGAAGGAGCTGTGGGACCTGGCCAACACCGACCCGGCCAAGCGCCCGCTGCTGCTCTACTACCACCCGCTGGTGATCTACCGGTTCCAGGTGCTCAAGCAGGCCGACGTCGTGCTGGCGCTGTTCCTGCAGGGCGACCAGTTCACCCTCGAGGAGAAGCTGGCCGACTTCGACTACTACGACCCGCTGACGACCGGCGACTCGACGCTCTCCGGCGTGGTGCAGTCGATCGTGGCCTCGGAGGTCGGGTACCAGGAGCTCGCGCTGCGGTACTTCACGTCCGCGCTGTACGTGGACCTGGCCGACCTGCACCACAACACCGCCGACGGCGTGCACGTCGCCTCCGCCGGCGGTGTGTGGAGCGCCCTGGCCTGCGGCTTCGGCGGGATGCGGGACCACGAGGGCGTCGTGTCCCTCGACCCGCGGCTGCCCGAGGTCTGGGACGGGCTGACGTTCCGGCTCACGCTGCGCGGGACCCGCGTCCGGGTGGACGTGCGGCACACCGAGCTGCGGCTGACCGTCGAGGAGGGCGACGCGGCCGACCTGGTCGTGCGGGGCGAGCCCGTCAAGGTCACCGCCGGCGACCCGGTCGTCGTGGCGCTGGACCCCGCACCGCGCCTGATCGGCACGCCGACGGTCCGCGACATCGAGGGCACCCGGCGCGCCGACGGCACGCTGATGACCGCCAGCGTGCCGGACCACCCGACGGTGCTCACGCCGCCGCCGCTCTCGCACGACTGACCGGCGGCCCGCCCGGCGCGTCCCGACGGCCCGCGCCCCCGCCCGGGGGCGCGGGCCGTCGTCGTCCACCGGCGGGCCCCTGCCGCGGCGGGACCTAGGTCCGCGGGACTCCGGTCCCAGACTTTGTGAAAACTTTCTCGATAGCGTCGGGGACGTGAGGTCGACGAAGCCCTCCCCACCCCAACCACCCACATCCGGGAGAGTCCCCGTGACCATCACAGCGACAGGCACCGACACCGCCGCGGCCATCGACCAGCTGGTCGCCGGCGCGACCAAGGCGCTGGCCGAGTACGCCCGCTTCACGCAGGAGGACGTCGACCGGCTGGTCAAGAAGGCGGCCGTCGCCGCCCTGGACCAGCACGGCCACCTGGCCGAGCTGGCCGTCGAGGAGACCGGCCGCGGCGTCTTCGAGGACAAGGCCGTCAAGAACATCTTCGCCTGCGAGCACGTCACGAACTCGATGGCGGCGCTCAAGACGGTGGGCGTCATCGGCCGGGACGAGATCAACGGCATCACCGAGATCGCCGAGCCGGTGGGCGTCATCTGCGCGATGACGCCGGTGACGAACCCGACCTCCACCGCGATCTTCAAGTCGCTCATCGCGCTCAAGACCCGCAACCCGATCATCTTCGCGTTCCACCCGAACGCGCAGCGGTCCTCGGTGGCCGCCGCTCGCGTCGTGCGCGACGCCGCGATCGCCGCGGGCGCCCCCGAGCACTGCATCCAGTGGGTCGAGGCCCCCTCGATGGAGGCGACCGGCCTGCTGATGAACCACCCCGGCGTCTCCACCATCCTGGCGACCGGCGGCAACGCGATGGTCCGCGCCGCCTACTCGTGCGGCAAGCCGGCCCTCGGCGTCGGCGCCGGCAACGTCCCCGCCTACATCGAGAAGTCCGCCAAGCTCAAGCGCGCGGTCAACGACGTGGTGCTCTCCAAGTCGTTCGACAACGGCATGATCTGCGCCTCCGAGCAGGCCGTCATCCTGGACGACGGCATCTACGACGCCGCGCTGGCCGAGTTCGCCGTCCTGCACGCCTACCGGGCGAGCAAGAAGGAGAAGGCGCTCCTGGAGAAGTTCATCTTCGGGGTCGAGGCCAAGGGCAAGAACTGCGGCGACGCGAAGCTCAACCCGACCGTCGTCGGGAAGTCGCCGCAGTGGATCGCCGAGCAGGCCGGCTTCGCCGTGCCGGCCGACACGTCGATCATCCTCGCCGAGGTCTCCGGCGTCGGCCCGCACGAGCCGCTGACCCGCGAGAAGCTCTGCCCCGTGCTCGCCGTCCTGCGCGCCGGCTCCACCGAGCAGGGCATCCAGCTGGCCGAGCAGATGGTCGAGTTCGACGGCCTCGGCCACTCCGCCGCGATCCACACCCAGGACGAGGCCCTGACCGAGGAGTTCGGTGCCCGGGTCAAGGCCATCCGCGTGATCGCGAACGCGCCCTCGTCGCTCGGCGGCATCGGCGACATCTACAACGCCTTCATCCCGTCGCTCACCCTCGGCTGCGGCTCCTACGGCCACAACTCGGTGTCCAACAACGTGTCGGCGATCAACCTCGTCAACATCAAGCGCGTCGGCCGGAGGAACAACAACTTGCAGTGGTTCAAGGTCCCGGCCAAGACGTACTTCGAGCCGAACGCCATCCGCTACCTGTCCGACATGGCCGACGTCGAGCGCGTCACGATCGTCACCGACTCGACCATGACCACCCTCGGGTTCGTCGACCGCGTGCTGGACGTGCTGAACCGGCGCCCGAACAAGGTCTCGGTGCAGATCATCGACCAGGTGGAGCCGGAGCCCTCGGTGAAGACCGTGCAGGCCGGCGCCGCGCAGATGCGCCACTTCCGCCCCGACACGATCATCGCGCTGGGCGGCGGCTCCCCGATGGACGCCGCCAAGGTGATGTGGCTGCTGTACGAGCACCCGGAGATCGTGTTCTCGGACCTCAAGCAGAAGTTCTTCGACGTCCGCAAGCGCGCGTTCAAGTTCCCGACGCTCGGCGACCTGGCCAAGCTGGTCTGCATCCCGACCACCTCGGGCACCGGCGCGGAGGTCACACCGTTCGCCGTCATCTCGGACCCGGACGCGGGCAAGAAGTACCCGCTGGCCGACTACGCGCTGACGCCGACCGTCGCGATCATCGACCCGGTGCTCACCTCGAAGATGCCGCGCTCGCTCGCGGCCGACTCCGGATTCGACGCCCTGACGCACGCCACCGAGGCGTTCGTCGCGGTCTACGCGAACGACTTCACCGACGGCATGGCGCTGCAGGCGATCCGGCTGATCTTCGACAACCTGGCGCAGTCCGTGAACGGCGACCCGGCCGACCCGGCGACCAAGGACGCCCGCGAGAAGATGCACAACGCGGGCACCATCGCCGGCATGGCGTTCGGCAACGCGTTCCTCGGCATCGTGCACGCCATGGCGCACGTCATCGGCTCGACGTTCCACCTGGTGCACGGCCGGACCAACGCCACGCTGCTGCCGCACGTCATCCGGTACAACGGCCAGATCCCGACCAAGCTCACCAGCTGGCCGAAGTACGAGCACTACGTCGCCCCGGAGCGGTTCCAGCAGATCGCGCAGATGCTGGGCCTGCCGGCCGAGACCCCGGAGCAGGGCGTCGAGTCCTACGCCGTGGCGATCGAGGCGCTGCGGGCGAAGGTCGGCATCCCCGCGTCGTTCCAGGCGCAGGGCGTCGACGAGCAGGACTTCCTGTCCCGGCTCGACGAGGTCGCCATGGGTGCGTACGAGGACCAGTGCGCCCCCGCCAACCCCCGCATGCCGATGCGGGCGGACATGAAGGACATCATGACCGCGGCCTACTACGGCACCTCCGTCACGGAGGTCCGGGGTCGCCGCGAGCAGCAGCAGGGTGCGGACCGCGCGCCCGCCGGGGCGGGGGCCCCGGGCACGGACGACGCGGCGGTCGCGTCCTCCTGACCTCACCGGTCGGCTGCTCGCACGGGCGCCCCGCACCGCGACCTCGTGTCGCCGGTGCGGGGCGCTCCTCCGCGTCCGGCCGGCACCCCGGTCCGGCCGGCACCCAGGTCGTGCTGGCACACTGGGCGGTCCCCGACGAGGAGGCCCTGATGACCACCCGCCGCACCGCCGTCCCCCGCACCGCCGCACGTCGCACCGCGGCGCGCACCGCCCTGGCCCGCCGCACGCGCACCGTGCTGGTGGTCCCGCTCGTGCTCGGCGCCACCGCGCTGCTGGGCGCCTGCTCCGAGGTGGACCAGGTGGCGTCGCAGGCCCAGTCCGCGGTCGACACCGCCCGCGACGCGGCCGACCGCCTGAACGAGCTGGCCGACCAGGCCCGGGAGCGCGTCGACGCCGCGCGGACCACCGTCGACGACGTCACCGCGCGGCTGTCCGACCTCGACGCGAGTGCCCGCACCGCGACCCAGGACGCGCTCGACCAGGCCACCACCGCGATGGACGACGCGACCACCGCACTCGACCAGGCGCAGGCCGACGGCTCCGCGGCGGCCGAGGAGCAGCTCGCCTCCGCGCGGGCCGCGCTCGAGTCCGCCCAGGGCGCGCTCGACTCCGCGTCGGGGCAGGTCGACGCGACCACCGCGGACGCGCTCGACCGGCTCGCGCAGCAGGTCCAGGAGCTGAGCGACCAGGTCGGGCAGGCCGAGCAGGGCTGAGCGAGCCGGCCGGGTCACCCCGGCTCGGCCCCGCCGCGCGACGATCACCCGCGGAAGTCGCCGCGGAGCCCTTGAGCGGGCGCGCGTGATGCCGATCACTCGGGTATGACCACGCACCAGCCGCGCACCCGGCCCCGGCACTCCGTGCCGTGGTGGGTCGCGTCCGCGTGGGGCTCGCTGGCGCTGCTCGTCCTCGGCGGTCTCGCCGCGGCGTCGGGCGTCCTCTAGGACCCCGGCGGGCCGTCTCCCCCTGCCGGCCCGCCGAGACCCGTCACCGCCGCCCGCACCGTGGTCGCCCCGGCAGCACGCCGGCGGACGGGTCTACCCTCCTCGGGTCCCCTCACGACAGGACCCGCGATGACGACCAGCCCCACCCCTGCCACGACCGCCCCCGCCGGGCGGTGGCGCGACGTGGCCCGGTCCGCCGGCCTGCTCGGCGCGGACGGCGTGCCGCGGCCGACGATCTTCGCCGAGATGTCCGCGCTGGCCGGCCGCACGGGCGCGATCAACCTGGGCCAGGGGTTCCCGGACGTGGACGGGCCCGAGTCGGTCAAGCGGGTCGCGGCCGAGGCGATCGCCGCCGGCGTCAACCAGTACCCGCCGGGCCCGGGCGCCCCGGAGCTGCGCGTCGCGGTCGCCGAGCACCAGCAGCGGCACTACGGCCTCTCCCCCGACCCGGACACCGAGGTGCTGATCACCACCGGCGCGACCGAGGCGCTGGCCGCGGCGCTGCTCGCCCTGACCGAGCCGGGCGACGAGGTGCTGACGCTGGAGCCGTTCTACGACTCGTACGCCGCCGTCATCGGCCTGGCCGGCGCCCGGCACACCACGGCGCCGCTCGTCGCCGCGCCCGGCGGCTTCCGGCTGGACCCCGACGCGCTGCGGGCCGCCGTCACCGACCGGACGCGGGTCATCCTGCTCAACACGCCGCACAACCCGACCGGCGCCGTGCTGACCCGCGAGGAGCTGGCGGTCGTCGCCGAGGTCGCCGAGCGGCACGACTGCCTCGTGGTCACCGACGAGGTCTACGAGCACCTCACCTACGACGGCGTCCGCCACGTGCCGTTCGCGACGCTGCCGGGTGCCGCCGGGCGGACGCTGACCATCTCGTCGGCGGGCAAGACCTTCTCGTTCACCGGGTGGAAGATCGGCTGGGTCACCGGGCCGGCGCCGCTGGTCGACGCCGTCCGGGCGGTCAAGCAGTTCCTCACCTACGTGTCCGGCGCACCGTTCCAGCCCGCGGTCGCGCGCGCGCTGGCGCTCGAGACGACCGACGGACCGGATGCCGGGTACGTGGCCGGGCTCGCCGGCTCGCTGGCGGCCCGCCGCGACCTGCTGAGCGCCGGGCTGGTCGCCGCCGGGTTCGACGTCGTGCGGCCGCAGGGCACCTACTTCGTCGTCGCGGACGCGACGGCGCTGCTCGCGGGCCCGCTGGCGCACCGCGGGCTGCGGGACGCCGCCGAGCTCTGCCGGGCGCTGCCGGAGCTCGCCGGCGTGGTGGGCGTCCCGGTCGGCGCGTTCACGCACGACGGCTCGGCGGCGGACACCGCGCTGCGCACCGCGGTGCGGTTCACCTACGTCAAGCAGGAGCGCGTGCTGCGCGAGGCCGCCGAGCGGCTGGCGGCGCTGGGCGCCTGACGCGCGCGCCGGCCGGGGCGGCCGCGGGTCAGCCGCGGTGCTCGCTCTCCGTCCAGCCGCCCCGGTGGTAGGCCGGGGTGGCGAGCGCGAGCACCAGCAGCGCGCCGCCGGCGCCCGCGAGCATCACCGTGGCCATCGCCCACGCCGACTCGCCGAGCACACCCACCAGCGGGGCGACCACGCCGGACACCCCGGCCTGCAGCGCCCCGATGAACGCGGCCGCGGTGCCGGCGCGCTCCCCGTGCCGGGACAGCGCGATCGCCGAGGCGTTCGGCGGGGTGAAGTTGACCAGCGACATGATGAGGAACAGCACCACGAGCAGCGCCGGCAGCCCGCCCGCACCGGTGATCGCCAGCACGAGCAGCACCAGCACCAGCAGGAACGAGATCGGCAGCGCGACCCGGATGATCTGGATGGGCGCGTACCGGCGCACCAGCGCGGCGTTGACCTGCGCGCCGCCGACCAGGCCGATCCCGTTGATCGCGAAGATCAGCGCGAACTCGCCCGCGGTCAGCCCGTAGCCCTCGCGGAGCACGAACGGCGACCCGACCACGTAGCTCATCAGGACCGCCAGGCCGAGGCCGGGCAGGAGGGCCAGCGCCACGAAGTGCCGGTCGCGCAGCAGCACGCGGTAGCCGCGCCACGCCCCGCGGGCGGACGTCAGCCGGCGGTCCTTCGGCAGCGTCTCGGGCAGCTTGAGCAGCACGACCACCCACAGCACCGCGCCGTACAGCGCGAGCGCGACGAACACCGCGCGCCAGCCGAACTCGCCGGCGATCAGGCCGCCGACGCTCGGCGCGAACAGCGGCGCCACGCCGATGACCAGCATCAGCCGGGACAGCAGGCGCGACGCGTCCGGACCGACGAACCGGTCCCGGATCACGGCCATCGCCACCACGGACGCGGACGCGTTGAAGAACCCCTGCACCATCCGCAGCCCGATCAGGGGCAGGATCGCCGGCGCCACGGCGCACAGCAGCGAGGTGACGATGTGCAGCGCGACGCCGACCAGCACCGGGGCGCGTCGCCCGAACCGGTCGGACAGCGGACCGATCACGAGCTGACCGGCGGCGCCGCCGATCAGCATCATCGTCATGGTCAGCTGGGCGGCCGCCGCGCTGGTGTCCAGGTCGCGCGCGACGTCCGGCAGCGAGGGCAGGTAGATGTCGGTCGTGATCGCGGGCAGCGCGGTCATCACGCCGAGCAGCAGGACGTACCTGGCGCTCGGGCGGAAGGCGGAGGTGGACCCGGCGGCCGCGACCGGTGCGGTCTCGGCCGGGGCAGGACGGAGCGGGGCGTCGCCGGTACTCATGTTGACGGCATCGTCCCACGCGCCACGGAGCGGTGCGAATCGATTCGACCCGCGCACGGCGGGCACGGGCGGCGGCCGTGGCGGCCGGCCCGGCGGGCCCGCAGGTCAGGCGGTGGCGATCCGCACCGGGGCCAGCGGGCCGATGCCCTGGAGCTCGCGCTCGGGCAGCGGCTGCAGGACCAGGCCGGGGGTGTCGAGCAGCAGCCGGGCGGTCGCCGGGTCGGTCAGCACGGTGCTCGGGTCGGCGATGTCGGTGAGCCGCGCGGCCACGTTGACCGACGGCCCGAACACGTCGCCGAACCGGGACAGCACCCGCCCCCAGACCACGCCGACCCGCACCGGGGTGACCCCGCGGGCACCCTCGGCCAGCCCGCCCGCGGCGCGCTCGCGCTCCACGTCCAGGTCCCCGCCCAGCACCCGCGCGAGCTCGAGCGCGACCTTGGCGCCGGTCCGCACGTCGTCGGCGACGAACAGCACCGCGTCGCCGATGGTCTTGACCACGCGCCCGCCGCACTGCGTGACGACGTCGCGCGCCGCGGTCTCGAACCGCTGCACGAAGTCCGACAGGTCCGTGGACCCGAGCCCGGCCGTCCGCCGGGTGAACGACACCATGTCCGCGAACCCGACGGCGCGCGCCAGCGGCAGCGCCGCGGGGTCGCCGGCGACGTCCTGGCCCGCGGCGAACTCGACGGCGTACCGGGCGGTGATCGCGGCGAGGTGCCGGCGGTAGGAGTGCAGCAGCTGGGCCTCCAGCACCGGCACCAGCTCCGCGAGCTCGTCGAGCACCGCCCGCCGGGCCGCCGGGTCGTCCAGGTCGCGCCGGCTGGCCATGTCCTCGACCAGCGCCTCCACCTGCCAGAGGGCCAGCCGGTCGCTGGTGTGCCCCAGGGCCCGCGTGAGCGAGATCATCGCGCGGCGGCCGAGGTGGTCGGTCTGCAGCATCGCCGCGACGCGCTCCACGGCCTCGGAGTCGCGGCAGGTGAAGGCGACGTCGTCGGCGTCGGGGTGCGGCAGCCCGAGGGTCCGCCAGTACAGCCGCACCGTGTCGAGGTCCAGGCCGGAGCGTTCGGCCAGGTCGCGCAGGGTCAGCGTGCGCGGGCCGCCGAGCAGCTCCGCGTCCAGCGCCGCGGCGCGGGTCCTCGCCGTGCTGGTCCCGAGGGTGGCGGCACCCGCGTCGTCGTCCTGAGCTCCGTCCGTCACACCTGCGACCCTAGTTCACGCACGGGACGCACGTGACGTACGTCACCGGCCAGCAGGAGCCGCTCGGCACCGTCCGGGGCGCGCAGCACCAGGGCGCCGTCGGCGGCCAGCCGCACGGCGGTCCCGCGCACCTCGGAACCGTCCGGGAGCGTCGCGCGCACCGCGGCGCCCAGCGTGCGGCAGGCCGCGGCGACCTCGCGGTCCAGCCCGGCCGCCGCCACGTCGCCGTCGTGCTCCCGCCAGCGCGCGAGCAGCCCGGTCACCTCGCGGACGACCGCGACCAGCACGGACGTCCGGTCGACCCCGCGCGCCCCGGCCGCGACCAGCGACGTCGCGCTCGGCACCGGCAGCTCGGCCGCGGTCTGCGCCACGTTGACGCCGATGCCCAGCACCGCCGCCGCGCCGTCGGGGGCGACCTCCGCGAGGATCCCCGCCACCTTGCGCTCGGACCCCCAGCCGGGGACGTCCGACCCGTCCGCCGCCGGAACCAGCAGGTCGTTCGGCCACTTCACCCCGGCGTCCAGGCCGGTCGCGGAGCGCAGAGCGCGCGCCACGCCGAGCCCGGTCAGCAGCGGGAGCCAGCCCCACCGCGCGCGCGGCACCCCCGGGCGCACCGCCAGGGACAGCGTGAGCGCCGCGCCGGGCGGCGTCGTCCAGGCGTGGCCCGCCCGGCCGCGCCCGGCGTCCTGGTGCTCCGCGGTCAGCAGGCCGCCGTCGGCCCAGCCCGGGTCCGCGCGCAGCCGCGCCAGCAGCTCCGTGCTGGTGGAGCCGACCCGCGGCAGCACCACGCACCGGCGCAGGGGGCCCGCCGGCGCCAGGAGCGCCGCCCGCACCTCGTCCGCCCGCAGCGGCGCGCGCGCCGGGTCGTGCGTCGTCCCGTCCTCCACGCGTCCCATCGTCCCCCACGTGCTCGACGCAGCCGCCCGGTTGTCGCTTCCGCACCATCCGACACGCGCAGGTCCGTCGCCCTCGCCCACCCCGGCCGGCGGGTCCGCGCACTAGCCTTCCTCGGGTGACCGACACCCCCGTGCAGCCCGAGACCCCGCCCGCCGGCACCGCCGCCAAGGTCGCCGACCTCGCGGACCGGTACCGCCGCGCCGTCACGGAGCCCGAGCAGACGGCCGCCGACAAGCAGCACGCCCGCGGGAAGCGCACCGCCCGCGAGCGCATCGAGCAGCTGCTGGACCCGGGCTCGTTCACGGAGCTCGACGCGTTCGTGCGGCACCGCTCCACCAACTTCGGCCTGGACCGCAAGCGCGTCCCCGGTGACGGCGTCGTCGTCGGCCACGGCACGGTGGACGGCCGCCCCGTGGCGGTCTACTCCCAGGACTTCACGGTGTTCGGCGGCAGCCTCGGCGAGGTGCACGGCCAGAAGATCACCAAGGTGATGGACCTGGCGCTGCGCACCGGGATGCCGCTGGTCGGCATCAGCGACGGCGGCGGCGCCCGCATCCAGGAGGGCGTCGCGGGCCTCACCCAGTTCGCGGAGATCTTCCGCCGCAACGTCGCGGCGTCCGGGGTGATCCCGCAGATCAGCCTGATCCTCGGCCCGTCGGCCGGCGGCGCGGTGTACTCGCCCGCGCTCACCGACTTCATCGTGATGGCGGACGGCACGTCCAACATGTTCATCACCGGCCCGGACGTGATCCGCGCGGTCACCGGCGAGGACGTCGGGTTCGAGGAGCTGGGCGGGGCGACGACGCACAACACCCGCTCGGGCGTGGCGCACTACCTCGCGTCCGACGAGGACGACGCCCTCGACTACGTCCGCTCGCTGCTGTCCTACCTGCCGCAGAACAACCTGACCGACGCGCCGGCGTACCCGCACGAGGCCGACCTCGAGGTGACCGCCGAGGACCTCGAGCTGGACGCCGTCGTGCCCGACTCGGACAACCAGCCGTACGACATGCGCACCGTCGTCGAGCACGTGCTGGACGACGGCGAGCTGCTGGAGGTGCAGCCGCTGTTCGCCCGGAACGTCCTGGTCGGGTTCGGCCGGGTCGAGGGCCGCACCGTCGGGGTCGTGGCCAACCAGCCGCTCACCATGGCCGGGACGCTCGACATCGACGCCGCCGAGAAGGCCGCGCGGTTCGTCCGGACCTGCGACGCGTTCAACATCCCGGTCCTGACGTTCGTCGACGTGCCGGGCTTCCTGCCCGGCACCGACCAGGAGTGGAACGGCATCATCCGGCGCGGCGCGAAGCTCATCTACGCCTACGCCGAGGCGACCGTCCCGCTCGTCACCGTCATCACCCGCAAGGCGTACGGTGGCGCGTACATCGTCATGGGCTCCAAGCAGCTGGGTGCCGACGTGAACCTCGCGTGGCCCACCGCGCAGATCGCCGTGATGGGCGCCGGGGGCGCGGTGAACATCCTGCAGCGCGGCGCCCTCAAGCAGGTCGCGGACGCGGGCGGTGACGTCGACGCCGAGCGCGCGCGCCTGACGCGTGAGTACGAGGAGGCCATCGTGAACCCGTGGGACGCCGCCGACCGGGGCTACGTGGACGCGGTCATCGCGCCCGCCGAGACCCGCTCGCAGATCGTGCGGGCGCTGCGCGTGCTGCGCACGAAGCGCGCCGCCCTGCCCGCCAAGAAGCACGGGAACATCCCGCTGTGACCGGCGACCCGCAGCTGCCCGGCGGCCACGGCCCGGACGGGCCCGACGAGCACGGGCACGACGCCCACGACCACGCGGGCGGCGCCCACGGGCCCGAGCCGCTGCCGGGCGTCGACACCGCCGCCCTGCACGACACCGTCGACGCGCTGGCCGCGGCCCTGCACCAGTACGTGGACACCGCCGCCGGCGTGCGCGCGGAGTTCGGTGCCTCCGAGGCCGACGAGGACCCGCGGGTGCTGGCCCTGGAGTCGGCGGTGTCCAGCCTGAACGCGCGGCTCTACGACCTGCTGCACGAGAACCTCGGGATGCACTCCGAGCTCACCGGGATGACGTGGGAGGACGAGAGCCGCCCCGCCGAGCAGCCCGTCGCCGACGAGGACACCGACGAGTTCCACCTGGGCTTCGTCATCAGCGTGCCCGCGGGGCCGAGCGACCAGTCCATCGACGCGGTGCTGGGCATCGTCGACAACGGCGGCGCCGAGATCGTCGAGCGCCTGCTGGACAGCGGCTACACCGTCGAGGGCTGGGGCGCCGCGCGCGGCGCACCGGTCGCGTTCGACGACGACCCGGACGACGACGGCGAGGACCCGGCGTGACCGACGGCACCGGCGCCGCGCGCCCGCCGCACGTCCAGGTGGTGCGCGGCACGCCCGACGACGTCGAGCTCGCCGCGCTGGTCGCCGGCCTGGTGGCGGCCTCCGCGCACCACGACGACGAGGACCCGGCCCACGACGGTGCCGCGTCCGCGGCGTGGACGGACCGCGCCCGCACCCTGCCCGGGGCGGCCGCCGCCTGGCGCCCGGGGGCCGACGCCTGGCGCACCAGCCTGCGCTGAGGTCGGCTCCACCCGCCCCGGGACCCGCAGGTAGGGTCGGTCGGGTGACCACTGCACCCACCACCGACGGCGGGGCGCCCGAGCGTCCCGCGACCCCGATCGACGCCATCGCCGACGCCTACGTCACGACGCTGGCCGCGCTGGACCCGATGGACGCCACCGTGCTCGGCATCCCCGGCCACGACCACGAGGTGACCGACCTGTCGCCTGCCGGCCACGAGGCCCGCACCGACGCCGCCCGCGCGACGCTGCGCGCGCTCGACGGGCAGGACCCCGTCGACGAGGTGGACCAGGTGACCCTCGCCGCGATGCGCGAGCGCCTGGGCCTGCAGGTCGAGCTGCACGAGGCCGGTGAGACGCTCGCCGACCTGAACGTGATCGCCTCGCCCGTGCAGGGTCTCCGCGACGTCTTCGACATCCAGGCGGACGAGGGCCCGGAGGCCTGGGCCGCCATCGCCGAGCGCCTCACCGGCCTGCCGACCGCCGGCGCCGGCTACGCCGAGTCGCTGCGGCTGGCGGCCTCCCGCGGCCGGGTCCCCGCGATCCGGCAGGTGCGCGAGGCGCTGTCCCAGGTCGAGGAGCTCGCCGACCCGTCCTCGTCGTTCTTCACCTCGTTCGTGGACGGCCCGGCGGCCCGCGCCGCGATCGCGGCCGGGGGCGGCGACGCGCTGCGCGCCGACCTCGAGCGCGGCGCCGCGGCGGCCCGGCAGACCTACGCCGACCTCGCGACGTTCCTGCGCGACGAGCTCGCCCCGCAGGCCCCCGAGGCCGACGCCGCGGGCCGCGAGCGCTACGCGCTGTGGTCGCGGTACTTCCTGGGCGCCACCGTCGACCTGGACGAGACGTACCGGTGGGGCCTCGAGGAGCTCGCGCGCGTCGTCGCCGAGCAGGAGCAGGTCGCGGCGGAGATCGCCGGCCCGGGTGCCACCGTGGAGCAGGCCGTCGCTGTGCTGGACGCCGACCCGGGCCGCCGGCTCGAGGGCACCGTGGCGCTCCAGGAGTGGATGCAGAGCACCTCGGACGCCGCCGTCGCCGCGCTCGACGGCGTGCACTTCTCGATCCCGGACGCCATCCGCACCCTCGAGTGCCGGATCGCGCCGACCCAGAACGGCGGCATCTACTACACCGGCCCCTCGGACGACTTCAGCCGCCCGGGCCGCATGTGGTGGTCCGTGCCGCCGGAGGTCACCACGTTCAACACCTGGCGCGAGAAGACGACCGTCTACCACGAGGGCGTCCCGGGCCACCACCTGCAGGTCGGCCAGGCCGTGTACCAGCGGGCCACGCTGAACTCGTGGCGCCGGCTGGCCTGCTGGGTCTCCGGGCACGGCGAGGGCTGGGCGCTGTACGCCGAGCGCCTGATGGCCGACCTCGGGTTCCTGGACGACCCGGGCGACCGGCTCGGCATGCTGGACGGCCAGCGGATGCGGGCGGCGCGCGTCGTGCTCGACCTGGGCGTGCACCTGGGCCTGCCGGCTCCCGAGCGCTGGGGCGGCGGCACCTGGGACGCCGACAAGGCGTGGGAGTTCCTGCGCGCCAACGTGAACATGCCCGAGCAGTTCATCCGGTTCGAGCTGAACCGCTACCTCGGCTGGCCGGGCCAGGCGCCGTCCTACAAGATCGGCCAGCGCATCTGGGAGCAGATCCGCGACGACGCGGCCGCGGGCGCTCAGGGCCGGGGCGAGGCGTTCGACCTGCGTGCGTTCCACGCGCGCGCGCTCGGCATGGGCGCGCTGCCGCTGGACGTGCTGCGCGGCGCGCTCGCCTGAGCCGCACCCGCCACGGCCGACGGCCCCGGACCGCGTGGTCCGGGGCCGTCGGCCGTCCTGCCGTGCGTCGTCCGCGCGGCGCGCTCAGACGGCCAGCAGCGTCGGGCCGTACTTCAGCAGGATCATGGCGGCGAGCAGCACCAGCACCGCCACCGTGATGAACCAGTCGTACCCGCGCGCCACGAAGTCGCGCGCCCAGTCCCCGGCGCGCCCCGGGAGCCGCAGGTGCCCGTCGCGCACGTTCCACCGGGTCAGCCCGGCCCAGACCAGCGTCGTCGTCACCGTGATGAGCAGGCACCAGGGGCACAGCGCGCCGATCACCGCGTACGACTGCAGGAACAGCCAGTAGGCGAACAGCAGCGCCACCGTGTACAGCGCCTGCGTCCCGAGCATGAACCAGCGCGGGAACCGCACGCCGCCGATGGCCGCGACCGAGATCGTGATGACGACGACCTCGAACGCGATCCCGAGGAACGCGTTCGGGAAGCCGAGCAGCTGCGCCTGCCAGGTCCGCGCGACGGTGCCGCACGAGATCACCGAGCTGATGTCGCACCGGAACGTCGCGTCCGGGTCCGCGGCCAGCAGCCACGCCTCCACCGACAGCACGAACGAGGTGTACAGCCCGATCAGGCCGGAGACCACCATCTCGATCGCCGTCCGGCGGCGCCACGCCACGCGGGCGGGCGAGCCCGGGTCGTCGTCGACGGGGTCGTGCGGGACGTCGGTGCCGACGTCGTCGGCGTCGTCGGCGTCGTCGTGCAGGCGCACGGCCCGGGCGTCGTCCTGGCTCACGCCGGTCATCGTCGCATCCCCTCCTGGAAGTTCCCCGGACATCATCGGCGCGGACCGGGCCGGGTGGCAGGGACGTACGTCCGGCGACCGCCTGCGTAGGCTCGGCGGCGTGACGACCCTGGTGCTGGCCTCGGCCTCCCCCGCCCGGCTGGCGACCCTGCGGTCCGCCGGCATCGAGCCGACCGTCGCGGTGTCCGCCGTCGACGAGCCGGCCGTGCTCGCCGCCGCCGGCGACGTCCCGCCCGCCGAGGCGGTGCTGGTGCTGGCCCGCGCCAAGGCCCGGGACGTCGCGCCCGGGCACCCCGGCGCGCTGGTGCTGGGCTGCGACTCGATGCTGGAGCTCGACGGCCGGGTGCTGGGCAAGCCGGCCGACGCCGCCGAGGCGGTCGACCGGTGGCGCGCGATGCGGGGGCGCAGCGGCCGGCTGCACTCGGGGCACTGGCTGGTCGACCGGCGGCCGGGCACCGGCACGGGGGCCGAGGACGGCGCCACGTCGACCACGGTCGTGCACTTCGCCGACGTGTCCGACGCCGAGATCGACGCCTACGTGGCCACCGGCGAGCCGCTGTGGGTCGCCGGGGCGTTCACGATCGACGGGCTCGGCGGGCCGTTCGTCACCGGTGTCGAGGGCGACCACCACGGCGTCGTCGGCCTGAGCCTGCCCCTGCTGCGCACCCTGCTCGCGGCCCGCGGCGTGCCCGTCACCGACCTCTGGACCCGCCTGCCGGCCTGACCGGTGCCGCGCACGGTTTGTCCGCTCCGGACAAGCCGGCACCCCGCGACCACGCGTCCCCGTGGACGTGCTGGTGGAACCCTCCAAAGCCGGGTCGGCCGGTGTGGGCGGTTCCGCAGTCTTCGCGGCACGGGCGCGCGCGAGCGTGATCGCCGAGGCCCCCCCGCGTTACGGTGAGCCGTGCCCCGCATCTCGAAGGTCCTCGTCGCGAACCGCGGCGAGATCGCCGTCCGCATCGCCCGTGCGTGCCGCGACGCCGGCCTCGCCTCCGTCGCCGTCTACGCGGACCCCGACCGCGAGGCGCTGCACGTGCGCGTCGCGGACGAGGCGTACGCCCTGGACGGCGCCCGCGCCGCCGAGACGTACCTGGACATCGCCAAGCTGCTCGACGTGGCCCGCCGGTCCGGCGCCGACGCCGTGCACCCCGGCTACGGGTTCCTCTCGGAGAACGCCGAGTTCGCGCAGGCCGTCATGGACGCGGGCCTGACGTGGGTCGGCCCGCCGCCGTCCGCGATCCGCGAGCTCGGCGACAAGGTCAGCGCCCGGCACATCGCGCAGCGCGCCGGCGCCCCGCTGGTCGCCGGCACCCCGGACCCGGTCTCGGGCCCGGAGGAGGTGCACGCGTTCGTCGCGGAGCACGGCCTGCCCGTCGCGATCAAGGCGGCCTTCGGCGGCGGCGGCCGCGGCCTCAAGGTCGCGCGCACCTCGGACGAGATCGACGAGCTGTACGACTCCGCGGTCCGCGAGGCGACGGCCGCGTTCGGCCGCGGCGAGTGCTTCGTGGAGCGCTACCTCGACCGGCCCCGGCACGTCGAGACCCAGTGCCTGGCCGACGAGCACGGCACCGTCGTCGTGGTGTCCACCCGCGACTGCTCGCTGCAGCGCCGGCACCAGAAGCTGGTCGAGGAGGCGCCCGCGCCGTTCCTGTCCGACGCCCAGCGCGCCCAGCTGGTCGACGCCTCCGTCGCGATCCTCAAGGAGGCCGGCTACGTCGGCGCCGGGACCTGCGAGTTCCTCGTCGCCGTCGACGGCACCATCTCGTTCCTCGAGGTCAACACCCGGCTGCAGGTCGAGCACCCCGTCTCCGAGGAGATCAGCGGCATCGACCTGGTCCGCGAGCAGCTGCGCATCGCCGACGGCGAGCCCCTGGGCTACGACCACGTCGAGACCCGCGGCCACTCCCTCGAGTTCCGGCTGAACGGCGAGGACCCGGCCGCCGGGTTCCTGCCCGCGCCGGGCCGGATCTCGACCCTGCGGTTCCCGGCGGGCCCGGGCGTGCGCGTCGACTCCGGCGTCGTCGAGGGCGACACCGTCTCCGGCGCGTTCGACTCGATGATCGCGAAGCTGGTCGTCACCGGCGCCACCCGCACGCAGGCCGTCGAGCGTGCCCGCCGTGCGCTGGCGGAGCTCGAGATCGCCGGCATCCCCACGGTCGTGCCGTTCCACCGCGCCGTGCTGGACGCACCCGCGTTCGTCCCCGCGGACCCGGAGCAGCCGTTCTCGGTCCACACCCGCTGGATCGAGACCGAGTTCGCCGACGTGCTGCCGACGCTCACCGGCGCCCCCGCCGTCACCGCGACGGGCACCGACGAGGACGCCGAGCCGACGGAGCTGGAGCGGGTCGTGGTCGAGGTCGGCGGCAAGCGGCTGGAGGTCGTGCTGCCCGCGGCCCTCGCGCTGCGTGCCGGTCGTGGCCGGGCCGCCGCCGGACCGCGCCGTGCGGCGCCGCGCCGCGCCGGCGGCCGTCCCGGTGCCGTCGCCGCGTCCGGGAACACGCTGACGTCCCCGATGCAGGGCACGATCGTCAAGGTCGCCGTGGGCGAGGGTGACGTCGTCGCCGAGGGCGACCTGGTCGTCGTGCTCGAGGCGATGAAGATGGAGCAGCCGCTGGTCGCGCACCGCGCCGGCACCGTCGCCTCGCTGGCGGCGGGCGTCGGCGGCATGGTCGCCGCAGGCTCCGCGATCTGCGAGATCGTCGACTGACCGGCGTGCCGGGCCGACGGCCGCACCACCCCGGCGACGGCTGGGTGGAGTGCCGCTGCGGCCGACGCCACTGGGGGACGGCGGGCGCCGCCGGGCTGCTGCTCGCCCGTCCGGCCGCAGACGGGGAGCCCGCGGCGCTCGTGCTGCAGCACCGGGCGCTCTGGAGCGACCAGGGCGGCACCTGGGGCCTGCCCGGCGGTGCCCGGCACACCGGCGAGTCCGCGGTCGACGGGGCGCTGCGCGAGTCGGCCGAGGAGGCGGGCATCGACCCCGCGTCCGTGCGGGTCGTCGGCGAGCACGTCCTGGACCACGGGGACTGGACGTACACGACCGTGCTCGGGGTGGTGGCCGGCACGGTGGACCCGCGCCCGACCGACGACGAGAGCCTCGCGATCCGCTGGGTGCCGGTCGACGACGTCGCCGCGCTGCCGCTGCTGCCCGCGTTCGCCGACGCCTGGCCGACGCTGCGCGCCGCGCTGCCGCCCGAGGTCGGCGCCGGGAGCCGCTGAGCCGGTTCGCCGCACGCGCGGGTTCGCCCCGGCGGGCAGCACCGCAATAGGTTGACCGGATGAGCGTCCCCCCGCCCGCGGTCCCCGCAGCGTCGTCGCCGGAGCCGGCGGCACCGTCGGCATCGTCGGCACGGCGCTCGTCCGGCCCGCTGCCCCCGGACGCCGGCGTCGCCACCCGGGTGTCGCTGCTGGCGCTGGTCATGGTGCTCACGCTCGACGCCGTGCGCGCCGCCGGTCCCGTGCTGGACCGGGCGTTCGCGGTCAGCACGGCCGTGGTCGCCGGGACCGCGGTGGTCACGTTCGTCGGCTCGGGCCTGCTGGCCGCGCTCGCGCTGGTCGGCACGGGCCGCCGGGCCGCCGGCACCGCTTCGGGGCGCACGGTGCTCGTCGCCGTCGTCGCCCTCGGCGCCGCCCGGCTCGCCACGCAGGTCCTGCACGACGAGGCCCGGTTCGTCCTCGGTCTGGTCACCGCCTCGCTCGCCGTCGCGGCGCTGGTGCTCACCGCGACGCTCGTGGCGGGGCGCGCGGGCGGCGGGCGGCAGGCCGCGCTGGGCCTCGCGCTCGGCATCGGCCTGTCCTCCGCGCTGCAGCTCGGGCTCGGCACCTGGGACCCGCTGTGGCGCGGCGGGGTGCTCGGCAGCACCGTCGCCGTCGCGCTGGTGCTGCTGACGGTCGCCGTCGCCGTCGTCGCCCGGCACGAGGACCCGGACGGGCGCCCCCGGCGCACCTGGGTGCTCGGCCCCGCGCTGGCGCTGGCCGTGATGGCCCTGGCGAACCCCGCCTTCGCCGCGTCCCAGTCCGGGATGCCGCTGCTGATCGCGGGGACGGTCGTCGTGCTCGCCTCGGCGCTGACCGCGTGGCTGCTGCTCGTGCCCCGGCTCATGTCGCGCCCCGTGCGCGCGGCCGCCGTCGTGCTGCTCCCCGTCTCGGTCGCGGTGACCTTCCTGACTTCCGGCGTCGGCGCCCTGGCCGCGCTCGTGCTCGCCGAGGCCGCGGCGGGCGTCGTGCTGGTCATCGCGCTGAAGACCCGCCGGGCCGCCCCGCCCGGCGTGCGGCGCACCGCCCTCGCCACCGGCGGCGCCGGCCTGGGGCTGGTCGTGGTGCTGCTGGTCTACCTGCTGGACTACGACGTCCCGCTCGGCGTCGACAACGCCTGGGTGGTCGTGCTCGCCGCGACGCTGGTCGCGACGGCGGGGCTGCGACGCCGGAGCCCGGCGCACCCCGCGGCGGACGAGGGCGTCCCCGGCGTGCCGGCCCCGCCGCTGCGCGCGAACGCCCTGCGGTTCCTCGTGCTCCCGTCCGTGGTGCTGCTGCTGGCCGGCTGGGCCTGGTCGCTGCTCGCGCCGGCCGCGGTCGCCGTCGACCGGGACCCGGACGCGTTCGTGGTGCTCGACTGGAACCTGCACTACGGCGTCTCCGCCGACACCGCCGTCGACCTGGAGCAGATCGCCCGCACCATCGAGGAGCAGGGCCCGGACGTCGTCGCGCTGCAGGAGGTCTCGCGCGGCTGGGTGCTCGGCGGCGGCACCGACATGGCCACCTGGCTCGGCCACCGGCTCGGCATGCACGTGGAGTTCGCACCCGCCGCGGACCGGCAGTTCGGCAACGCGCTGCTGTCCCGCACCCCGCTGACCGACGTCGAGGTGGTCGCGCTGCCGTACGGCGCCGGCCCGCAGGCCCGCTCCGCGCTCACCGCGCTCGTAGCCGGCCCCGGGGGGACACCGGTCCGGGTGACCTCGGTGCACCTGCAGCACCGCGACGCGAACACCCCGACCCGGCTCGACCAGCTCGCCGCGCTCGACGCCGCCCTGCCCGCCGACGGGCCGTCCGTGCTCGCCGGCGACCTGAACGCCGGCCCGGGCTCCCCCGAGCTCGCGGCGCTCACGGACGCGGGCTGGGTCAGCGCGCTCGACTCGGCCGGCGCGGAGGGCGCGCTCACGCACCCGAGCGACGACCCCGCCGTGCGGATCGACTGGGTGCTCGGGCGCGAGGTGGCGTTCGAGGACGCGCGCGTGCTGGCCGACGACTCCTCCGACCACCTCGCGGTGGTGACGACGGTGCGGGTCGCCGGCTGACGGCCGCCTACTCGGTGTGGTGCAGCACCCGCGCGACCTCGGCGATGGATCCCGACAGCGAGGGGTACACCGTGAAGGCGCTGGCCACGTCGTCCACCGTGAGGCTGTGCGACACCGCCAGCGTGATCGGGAAGATCAGCTCCGACGCCCGAGGCGCGACGACCACGCCGCCCAGCACCGTGCCCGCCGTCGAGTGCGCGAACAGCTTGACGAACCCGTCGCGCACGCCGAGCATCTTGGCGCGCGGGTTCCGCGCCAGCGGCAGGGTGTGCGTCACGTAGTGCGCGTTGCGCTCCTCGAGCGCCTCCTCGCTCAGGCCCACCGTGGCGATCTCCGGCGCCGTGAAGATGTTCGCCGCGACGCCGCGCAACTTGAGCGGCGCGACCGCGTCGCCCAGCGCGTGCGACATCGCGATCCGGCCCTGCATCGCCGCGACGGACGCCAGCGGCAGCACGCCCGTGACGTCACCCGCGGCGTAGACGCCGCGCGCGGAGGTGCGGGACACCCGGTCCACCTCGATGTGCCCGGACGGCGTCGTGCGCACGCCGGACTCGGCCAGCCCCATGCCGTCGGTGCTCGGGATCGAGCCGACCGCGAGCAGCACGTGCGACCCGTGGATCTCGCGGCCGTCCGCCAGCGTCACGACCACGCCGTCCGCGGTGCGCCGGGCCGCCTGCGCGCGCGAGCGTCCGACGACCTCCATGCCGCGGGTGCGGAACACCTCCTCCAGCATCGTGGCAGCGTCGGCGTCCTCGCCGGGCAGCACGCGGTCGCGGCTGGAGACCAGCACCACCTGCGAGCCGAGCGACACGTAGGCGCCGGCGAACTCGGCACCCGTGACGCCGGAGCCGACCACGACCAGCCGCTCCGGCAGCTCGTCCAGGTGGTACAGCTGCGTCCAGGTGAGGATCCGCTCGCCGTCGGGCTGCGCGTCGGGCAGCGTGCGCGGCGTGGCACCCGTCGCGAGCAGCACGACGTCGGCGTCCAGCGTCTGCTCGCCGTCCTCGCCGGTCACGACCACCCGCTCCGGCCCGTCGAGGCGCCCGTGGCCGAGCAGGACCCGCACACCCTCGCGCTCCAGGCGGGTGCGGATGTCGCGCGACTGGGCGAGCGCGAGGTCGCGCACCCGCTCGTTGACCGCGGCCATGTCGATGCTGTGGCGGCGGCGGCGGCCGGTGTCGGTCCCCGGGGCGTCGGTGTCGGCCGGGCCCGCGGGCACGTCCACCCGGATGCCGAGGTCGTGGGCGCGCTCGGCGATCGTCATCCACTCCGCGGTCGCGATCAGCGTCTTGGACGGCACGACGTCGGTCAGCACGGCGGAACCGCCCAGGCCCGCGCGCTCGACGATCGTCACCTCGGCGCCCAGCCGGCGGGCCACCAGGGCGGCCTCGTAGCCGCCGGGGCCGCCGCCGACCACGACCACGTGCGGGGCCGGCCGGTCGGGCAGGCCTCCGGCGGGCGCGGGGGTCGCCGCGGGCGCCTCGACGGGGGCGGGGGCCGCCGCCTGGCCGGCGTCCGGCGCGGGCGAGGCGTCGGTCGCGGCGGGGTCGGCGGGCGCGGGCGTGGGGGTCGGCTGCGTCACGGCACCATCTTCCCGTCTCCGGCGGCTCGCGCGACCGCGCGCCGCGCCCGCGCGTCCGACTTCGCCCGCACCGGCGCGGCCCGCGCACCTGCCGCCCGCGCCGTCCCCGCCCGCCCCACGCCGCCCGCGCCGCTCGCCGCCCGCGCTGCGCTGCGACGCCCCGCGGCTCCAGGCGCCGAGATGGCAGCTCCCGCCTGTACCCGCCGGCCCCGCCGCAGGCGCGTCCTGCCATCTCGGCGCCGGACCCGGACGGGGTGCCGGACCAGGACCTCCGGGGGCGCCGGGGGCCGGGGTGGGCCGGTACGCTCGACTGCTGCGCGCCTGTGCGTGCCACGTGCGCCCGCGCCACGAGCAGCACCGCAAGACCCAGCACCACCGAGCACCACCGAGCACGACCAGCACCACCCAGCACGACCCAGCACGACCCAGCACCACCGCGCACGACAGCACCACGAGCAGCGCCCCGCACCACCCCAGCACCACCACCGCAGCAGCCGAGCCCCACCGAGGAGCACCCCGCATGGCCGACGACGCCCGCCTCGACGACCCGACCACCGACCCGCTGGCGGTCGCCGCCGACGCCGCCGCCTACCTCGCGGAGGCGACCGGGGTCGAGCAGCACGACGTCGCGCTCGTGCTCGGCTCCGGCTGGGGCGGTGCCGCCGACCTGCTGGGCGAGACCGTCGCCGAGATCGAGGCCCCGGACGTCCCGGGCTTCGCCGCGCCCGCCGTCGTCGGCCACGTCGGCACCATCCGCTCCATCCGGATCGCCGCGACCGGCAAGCACGCGCTCGTGCTCGGCTCGCGCACGCACCTGTACGAGGGCAAGGGCGTCCGCCGCGTCGTGCACGGCGTCCGCACCGCCGCGGCCGCCGGCTGCTCGACGGTCGTGCTCACCAACGGCTGCGGCGGCCTGAACCCGTCCTGGGCGCCCGGCACCCCCGTGCTGATCCGCGACCACATCAACCTCACGACGGTCTCCCCGCTGGAGGGCGCGACCTTCGTCGACCTGACCGACCTGTACGCCTCGCGCCTGCGGGACGTCGCCCGCGAGGTCGACGGCACCCTGGACGAGGGCGTCTACGTGCAGTTCCGCGGCCCGCACTACGAGACCCCGGCCGAGGTCAGGATGGCCGGCACCATCGGCGGCGACCTGGTCGGGATGTCGACGACCATCGAGGCGATCGCGGCCCGGCACGTCGGCATGGACGTGCTCGGCATCTCCCTGGTGACCAACCTCGCCGCGGGCGTCGGCGACGAGCCGCTGTCGCACGAGGAGGTCCTCGAGGCCGGCCGCGCCGCCGGGCCCCGGATCAGCCGGCTGCTCGCCGACATCGTCGGCCGCATCTGACCCAGGCACCACCGCGGTCCCCGGGGCCGCACCAGCAGCACGCAGCGAGGTCGGGGTCACGTGCCCCGGAGGAAGAGGACGAGCCGATGAGCGAGCAGACCGCGCAGACCGGGCGCACCGAGGACCCGGTCGAGGACGGCTGGCCGGCCCTGGCCGAGCGGGTCCGCACCTGGATCGCCGACGACCCCGACCCCCGCACCGCGGCGGAGCTCACCGAGCTGCTGGACCGCGCCGAGTCGGGCCCCACGTCGGCCGACCCGGAGTCCACGGACCTGGAGACGCAGTACGCCGCGTCGCAGGTGCGGGAGGCGCGCGAGGACCTCGCCGACCGGTTCCAGGGCCTGCTGCAGTTCGGCACCGCCGGCCTGCGCGGCGCCGTCGCCGGCGGCCCGCACCGGATGAACCGCGCGGTGGTCATCCGCGCCGCCTCCGGCCTCGGCGCGTACCTGCTGGGCGAGCTCGAGGGCGTCTCCCCCGCGCCGCGCGTCGTCGTCGGCCACGACGCCCGGCACGGCTCGCTCGACTTCGCGCGGGACACCGCCGCCGTGCTGACCGCCGTGGGCATCGACGTGGTCATGCTGCCGCCGTACCTGCCGACGCCGGTGCTGGCGTTCGCGGTGCGGCACCTGGACGCCGACGCCGGCGTCATGGTCACCGCCAGCCACAACCCGCCGCAGGACAACGGCTACAAGGTCTACCTGGGCGGCCGCGTCGTCACCGACTCGGGCCAGGGCGCGCAGATCGTGCCGCCGATGGACGCCGCCATCGCCGCCGAGATCGCGCGCGTGCCCTCCGTGGCCGCCGTGCCGCGCGCCGCGTCCGGCTGGACCACCGCGGGCCCGGAGATCGCCGACGCCTACGTCGCGCAGGTCGGTGAGCTCGCCGTCCTGGACGAGGAGACCCGCCGCGCCCACGCCGACCTGCGCATCGTGCTGACCCCGATGCACGGCGTCGGCGGCGCGACCGCGCAGCGCGTGCTCGCCGAGGCCGGGTTCACCGACGTGCACCTGGTCCTGGAGCAGGCCGAGCCCGACCCCGACTTCCCGACCGTCGCGTTCCCCAACCCGGAGGAGCCCGGCGCGATCGACCTGGCCGTCGCGCTCGCGAGCTCGGTCCAGGCCGACCTGGTCATCGCGCTCGACCCCGACGCCGACCGGTGCGGCGCGGCCGTCGTCGACGCCCGCGCCCGGTCCTACCGCGGCACCGAGTCGGCCGCGGCCGAGGGCTGGCGGATGCTGCACGGCGACGAGACCGGCGCGCTGCTCGGCAGCGTCGTCGCGGAGCGGTTCGGCACCGCCGGTGCCGCCGTGGCCGACGACGCCCCGGTGCTCGCCAACTCGATCGTGTCCTCGCGCCTGCTGTCCCGGATCGCCGCCGCCGCCGGGCTGCGGCACGCGCAGACCCTCACCGGGTTCAAGTGGATCTCCCGGGTCGACGGCCTCGTGTTCGGCTACGAGGAGGCGCTCGGCTACTGCGTCGACCCCGGCTTCGTGCGCGACAAGGACGGCATCTCCGCCGCCCTGACGCTCGCCGGCCTCGCCGCGCGGCTCAAGGCCGCGGCCCGGAACCCGGTCGACGTGCTCGACGACCTGGCGCGGCAGCACGGCCTGCACCTGACCGACCAGCTGTCGGCCCGGTTCACCGACCTGTCGCAGATCCCGGGGACGATGCAGCGCCTGCGGGAGCACGCGCCCGTCGTGCTCGCCGGCTCCCCCGTCGTCCAGGTCGTCGACCTGGCTGCCGGCACCGACGCCGACCGCGACGGCCTGCCGCCGACCGACGGCATCCGGCTGCTCACCCAGGACGACACCCGGGTCATCGTGCGGCCGTCCGGCACCGAGCCGAAGGTGAAGTGCTACCTCGAGGTCGTCGTGCCGGTCGAGGAGCACGCGTCGGCGGAGACCGTCGGCGCGGCGCGGACCGCGGCGCGGCAGCGGCTGGACCAGGTCCGCGCGGACGTGGCGGCGGCGCTCGGGCTCTGAGGCGAGCCACAGACCCTCGTGTGAACGGTTCGCTTCATCACCGGGACAAGGTCGGCATGAACCGAGCTGTGGGGCGCACCAGTGTGGGGCATTCGAGTGAACCGAGGGCTCGACGCCGGAGGTCGCTCTTCTTCGCCCTCTAGCATCTCTCCATGGCGAACAAGCTGCCCGCGTTCAAAGAGCTCCACTTCGGGCACCTAGACGCGAGCCAGGAGGCGGTGGAGGAACCGTACCTCCTAAAGGATGGGTATTACGACTATCGCCAAGCTGTCTATGGCATCTCCGTTCGCCACACATGGCTACTCCTTGGACCAAAGGGGTCCGGCAAGTCGGCCGTCCTGGAATCGATACAGCTCAATTGGGACTCTGACCCGCAGCGATTCTTCACCTACTGGAGCCTGGGCGGCTTCCCAGTCAACGACGTTACGCAAATTTCTACGGGCCAGTCAATTGGCGCATCACGGGCGCAGGCCTCCTGGGAGTTCTTACTATTACTCCGCGTAGTGGAGTCCCTGACCAAAGACCAAGGGCTAACTTGCCCGGGGTCCTTCACGAAGATGGCGAAAGGACTCAAGGCCAACGGCCTCATCTCCGGCGACTGGGTGTCGCGAGTAGCGCGATGGGCCAGCACGAAGGTGCGCTTCGATGCGAAAGTGCTCGGCGTCGAGAGCGAATGGGCCGCTGACTCCATAACACCCCTCGATGTGAGCGCGTACATTCGTGAGCAGTTGTCGACCGTCAGCACCGACAGCAAGCACATAATCGCGATTGATGGACTCGACTCGTTCTTCTTCGAAGCCGACGACGAGTGGACTTCATTAGCTGCTCTCACGTCGGCGCTGTATGCACTCAATCGTGAGTTGCTTGCCCTGAGGGTTCCGGTGGTCGTCGTGGCTGCAATACGGTCGGACATCCTCGACGTGCTTCCAGGACCCGAGGTCACCAAACTGAAGCCTCACTCGGTTCATCTGGACTGGCACGCGAATGGAATCGGAGCCAAGAATCACCTTTGGACGCTCCTTTCGAAGAAGGCCTCTGTCAAACACCCAGAGGTTCGAGATATCGTCGCGCAGTACTTCCAGACCAGCGTTGCAATCGGCCCACATTCTCAGCTTCCGGAATTTCTGCTGGATAACACACGCCTCCTGCCCAGGGACGTTGTGGCGCTGATGGGATATTTGCAGAGATGCTATCTCGGCAGCAACCATGTTTCAGAAGCGGCGGCCAAACGCGCGGTGCAGTTGTACGCGGAGCAGTACTTCGTTAGCGAAATCTTCGACAATATCGCCGGCGTCCTACCTGCCGGTCATGCGCGGCATGTCGGGAGCTTCCGGGATGCGCTTCGTACAGCACCCTCCAGATTCTTTGACTTTAAGTACCTCCGGGACGAACTGTCCGGCGAACTTGAAGCACCTGAAATCAAGCTGCTCCTCCGCCAAATGTTTGAGACGGGCGGGATCGGCATCAAGAACGGTGCGTACACAGACTTTGTCTACCGAAAGGTCTCGGGTGCGGGTTTCACAACTCGTTACCAGTTCGTGCTGCACGACGCGTTGACACGCGCTTGGAATCGCCCGTGGAGTTAGCACCGCGGCGTCACTCAACGCGCATCCAGACCCGAGCCCAGCGATAGAGGTAGCCGAGTGCCCCAACTTCCAGCAGGACAAGCCGACGGACATGCGAAAGACGCACTCGAGAACGACACACCAGAACCGACGCTCAACGAATGGATCCGGCGCTACGAGCACCTAAAACCGACGTACGACGCCTTCACCGCTCGCATGGACGTGCTCATGTCACATCTGCTCGCCGAACACAATCAAGACTATATTCAGGTGGAGAGCAGGGCAAAGACAGTCGAGGAATTCGGCAGGAAACTGCGCCGAAAGTTGGGTCAGTACCGGGATCCGCTTACCGACGTCACAGATCTAGCTGGCTTGCGCATCATCACCTACTACATTGAAGATCTGGCCACCGTCGAAGCGATGCTCGAGCGTGAGTTTGAGATAGACCGCACCAACTCGGTCGATAAATCATCCGAACTCGACCCAGACCGATTCGGATATCTTTCTCGGCATTTCGTTGTCAGCCTCAAGTCGCCGCGTTCGGACCTAAACGAGTGGGCCGCCTTCAAAGGACTGAAGGCGGAAATCCAGGTCCGCACGGCCTTGCAACATGCATGGGCTGCGGTAAACCACAAGCTCGAGTATAAGAACGACAACGAGGTTCCTGGCGAACTGAAGCGGGGCCTGTACCGACTCAGTGCTCTCTTCGAGATTGCGGATGAGCAGTTCTCTACCTTCCGCCGATCGCTTGAGCTCATTCAGGCGTCATATACCATGAGCGTTGCGGCCGGCGACTTGGAGATCGAGCTGAACCGGACTTCGCTGGATCGCTACCTCGCTGAAAGTCTGCCATATTACCGTCTGCGCGATGCAGTTCTGGCAACCGGTCAGAAGTTCGACCCAGACAAAGAGCAGGAAGCTCTTGATCGCCGAGACTTCCTCACGATCTTGACCCGGGCGGGCCTCACGACAATCAACGAGGTGGATCAGATGATTGACGCTCTCGCTCGTGATACGGCACTCCTGAAGGCAACCTACGCGGCGGTGGAGGACGGCGACGAGGCACCGATCATCACCCTGGACAACTTCATCAGCCAGGCAACGGTCCTAAACATGGCCGAACTCCATGCGAAAGTCGAGGACATTTGGACTAGTTTTGGCGACTGGCTTGCCGTTGCCGTACCGCTGCTCGCCGCCGCCAGATCAGGTGATCCTGACACTGCCCGGCAGTAGCGATTCGCGCGGGTAGCACTCGCTAGAGCCGCTACTTCGGTTCTCGCGCACGACCCTGAGGGCTCAGTACCCGCCGTCCGCCTCGAAGCCGCCGAGCACCGCGGCGGTGCCGGACAGCCCCAGGCGGGTCGCCCCGGCCTCGATCATCGCCAGCGCGTCGGCCGTCGAGCGCACGCCGCCGGACGCCTTGACGCCCAGGCGGCCGCCGACGGTCGCGGCCATGATCTCGACCGCGTGCACGGAGGCGCCGCCGGCCGGGTGGAAGCCCGTCGAGGTCTTCACGAAGTCCGCGCCCGCGGCCTCGGCGGCGCGGCAGACCTCGACGATCTCGTGGTCGGTCAGCGCGGCCGACTCGATGATCACCTTGAGCACGGTCGGCGCCGGGGCGGCGGCGCGCACGGCGGCGATGTCGGCCTGCACGGCCTCGAACCGGCCGGCCTTGGCGGCACCGACGTCGATGACCATGTCGACCTCGTCCGCGCCGTCCGCGACGGAGCGCGCGGCCTCGGCGGCCTTGACGTCGCTGTGGTGCTTGCCGGAGGGGAAGCCGCACACGGTGGCGACCTTGAGGCCCTTCGCGTCCAGCGGCAGGAACGACGGGGACACGCACACGGAGTAGACGCCGAGCTCGACGCCCTCCGCGATCAGGGCCTCGACGTCGGCGACGGTCGCCTCCGGCTTGAGCAGCGTGTGGTCGACGAACTTCGCGAGTCCGGCGGCGTCGAGAGACGAGGTCATGCGCGGTGCCTTCCTGTTCCGTGCGGGGCGTGGCCGGGCAGGACGACCCGGTCGATCAGGTCCTGGCGCTCGTCCTCGTGGACGAACGCGTGGCGGGCGGCGGTCAGGGTGACCGTGCGCACGTCGTCGAGCGTCCAGCCGGCCTCGGTGACGAGCTGGTGCAGCTCGCGGCTCAGGCTGGTGCGGGACTGCAGGCGGTTGTCGGTGTTGACCGTGACGGCGAAGCCGAGGCGCAGCAGCGTGGTCACGGGGTGCTTGGCGACGGAGACCGCGCCGCCGGTCTGCACGTTGGACGTCGGGCACACCTCCAGCGCGATGCGGCGGTCGCGCACCCAGTGCGCGAGCCGGCCCAGCCGGTAGGTGGTGCCCTCGGCGGGGTCGGCGACCTCGGTGAGGTCGTCCACCAGCCGGATGCCGTGCCCCAGCCGCAGCGCGCCGACGTCCACGGCCTGGTCCAGCGACTCGGTGCCCGCGGCCTCGCCGGCGTGCACGGTGACGGGGAACCGCGCGGCGCGCAGCTGCGCGAACGCGGCGCTCATGCCGCTGGCCGGGAAGCCGGCCTCGGGGCCGGCGATGTCGAAGCCGACGACGCCGCGGTCGCGGTTCGCCAGGGCCAGCGCGGCGACCTCGTCGGCGCGCTCCGACTGGCGCATCGCGCACAGCAGCAGGCCGGTGCGGATGGTGCGGCCCTGCGCGGCAGCGGCCGCCTCGCCCTCGGCCAGGCCCTCGCGGACGGCGTCGACGGCGTGCTGCAGGGACAGGCCGCCGGCCTGGTGCAGCTCGGGCGCGAACCGCTCCTCGGCGTACACGACGCCGTCGGCGGCGAGGTCCTCGACGGCCTCGCGGGCCACGCGGCGCAGGGCGTCGGCCGACTGCATGACGCCGACGGTGTGCACGAAGGTGTCGATGTAGGCCTCGAGGCTGCCGCTGGCCGCGCGGTCGCGGAACCAGGCGGCCAGCGCCCCGGGGTCGGTGGTGGGCAGCGCGTGGCCGGTCTGGGCGGCGAGGTCGACCACCGTGGCGGCGCGGACGCCCCCGTCGAGGTGGTCGTGCAGCAGGACCTTGGGCAGCGCGACGATCTGCTCGAAGGTCACGGTCATGGGCTCACCGTAACGGCCGCAGGACCCGATCCCCGCATCGCGCGGTCGTCCCCCGGCTCCCGCAGCAGGGCTCTCAGGGGTAGTCGTCGCGCTCGTCGTCGGGCACCGGGGCGGCCTGCTCCGCGACGTCGAACGGGTCGGCCTCGCCGGACAGGTCCGGGCGCGGCTCGTCGGGACGGTAGACGTCGTCGACGGGGTCCGGCTCCTCGGCGGGCGGGACCTCCGGCAGGTCGGTCAGCGCGGGCTCCACGAGCCCGGCGTCACGCCAGGTCCGGTCTCCGGGCACGGTGCTCATGACCCCTCCTCGCGGCTCGGCGGCGGTGCACCTCCATCGTCCCGCGGACCCGGCTGGCCCGCCAGGTCGGCGTCAGGTCAGCGACACGTCAGCGCCGTGGGACCGGCAGCAGCGCCCACGCGAGGTGCGTCCAGTGCCCGAGCCCGGGCACCGGGCCGTCCGGCGACCGCAGCACCGACCGCGGCACGGGCAGCACCCGGCCCGCGCCCGGCTCGTAGACCCGGTAGCCGTCCCCCGTCTGCCCGACCGCCAGCACGACGTGCCGGGGCACCGCCGCGCCGACGCCGCCACCCAGGTCGCCGCCCGAGTACAGCGGCACGGGGACGCCCCGGTCGAGCGCCGCGTCCACCCGGGCGAGCAGGTCATCGACCTCGTCGGTCCGGGTGTCGTCGACCAGCACCGCGCGGTACGCCACCCCCGGGAACCGGGCCAGCCGGGCCGCGCCCCAGGGCGGCGTCCCGAGCGAGCGCGGCCAGGGCAGCAGCCCGCCGAGCGCCCGCGCGGTGCTGCCGCGGTGCAGCGCGGCCTGCAGCAGCCCCCAGCGGGCGGCCGCGGCCTCCTCGCCCGTGGCGGACGCGTGCACGACGCGGCCGTCCGGGGTGCGGAACCAGGTCGGCGCGTCCGGGTGCTCGGGCGCGGGCGGGTCGGGCAGCTCCAGCCCGTCGAGCTCGGGTGGCACGGGGCCGTCGGGCAGCCGGCCGGTGACCAGCCACAGCGCCAGCCGGGGGTCGCCCGCGGCGGCGAGCAGCGCGAGCACGGCCGCACCGCACGTCGTGCCGTCCACCTGCCGCGCCGCGGCGGACCCCCAGCGCAGGGTCCGGCCGACCCCGACGGCGAGCGGGTCGAGCACCTGGCGACGACGCCGGTCGTCGAGCCCGGCGAGCAGCCCCGGGTCGAGCACGGCCCGCCCGGGCGCGAGCCCGCCGCGCGCGGGCGCCACGGGTGCGGGCGCCACGGGTGCGGGCGCAGGTGGCACCTGCCGCCCCAGCACCGCCCGCAGCACCGTCGTCAGCTGCCCGCGCCGCCATCCCGTCACACCGCTCACCGCACGCCCCGCTCTCGTCCCGAACCCCACATGATCCCTGCCGTCCTCGCCGAGCGGGCACTCGACGTCCCCTCACGTGCGAGCGAAGGGACATCTGCTGCCCGCTCGGCGTCGCCACGCGAGGACCGGACGCGCGCGAGCCCGCTCGCGCGGGTGCGCGGGCGGGCTCGCGGAGCAGCGCGCCGGTCAGCGCGCGGCGATGCGGTCCAGGACCAGCGGGGTCGGGGCGGGCGCGTCCGCCGCGACGTCGAAGCCGCCGTCGAGCGCCTCCAGCGCGCGGGCGAACTTCTCCGGGGTGTCCGTGTGCAGGGTCAGCAGCGGCTCGCCCTTGCGGACCGGCTGGCCCGGCTTGGCGTGCAGCTCGACGCCGGCGCCGGCCTGCACCGGGTCCTCCTTGCGGGCGCGGCCCGCACCGAGCCGCCACGCGGCGATGCCCACGGCGTACGCGTCGAGCCGGGTCAGCACGCCGTCGGCCGGCGCGAGCACCTGCTCGGTGTGCCGGGCCACCGGCAGCGCGGCGTCGGGGTCGCCGCCCTGCGCCTGGATCATCCGGCGCCAGGCGTCCATCGCCCGGCCGTCGGCCAGGGCCGCGCGCACGTCGACGCCCGGCTTCCCCGCGGCGGCGAGCATCTCCTCCGCCAGGGCGACCGTGAGCTCGACGACGTCGGACGGGCCGCCGCCGGCGAGCACCTCGACGGACTCCCGGACCTCGAGCGCGTTGCCCGCGGTCAGGCCGAGCGGCGTGGACATGTCGGTCAGCAGCGCGACGGTGTTCACGCCCGCGTCGGTGCCGAGGTCGACCATGGTGCGCGCGAGCTCGCGGGCGCGGTCGAGGTCCTTCATGAAGGCGCCGGACCCGACCTTGACGTCGAGCACCAGCGCGCCTGTGCCCTCGGCGATCTTCTTGCTCATGATCGACGAGGCGATCAGCGGGATCGCCTCCACGGTGCCGGTGACGTCGCGCAGCGCGTAGAGCTTGCGGTCGGCGGGCGCGAGGCCCGAGCCGGCCTGGCAGATCACGGCGCCGACGCCGTCCAGCTGCGCCATCATCTCGTCGTTGCTGAGCGCGGCGCGCCAGCCGGGGATCGACTCGAGCTTGTCGAGCGTGCCGCCGGTGTGGCCCAGGCCGCGGCCGGACAGCTGCGGGACGGCCACGTCGAACACGGCGACCAGGGGCGCGAGCGGCAGCGTGATCTTGTCGCCGACGCCGCCGGTGGAGTGCTTGTCCGCGGTCGGGCGGCGCAGGCCGGAGAAGTCCATCCGCTCGCCGGACGCGATCATCGCGTTCGTCCAGCGGGAGATCTCCGCCCGGTCCATCCCGTTGAGCAGGATCGCCATGTTGAGGGCGCTCATCTGCTCCTCGGCGACGACGCCGCGGGTGTAGGCGTCGATGACCCAGTCGATCTGGGCGTCGCTCAGACGCTGCTTGTCGCGCTTGGCGACGATGACGTCGACGGCGTCGAACTGCTCGGTGCTCATCTCGGGGCCCCCGCGGGGACGTGAGCGAAGCGAACGTTCTCGTGGGGTGAGTTCATGACTTCCTCTCGACCAGGTCGTCCGGCCCGAACGCGTCGGGCAGCACCTCGGTCATCGGCTTGATCCCGCTCACCGTGTCGACGAGCAGGTCGGGGCCCCCGTGCTCCCACAGGAGCTGGCGGCAGCGGCCGCACGGCATCAGCGCGTTCCCGTGCGCGTCCACGCAGGCGAACGCCACGAGGCGCCCGCCGCCGGACACGTGCAGCCCGGACACCAGGGCGCACTCGGCGCACAGGCCCAGGCCGTAGGACGCGTTCTCGACGTTGCAGCCGGTGACGACGCGGCCGTCGTCCACCAGGGCGGCCACGCCGACCGGGAAGTTCGAGTACGGGACGTACGCGCGGCGCATCACCTCGGTGGCGGCAGCCCTCAGCGCGTCCCAGTCGATGGTCAGGTCGGTCATCAGGTCCAGCTCCTCCCGGGGCGGACCGGCCGCCCCACGACAACGGCGACGGCCGCCGACCGCGGGGAGCGGGTCGGCGGCCGGTCGCAGGTCACTTCACGTACGCGATGCCCTCCGCGGCGGGCGCGCGCACGCGCCCGACGAGGCCGGCCACCGCGAAGATCGTCACGATGTACGGGGTCATCAGCATGATCTGGCTCGGGATCGGCGTGCCGATGATGCCGAGCACCACCTGCAGGTTGTCGGCGAACCCGAACAGCAGGGCCGCGGCGAGCGCGCCCTTCGGGCTCCACCGGCCGAGGATCATCGCAGCCAGCGCGATGAAGCCCTTGCCACCGGTCATCTCCTTGCCGAAGGCCAGGCCGTTGGCGACCGTGAAGAACGCGCCGCCCAGCCCGGCGATGGCACCGCCGAGGATCGTGTTCCACACCCGGGTCCGGTTGACCTTGATGCCGACGGTGTCGGCGGCCTTGGGGTGCTCGCCGACCGCCCGCAGGCGCAGGCCCCAGCGGCTCTTGAACACCAGCACCTGCAGCACGACCACGACGACGTACATCAGGTACACGAGGATCGTCTGCCGGAACAGCACCGGGCCGATGATCGGGATCTCGGAGAGCACCGGGATCGGCAGCGTGGGCAGCCGCTCCGGGGCGTTGAGCGTGTCGCCGTTCTCGCGCAGCACGGTGGAGAACAGGTACGAGGTGATGCCGACGACCAGCACGTTCAGCACGACGCCGACGATGATCTGGTCGACCACGTACTTGATGGCGAACAGCACCAGCAGGACCGAGACCAGCGCCCCGGCGATCGGCGCGGCGATCAGGCCGACGTACGCGCTCGACGTGATGGTGGCGACCACCGCGGCGAGGAAGGCGCCGGCGAGCAGCTGGCCCTCGATCGCGATGTTGATGATGCCGGACCGCTCGCTGACCAGGCCGGCGAGGGCGCCGAACACCAGCGGCACCGCGAGGAACAGCGAGCCCTGCAGCAGGCTGGTCAGGGGCAGCGGCTGGTCCTTGCCGGCGACGGCCCACGTGAGCAGCGCGAACACCAGCGCCACGCCGTAGACCGCGGGCAGCCAGACGCCGACCTTCCGGCGGGTGCGGGCGGCCTGGAACGACCAGGCGGCGAGCCCGAGCGCGATCAGGCAGAGCACGATCGCGGTGAGCTTGGACGGCACGGAGAACGCGATGTTCTCCCCCGGCCAAAACATGGTGAACGAGGTCCGGCGGCCCGACGCGGGCAGGATGCCGAACAGCAGCAGCGCCACGAACGCGACCACGCCGTACGCGATCGGCGCCTTGTACGAGATCGGCGGCAGCGGCTTGCCCGCCGCGGGACGCGCGGGGGCGGGGGCGGCGACGGCGCTCACGCGGCGGCCTCCTTGACGACGGGCGCGGCGAGCTCGGCCGGCTGGCCGCCGGCGCCGCGTGGGGACGGGAGGCGGAACACCGCGCGCACCAGCGGGGGCGCCGCGATGAACAGCACGACGAGGGACTGCACGACCAGCACGATGTCGATCGGGGTGCCGGTGCGGGCCTGCATGGCGAAGCCGCCCGCGCGCAGCGCGCCGAACAGCAGGCCGGCGAAGAACGTGCCGAGCGGCTTGGACCGGCCCAGCAGGGCGACGGTGATCGCGTCGAACCCGAAGCTGGCCGCGATGCCGGCGGTGAGCACCTTCTCGGTGCCGAGCACCTGCGCCGTGCCGGCCATGCCGGCCAGCCCGCCGGCGACGATCATCACCCAGAGGTACATCCGGTTGACGTTGATGCCCGCGGTGCGCGCGGCGCTCGGGTTGGACCCGACGGCGCGGAACGCGAAGCCGATGGTCGACCGGTTCATCAGCCACCAGACGAACACCGCGGCGAGGATCGCCACGACGAAGCCGAGGTGCAGCCGGAACTGCGAGCCGATCAGCAGCGGGTACAGCGCGTTGTCGGCCACCGGCGGGGACACCGGGTTGTTGCTGCCCTCGCGCTTGAACGCCGACGTGGTCAGCAGGTAGCCGACCAGGTAGATCGCGATGTTGTTCAGCATGATCGTGACGATGACCTCGTTGGCCCCGGTCCGGGCCTTGAGGTAGCCGGCGATGCCGGCCCAGAGGCCGCCGCCGATGATGCCGCCGATGACGGCGAGCAGCAGGTGCAGCACCGGGGGCAGGTTCCACGCGAAGCCGATGTAGCCGGCGAAGATCGCGCCGAGGATGATCTGGCCCTGCGCACCGATGTTGAACATGCCGGCGCGGAAGCCGACGCCCAGGCCGAGACCGGCCAGGATCAGCGGCACCGCCCAGGTCATGGTCTCGGTGATGGGACGGATCCCGCGGGCGAAGGTCGAGGCGCCCGGGTCGAACACGGCGCCCTGGAACAGCGCGACGTACGCGCCCCAGACGGCGTCCCACGCGGCGGAGAAGAAGTCGGCCGGCCGCGCGAAGAGGTACCCGGCGGCGTCCTGCACCGCGGCGTCGGCCGCGGCGATCAGCACGCCCGAGATGACCAGCGCCAGCACCAGGGCCGCGAGGGTCACCAGCCAGCTGCTCTCCAGCATCTCGCGCAGGGCTCCCTGCGTGCGGGACTCGATGCCGTCGTCGCGGCGCGCCGGCGCGGTGGACCCGGCCGGCGGCTGCTCGGGGGCGGGGGTCGCCTGGCTCACTTGCTCTCCTCCTCGGAGGCCTCGATGTCGGCCTCGCCGAGCACGGTGTGGTGGGTCGCGGCCTGCTGGACGGCCTCCGCCTGCGGGACGCCGGCCATCATCAGGCCGAGGACGTCGCGGTCGGTGCCGCCGGGGACGATGCCGACGATGCGGCCGCGGTACATGACGACGATGCGGTCGGCCAGGGCGAGGACCTCGTCCAGCTCGGTCGACACGATGATCACCGGGGTGCCGGAGTCGCGCTCCTGCACGACCCGCTGGTGCACGAACTCGATGGAGCCGACGTCCAGGCCGCGGGTCGGCTGCGAGGCGATGAACAGCCGCAGCGGGCGGGACATCTCGCGCGCGAGCACGACCTTCTGCTGGTTGCCGCCGGACAGCGTGCCCGCGTGCGCGTCGACGGACGGCGTGCGGACGTCGAACTCGACCGTGCGGCGCTCGGCGTTCTCCTGGACCTTCTTCGGGTCCAGCGAGATGCCGCGGGAGAACGGCTCGCGGTCGAACAGGTCGAGGATGAGGTTCTCCGCGACCGAGAAGTCGGCGACGACGCCGTCCTCGGTGCGGTCCTCCGGCACGAACCCGACGCCCGCGTCGAGCACCTGCTTGACCGTGCGCCCGACCAGCTCGGTGCCGTCGAGCACCACCGACCCGGCCACCGGCTGCTGCAGGCCGAGGATGACCTCCGTCAGCTCCGTCTGGCCGTTGCCCTGCACACCGGCGACCGCGACGATCTCGCCGCGCGCGACGTCGAACGACACGTCGTCGACCTGGCGCACGCCCGCGTCGTCCAGCACCGACAGGTTGCGCACCTGCAGGGCGACGTCGCCGGGCTGCGCGGGCGCGCGGTCCACGCCGAGGGACACGGAGCGGCCGACCATGAGCGAGGCGAGCTCCGTCTCGGCGGCGTCGGGCCACGCGCTGCCGACCACCTTGCCGCGGCGGATGACCGTGATCCGGTCCGCGACGGCACGGACCTCACGGAGCTTGTGGGTGATGAACACGATCGAGGTGCCCGCCGCCCGGAGCTGCCGCATGATCGCGATCAGCTCGTCGGTCTCCTGCGGGGTCAGCACCGCGGTCGGCTCGTCGAGGATGAGCACCTTGGCGTCGCGGGACAGCGCCTTGATGATCTCGACGCGCTGCTGGGCGCCGACCGGCAGGTCCTCGACCAGGGCGTCGGGGTCGACGTCGAACCCGAACCGGTCCGAGATCTCCTTGACCCGGCGCCGGGCGGCCGCGAGGTCGATCATGCCGCCGCCCTTGACCGGCTCGTAGCCGAGCACGACGTTCTCGGCCACCGTGAACACCGGCACCAGCATGAAGTGCTGGTGCACCATGCCGATGCCCGCCGCCATGGCGTCGCCCGGGCCCGCGAAGGTCACGGGGCGGTCGTCGACGAGGATCTCGCCGTCGTCCGGGTCGTAGAACCCGTAGAGCACGTTCATGAGCGTGCTCTTGCCCGCGCCGTTCTCGCCCAGCAGGGCGTGGATCTCGCCGGGCTCGACCACGAGGTCGATGTGGTCGTTCGCCACCAGGGCGCCGAAACGCTTGGTGATCCCCCGCAGCTCCAGCTTCACGTGGGCGTGCTCCTTCGATCGGTCGTCGCTGCGCACACTAGGGCAATCCGGTCGGCCGGTCGAAGCCGCCGGGGCGCGGTGCGCGGGTGGAAACGCACCGGTGGCCCGGGCAGGCGTGCTGCCCGGGCCACCGAGGTGGGGTGCGTCAGTTCTGGCTGGGGGACTCCACGACCAGGTCACCGGAGATGATCTGGGCCTTGAGGTCCTCGACGGCCGTCTTGACGTCGTCGGTCACGACCGAGTCGAAGTCGTGGAACGGCGCGATACCGATGCCCTCGTTCTCCAGCGTGCCGACGTACGGGTCGGAGCTGAAGTTGCCCTCGGAGGCCTCCTGCACCGTGTCGTACACGGCCTGGCCGATCTGCTTCATGACCGAGGTCAGGACGATCGAGGAGTAGTCCGGGGAGGTCTCGAACCAGTCGGCGTCGACGCCGACGATGGAGACGTCGCCCGCCTCCTGCGCGGCGGCGGCGGCACCCAGGCCGACCGGGCCGGCGACCGGCATGATGACGTCCGCGCCCTGGTCGATGAAGCCCTTGGCGATGTTCTGGCCGTTGGTCTGGTTCTCGAAGTCACCGGTGAAGGAGCCCGTCTGGGCCTCCTTGTCCCAGCCGAGGACCTTGACGTCCGCGCCGTTGTCCTCGTTGTACTTCGCGACGCCGTCGACGAAGCCGTCCATGAAGATCGACACCGACGGGAGCTGGATGCCGCCGAAGGTGGCGACGGTGCCCGTGGTCGAGGTGCCCGCGGCGACGTAGCCGGCCAGGTACGCGGCCTCCTGCGTGTTGAACAGCAGCGGCTTGGCGTTCTCGAGGCCCTCGGCGTTGAAGCCGGAGTCGATCAGCGCGAACTCGATGTCCGGGTTCGCCTCGGCCGCGGTGGTCAGCGCGTCGGCGAGCAGGAAGCCGACGCCGATGATCAGGTTGCAGTCCTGCGAGACGAGCGAGTCGACGTTCGGCGTGAAGTCGGTCTCGGCGGTCGACTCGACCTTGACGGCCGTGATGCCCAGCTCGGACTCGGCGCGGTCGAGGCCCTCGCCACCGGACTGGTTGAAGGACTTGTCCTCGAAACCGCCCGAGTCGGAGACCATGCAGGCCTTGAAGTCGGAGGACCCGCCGGACCCGGCGGTGTCGTCCGTCTCCTCCGGCGCGCTGCCGCAGGCGGCGAGGGCGAGCGCGACAGCCCCGGAGAGGGCGGCCACACGGATGATCTTCTTCACGCGACACTCCTGCTTCTCGTCGTCGACCGGTCCGGGTGCCCCGCCCCTGCCGTCGCGCTCCGTCGCGCGCCGCTCGGTCGGGTCCGTCCGGTGTTCGCGTCGCACACTAGCCAGGCGCAGGTGTCGGCAGTGTTACGGATGCCCTCGCCGGGCCCTTCGTTACTCACTTGGAACATTGGTCCGCGCACGGACTCACCCGACCGGCGCAGCGTGCGGTCCACCCGCCGCCGTCACCCGTCCGGGGCCGGCGTCAGCCTGCGGACGCGGCGCCGGCCCGGAGCGCGGCGCGGGCGAGCAGCGCCGCCCCGGCGCCGATGGCGCGCTCGTCCACCACCAGGTCGCCCTGGTGGATGTCGTAGGTCCGGCCGCCGGGCCGCCGCGTGCCGAGCCGGGCCATCGCGCCGGGCACCTTGGTCAGGTACCAGGCGAAGTCCTCGCCGCCGAGCGACTGCTCCGTGAGCTGCACCGACTCCTCCCCCAGCACGTCGTGCGCCGCGGCCTCGAGCACCGCCACCGCCCGCTCGTCGTTCTCGACCGGCGGGACGCCGCGCTGGTGCCGCACCTCGACCTCGACCCCGTAGGGGGCGGTCACCTCGTCGACGGCGGCGTGCAGCACCTGGGACGCGCCCTCCCACGCGCGCACGTCGAGGCACCGCAGCGTGCCCCGCACCGACCCGGACGCCGGGATCGCGTTGTGCGCGGAGCCCGCCTGCACCGCGCCCCAGGTCAGGTTCACGCCGGACCGCGGGTCCAGGCGGCGACCCAGCACGGCGGGCACCTGCGTGATGACCTGGCCCAGCGCGTACACGAGGTCGGCGGTCAGGTGCGGGCGGGAGGTGTGGCCACCGGGCCCCGTCAGCACGACGGTGATCTCGTCGGAGGCCGACGTGATGGGGCCGATCCGCGAGCCGATGCGGCCGACGTCGACCTTCGGGTCGCAGTGCAGCGCGAAGATCCGGCCGACGCCGTCGAGCGCGCCCTCGGCGATCACGTCGAGCGCGCCGCCCGGCTGCACCTCCTCCGCCGGCTGGAAGACCAGGCGCACGCCGGTGGGCACCTCGCCCGCGGCGTGCAGCTCGGCCAGGACGAGCCCGGCGCCGAGCAGCGCGGTCGTGTGCACGTCGTGGCCGCAGGCGTGCGCGACGCCGTGCACGGTGGACGCGTACGGCAGCCCGGTCGTCTCCTGCACCGGCAGCGCGTCGATGTCGGCGCGCAGCGCGATCCGGCGCCGGCCGGTCTCCACGGTGCTCGGTCCGATGTCGCAGACCAGGCCGGTCCCGGGCAGCAGCTTGGGCGTCAGGCCGGCCAGGCGCAGCCGCTCCGCCACGAGCCGGGTGGTCCGCTGCTCGGTGCGACCCAGCTCCGGGTGCGCGTGGATGTCGCGTCGGATCTCCACCAGCTCGGGCTGCAGGGTCGCGACGAGCTCGGTCACGCGGGATGCCTCGACGATCACCCGGACGACCCTAGTCGCCCGACCGCGTCACAGCAGGTCGTCGCGTCCCCGCCCGCGCCAGCCGTCCACCGCCTGCTTCACGGCCTGGGCGTGCGCCCGGGTCGTCACCAGCAGCGCGTCGGGCGTGTCGACGACCACGGCGTCCGGCACCCCGAGCACCGTGACCGTGCGCCCGTCGCCCGGCAGCACCAGCGCGCGCGGCGCGTCGATCCGCTGCACCAGCGCCTCGTCGCCGAGCGTGCGGGCGCCGTCGACGTCCACCGCCGGCAGCAGCGTGCCCAGCGAGGCGAAGTCGCCGATGTCGTCCCAGGTGAAGTCGCCGGGCACCACCGCGACGCCGCCCGCGGCCGCGACCGGCTCGGCGATGGCGTGGTCGATCGCGATCTTGGTCAGCCCGGGCCACACCTCGGCCAGCACGGCATCGCGCCGCTCCGGGTCGTCCCAGACGGCCGCGATGGTCCGCAGGCCGGCGGCGAGCGCCGGCAGCTGCGCCGCGAGGTGGTCCAGCAGCACCCCGGCCCGGACGATGAACATGCCGGCGTTCCACCGGTAGTCCCCCGTGGCCAGGTAGGCGGCGGCGGTCTCGGCGTCCGGCTTCTCGGTGAAACCGGAGACGTGCCGCGCGCTCGGGGCGCCGTCGACGCCGAGCCCGTCGGCGGCTCGGACGTAGCCGAAGGCGGTCGACGGCTCGGTGGCGGCGATGCCGATCGTCACCACGTAGCCCGCGCGGGCCGCGGCGACGCCCTCGGTCACCGCGGCGTGGAACTGCGGCAGGTCGTCGATGACGTGGTCGGCCGCGAACGACCCCAGGACGACGTCCGGCCCGTGCCGCTCCGCCAGCACCGCCGCGGCGAGCCCGATCGCGGCCATGCTGTCGCGCGGGGACGGCTCGGCCACGACCTGGCCGGCGCCGAGCTCGGGCAGCTGGGCGGCGACCGCCTCCGCGTGCCGCACGCCGGTGACCACCAGCACGCCGCCGGGCCCGGTCAGCGGCACCAGCCGGTCGACCGTGGCCTGCAGCAGGGTGCGGCCGGTGCCGGTCAGGTCGTGCAGGAACTTGGGCGCGCCCTGACGGGACAGCGGCCACAGCCGGGTGCCGGCGCCGCCGGCGGGGACGACGGCGTGGAAGTCGGTCAGCGGGAGGGACATGCGCCGCAGCGTACCGAGGACCGGCCCGCCGCCACCCGCCGCCGCCGACCCGATCGGGTGGTTCCGCCCGAGTCGGGACCCGACCCAGGACGAGGGTCCCGGTCGGCCTGTGCGCTTGGTCACATCAGGCCCGATCCGGTCGCTCCCGGCGAGTGACGCAGCGCACCATCACTACAGTTGTCTGACCGGACACAGCAGTCCCGCCCGAAACTCGCCAGGAGGCCTTCCGTGCCCACTGCGCCGACCGAACCGCGCAACGACGCCGCCCCCACGGCCAAGCGGATCCCCGGCGGCACCCTCTACCGCGGCCGTGAAGGCATGTGGTCCTGGGTCGCTCACCGCATCACCGGATTCCTCATCTTCTTCTTCCTGCTCGTGCACGTGCTCGACACGTCGCTCGTGCGGGTGTCCCCCGAGGCTTACAACGCCGTGATCGGCACGTACAAGAACCCGATCATGGGGCTCGGCGAGGCCGGTCTGGTCGCCGCCATCGTGTTCCACGCCTTCAACGGCATCCGGATCATGCTGGTCGACTTCTGGTCCAAGGGCGCGAAGTACCAGCGCGTGATGCTCTGGGTCGTGCTCGGCCTGTTCGTCGTGACGATGGCCGGCTTCCTGCCGCGGCACCTCATGCACGTCTTCGGAGGCGAGTGATGACGACCCTTCCCGCCCCCCGCACCGCCGCCGGCCGGTCCTCGGGCCCGGGCCGTCGCACCTCCCGCGGCAACTGGGAGCTGTACGGCTGGGTGTTCATGCGCGCGTCCGGCGTCGTGCTGCTGGTGCTGATCTTCGGGCACCTGTTCGTCAACCTGGTCGCCGGCGACGGCATCTCCGCCATCGACTTCGGCTTCGTCGCCGGCAAGTGGGCGTCCCCGTTCTGGCAGATCTGGGACCTGCTGATGCTCTGGCTGGCGATGATCCACGGCACCAACGGCGTGCGGACGATCATCAACGACTACGCCGAGCGCGACGGCACCCGCATGGTCCTGAAGATGGCGCTGTACGTGTCGTTCGTGGTCGTCGTCGTGCTCGGCACGCTGGTGATCTTCACGTTCGACCCGTGCCCCCCGAACAGCCCGGCGGACCTGCTGCCGTCGTTCTGCACCGCCTGAGCCCTCCCCCCCGCTCGCCACACCCCCCAGAAGTCTTTGGAGGCATCGACCCCGATGCAGACCCACCAGTTCGACGTCGTGATCGTCGGCGCCGGCGGCGCCGGGATGCGCGCCGCCCTCGAGTCGTCCGCCCGCACCCGCACGGCGGTCATCTCGAAGCTGTACCCGACGCGGTCCCACACCGGCGCGGCGCAGGGCGGCATGTGCGCCGCGCTCGGCAACGTCGAGGACGACAACCCCGAGTGGCACACGTTCGACACCGTCAAGGGCGGCGACTACCTGGTCGACCAGGACGCCGCCACGATCATGGCCAACGAGGCCATCGACGCGGTGCTCGACCTGGAGCGGATGGGCCTGCCGTTCAACCGCACCCCCGAGGGCCGCATCGACCAGCGCCGGTTCGGCGGGCACACCCGCAACCACGGCGAGGCCGCCGTGCGCCGCGCCTGCTACGCCGCGGACCGCACCGGCCACATGATCCTGCAGACGCTCTACCAGCAGTGCGTGAAGAACGAGGTCGCGTTCTTCAACGAGTTCTACGTGCTGGACCTGCTGATGACGCACGACCTGACCGGCCGCGAGGTGCCGGAGGGCGAGGACGTCGCCGTCTCGGGCGTCGTGGCGTACGAGCTCGCGACCGGCGAGATCCACATCTTCCGCGCCAAGTCCGTCGTCCTGGCGACCGGCGGCGCCGGCAAGATCTACAAGACCACGTCGAACGCGCACACCCTGACGGGTGACGGCATGGCGCTGGCCTACCGCCGCGGCCTGCCGCTGGAGGACATGGAGTTCTTCCAGTTCCACCCGACCGGCCTCGCGGGCCTCGGGATCCTGCTGTCCGAGGCCGCGCGCGGCGAGGGCGGCATCCTGCGCAACGCCGACGGCGAGCGGTTCATGGAGCGGTACGCGCCCACCATCAAGGACCTGGCGCCGCGCGACATCGTCGCCCGGTCGATGGCCAACGAGGTGCGCGAGGGCCGCGGCGCCGGCCCCAACAAGGACTACGTCCTGCTCGACCTGACGCACCTGGACCCCGCGCACATCGACGCCAAGCTCCCGGACATCACCGAGTTCGCCCGGACCTACCTCGGCATCGAGCCGTACACCGAGCCGGTGCCCGTCTACCCCACGGCGCACTACGCCATGGGCGGCGTGCCGACCAACGTCGAGGGCGAGGTGCTCCGCGACACGACGCACGTCGTCAAGGGCCTGTACGCCGCCGGCGAGGTCGCCTGCGTCTCCGTGCACGGCTCCAACCGGCTCGGCACCAACTCGCTGCTCGACATCAACGTGTTCGGCAAGCGAGCCGGCATCTCGGCCGCCGAGTACGCGCAGACCGCGCCGTGGGTCGACCTGCCCGAGGCGCCCGAGGCCGCCGTCGTGGAGCAGCTGGAGAGCATGCGCAACCGGCCCCAGGGCGAGCGGGTGTCCGACGTCCGCCGCGAGCTGCAGCAGACGATGGACACCAACGCGCAGGTGTTCCGCACCGCCGAGTCCCTGCGTGAAGCGTTCCAGGACATCCAGGTCCTGCAGGAGCGCTACTCCCGCGTGTCGGTCCAGGACAAGGGCCGCGCGTTCAACACCGACCTGATCGAGGCGCTCGAGCTGGGCTTCCTGCTCGACATCGCCGAGACGGTCGTGGTCGGCGCGCTCAACCGGCGCGAGTCCCGCGGCGGGCACTTCCGCGAGGACTACCCGAAGCGGGACGACGAGAACTTCATGGAGCACACCATGGCCTACCGCCGGGTCCCCGGCGTGCCGGTCGACTCCCCCGCCGGCTCCGCCCCGAAGGGCGAGGAGGTGCCGCCCCCCGGGCCCGGCCGCCCGGTCGTGCTCCTGGGCACCAAGCCCGTCGTGACCACCGTGTACCAGCCGATGGAGCGGAAGTACTGATGACTGCTGTCGCAGAGCGCTCGGCCGCCGCCGAGCCGAAGGCCGGGGAGATCCCCTCGTTCGAGGTCACCCTGAAGATCCGCCGCTACACCCCCGAGACGCACGGCGACGAGGCGTACTGGGAGGAGCACACGGTCACCGCCCACGGCACCGACCGCCTGCTCGACGCCCTGCACAAGATCAAGTGGGAGATGGACGGCTCGCTGACGTTCCGCCGCTCCTGCGCGCACGGCGTCTGCGGCTCGGACGCCATGCGGATCAACGGCCGCAACCGGCTCGCGTGCAAGGCCCTGCTCAAGGACCTCAACCCGGACAAGCCGATCACCGTCGAGCCCATCAAGGGCCTGCCGGTGATCAAGGACCTCGTGGTCGACATGGAGCCGTTCTTCGCCTCCTACCGCGAAATCATGCCGTTCCTCATCACCACGGGCACCGAGCCGTCCCGCGAGCGGCTGCAGTCCGCCGAGCAGCGCGCCCGGTTCGACGACACCACCAAGTGCATCCTGTGCGCCGCGTGCACGTCGTCCTGCCCGGTGTTCTGGACCGACGGCCAGTACTTCGGCCCCGCGGCGATCGTCAACGCGCACCGGTTCATCTTCGACAGCCGCGACGAGGGCGGGGCCCAGCGCCTCGAGATCCTCAACGACAAGGAGGGCGTCTGGCGCTGCCGGACCACCTTCAACTGCACCGAGGCGTGCCCCCGCGGCATCGAGGTCACCAAGGCGATCCAGGAGGTCAAGCGCGCGATGATCACCCGCGCGTTCTGACCACCCGCCGTCGAGGTCGTCAGACGCGATCGAGGTCGTCACTCCTGAGTGACGACCTCGATCGCGTCTGACGACCTGGTGGTTCCCCGGGGCGCGGGGGGCGGACGTCAGGGGCGTGGGCGGCGGGCCGCGAGGGCACGGGCCGTCGTCGCCAGGCCGCTCACCACCAGGCCGCTCACCACGAGCACCACCCAGCTCACCCCGAGGACCAGCACGCCCGCGCCGAGGCCCACCAGGAGCCCGGTGCCACCGCCCGCCGCGTAGCCGATCCCGCCGGCCGCGCCCAGCACGACCGCGACGACGCCGCCGACCAGGGCGATCTCGAGCAGCCCGTCCACGAGCCCGCGCGCGACGACGCGTGCCACCCCGTCGCGCGGCGGCGGCCCGCCGGTCACGTTGCGCGTCTCCGGCGTCCCCTGCGTCATCCGCCCGACGGTAGCGCAGGGCCACCGGCAGCCCGTAGCGGCGCTCGGAGCCCCGTACGCGGACTCCCCGGGTCCGGGACCTGGTAGGACGACGTGCGCGCACGCATGCCCCGTGACCCCGGCCGGACGACCACCCGCGCGCCGACGACGTGTCCACCCGGTACACCGTGACTCGCGCGGCCAGGCACACATCTCCGCGTACGACGTGTCCACCGAGTACACCGTGACCCACGCGGCCAGGCACACATCTCCGCGCACGACGTGTCCACCGAGTACACCGTGACCCACGCGGCCAGGCACACATCTCCGCGCACGACGTGTCCACCGTGTACACCGCGGTCGCCGTGTACACGTCGTCTCGCGGGACCAACCAGTTCCCCGCAGCGACACCGTGTACCCGGTCGCCGGCCGTGAGCAGGCTGGACCCGAACGCGCTGCCGCCCCGCGCGGCGGCGACGATCGCCCGGTGCCGGGGTCTCCGAGCTCTGAGGTCGTTCGGGGGCGGCGGGTCACCCCGGCGCGCCAGTCGCCCACGCGGCGGTCGCCCCCCTGGTGCGGTCACCCCCGCGCCGCAGTCGCCCGCCCGGCGGTCGCAGTCACCCGCCCGGAGGTCGCAGTCGCCCGCCCGGAGGTCGCAGGCGCCGGCGGGGTCGCCGCAGCGCTGCGGTTCCCGAGCACGGTGGCGACCTCGACGCCGCGCCGGCCGGACGCGACGACGCCCGGCGCGCCGCACCGGGTGGGCGCGGCGGGCCGGGCGTCGGCGTGCGGTCAGGCCTGGCGCTCGGCGGACTCCACGACGTTGGCCAGCAGCATCGCGCGGGTCATCGGGCCCACGCCGCCGGGGTTCGGGGACACCCAGGCGGCCACCTCCGCCACCCCCGCGTCCACGTCGCCGGCGATGCGGTACTTCCCGGTCTCCGCGTCCTGCACGCGCGAGACACCGACGTCCACGACGACCGCGCCCGGCTTCACCAGGTCGGCCGTGAGGATCCCCGGCACCCCGGCCGCGGCGACGATCACGTCGGCGTTGCGGGTGTGCTCGGCGAGGTCGGTGGTGCCGGTGTGCGTGAGCGTCACCGTGGCGTTGACCGCGCGGCGGGTCAGCAGCAGGCCGATGGACCGGCCGACCGTGGTGCCGCGGCCGATCACCGTGACGTCCGTGCCGGCCAGGTCGACGCCGTGCCGGGTGAGCAGCTCGATGATGCCGCGCGGCGTGCAGGGCAGCGGGGAGTCGACGTCCTCGTTGACCCGGAGCACCAGGCGTCCGAGGTTGGTGGGGTGCAGGCCGTCGGCGTCCTTGTCGGGGTCGACCAGCTCGAGCACCCGGTTGGTGTCGATGCCGCGGGGCAGCGGCAGCTGGACGATGAACCCGGTGCAGGCCGGGTCCTCGTTCAGCCGCTGCACGGCGGCCTCGATCTGCTCCTGCGTGGCGTCGGCGGGCAGGTCCTCGCGGATGGAGGCGATGCCGACCTCCGCGCAGTCCCGGTGCTTGCCGGCGACGTAGGACACGGAGCCCGGGTCCTCCCCCACCAGCAGCGTGCCGAGGCCCGGGGTGATCCCGCGCGCGGCGAGCGCCTCGACCCGCGCCTTGAGCTCGGCCTTGATCGCGGCGGCCGTGGCCTTGCCGTCGAGCGTGCGTGCCGTCATGGACCCGCCTCTCAGTACTGCTGCAGGCCGGGGTACAGCGGGAACGCGTCGGCCAGCTTGGCCACGCGCGCCCGCAGCGCCTCGACGTCGGCCGACGCACCGGCCACCAGCGCCGTGGCGATGATGTCGGCGACCTCGGTGAACTCGGCGTCGCCGAAGCCGCGGGTCGCGAGCGCCGGCGTGCCGATCCGCAGGCCCGAGGTGACGCGCGGCGGCCGCGGGTCGAACGGGACCGCGTTGCGGTTCACGGTGATGCCGACGTCGTGCAGGAGGTCCTCCGCCTGCTGGCCGTCGAGCGAGGAGTTCCGCAGGTCGACCAGCACCAGGTGCACGTCGGTGCCACCGGTCAGCACGGACACGCCCGCGGCGGCGACCTCGGGGGCCACGAGGCGCTCGGCGATGATCCGGGCGCCGTCGATCGTGCGCTGCTGACGGGCCTTGAACTCCTCGCCGGCCGCGATCTTGAACGACACGGCCTTGGCGGCGATGACGTGCATCAGCGGACCGCCCTGCTGGCCCGGGAACACGGCGGAGTCGATCTTCTTGGCGTACTCCTCCTTGCTCAGGATGAAGCCGGAGCGGGGGCCGCCGATGGTCTTGTGCACCGTGGAGGACACGACGTCCGCGTACGGCACGGGCGACGGGTGCAGGCCCGCGGCCACCAGGCCGGCGAAGTGCGCCATGTCGACCCAGAGCTTCGCGCCGACCTCGTCGGCGATCTCGCGCATCGCGGCGAAGTCGAGGTGCCGCGGGTAGGCGGACCAGCCGCCGATGATGACCTGCGGGCGGTGCTTCAGCGCGGCCTCGCGGATCGCCTCCGGCTCGATGAGGAAGGTGTCCGGGTTCACGCCGTACGCGCCGACGTCGTAGAGCTTGCCCGAGAAGTTGATCTTCATGCCGTGCGTCAGGTGCCCGCCGTGCGCGAGCTCGAGGCCCAGGATGCGGTCGCCGGCGTTGGCGAGCGCGTGCAGGACGGCGGCGTTCGCCGTGGCGCCGGAGTGCGGCTGGACGTTGGCGTGCTCGGAGCCGAACAGCTCCTTGGCGCGGGTGATCGCCAGGGTCTCGGCGATGTCGACCTGCTCGCAGCCGCCGTAGTAGCGACGGCCCGGGTAGCCCTCGGCGTACTTGTTGGTCAGCACGGAGCCCTGCGCCTGCAGGACGGCCCGCGGGACGAAGTTCTCGCTCGCGATCATCTCGAGCGTGCCCTGCTGGCGGGCCAGCTCCCCGTCCAGGACGGCGGCGATCTCGGGGTCGACCTGCGACAGGTTCTGGTCGAGCAGCGGCGTGTTCTCGGCGCTCATGCGTCTCCTCGGCAGTCGGCGGGCGCGGTCTGTCGACCGCACACCGATGGTGTGGGGTGACCGCGGGGCCCAGGCGTCCGACCCGACGTCGCTCGTGCTGCGTCGCTCCCCGGTGGTGACCCACCTGTGCGCCAGTCGCGACCCGGTCAGCCTAGCAACGACCGGCGTCCGGCCGGGCCCGGCGTCCGGGACCCGGACGTCAGGCGGAGGCGGGCGCCGCGTCGGCGTCGCCCAGGATCCGGCGCAGGTACGCGTAGGTCAGGTCGCCGACCGTCTGGTCGTGCTCGTGCGTGTAGCCGTGCTTCTCGTACAGCGCGAGGTTGTGCACGGAGTCGCGGCCGGTGAACACCCAGATCTCCTCCACGTCCTCCGGCAGGTGCGGCAGGATCGCGAGCAGCAGCTGCGTCCCGACGCCGTGCCCCTGCTGGTCGGGCGCGACGGCGAACCGGCCCAGCGTGGCCTTCCTGCCCTCGAGCAGCACGCGGATGGAGCCGACCAGCCGGTGGCCGGCCCAGGCGCCGAGCGTGACGACGCCGTCGGCGACGATGTCGGCGCGCAGCTCGGACAGGGTCTGCGTCAGCGGCGGGATGTGCGGGTCGTCGTACTGCTGCGCCTCGGTGACGAACGCGGCGCGGCGCAGCGTCAGCAGCTCCCCGGCGTCCTCGTCGACGACGGGCCGGATGGTCACCTCGGTCTCGCTCATGGGTCCATCGTCTCAGCCGGGACGCCGGACCGACCACCCAGAGGTCCCGAGTTCACGCCGAATCCACCCGCTCGGCACCGGCCGCCGGCGATCTGTCCCGCACCGCGAGACGGACGGGCGCGCCGCCGTCGACCGCACGCGGGTAGCCTCCCGTCCCGTGACGACCTCGACCCCCACCGCCGACGCGGGCACCTCCTGGGTGCTGTCCCTGTCCTGCCCCGACCAGCCGGGCATCGTGGCCGCCGTCGCGGGGCTGCTCGCGGAGCACGGCGGGAACATCACGGAGTCCCAGCAGTTCGGCGACGCGCTGTCGGGGCTGTTCTTCATGCGCGTCGAGGTCACCGCGCGCAGCACCCGCGACGAGCTCGAGGCCGCGCTCGGCGCGCTCGCACCCCGGTTCCGGATGGACTGGTCGCTCGACGTCGCGGGCCGCAGGATGCGCACGCTGCTGCTCGGCTCCACGGCCGCGCACTGCGTGAACGACCTGGCGTTCCGGCAGCGCTCGGAGGGGCTGCCGATCGACATCGTCGGGCTCGTGTCCAACCACACCGCGCTGGCCGACCTCGCCGCGTTCTACGACATCGGGTTCCACCACGTGCCGGTCACCCGGGACACGAAGGCCGCGGCCGAGGCCCGGCTGCTGGAGCTGGTCGAGGAGCTGGACGTCGAGCTGGTCGTGCTCGCGCGGTACATGCAGATCCTGTCGGACGACCTGTGCCGTGCGCTGGCCGGCCGCGTCATCAACATCCACCACTCGTTCCTGCCGTCGTTCAAGGGCGCGCGCCCCTACGCCCAGGCGCACGACCGCGGCGTGAAGCTGATCGGCGCCACCGCGCACTACGTCACCGGCGACCTGGACGAGGGCCCGATCATCGAGCAGGACGTCGAGCGGGTCGACCACAGCCGCGGCGTGGCCGACCTGGTCGCGCTGGGCCAGGACGTCGAGCGCCGGGCGCTGGCACGGGCCGTGCGCTGGCACGCCGAGCACCGCGTCCTGCTGGACGGGCACCGGACGATCGTCTTCCGCTGAGCCGACCGGCTCAGGGCCCCGCCGGCCCGCTCAGAGCGCCGCGGGCCTCGTCGGCCGCGGCAGCCGCCCCGTGGGCGTGATGCCCGTGATGGCGGCGATCAGGTCCTCGTAGGACGCGTGCTGCGCGTCGAAGTCGCCGTTGATCCGCCCGAGACGCAGCACGACGATCCGGTCCGCGACGGCCTGCACGTCGACCATCGAGTGGCTGATCATCACGACGCCGAGGCCGCTCTCCCGCAGGCGCTCCACCATGTTGAGCACCTCGGCGGTCTGCGAGATGCCGAGCGAGGCCAGCGGCTCGTCCAGGACGACCACCCGCGGGTTGCCGACCAGCGTGCGCGCGACGGCGACGGCCTGGCGCTGACCGCCCGACAGCGCCCGCACCGGGGCCCGCACGGACGGCACCCGGGCCGCGAGCTGGCTCAGGGTCTCCCAGGCACGGCGCTCCATCTGCCGCTCGTCGAGCATCCCGGCGCGCCGGATCTCCTGCCCGAGGAACAGGTTCTGCACCACGTCGAGGTTCTCGCACAGCGCGAGGTCCTGGAACACGGCTGCGATGCCGAGCTCGCGGGCGGCGCGCGTGGACGGCATGGTCACGGGCGCGCCGTCGACCTCGATGTGCCCGCTGTCGGGCGCGAGCGCCCCGGACATCACCCGGGCCAGGGTGGACTTGCCGGCGCCGATGTCGCCGACGATCGCCACGACCTCGTGCGCGTGGATGTCGAGGTCCACGTCGACGAGCGCGCGGACGGCGCCGTAGTTGCGGGACACCCCCCGCACGGACAGGACGGGCGTGGTCGTCGAGCTCACCGGGCCTCCTCCGCTGCGTCCCTGCCGCGTGCCGTGCTGCACCGGCTCATCCTGCCACCGCCATCGACTGCGCAATACCGGCGTGGTCCAGCGCCAGCGCCAGCGCGCCGCGCACCTCCGCCGCCGTGCCGAGCTCGGACGCGACCACCTCGACCGGGCCCGCGGTGCTGGGCAGCGTCCGCTGCGCGAGCACCGTCCGGAACGTGTCCAGCAGGATCGGCCCGGCCTCGGCCAGCCGCCCGCCGACCACGACCAGCTCGGGGTCGAACAGGTTGCAGGTGTTGGCCGCGGCCACCGCCAGCAGGCGGCCCGCGTCCGAGATCACCCGCCGGCAGCCGGGGTCGCCGTCCTGCGCCCGCGCGATCACGTCGGCCAGGGTCAGGTGCCCGTGGCTCGACTCCAGCATCCGCAGCAGGGCCGGCGCACCGATCAGCGCGTCCAGGCAGCCGCGGTTGCCGCACCGGCAGATCGGGCCGTTGTCGTCGATCGTGATGTGCCCGAACTCCCCCGCCGCCCCGGTTCGGCCGTGGAACACGCGGCCGTCGACCACGAGCCCGCTGCCGACGCCGTGCGACACCTTGAGGTAGGCCACGTGCTGCTTGCCGCGGGCGGCGCCGTGCCGCAGCTCGGCGAGCGCCCCCAGGTTCGAGTCGTTGTCCACCCGCACCGGCACCCCGAGCCGGCGCTCCAGCACCTCCGGGACCGAGACGCCGTCCCAGCCGCGCAGCACGCCGACCGACACGATCTGGCCGGACCGGGGGTCCACGGGCGCGGGCACGCCGACCCCGACCGCCAGCACCTCGGACAGCGTCGCGCCGACGGAGTCCACCAGCTCGGTGAGCAGCAGCGCCGCACGCTCCAGGCCCGCGTCCGCGCGGTGGTCCGGGGGCAGCGGCATCCGCTGGTCCGCGACGATCCGCTGCGCCACGTCCGCGATCGACACGCGCAGCGAGCGGGAGCCGAAGTGGATGCCGCCAACCAGCCCCAGGTTGCGGGCGAGGGTGACCTGCTGGGCGCGGCGGCCGCTGCGGGAGGTGGGCGCGGTGTGCAGGACGCCGGCGCCGGTGAGCTCCTTGACGATGTTCGACACCGTGGCCGGTGACAGCCCCGTGACGCCGGCCAGCTCGACCTGCGTGAGCGAGCCACGCTGCTGGACGGCACTCACGATCCGGGCGCGGTTGGCTTCACGGAGTGAAGATTGCGAGCCCGGGGTCACTCTCTCAGTGCCCACGTAGCCGAGGATACAGGCGTGCGCACCTCGGCCGGGACGCACCCGGAGCCTCGGGCCGATGCGTTCACGGGATGACGGCAACCGGGCCGTGGAGACCGGGCACCCGAACTGGTACCGTGGTGGTACCACGCTCGAGGAGGAGACCCATGACCAGGACGCTGCGTCTGTCCGCCGAGGCCGAGCAGGCGGTCGCCGCGATCGCCGAGGCGGAGCACATCTCGCAGAACGAGGCGATCAACCGCGCCCTGCTCGACTACGCCCGCAAGCGGACCGAGGTCCGTGACGCGCTGATCGCGTCGATCGTCGCCGAGGACGCCGCCATCCTCGACCGCCTCGCCTGAGCCCTGCGTGCCGACGTTCCTGGGTCCCGAGGACCTCGTCGCGGCGGCACGCGCCGTGCTCCGCGGGCAGCCTCCGCTGCTCCGCGACGCGGGCGCGCTCGTGGCCGCGGCCGGTCAGCCCGCTGCGACGTGGGACGGCGTCGCGCTGTACCCGACGGTCGACGACCAGGCGGCCGCGCTGCTCGTCTCCGTCGTCAGCAACCGCCCGTTTGTCGACGGGAACACGCGCGTGGGCTGGGTCGGCGCGCGCCTCTTCTACGCGCTCAACGGTCACGAGCTCCGCGTGCCCGAGGACGCGGCCGTGGCCCTCGTGCTCGCCGTCGCCGACGGGAGCGTGCGCGACGTGCCCCTGGTCGCCGGCGCCCTGAGCCGGTACCGCCGCGCGCTCGCCTGACCCCTGACCCGTCCCACGCACGACCGAGGGCCGCCACCCGCGGTGCGGGTGGCGGCCCTCGCCAGGCGTGCGGGTCCGGGTCAGCCCAGGCGCGCGGCCAGGTTCTCGTCGAGCGCCGCGAGGAAGTCCTCGGTCGTCAGCCACTCCTGCTCCGGGCCGACCAGCAGCGCGAGGTCCTTGGTCATCTTGCCGCTCTCGACCGTCTTGATGACGACGTCCTCGAGCGTCTCGGCGAACTGGGTGACCTCGGGGGTCTGGTCCAGCTTGCCGCGGTGCTTGAGCCCGCCCGTCCACGCGAAGATCGACGCGATCGGGTTGGTCGACGTCGGCTTGCCGGCCTGGTGCTGGCGGTAGTGCCGGGTCACCGTGCCGTGCGCGGCCTCGGCCTCGACGGTCTGGCCGTCGGGGGTCATGAGGACGGAGGTCATCAGGCCGAGCGAGCCGAAGCCCTGCGCGACGGTGTCGGACTGCACGTCGCCGTCGTAGTTCTTGCAGGCCCAGACGTAGCCGCCCTCCCACTTCATGGCCGAGGCGACCATGTCGTCGATGAGGCGGTGCTCGTAGGTCAGGCCGGCCTCGGCGAACGCCGCGGCGTACTCGGCGTCGAAGACCTCCTGGAACAGGTCCTTGAACCGGCCGTCGTAGGCCTTGAGGATCGTGTTCTTGGTGGACAGGTACACCGGGTACTTGCGCTGCAGGCCGTACGCGAACGAGGCCCGCGCGAAGTCGCGGATCGACTCGTCGAAGTTGTACATCGCCATGGCCACGCCGCCGCGGTCGGGGTAGGTCACGACCTCCTGGCGGATCGGCTCGGAGCCGTCCTCCGGGGTGAAGGTCAGGGTCAGCGTGCCCGCGCCCTGGACCACGAAGTCGGTCGCCTTGTACTGGTCGCCGTGGGCGTGGCGGCCGATGATGATCGGCTTGTTCCAGCCCGGGACCAACCGCGGGATGTTGCTGATGATGATCGGCTCGCGGAACACCACGCCGCCGAGGATGTTGCGGATCGTCCCGTTCGGGGAACGCCACATCTTCTTGAGGCCGAACTCCTCCACCCGGGCCTCGTCGGGCGTGATCGTCGCGCACTTCACGCCGACGCCGTGCTCGAGGATCGCGTGCGCCGCGTCGACCGTGACCTGGTCGTCCGTCGCGTCGCGGTTCTCGATCGACAGGTCGTAGTAGCGCAGGTCCACGTCCAGGTACGGATGGATCAGGCGGTCCTTGATGAACTGCCAGATGATCCGTGTCATCTCGTCACCGTCGAGCTCGACGACCGGTCCAACCACCTTGATCTTCGCCATGGGCGCCAGATTACTTGACGTCGAGAGACTTCGCGGGCCGCGCGGTGCTGTCGCAGGACGTCGCAGGCCGTCGCGCCCGGTCCAGGCGCCGCACAGCCATCACTGGCATGCTGGTCAGTTGTGCCCGACCCCGGGCGGTGACCGCGTCGCCACCGGGGCCGCACCGGCGCGGACGCCGCCGCCTCACCGCGGACCCCGCGCCCACCACCGCACCCGGACGAACGGATGAACATGTCCCAGGACAAGCCCGAGCCCACCGAGCCGCAGCAGGGCGCCCCCTCGACGCCCGGCACCCCCGTGACGCCGACGCCGTCCGCGCCGCCCGCCGGCTCCGCCGCGCCCGCGCCCGCCCCGGCGAGCGCGCCGGCCCCCACCGCCGCGCCGGCTCCCGCCGCGGCCCCGGCCCCGGCCGCCGTGCCGGTCGGCTACGGCGCCGCCGACGGCTACGGCACCGGCACCGGAACCGACATCGGTGAGGACGTCGAGATCGAGGCCGTGCGCGCGCGGCTCACCGGCCCGTCCGTCGGTGCGCGCCTCGGCGCCGAGCTGTTCGGCACCTTCGTCGTGCTGTTCGCCGCGCTCGGCTCCGCGCTCTTCGCGTCGATCACCGGCGCGGGCGTCATCGGCATCGCGCTCGGCTTCGGCTTCGGTGCGGTCGCCGCGTTCCTCGCCGTGTCCCACGTGTCCGGCGGGCACTTCAACCCGGCGATCACGCTCGGCGCCGCGGTGGCCGGCCGCACCCCGTGGCTGCACGTCCCGCTGTACTGGATCGCCCAGCTGGTCGGCGGTGCGATCGCGTCGGCGATCCTGTTCGTCACCACGACGTCGCTGGAGGCGCTGGCCGACAACGAGCGCACGTTCTTCAGCGGCACGGCCAACGGCTACGAGGCGCACTCCCCGATCGCCCAGTCCACGGGCGGCGGCGGCTTCGAGCTCGTCGCGGCGCTGCTGATCGAGGGCGTCCTCGCGGCGATCCTCGTCGGCGTCTACCTGGGTGCGACCGACCGCCGCGGACCGCGCAAGCAGGCGGCGTTCGCCATCGGCCTGACCATCGCCTTCGGTGCGCTGCTGGCGTACCCGGTCACCGGCGGTGCGCTGAACCCGGCGCGTGCCACGGCCGCGGCGATCTTCTCCGAGTCCTGGGCCTGGAGCCAGCTCTGGGTGTTCTGGGTCGCACCGCTGGTCGGCGCCGCCCTGGCCGGCCTGCTCTACCGCGCGTTCGCCACGAACCCGTCCGAGGACGACGTCCTGGACGAGGACCTCGAGATCGACGAGGTCGAGGTCGAGGTGCACCCGGCGCGCTGACGCCGCCGGCGCCCCGCGCCACGCACCCTCGCAGGGGCGGTGACCCGACCGGGTCACCGCCCCTGCGTCGTCCCCGGGCCGGGGGCGCCGCCCGGTCAGGGCAGCGGCGTCGGCACGACCTGGGACAGCACCCCGATGGTCAGCGCCAGGCCGGCCAGGGCCAGCACGTCGACCGGCCGGCTGCGCACCACCAGGGCGCTCGGCGCCCGCCGGACGACCGCGCGCACGACCGCGCAGCACGCGAGGAAGCCCGCGAGGGCGAGCGCGCCGACCGGCGTGCCCGCGGCGAGCGCGAGGGCGACGCAGAACAGCGTCGCGCCCGCGACGACCCAGAGGGACCAGTTGCGGTCGGCGGCGAGCGACGCCCGGGCGATCGCGCGGGGGTCCAGGGGTCGCCCGTCGGCGTCGAACCGCTCGTCCGTCAGGGGGATCGGCGCCGCCGGGACCGGCTGGGTCGGCGCGGCGGACGGCGGCCCCGCGGTCGGCTCGTCCTGGCTCACGCGGCTCCTCGGCGGCAGGTGCGCGGCCCGGTCGGGCCCGCGTCGGCGGCGGTCGCCGGCTCCCCCGAGGTTACCGCCCGCCACCCGGGCACCGGACCGGCCGGCGGTCGCGGGCTCCGGTCACCGCGGGCCCCGGTCACCGCGGGTACCGGCCACCGCGGGTACCGGCCACCGCGGGCTACGGTGACCGGGTGCCTGCTCCTGGTCGTCCGCCCGTGTCCTCCGACCCGCTGACCACCGCGTCCGTCCCGCCGGTGCGCTCGGTGGTGGTGGCGGGTGCCGGGCTGGCCGGCGCGCGCACCGTGCTGGAGCTGCGCGCCCAGGGCTTCACGGGGCACCTCACGGTGCTCGGCGCCGAGGGCGTCGCCCCGTACGACCGGCCGCCGCTGTCCAAGCACCTGCTCGACCGCCCGGCCCCCGCCTGGCTCGCCGACGAGCTCGGGACGGACGCGCTCGCCCTCGCCGACGAGGTGCGGCTGGCCGACCCGGCCACCGGGCTCGAGGTCGACGACGCCGGCGTGCGGGTCCGCACCGCGCAGGGGGTGGTCGCGGCCGACGCGGTCGTCGTCGCCACCGGGGCCGGCGCGGTGCGTCCGCCCGCGTGGGCCGCTGCGCGCACCCTGCACACCGCCGCCGACGCGGCGCGGCTGCGCGCCGAGCTGGCACCCGGGCGCCGTCTCGTCGTGGTCGGCGCGGGCTGGGTCGGGGCCGAGGTCGCCACCGGTGCCGCCGCCGCGGGGGTGGACGTCGTGGTGGTCGAGGCGCGCGAGGCGCCGCTCGGCACCGCGCTCGGCTCGCGGGTCGGCGCGCTCACCGCACCCTGGTACGCCCGTGCCGGCGTGCGCCTGAGCACCGGCGTCCCGGTCGCGGCCGTCGAATCCGACGCGGTGACGCTCGCCGACGGCACCGTGCTGCCGGCCGACGTCGTGCTCGCGGCGGTCGGCGCGCGGCCGGCCACCGGGTGGCTCGCCGGTGCCCTGCCGCTCGACCCCGACGGCTCCGTCCGGGTGGACGAGCGGCACGCACCCGTCGACGGCCCGTGGCGGGTCCGAGTGGTCGGCGACACCGCCCGGCGCCGGTCCGCGCGGCACGGGTGGGTGTCCGGCGGGCACTGGGACGCGGCGCTGCGCGGACCCGCGGTGGCCGTCGCCGGCCTGCTGGGCGGCGAGCCGGCGGAACCGGACCTCGCGCCGTACGTGTTCTCGACGCAGCTCGGACACGAGCTCGCGCTGTACGGGGTCCCGGGCGCCGGCGACGACGTGCTGCTGCGCGGGGATCCCGCCGGCGACGACGGCTGGACGGCGCTGTGGTTCCGGCCCGGCTCGGGCACCCTGACGGCGGCTTTCACCGTCGACCGGCCGCGCGACGTCGGCGGCGCCCGGCGGCTCTTCGCCGGTGCGGCGCTGCCGGAGCTGGACCGCGAGCGCGCCGTCGACCCCGCGGTCCCGCTGCCCCGCACCGTCGCCGGCTGAACCGGCTGGACCGGCGGGGCCGACTGGGCCGAGCGGGCCGGTCGGGAGGAGCGCGTCAGGCCTCGACGACCGCCCGCAGCCGCGCCGCCGAGGCGAGCGCCTGCTCGCGCCACGCGTCGGCGCCGGGCTCGGTCCACAGCTCGTAGAGCTCGGAGGTGTCGGGGTCCGCGAGCACCCGCTCCGACTGCTCCACCAGCCAGCGGGTGCGGTCCGGCGTCAGGTGCGGCGCGAACGCGGCCAGCACGTCCCCCTCGTCCGGCACCGGTGCGTGCGGCCGGCCGTGCACCGCGAGCGCCAGCTCGACCAGCGCGAGCACGGCCTGGCCGCCGTCGGCGTCCACGTACTCGTCGTCCTCGACGGACGGGTCGAGGCCGGCGAACGTGAACCCACCCGTCCGGATCGTGTCGAGGAGGTCCCGCACCCCGTCGTTGTCGAACGGTCCCGCGCCCCAGGTGCCCATGCCCCCGACCCTAGCCGCGCGCACGCCGGCGTCCACGGGCACAGCGGATCCGGGTGTCAGGGCCGGTGCTCGGCGAACGCCGCGAGGAACGCCTCGACGAGGTCGACGATCGCGGTGGCCTCCGGCATCGACTCGGCGACGTCCTGCTCGGATGCCGTCGGCCGGTCGGCGTCCGGGTACTCCGTGGCGTTCCTCGTCGCCCGCATCCAGTCGAACGCCTGCAGGACGGGCTTGTGCCCGGGGAACTGCGGACGCACGGCGTCGAGCAGCACCGCGTGCGACGTGTCGGTCGTGGTCGCCAGGGTCCGGGCGAGGCCAGGTGCCGTCGTGCCTCGGCGACCAGGAACCGCGCGCGCTCCACGCTCGGCGTCACGCGCTCGACACGACCGGAGCCGACCAGGTACGCGATCCCGGCGACGTTCGGGTCCCACCACGGCTCAGCCACCGCGGGACTCGACCACCGTCACCCGCGGACGGGCCAGCACCGTCTCGAGGAACGGGTTGCCGTCAGGACGTGCCCACGAGCCCGGGTCGGTGCGGTGCACGTTGACCTCGACACCGAGCCGCTCCCGCGCCGCTGCACCGAGCTCCGCCAGCGTCGAGCGCGCGGTGGTGCCGACGACGAGCACGTCGACGTCGCGGGGGAAGCGCCCGGGCTCCCCCGAGCGGCGTGCCGCCCAGGAACCGTAGAGGTGGGCCTCCTGCACCCCGTCGACGCCGTCGAGCAGCTCCCGCAGGACCGGGACCGGGCCGTAGGCGGCCGCGACGATCTCGCGCATCGGCTCGAACAGCGGGTGCTCCGGGTTCACGCGGACCAGCCGGTTGTTCCCGTCCCGGCGGTCGCGGACGACGTCGTCCTGGAGGAGCCGGCCCACCTCCTTGTGCGCGAGCGACACCCCGACACCCGCACGGCGGGCCAGCTCGGAGATCGAGAGCTCCGCGTCGGGATGCAGGAACAGCTCGGCGAGCAGCGCACCGAGAGCGTCCGACCGGATGAACGGCGAGAGCACTGCCGCAGGGCGTTTCACAGAACGTGTGTCTACTTCCTCGATACGTGGAAGGCCAACGGGCGGGGAGAGCATGAGGACCACCATGCCCGGGACGCTGTCCGTGCTCGCGGGCCCCGGGCCGGAGCCATAGGTCCCGCATCGCCCGGGACCCGCCTGCCCCCGCTCACCCCCGCCGCAGCCGCAGCGTCACCAGCTGGAACGGCCGGACCTCGAGGGTCACGGCACCGTCCGCACCGTCGGCCCGGCCGCGCACCGCGCGCGCCGGGACCTCGCGCTCCAGCAGGTCCACCTCGGTGACCCCGGCGGCGTCGAACCCGGGCGTGACCGTGGCGCGCGCCCGGCTCCCGTGCGCCTCGTACAGCCGCACCACCACGTCGCCGGACCCGTCGTCGGCCAGCTTCACGGCCTCGACCACCACGCCGTCCCCGGCGACGGCCACCAGCGGCTCGACACCCCGGGCGCCGCGCACCTCCCGCACCGGCAGGTTGGCCCGGTAGCCGTCCACGACGGCCTCGGGGATGCCCGCGCCGACGTGCAGGGTGGTGACGAACCGGTGCCGGCCCTGGTCGGCCTCGGGGTCCGGGAACAGCGGCGCACGCAGCAGCGACTGCCGCACGACGGTCGCGGTCCCGCCGCCCTCGGTGCTGGTCCGGGTGACGTCGTGCCCGTAGGTGGCGTCGTTGGCCACCGCGACGCCGTAGCCCGGCTCGCCGACGTGCAGCCAGCGGTGCGCGCAGATCTCGTACCGGGCGGCGTCCCAGGAGGTGTTGGTGTGGGTGGGCCGGAGCACGTGCCCGAACTGCGTCTCGGCGGCGGACCGGTCGGCGTGCACGTCCAGCCCGAACGCGAGCTTGAGCAGCCGCTGCCGCTCGTGCCAGTCGACCTCGGTGACGATCTCGACCACGCGGGTGCCGGGCCGGAACGTCAGCTCCTGCACGATCGTCGAGTCGCCGACGGTCCGCGAGGTGCGGACGACGGCCCGGTCGGGTTTCTCGGCGACGACCTCCACCGCGTCGGCGTCGAGCAGGTCCTGCACGGTGCGCCGGTACTCGGCGTCGATGTCCCAGGCGTCCCACTGCCGCGGCACGTCGCGGTGCACCTGCAGCAGGTTGGCCAGGTGCCCGGGCGCGACGGCCTCGCGGTCGGCCACCAGGTCGCGGACGGAGGCGAGCTGACCGCCGGCCGTCAGCCGGACGTCGAGGGCGTCCGTGCGCACCCGCAGCGTGCCGTCGTCGGCGCGCAGCACCTCGACGGTCCCGGCGGCCGCGGCGGAGTCCGTCGCGAGCGCACCGCCCAGCGCGGGGACGCCGTCGCGGGCGTGCGGCGCGGCGTTCAGCCGGACCGTGCCGTCGCCCTCGCCGGCCAGGGCCGCGAGCGCCGCGCCGATCACGGCCTCCGCGCGCCGCTCGACGTCGGCGTACGCCTCCTCGGCCTGCCGGTAGACCCAGCCGATGGACGACCCGGGCAGGATGTCGTGGAACTGGTGCAGCAGCACGACCCGCCAGAGCGCGCGGATCTCCTCGGCCGGGTAGGCGGAGCCCGCACGGACCGCGGCGGTCGCCGCCCACAGCTCCGCCTCCCGCAGCAGGTGCTCGCTGCGCCGGTTGCCACGCTTGGTCCGGGCCTGCGAGGTGTAGGTGCCGCGGTGGTACTCCAGGTACATCTCCCCCGACCAGACCGCCGGCTCCCCGGACCCCGCCGCGGCGCTGTCCGCGAGCTCGGTCTCGGCGCGCGCGAAGAAGTCGTCCGGCGAGCCGAGCTCGACCTCGGGCAGGCCCGCGAGCGAGCGGGCGCGGTCGGCCGCCGCGAGCATCTCCCGGGTCGGGCCGCCGCCGCCGTCGCCCCAGCCGAACGGCACGAGCGACTCGGTGGCGACGTCCTTGTCCCGGAACTCGCGCTCGGCGTGCGCGAGCTCGCGCGGCGACAGGTCGGAGTTGTAGGTGTCGACCGGCGGGAAGTGCGCGAGCACCCGGGACCCGTCGATGCCCTCCCAGTGGAAGGTGTGGTGCGGCATCCGGTTGGTGTCGTTCCAGGACAGCTTCTGGGACAGGAACCACCGCGAGCCCGCGGCCCGGACGATCTGCGGCAGCGCACCGGTGTACCCGAACGAGTCGGGCAGCCACACGTCCTGCGTCTCGTGGCCGAACTCCTCCAGGAAGTACCGCTTGCCCTCGACCATCTGCCGCGCCAGCGCCTCGCCGCCCGGCATGTTGGTGTCGGACTCGACCCACATCCCGCCGACCGGGACGAACTGGCCGCCCGCGACCTTGGCGCGGATCCGCTCGAACAGCTCCGGGTGCCGCTCGGCCACCCACGCGTACTGCTGCGCGGACGAGCAGGCGAACACGAAGTCCTCGCGCTCGTCCATCAGCGCGACCACGCTCGCGAACGTGCGGGAGCACTTGCGCACCGTCTCGCGCGCCGGCCACAGCCACGCCGAGTCGATGTGCGCGTGCCCCGTGGCGAGCACCCGGTGGCCGCCCGCGGTCGCGGGCACATCGAGCACGGGCCGCAGCACGGCGCGGCCGGCGGCAGCGGTCCCGGCCACGTCGAACGGGTCGATCGCGTCCACCACCAGGTCCAGCGCCCGCAGCGCCCGGGCGTACCGGGTGGAGCCGGGGTCGCCGACCTCGACCAGCCCCTGCACGGTCAGCAGGTCCTGCCAGAGCTCCCAGACCTCGACGTCGCGCAGCACCACCTCGGCGGAGCGCAGCGCGTACAGCGGCTCGTCGCCCGCGGTGCGCGGGTCGCCGAGCGACGTCGGCCCGTACCAGGTGCTGCTGCCGACGTCGGGGTTGCCCGCGGCCTCGACGTAGACGTCGACCGTCGCCTCACCCCACGGCACGGCCTGATTGCGCGGGGACAGCCCCTTCAGCGCGACGCCGTCGGGCCGCAGCACCAGGCCCTCCGCCTGGAACCCCGGCTGGGTCGTGGTGAACCCGAGGTCGATCGCCAGCTCCACCGCGTGCCGGCCCGCCGCGACCTCCGCGGACCCGAGCCAGCCGTCGGGCACGGCGCCGGTCATCCGGAACCACGTGGTGCTCCACGGCGCGCCCCACGGCGTGCCGAGCGGTGCCGGGGCGTACTCCTGCCCGGCGGCCTCGGCGAACGGGACCGGCTCGCCCGGCATCCCCTCGGCGCCCGGCACGGTCCAGGCGGTGACGGTCAGCGGGGCGCGGGCCGCGACGAGGGCCGGGGTGAGCCGCTCGTGCACGAACCGCTGCACGCGCTGGAGGACGAGGGCGGACGGGTCGACGGGCATGGAGGGACCTCCGGTGGGTGGCGGGCGGGTCGGGTCGGGCGGGGACGGGTGCGCCGGGCCTCAGCCCTTGACGGCTCCGGACATGGCGAACGAGCCCCCGGAGAACCGCTGCACGAGCAGGTAGAGCACCAGGACGGGGACGGAGTAGAGGATCGAGAACGCGGCCAGCCGGCCGTACGCGACGGTCCCGTAGGTGCCGAAGAAGCTGTAGATGGCCACGGCCGCGGGCTGGTTGTCGGGCGAGAACAGCAGCACGAACGGGACGAAGAAGTTCCCCCACGCCTGCGTGAACACGAAGATGAACACCACGGCGATCCCCTGGCGCATCAGCGGCACCACGATCCGGCGCAGCGCCGTCATCGACCCCGCGCCGTCCACCCAGGCGGCCTCCTCCAGGGACACCGGGACGGAGTCCATGAAGTTCTTGGTCATCCAGATGGCCATCGGCAGCGACGTCGCGGCCAGGAAGAAGATCGTCCCGGGCACGGAGTCCAGCAGGCCCAGGTACACGAACAGCGCGTAGACCGGCACCATCATCGCGGTGATCGGCAGGCAGGTGCCGAACAGGATCGAGTAGAGGAACGGCTTGCGGAATCGCATCTGGTAGCGGGACAGCGGGTACGCCGCGAGCACGGAGGCCAGCACCGTGAGCACCGCCGTGCCGGCCGAGATGACCGTGGAGTTCCACAGCGGCCGGAACGTCGCCTCCCAGGTGAGGATCTGCGTGAAGTTGTCGGTGGTGACCGACTCCGGCAGCCGCACGGACACGGTCGCGGCGGGGTCGAGCGCCGCGAGCACGATCCACGCGAGCGGGACCAGGAACGCGATGCCGGTCACGACCAGGGCGGCCGCGACCAGCACCCGGCCGGTCCGGCGCCGGGGTGCGGCGACGGACGGGACGCGCCGGTCCTTGCGGGCCCGGCGGGCCGTCGTCGCGACGGGCGCCGTCGGGGCGGTGAGCGCGGTCATCAGTCGACCTCCGGCTTGAGCACGCGGATGTACACGATGGAGAACACGGCGCCGACCAGCAGGGTGACGGTCGCGATGGCGGTGCCGTAGCCGACCTGGGCGAACTTGAACGCCTCCTGGTAGGCCAGGACCGGCAGCGTGGACGAGTCGGTGCCGGGCCCGCCGCCGGTCATCACCCAGATCAGGGTGAACACCGCCAGCGTCTGCAGCGTCGTCAGCATGAGGTTGGTCGAGATCGACCGGCGGATCATCGGCACGGTGATCCGGAAGAACCGCTGCGGGCCGGTCGCGCCGTCGATCGCCGCGGCCTCGGAGATCTCGGGCGGCACCTCGGACAGCGCCGCCCCGTAGACCATCATCGAGAACGCCGTGCCGCGCCAGATGTTCGCCAGGACCACGGCGAGCATCGGCGCCGAGATCAGCCACGTCGGACCGGTGAGCCCGAACCAGCCGAGCACGTTGTTCAGGGTGCCGTCGGTGGAGAAGAACGCGTAGAGCGCGAACGCCGCGACGATCTCCGGCAGCACCCACGCGACGACGACGATCGCCGACACCACGCCCCGGACGCCCGCCGACGTGGCGCGCAGCAGCAGCGCGAGCGCCATGCCGAGCACGTTCTGGCCGATCACCGCGGAGGCGCCGACGAACACGACGGTCAGCACGACGGCCTTCCAGAACCCGTCGTCGGTGAGCAGCGCGGCGTAGTTGTCCAGCCCGATGAACTCCGGGTTGGCGGCCCGGTACCCGGTCAGCGCCTGGTTGGTGAGGGAGCCGTAGAACGACCACAGCACCGGCCCGGCCAGGAACACCAGCATGAGCACGACCGCGGGGGCCAGCGGCAGCAGCCGCAGCGCGGTCCGGCCGGGCCGGCGGCGGGGACGGCGGAGGCCGCCGCCCGCCACCGGCCGGTCGAGGGTGGCCGACGACATCAGCCGGCGGCCTGCGTGCCGTCGTCGCCGACGATGGACAGCAGGCCCTCGTCGTACGCCGCGGCCGCCTCCTCCGCCGTCGCCTGCCCCGTGGCCACCGCCTCGGCGGCGACCTGGATGTTGGACGAGATCTGCGAGTAGTCCGGCGTGGCCGGGCGGAAGTGCGTGTACTCGACCAGCGAGCTGAAGAACTCGAACGACGGGTTGTAGCCCAGGTACTCCGGGTCCTCCGCCACGTCCGTGCGCACCGCGATCTGGCTGTTCTCGGTGTCGTACTTCAGCGAGTTCTCGCGATTCAGCGCCGTGGCGATGAAGTCGAACGCGGCCTGCGGGTCACCGGCGTGCGCACCGACCGCGAGCGTCCAGCCGCCGGACATCGACGTGAAGCCGGGCTCCTGCCCGTCCTGCGTCGGCATCGCGGCCATGCCCAGGGTCTGCTCCCACTCGGGCCACGCGTTGTCGCCGGTGATCCAGCCGCCGGGCAGCCACGAGCCGTCGACGGCCATCGCGAGCTTGCCCTGCGGCAGCAGCTCGGTGGCCACCCGCGCGCCGACCGACGCGTCCAGCGCGACGTCGAGCGACGGCGCGAGCCCCTCGCCGTAGATCGTCTCGAGGAACGCGAGCGAGTCGGTGAAGCCCTGCGACCCGGTGATCCACTTCTGCGAGTCCGCGTCGTAGAGCTCGTCGTCGGTGCCGTACAGCAGCATCTCGAAGCCCTGCATCGTGGTCGCCTCGCCGGCCGCCTTGCCCGCGTAGACGTTGATCGGGGTGACGTCCGGCAGCTCGGCCTTGATCGTGCGCGCGGCCTCGAGGATGTCGTCCCAGGTCTCCGGCTGCCAGTCCTCCGGCAGCCCGGCCTGCGCGAACAGCTCCTTGTTGTAGTAGATCCCGCGGGTGTCGGTGCCCATCGAGACGCCGTAGACCTGGCCGTCGTCGCCCAGGCCGGCCTCGCGCGCGGTCTCCGGGAACTGCTCCCAGTCCTCCCACGCCTCGACGTACTCGTCGATCGGCTGCAGGTACCCCGCGGCCGCGTCGGACCGGATCTGGAAGGTGTCCTCGTAGATGACGTCCGGCGCCGTGTCCGGCGACCCGTTCATCAGCGCCAGCTTGGTGAAGTACTGGTCCTGCTCGGCCTCGATCGCGACCAGGTCGACCGTCATGCCCTCGTTGGCGGCCTCGTACTCCGACTTGGCCTTCTGCAGCAGGTCGTCGAGCTGCACGAACTGCGCGGTCTTCTGGTAGGCCACGGTGATCGTCGTGTCGTCGCCGGCGGTGTCTCCCCCGCCGCTGCCGCAGGCGGCCGTGAGGCCGAGTGCGAGGACGGCCCCGGACGCGATGGCGGACTTCTGCAGACGCATGGATGCTCCTTTGCTCCACGTGCACGGTCGACGGGCGGCACTGCCCGGACTCGATAACTACAACGTCTGGATGAATTGCTGTCAAGAGCCCCGCCCGGGTCGTGACGCAACCGTGACGCCGCCGCCGCGCCGCTGCAGATGTCAAAGATGTTTGACATCCGCCGTAGCGAGCCCTAGCGTCGATGTCAAACATCTTTGACATCGGAGGCGGGTGGCATGTCCTACCGGGAGAAGAACACGTGGGCGTACGGCGTGATCGCCGTGCTCGGGTACGCCGTCTACGTCGCCGTGGTCCTGACCCGCGCCGACGGCGGCCCGCTCACCGGCGTCGCGTACGCGGGGCCGCTGCTGGCCACGGTCGGCGCTGCCGTGGCGGCCGGGATCCTCGCGGGGATCGTGCTCGGGGCGACCTCCCGCGACCGGGCGGTCGGCGACGAGCGCGAGCAGGCGATCGAGCGGATGGGCGAGCACGTGGGCCAGTCGTTCCTCGTGCTGGGCGGCGTCGGCGCGCTGGCGCTCGCACTGCTGGAGGCGGACCACTTCTGGATCGCGAACGTGCTGTACCTCGGGTTCGTGCTGTCGGCCGTGCTGTCGTCGGTCGCCCGCCTGGTGGCGTTCCGCCGCGGGGTGGGCCCGTGGTGAGGCCGACGGCGGTCACCAACCGCATCCGGGTGCTCCGCACCGAGCGCGGGCTGACCCAGGCCCAGCTCGCCGAGCAGCTGGGCGTGACCCGGCAGACCGTCATCGCCGTCGAGCAGGGGCGGTACTCCCCCTCGCTCGAGCTGGCGTTCCAGATCGCGGCCGCGCTCGGGCGCCCGATCGACCAGGTGTTCACCTACGAGCCGGACGGCGGTGCGCGATGAGGGCAGTGGTGCGGGAGCGGTACGGCGACACGTCGGTGCTGCGGGTGGTCGACCGGGACGACCCGGTGCCGACGGGCGACCAGGTGCTCGTCGACTGCGCGGTCGGCGGGGTGAACATGGCGGACTGGCACCTGATGACCGGGCTGCCGTCGGTCGCCCGCCTCGCCTTCGGGCCGCGCCGTCCCCGCGAACCGGGGATCGGGCGCGACCTGGCCGGCACGGTGGCGGCGGTCGGGCCGGACGTGACCGGCCTGCGGGTCGGCGACGCGGTGTTCGGCACCGCTCCGGCGGCGTTCGCGCAGCGGGCCGTCACCCGGGAGCGGACGCTCGCCCGGGTCCCGGACGGCGTGCCGATGGCCTCGGCCGCCGCGGTGCCGACCGCCGGCACGACCGCGCTGCACGCGCTGCGGTCGGCGCGCGTCGCCGCCGGGTCGCGCGTGCTGGTGCTGGGCGCGGGCGGCGGGGTGGGGTCGCTGGTGGTGCGGCTCGCGGTGCTGGCCGGGGCGCGGGTGACCGCGGCGACGTCGGCGGGCAAGCAGGAGGTGGTCGCCGGACTCGGCGCCGACGCCGTGGTCGACTACGCCGACCGGGCGGCGTGGGGCACGGGGTACGACGCCGTCGTGGTGACGGGGGGGCTGTACCCGCTGCGCGAGCTGCGCCGGCCGCTCGCACCGCGGGGGTCGCTGGCCCTGGTCGGCGCCGAGGGCGGCGGCGACGTGCTGGGCGGCGGCGTCGTCCGGCAGCTCCGTGCCGTGCTGCTCAGCCCGTTCCTCCGCCAGCGGCTGGTCAGCGTGGTGTCCCGGGACAACGCGGCGGACCTGGAGCGGCTGCGGGAGCTCCTCGCCGACGGCTCCCTGACGCCCGTGGTCGAGCGCAGCTACCCGCTCGACGAGGTCGCGGCCGCGATCGACCACGTCGCCTCGGGCGCGGCGCGGGGCAAGGTCGTGCTGACGCTCAGCTGACCAGCAGCAGGTCCGTCGGCCGCGGGGTGAACGCCCGGCCCAGCAGGATGCAGCCGGCCCCGACGGCACCGACCTGGGGCCCGAACGCCGACGACGCCACGGTCACCGCGTGCCCGCCCGGCACCGGGTGCGCCGCGACCTCCGCGGCGAGCGCGTCGGCCGCGTGCGGGGCCACCCGGTCCCAGAGCGGGCCGCCCACCAGCACGGCGGGCACGTCGAGCAGGTCGGTGAGCACCCCCGCGGCCATCCCGACGCGGCGCCCGGCGAGCTGCAGCACCTCCCGGGCGCCCGCGTCGCCGGCGTCGGCCGCGGCGCACAGCGCCGTCACCGCCTCGTCCACCGCGCGCGGGTCGGAGCCGTCGCCCCAGTCCGGCAGCGCGACGCCCGCGGCCCGGCCCTGCTCCGCGAGCGCCTCGGCCCGCAGCACCGCGCCGAGGCAGCCGCGGCGCCCGCACCAGCAGCGCGCACCCTCCGGGTCCGCGACCAGGTGGCCGGACTCCCCCGCGTTGCCGGAGACGCCGCGCACCACCTCGTCCCGCAGGACGGTGGCCACCGCGACCCCGGTGCCGAGGTAGAAGAACACGAAGTCCGACGCGTGCTCACCGGGGTGCCACAGGTGGGCGCTCGCCGCGGCGATCACGTCCTTGTCGAGCACGGCGCGCAGGCCGGTGCGCTCGGCGACGGCGTCCCGCAGCGAGACCAGGTGCCAGCCGGGCAGGTGCGGCGGGTCCACCACGACGCCGCCCTCGACGTCGATCGGCCCGGGCGCGGCGATGCCGACGCCGAGCACCCGCTCCCGCTCGATCCCGGCGGCCGCGATCAGGCCCTCGATCTCGGCCACCAGCCCGTCGACCACGGCATCCGGGTCCTCCGGGAGCGGGGTCGGCACCTGCGCCTGCGCGACCACCGCGCCGGACAGGTCCAGCAGCACGAAGGTCATCGTCGCGGGGTCCAGGTGCACCCCGACGGCGTACCGGCTGGGGGCGCTCAGCCGCAGCAGCGTGCCGGGGCGACCGGGCCCGCGGCGCGCCGCCTCGCCCTCCTCGACCACCAGGCCGAGGTCGAGCAGGCGGCGCGCCACGTTGGTCACGGTCTGCGGGGACAGCCCGGTCCGGCGCGCGACCTCGGCGCGGGCCAGGCCGCCGCCGGCACGCCGGATCACGTCCAGGACGACTGTCTGGTTGAAGTCGCCCATCCGCGGCAGGTTGGTCCCGCGACGCATGTCACCCTCCCGTCGGCCGGCCGCCGCGGCGCAGCGGTGCGACGCAGCCGGGTGCGTGCATTATGGCCGACCGCGCACGGCCCGCCCCCGGGACCCCCGGCGCGCGTGCACCAGGGCGGCACCGGCCGCGACCGCGGCGAGCGCCGCGAGCAGGCCGAGCAGCAGGTGGGCGCCGGTCGTCGCCAGCACGCCGCCGCGCGTCCCGGTGCCGTCGGCGGCGGCCTGCGCGCCAGCGTCGGGGCCCGCCGGCGACCCGGGTGCACCCGGATCGCCCGGCGCGCCCGGGTCGACCGGCGCGGGCAGCACGGGGTCCACCGGGTCCACGGGCTCCGTCGGGGCGGTGGCCTGCGGCTCGACCAGCACGGCCACGGTCCGCGCCGGCACCGTCAGCGTGCCGGACGCGGCGTCCCAGGTCGTCCCGCGCACCACGTCGTCCGCGCCGTCCGCCTGCACGGACGACAGCGCGTACCCGCGGCCCGCGAGCGCGGGCAGCTGCTGCGTGACGGCCTCGGGCGAGGCGTTGAACACCGTCAGCAGGCCGTCCAGGGCCGGGTCGGCGTCCGGGCCGACGGTGTCGTCGACCTGCATGACGATCACCCCCGGCGTCGCGTCCGCGCCCGCGTCGGGGAAGGTCACCTTCTGCCGGATCTGCTCGGCGTCGCCCAGCCGGAACAGCGGGGTGGAGAACCGCAGCCGCAGCAGCTCCTCCGACGCCGTGCGGGCCGTCGCGATGTCGGCGGCCGTCGGCTTGAGGGCGGCGTCCGCCAGCAGCGGGCGCATCAGGTCCCACGTGTCGGCGTTGTCCCAGGCACCGGGCAGGCCGCGGCCGAAGCCGTTGTCCTGGCCGGACCAGTCGAGCACGTTGAACCAGTCGCCCGAGTCGTAGCTGTTCCGGTCCAGCGACTTGGACCGCAGCTGGTCGGTGCCGGCGTGCCAGAGCACCGGCGTCTGCGCCAGCGCCGCCGTGGCCAGCGACAGCGTGTTCATCCGGATCCGGTCGTCCATGCTCGTGGCCTGCGGCAGCTTGAGGGTCAGCAGGTCGAACAGGGTCTCGTTGTCGTGGGCGTCGACGTAGCTGACCACCTCCTCCGGGGAGTCGGCGTACCCGGCGGGCGCCCCGCGGTAGTCGATCTGGTCGCCGCGCAGCCGCTCGCCCGTGGACGTCGGCAGCACGTAGTCGCGCAGGTTCCCGGTCAGCCCCAGCCGTACCAGGTCGGTGGCGTGCCCGAGCTCCGCGAACTCGGCCGCGGTGCCCGCGTTGACCGTGCCCGGGTCCCCGGTGCGCGCCGGCTGCCCGTTGGGGTCGGTGGCCAGGCCGGTCCCGTAGCCCTGCTGGAACACGGTCGCGCCGTCGACGGGCGACCCGCCGTGCACGGCGTCGCGGAGCCGGTCGGAGAACGTGCCGATCCCGGTGCCGCCCAGCTGCCCCTGCGTCGCCTGCTCGAACAGCGCGTTCCCGGCGACCTCGCCGAAGTCCCAGCCCTCGCCGTACAGGTACACCGCCGAGCCGTCGACGCCGTCCGCCGCGAGCGTCAGCTCGTCCAGCGCTGCGCGGACCGCGAGCATGTTGGCGCGGGAGTGGTGACCCATCAGGTCGAACCGGAACCCGTCGACCCGGTAGTCGCGGGCCCAGGTGACGACCGAGTCGACCATGAGCTTCTCGGCCATGGCGTGCTCGGTCGCGACGTTCTGGCAGCAGGTGCTGGTCTGCACCTGGCCGGTGCCGTCCAGCCGGTGGTAGTACCCGGGCACGACCCGGTCCAGGACCGACCTCGCGTCCTGCCCGCTGGCGGCGGTGTGGTTGAAGACCTGGTCCAGCACCACCCCGAGGCCCATGTCGTGCAGCGCGCCGACCATGGTCCGGAACTCCGCGACCCGCGCACCGCCGTCGGCGTCCACCGCGTAGGAGCCCTCGGGCGCCGTGAAGTGCCACGGGTCGTAGCCCCAGTTGAAACCGTCCCCCGCGCGCACCGCGTCCACGGCCGCCTGCTGCTGGTCGGAGTCCGGCGCGTACGACGCCAGGTCCCCCGCGGGCTCGAGCTGGGCGTCCCGGTCCTCCTCGATGGAGGCGATGTCGAACGTGGGCAGCAGGTGCACCGTGGTCAGGCCGGCGTCGGCCAGCGCGCGCAGGCGCCGGGTGCCGTCGGAGTCACGGGCGAAGGCGAGGTACGTGCCCCGCTCGGCCTCGGGCACGCCGGCGTCGCCGATCGAGAAGTCCCGGACGTGCAGCTCGTAGATCGTGTGGTCCACCGCGCGCTCGACGACGGGGGCCGGGGTGTCCGCCCACAGCGCGGGCCGGAACGCCGGGTCGGCCAGGTCCACCGCGACCGCGTGCGTCGAGTTCAGGGTGAGAGCGACGGCGTACGGGTCGGTGACCACGTTGGTCTCGACGGCGCCGGTCGACGGCACGACGACCTCCACCTCGTAGCGGTAGCGCACGCCGGACCAGCCGGCGTCGCCGACGACCGACCAGGTGCCGTCGGCGGCCCGCTCGGCGGCCACCCGCTCCGGTGCGGTCGCGAGGTCGGCGCCGGGCGCCCAGCGCAGCAGCGTGACCGCGCGCGCCGTCGGCGCCCACAGCCGGAACGTCGGCGCACCGCCGGCCCAGGTGGTGCCCAGGGCGGCCTCTGTCGCGGCCGGGTACAGGTCGTCCAGCACGCCGGGCACCTGCACGCCGGTGACGGCCGTCAGCGTGGAGCCGTCGGCCTGGGCCACCTGGACCTCGCCCGTCAGCAGGTCGCCGGCGCGGGCCGCGTCGGCAGGATCCAGCCGGAGCGCGACCGCGTCCGCGAGCGCCGGGAAGTCGGCGAGCACGTCGGCGGGCAGCCCGGCCGGGTCGCGGGTCAGGGCCAGGGTGCCGCCACCCGCGGGCGCGGTGACGGCGCCGTCCGCGACGGCCAGCCCGCCGTCGGGCGCGTGGTGCAGCGTCCAGGTCAGCGCCGCGGGGTCGGCACCGGCCAGCAGGTCGCGCGGCCAGGCCACCAGGTCGTCGCGGACCCAGTGCGCGGACTGCGTGCCCGCGCCGGGCAGGGGCGGGTTCGCCACGTCGACCTGGAGCAGGTGCGTCGCGACGTCGTAGCGGAAGGCGACCTGCTCGCCGTCCTGCGTGCTGAACGTGTGGTTCGCGCCGTCCAACGTCCCTCCCTGGCCGTAGTTCTCCGCCCACGACAGCCCGTGGGCGGCCTTGACCTGGTACGAGCCCGCCGGGATCGCGGTGGTCGCCCACGTGTAGATCCCGTCGCCGTCCGGGTCCTTCGCCCAGGTGGCCAGGCAGTCCGGCGCCCAGTCCGCCGGGCAGCCGACCGCCGCCTGGAAGGACCCGGGCAGCGTGACGACCGGCCCCTGCGCGGTGTTCTGGAAGTCCCCGGACACCGGGTCCCAGTAGAACGTGACCGGGACCGGGGCGCTCCCCGGGACGGTGTACGCGACCTCGGGGCCGCCGAGCACCCCGCCCGCGCCGTACGCCACGTCCCCGGTGCCGTCGAGCGCGACCCGGTACGCGTAGTCGCCGGGCGGCAGCGTGAGGGTGCCCTCCCAGACGCCGTCGGGGCGCTCGGTCAGCTGGTTCGCGGGGCAGTCGGGTTGCCGGTCGGCGTCGCAGCCGATCGCGAGGTCGTGCGTCCCGGGGACGGACACCGAGGTGGCGGCGAGCGGGTCGGCCGCGGCGACCCGGACCGGGTCCGCTGCGGGATCGGGCGCGGACCCGGGTGCGGCCACGGCACCGGGCGGTCCGTCGGCGGCCGGCACGGCGCCGGCGGTGGCGGCGCCGCCCAGGAGCAGCGCGGCGGTGGCGGTCAGGGCGAGGAGACGGCGCGCCGGCCGGGGTGACCGGGCAGGGCGCAGTCGGGCGTGCGGCATCAGGGACTCCATCGTCGGTGTGCATCAGCGCGGCTGCCAGCGACTGTATCGGCTTGCAGAAACTTGCGGCAACGCCCCTCGACCTCGGTGCCGGTCCTGGGTCCCGGGTCCCGGGTCCCGGGGACGACGAGACCCGCCGGCCCGCAGCACGCCGCCCGACGGATCGAGGGCGCGTGCGGACCGGCGGGTCCCGTGCGCGAGGAGTCCGGGCGCGGTCCCGGTGCCCGGCGCGTCAGTGCGCGAAGTGCCGGGTGCCCGTCAGGTAGAGCGTGACGCCGGCCGCGGCGGCCGCGGCGACGACCTCCTCGTCGCGGACGGAGCCGCCGGGCTGGACCACCGCGCGGACCCTGGCGTCGAGCAGCACCTGCAGGCCGTCGGCGAACGGGAAGAACGCGTCCGAGGCCGCCACCGCCCCGCGTGCCCGCTCCGTGTCGCCGGAGTTCGCGCGCTCCACCGCCAGGCGGCAGGAGTCGACCCGGTTGACCTGGCCCATGCCGACGCCGACCGAGGCGCCGCCGTCCGCCAGGAGGATCGCGTTCGACTTCACCGCGCGCACGGCCCGCCACGCGAAGGCCAGGTCGGTGAGGGTCGCCGCGTCGGCGGCCTCCCCCGCCGCCAGCGTCCACGTGGCCGGGTCGTCCCCGGGGGCGTCCACCCGGTCGACCTGCTGCATGAGCAGGCCGCCGCTGATCGGGCGCAGCTCCACGGCCGCGGACGGCGCGCCCTCGACGGTCAGCAGGCGGATGTTCTTCTTGCGCTGCAGCACCTCGAGCGCCGCGGGCTCGTAGCCCGGCGCGACGACGACCTCGGTGAACACCTCGGCGATCTGCTCCGCCGCGGCCAGGGTGACGACGCCGTTGGCCGCGATGACGCCGCCGAACGCCGAGACCGGGTCGCAGGCGTGCGCCCGGGCGTGGGCGTCGGCGATGTCCGCGCCGACCGCGATGCCGCACGGGTTGGCGTGCTTGATGATCGCCACCGCCGGGCCGTCGTGGTCGTGCGCCGCGCGCCAGGCGGCGTCCGCGTCGACGTAGTTGTTGTAGCTCATGGCCTTGCCGTGCAGCTGCGTCGCCTGCGCGAGCCCGGCCGTGCCGTGGCCCTGGGTGTACACGGCGGCGCGCTGGTGCGGGTTCTCGCCGTACCGCAGCACGTCGGCGCGCTCCCACGTGGCGCCCACCCAGGCGGGGAACCCGGTGGCGACGCCGTCGACCTCGTCGGTGCTGGACGCGACGCTGCCCATCCAGGACGCCACCGCGACGTCGTAGGTCGCGGTGTGCACGAACGCCTGCGCGGCGAGCCGGGTGCGCTCGGCCAGCGTGAACCCGCCGGCACGGACGGCCTCGACCACGGCGCCGTACGCCCCCGGCTCGACGACGACGGCCACGCTCGGGTGGTTCTTCGCCGCGGCGCGGACCATCGAGGGCCCGCCGATGTCGATCTGCTCGACGCACTCGTCGGGGGTCGCACCGGAGGCCACCGTCTGCGTGAACGGGTAGAGGTTCACCACGACCAGCTCGAACGGCGCGACGCCGAGCTCGTCCAGCTGCGCGAGGTGCTCCGGGCGCCGGGTGTCGGCGAGGATCCCGGCGTGCACGCGCGGGTGCAGCGTCTTGACCCGGCCGTCCAGGCACTCGGGGAACCCGGTCAGGTCCTCGACCCGCGTCACCGGCACCCCGGCGGCGGCGACGGTGGCGGCGGTCGACCCGGTCGAGACCAGCTCGACGCCGGCCTCGTGCAGGGCGGTGGCGAGCTCGACCAGGCCGGACTTGTCGTAGACGGACAGCAGCGCCCGGCGGACGGGGCGGCGGGTGGCGTCGGCCGTCGGGTCGGCGACGGGCGTCGTCGGGGGCGGCGAGGCGTGGGACATGGCGTCCTCCGGGGTCGTCAGGGCACCACGGGGGGTGCGCCGGTGTCGGGACCCTGCACCCAGGCGATCGGTGCGTCGGCGGGACTGCTGCGGGTCGCTCCCCGGTGGTCAGTTCCACCTCTCGCCAGTCACGGCCCGCCTGCCGAGCCTAGCCGACGGTGACGACGCGCCCCTCGACCCGCATGCCGCCCGCGACGATCCGGCCGACCCAGTCGACCAGCAGCCGCCGCTCGGCCACCTTGATCCGCTCGTGCAGCGTCGCCTCGTCGTCGCCGTCCTGCACGGGCACGGCGACCTGGGCGATCACGGGCCCGGTGTCGACGCCCGCGTCCACCACGTGCAGCGTGCTCCCGGTGACCTTGGCCCCGTACGCGAGGGCGTCCCGGACCGCGTGCGCCCCGGGGAACGACGGCAGCAGCGCCGGGTGCGTGTTGACCACCCGGCCGTCCCAGCGCGCGAGCACCGGCGCCCCGAGGATCCGCATGAACCCGGCCGAGACCACCAGGTCCGGCCGGAACACGCCGATCGCCTCGGCCAGCGCCGCGTCCCACGCGGCGCGGTCCGGGAAGTCGCCCGGCGCGACCACCGCCGTCGGCACGCCGGCCTCGCGCGCCAGGTCCAGGCCGCCCGCCGACGCCCGGTCGGCCACCACGCCGACGACCCGCGCCGGGTAGCCGGCCTCGGCGTGCGCGGCCAGCAGCGCGGCCAGGTTCGTCCCCCCGCCGGACACCAGCACCACGAGGCGCCCGCCCGTCCGGGTCGCGGGGCGGTCGGCGGAGGGCGGGGCGTCGGGAGCGCGGTCGGCCATGGGCGCACACCCTAACGGCCCGGTCCGGGCCCCGGTGCGCGAGAATGGCCCGGTGAGCAACCCGTACGCCCCGCCCTCCGCCGACCGGCCCCCCGCGGCCCCCGCGGACCGGTCCGGCACGGGCGCCCGGCCCACGGACCCGGTCGACCCGTCCGGCCCGCCCCCGCTGCCGCCGCACCCGGCGCCCGGCCCGCAGCCGCCGCACCCGCCGCACCCCGTGCCCGGCCCGCACCCGCCGCGGCCGCCGCACCCCGGCCAGCCAGCGCCCGCGCCGGACCCGGAGACGCTGCTGCGCGTGGGGCGGCTGATCCGGCAGTTCGGCGTCTGGCTGGTCGCCGGCGTGCTGGTCACCCTGCTGCCGCTGCCCTGGCGGGTCGCGGCGATCGCGTTCCTGGTCGGGGCGGCCGTGACGGGCGTGCGCGCGCTCCGGGCGGTGGTCCGGTCCCCGCTGCGCGGCGGGCTCCCCGCGATGCTCGCCGCAGGACTGCTGCTGACCGGCATGGTGCTGGTCGGGTCCCTCGGCTCGCTGGCCACCTGGTCGGTCGACGCCGACCGCCAGGCATGCCTGGACGGCGCCCTGACCCGGACGGCGCAGGCCGCGTGCGAGCGGGAGTACCGGGACGGCCTGGACGACCTGACCGAGCGGCTCACGTCCCGCGCGAGCCGGGGCTGACTCAGCCCCGGCGGCCGGCCCCGACGACGCCGTCGCGCGCCCGCCCGGCGACCCGGCGCACCGCGGCCCGCACGTGCGCGTCACCCGGCAGCAGCACGACCAGCGCACCCACCAGCACGCCCGCGGCGACCGCGACGGCCACCAGCAACGGCTGCGGCCCGAGCTCGGTCATCCGGCCCGGCCCGATGCCGCCGCGGGCCAGGGCGGCCAGCACGAGCGCGCCGAGCCCCGCCGTCGCCGCGCACACCAGGCCGGCGACCAGCGGGTCCAGCGCCCGCTCCGTCCGCAGCCGCCGGCGCAGCACCAGCGCCGCCACGGCGCCCGCGAGCGCCGTCACGACGGGCACCAGCACCAGCACACCGCCCGCGACGTCCGGGGCAGGCAGCGCGCCGAGCAGCGGCACGGCCGGCAGCGCCCCCGCCTGGACCTCGAGCACGCTGAACCCGGTCCCCGTCCCGACGGCGAACCCGGGCCCTGCCAGCCACGCGAACGCCCAGAGCACGAGCGTGGGTACGTAGGCCAGCTCGGCGAGGGCGAGCACGACACCGCCGACCGCGTCCAGGCGCAGGCCTCCCACGACCTCGGCGATCGCGCTGCGGCCCGTGACCACCCAGACGGTGGCGAGCAGCGCGGCGGCCAGCACGAGCGTGGCCAGCGCCGCGGTCCCGGCCGCGACCCCGTGCGCGACCGGCGCGGGCAGCCGGTCCTGCACCGGGGCCAGCACGTCGCGCAGCCGGGGCGCCTCCGGCCGGCGCAGCAGCCCCGCGCCGAGCCCGAGCGCGGCGACGACCGCGGCGCCGAGCAGCCCGGCCCCCAGGTGCAGCAGCGACACCCCCGTCGACAGGCCCGTGACCAGCACGACCCCGACGTAGGCGGCGACGCCGGCGCCGTAGGCGGACCGGGTGGCGTAGCCCGAGCGGCGCGCGGAGGCGTAGCAGCCGAACAGCGCGAGCGCCGTCAGCCCCAGCGGCACCAGCGTGACGCTCGGGGCGGTGGTCAGCGGCACGCCGTGCCCGAGCAGCCACAGCCCGGCGGCCACGGAGACGGCACGGGTCCACGGGACGCCGGTCGTGGCGGGGGCGGCGGAGGTCGCCACGTACGCCGCCACGGCGGGCAGCACCACGACCAGCAGCGACAGCAGCGCCGCCTGCAGCCCGGCCAGCATGCCGCCGACCCAGCGCGGCGCTCCGTCCAGGTCGCTGACGAAGAACCGCGGCGGCGCGGAGTCGTCCAGCACGCGGCGGCGCGGGCGACCGCCGGGCGCGCCGGAGCCGCGTCCGTCGGGGCGGGTGCCGGGGGTGCTGCTCACCGGTCCATCGTCCCCGCCGCCGCGCCGATGCGGGCCGACCCGCCCCGGCGCGCCGCGCGTGGCGTCCCCCACGGGCCGCCGGCCCGGGGCGTCCGGCCCCGCGCGTCCGGCCCCGCCCCGCCCCGGCCCGCACACGACGGCGCCGAGGTCGAGCAGAACCGCCGAGGTAGTGCGTCAGGACGCACTACCTCGGCGGGATCGCTCGACCTCGGCGAGAGGGCTCGGCGCGGGGGCCGGGCGGGTCGGGTCAGGAGAGCAGCGCGCGGGCGAGCTCGGCCGTCTCGGTCGGCGTGGTGCCGACCTTGACCCCGGCGGCCTCGAGCGCCTCCTTCTTGGCCTGCGCGGTGCCCGCGGAGCCCGACACGATGGCGCCGGCGTGGCCCATCGTCTTGCCCTCGGGCGCCGTGAAGCCCGCCACGTAGCCGACGACCGGCTTGGTGACGTGCTCGCTGATGTACGCGGCGGCCCGCTCCTCGGCGTCGCCGCCGATCTCGCCGATCATCACGATCAGGTCGGTCTCGGGGTCCGCCTCGAACGCCGCGAGGGCGTCGATGTGCGTGGTGCCGATGATCGGGTCGCCGCCGATGCCGACCGCCGTCGAGAACCCGAGGTCCCGCAGCTCGTACATCATCTGGTAGGTCAGCGTGCCGGACTTGGACACCAGGCCGATGCGGCCCGGGCCGGTGATGTCCGACGGGATGATGCCGACGTTGGACTTCCCGGGGCTGATCAGGCCGGGGCAGTTCGGGCCCAGCAGCCGCACGCCCTTGGCCTGTGCGTACGCGAAGAACTCGGCGGTGTCGGCCACCGGGACGCCCTCGGTGATGATCACGATCAGCGGGACGCCGGCGTCGACGGCCTCGATGACGGCGGCCTTGGTGAAGGCCGGCGGCACGAAGATGACCGACACGTCGGCACGGGTGGCCTCGACGGCCTGCTGCACCGAGCCGAACACCGGGATCGCGACGGTCAGGCCGGAGCCGTCGCCGCGCGGGAACTCGACGCTGGTGCCCGCCTTGCGCGGGTTGACGCCGCCGACGACGGTGGTGCCCGCCGCGAGCATGCGGGTGGTGTGCTTGCTGCCTTCGGAGCCGGTCATGCCCTGCACGATGACCTTGGACTCCGCGGTCAGGAAGATCGCCATTGCGTTGTCTCTCGTCTCTTCTCGGCGGGTCAGGCGGTCGCGGCCAGGCGGGCGGCCTCGGCGGCGCCCCCGTCCATGGTCTCCGCGAGCGTGACGAGCGGGTGGTCGGCGTCGCGCAGGATGCGGCGGCCCTCGACGACGTTGTTGCCGTCCAGGCGCACCACCAGCGGCTTGGTCGCGTGGTCGCCCAGGATCCCGAGCGCCGCGACGATGCCGTTGGCCACCGCGTCGCACGCGGTGATCCCGCCGAACACGTTGACGAAGACCGACTTCACCTGCGGGTCGGACAGGATGATGTCCAGGCCCGCGGCCATCACCTCGGCCGAGGCACCGCCGCCGATGTCGAGGAAGTTCGCCGGCTTCACGCCGCCGTGCTGCTGCCCGGCGTACGCGACCACGTCGAGGGTGCTCATCACGAGCCCCGCGCCGTTGCCGATCACGCCGACCTCGCCGTCGAGCTTGACGTAGTTGAGGTCCTTCTCCTTGGCGCGGGCCTCCAGCGGGTCCGCCGCTGCGGCGTCCTCGAGGGCCGCGTGGTCCTCGTGCCGGAACTCCGCGTTGCCGTCGAGCGTCACCTTGCCGTCGAGCGCGACGACCCGGCCGTCCTCGGTGAGCACCAGCGGGTTCACCTCGACCAGCGTGGCGTCCTCCTCGCGGTACACGTCCCACAGCTTGGTGAGGACCGCCGCGACCTTCGGCGCCACGTCGGCGTCGAAGCCGGCGGCCGCCACGATCTCGTCGGCCTTGGCCGCGTCGATGCCGACCCGCGGGTCGACCGCGACCTTGGCCAGCGCCTCGGGCCGCTCGACCGCGAGCTGCTCGATCTCCATGCCGCCCTCGACGCTCGCCATGGCGAGGTACCGGCGCTCGGCCCGGTCGAGCAGCAGCGAGAAGTAGTACTCGGTGGCGATGCTGGCGCCCGCCGCGATCATCACGCGGTGCACCGTGTGGCCCTTGATGTCCATGCCGAGGATCTCGGCCGCGCGCTGCTCGGCCTCCTCGGCGGAGCGCGCGAGCTTGACGCCGCCCGCCTTGCCGCGACCGCCCGTCTTCACCTGCGCCTTGACGACCACGACGCCGGTGGCGCCCTCGGCCGCCAGCAGCGTCTCCGCGGCGGCGCGGGCCTCGGCGGGCGTCGTCGCGACGAGCCCTCCCAGAACCGGCACCCCGTGGCGCTCGAAGATGTCACGTGCCTGGTACTCGAACAGGTCCACCTGCTGCGGTCCTTCCGTCGCCCTGCATCCCCTGGCGGGATCGGCTGCTCTGCCGCGGACGATCGTAGCCCGGGGCCGGGGGTGGGTCTCTTCACGTCGAGAGATGTGACCCAGGTCGCAACGACGATGTCAACGCGTCTTGACAGCCGTAGTCGTGTCAAGCAAGGTTGACGCATGGACACCACCGACTCCGCCGACGGCGCTCTGGCCGCCGCCACCGCCGAGGACCCGGCGACCGGGCTGCGGGCCGTGCGCTCGCTCCGCGTGCTGGCCGACCGGCTGGAGACCCTGCAGGTCGGCCGCGCACGCGAGCTCGGCTGGTCCTGGCAGGACATCGCGGACGCGCTGGGCGTCAGCCGCCAGGCCGTCCACCAGAAGCACCACCGCCGCACCCCCTGACCGCAGAAGGAGACCGCCATGTTCGAGCGATTCACCGCCGGTGCCCGCCAGGCCGTCGTCGGCGCGCAGGAGGTCGCGCGCGACCTCGGCGACCCGCGCATCACCCCCGCGCACCTGCTGGTCGCCCTGGCCACCGTCGGCGACCCGGTGGCCGACGTGCTCGCCGGGCACGGCGCCGACCGGGAGACCCTGCTCGACCGGTTCGACGGCGACGGGCTCGACCCCGCCGCGCTGGCGGCTCTCGGCATCGACCTGGACGCCGTGCGCCGCCGGGCCGACACCGTGTTCGGCGCGGGCGCCCTGGACCGGGCCGACCGCGACCGGGCGACCGGGCGTGCCGGCAAGCGGTCGGCCGGGCACCTGCCGTTCACCCGCGACGCCAAGAAGACGCTCGAGGTCGCGCTGCGGGAGGCGATCCGCCTCGGGCACAAGCGCATCGAGGCCGGCCACGTGCTGCTCGCGATCGTCCGGCTGGACGACACCGACGGCTACGCGCTGCTGCGCCGCTGCGGCGTCGACCCCACGGCGCTGGCCGCCGACGTGACGGCCCGGCTGCGGGACGCGTCCGCCGCCTGAGCCGGTCCGCGGGGCGGTGACCTGCTCGGTCGCGGCTACCGTGGCCCGGTGAGCGCTGCGATCCCGACCCGCCCGCCGAGCCGGACCCCACGGAGGCCACCTCCGCCGAGCCCACCCCGGCGGAGCGCCGGTCCCGCCGGCGCCGCGTCCTGCGGTGGGTCGTCCCGGTCGTCGTGGGCGTCCCGCTGGTCGCCGTCCTGGCGGTCGTCACCGCGCGGGTCAGCGTCCCGGCGGCACTGGCGCTGCTCGGCCTCGGGCTGGTCGTGACCGTCGTCGGGGCCGTGCTGCGCGCGGCGGACCGGCGCCGGGCCGACGCGCTCGCCCCCGCCGACCCGGCCGTGCGTGCGAACCCGCCGCTCGACACCGAGCGGGTCCGCGCGATGGGTCGCCAGGGCGGGCACGCCGCCGCGGTGCGGGAGGTGCGCCGGCAGGCGCCCTGGCTGTCGCTGACGGAGGCCGTCGAGCTGACGGAGCGCGTCGGCTGACCGCCGGGGCGCCGCCGCCTCAGGCGGTCGGGACCGGGTAGCCCTCGGACGGCTGCACGACGACGAAGCCCGGGCCGTGGAACGCGTACTGGAACGCCTCGCCGGTGCCGCCCCGCAGCAGCGAGCTCGCGTTCATGCTCGACACGACCCCGGGCGTCAGGTTCGCCGACCAGCAGACGGCGGCGTTCGGGTCGACGAAGGTCGGCTGCTGCGAGCAGTCGAGGATCATCGGCTGGCCGTGCGACGTCAGCGCGACCATGCCGTGCCCCTGGATCAGGGTGTTGAAGAAGCCTCCGGTCATCATGCCCGCGCCCTTGGTGCGGTGGATGTCCCAGTGCAGCTCGGCGTCGAAGGCCAGCAGCGACTTGCCGCCCACGCTGATCGCGTCGCCCTCGAGCTGGAGCAGGAACACGTGCTCGGCCGCGCGGGCGAAGAACACCTCGCCGGGGCCGGAGGCGCGCATCAGCGACTGGTCGTCCGAGCTCACGGCGCGCTTGACGAACTTCGCCAGCGAGCCGGACGACTCGTGGTTGAACGTGACCTGGCCCTGGTGCGCGACCATCGCGCCCTTCGCCGCGAGCACGTCGGGACCGAGCGTGACCTTGAGCATCTTGGTGCTCTGCAGGGCGTACCGCTCGGCGGTCTGGACCTCGGTGTTGACCTGGTCGAACAGGGAGCTGCGCATGCCGCCGATCATGCCCGATCGGCGGCGCGCGCGCCGGTGGTGCCCCTGATCAGAGCTTGGTCACGGGCGAGTACCGCAGCAGCAGCCGCTTGGTCCCCTCGGTGCCGAAGTCGACCTTGGCGACCGCGTTCGGGCCGCCGCCCTCGACCGCGACGACCGTGCCGAGCCCGTAGGCGTCGTGCGTCACCCGGTCGCCGACCGACAGCGTCGGGATCGCCGCGTCCGGGCGCGGGGTCGCCGAGCCGAACGTCGCCCCGCCGGAGCCGGGCGCCGTGCGCGGCGGCTCGCCGGCGCGGGACGCCGCGGAGCTCTTCTTCCAGCTGGTCTGCGTCGACGACCCGCCCCCGGACCCGTAGCCGCCGGAGCCGGACGCGTAGCCGGACCGCCCGCCGAGGAACCCGCCGGGCCCGCGCAGCCGGTCGTTGGACGACTCGCGCCGGCGCCAGTCGAGCAGCTCGTCGGGCAGCTCGTCGAGGAACCGGCTCGGCGGGAACTCGTTCGGCACGCCCCACGCGGTGCGCACCGCGGCGCGGGAGATGTAGAGCCGCTGCCGGGCGCGGGTGAGGCCCACGTAGGCGAGGCGGCGCTCCTCGGCCAGCTGGTCGGTGTCGGCGAGCGACCGCATGTGCGGGAACGTGCCGTCCTCCATGCCGGTGAGGAACACGACCGGGAACTCGAGCCCCTTGGCCGTGTGCAGGGTCATCAGCGTGACCACGCCCTGGTCCGGCTTGGCCTCGCCGTCGCCGCCGTCGTCGGACGGGATCTGGTCGGAGTCCGCCACGAGCGACACCCGCTCCAGGAAGTCAGCCAGGTCGCCGTCCGGGTCGGACTGCTCGAACTCGCTGGCCACCGCGTGCAGCTCGGCGAGGTTCTCCACGCGGGTCTGGTCCTGCGGGTCCTCGCTCGCGCGCAGCTCCGCGAGGTAGCCGCTGCGGTCGAGCACCACGGACAGGACCTCCGCCGGGCCCGCTCCCGACTCGGTGAGCGCCCGTACGTCGGCCATCATCTCGGCGAACGCCCGCAGGCCGGTGATCGCGCGGGTGCCGAGCCCGGGGACCTCGTCGATCCGGTCCAGCGCCGCGCCGAACGAGATGCGCTCCCGCTCGCCGAACGCCGCCACCATCGACTCGGACCGGTCGCCCAGGCCGCGCTTGGGCACGTTGAGGATGCGGCGCAGGTTCACGTCGTCGTCGGGGTTCGCGATGGCGCGCAGGTACGCCACCGCGTCCTTGATCTCGCGCCGCTCGTAGAACCGGGTGCCGCCGACCACCTTGTAGGGCAGGCCGACGCGGATCAGCACCTCCTCCAGGGCGCGCGACTGCGCGTTGGCCCGGTAGAAGATCGCGACGTCGCCGGGGCGGACCTGGTCGGAGTCGCCGAGGCGGTCGATCTCCTCCGCGACGAACCGCGCCTCCTCGTGCTCGTTGTCCGCGACGTAGGCCACGATCTTCGGACCCGCGCCCGAGTCGGTCCACAGCCGCTTGGGCTTGCGGCCGGGGTTCTTGCTGATGACCGCGTTCGCCGCCGACAGGATGGTCTGCGTCGAACGGTAGTTCTGCTCCAGCAGGATCGTCGTGGCGTCCGGGTAGTCGGCCTCGAACTCCATGATGTTGCGGATGCTGGCGCCGCGGAACGCGTAGATCGACTGGTCCGCGTCGCCCACGACGGTGAGCTCGCCGCGCGGGACGGCGGCGTCCGCGCCCGGGTCCGCCGCGCCGACGCCGGCGAGCTCGCGCACGAGCACGTACTGGGCGTGGTTCGTGTCCTGGTACTCGTCGACCAGCACGTGCCGGAACCGGCGGCGGTAGTGCTCCGCCACGGCCGGGAACGCCTGCAATAGGTGCACCGTCGTCATGATGAGGTCGTCGAAGTCGAGGGCGTTCGCCTGGCGCAGCCGCTGCTGGTACCGCGTGTACACCTGCGCGAGCGCCTGGTCGAAGTCGTTCGACCCGCTCGCCGTCGCGGCGAACGCGTCCGGGTCGACCAGCTCGTCCTTGAGGTTCGAGATCTTGGACGCCAGCGCCTTCGGCGGGTACTTCTTCGGGTCCAGGTCCAGCTCGCGGGCCACCAGCGTCAGCAGCCGCTGCGAGTCCGCCGAGTCGTAGATGGAGAACGACTGGCGCATCCCGAGCGTCGCCGCCTCGCGACGCAGGATCCGCACGCACGCCGAGTGGAACGTCGACACCCACATCATCCGGGCGGACGGCCCGACCAACGAGGCCACCCGCTCGCGCATCTCCGCCGCGGCCTTGTTGGTGAACGTGATCGCGAGGATCTCCCCCGCCCGCGCCTGCCGGGTCGCCAGCAGGTGCGCGATCCGGTGCGTCAGCACGCGGGTCTTGCCCGACCCGGCGCCGGCGACGATCAGCAGCGGCCCGCCGTGGTGCAGCACGGCGGCGCGCTGCTGCGGGTTCAGCCCCACCAGCAGCGCGTCGGCGTCGATGGACGGGGCGCGTCCGCGCTGCTCACGACGGTCGGCGCCGTCGTCGGCACCGTCGGTGTCCGCGCGCGGCGGGACGGCGGCCGGCAGGCGGTCACCGAGGTCGGAGAGGGCGAGACCGGGCAGCGGGAGGTTCTCGAAGAGCGACGTCATGGCGGGACAAGCCTAGGCGCCCCCACCGACACCCGCGGGCGCCCGACGGCCCGGGCACCGGGTGTCCCAGGGGCTCCCGGCGCACGCCGCACCCGCGCGTCAGCGCCAGAGCACGGCGACCAGCACGTTCACCAGCGTCAGCCCCAGCGTCGCGCCGACCAGGCCGCGGGTCACCCGCTCGGGACGCCGGGTGCCGAACCACACCAGCCCGGTCACCACCAGGGCGACGACCAGCTTCACCGCGATCTTGGCGTTGTCCGGCGGCTCCAGGTCGCCGACCTCGGCCGAGCGCAGCCCGACCATGATCAGCCCGGTCACGAGCGCGGTGAGCGCGCCGTGCAGCGCGCCCTTGGGGAACGCCGGCTGCCGCAGCGTGACCAGGCAGCCGCCCAGCACGATCGCCCAGCCGACCAGGTGCAGCACGACCAGCAGGCCGTACAGGGTGTCCATCGTCGTCTCGTCCCTCGCTCGGTGCCCGGTGGGTGGCAGGATCCCCCTGCGGCGGCCGCCGGCCGAGCACCGCGCCTCCGACGTGCCGACTTGAGGATGTCATGACCACCCCCGAGCCCCCGAACCAGCCCGAGCCGTACCCGTCGGCCTACCCCGCGCCGTACGGCCAGCAGCCCGGCCCGTACCCGGTGCCGCCGCAGCCGGCGCCGAGCGCGACGCTCGCGATCATCGGCCTGGTGACGGCGATCATCCCGTGCACCGCCCTGGTCGGGATCGTCCTCAGCATCGTCGCGCTCGTGCGGTCCCGTCGCGGCGGCGCGGGCAAGGGGCTCGCGATCGCGGGCATCGTCGTCGGCACGCTCTGGGTGCTCGCGGTCGTAGCGGCGTTCGCGTTCGGCTTCACCGCGCTGTGGCAGACCTGCGCCGAGCTGGGCGACGGCGTGCACCAGGTGGACGGGGTCACGTACACCTGCGACGTGTGAGGCACGGGTGCGGCGGGCGCGCCGTCAGAGCAGCCGGCGCGCCGCCGCCCACCGCGTGAGCTCGTGCCGCGACGACAGCTGCAGCTTGCGCAGCACCGCCGACACGTGGGTCTCGACGGTCTTGATCGAGATGAACAGCTCCCCCGCCACCTCGCGGTAGGAGTACCCGCGCGCGATCAGCCGCATCACCTCGCGCTCGCGCGCCGACAACCGGTCCAGCTCGTCGTCGCCGGTGGCGATGTCGCCCGCGGCCGCGCCGAACGCGTCCAGCACGAACCCGGCGAGCCGCGGCGAGAACACGGCGTCGCCGCCGGCGACCCGGAGCACCGCGTCGCACAGGTCCGGCCCGGAGATCGCCTTGGTGACGTACCCGCGCGCGCCGGCCCGGATGACGGCGACGACGTCCTCGGCGGCGTCGGACACCGACAGCGCGAGGAACCGGGTCTCGCCGAGCAGGTCGGTGCAGACGCGGATCACCTCGGCGCCGCCCCCGCCGTCGCCGCCGGGCAGGTGCACGTCCAGCAGCACGACCGGCGGCTTGGTGGCGCGCACGACCTGCACCGCCTCGTCGACCGTGGCGGCCTCCCCGACGACGCGCACCCGGCCGTCCAGGGACGCCTTCACGCCCGCGCGGAACATCAGGTGGTCGTCGACCAGCACCACGTCGACCGGAGCGTCGTTCATGCCTGCATCGTCCTCTCGTCGTCCGCCGTCGCGCGCTCGCGCACCAGCGGCATCCGCAGCCGCACCTCGGTGCCGCCGCCGTCCTTGCACACCACGGCGGCGGTCCCGCCGCGGCGGCGCACCCGCCCCAGGATGGACTCCCGCACGCCGAACCGGTCGTCGGGAACGGCGTCCGGGTCGAACCCGTCGCCGCGGTCCCGGACGAACACCTCGACCTCGTCGGGGCCGGCCTCCAGGTAGAGGGACACGGGCGGGCGGCCGTGCCGGACGGCGTTGAGCAGCGCCTCGCGGGTCGCCTGCAGGAGCGCGTCCGTGCTGGCGTCGGGCTCGGTGTCGCCCACCACGACCGTCTCGATGGTGACGGCCTCCCCCTCGGGCCCGGTCCGGGTGTCCTCGATCTCGGCGACGATCCCGGCGAGCACGACGGCCACCGAGGTGCCGGGCTCGGGCCGGTCGTCGTACAGCCAGGCCCGCAGCTCGCGCTCCTGCGCCCGGGCCATCCGCGCGACCTCGGTGGCGTCGTCGGCCCGGGCCCGGATCAGGGCGAGCGTCTGCAGCACGGAGTCGTGCAGGTGCGCGGCGATGTCGGCGCGCTCGGACTCCCGGGCGCGCGCCGCGCGCTCGTCACCGAGCTCGCGGACCAGGCGCAGCCACCACGGCGCGAGCACGAGCGCCACGCCGGCCAGCACCGCGACCGCGGCGATCGTCGACTGCACCAGCGCGCCGGGCGGGCCGCCCTGCCCGACCAGCAGCAGCACGCCGGTGCCGGCGATGACCAGCCCCCCGGCGAGCCGCAGGACGCTGACGGTGCCCCGGGTGCCCGAGCGGCGACCGCGCTGCACGGCGTCGAGCTGGCTCCACGCCAGTGCCGCGCCCGCGACCAGCAGCAGCACCGGGACCACCCAGCTGCCGACCACGTCGGTGCCGGCGCGGGCCAGCAGCAGCGCCACCGCACCGGCCAGCAGGGCCAGCCCGACGGCGATCTCCGTCCACGGCAGCCGTCGCAGCCGCCGGACGGTGTCGCTGTCCTGCGGGCGGGACAGCCGGGACAGCGCCGGCGGGCGCTCGGCGCCGACGACGGCCAGCGGGTCGCCGACCGGGATCGTCACCCACCAGAACACGTACAGGCCGACGCCGACGCCGCCGAACGGCACGAGCAGCACGAGCAGGACGCGGACCAGCCGGACCGAGACGCCCAGGTGCAGCGCGAGGCCGGCCGCGACGCCGCCGAGCACGCGGCCGCGGTCCGGGCGGCGCAGCGGCAGGCGGGACGGGGTCTCCATGACCTGATCGTCACACGCCGGAGCACCCCCGGACCCCCTCGGGGCCCCAGGATTAGGGACTCCCGGGGGACATTCAGGGGCGGGTCAGGGGGGTACCCGATGCCGCCGGGGCACCCCCGGGCGTCAGGATCGAGCCATGACGAACGACAGCGCCGACCTCGGGTCGGGCACCGGCACGCCGCCCGGCGGCCCCGGTGCCCCCGGCCCCGTGCCGCCCCCGGCGGCTCCCCCGTCCGACGGCCACGGGATGAACGGCTTCTTCGACGCGATCCGCCGCATGGGGGTGACCCGCTCCGACGACCGCTGGGTCGGCGGCGTCGCCGGCGGCCTGGCCGACCGGTTCGGCATCGACCCGCTGCTGGCGCGCGGCGTCATCGGCGTGACGATGCTGATGGGCTTCGGGTTCGCCCTCTACGGCCTCGCCTGGGCGCTGCTGCCCGAGCGGTCCGACGGCCGGATCCACCTCGAGGAGACCATCCGCGGGCGGTTCGACATCGCCCTGCTCGGGGCGATCGCGCTGGTCGTCATCGGGATGAGTGCCGGCGACTGGTGGTTCAGCTGGGGGCCGTTCGGCGTCGAGTGGATCCGCGGCCTGGCCTGGGTCGCCGTCGTCGTCGCGGGCGTCGTGATCGTCGTCAACGCCCTGCGCGGCAGCAGGGACCGGCGCGCGTCCGGCCCGGCAGCCCCCGCAGCGCCCACAGCGCCCACGTGGAACCCGCCGTACCCGGAAGGACAGCGTCCCATGACCAGCCCCAGCACCCCGGTGCCGCCGGCGCCCGCCGCGCAGACGGGCCGGTTCGACCCGGCCGCCACGTCCGCGGCCCCGTGGGCGTCCGCACCCGCTCCCGCGCCGACGAGCCCCCGGCCGCCCTACGGCGGGCACCACGGCTCCCCCGTGCCCCCGCCGCCGGGTCGCGGCTGGAACCCGCCGCCGCCCACGCCGCCCGTGCCCCCGGTCCCGCCGCGGGCACCCAAGCCGCCGCGCCGCGGTCCCGGGGCCGCCCTGACCGGGGTCGTCGTCGCCGTGATCCTCATCGGCCTGGCCGCGCTGCTGGCCGCCGACCGCGCCGGGATCTACGACGGGCCGATCGCGGCCGTGGTCGTCGGCGGCGGCCTGCTGCTGGTCGGCCTCGGGATCATCGTCGCCGGTCTGCGCGGTCGCACGGCCGGCGGGCTCACCGCGCTGGCCATCATCGGCATGGTGGTCGCCGGTCCGGCCGCGGTCTTCCAGGACGGCGACCGGTGGGAGGGCGATCGCGGGCCGGTGCGCAGCATCGACGTCGAGCCGACCAGCCGGGCGGCCGCCGAGGCCGGCTACCGGTTCGGCGTCGGCAACGCGGACGTCGACCTGACCCGCGTCCGCCTGACCGACGAGACGCTCGTCGTCCCGATCAGCGGCGGCGTGGGCGACGTGACCGTCACCGTGCCGGAGGGCGCCGCCGTCAGCGCCGAGGTCACCTCGGGCGCCGGCAACATCGAGTGGCTCGTCGACGGCGAGCAGGAGCGCGCCGACGGCGTCGGGCACGACCGCCGCTTCACCAGCGAGGCCATGGCCGACGGCCGGGACGCCCAGATCGCGCTGCAGATCGAGGTCGGCCTCGGCAGCATCACCATCGAGGAGGACTGATGACCAGCACCGGACCGGACGACACGTCCGAGCCCCAGACCGAGCGCATCGCGCGGCCGACCGACCGCGACGACGTGACCGAGCAGATCGACCTCGCGGACGCGGCCGAGCACGAGCAGGCCGCCGGCGGGGAGGCTCAGGACGACACCACCCAGACGCTCGACCCGGTCGACGCGACCGAGCAGATCGGCCGGGTCGACGACACCGGCCGGGACGACGACACCCGGGCGTTCGAGACCCCGGCGACCCGGACGTTCGCGGCCGCTCCGGCCCCGGCGCCCGCCGCTACGGCACCGGCACCGGCGTACGGCAGCACGAGCTCGGCGGGTCCGGACGACACGGCCCCCGCGCCGGCCGCTCCGTCGCCCGCCACGTCGTCGCCCGCCACGTCGTCGCCCGCCACGTCGTCGCCCGCCGGGCCCGTCCCCGGCGCGCCGTCGCCCGCCGCCGGCCAGGACGCCCCGCCCCGGCCCGCGGCGACCGCGACGGCGGCCCCGGCGCCGACCCCGGCACCGGTCCCCGAGGACCGCGGTCCCCGCTCCGGCACCGTCGTGTGGGGCCTGGTCGTGGCCGTGTTCGGCGTCGGCGTCCTGGCCGTCGCGGCGGGGGCCCGGATCGACGTCCAGCTCGCGCTGATCGTGCTGCTGGCCGCGGCGGGCGTCGCCCTGCTGGTCGGCTCGCTGCTCACCGCCGCCCGGCGGAAGAACCGGGAGCAGCGCGCCGGTCGCTGAGGCGCACGCACGACGGAGGCCGGGACCCGTGCGGGTCCCGGCCTCCGTGCTGCGTGGTGGTCAGGAGCGAGCGGGCTCGTCCACCGACGACGTGGGGCGGTGCGTGTCGACGACCGTGGCGACCTTGCGACCGGCCAGGGCCCACAGGGCGTAGCCGATGAGGATGAACATGACGCCGAGGCCCATGACCAGGGCGGCGACGCCGAACGCCACGACCGAGGTGAAGAGCGAGCCGCGGAGGAAGGAGGCGTTCATCGCCACCTCGCGCAGCGGGTCGTCCTGCTCGAGCTCGGCGTACGTCTTGCCGCCGGTCGCCTCGAGCGCGTGGTGGTCGATGATGTCGGCCTGGGCGTACGCGGTCCACGGGCTGGTGACCGGCTGGCCCGCGAAGTTCGCGGCGTCGTCGGAGACGGTGATGTTCTGGTCGGCGAGCTCGCTGGAGACCATGCCCCAGGTGACACCGCCCGCGATGATCAGGACGACGCCGGCGATCGCGGAGATGAGGCCGATGACGCGAGCAGCCTTCGAGCCGCCCGTCGCTGCCACGGTAGACATGTGGTGTTCCCTTCGATACCCCCGGTGCGGGCCGGCCGTCGGTCGGCCCGGTGGAACCTGTGGGCCCCACGGGGAAAAGCCTGCTGCCCCCGCCGGCCGCGATGTGGGACGTAGGTCATGCAGGGCGCCCGGACCCGCTTCGTGACGCGGTGCACAAAGCCCGGATTCCTGCCGATCGGGCCTTTCGTCCCACGCTCTCGTACTCGTTCAGCCTAGGACATAGGTCCTGGTCGCGGGCAGGTGCACGGCGCCCCGAGTCGTCGGCTAGCCTCGGCCGCGGACCGAGGAGGCCCCGATGACCCGCACCCCAGACGCCCCGTCCGCGCACGGCCCCGTGCCGCCGCGCACCCCGGTCGACGTCCGCGGCGTCCGCATCGGCGCCGGCCGGCCGGTCGTCGTCGTGCCGCTCACGTCGGCGACGCCCGGTGCGCTGCTCGTCGACGCCGCCGCCGTCGTCGCCGCCGGCCCGGACGTCGTCGAGTGGCGCGTCGACCACCTGGCCGACCTCGCGCCGGAGCGGGCCGCCGCCGCGGGCCGGGCGCTCGTCGAGGCGCTCGGCGGGCTGCCCCTGCTCGTCACGGTGCGCACGGCGGCCGAGGGCGGTCGCGCGGACGTCGACGACGCGGGCTACGCGGCGCTGCTGCTGGCGGTGCTCGACGCGGGCGTCGTGGACCTGCTCGACGTCGAGGTGGGTCGCGACGCGGGCACGGTCGCGCAGCTGGTCGCGCGCGCCCACGACGCCGGCGTGCCCGTCGTGGGGTCGAGCCACGACTTCTCCGGGACACCGGACGCGGACGCGATCGTCGCGCGCCTGCTCGGCATGGCCGAGGTCGGCGCGGACGTGCTCAAGATCGCCGTGATGCCGCACCGACCGGAGGACGTGCTGCGCCTGCTCGCCGCGACGCTCGAGACCGCGCGGCGCACCGACCGCCCGCTGATCACGATGGCGATGGGCGAGCTCGGCGTGGCCAGCCGGGTCGCGGGCGGGACGTTCGGCTCGTCCGCGACGTTCGGCACCGTGGGTGCCGCGTCGGCCCCCGGCCAGGTCGAGCTGGGCGCGCTCCGGGCCGCGCTCGCGGTGCTGCACCCGGCCTGAGCCCGCGCCGCACCGGCCCCGCACGCACGACGGCCCGGCACCTGCCGTGCAGGTGCCGGGCCGTCGTCGCCGCTACCGCGGCGTCACTCCCACTCGATGGTGCCCGGCGGCTTGCTCGTCACGTCGAGCACGACGCGGTTGACCTCGGGCACCTCGTTCGTGATGCGCGTCGAGATCGTCGCCAGCACGTCGTACGGCAGGCGGGTCCAGTCGGCGGTCATCGCGTCCTCCGACGACACGGGCCGCAGCACGACCGGGTGCCCGTAGGTGCGGCCGTCGCCCTGCACGCCCACGGACCGCACGTCCGCCAGCAGCACGACCGGGCACTGCCAGATCTCGCGGTCCAGGCCGGCCCGGGTCAGCTCCTCGCGGGCGATGACGTCCGCGGCGCGGAGCACGTCGAGGCGCTCCTGGGTGACCTCGCCGATGATCCGGATGCCCAGGCCGGGGCCCGGGAACGGCTGGCGCCAGACGATGGCCTCCGGCACGCCGAGCTCCAGGCCGACGGCGCGCACCTCGTCCTTGAACAGCGTGCGCAGCGGCTCGACCAGCTCGAACTGCAGGTCGTCCGGCAGGCCGCCGACGTTGTGGTGGCTCTTGATGTTGGCCGCGCCCTCGCCGCCGCCGGACTCGACGACGTCCGGGTACAGCGTGCCCTGCACGAGGAACTTGACCTCCTCGCCGTGGGCGCCCGCCTCCTCGACGACCTCGCGCGCGGCGGCCTCGAACACGCGGATGAACTCGCGGCCGATGATCTTGCGCTTGGTCTCGGGGTCGGTGTGCCCGGCGAGCGCCTGCAGGAACTGCTCCCGCGCGTCGACGATCTTGAGGTTGACGCCGGTCGAGGCGACGAAGTCCTGCTCGACCTGCTCCGCCTCACCGGTGCGCAGCAGCCCGTGGTCCACGAACACGCAGGTGAGCTGGTCGCCCACGGCCTTCTGCACCAGCGCGGCCGCGACGGACGAGTCGACGCCGCCGGACAGGCCGCAGATGACGCGGGCGTCGCCGACCTGGGCGCGGATCTTCTCGACCTGGTCGGCGATGACGTTGTTGGGGTTCCAGTCGGCGGCGAGCCCGGCACCCTCGTAGAGGAAGTGCTCGAGCGTGCGCTGGCCGAGCGGCGAGTGCTTGACCTCGGGGTGCCACTGCACGCCGAACAGCCGTCGCTCCCGGTCCTCGAACGCGGCGACCGGCGACCCGGCCGACGTCGCGAGCACCTCGAAGCCCTCGGGCGCCTGGTGCACCGAGTCGCCGTGGCTCATCCACACGGTCTGCTGCTCGGGGCTGCCCGCCAGCACGGTGCCCTCGGCGACGACCTCGACCGGGGTGCCGCCGTACTCGCGGTTCCCGGTCTGCGCGACCGTCCCGCCGAGCGCCTTGGCCATCGCCTGGAAGCCGTAGCAGATGCCGAGCACGGGGACGCCCGCCTCGAACAGCGCGGGGTCCACGAACGGGGCGCCCTCGGCGTACACCGAGGACGGGCCGCCCGACAGGATGATCGCGGCGGGGTCCTTGGCCAGCAGGTCCGCCACCGAGGCGGAGTGCGGCACGATCTCGGAGTAGACGTTCGCCTCGCGGACCCGGCGGGCGATCAGCTGCGCGTACTGGGCGCCGAAGTCGACGACCAGGACGGGGCGGGACTGGTCCGCGGGGTGGGTGTCGGACGGAGGCGGCGCGGGCACGGCGGAGGCGTCGGTCACCCCACCAGGGTAGTGCGCCGCGGGAGCGCCGCGGCGCGCCGGTCAGGAGCCGGAGCGCTCGCCGATCCGCCGCTGCCGGCTGATCTCCGTGCGCAGGCTCTCGTGGAAGTCCTCGGCGACGGCCAGCTGCTCGCGCAGCGCCCGGGAGCGCTCCTCCGCGGCCAGCCGGTACATGCCCAGGCGCTCCAGCAGCGCGTCGTGCTCCTCCTGGCTGATCCCCGGCTCGTTGATCCGGTCGAGGACGCCCAGCAGGTCACCCATCTCGTCGAGGGAGAAGTCGAGCGGCTTCATGCGCTTGATCAGCTCCAGCCGTGCGATGTCGGGCTCGGTGTACAGGCGGAAGCCGCCGTGCGTGCGGGCCGAGGGCCGGACCAGGCCGACCTCGCCGTAGTAGCGGATGGTGCGCAGCGACAGCCCCGTGCGCTCGGCGACCTCGCCGATCTGCATGTGGTGCAGGGACACGGGCCACCTCCTTCCGTCGGGCGCGGCGTCAGCATAGCCACGTGACCCGCCGGTACCGACGGTGCAGGTCAGGACGCCGACCGGCGACTCTCCCCTCACGTCACGGTCGGTGCCCGGGTGTGGAGATCCCGTGGCGGTCGTCACCCGCCTGGCGCAGCGGCGTTCCCAAACGCGACATATCAGACATATCTTCCGTTACGTGAGGGATGACGCCCCGGACGGGATCCGGGACAGCACGTCCCGCGGCGCGTCGGGAGACGGGCCGTGGGGCCCGTCGGCGTCCGCCGCGGCGCTGCCGGCCACCGGCCACGCCGCCGCCGTCGCGGGCGCACCGGCTGCCGCAGCGGACCTGGGCGCCGCCGCCCGCCCCGCCCGGATGCCCGGCCTGGACGCCCTGCGTGGCCTGGCCGTCGCCCTCGTCCTGCTCAACCACGCCGCCCCGGGCACCTTCGGCGCGGCGGGCGTGCTCGGCGTGACGATCTTCTTCGCGCTGTCCGGCTGGCTGATCACCGGCGTGCTGGTGCGCGACCTCGAGCGGCACGGACGCGTCCGGTTCCGTGCGTTCTACGCCGCCCGGGCCCTGCGCCTGTTCCCGCCGCTGCTGCTCATGCTCACCGGGTACGTGGTGGTCGAGGGGGTGGTCGACCTGCTTGGCGAGGCGCACCTGGTGCCCGAGTCGCTGGTCGCCGCGCTCACCTACACGATCAACGTCCCGGGTCTGCCGCACGGCAGCGAGTCGCTCTACCACTTCTGGACGCTCGCCACGGAGGAGCAGTTCTACCTGGTGTGGCCGCTCGTGCTCGCCTGGGGCTGGCGCCGCGGCCTGCTGCGCGGGGCCGTCGGGTTCTCCGTCGCCGGGACGCTCGTGGCCTGCATGGTCACCCTGCTGGTGGTGGCCCCGGACGCCGCGCGCGTCTACGCGCTGCCGACCTCGTGGGGTGCGGCGCTGCTGATCGGCTGCGCCGGCTACCTCGGCCGGGACGCCCTGGTGCGGATCCTGCCGGGCACCGCGGTGGCGCGCCGGACGGTCCAGGTCGGCGTCGTCGTGGTCCTGGCCGCCGCGACCCTGCTGACGGGCGTCGCGTCGCACACGTCCTGGTACGTGCTCGGCGTGCCCGCCGTGGCCTGCGCGACCGTCGTGCTGATCTCGTACGCCGGCCGCTGGCGCGGGCTCCCGACCCGGTGGCTGCGCCCGGCCGTGGCGCTCGGCACGGTGTCCTACGCCGCCTACCTGTGGAACGGGGCGATCGTCCGCTGGGTCGGCCCGGACGACCTGCTCGGCACGATCGCGGTGGTGGCGCTCACGCTCGCCGCGGCGACCGCGAGCTGGTGGCTCGTCGAGCGCCCCGTCGCCCGGTGGCGCGCCCGCCGCTCCGCGCGCGCCCGGCTGGCCGAGCAGGCCGGGCGGGAGCGGCGCGCGGCGCCGGCCGCCTGACGGTCAGCGCGCGGCGTCGATCCGGGCGAGCGCCTCCGCGTGCACCTTGCGCTCGAGGACGAACGACATCACCGGCACGACGCCCGCGAGCGCCAGGGTCACGAGCCGGCCCAGCGACCAGCGCATCGCCGACCACAGCTGCACGACCGTGACCAGGTACACGACGTAGATCCAGCCGTGCACGATGGCGATCCAGGTGCCGAGCACCGGCTGGGGCGCGCCGCTCGCGTCCACGCCGCCGGCGTGGAACACGTACTTGAGCACCATCTCCAGGCACAGCACCAGCAGCATCGTGCCGGTGACGAAGGCCATCACGCGGTACCGCGTCAGCCGGGCCCGGGCGTCGGCCGCCGGCCGGCCGGCGGTCCGGGGCTTCGCGCTCGCAGAGCCCGCGGGGCCCGCGGGGGCCGCGGGCGTCGGGTGCGCGGGCGTGGGGGCGGGCTGGCCGGTGGGCTCGGTCATCGCGGGGGTCCTCTCGGCGGTCACGGGTGCTGGCGACGATTCTCGCTCAGGTCCGCGGCCGGACCCGCATCCGCCGGCCCTGCGCAGGCTAATGACCTTGCCCGTGTGTCGGGGGTCACCCGTACCGTTGGCCGACGTGCGACCCCTTCCCCTGCCCGATCCCGGCCGACCGCCGCTGACCGGCCCCTACCGTCTGATGCTCTGGCAGGGCCGCCGGCAGCTCGGCGTGCTGCTCGGCGCGATCGCCGTCGCCGTCGTGGGCAACGTCGCTGCGGCGCTGGTGCCGTGGCAGCTCGGCCGCGTGGTGGACGACGGCCTCGACGACGGGCTGGGCAGCGCCCTGTGGCTCGGCTGCCTCGGCGTCGCCGGGCTCGGCCTGGTGCAGGTGGTCACCAACGTCTGGGGCCACCGGCTGGACGTGGAGAACTGGCTGCGCGCGGCGTTCGGGTCCTCGCAGCAGATCGGCCACCACGTCACCCGCACCGGGGACCGGGTCACCGAGACGCTGCCCACGGGCGAGGTCGTCGCGACCGTCGCCTCCGACGCGCTGCGCATGGGCGAGGTGTTCGCCATCCTGCCCCGGCTGGTCGGCGGGATCGCGGCCTACCTGACCCTCGGCGCGGTGCTGCTCGCCACCTCCGTGCCGCTCGGGCTGCTGGTGCTGCTGGGGCTGCCCGTCGTCGTCGCGGCGCTGTCCCTGCTGGTCAAGCCCCTGCAGCGGCGGCAGTCGGCGCAGCGCGAGGCCACCGGCAGGCTGACCACCCTGGGCGCGGACACCGTCTCGGGGCTGCGCATCCTGCGGGGCATCGGCGGCGAGGACGTGTTCACGGACCGGTACCGGGCGCAGTCCCAGCTGGTGCGCGCCGCGGGCGTCCGGGTGTCGCAGACCCAGTCGCTGCTGGACGCGCTGCAGACCCTGCTGCCCGGGCTGTTCCTCGCCGTGGTGGTGTGGGCCGGCGCCCGGCTGGCGCTCAGCGGGGAGATCACGCCCGGCCAGCTCGTGGCGTTCTACGGGTTCGCGGCGTTCCTGACCCAGCCGCTGTGGACGGCGAGCGAGGCGATCCGGGTCGTCACCCGGGCCGTCGTCGGGGCGCGCAAGATCATCACGGTGCTGTCCGTGCCCGAGGCGGGCTCGGACGACCCGGCCACGCCGGCCGCCCCGCCGGCCACCGGCGAGCCGCTGGTCGACGAGGCCAGCGGCGTCGTCGTGCGGCCCGGGCGGATCACCGCGCTGGTGTCCGCCGACCCGGACGAGACCGCGCGCATCGCGCTGCGGCTCGGCCGGATGGGCCCGGCGCGGCGCGGCGGTGCGGACGACGAGGACGGTGCGAGCACGGCCGACGACGCCCCGCTGTCGGTGGTGCGCTGGGGCCGGGCGCTGCTGCACGAGCTCGCGCTCACCGAGGTCCGCGGTCGCGTCGTGGTCGCGGAGTCCACCCCGCACCTGTTCACCGGCACCCTGGTCGACGAGCTCGACGTCCGCGGCGGCGCCGACCGCGAGGAGCTGCTCGACGCCCTGGCCGTGGCGGATGCGGACGACGTGCTCGACTCGGTGCCCGGCGGCCTGGACGGCGACGTCGAGGAGAAGGGCCGCTCGCTCTCGGGCGGCCAGCGCCAGCGGGTCGCGCTCGCCCGCGCGCTGCTGACCGGCGCGGAGGTGCTCGTGCTGGTGGAGCCCACCAGCGCCGTCGACGCGCACACCGAGGCGCGGATCGCCCGACGGCTCGCCGACGCGCGCCGCGGCGCGACCACCGTGGTCGTCACCGCCAGCCCGCTGGTGCTCGACGTGGTCGACGAGGTCGCGCTGGTCGACGGCGGCCGCGTGGTCGCGACCGGCACGCACCGCGACCTGGTCACCGCGACCGACGGCGCCGGCGCCGCGTACCGCGCGGTCGTGTCCCGCACCGAGGACGCGCCCGCCCCCACCCTGGACCACGTCCCGAACCCCCAGGAGGCCGGCCGTGAAGCTGCCCGTCGCTGACGGACCCGCCCTGCGCCGGCACACCACGGCGCTCCTGCGGCAGCACCGCCGCGGCCTGACGGTGGTCGTGCTGCTGCACGTCCTCGCCGCGACCGCCGGCCTGGCCGGGCCGTGGCTGCTCGGCCGCCTCGTGGACGGCGTCGTCAACGGCACCACCACGTCGGCCGTCGACCGCACCGTGGCCGTGCTCGTCGTCGCCGTGCTGGCGCAGACCGTGCTGATCCGGTACGCCCAGCGCGCCGCGATGGTGCTCGGCGAGACCGTGTTCGCCCAGCTCCGCGAGGAGTTCGTCGCCACGGTCACGCGGCTGCCGCTGTCCACGGTCGAGCGGGCGGGCACCGGCGACCTCGTCGCGCGGACGACGACCGACATCGACCGGGTGCAGTACACGGTCCGGTTCGGGGTGCCGCGGATCCTGGTCACCGCCGCCACCATCACGCTGACCGCCGTCGCCGCGGTGCTGACCAGCCCGCTGGTGGCGCTCGGCCTGCTCGCCGGGCTGCCGCTGCTGCTGCCGGTGACCCGGTGGTACCTGCGCCGCGCGGCCCCGGCCTACCTGCGCGAGTCCGCCGCCTACGCCACGCTCAACGGCACCATCACGGAGTCCGTCGAGGGTGCCCGCACCGTCGACGCCCTGGGACTCGGCGCCCGCCGGCGCGCCCGCGTGGACGCCGACCTGCGGGAGGCGTTCGCCGCCGAGAGCGCGACGCTGAACCTGCGCTCGGTGCTGTTCCCGGGGGTGGACCTGTCGTTCGTCCTGCCGGTCGTCGCCGTGCTCGCATGGGGCGCGTACCTGGTCTCGACGGGCGACGCCACGATCGGCGCCGTCACCACGATCGCCCTGTACGCGACCCAGATCATGCACCCGATCGGCGAGCTGATCTTCTGGCTCGACGAGATCCAGGTCGGCGCGACCTCGCTGGCCCGGATCATCGGCGTGGCCGACGTGGCGCCCGACCGCACCGCGCGGGACGCGCGCCCGGACGGCGAGGACGTCGAGGCGACGGCGGTCCGGTACGCCTACCGCCCGGGCCACGACGTGCTGCACGGCGTCGACCTGACGCTGCGGCCGGGCGAGCGGCTGGCCGTCGTCGGGCCGTCCGGCGCCGGCAAGTCGACCCTCGGCCGGATGCTCGCCGGGATCCACCCGCCCACCGGCGGCCGCGTCACCGTCGGCGACGTCCCGCTGGTCGACCTGCCGCTCGACGAGCTGCGCGGGCACGTGGCGCTGGTGACCCAGGAGCACCACGTCTTCGTGGGCCCGCTCGCGGACAACCTGCGCCTGGCCGACCCCGACGCCGACGACGCCGCGCTCGAGCGGGCGCTGCGGGCCGTGGACGCGTGGGAGTGGGCCGGGGCGCTGCCGCAGGGCCTCGCCACGGAGGTGGGCTCCGGGGGCGTCGCCCTGACCCCCGCCCAGGCGCAGCAGGTGGCGCTCGCCCGGCTGGTGCTGCTGGACCCGCACACCCTCGTGCTCGACGAGGCGACCTCGCTGCTGGACCCGCGCGCCGCGCGGCACCTGGAGCGGTCGCTGTCCGCCGTGCTCGAGGGCCGCACCGTGGTGGCCATCGCGCACCGCCTGCACACCGCGCACGACGCCGACCGCGTCGCCGTGGTGGACGCCGGCCGGATCAGCGAGATCGGGCCGCACGACGACCTGGTCGCCGCGGGCGGGGACTACGCCGCCCTGTGGCACTCCTGGCAGCGGGAGTAGCCGACGGCGCTCACGGTGCGGGGGCGGGCCCCGGCTCGTCGTCGTCCGGGTCGAGCTCGCCGGACTCGCGCAGCAGCTCGTCCTTGAGCAGCCGCACCCAGAGGAACACCGCGAACCCGCCGAACACGAACCACTGCGCGGCGTACCCGAGGTTCTGGATGTTCAGCCCCGTGCCCGACCGGGTCGGCGGCGGCAGCAGCTCGATCCCGGCCGGCTGCGCGGGCTCGGCGGTGGTCAGCACCGCGTAGCCCGTCCAGATCGGCCCGCCCCAGACCCCGAGCAGCTCGGCGGAGGAGATCGAGTCGGTGGTGCCGGGCGCGAGCGCACCGTGCGCCTGGCCGGAGTTCTCCGACCCCTGCAGGTAGCCGGTCACCGTGACGTCCCCCGCCGGGACCTCGACCAGCTCGGCGTCGACGTCGCCGTCCGGCACCCACCCGCGCACCACCGGCAGCACCGCGCCGTCGGCCTCGGCGTCCGCCGACGCCACGCGGAGCGGCGTCAGCACCAGGTAGCCGGTCCTGCCGTCCAGCGCGCGGTCCACCACCAGCAGCTGCCCGTCGGCCTCGTACCGGCCCGTCACCTCGACGCGGCGGCCAACCAGCGCGCCGTCGAACGTCGACTGCGGCGCGAGCACCTCCTCGAGCGGCACCGGCTCCTGGGCCTCGATCTCCGCCAGCCGCGCGGCCTGCGCCGAGGCACCGCGGACCTCCGCCCGCTCCAGCTGCCAGGCCCCGAGCCGGGCGCAGACGGCGGCGGCCGCGAGGAACAGCACCAGCAGGGCGATCATCCGGGGCGTGCGCGCGACGCTCCACAGGGTCGGTCGCGGCGCGGGGGCCTGCTGCTCCGTGGGCGGGGTCGGGGGCACCGCAGCACGGTACCTGGCGGACCTGGGCGCACCCGAACCCCTGCGGCCGGGCCCCGGACGTCCGCGCAGGTGGTGCGGTCCCGTCCCGCCCATGCAGCGCGCAACCCGATGGGGTTGGATGGATCACGGCTGCGCGGCTGCTCGCCCGGCCCCGGGACCCAGGTCGTTCGTCCCGGTTCGCGACGCGTCGCGCCGCAAGGCTGGAGAGGTCCGGCGGGGGGTGCTCGTCCGGACCCACGGCACATCCGTGGTTGTGCGACAACGGGGAGAGACATGACAACGACGACGTCCGAGCTCGCCACGTGGCGGACCGGCTCCGGCCAGACCGTCACCGACGAGACGCTCCGACGCATCGACGCCTGGTGGCGGACGGCGAACTACCTGTCCGTCGGGCAGATCTACCTGCTGGACAACCCGCTGCTCCGCGAGCCGCTGACGCGCGACCACGTGAAGCCGCGGCTGCTGGGGCACTGGGGCACCACCCCGGGTCTGAACTTCCTGTACGCGCACCTCAACCGGGTGATCGCGGAGCGCGAGCAGTCCACGCTGTACCTGACCGGCCCGGGCCACGGCGGCCCCGGTCTCGTCGCGTCCGCGTACCTGGACGGCACCTACTCCGAGGTCTACTCCGACATCACCCCCGACGCCGAGGGCGTCCGCCGGCTGTTCCGGCAGTTCTCGTTCCCGGGCGGCATCCCGTCCCACGTGGCGCCGGAGACCCCCGGTTCCATCCACGAGGGCGGCGAGCTCGGCTACGCCCTGTCGCACGCCTACGGTGCCGCGTTCGACAACCCCGACCTGCTGGTCGCGGCCGTCGTCGGTGACGGCGAGGCCGAGACCGGCCCGCTCGCCACGTCGTGGCACTCGAACAAGTTCATCGACCCCCGGCACGACGGCGTCGTGCTGCCGATCCTGCACCTCAACGGGTACAAGATCGCCAACCCGACCGTGCTGGCCCGCATCCCCGAGGACGAGCTGCTCGACCTCATGCGCGGGTACGGCCACAAGCCGCACCTGTTCGTCGGCGGGTTCGACGGCGAGGACCACGCGGCCGTGCACGCCCGGTTCGCCGCGCTGCTCGACGAGGTGATGGACGAGATCGCGGAGATCAAGGCCCGCGCCGCCGCCGGCGACGAGACCCGGCCGTCCTGGCCGATGATCATCTTCAAGACCCCCAAGGGCTGGACCTGCCCGCCCGTCATCGACGGCAAGCAGGTCGAGGCGTCCTGGCGGTCGCACCAGGTGCCGCTGGCCAGCGCACGCGACACCGACGAGCACCTGCAGGTGCTCGAGGGCTGGCTGCAGTCCTACCGGCCCCAGGAGCTGTTCGACGAGGACGGCTCGATCAAGGAGGACATCCGGGCGCTCACCCCGCCCGGGACCCTGCGGATGAGCGACAACCCGCACGCCAACGGCGGGCTGCTGCTCAAGGACCTGCGGCTGCCCGACTTCCGCGACTTCGCCGTCGAGGTGCCCGTTCCGGGCGGCTCGATCTCCGAGGCGACCCGCGTGCTCGGCCAGTACCTCACCGAGGTCATCCGGCGGAACCCGGACAACTTCCGGATCTTCGGCCCGGACGAGACGGCGTCGAACCGCCTGCAGGCGGTGTTCGACGTCACGGACAAGGTGTGGAACGCCGAGTACCTGCCGACGGACGTCGACGACCACCTGGCCCGGATGGGCCGGGTCGTCGAGATGCTGTCCGAGCACCAGTGCCAGGGCTGGCTGGAGGGCTACCTCCTGACGGGCCGCCACGGGCTGATCACCAGCTACGAGGCGTTCATCCACATCGTCGACTCGATGTTCAACCAGCACGCCAAGTGGCTCAAGGTCACCAACCACATCCCGTGGCGCCGGCCGATCGCCTCGCTGAACTACCTGCTGTCCAGCCACGTGTGGCGCCAGGACCACAACGGCTTCAGCCACCAGGACCCAGGGTTCATCGACCACGTGGTCAACAAGAAGGCCGAGATCGTCCGGGTGTACCTGCCGCCGGACGCCAACACCCTGCTGTCCACGTACGACCACTGCCTGCGCAGCCGGCAGTACGTGAACGTCGTGGTCTCCGGCAAGCAGCCCGCGCCGAACTTCCTCACGATGGACGAGGCGGTCGCGCACTGCACCCGCGGCCTGGGCATCTGGGAGTGGGCCGGCACCGAGGTCGAGGGCGAGGACCCGGACGTGGTCCTCGGCTGCGCCGGCGACGTCCCGACGCTCGAGGTGCTGGCCGCGGCCGACATCCTGCGCCAGGAGCTGCCGGACCTCAAGGTGCGCGTGGTCAACGTCGTCGACCTCATGCGCCTGCAGGACGAGCGGGAGCACCCGCACGGCCTGTCGGACCGCGACTTCAACACGCTGTTCACGACCGACAAGCCGATCGTGTTCGCGTACCACGGCTACCCGTGGCTCATCCACCGCCTGACCTACCGCCGCAAGGGGCACAAGAACCTGCACGTGCGGGGGTACAAGGAGGAGGGCACGACCACCACGCCGTTCGACATGGTGATGCTCAACGACCTGGACCGGTACCACCTGGTCATCGACGTCATCGACCAGACGCCGTCGCTCGGCTCGAAGCACGCCGGGCTCCGGCAGCGCATGGTCGACGCGCGGCTGAAGGCGCACAACTACACCCGCAAGCACGGGGAGGACATCCCCGAGGTGCGCGACTGGGTGTGGCCCGACGCCGGCGAGACCGGCACCGAGGTCGGCGGGCCGCAGCAGAACGCCGCCGCCGTGACCGGCGGGGACAACGAGTAGCAGCCCCTCGTGGCCGATGGCCCGCACCGCACCGCCGGTGCGGGCCATCGGCCGTCCCGGGCGCGGCACCCACCCGGCCGGCGGGTGGCCAGCATCACGACCCGCACGCACCACTCAGTGCCCCAGGTCCGGCAGAATTCATCCCATCACCTGACGACCCCGGCGAACCCGGACCCTCGAGAAGGAAGAAGCCCACCCGTGGCACGCAGCATCTACGTCACGTCCCCCGAGGGGGACACCGGCAAGTCGACCGTGGCGCTCGGCCTGGTCGACCTGCTCACCCGCACCGTGCAGAGGGTCGGCGTCTACCGGCCGATCGCCCGGTCCACCGAGACCCCGGACTACGTGCTGGAGCTGCTGCTCGCCCACGACGGCGTCGACCTGTCCTACGCGGACTGCATCGGCACCACCTACGAGGCCGTCCACGCCGACCCGGAGGCCGCGCTCGCCACCATCGTGCAGCGGTACCACGCCGTCGCCCGGCAGTGCGACGTCGTCGTCATCGTCGGCACCGACTACACCGACATCGCCGGCCCCGCCGAGCTCGGGTTCAACGCCCGGATCGCCGCCAACCTGGGCGCCCCCGTGCTGCTCTGCGTCAAGGGCCAGGGCCGCACGCCCGAGGAGGTCCGCCAGGTCGCCGAGGTCGCCGCGTCCGAGCTCGAGGCCGGGCACGCGCAGGTCGTCGCCATCGTCGCCAACCGCTGCGACCCGGAGAACCTCGACGCCGTCCGGGCCGAGCTGTCCACCCGCGCCACGGCGTGGGCCCTGCCCGAGGAGCCGTTCCTCGTGGCGCCCACCGTGCGCCAGCTGATGGACTCCGTCGACGGCACGCTGATCGGGGGCGACGCCCAGCTGCTGTCCCGCGAGGCCACCGAGGTCCTGGTCGGCGCCATGTCCGTCGAGCACCTGCTGGAGCGCCTGTCCGACGGCGTCGTCGTGATCGTCCCCGGCGACCGGTCCGACATCCTGCTCGGCCTGCTGATGGCGCACGCCGCCGACGGGTTCCCGTCGCTGTCCGGGATCATCCTCAACGGCGGCTTCGAGCCGCCGGCCACCGTGTCCCGCCTGGTCGACGGCCTGCACAGCCGGCTGCCGATCATGCGCACCGGGCTCGGCACCTTCGCCTCCGCCAGCGCCGCCGCCGGCACCCGCGGCCGGCTGTCCGCCGACTCCCAGCGCAAGGTCGACACCGCCCTCGCGCTGTTCGAGAAGCACACCGACGCCGAGGAGGCCCTGGCTGCCCTCGAGGTGCCGGCCCCCGAGGTCGTCACCCCGCTGATGTTCGAGTACGAGCTGCTCGACCGGGCCCGCGGCGACCGCAAGCACGTCGTCCTGCCCGAGGGCAACGACGACCGCATCCTGCGTGCCGCGTCGACCCTGCTGCAGCGCGAGGTCGCCGACCTGACCATCCTGGGCGACGAGGCGGCCATCCGCGGCCGCGCCACCGAGCTCGGCCTGGACCTGTCCGCGGCGCGCGTCGTCGACCCGAAGTCGGGCCAGCTGCTCGAGCGGTTCGCCGCCGAGTACACCCAGATGCGCAAGCACAAGGGCATGACCGTCGAGCGCGCCCGGGAGATCGTGTCCAGCGTCTCCTACTTCGGCACGATGATGGTCCAGCTCGGCCTCGCCGACGGCATGGTCTCCGGCGCCGCGCACACCACCGCGCACACCATCAAGCCGTCGTTCGAGATCATCAAGACCGTGCCCGGCACGTCCGTGGTGTCCTCGGTGTTCCTCATGTGCCTCGAGGACCGCGTCCTGGTCTACGGCGACTGCGCCGTCAACCCGGACCCGACCGCCGAGCAGCTGGCCGACATCGCGATCTCCTCCGCCGAGACCGCCGCGCAGTTCGGCATCGAGCCGCGCATCGCGATGCTGTCGTACTCCACCGGGTCCTCCGGCTCCGGCGCCGACGTCGACAAGGTCCGCACCGCCACCGAGCTCGTGCGCGAGCGGCGCCCCGACCTGTCCGTCGAGGGCCCGATCCAGTACGACGCCGCCGTCGACGCCTCGGTCGCCCAGACCAAGATGCCCGACTCCGCCGTCGCCGGCCGGGCCACGGTCTTCGTGTTCCCCGACCTCAACACCGGCAACAACACCTACAAGGCCGTGCAGCGCTCCGCCGGCGCCGTGGCCGTCGGCCCCGTGCTCCAGGGCCTGCGCAAGCCCGTCAACGACCTGTCCCGCGGCGCCCTCGTCCAGGACATCGTCAACACCGTCGCCATCACGGCGATCCAGGCCCAGGCCCTGACCGCGACCTCGGAAGGCTCGAAGTGAACCACGTCCTCGTCATCAACTCCGGCTCCTCGTCGATCAAGTACCAGCTGGTCGACGTGACCAGCGGCGACGCCCTCGCCAGCGGCATCGTCGAGCGCATCGGCCTCGAGGTCGGCAAGGTCAAGCACGAGGGCCCCTCCGGGGCGACCGTGCTCGAGCAGCCCGTGCCCGACCACGAGACCGGCATGCGCCTGGTCCTGGACCTGTTCGAGCAGCAGGGCCCGCAGCTCCGCGAGGCGGACCTCACCGCCGTCGGCCACCGCGTCGTCCAGGGCGGCGACGTCTTCGACGGCCCCGCCGTCATCGACGACGAGGTGCTCGCGCAGATCGACGAGCTGTCCCCGCTCGCCCCGCTGCACAACCCGGCCAACGTCGCCGGCATCCAGGCCGCGCGGCACGCGTTCCCGAACATCCCGCACGTCGCGATCTTCGACACCGCGTTCCACCGCACCATGCCGCCGGCCGCGTACACGTACGCGATCGACGAGCAGGTCGCGAAGGAGTTCAAGATCCGCCGGTACGGCGCGCACGGCACGTCGCACCTGTACGTGTCCCGCGCGACCGCCGAGTTCCTGGGCCGGCCGCTCGAGGAGGTCAACACCATCGTGCTGCACCTCGGCAACGGCGCCTCGGCGTCGGCCGTGCGCGGCGGCGCGTGCATCGACACCTCGATGGGCCTGACCCCGCTCGAGGGCCTGGTCATGGGCACGCGGTCCGGCGACATCGACCCGGCCGTGCTGTTCCACCTGGCGCGGGTCGGCGGGTACTCCATCGACCAGCTCGACGAGCTGCTGAACCGGCGGTCCGGCATGCTCGGCCTGTCCGGCTACACCGACATGCGCGACGTGCACGACGCCGTGGCCGCGGGCGACGAGCGCGTCCGGACCGCCCTGGACGTCTACTACCACCGGATCAAGGGCTACGTCGGCAAGTACTACGCCGAGCTCGGCCGCGTCGACGCCATCACGTTCACCGCCGGCATCGGCGAGAACGACGACATCGTCCGCCTCAACGCCCTGCAGGGCCTGGAGCGCCTCGGCATCCAGGTCGACCCGGAGCGCAACGCGGGCCGGATCAAGGAGCCGACCGTGATCTCCCCCGACGGCGCCGAGGTCACCGTGCTGGTGATCCCGACCAACGAGGAGCTCGAGATCGCCCGGCAGTCGGTCGCCGCGATCGCCTGACGCCGCACCGCACGCCGCGAGGGCCCGCACCCGCCTCGGGTGCGGGCCCTCGCGCGTCCCCGCCGCAGGTGCCCCGCGGCGGCCGTCGGCCCGGGCGCGTGCGTCGTCCGGGTGACCCCCGGACGAGGGAACCGTGCCGGCGCGGGAACCGGCGCACCCGCGGATTCCTGCCGTGTCAGCCACCTCGGCCGTCCCGGAGCGGGCGGGCGCGGGAGGTTTCACCCGGACGACCTCTCCAGCGCGCTCAGGCCGGGGCCGATACACACGGGCATGACGACTGCCCGGGTTCCCCAGGAGGACCGCGCGTCCTTCTGGCGCTCGGAGCTGGAACGCGTCGACCGGCTGTGCGACGCCGCTCCCGCGCTCTGCGTCGCCGCGCTGCCCGAGCTGCTCGACCTGGCCCGCGCGGAGCGCGCCGTGCCGCAGGAGATCGAGCTCGAGTACAACGGCGGGTGGGCGTACCACCTGCTGGGCGAGGACGCGCTCGCGCTCGCCTCGATGGAGCGCGCGCTGGAGCTGAGCACCACCCACGGCCTGCGGGCGTGGGAGGGGCGCCTGCTGCAGGGGCTGGCCGCGGTCTACAACGGGTTCGGCGACAACCTCTCGGCGCTGGAGCTGCTGGACCGGTCGCTGATGATCCGCCGCGAGCTGAACGACACCGAGGGCCTCGCCGCGGCGCTGAACAACCTGGCCGACACGTACATCTCGATGGGCCGGTTCCCGGAGAAGGCCCGGGAGCTGCTGGACGAGGCCGCGCAGCTGTGGCCCGAGCTGAACCGGCCGGACGGCACGTGCGCGACCCTGTCCGGGCTGGCCAAGCTGGACACCGACGAGAGCGAGGCGCTGCGGGCGACCGACCCGGTGCGCGCCCGCGCCCTGGCCGAGCGCGCCGTCCGCCTGGGCACGCAGGGGCTCGAGGCCGCGTACGGCGTGCCGGACGCCGACGGCGGCGACACGGGCAACCCCCGGATGGCCGCCGAGGCGCAGGTCCGGATCGCCCGCGCGCAGATGGCCCGCGGCGACCTCGACGCCGCCGAGGCCGCTCTGGCCGCGGTCGCCGTCGCGCTGCCGCGGGTGGCGGCCCGCTACCTGACCATCCGGTACCACGCGGCGCACGGGCGGCTGTGCCGGCTGCGGGGCGACTACGCGGGCGCGCGGGCGACGCTGATGACGGGGCTGCTGCTGACCGAGCAGTCGCTGCGGCCGATGGAGCGCGCCGACGTGCTGCTCGAGCTGGTCCAGGTGCACGAGGACGCGGGCGACCTGCGCGCGGCCCTCGAGACGCACCGCCGGTACCACGAGGCCGTGATGATGCAGCGGGACCAGGCGGCCGAGCGCCGCGGGATCGTCGTCAACGCCCAGCTGGACGTCGAGCGGGTGCGCCAGGCCCGCGACCAGGCCCGCAAGCGCGCCACGGAGCTCGCGGCCCTCAACGAGACGCTGCAGCACGACGCCGCGCACGACCCGCTCACCGGGCTGCTGAACCGCCGCGGGCTGGACGCGATCCTCGCCGCGCGCCTGGGTCAGGAGGCCGAGCTGGCGTACGTCGTCGGCGACCTCGACCTGTTCAAGTCGGTCAACGACCTCCACTCGCACCCGGTCGGCGACGAGGTGCTGCGCCGGGTCGCGCAGATCATGACCGGCGCCGTCCGGGTCGGCGACGTCGTCGCCCGGGTCGGCGGCGAGGAGTTCACGCTGGTGCTGCTGGACTCCCCGCAGGAGCAGGCCACCGCGGTGTGCGAGCGGATCCGGTCCACCATCGCGGGCTTTCCGTGGCAGGACCTGTCGCCGGACCTGCGGGTGACGATGAGCTTCGGCGGCGCGATGGCGGCGCCGGACGAGGCCGCGCACACCCTGGCCGCCCGCGCCGACGCCGCGCTCTACCGCGCCAAGCGGCACGGCCGGAACCAGGTCCGGTTCGACGGCGAGCCGCTGGGGCAGCCGGACGGCGCCCCGGTCCCGGTCGGCGTCTGACGCCCTGCCCGCCAGCTCGCGTGCGCGCCCGAACCCGCGAGCGGGCGTTGAAAGCGGACAACTCGCGGGACAGAACGGGCGAAATGGGGCGCGGTTGTGCGCTTTCAACGGGCGGGGGCGGACCGGGGTCAGCGCAGCCGCGCCCGCCGCGCGGCCCGCAGCACAGCGGTCACCCCGGCGGTCCACCGCTCCGGGTCGCCGGACAGCACCCGGCCCGGCCCGGCCGGCGGGACCACCGTGCGGCCCGCGACCCGCACGCCGTGCGCGGCCCGCTGCACCGCGACGGTCCGCGCCGCGGTGAGCGCCAGCAGCCCCTCGCGCCCGTGCCTGCTGCCCCAGCCGGACGCGCCCCGGCCGCCCTGCGGCGCCGCCACGGAGCCCCAGGCGGCGGCGTAGCCCTCGTTGACGTTCACGGTCCCGGCCCGCAGCCGGGCCGCCAGCGCGGACCCGCGCCGCGCGGACCCGGTCCAGACGGACGCGTTCAGGGCGTACGCCGTGTCGTTCACCGCCGCCACGGCCTCGTCGTCGGACGCCACGCGGGTCAGCGCGACGACCGGCCCGAAGGTCTCGTCGCGGAACGCGCGCGCGTGCGGTCCCACGCCCTCCAGCACGGTCGGCTCGTAGACGTACGGCCCCAGGTCCGTGCGGTGCGCGCCGCCGACGAGCACCCGCGCGCCGCCGGACAGGGCGTCCTCGACGTGCTCGACCACGCGCGCCAGCTGCTCGGGAGACGTCAGCGACCCGTGGTCGGCGCGGTAGTCCAGCCCGGTGCCGAGGCGCAGCGCCCGGGTGCGGCGGACCAGGGCGGCGACGAAGGAGTCCGCCACGGCCTCGTGCACGTACAGCCGCTCGACGGACACGCACAGCTGCCCGGTCCCGCCGAAGCACGCGCGCACCGCCCCCTCGGCGGCCACCTCGACGTCGACGTCGTCGGCCACGTACATCGCGTTCTTGCCGCCGAGCTCGAGCGTGCTCGGCACGAGCCGCTCCCCCGCCCGGGCCGCGACCACCCGGCCGGTGGCGGTGGACCCGGTGAACACCAGGTGGTCGACGTGGTCCGCGACGGCGGCGCCCACCGTGGGCCCGTCGCCCAGGACGACCTGCACGAGCCCCGGCGGCATCCCCGCGTCCTCGAGCAGCTCGACCGCCCACAGCGCCGTCAGCGGCGTCTGCGGGTCGGGCCGCAGCAGCACGGCGTCGCCGGCCGCGAGCGCCGGGAGCACGTCGCCGAGGGTGAGGCTGAGCGGGTAGTTCCACGGCGCGACGACCCCGACCACGCCCACCGGGTCCCGGTGCACCCGCACGGACGTCAGGCCGGGGACCAGGCCGGCCCGGCGGGCCGGCGCGAGGTACCGCGGTGCGCGCACGCCGAGGTGCCGGGCGACCAGCGCGACGTCGGCGAGCTCCTCGAAGGCAGCCGCGCGCGCCTTGCCGTTCTCCAGCTGCACGAGGTCCAGGACGTCGCTCTGCCGGGACAGCAGCAGGTCGTGCACCCGCAGCAGCAGCCGCGCGCGCCGGCGCACGGGCACGGCGGCCCAGAGCCGCTGCGCCGCCCGCGCCCGCCGCGCCGCGCGGGCGACGTCGTCGGGCGTCGACTGCGGCAGCGTCGCCAGCGGGGCGCGGGTCCACGGGGCGTGGTGCGTCGCGGTCCCGCCGGCGGGCGACGTCACGACGCGGCGCGCGAGCGTCCGCAGGTCGTCGGGTTCGAGCACGAGGGTGGCGAGCGGGTCGGTCTCCGGGTCCAGCACGCCGTGGTCGGGCACCATGCGGGCCAGGCTACGCGTCAGCCCTGTGCCGTGGCCTCCTGCGCCGCAGCCCCCTGCGCCGCGGCCCACTCAGCCACGCGCCGCCCGCTCTCGGCCGGCGACAGGTCCTCGACCCGCGTCAGCACCGACCACCGCACGCCGAACGGGTCGACGAGCGACCCGTACCGGTCCCCCGACACGAAGGTCTGCACGGGTTCGCGCAGGGTGGCCCCGGCGGCGACCGCGCGCGCCACGACCGCGTCGACGTCCGGGACGTGCAGCGCGAGCGAGTACGTCGCCCGCGCGGGGTCGGGCGCCACGATGCCGTAGGCGTCCATCGGGTCGCCGAGCGTCAGGCAGCCGTTCCCGAGGTCGAGCGCGGCCTCGCCGACGGGGCCGCCGTCGCCCATGCGCGTCACGTCGAGGACCCGCGCGCCGAACACCTCCTCGTAGAATGCGATCGCCCGCTCGGCGGGGTGCACGACCAGGTGCGGCGTCAGGGACGTCCGCCCGTGCGGGATGCCGTTCGTGGTGTGGGCGCCCGTGGCGGGCGCGGTGCTCTCGGTCATGCCCCCACCGTCGCGCGGCGCGGCGGCACGGTCTTGTACGAACGGGACACCCGGGGGTGGCGGTGGTCGAGTCGCGAGGGCACCTCAACCCCGGCGACCCGGAGGTGCGGTTCGACCGGTTCACCCTCGGCGCGGACCTCGACGAGGTCGCCCGGCACGTCTGGGTGGCGCGCTGGGACGTCCCGCCGGGCCGGGTGCGGCCGCAGCGGGTGCTCACGTACCCGGCGGCGAACGTCGTGCTGGGGCCCGCGGGCGCGACGCTGCACGGCCCGGAGCGGGTGCTGTCCGTGCGGGAGCTGTCCGGCCGGTCGTGGGTGGTCGGCGTGCTGCTGCGCCCCGCCGCGACCCGGCTGCTGACGACGACGGACCCGGTGCGGCTGGCGGGACGGCGGGAGCGGCTGACCGGGTCCCCCGACCGGGAGGTGGCCGCGGCGGTGCACAGCGGCGCCGACCTGGCCGGACCGCTGCGGGCCTGGCTGCTCCCGCTCGCGGCGCAGGTCGACGACGCCGGGCGGCTCGCGAACGCGGCCTGCCGGGTCGCGGAGGAGGACGCGGACGTGCAGCGCGTCGCGGACCTCGCCCGCGCGCTCGGGACGACCACCCGGACGCTGAGCCGCGTGGTGCGCCAGCAGACGGGCCTGACGCCGAAGTGGCTGATCGAGTGCCGCCGCCTGCAGGTCGCGGCCACGACGCTGCACGCCGAGCCGGCCACGGACCTGGCCACGCTCGCAGCGGACCTCGGCTACGCGGACCAGGCGCACTTCACGCGCCGGTACCGGCAGGTGGTCGGCGAGACGCCCGACCGCACCCGGCGCCGTGCCCGGCGCGCGCGGGTGCCGGCCGCCTGACCCGAGGTCACACCCCGAGCGTCGCCCGCACGTCCTGCGCCAGCAGCGCGGCCACGGCCGCCCGGCCCGCCGCGGGGTCCGCGGCCGCGAGCGCCGCCGCGGCCATCGCCCGGCACTGCTCCAGCGTGTGCCGGCGCAGCGCGAAGCGGACCGCGGGCAGCGCGGCGGGCGACATCGACAGGCTGGTGACACCCAGCCCGGTCAGCACCAGCGCCATCAGCGGGTCGCCCGCGGACTCCCCGCACACCCCCACGGGCCGGTCCCGCTCGGCACCGGCCCGCGCGGTCGCGGCGACCAGGTCCAGCACGGCGGGCTGCCAGGCGTCGAGCAGGTCGACCAGCTCCCCCATGAGCCGGTCGGCCGCCATCGTGTACTGCGCGAGGTCGTTGGTGCCGAGCGAGACGAAGTCGACCTCGTCCAGCACGGCGCCGGCCCGCAGCGCGGCCGCGGGCACCTCGACCATGACGCCGGCGGTGCGCAGCCCGGCCTCCCGGACGGCCGCCGCGAACGCGCGGGCCTCGGCGGGCGTGGCGATCATCGGTGCCATCACCCACGGCTCGGTCCCGGTCTCGGCCCCGGCCTGCGCCAGCGCGGCCAGCTGGTCGTGCAGCAGGCCGGGCGCCGACCGGACCAGCCGGTAGCCGCGCACGCCGAGGGCCGGGTTCTCCTCCGGGTGCAGGTTGGCGAACGCGAGCGGCTTGTCCGCCCCGGCGTCCAGGGTCCGGACGACGACTTTGCGCTCCGGCCCGAGGGCGCGCAGCACCCGGGCGTAGGCGGCGGCCTGCTCGGCGACGGCGGGCGCCTGCTGCCGGCCGAGGAACAGCACCTCGGTCCGGAACAGCCCGACGCCCTCGACGGCGACGTCGGCGAGCTTCTCGGCGTCCTCGGCGGTGCCGATGTTGGCGAGCAGCCGGACCCGGTGGCCGTCGGCGGTCGCGCCGGGGGCGGTGTCCTGCTCCAGGGCCCGCTCGGCGGCGGCCCGGGCCCCGAGCTCCGCGCGCAGCGCGGCGTCGGGCTCGACGGTGACGGTGCCGTGCGCCGCGTCCACGGCGACCACCGCGCCGTCGGCCAGCGCCGCCGCCCCGGACGCACGGACCACGCACGGGATGCCGTTCTGCCCGGCGATGATCGCGGTGTGCCCGGTGGGGCCGCCCTCCTCGGTGACCAGCGCGAGCACCCGGGCGAGGTCGAGGGCGGCGGTGTCCGCCGGGGCGAGGTCCCGGGCCACCACGACGGACGGCTCGCGGAGCTCGGGCACACCCGGGTCGGGCAGCCCCGCCAGCCGGGACACGACGCGGTCCCGCACGCTGCGCAGGTCGGTGACCCGCTCGGCCAGGTACCCGCCCGCCGCCTCGAACATGGCGGCGAACGCCCCGACCGCGGCGTCGAGCGCGGCGACGGCCGGCTCGCCGTCCCGCACCTTCGTGAGCACCTGGTCCCGCAGGGCGGGGTCGTCGGCCATCATCGCGGTCGCACCGAGCACCTCGGCGACCGTGCCGGTGGCCCGGTCCGCCTGCTCGCGCAGAGCGGCGGCCACTGCCGCGAACGCCGCGACCACGGCGTCCGGGACCTCGCCGGGCGGCACGACGGCGCCGTCCCGGACCACGGGGGTGTCGCCGGGGACCGCGGGCGCCGGCTGCACCCGGACCACCGGCCCGACCGCCACCCGGCGGCCCACGCCCACTCCCTGCAGCACCGTGCCCGCGGCGGGCGGTGCGGTCGGCTCGGTTCGTGTCGTCATGCGTGCCAGGGTCCCTCCGGGAGACGGGGTGCTGCGTGGGACCGAGGTCTCACGCGGCGGCGGGCTGCGGGGTGCCGGACTGCGCGGCGGCGACGTCCGCCGCGCGCTCCGCCTGCACGAGCGGGTTCGGCTTCAGGCCCTTGAGGACCACGACGATCCCCGCCGTGATGACCGTGCCGACCGCGACGGCGAGCAGGAAGCCCAGCGGGTTGGAGATCAGCGGCAGCACCCAGATGCCGCCGTGCGGCGCGCGGACGCCCGAGCCGACCGCCATCGTGATCGCACCGGCGGCGCTCGACCCGACCAGCGACGACACGATGACGCGCCACGGGTCGGCGGCGGCGAACGGGATGGCGCCCTCGGAGATGAACGACAGCCCCAGCAGCACGGCCGCCTTGCCGTTCTCCTGCTCCGCGTGCGTGAACAGGCGCTTGCGGACGAACGTCGCGACGGCCATCGCCAGCGGTGCCACCATGCCGGCGGCCATGACGGCCGCCATGATCCGGTACTGCACGGCGTCCGCCGCCAGGCCCCCGGTCGCCAGCCCGGTGATCGCGAAGGTGTACGCGACCTTGTTGATCGGGCCGCCGAGGTCGAAGCCCATCATCGCGCCGAGCAGCGCGCCCATCAGCACGAGGTTCGACCCGGACAGCCCGTTCAGCCAGCTGGTCAGCCCGTCCATCACGTTCGCGATCGGGCGGCCGATGACGACGAACATGAGGAAGCCGGTCACCAGCGACGACAGCAGCGGGGTGACCACGACCGGCATCACGCCGCGCACGCCCTTGGGCACCCGCCACCGGCTGATCCACAGGGCGAGGAAGCCGGCGACGAACCCGGAGACCAGGCCGCCGAGGAACCCGGCGCCCACGACCCCCGCCACGGCGCCGCCGACGAACCCGGGCACCAGACCCGGACGGTCCGCGATGCCGTACGCGATGAACCCGGACAGCACGGGCACCAGGAAGGCGAACGCGGCGGAACCGGTCTGGAACATCAGCACCGCCCAGTCCTGCCCGGACGTGATGCTGAAGCTGGTGATGAGGTCCTCGACGGGCACCTGCGTGACCAGGACGGCGCCGTCCTCGCCCCACGCCGCCTGGGCGATCATGAACCCGAGGGCGATGAGGATCCCGCCCGCGGCGACGAACGGGATCATGTACGACACCCCGGTCATCAGCCACTGCCGGATCCGGGTGCCCACGCCGGCGTTCGCGTCGACCTTCGTCGTCGGCGCGGGGCCGGCGCCGGCGCCGGCGGCCGGCTCGGGGACGCCGCGCTCGACGGCCTCGACGGCCTGGGCGAGCACGCCGGTCGGGTCGTGCACGGCCTTCTTGACGCCGACGTCGACGAACGGCTTGCCGGCGAACCGCTCACGCTGCTGCACCTCGAGGTCCGCGGCGTAGATGACGCCGTCGGCGGCGGCGATGACCGCCGGGTCGAGCGGCGTGGAGCCCGCGGCGCCCTGGGTCTCGACGTGCACCTCGTGGCCGGCGGCCTTGCCCGCCTGCTCGAGGGCCTCGGCGGCCATGTAGGTGTGGGCGATCCCCGTGGGGCACGAGGAGACGGCGACGAACTTCATGACGGGACCACCTCTCGCGTGACGATCTCGGCCACCGTGGCGGCGTCCGGGGCGTCGAGCAGGGACTGCCGGAACGACTCGTGCACCAGGCGGCGGGCCAGCGCCGCGAGGATCTGCAGGTGGTCGGCGTCGCCGCCGGCCGGGGCGGCGATGAGGAACACCAGGCGCGCGGGCCCGTCCGGGGCACCCCAGTCGACCGGGTCGTGCAGCTTGCCGACCGCCAGGCTCGGGGCGGTCACGTGCTCGGACCGCGCGTGCGGCAGGCCGACGCCGCCGGGCATGCCGGTGGCCATCTGGGCCTCGCGGGCCCGGACGTCGGCGTGGAAGCCCTCGGCGTCGGTGACGCGGCCCGCGGCGGCGAGCAGGGCGATCAGCTGGGCGGTGGCGTCGTCCCGGTCACGGGCGACGACGTCGACGCCGACGAGGTCGGCGGAGGTCAGCGGCTGGCTCATGTCACAGCTCCTTGAGGGCGAGGGAGGGATCGGGGTCGGCGACGACGTCGACCTCGGTGGTGCGGACGTCGGACGGGCGGGGCACGGCGCTGCCGGGCAGCAGGACGGCGGCGCGGCCCCAGGCGACCGCGCGGCGCAGGCGCTCGGGGGGGTCCCCCGCGCCGGACAGGTAGCCGGCGAGGGTGGAGTCCCCCGCGCCGACCGTGGACACGGGCACGAGCGCGGGACCGCCGGCCCACCAGGAGCCGCCCTCGGCGACCAGCAGCGCCCCGTGCGGGCCGAGGCTGATCAGCACGGCGGCCGTGCCGGCCGCCCGGACCGCGGACGCCGCCGCCAGCACGTCGCCGACCGTGACCAGCTCGTGCCCGGCCAGCTCGGCCAGCTCCTCGTCGTTCGGCTTCACCAGGGCCAGGCCGCCGTGCCGCACGGCGGCCGCGAACGGCGCCCCCGAGGTGTCCAGCACCACCGGCACGCCGTGCCGGGCACCGAGGTCGGCCACGCGGGTGAAGAAGTCGTCGTCCACGCCGGCGGGCAGGCTGCCGGCGGCGACCACCGCGACCGCGCCGGCGGCGACCTCGGCCTCGACCGCGCCCAGCAGCGCGGCGACCTCCTCCGCGTCGAGCGCCGGGCCCGGGGCGTTGATCTTCGTGGTCGCCCCGCTGGACTCGGTCAGCGTGATGTTGGACCGGGTGTCCCCCGCGACCGGCACGGGCCGGGCGTCGACGCCCTGCGCGGCGAGCAGCGCGACGACCTGGGCGCCGTCGGGGCCCCCGGACGGCAGCACCGCGCGGGAGGCGATGGCGTGGGCCGCGAGCGCCCGGGACACGTTGATCCCCTTGCCGCCGGGGTGCAGGTGGGTGGCGGCGGCGCGGTTGACCTCGCCGGGCGCCAGGCGCTCCAGGTGCAGGGCCCGGTCCAGGCTGGGGTTGGGCGTGAGCGTCACGATCATGCGCGCACCACCCGCGGTCCGGCGGCCTCGACCTCGTCCGCGAGCTCGGGCTGCACGCCGGAGTCGGTGACCAGCGTGTCGACCTCGTCCAGCGCGGCGACGTGCGCGAAGTCCGCGCGGCCGAGCTTGGTGTGGTCGGCCAGGACGACCGTGCGCCGGGCCGCCTTGACCAGCGCCCGCTTCACGGCCGCCTCGGCCAGGTCCGGCGTGGTGAGCCCGTGCTCGACGCTGAGCCCGTTGGTGCCGAGGAACGTGACGTCCACGTGGATGTCCGCGAGCGCCCGCAGGGCCCAGGTGCCGACGGAGGCGAGCGTGCGGCCGCGCACGGTCCCGCCGACCAGGTGCAGGGTGATCCCGGGCCGGGTGGCGAGGACGGTGGCGACCGGCAGCGCGTGCGTGACGACGGTCAGCTCGCGGTCCGTGGGCAGCAGCTCGGCCAGCCGGACGGTCGTGGTGCCGGCGTCGAGCACGATCGCGCCGCCGTCGGGCAGCTCCTCGAGGGCGGCCTTCGCGATCCGGTCCTTCTCCCCCGACAGCAGGCCCTCGCGCTGGGCGAGCCCGGGCTCGAACCCGAGCTGCTCGACCGGGATCGCACCGCCGTGCACCCGGCGGACGAGACCGTGCCGCTCGAGCACGGTGAGGTCGCGGCGCACCGTCTCCGGCGTGACGTCCAGGGTGGTGGCGAGGGAGGCGACGTCCACGCGCCCGTCCCGCCGCGCTGCGGCGAGGATCTGCTGCTGGCGCTCCGTTGCGTACACGTCGGCTCCGTGGTCGTGGCTGCGCCGGGGTCCCCGACGCTGGGGTGCTGCGGTTCCCAGCATGCCCTGTGCACCCGGCGAAACGCAAGCATCCAAAGCGATCCGGACTTGAAACCACGCTCAAACAAACATCGGCGTGCGCCGGCACCCACCCGGGAGCGCCGAGGGCCGCCCTCCCCCGGGTGGGGAGAGCGGCCCTCGGAGCGGCGGCCGGCGTCAGCGCGGCTGGTACGGGGAGACCACGATCTCCACCCGCTGGAACTCCTTGAGGTCCGAGTAGCCGGTGGTGGCCATCGCCCGGCGCAGCGCACCGATCAGGTTGAGCGTGCCGTCGGCGGTGTGCCCGGGCCCGAACAGCACCTGCTGCAGCGTGCCGGCCTGGCCGACGTGCACCCGCTCGCCGCGCGGCAGGTGCGGGTGGTGCGCCTCGGGGCCCCAGTGCCAGCCCTGCCCGGGCGCGTCCGTGGCCCGGGCCAGCGCGGCACCCAGCATGACCGCGTCCGCACCGCAGGCGATGGCCTTGACCAGGTCCCCGGACCGGCCCACGCCGCCGTCCGCGATCACGTGCACGTACCGGCCGCCCGACTCGTCCAGGTAGTCGCGGCGCGCGGCGGCGACGTCCGCGACGGCCGTGGCCATCGGGGCGTGGATGCCGAGCGAGACGCGCGTGGTGTGCGCCGCGCCGCCGCCGAAGCCCACCAGCACGCCCGCCGCGCCGGTCCGCATGAGGTGCAGGGCGGCGGTGTAGGTGGACGCGCCGCCGACGATCACCGGGACGTCGAGCTCGTAGATGAACCGCTTGAGGTTGAGCGGCTCCGCCCGGCCCGAGACGTGCTCGGCCGACACGGTGGTGCCGCGGATGACGAACAGGTCGACCCCGGCCTCGACGACGTCCTTCCAGAACTCCTGCGTGCGCTGCGGCGACAGCGCGCCGGCGGCGGTCACCCCGGCCTCGCGGATCTCGCCGATGCGGCGGCGGATCAGCTCGGGCCGGATCGGCGCGGCGTAGATCTCCTGCATCCGCGCGGTCGCCTCGGCGTCGGGCAGCTGCGCGACCTGCGCCAGCAGCGGCTCCGGGTCGTCGTACCGGGTCCACAGGCCTTCGAGGTCCAGGACGCCGAGCCCGCCCGCGCGGCCCAGGGCGACGGCGGTCGCCGGGCTCATCACGGAGTCCATCGGCGCGGCCAGCACGGGCAGCTCGAAGTGGTAGGCGTCGATCTGCCAGCCGACCGACACCTCCTCGGGGTCCCGGGTGCGCCGGGAGGGGACGACGGCGACGTCGTCGAAGGAGAATGCGCGCCGTCCCCGCTTGCCGCGGCCGATCTCGATCTCGTTGCTCACCGGGACAGGCTACCGGCGCGGGCCCCTGCCGCCGGTCGCGACGGGGCCCGCGTCGGTCCGCTGCGTGGTCAGCCGGCCACGGCGTCCACGACGGCCGCGCTGAACGCCGGCAGGTCCTGCGGGTTCCGCGACGTGATCAGGGTGGCGCCCGCGGCCTGCGACACCACGACCTCCTGGTCGACCCAGGTGGCGCCCGCGTTGCGCAGGTCGGTCGCGAGCGACGGGTAGGAGGTGAGGGTCACGCCGTCCACCACGCCGGCCTCGATCAGCGTCCACGGCCCGTGGCAGATCGCGGCGACCGGCTTGCCGGCGCCGAGCACGGCCGTGACGAGGGCCTGGGCGCCGTCCTGGGTGCGCAGGGTGTCGGCGTTCACGGTGCCGCCGGGGATCACCAGGGCGTCGACCTCGTCCGCGGACACCTGGTCCAGCGTGCGGTCGACCGGGTACTCGCCGCCCGGGTCGAGGTCGTTGTTCACGGTGCGCACGGTGCCGGGCTCGGCGGAGACCAGCACCGGGGTGCCGCCCTCGTCGACCACCGTCTGCCACGGGGTCGTGAGCTCGGGCTCCTCGATGCCCTTGCTGCTGGTCAGGAACGCGACGGTGCGGCCGGTCAGGCGGGCCATGACGACTCCTTCTGCTCGGGTGCGCCCCGCGGTCGGCGGGGCCTCGTCCACCCTCGCCCCGCGGCGCCGGCGGCGCATCCCGGGCACGCCGGGCCACCTCCCGGGGCACGTCGGTGGCCGGTGCGATGCTGGCCGCGTGGGGAGGAGCGCCGCATGACCTGGACGGACGGCCCGCTGCTGGGGTTCGACACCGAGACCACCGGCGTGGACGTGGACCACGACCGCATCGTCACCGCGGCCCTGGTCCGCCGGGACCGCGAGGGCACGCACGTGCGGACCTGGCTGATCGACCCCGGCGTCGAGATCCCGGAGGGCGCCAGCGCGATCCACGGCATCAGCACCGAGCACGCGCGGGAGCACGGCGTGCAGCCCGGACCGGCCCTGGACGAGATCGCGGCCGCGATCGCCGAGGCGATGCGCGACGGCACGCCGGTCGTGGCGTACAACGCCTCGTACGACCTGTGCCTGCTGGAGGCGGAGCTGCGCCGGCACGGCCTGCCGACGGTCGAGGACCGGCTCGGCGGCGCCGTGCAGCCGGTCATCGACCCGCTGGTGCTGGACCGCGCCGAGGACCGGTTCCGCAAGGGCAAGCGCAAGCTGGTCGACCTGTGCGGGGTGTACCAGGTGGTCGACACCGGCAGCCTGCACACCGCCGACGTCGACGTGGTGGCGACCCTCGACGTGCTCGACCGGATCGTCGGGCGGTTCCCGCACCTGGGCGACCTGGACCTGGTCTCGCTGCACGACTACCAGGTGACCGCGCACCGGGCCTGGGCGGAGGCGTTCAACGCCTGGCGGGCCGAGCGCGGGCACACCGGGCCCGGCGCGGAGGCGACGTGGCCGAGCCGCGGTGCGCGCGCGGCGGTGCCGGCGCCCACGATGTCCGACGTGCCCACGGTGCCGGTGGCCACGCTCCTCGACGTCCCGGCGCAGCCCGAGCCGGTCGCGATCGCGCACGACCCCGAGCGGGACCGCCGGTTCGCCGGGGTGCCCGTGCAGGACGCGCTCATCGCCTGAGCCCACCTGGTGGCCGGGGGATCGCTGGGCGTGACGGGATCGCCTGCTGACCTGGGGCGCTATCCCGTCCGTGAGTTGCGTCGGGGGCGCCGTGCTCGCGAGGACACACGATCTCCGCATCTTGGGCCGAGCAGATATCTCATGGATGAGTTAGCGTCGTCTACGTGACCACGACCCCGACGACCGGAACCGTCCCGACGGCGACCTCGTCCCTCCCCACCGTGACGCCCACCCTCCCCGAGCAGCTCGCCCACGTCGGCTCGCTCGTGCGGTCCGCGCGCCGCCACCGCGGCCTGACGCAGACCCAGCTCGCCGAGCTCCTCGGCACCAGCCAGTCCGCCGTGCACCGCATCGAGCAGGGCGCGCAGAACGTCAGCCTCGACATGCTCACCCGGATCGGCGCCGCGCTCGACTCCCCGATCGTGACCCTCGGCGGCCCGCAGCACACCCACCTGCGGGTGCAGGGCGGCGCGCGCCTGAGCGGCCGGCTGGACGTGAACACCTCGAAGAACGGCGCCGTGGCGCTGCTGTGCGCCTCGCTGCTCAACCGCGGCACGACGCGGCTGAAGAACGTCGCGCGCATCGTCGAGGTGGACCGGATCGTCGACGTGCTGCGCTCGGTCGGCGTCCGCGCCACCTGGTCGGCGGACGGCCGCGACCTGGAGATCGTCGTGCCGAAGGACCTCGACCTCGAGGCCATCGACGTCGACGCCGCCCGGCGCACCCGGTCGATCATCATGTTCTTCGGCCCCCTGCTGGGGCAGCAGTCCGAGTTCCGCCTGCCCTACGCCGGCGGCTGCGACCTCGGCAGCCGGACCGTCGAGCCGCACATGATCGCGCTGCGCCCGTTCGGCCTGTCCGTGACGGCCAGCGGCGGCCGCTACCTGGCGCGCGTCACCGACCCGGGCACCGAGAACCTGTCGATCGTGCTGACGGAGCGCGGCGACACGGTCACCGAGAACGCCCTGATGGCCGCGGCCCGCCGCGACGGCGTCACGACGATCCGCAACGCCAGCCCCAACTACATGGTGCAGGACCTCTGCTTCTACCTGGAGCTGCTCGGCGTCCGCGTCGAGGGCATCGGCACCACCACCCTGCGGGTGCACGGCAAGGCGCAGATCGACGCCGACGTGGAGTACGCGGTGTCCGAGGACCCGGTCGAGGCGATGAGCCTGCTCACCGCGGGCATCGTCACCGGCTCCGAGATCACGGTCGGGCGGGTCCCGGTCGAGTTCATGGAGATCGAGCTGGCGACGCTGTCCGAGATGGGCCTGCGGTACACGCTGTCCGAGGAGTACACGGCGCACAACGGCCGCACCCGGCTGGTGGACATCACCGTGCACCCCAGCGACCTGCGGGCACCGCTGGACAAGATCCACCCGATGCCGTTCCCCGGGCTGAACATCGACAACCTGCCGTTCTTCGCGGTGATCGCCGCGTGCGCGACCGGCAGCACCCTGGTGCACGACTGGGTCTACGAGGGCCGGGCCATCCACCTGACCGACCTGACCCGGCTCGGCGCCGACGTGCGGCTGCTCGACGCGCACCGGCTGCAGGTGTCCGGACCCACCCGCTGGTCCGGCGCGGAGGTGTCCTGCCCGCCCGCCCTGCGCCCGGCGGTCGTCATCCTGCTCGCGATGCTCGCGGCCAAGGGCGAGAGCGTCCTGCGCAACGTCGACATCATCGCCCGCGGCTACGAGGGGCTGCAGGAGCGCCTGGTCGAGCTCGGCGCGCGGATCGAGACCTTCCGCGACTGACCGGGCCGCGACCGGCCCGCGACCGCCCGCGACCGCCCGCGACCGCGAGGTCAGCGCGCGCGCACGAGGTCGTCACTCACGAGTGACGACCTCGTCGTCGTGTGACGACCTCGTCGCCACGCGCCCGACGACCTCGCGGTGCCGCGGCGCGCGCGCACCGGACGGGGCTCGGGCAGGGACGACGACGGGCCCGGTGCGATCGCGCCGGGCCCGTCGCTCGTGCCGAGGTCAGCGCACGGAGTAGTTCGGGGACTCCGAGATCATCTGGACGTCGTGCGGGTGGCTCTCCTTGAGCCCCGCCGGCGTGATCCGGACGAACTTCCCGCGCGCCTGCAGCTCGGGGACGGTGTGCGCGCCGACGTAGAACATCGACTGGTGCAGCCCGCCGACCAGCTGGTGCGCGACCGCGGACAGCGGGCCGCGGTAGGGCACCTGGCCCTCGATGCCCTCGGTGATGATCTCGTCGTCGCTGAGGTTGCCCTGGAAGTAGCGGTCCTTGGAGTACGACCGGCGGTCGCCGCGGCTCTGCATCGCGCCGAGCGAGGCCATGCCCCGGTAGCGCTTGAACTGCTTGCCGTTGACGAACACCAGGTCGCCGGGCGACTCGTCGCAGCCCGCGATCAGGCCGCCGACCATGACGCTGTCCGCGCCGGCGACGAGGGCCTTGGCGATGTCGCCGGAGTACTGCAGGCCGCCGTCGGCGATGACCGGCACGCCGGCCGGCTTCGCGGCGAGCGACGCCTCGTACACGGCGGTGACCTGCGGGACGCCGACGCCGGCGACCACGCGGGTGGTGCAGATGGAGCCGGGGCCGACACCGACCTTGACCGCGTCCACGCCCGCGTCGACCAGCGCCTGCGCGCCGGCCCGGGTGGCGATGTTGCCGCCGATCACCTGGACGTGCTTCGTGGCGGGGTCGGACTTGATCCGTCGCACCATGTCGAGCATCAGGCGGGCGTGCCCGTTGGCGGTGTCGACGACGAGCGCGTCCACGCCGGCCTCGACCAGCGCGGTGACGCGGTCCCAGGCGTCGCCGAAGAACCCCACGGCCGCGGCGACGACCAGGCGGCCGCTCGCGTCCTTGGTGGCCATCGGGTACTGCTCGGACTTCACGAAGTCCTTGACGGTGATGAGGCCCTGCAGGCGGCCCGCCTCGTCCACCAGCGGCAGCTTCTCGACCTTGTGCTTGCCGAGCAGCGCGGCGGCGTCGGCGTTGGAGATCCCGACGGGGCCGGTGACGAGCGGCATCGACGTCATCTCGTCGCGCACCCGCCGGGTGTCGAACTCGCCCGGGGGCACGAACCGCAGGTCGCGGTTGGTGATGATGCCGAGCAGGCGGCGGTCCGCGTCGACGACCGGCAGGCCGGACACGCGGTACTTCGCGCACAGGGCGTCGAGCTCGGCGAGCGTCGCGTCCGGGCCCACGGTCACGGGGTCGGACACCATGCCGGACTCGGAGCGCTTCACCAGGTCGACCTGGTGGGCCTGCGCCTCGATCGACAGGTTGCGGTGCAGCACGCCGATCCCGCCCTGGCGGGCGAGCGCGATGGCCATCCGCGACTCGGTGACGGTGTCCATGGCGGCGGACACGAGCGGGATCGACAGGGAGATCTCACGCGTGAGGCGGGTCGTGGTGTCGACCTCGCTCGGGATGACGTCGGTCTCGCCCGGGAGCAGGAGGACGTCGTCGTAGGTGAGACCGATGAAGCCGAACGGGTCGGCAGGCGCGGCGGATCCAGGGGTACCCAGGTCGGTCATCCCCCGATGATACGGCCACCTCTCGCGCCTCTCGGCGGCCGGTGACGTGACCTGCGCGACCCCCGCGTCAGCGGATGAGGCCGCGCCGGAGCCCGATCGCCACGGCCTGCGCGCGGTCGGCGGCGCCGAGCTTGCGGAACAGCCGGCGGGCGTGGGTCTTGATCGTGTCCTCGGACAGGAACAGCTCCTGGCCGATCTGGGCGTTGGACCGCCCGTTGCTCATGCCGACCAGCACCTCGACCTCGCGCTTGGTCAGCGACACCTCGGTGCCGCCGGTGCTCTGCGCGGGCAGCTCGGTCCGGGTCACCACGGGCGTGGGGGCGCTGGCCACCGCGCCGTGCGCCACGAGACCGTCCTGCACGGCGACGCCGCCGGCGCCCGACGGCAGCGCGGGGCTGGCGAGGATGTGCGCGGCCACCGCGGCCAGCTCGGCGCGACCGACGTCCGGGGCGAGGTAGCCGCGGGCACCCAGGGCGATGGCCCGGTCCAGCGCGATCTCGTCGCCCGGCACGGCCAGCATCACCACCGTCGACTGCGACGGCACGGCGCGCAGCCGGCGGATCGCCTCGACCGGCCCCGGGGAGGGCAGGTGCGCGTCCAGCAGCACGATGGTCGGCGGCACCCGCCGCGCCAGCGTGACCAGCTCGTCCACGGAGGCCGCAGCGCGGACCGGTGCCAACGAGGGCACACCGAGTGCCGTGAGGACGATGCGTTCCCGCACCGCCGTCGATCCGTGGCACACCACGACGCCAGCCATCGACCTCCGCCTTCCAGCCCGTGCCAGGACCCTGGCGGATCCGGCTTCCCTCCTGTATCGGCCGGATCGGGCCCGACGTTAGCGTCCGGGGGTCACAGTTCGTGTCAGCGGCAGACCGCGACGACCTCGTGCACCAGGCCCGGGACCGTCCGGACGCGGTGCACCTGGCGCCCGAGCGGGACCTCCGCGGCGGCCTCGTCGGGGACCATCACGAACACCGGCAGCTCGGGGTGCTGCTCCGCCACCGCGGCGACGAGGGCCAGGTCGGGGGCGGGCAGCTCGCTGGACAGCACCAGCGCCGAGGGGGACGTCATCGCCGCGATCTCGAGCAGCCGGTGCCGCCCCGTGGGCCCCGCGACGACCCGCGCGTCCACGCCGGCGTCGGCGAGCGCGCCCGCGAGCACGTGCAGGGACAGCGGCCGGGGTTCACCCGGCGCCGCGAGCAGCAGCACGATCCGGCGGCGCGACGGGTGGCCCGGCACGCGGCCGGACCGGTGCCGCAGGACGGCCAGCGCGGCGGCCACCACGAGGGCGTCCGGCTCGTCGCCCGGGCGGGCCAGCACGGTGCGCGAGGCGATGCCCGCCCGGGCGGGCGCCACGAGGTCGGACCACCACCGGACCAGGTCGCCGTCCGCCGCCAGGGCGAGCAGGCGGGCGACCTCCGGCGCGTCGGCGCGCAGGGCGGCGTCGATCACCGTGGTGGGGCTGGCGGGGCGGTCGCGCCGCGAGGTCGTGGCCGCCGGGGCGGGCGCCGCCCGGAGCGCGGGTGCCGCGGCGCCGGAGGGGCTGCGCTCCCCCGGCGCGTCCGGCTCCTCGTGCTCGCCTCCCGGCCCGGACGCGTCGGTGGCGTCGGGCTCGGGCGCGTCGGGCACGGTGGTCAGGTGCCGCACCGGCGCCAGGACCGGCGCCGCCGCCGGCGTGCCCTCGCGGGCGAGCCGGGCGGCGTCCGACGGCGGGACCCCGTCCAGCGTGAGCGAGCGCATCGTCATGAGGCGGGCGAGGTCGACCGCGCTGTACCGGCGGTGCGCGCCCGCGGTGTGCTCCGACGGCCCGAGCCCGTAGCGGCGGTCCCAGGTGCGCAGCGTCGCGGGCGCCACCCCGAGCCGCGCGGCGACGGCGGCCACGGTGAGGATCGGGCCGTCGAGCTCGCCGAGGTCGACGTCGCCCGCCACCCGCTCGTCGTCGCCGGCGTCGCCCGCGTCGCCGGCGGGCCGGTCGTCCTCGGTGTGCTGCATCTCGTCCGTCTCGTCGTCGGCCGCCGTCCTGGCGCCTGGGTCGATTGTGCCGAGGATCTGGCGCGGTTGCCAGCGACCGTGGCCCGGATCGTCCCGAACCGCGCCAGGGTGCCGACCGAATCGCGCCAGCGCTGGTCAGCGGTGCATGGGTGACGCGTTTCGACCGGATCGCGACACGGTCTTGAACAACTGCTGGCGCGGTTGTACTGTCCTCATCAGTGCAGCCGCCACGGAGCACCAGGGACCGAGGTCCCGGGAGCACCGGTGGAGCTGTCGACCAGGACGAACGCCCGACGGCCGTCCGCCGTCGAACGGATGGAGGACCACATGGCCGAGATCTCCCGCCTCCCGGGACCCGTCATGGAGCTCTGGGAGTGGCAGTACCAGGGTGCCTGCCGCGACGCCGACCAGGACCTGTTCTTCCACCCCGAGGGCGAGCGGGGCGCGGCGCGCCGCCGCCGCGCCGAGGCGGCCAAGGCGATCTGCGCGAGCTGCCCGGTGCTGAACGAGTGCCGCGAGCAGTCGCTGGCCGTGCGCGAGCCGTACGGCGTGTGGGGCGGGCTGTCGGAGGACGAGCGCTCCGCGCTCCTCGCCAGCCGCGCCGGCAAGACCCAGGCCCAGGTGGTCTGACCCCCGAGACGTGGTGACCCACGGCGGTGCGATACCGCCCGGTCACCATCAACGACGACGAGGCCCCCGCGCGCGTGCGCCGGGGGCCTCGTCGTCTCTGGTTCCCGGCGCGTCCCGGAGCAGCCGGGGCGGCCCGGAGGCGGCCAGCGGCGGCCGGCCTCAGAGCGGGCGGCCCGCCCGCATCTCGGCGACCAGGGACGCGACGACCGCGTCGAGCTCGCCCGCGTTCCGCCGGGCCACGGCCCGCTGCCGCTGGTAGGACGCGCCCTTGCGCAGGACGACGCGCACGGCGTCGAGCTCGGCGGAGCAGGCCAGCCGCTCCGCGACGGGCTCCAGGTCCACCAGCAGCCGGGCGACCGCGTCGGTCACGAGCTCCTCGTCGCCGGCCGCGTCCGTGATGATGATCGCGTCCATCCCGTAGCGGGCGGAGCGCCACTTGTTCTCCTGCACGAACCACGGCGGCATGGTCGGCAGCGGCTCGCCCCGGTCCAGCAGCGTGGAGAAGTGCTCGACGAGGCAGTGCGTGAGCGCCGCCATCGCCGTCACCTCGAGCAGGCTGGGCGACCCGTCGCAGATCCGCGTCTCGATCGTGCCGAACCGCGGTGACGGCCGGACGTCCCAGCGCACCTCGTCGAACGCGTCGATCACGCCGGTGTGCAGCATGTCGCCGACGTAGGCCTCCAGCTCCTCCCAGCGCTCGAACTGGAACGGCAGCCCGGCGGTCGGCAGCTGCTGGAACATCAGGGCCCGGTTCGACGCGTAGCCGGTGTCCTTGCCGCCCCAGAACGGGCTGGACGCGGACAGCGACTGCAGGTGCGCGAAGCAGGTCAGCAGCGCCCGGGAGATCGGCAGCACCTTGGCGCGGTCCTCGATGCCGACGTGCACGTGCACGCCGTAGATCAGCATCTGCCGGCCCCACCACTGCGTCCGGTCGATCAGGGTGGCGTACCGCTCCTTGTCGGTGACCTTCTGCTGGGTCCAGCGGGCGAACGGGTGGGTGCCCGCGCTCATCAGCTCGACGCGCAGCGGGTCGGTGACGGTGCGGACCTCGTCGATCGCGCGCTGCAGGTCGGCCCCGGCCTCGCCGACGGTCCGGCAGACGCCGGAGACCACCTCGACGGTGTTCAGCAGCAGCTCCTGCCGGATGGCCGGGTGCTCCCCGCCGCCGGGCGGCCGCACGGCGTCCAGCACGGTGCTCGCCACCTGGCGCAGGTCGCCGGAGTCGGCGTCGACCAGCGCGAGCTCCCACTCCAGGCCGACGGTGGACCGCTCGGAGCTGGCGAACGGGAGCCGGGCCGGCGTGGTCACGCGACGCCGCCGACCGGCTCGACCACCAGTACCTGCTGCTGGCCCGCCACGCGCGTGAGCACCACGGTCGCCGCGGCGGAGCCCTTGAGGTCGAGCTGCCGGCGCAGCTGCTCCGGGACCACCGCGGTGCCGCGCTTCTTGATCGTGAGCGAGCCGACCCCGCGCTCGCGCAGGTAGGAGCGCAGGCGCTTGAGGCCGAACGGCAGCTGGTCGAGCACGCGGTAGGCCGTCGCGTACGGCGTCGCGTGCAGCGCGTCGGAGGTCACGTAGGCGATGGTGCGGTCCACGAGCCGACCCTGCACCTCGGCGGCCGCCTCGGCCACCAGGCCGGCACGGATCACGGCACCGTCGGGCTCGTACAGGTACGCGCCGACCGCGCCGACGGGCGGGTGCGCGTGCTCCTCCGCGTCCCCGGCCCGCAGCACCGCGGCACCGCCGGCGCCCCCGAGCAGCAGCGCCGACCGGCCGGGACCCTCGGGGGCGAGCGGGCCGAACCACAGCCCGAGCTCGACGACGTCGCCGTCGACCGACACCCACTGCGCCTCGGCGTCCGCGGGCAGCGCGCTGTGCGGGACGCCCGGGCCGAGCTTGAGCCCCAGCGCCGGCACCCGCTCGCGCAGCGCGAGCACGGCGTCGAGCGGCGGGGAGTACGCGGCGGGGTCGAACACCCGGCTGCCGCCGGAGGTGCGCCGCGCGGGGTCGGCGTACACGCCGTCGACGCCCTCGGCCGCCAGGTCGACGGCGAGCCCGTCCCCGTGCCGCACGACGGCCTCGGGGAAGGCGCGCAGGTTCACCGTGGCCAGCGCGGCGGTCGTCTCGTCGGCGTCCACGGCCAGCACCCGCAGCCCCATCGCCGCGAACGCCATCGCGTCCGCCCCGAGCCCGGACGTCAAGTCCGCGACGTGCTGCACGCCCGCGCTGACGTAGCGGCGCGAGTGCCGCGCGGCGACGACCAGCCGCGTCGCCTGCTCCAGGCCCGCGGGCGTGAACAGCATGCCGTCGGCGAACTCGCCGAGCTTGGCGTGGGCCTTGGCGCGCAGCCGGGACTGGGTGAGCGCGGCGGCCACCAGGTCGGCGTCGAAGCCCTCCTTGCGCAGCCGCTCCGACAGCGCCATCGTCTGGCCCTCGTCGTACGGCGGGAGGCTGGACAGCAGGTTCCAGCCCTCGGGGCTGAGCAGCTTGGCGAGGCCGGACGCATCCATCCCGCGATCCTCGCACGGGCGCGAGGGGGCCCGCGGGTGCTGGCACTCGCCTTGACCGAGTGCTAACGGCTTCCTAGAGTGCTGGTTGGCACTCCTCTCCGGGGAGTGCCAACCGCACCGCACGGTCGCCGGCACCCGCGACGACGGCCGGCCGTGACCACGGTGCGACAACGACATCAGGCAGCACTCACACGCGAAGGGGAGGTCCGCTGTGTCGGTCTCCATCAAGCCGCTCGAGGACCGCATCGTCGTCAAGACGCTCGAGGCGGAGCAGACGACGGCTTCCGGTCTGGTCATCCCGGACAGCGCCAAGGAGAAGCCCCAGGAGGGCGAGGTCCTGGCCGTGGGCCCGGGTCGCATCGACGACAACGGCAACCGCGTCCCGCTGGACGTGGCGGTCGGTGACAAGGTCATCTACAGCAAGTACGGCGGCACCGAGGTCAAGTACGACGGCGAGGAGTACCTCATCCTCTCCGCGCGCGACATCCTGGCGGTCGTCACCAAGTGACACCCCCGCCGGCCATTCGAGCCGGCGTCCACGAGGCCCTCTCCGTCCGCGGAGAGGGCCTCGTGCCGTTGGGGGCCCGGTGCCGTTGGGGCCCGGTGCCGTCGGGGGCCTGCTGCCGGCCGGCGGAGCGGACGCGCGTCGCCCGCCCGGCCGGGGCCGCCGGTCAGACGGTGACGGTCTCCAGCGGCATGGTGGAGTCGACGCCGATGCCGAAGTCCGAGGCCGGCAGCCCGCGCCGCACCACGGCCGCGCCGAGCGCCGCGATCATCGCGCCGTTGTCGGTGCAGTACCGGATCGGCGGGATCCGCAGGTCGATGCCGGCCGCGGCGCACCGCTCGGCGGCCACGTCCCGCAGCTGCGAGTTGGCGGAGAACCCGCCGCCGACCACGAGCGTGTCGACGCCGTGCGTGCGGCACGCGGCGATGGTCTTCGCCGTGAGCACGTCGGCCACGGCGGCGGCGAACGAGGCCGAGACGTCCTCGAGCGGGATCTCCTCCCCCGCGTCCTGCCGCGCCTCGACCCAGCGCGCCACGGCGGTCTTCAACCCGGAGAAGGAGAAGTCGTACGCGTGCTTCGCCTGGTCCTTGGCGGCGGTGAGCCCGCGCGGGAACCGGATCGCCGTCGGGTCCCCGGCGCGCGCCAGCCGGTCGATGTGCGGGCCGCCCGGGTAGGGCAGGCCGAGCAGCCGGCCGACCTTGTCGAACGCCTCGCCGGCGGCGTCGTCCAGCGTCGAGCCGAGCTCGTGCACGCCCGTCACGACGTCGTCGATCAGCAGCAGGCTGGAGTGCCCGCCGGAGACCACCAGCGCCATGACGCGCTCGGGGAACAGCCCGTGCACCAGCTCGTCGACGGCCGCGTGCCCGATGACGTGGTTCACGCCGTACAGCGGCACGTCGAGCCCGTACGCCAGGGCCTTCGCGGCGGCCGTGCCGACGGTCAGCGAGCCGACCAGGCCCGGCCCGGCGGTCACGGCGACGGCGTCGACGTCCGCCAGCGTGACGCCCGCGTCGGCCAGCGCGCGCTCGACGGTCGGGATCATCGCCTCGAGGTGGGCGCGGGAGGCGATCTCCGGGATGATCCCGCCGAACCGCGCGTGCTCGTCCATGGACGACGCGACCGCGTCGACCAGCAGCTCGCTGCGGTCGGGGTGGGCGCGGACCAGGGCGACCCCGGTCTCGTCGCAGGACGTCTCGATCCCCAGGACGAGCGGCGCATCAGACATGGCGCACATCCTAGGTCGCGGCGCGGTACCTGATGCGGCACGGTGTGACCTGGTTCATGCAGGTATCCGGAATGCCCCGGCTTGGTTGTGCATTCAACCGACCATGAGCACCGACACCGTCACCACCCCGGACCGGACCGAGCCGCGCGTGCCGCAGGAGGTCGTCGACCTGGTCTTCCGGGACGCCCGCACCGTGAACTCCTTCACCGACGGCGAGGTCACCGACGACCAGATCCGCGCGGTCTGGGACGTCGTCCGCTGGGGCCCGACCGCGCTCAACTCGCTGCCGCTGCGGCTGCTGCTGGTCCGCTCCCCCGAGGCCCGCGAGCGCCTGGTGAGCCACATGAACGAGGGCAACAAGGCCAAGACCGCGCGCGCCCCGCTGAGCATCGTCGTGGCCGCCGACCTCGACTTCCACGAGCAGCTGCCGCGCCTGGCCCCGCACATGGCCGGCGCCCGGGACAACTTCGCCGGCGCGGAGGACCTGCGCGCCCGGATGTCCCGCGACAACGCCTTCCTGCAGGCGGGCTACCTGATCGTCGGGCTGCGCGCCGCCGGGCTGCACGTCGGCCCGATGACGGGCTACGACGCCCCCGGGCTGGACGCCGACCTGTTCGCCGGCACCACGTGGCGGTCGATCATGGTCGCGAACGTCGGCAGCGCGCCGGCCGACGCCGAGGGCGCGCCGGCCTCGCACCCGCGCCAGGACCGCCTCGACTTCGCGGACGTCGCCCGCACCCTCTGACGGCCCCCGCACGCCGCGAGCCCCCGCCGGGTCCGGCGGGGGCTCGTCGCGTCCCGGGGCCCGGCGCCCGGGCCGGTCGGCGCGAGGACCGGCTCGGCGCCGGGACCGGCTCAGCGCGCGACGCGGCGGCGCATGGTCCAGGCGTCGACGTTCTCCGGCTGGTAGTAGCCCTTGCGGCGGCCGAACCGCTCGAAGCCCGCGCGCTCGTAGAGCCGCAGCGCCGGGTCGTTGTCCACCCGGACCTCCAGCAGCACGTCGCCGGCGCCGAGCTCGCGCGCGTGGTCCAGCAGCGCGTCGAGCAGCATCCGGCCCACGCCGCGGCCCTGCGCGTCGGGCCGGGTGCCGACGGTCATCACCTGGCCGTCGTACCCGTCGAACCAGAGCCCGGCGTAGCCGACCAGCTCCCCCGACGCCCGGTCCTGCGCCCCGACGTACCAGCGCCCCGGGCCGTCCAGCTCCTCCGCGAGCGCCGCGCGCGACCACGCCCCGGCGCCGAACAGCGCCTGCTCCATCGCCTCGAGCGCGTCGAGGTCCGCGGCGCCCAGCGGCCGGAGCAGGACGTCGGCGGGCGGGTGCGGGTCGGTCACGCGCGCGCCCGCTTGGCGGCGGCCGGCGGCACCGCGTCGGGGCGGCGCAGGTACAGCGGCTCGGTGCTGAGCTCCAGCCCCGGGCCGCCGACGGCCAGCCGGGCCAGCGCCACGCGCGCCAGGTCCGCCGGGTCGAGCACGGCCGTCGTCCCCGGCAGCTGCTCCGGGTACAGCCCGGTCGCCGCCCCCACGAGCCGCAGCCCGGCCGCGCCCTGCTGGGCGACGACCGCCGGCGCGTCCACACCGGGCCCGGCGAGGCGCTCGACGGTCGGCTGCGTCCCCGCGCCCACGACCGCCCGGTACCGGGCCCAGTAGACCTCCTTGCGCCGGGCGTCGGTCACGACCAGCACCTCGCCGTCCGGGGTGCCGGCACCCCGGACGGCCGCCAGGGCCAGAGCGTCCAGCGAGGACACCCCGTGCACCGGGATCCCCAGCGCGAGGCCGAGCGTGCGGGCCGTCACCAGCCCGACCCGCAGGCCGGTGAACGGCGCGGGGCCGGTGCCGACCACCACGGCGGTGAGCGCGGAGCGCGGCACGCCGGCCTCGGCGAGCACCGCGTCCAGGAGCGGCGTCAGCGCCTCGGCGTGCCGCCGGGTCTCCCCGGACGAGCGGGTGGCGAGCGTGCGGCCCGCGTCGTCGACGACGGCGGCGGACGCGGCGGCGGAGGTGTCGAGCGCGAGGACGGGCACCGGTGGGGTTCCTTCGGTTCTGGGAGGGGTCGGGCGTACGGGGGGGGTGGGCGCGGGGGTCAGGCGGGGAGCGCGACGCCGCGCCAGCGGTCGCCGCGGGCGCGGACGGTCACCGTGCGCACGCCGGCCGCTGCGTCCTCGGCGTCCTCGGCGTCGCCGCCGGCGGCCTCGGCCCCGCGCGGGCGCCGGAGCGCGACCTCGAGGCGGTCGTCGGCCAGGGACTCGACCAGCCCCTCGCCCCACTCGACGACGGTGACGGACTCGTCCAGCGAGGTGTCGAGGTCCAGCGCGTCGACCTCGTCCAGCGAGCCGAGCCGGTACGCGTCGACGTGCACCAGGGCCGGGCCGTCGGCGAGCGGCGGGTGCACCCGGGCGATGACGAAGGTCGGGGACGCGACCGCGCCGCGCACGCCCAGCCCGGTGCCGACGCCCTGGGTCAGCGTGGTCTTGCCCGCGCCCAGGTCGCCGGTCAGCACCACCAGGTCCCCGGCACGCAGCAGCGCCGCGAGCGCCACGCCGTACGCCCGGGTCGCGTCGGCGTCCGCCAGGTCGACCGTCACCTCCGCGACCGTGCGCGCCGTCCCCGCACCGGCCGGGCTCGTCTGCTCGCTCACCGCACCTCCTCCGCGACGCGCACCGCGTCGTCCACCTCGGCCTCGCGGCCGCCGTCCACGTACACCCGCGGCACCCGGGCCCCGAGCCGCGTCACGATCTCGTAGCTGATCGTGCCCGCCGCGTCGGCCCAGTCCTGCGCGGTCGGCCCGCCGTCCGCGCCGGTGCCGAACAGCACCACGCGGTCGCCGGCGACCTCCGTCGCCCCGGGCCCGAGGTCCACCATCACCTGGTCCATGCAGACCCGCCCCGCGATCGCCAGCCGCCGGCCGCCCACGCCGAGCGGTGCGCCCGGGGCACCGTCCACCCCGGACGCGTGCCGGGGCACCCCGTCCGCGTACCCGAGCGGGACCACGCCCACCGTCGTGTCGGCCGGCGTCACGTAGTGGTGCCCGTAGGACACCCCGTGCCCGGCGGGCAGCCGCTTCACGTTCGCGAGCTCGGCCTCGACCGTCATCGCCGGCACCAGCCCGAACCGCTCGGGACCGCCCAGCTGCGGCACCGGCGTCAGCCCGTACAGCGCCAGGCCCGGGCGGACCAGGTCCAGGTGCAGCGCGGGGTCGGTCAGCGTGGACGCCGACGCGGCGATGTGCCGGACCTCGAACCGCGCGCCCCGGGCCTCCGCGTCGGCCGCGGCCGCCCGCAGGACGTCGGCCTGGCGGTGCAGCGTCGGGTGCCCGGGCTCGTCGGCGAACGCCAGGTGCGACCAGATGCCGACCACGGCCAGCACGCCCTCCGCCTCGAGCCGCAGGGCCGCGTCCAGCACGGCCGGCAGCTCGTCGGGCGGCAGGCCGTTGCGGCCCAGCCCGGTGTCGACCTTGAGGTGCACCCGCGCGGTGCGGCCCGTCGCCCGCGCCGCGTCGGCGACCTCGCGCAGCGCCCACGGGGCGGCGACGGACAGGTCGACGTCGGCCGCGACGGCCTCCGCCAGCGGGGCACCGGGCGCGTAGAGCCAGGTGAGCACCCGGGCCGTGACGCCGCCGGCGCGCAGCGCCAGCGCCTCGGACACCTGGGCCACGCCGAGCCAGGTCGCGCCGCCCTCGACCGCCGCGCGCGCCACCGGCAGCAGGCCGTGCCCGTAGGCGTCGGCCTTGACCACGGCCATCAGCTGGGCGGTCGGGGCGAGGTCGCCCAGGGCCCGCGCGTTGGCACGCACGGCACCGAGGTCGACGACCGCGCGCGCGGGGAACCTGATCACCGGTCCAGTCTCGCACCGGCGCACGGGTGTCCCGCGCAGCACGGCACCACCAGCCCGCGCCGCCGGCCCGTCGGCGCGCCCCGTCAGCCCGCCGGCCCGCCCCGTCAGCCCGGCGTCACGACGACGTCGGCCCGCGCGCGGGTGGCCGCGACCAGGTCGGCGTTGCGCTGGTCGGGCCCGTGGGTCCAGGCGTGCGCGGCGTCGGGCGCCTTGCCGAACAGCTGGTGCCGGGCGACCAGCCGCTCGGCGCGCACCTCCTCCGGGAGGTCGACGTACCAGCACCGGTCCAGCAGGTCCCGGACCGGCGCGAACCCGTGCGCCTCGAGCAGCAGGTAGTTGCCCTCCGTGACCACGAGCGGCACGTCGGGCGGCACCGGGATCGCACCGGCGACGCCGTTGTGCAGGTCGCGCCGGTACTCCGGCGCGTAGACCGTCTCCCCCGGCACGGGCTCGCGCAGCCGGCGCAGCAGGGCGACGTACCCCGCGGCGTCGAACGTGTCGGGCGCGCCCTTGCGGTCGGCGCGGCCCAGGCGGTCGAGCTCGGACTGCGCCAGGTGGTACCCGTCCATCGGGACCACGACGCAGCGCCCCGGGAACGCCTCCCGGAGCTGCGCCGACAGCGTCGACTTGCCCGCGCCCGGCGGTCCCGCGATGCCGAGCAGCCGCCGCCGGCCGGACTCGAGCAGCTCCTCGACCTCCCGGTGCAGGTCGTCCCGGAGCGCGGCCTCAGCCACGCAGCAGACCCGCGACCGTGGCCGGCAGCGCCCGGGCGACCTCGAGCGCGGCGACCGGGCCGTCGGGCACCGCGACGCCGGCCGCCCGGCCGTGCACCAGGGCCGCCGCCGCGGCCAGCGCGGCGGCGATCGGCGGGTCGTCCAGCACATCGGCGGCGCGGCCCGCCAGCAGCGCGCCGAGCAGCCCCGCCAGCACGTCGCCGGACCCGGCCGTCGCGAGCCAGCCCGGTGCGTCGGCCTGCGCGTACACCGCGCCGCCCGCGCCCACCACGACGGTGGTGCTGCCCTTGAGCAGGACGGTCGCGCCGGTGACCTCGTGCGCCCGGCGGGCCCAGCGCAGCGGCTCGGCCTCGACCGCCGCCCGGTCGACGTCCTCGCCGAACCGACCGAGCAGCGTGGCCAGCTCACCGGCGTGCGGGGTCAGCACGCACCACGGCGCCAGCTCCCGCGGGGCCAGCGCCAGCGCGCCGGCGTCCAGCACCGCGGGCAGGCCCGCCGCGAGCGCCGCGTCCAGGGCCGTGGTCAGCCGCTCCGCCTGCCGGGGGTGCGCGGGGTCCACCCCGGGTCCCAGCAGCCAGGCCTGAACCCGGCCTCGGCCCGCGACGACCTCGGGCCGGGCCGCGAGCACGGCCGACGACACCGCCGACGGCCCGACGTACCGGACCATCCCGACGCCCGCGAGCACCGCCGCCGACACCGTGAGCACCGCCGCCCCCGGGTAGGCCGGCGTCCCGGCGACGACGCCGAGGACCCCGCGGCTGTACTTGTGGTCGGCGGGCCCGGGCACCGGCCAGAGCGCGGCGACGTCCGCCGCCTGCAGCCGCGCGACCGCGGGGCGCTCGGGCAGCGGCAGCCCCAGGTCCACGACCTCGAGCCGGCCGGCCACCCGCGCCGCCGGCGGCAGCAGCAGGCCCGGCTTGGCCGACCCGAACGTCACCGTGAGCCCGGCGGGCAGCACCGGGCCGTCGGGCAGCGCCCCGTCGTCGACCCCGATCCCGCTGGGCAGGTCCACCGCCACCACCAGGGGCCCGCCGCCGGCCGTCGCCCCGCTGCGCGGCCCGCCCGACGCGGCGCCCGCGTCCTCCGCGTCCAGCAGGTCGGCGAGCAGCCCCACCAGCAGGCCGGCCGTGCCCCGGGCCGCGCCGCGGCCCCCGATGCCGATCAGGCCGTCCAGCACGACGTCGGCGGCGTAGGCCTCGGCCACCGCGTCGCCGAGCCAGACCGGTTCCAGGGCGGGGGCGTCGCTCGCGGCGTCGGTGCCGTCCTGGTCGACCGCGCGGACCGCGCGCCCGCCGGCGCGACGCAGCACCGCCAGCCCCTCGGCGTGCGGCGTGTCGGTGGTGCACACCGCGACCACCCGCACGCCCCGTCGCGCCAGGACCGCACCGGCGTACAGAGCGTCCCCGCCGTTGCTGCCCGGCCCCACGAGCGCGACCACGGTCGCCCCGCGCACCGAGCCGCGCCGCTCGGCGAGCTCCGCCGCGACGCGCGTCGCGAGCGCGAACGCCGCGTGCTGCATCAGCGGGACGCCGCGCGCGAGCAGCGGCTCCTCCGCGGTCCTGACCTCGGCTGCCGTGTACCCCAGGATCATGTGCCCCATCCTGGCCGAGCCCGCGGCATGTCGCTCGGCTGGCGCGGCCCCGCCACCGGGTTAGGTTCGGCCCATGCGCTTCGGACTCTTCATCCCCCAGGGCTGGCGGCAGGACCTCACGGGCATCGACGCCCGGGAGCACTGGTCGGTCATGAACGGCCTCGCCCAGCACGCCGACACCGGCGACACCTTCGACTCCATCTGGGTCTACGACCACTTCCACGCGGTGCCCGAGCCCAACGGCGAGGCCACCCACGAGGCGTGGAGCCTGATGAACGCGTACGCCGCGACCACCAGCCGCGTGCTGCTGGGCCAGATGTGCACCTGCATGGCCTACCGGAACCCCGCGTACCTGGCCAAGGTCGCCACCACCGCCGACGTCATCTCCGGCGGCCGGGTGCAGATGGGCATCGGCGCCGGCTGGTACGAGCACGAGTGGAAGGCGTACGGCTACGGCTTCCCTCGCGCCGGCGAGCGGATCGCGATGCTCGACGAGGGCGTCCAGATCATGAAGCAGCTGTGGACCAACGGCGTCGCGACCCTCGACGGCCAGCACTACCAGGTCGACGGCGCCCAGCTCGCGCCCCTGCCGCTGCAGGTCGACGGCCCGCCGCTGTGGATCGCCGGCGGCGGCGAGCGCAAGACGCTGCGGATCGCCGCGGAGCACGCGCAGTACACCAACTTCGACGGATCGCCGGAGGGCTTCGCGCACAAGAGCGAGGTGCTGCGCGGGCACTGCGCCGACATCGGCCGGAACTTCGACGAGATCACCCGCTCGGCCAACTACAACGTCGTCATCGGCGCCACGGAGGCCGAGGTCGACGACCGGATCGCCTGGATCGAGGAGCACTACGCCCTCACCGTCCCGGAGCACGCGGCGAAGACCGCCGAGGACTTCCGCAACGGCCCGCTGGTCGGCACCCCGGAGCAGATCGTGGAGAAGCTGACCGCGCTGCGCGACCTCGGCATGACCTACGCGATCACCTACTTCGCCGAGGCCGCCTACGACCGCAGCGGCATCGAGCTCTTCGAGCGCGAGGTCGCCCCCGCCCTGCGCTGACCCGAGGCCCGCGCACCGCACCCACGCGCGCTCCTCGCGCCGAGTGTCCAGAAACCTGCGGGCATATCGCCCGAACCGCCGCGGTTTCTGGGCACTCGGCGCGTCGTCGTCCACAAGTGGGCGGGCGGGGGTGTTCGGGGGCGGGGTGCTGCGGGAGTGTTCCGGGATGGCCCAGACGTCGCCCGTGGTCCCCGCTGAGCTGCGCGGGCGCCCGTTCACGCTGGCGGAGGGACGGGCGGCGGGGCTGACCACCCGCGGACTCGACGGGCCCGGGCTGCGGCGGCCGACCCGCGGCGTCCGGACCACGGAGCGGGTCCCGCCGCCGACCGACGTCCTGGCACGCTGCCAGGAGCTCGCCGCCGTGCTGCCGTCGGATGCCGTGTTCAGCCACGCGACCGGGCTCGACCTGCTCGGCATCGATCGGCCGCGCGGCCTCCAGCGGCCGGACGACGTGCACGTAGGTGTGCCGCACACGACCCGTCGACCGCGGCGTCACGGCGTGACGAGCCACAGCCGCCGGGTGGTATCCGGCTCCGAGCCCGTCGTGCTCCGCGGTGGGTTGCCGGTGCTGCCTCCGGTCCGGTTGTGGACGCAGCTGGCCGCGGAGCTCGACGAGGTGGAGGTCGTCGTGCTGGGTGACGCGCTGCTCCGGCGCCGGGCGGCGCGGGCGAGCCTCCAGGAGCTGGGACGGGCCGTCGGCGGTCTGGCCCCCGGCACCCGCGGGCTGCGGCGCCTCCGCCTCGCGCTGCCCCTGCTGCGCGCCGGGACCGACTCGTGCCAGGAGACGCGGCTGCGGCTGGCGCTCGTCGCGACCGGGCTGCCCTGCCCGGTGATCAACCGCCCCGTGCTGGACGACGCTGGCCGCTTCGTGGCGCTGCCGGACCTCAGCTACCCCGAGCAGCGGGTCGCGGTCGAGTACGACGGGGACGTGCACCGCACCGAGCCCCGCGCGTGGCGCCGCGACGTCGCACGGCGCCAGGCGCTCGACCACCTCGGGTGGCGCCAGATCACCTGCACGGTCGACGACGTGCGCGACCCGCGGCGAGCGGTCACCTGGATCCGCGCCGCCCTCGCTCGCTGAGCGTCCACGCTCCGTCGAGTGTCCACAAACGCGGCCAGTTCGGGCGATATGTCCGCTGGTTCCTGGACACTCGGCGGGGTGCCCGCGGGTACGCAGGGCGGGTACGGGCGGGCGAGGGCTAGGACTCCGCGACGACCATGGCCGAGGCGATGCCGGCGTCGTGGCTGAGGCTCAGGTGGAACCTCGTGACGCCCAGCTCGGCCGCGCGGGCCGCGACCGTGCCGATCACCTCGACCTGCGGGGGCCGGCCGGGGACCCGGTGCACGGTGGCGTCCTGCCACGACATGCCGCCGGGGGCGCCGAGGGCCTTCGCGATGGCCTCCTTGGCGGCGAACCGGGCGGCGAGCGAGTTGGGCGCGAGGTGGCGCTCCTGCGGGGTGAACAGCCGCGCCCGCAGCGCGGGGACGCGCTCGACGGTGGCCATGAACCGCGCGACGTCGACGACGTCGATCCCGACGCCGACGATCACGCGCGGTCCTCCTCGGCCACCAGGTGCCGCCACCGGCCCCACTTGTCGTCCAGGGCGGCGGGCAGGTCGACGTCGAACCGCTCGGCGAGCAGCAGCAGGTGCGCGAGCACGTCCGCCATCTCGGCCCGCAGGGCGTCCCGGCCGTCCTCGACCGCGCGGCGCGATCGCCCGGTCGCGGCCAGGTAGGCCTGGGTCAGCTCGCCGACCTCCTCGCCGAGCTTGAGCACGAGCCAGTCGTCGGACCGCTCGATGCCGTGCAGGCGGGCGTAGGCGCGGGAGATCGCCTCGACGTCCGCCTGCGCGGCCTGCAGCTCCACGGCGCGGCTCGTCACTCCACCGTGACGGACTTGGCCAGGTTCCGCGGCTGGTCCACGTCCAGGCCGCGCGCCGTGGCCAGCTCGCCGGCGAAGATCTGCAGCGGCACCACGGTGAGCAGCGGCGCGAGCAGCGTCGGGCTCTGCGGGACGTAGAACACCTCGTCCGCGTACGCGCGCACCGCCTCGTCGCCATCTTCCGCGATCACCAGGGTGCGGGCGCCGCGGGCGCGGATCTCCTGGATGTTGGAGACGACCTTGGAGTGCAGCGAGTCGCGGCCGCGCGGGCTGGGCACGATGACGAACACCGGCTGGCCGGGCTCGATCAGCGCGATGGGGCCGTGCTTGAGCTCGCCGGCGGCGAAGCCCTCGGCGTGGATGTACGCCAGCTCCTTGAGCTTGAGCGCGCCCTCGAGAGCGACGGGGAACCCGACGTGCCGGCCGAGGAACAGCACCGAGGAGGTGTCGGCCATCCAGCGCGCGATCTCCCGGACGCGGCCCGAGCGGTCGAGCACCTCCTGGATCTTGGCCGGCATGGCACGCAGGTCCTCGTAGATCTCGCCGATCTCGTCGGCGAACTTGTTGCCGCGGAGCTGCGCCAGGTACAGGCCCAGCAGGTAGGCGGCGGTGATCTGCGCGAGGAACGCCTTGGTGGAGGCCACCGCGACCTCGGGCCCGGCGTGCGTGTAGAGCACGGCGTCGGACTCGCGCGGGATGGTCGAGCCGTGGGTGTTGCAGATGGCCAGCACCTTGGCGCCCTGCTCGCGGGCGTGCCGGATGGCCATCAGGGTGTCCATCGTCTCGCCGGACTGCGAGATCGCCACGACGAGGGTGCGCGCGGTGAGGATCGGGTCGCGGTACCGGAACTCGTGGGCGAGCTCGACCTCGACGGGGATGCGGCACCAGTGCTCGATGGCGTACTTGGCGACGTGCCCGGCGTAGGCGGCGGTGCCGCACGCGATCACGATGATCTTGTCGACCGAGCGCAGGACGGACTCGTCGATCTTGAGGTCGTCCAGGATCAGCCGGCCGTGGGTGTCCGTGCGCCCGAGCAGGGTGTCCTGCACGGCCTGCGGCTGGTCGGCGATCTCCTTCTCCATGAAGGAGCGGAAGCCGCCCTTCTCGGCCGCGGCGGCGTCCCAGTCGATGGTGAACTCGCGGCCCTCGGCCGGGTTGCCGTCGAAGTCGGTCACGACGACCGACCGGGGCGTGATGACGACGACCTGGTCCTGCGCGAGCTCGAGGGCCCGCTTGGTCTCGGCGATGAACGCCGCCACGTCGGAGCCGAGGTAGTTCGCGCCCTCGCCCAGGCCGACGACCAGCGGGGAGTCGTGCCGCGCGCCGACGACGGTGTCCGGGTGGTCGGCGTGCACGGCGAGCAGGGTGAACGTGCCGTGCAGCCGGCGCACGACGATCCGCATCGCCTCGGCCAGGTCCTTGACGTCGGCGTAGGCGCGCTGCAGCAGGTGCGCGACGACCTCGGTGTCGGTCTCGGAGAGCAGGACGGCGCCGTCGGCGACCAGCTCCTCCTTGAGCACCGCGAAGTTCTCGACGATGCCGTTGTGGATGACGGCGACGTCACCGGCCACGTGCGGGTGCGCGTTCACGTCGGTCGGCCCGCCGTGGGTCGCCCACCGGGTGTGCCCGATGCCCGCGGTGGCGCCCGGCAGGGGCTCGGCCTCGAGCAGGCCGACCAGGTTCGCCAGCTTGCCGGCCTTCTTGGCGGTCGCGAGGCCGCCGGCCCCGGTCACCAGGGCGACGCCCGCGGAGTCGTACCCGCGGTACTCGAGGCGACGCAGGCCCTCCAGGACCACCCCGAGCGGACGCTCGTCCGGCTGATGGTCCCCGACATACCCGACGATTCCACACATGGGCGGGAGTCTAGCCGGGGCACGGGGCGCATCCGGCGGGGACGGGTGCGGCGGCGGTCACGTCCGTCCCGGCGGGCAGCACCGCCCGGATCAGGCATGATCGTCGGGTGCGCGCCACCGACGCCCTCGTGCAGCCCTCGCCCTACGTGGAGCTCGACCGCGACGCCTGGGTGCGCCTGTCGGAGTCCACGCCCCTGCCGCTGACGGACGAGGACGTCACCCGGCTGCGCGGGCTCGGCGACCCGATCGACCTGGCCGAGGTGGACGCGATCTACCGCCCGCTGTCCCGGCTGCTCGACCTGTACGTCACCGCGACCCGGCGGCTGCACGCGGCATCCTCGACGTTCCTGCGCGAGGACACCCCGCGCACCCCGTTCGTCATCGGGGTGGCCGGGTCGGTCGCCGTGGGCAAGTCGACGACCGCGCGCCTGCTGCGCGAGCTGATGGCCCGCTGGCCGGCGACGCCGAACGTGGCGCTCATGACCACCGACGGGTTCCTGCACCCGAACGCCGAGCTCGAGCGGCGCGGGCTGATGGACCGCAAGGGCTTCCCGGAGTCCTACGACCGCCGGGCGCTGCTGCAGTTCGTGTCCCGGGTGAAGGCCGGGCACCCCGAGGTCCGGGCGCCGGTCTACGACCACGTCACGTACGACATCGTCCCCGGCGCCGAGGTCGTGGTGCGCCGGCCGGACGTGCTGATCGTCGAGGGCCTCAACGTGCTGCAGCCCGCGCCGTCGGCGGCGGGCACGACGGGGACGTCGAACCTCGCGGTCAGCGACTTCTTCGACTTCTCCATCTACGTCGACGCCCGCACCCAGGACGTGCGGCAGTGGTACGTCGACCGGTTCCTGTCGCTGCGCTCGACGGCGTTCGCCCGGCCGGAGTCGTACTTCCACCGGTACGCCTCGCTGTCCGACGCCGAGGCGGTGGCCCGGGCCGAGAGCATCTGGGACGCCATCAACGCCCCGAACCTGGTGCGCAACGTGCTGCCGACCCGCAGCCGCGCGACGCTCGTGCTGACCAAGGGCAGCGACCACTCGGTGCGCCGCGCCCGGCTGCGCAAGCTGTAGCGCCGCCGGCCCGGCCCGCCCGCGTCGGCGCGCCCACGACGCGTCAGGGCGTGGGCGCGGCCGTGCTGCGGGGGTCGACCAGCTCGACCGGGTAGTGCTCCACGTCGACCGCGTCCAGCGCGGCCACGCCGTCGGCGACCGAGCGGGGCAGGCTGCCGCAGCCGGCGCCCGGCAGGGCCACGCGCACGGCGGCTCCCAGCGCGTCGACCAGCCACAGGTCCGTCCGCGGCACCCCGGTCCCGCAGGCGGCTGGCGCGCTCTCCGCCACCGGCACGGCGTCCGCGTCCGCGAGCGCGTCGACGAGCGGGCCGACGTCCCCCTCCAGCCGCGTCGACGTCACCGCGGCCCACCGGCCGGCCCCGTCGGTGAGCGTCTCCCCCGTGCTGCAGAGCACCGCCGACACGGGGCTGAACCCGTCGGGCACGGCGGCCGGGTCGGGGGCGTCGGGGTGCGGGGTGCCGCTGCCGGTGGCCCCCGCCGTGAAGCCGAGCGCCACGAGCACCTGGGGAGCCAGGCAGTCGGCGCCGGACCCGACGGCGCTGGACGCCGCGCCGGCCGGCACCGGCGCGTCCGCCTCCGACGCGCCGCCGCCCGAGCACGCGGCGAGCAGGGCGACCAGCGCGCCCCCCGCCAGCAGGGCGGCGCCCGTGGGTACGCGACGGCGCGGTGCCACCATGTCGCCGCCGCCCTCCGTCGTCCTCGCTGCCCGTGGACGAAGGCACGGGCAGGTGCCCGGCCTCCGCCGTCGGGGGCGACTCCGTCGTGGCCCGGACCGAGCGTAGGTCCGGCGCACGGGGGGATCCGCCGGTGAGACCGGATCGTTAGCGGGCGGGGCCGGATCGTTGCCGGGACGTGACCCGGCGCTGCGCCGGGGCGACCGGAACGGGCGCGCGCGACGGCGGCGACGGCGGCGCGGACACGGGAGCCGGGCGCAGCACGGTCACCGGCAACGGCGCGGTGCCCGTGGTCGGGGTCCCCGTGGCCGGGGTGCCGGTGGCCGGGGTGCCGGACGACGGCGTGCCGGACGCCGGGGCGGCCGGCGCGCCGGCGTCGCCCGGGTCCGTCGTCGGGTCGTCGGTCGCGGTCATCGGCACGGGCGCCCGGTCCAGGCCCGTCCAGCGCCGCAGGACCCAGTCGATCCCGATGCCCATCATGGTCCCGACGACGACGCCCGCGACCACGGCGATCACCGGGTGGTCCTCGAGCCAGATGCCCGCGCCCGCCCCGACCAGCGAGCCGTAGGCGGCCCACGTCACGGCCGCGAGGGCGGTGAGCCCGACGAACCGCCGGCGCGGGTACCCGAGCGCCCCGGCGGTCATGTTGACCGCCACCCGGCCGATCGGGATGTACCGGGCCGCCAGGATGAACGACGACCCGCGGTGCGCGAGCGCGTGCTCGGCCCAGGCCAGCGTCCGGCGGCCGCGCGGCGTGCGGAACACCCGCAGCCGGTGCACGTCCACCCGGGAGCCGATGAGGTAGGCGATCTGGTCCCCGGCGAAGGCGCCCGCCGCGGCGGCGAGCGCTACCAGCACGATGTTCGGCGAGCCCTGCGCGACGGACAGCGACGCGAGCGCGATCACGACCGACTCGCTCGGCACCGGCGGGAAGAACCCGTCGACGGTCGCGAACAGCATCAGCGCCGGGTAGACCCAGAGCGACTCGGCCAGCATCGGGACCCAGCCCTCGATCGCGCTGATCCAGTCCTGCAGCACAGTCATCAGCTCCTGGTCGTGGTGGGGATCACCCGCGGACGTCGTCCACGCTAGGGGGGCGCCTCGTGCCGCGACATGGGGGGTTCCCCCGAGCCGCCCCTGGTCCTCCCCCCATCCTCACCGGGGCCCTCGCCGGGGGCATCGGTCCTCGGACCGACATCCGTCCGCCCCGGGTCCGCCCTGCGGCGGACGGACGGGCCGGCGGCGGGAGCGCCTCGTCGTCCTCAGTGCACCACGCAGCACCGACACGGGTCACGGGGTTTCGGTGACGGGTCGGTGAACGCTCGCTCAGGCGTCGAGCGGGAACCCCAGGGCCGTGGCGGCGGCGGCGGGCCGGGGCTCCGTCGCCCAGTGCGCGCCGATCTCGTCCGTCGCGGACAGCGACCGCAGCTGCGCGCGGTCCAGGTACAGCGTGCCGCCCAGGTGGTCGGTCTCGTGCTGCACGATCCGCGCGGGCCAGCCCTGCACCACCTCGTCGAGGGCGCGGCCGGTCTCGTCGGCGCCGGTGAGCCGCAGCCGCCGCAACCGCGGGACGACGGCCTGGTAGCCGACCACGCTCAGGCAGCCCTCGTAGAACGCGACGTGCTCCGGCTGCTCGCCGGGCACCGGCTCGTACCGCGGGTTGACCAGCACGCGGAACGGCAGCGCGGGCCGCTCCCGGACCCGGCCGGTCTCCGTCTCCCCCGCGCCGGGGTCGGCCAGCACGGCCAGCGCCAGCGGCAGCCCGATCTGCGGCGCGGCCAGGCCGACGCCCGGGGCGGCGTGCATGGTGGCGCGCATCAGGGACACGAGGGCCGCGAGCTCGTCGTCCGCGAGCTGCCCGTCGAACGGCACCGCGCGCGACCGCAGCACCGGGTGCCCGGCCTGGACGACCGGCACCGTCCCCGCGGGGTCCGCGGAGCCGGCGTCCAGCAGCCGCAGGACGTGCTCGCGCAGGACCGCAGCGGGCACGTCCGCCTGCGGCGCCCGCGCGTCGGGACCGGTCACCGGCTCAGAGCGCCAGACGGTCGCGGACGACGTCCGCGAGCTGCGCGGCGACGCGGTCGGCGTCGTCCTGCGTCGCGGCCTCGACCATGACGCGCACCAGCGGCTCGGTGCCGGACGAGCGCAGCAGCACCCGACCGGTCGACCCGAGGCTCGCCTGCGCGGCGCCCACGGCGGCGGCGACGTGCTCGTCGGTGCTCGCGCGGGCCTTGTCGACGCCCGGGACGTTGACCAGCGTCTGGGGCAGGCGGCGCACCACCCCGGCGAGCTCGCTGAGCTTCTGCCCGGTCGCCGCGACGCGGGAGGCCAGCTGCAGCGCCGTCAGCGTGCCGTCACCGGTGGTGGCGTGGTCGGCCAGGATCACGTGGCCGGACTGCTCGCCGCCCAGGTTGAAGCCCTGCGCGCGCATCGCCTCGAGGACGTAGCGGTCGCCGACGCCGGTCTCGACCGTCCGCACGCCGGCGGCCTGCATCGCGAGGCGCAGCCCGAGGTTGCTCATGACGGTGACGACCAGGGTGTCGTGCGCCAGGATCCCGCGCTCCCGCAGGTCCAGGGCGAGCACGCCCATGATCTGGTCGCCGTCCACCAGCGCGCCGGTGTGGTCCACGGCGAGGCAGCGGTCCGCGTCGCCGTCGAAGGCCACGCCGAGGTCCGCGCCGGAGGCGACGACGGCCGCCTGCAGCTGCTCGGGGTGCGTGGAGCCGCACGCCTCGTTGATGTTGCGGCCGTCCGGGGACGCGTTGATCACGACGACGTCCGCGCCCGCCTCGCGCAGCGCGGTCGGGCCGACCTCGCTCGCGGCGCCGTTCGCGCAGTCCACCGCGATGCGCAGGCCGGTCAGGTCGTGCGCGAGGGTCGAGACGAGGTGCTCGACGTACTGCTCGCCGGCACTGCCGGTGTCGGAGCGGATGCGGCCCACCGCGGCGCCGACCGGGCGCTCCCAGGGCTCGCGCAGGCGCTGCTCGATGGCGTCCTCGAGCTCGTCGTCGAGCTTGTGGCCGCCGCGCGCGAGGAACTTGATCCCGTTGTCCGGCATCGGGTTGTGCGACGCGGACAGCACGACGCCCAGGTCGACGTCCAGCGAGCCGGTCAGGTGCGCGACGGCGGGCGTCGGCAGCACGCCGACGTTCAGGACGTCCACGCCCGCGCTGGCCAGGCCCGCGGCCACGGCGGCGGACAGGAACTCGCCGGAGGCGCGCGGGTCGCGGCCCACGACCGCCCGCGGCCGGTGACCGGCGAACTCGCCGCGCTGGCCGAGGACGTGCGCCGCGGCGACGGACAGGTCGAGCGCGAGCTCCGCCGTCACGTCGCGGTTGGCCAGGCCTCGCACCCCGTCGGTGCCGAACAGTCGTCCCATCGAGGACCCCCTCGTCGTCGGCCGCACGCGCGGCCCCCACATCGTGCCACCGTCGTCGGCGCCACGTGCCCGTACCGCCCGGGATCCCCCGGGCAGCAGAACGGCCGACGGCCCCGGGGGCGGACCCCCGGGGCCGTCGGCCGTGTTCGCTGATCCGCGGATCAGCGCTTGGAGTACTGCGGCGCCTTGCGGGCCTTCTTCAGACCGGCCTTCTTCCGCTCCACGACGCGCGGGTCGCGGGTCAGGAAGCCGGCCTTCTTGAGGGTCGCACGGTTGTGCTCCTCGTCGATCGCGTTCAGCGCGCGGGCGATGCCCAGGCGCAGCGCACCGGCCTGGCCGGTGACGCCGCCGCCGTTGATGCGGGCGACGACGTCGAAGCGACCCTCGACGTCGACCAGCTTCAGCGGGGAGTTGACGATCTGCTGGTGCACCTTGTTCGGGAAGTAGTCCTCGAGGGTGCGGCCGTTGATCTTCCACTGGCCGGTGCCGGGCACCAGGCGCACGCGGGCGATCGCCTCCTTGCGGCGGCCCAGGGCCTGGCCGGGTGCGGTCAGGCTCTGGCCGCGGCCAGCCGGCGCGCTGGTCTCGGAGGTGTAGCTGCTGGGCGTCTCGCCGCCCTCAAGGTCGATGTCGACCGTGGTCTCGGCCACTGATGTGTCCTCGCGTCCTGTCTCGGTGTCCTCGCGGGCGTCAGCCCTGCGCGACCTGGGTGATCTCGAAGGGCTTCGGCTGCTGGGCGGCGTGCGGGTGCTCCGCACCGGCGTAGACCTTCAGCTTGGAGAGCTGCTGGCGGGCCAGGGAGGTCTTCGGGAGCATGCCACGCACGGCCTTCTCGATCGCACGCTCAGGGTGCTTGTCGAGCAGGTCGGAGTACGTGGTCGCCCGCAGACCGCCCGGGTAGCCCGAGTGGGTGTAGGCGAGCTTGGTCTCCCGCTTGTTGCCGGTCAGGGCGATCTTGTCCGCGTTGATGACGATGACGAAGTCGCCGCCGTCGACGTGCGGGGCGAAGGTCGCCTTGTGCTTGCCGCGCAGCAGGGTCGCCACGTGAGTGGCCAGGCGGCCCAGGACGACGTCGGTCGCGTCGATGACGTACCAGTTCCGCTGGACGTCGCCGGGCTTCGGGGTGTACGTGCGCACGGTCGTTGCCTTCTCGTTGTCTCTGACTGTGTCCACGGCAATCCCGTAGAAGCCGGGGTCAGCCGATGAGTACCGTCCGTGCGTCGTGGCGTGGACCGGTGAATGGGAACGCACCGGTCGACACGGCTCGACGCACAACGACTCACCAGGGTAGCCGCCGCTCCCGACGGGGTCAAAGCCGCAGGCGCGCGGGCGCTGCGACCTCGGTCACGCCGGACTCAGCGGGCGCGCGCGACGCGGCCGGCGTCCCACACCGGCTCCGGCGTCTCGACGACCGCCCCGTCCTCGCCGAACACGAGGAACCGGTCGAACCCGCGGGCGAACCACCGGTCGTGCGTCACCGCCAGCACGGTGCCCTCGAACGCCGCGAGCCCCGCCTCGAGTGCCTCGCCCGAGTGCAGGTCCAGGTTGTCCGTCGGCTCGTCCAGCAGCAGCAGCGTGGCGCCGCCGAGCTCGAGCAGCAGGATGTGGAACCGCGCCTGCTGCCCGCCGGACAGCGTCTCGTACCGCTGCTCGGCGGAGTCGACCAGCTCGTAGCGGTCCAGCGCCTTGCTCGCGGGCTCGCGCCCCATCCCGGACCGGCGCCCCTCGCCCCGGTGCAGGATGTCCAGCAGCGTGCGGCCGGCGAACGCGGCGTCCTGCGCGTGCTGCCGGTTCTGCGCGAAGAACCCGGGCACGACGCGCGAGCCCAGCCGCGCGACGCCGGTGTGCCGCACGGACGCGATCGGCAGGTCGCCGTCGGCCGGTGCCTGCTCCGGCTGGGGGTCCGTGCCCCCGGCGGCCAGCAGCCGCAGGAAGTGCGACTTGCCCGACCCGTTGGACCCGAGCACCGCGACGCGCTCGCCGAACCACACCTCCAGGTCGAACGGCCGCATCAGGCCGGTCAGCTCCAGGCCCTCGGCGACGACGGCGCGCTTGGCGGTGCGGCCGCCGCGCAGCCGCACGCGGACCTGCTGGTCGCGCGCGACGACCTCGGGCGGGCCGGCCTCCTCGAACTTGCGCAGGCGGGTCTGCGCCGCGGAGTAGCGCGACGCCAGCCCGTCGTTGAACGCCGCCTTGGTCTTGAGGGTCTGCACGAGCGTGATCAGCTTCGCGTGCTCCTCGTCCCACCGGCGGGCGAGCTCGGCCAGCCGGTCGCGGCGCGCGTCCCGGGCCGCGGTGTACGTGGTGAACGTGCCGCCGTGCACCCAGACGGTCGCCCCGGTGCGCGCGGGCTCGAGCGTCGCCACGTGCGTCGGCACCCGGGACAGCAGCTCGCGGTCGTGGCTGACCAGCAGCACGGTCTTCGGGCTGGCGAGCAGCCGCTCCTCCAGCCAGCGCTTGGTGGGCACGTCGAGCGCGTTGTCCGGCTCGTCGAGCAGCAGCACCTCCTGCGGGCCGCGCAGCAGCGCCTCCAGGACCAGCCGCTTCTGCTCCCCGCCGGACAGCGTGCGCACGGCCCGGTGCTGCGCGCGGTCGAACGGCACGGACAGCACCGCGTCCGTCACCCGGTCCCAGTCGGCCTCGACCTCGTAGCCGCCGACGTCCGCCCAGTCCGCGAGCGCCTGCGCGTACCGCATCTGCGACGGCTCGTCGTCGACCTCCATCATCCGCAGCTCGGACGCGGTCAGCTCGGCGGCCGCCGCCCCGATCGCCCCGGTGGCCAGGGACGCGAGCAGGTCGCGGACGGAGCGGTCGTCGTCGATCCGGCCGACGTCCTGCCGCATCACGCCGAGCCCGCCCGTGCGCACCACGGCGCCCTCGTGCGGCTGCTCGTCGCCGGCGACGATCCGCAGCAGCGTGGACTTGCCCGCGCCGTTCGGCCCGACCAGCGCGGCGCGCTGGCCCTCGCCGACCCGCAGGTCCACGCCGCCCAGCAGCGGTCGACCGTCGGGGAGCACGTAGCGCACGTCGTGCACCTCGAGATGACCCATGCCGCCGATCGTCCCAGGACCGCGCGCAGGTCGGAAATCCTGTGCGCACCGGTGGCAGCCGACGGGGTGCGGTGCCACGCTCGACGCATGAGCGGAGACACCCCTGCCACCAGCACCGACCCGGCCACCGGCACCGAGGGCGACGACAACCAGCTCCCCGGCGAGGACACCATGTCCGACCGGGGCGTCGACCCCCTGGACGAGGGCTTCACGCTGCCCGAGCGTCCGCGCCCGGAGGTCTCCCACTGGGGCGAGACGCCCTGGGAGGAGTCGCACGGCGAGACCCTCGACCTGCGCATCGCCCAGGAGGAGCCCGAGGTCTGGGAGACCGAGCAGCAGACCGACCCGAACCGCGCGGGCCGCCTCACCGAGGACGACGACGCGGTCGAGGCCGGCGGCAACGACCAGTTCGCCGTCGACGCGGGCATCGACGGCGGTGCGGCGGGAGCCGAGGAGGCCGCCATGCACGTCGTCGACGAGGAGTCCTGACGGACGTCCCCTCGCGGCGCTGAGGGCGCGGGCGGCGGGCCGGGTGCGGGGGCACCGGCGCCCGCCGCACGCGCGTGCGTGCGTCAGCCCTCGCGCAGCGGGTGCGCCTGCACGTCGTCGGCCGACCGCGTCGCGCGGGTCCGCACCTGCCGCTCGGCGAGCTGCTCGTCCGGCGGGTAGACGACCTCCTCCAGCGTGAGGCCGTGCGCGGCGACGACCGCGCCGCCGGGGTCGCGCCGGCCGCCGACCAGCAGCTCGGCGGGCCAGTCCACGCCGCGCCGCCGCTCCCCCACCGCCAGGCTCGCGCCGACCAGCGCCCGCACCATGCTGTGGCAGAACGCGTCGGCACGGACCGTCGCCACGACCAGCCCCGCGTCGGGGCCGTCCGCGGGCCGCTCCCAGGTGAGCTCGTCGAGCGTGCGGATGGTCGTCGCCCCCGGCCGCGGCTTGCAGTACGCGGCGAAGTCGTGCCGGCCCAACACCCGCGCCGCGGCCTCGTGCATCGCCGCGACGTCCAGCGGACGCCGCGTCCACAGCACGTGGTGCCGGCGCAGGGGGTCGCGCAGCGCGTGGTCGTCGCACACCCGGTACACGTACCGGCGGGCGACCGCCGAGAACCGGGCGTCGAACCCCTCGGGGGCCACCGAGACGCGGGTCGCGACGACGTCCGGGGGCAGCACGCCGGCCAGGCGGACCAGCAGGGACTCCTCGGGCCCGCGGTCGGAGCGCCCGGGCACGAGCGCCCACGCACCGGCCGGCACGTCGACGTGCAGCACCTGCCCGCGCGCGTGCACGCCGGCGTCGGTCCGGCCGGCGACCGTCACCCGGGGCGGCGCCTCGCCGCGGTGCTCCGAGCGCAGCACCAGCGCCAGGCCGTCCTCGACGACGCCCTGCACCGTGCGCAGGCCGGGCTGCCGCGCCCAGCCCGCGAACCCCGTGCCGTCGTACGCGAGGTCCACGCGGACGCGCACCGTCGCGCTGTCGGGGTCGGGCAGGGGCACGTGGTCGTCGGCGAGCTGGTCGGGCACCCACCGAGCGTACGGGGCGCGGGCTGCTCTACCCTCGACCGGTGCCCGACGCCACGTCCCCCCGGACGACCCCGTACACCCTCGCCGTCGACTGCGGGGGCGGCGGCATCAAGGCGTCCGTCCTCGACGCGTCCGGCACCCTGCACGCCCCGGCGCTGCGCGTGCCCACCCCGTACCCGCTGCCGCCCGAGCGGCTGGTGGACACCATCGCCGACATCGCCGCCCGGCTGCCCGAGTTCCAGCGCGCCACCGTCGGCATGCCGGGGATGATCCGGCACGGCGTCGTCGTCGCCACCCCGCACTACGTGACGCGCTCCGGCCCGCACACCCGCGTCGACCCCGAGCTGGTCGCCGCCTGGTCCGGGTTCGACATCCGGGCGGCCGTAGAACGCCGGCTCGCGGTCAGCACGCTCGTGCTGAACGACGCGGAGGTGCACGGCGCGGGCGTCGTCTCCGGCACGGGGGTGGAGCTGGTCCTGACCCTCGGCACCGGCCTGGGCTCCGCGCTGTTCGACGGCGGTCGCGTCGCCCCGCACCTGGAGTGGTCGCACGCCCCGGTCCGGCGCAGCACCACCTACGACGAGTACATCGGGCAGATCCAGCGCGCCCGGCTCGGCGACGCGCTCTGGTCCCGCCGCGTCCGGCAGGTCGTCGAGGGGCTGCGGCCCGTCGTGCTGTGGGACCGGCTGTACCTGGGCGGCGGCAACTCCCGGCAGATCACGCCGCAGGTGCTCGCGCGGCTCGGGGACGACGTGGTCGTGGTGCCGAACCAGGCGGGCATCGTCGGCGGCGTCCGCGCCTGGCAGCTGGGCGCCTGACGCGCAGAGCCCGTCGCCGAGCGGGCACCAGATGTCCCCTCAGCCCGGCCGGAAGGGACATCTACTGCCCGCTCGGCGCTCCGCGGGGGACGCGGGCGGTGCCGGAGAGCTGGTCGATCGCGTCGAGGAGGACGCGCGTGAAGCCCACCGGGGCCGCGAGCGAGACCAGGTGCGTGGCGCCCGGGACGATCACGAGCCGCCCGTCCCGGCACGCCCGCAGGAACCGGCGCTCCTCGCCGCGGAAGTGGTCGTAGCGCCCGTTCACCAGCCACACCGGCGCCTGCACCCGGGCCAGGTCCGCGACCGGCGTCGCGTCGCGCATCTCGCGCAGGACGTCGTCGACCACGTCGAGCGCGAACCCGCCCGCCGCGACGTCCCGCGCGGCGTCGGCGGTGAGCACCCGGTCGACCATGCCCTGGTTCAGCCCGGCGCCGGCGTCGGGCAGCCGCGCGATCCCGCGGGCGAGCAGCGCCCACCCGTCCACCAGGGCGACCAGCGGCCGCGTGGAGCACGACGCGGCCACCAGACCGGTCACCTGGTCCGGGTGCCGCGCGGCGTGCGCGATCGCCACGTAGCCGCCGAGCGACAGACCGACGACGAGCGCCCGCCCGCCGACCTCGGCCACCCCGTCCGCGACCGCCGTCACGGCACCGTCGAGCGTGAACCGCTCGCCCCGGCGGGCGCCGTGGCCCGGCAGGTCGACCGCCAGGGCCGGGGAGCCGTACGCCCCGAGCGCGTCGACCTGGGCGCGCCACATCGTCCGGGACGTGCGCAGCCCGTGCACCAGGACGACGGGGACGCTCATGCTCCGACCGTACCGAGCGCGGCCGGACGCGACAGGGCCCGGGCCGCGAGCGTGTGCTCGCGGGCCCGGGCCCTGTCGGTGCTGCCGGTGGATCAGGCCTTGTCGGCCTCGTCCTTGGTGTCAGCGGCCTCGGCCTCGGGGGCGTCGGTCGCGGTCGCCTCGGTGGTGTCCTCGGCCGGGGTCTCCTCGACCGGGGTCTCCTCGGCCTTCGGGGCGGCCTTCGCGGCGGCCTTGGTGGCCTCGCGGACGACGGCCTGCTTCGGCGAGACGGGCTCGAGGACGAGCTCGATCACGGCCATCGGCGCGTTGTCGCCCTTGCGGGGGCCGATCTTCGTGATGCGGGTGTAGCCACCCGCACGCTCGGTCATCTGCGGGGCGATCTCCACGAACAGCTCGTGGACGACCGACTTGTCGCGGACGACGGTCATGACGCGACGGCGGGCGTGCAGGTCACCGCGCTTGGCGAAGGTGATCAGGCGCTCGGCGAGCGGACGCAGGCGCTTGGCCTTGGTCTCGGTCGTCGTGATCCGCTTGTGCTCGAACAGCGCCGTGGCCAGGTTGGCCAGGATCAGCCGCTCGTGCGCCGGTCCGCCACCGAGCCGGGGACCCTTGGTGGGCGTAGGCATGTTTGTTGCTCCTTGGTTCCAGTGATGGGCGTGCGGGACTGCTCAGCCCCGCCTCCCCGGCGTCAGTACTGCTCGTCCTCGGTGAAGTCGCCCTCGTCGCCGTCGTAGTACGCGGCGGCGGTGGGGTCGAAGTCGAGCGGGCTGTCCTTGAGGGACAGGTTGAGCTCGGCCAGCTTCTCCTTGACCTCGGTGATCGACTTCGCACCGAAGTTGCGGATGTCGAGCAGGTCGGCCTCGGAACGCGCCACGAGCTCGCCCACCGTGTGGATGCCCTCGCGCTTGAGGCAGTTGTACGACCGGATGGTCAGCTGCAGGTCCTCGATCGGCAGCGCCAGGTCCGCGGCCAGCGCCGCGTCCGTCGGCGACGGGCCGATCTCGATGCCCTCGGCCTCGACGTTCAGCTCGCGGGCCAGGCCGAAGAGCTCGACCAGGGTCTTGCCCGCCGAGGCGAGCGCGTCCCGCGGGCTGATGGCCGGCTTGGTCTCGACGTCGACGATCAGCTTGTCGAAGTCGGTCCGCTGCTCGACACGCGTCGCCTCGACCTTGTAGGTCACCTTGAGGACCGGCGAGTAGATCGAGTCGACCGGGATGCGGCCGATCTCGGCCTCGTACGACTTGTTCTGGTTGGCCGACACGTAGCCACGGCCGCGCTCGACGGTCAGCTCGATCTCGAGCTTGCCCTTCTCGTTCAGCGTGGCGAGGTGCAGGTCCGTGTTGTGGACCTCGACGCCGGCCGGCGGCACGATGTCCGCCGCGGTCACGTCACCCGCACCCTGCTTGCGCAGGTACATCACGACCGGCTCGTCGTTCTCCGAGGAGACGACGAGGTTCTTGATGTTGAGGATGATCTCGGTGACGTCCTCCTTGACGCCCGGCACCGTGCTGAACTCGTGCAGCACGCCGTCGATCCGGATGCTCGTCACGGCTGCGCCCGGGATGGACGACAGCAGGGTCCGGCGCAGGGAGTTGCCGAGCGTGTAGCCGAAGCCCGGCTCGAGCGGCTCGATGGAGAACCGCGACCGGTACTCCGAGATGACCTCTTCGGTCAGGGTGGGGCGCTGTGCGATGAGCACTTCGGGGTTCCTCTCAGCGTGCGTCCGCCATATGACGCAGCGCAGGTGTACTCGCTGGCCGGCTCGGGTCTCGGTCCACCCGGACGACCGGCCGGCACCGCAGCGGGCGGGGGATCGCTCCCCCGCCCACGGCGGCCCGGCTACGGGGTGTCAGACGCGACGGCGCTTCGGCGGACGGCAGCCGTTGTGGGCCTGCGGCGTCACGTCCTGGATCGAGCCGACCTCGAGGCCGGCCGCGGTCAGGGAGCGGATCGCGGTCTCGCGACCGGAGCCGGGGCCCTTGACGAAGACGTCGACCTTCTTCATGCCGTGCTCGGCGGCCTTGCGCGCGGCGGCCTCGGCGGCCATGCCCGCGGCGTAGGGCGTCGACTTGCGCGAGCCCTTGAAGCCCACGTCGCCGCCGGACGCCCAGGAGATCACGGCGCCGCTCGGGTCGGTGATCGAGATGATCGTGTTGTTGAACGTGCTCTTGATGTGCGCCTGGCCGTGGGAGACGTTCTTCTTCTCCTTGCGGCGCGGCTTGCGCACGGAACTACGGGTCTTCGGAGGCATCTGCTCGTTCTCTCTCGCTGCTCAGTGAGGTCGGGAGTCCGTCGCGGCGCGGGCGCTGGGCGCCCGGCGTGCCGCGGACGGGCTACTTCCGGCCGGCCTTCTTCTTGCCGGCGACGGTGCGCTTCGGGCCCTTGCGGGTACGCGCGTTGGTCTTCGTGCGCTGGCCGCGCACGGGGAGCCCGCGGCGGTGACGCAGACCCTCGTAGCTGCCGATCTCGACCTTGCGGCGGATGTCCGCGGCGACCTCACGGCGCAGGTCACCCTCGAGCTTGAAGTTGCCCTCGAGGTAGTCACGCAGGGTGACGAGCTGGGCGTCGTCCAGGTCCTTGACCCGGACGTCCGGGCTGATGCCGGTCGCGGCCAGGGTCTCCTGGGCGCGGGTCCGGCCGACCCCGTAGATGTAGGTGAGCGCGATCTCGAGCCGCTTCTCGCGGGGGAGGTCGACGCCGACAAGACGTGCCATGTGCCTTCCGGCTCCTTGGACTGCTTCGGAGGTCTGCCGCACCGTCCTCCCGCCTGGCGGCGGGCCCTGGCCTCCGAGCCAGGGGTTCACCGGCGTGCGTCCGCCTCACGAGGCGGGCGCGGTGCCGGTTCGGCGGTGCGCTGGTGGCCGTCCCTGGGACCAGGGTCCGGCCGGGGTGCTGCTCGACCAGTGCCGAGCGGCAGGGCGTGTCAGCCCTGGCGCTGCTTGTGGCGCAGGTTCTCGCAGATCACCTGGACGCGACCGTGCCGGCGGATCACCTTGCACTTGTCGCAGATCTTCTTGACGCTGGGCTTGACCTTCATGGCCTGTTCCTCCGCCGCCGATGCGCCCCGGTCCTTGCGGGCGGCAAGGGCATGGTCGACGGCGATGCTCGTTCGGTCGATTTACTTGTAGCGGTAGACGATGCGCCCGCGGGACAGGTCGTACGGGCTCAGCTCGACCACCACCCGGTCCTCGGGGAGGATCCGGATGTAGTGCTGGCGCATCTTGCCCGAGATGTGGGCGAGCACCTTGTGACCGTTGGTCAGCTCCACGCGGAACATCGCGTTCGGCAGAGCCTCGATCACGCTGCCCTCGATCTCGATGACACCGTCCTTCTTCGCCATGTCCTCCGCTAACTCTTGTCCTGAACTTCCAGCCCACGTCCGCGGGACCGGCGGTGAGGCCGGTGGTCCGTGCGACGTGGCGGGCGCTGTCCCGCAACCGGCGACCGGCCCGCCAGCGCGCGACCGTGCCGCATCTGCGGCGTGATCGGGCTCGGACGGGACGTGCGGCGACGACAGGGCGCACACCCAACGGACGATCTTACTCCATCGGACCGCGCAGACGAAACGCGGCCGCGCGCCTGCCGGCCGGACGCGGATCCGTCCGCGACACTCCGCCCCCGGCGCACCGCAGCCAGCACGGGGCCCGACGCGGGACGCGCCGTCGGGGTGTGCAACGCGGGCCGGCCCGGGATCCTTCCCCCCCGGGCCGGCGCCCGTCCCGGCCGCCGCGCTCCCGCACCTCGCGCCGGGGTCTCGACCGCCCGCCCGGCCCGCCCGCGATCGCGGCCTACCCGGCGAGTGTCCAGAAGCTGCCGGACAAACGGCCCATTCCGACGGAGTTCGTGGACACTCGCCGGGCGGAGCACCGCGCGCGAGCCCGACGGAGCACCGCGCGGGTGCGCGAGTGCGCGAGTGCGCGGCGCGGCGCGCCACGGGTGCGCGAGTGCGCGGCGCGGCGCGCCACGGCCGTCAGCGGCGCGCCGCTCGGCGGCGGGTGGTCGCCGGCGCCAGCAGCAGGACGCCCAGCGCCACCAGCGCCGCGGCGAGGCCGAGCAGGACCGCCGCGCTCGCGCCGGTGGCGGCGAGCGGCCCGCCCCCGCCACCCGGCGCCGCCCCGACCGGCGCCGCCGGGTCGACCGGCGCCGCGGGGTCGCCGGGTGCGGGCTCGACGGGCTCGCTCCACGCCACGTCCTCGGCCGCCAGGACCTCGAACAGGTACCCGCGCCCCTCGACGTCCACCGTGGCGGTGTTCGTCACGTCGGACCCGGCGGCGGTCAGCCCGGTCACGATGCGCACCGTCGCGGACTCCCCCGCCGGGAGCGGGCCGTCGTGGTCGCACGTGACGTCGCGGTCGACCGCGACGCAGGAGAACCCGGCGCCGGTCGCGGACCGGAAGGTCAGGGCGCCCGGCAGCGCGTCCACGACGGTGAAGCCGGCGTAGGCGTCCTGGGTGCCGGTCGAGGCGACGGTCACGTCCCACGTGATCGAGTCGGTGGTCCGCGCGACGGCGGTCTTGCGCAGCGCCAGCTGCACGTCGTCCGCGAGCACCAGGCCGAAGTCGAGCGTGGTGTCCTGCTCGCCGCCGGCCAGCGCCCGGGCCGTCGCCGACCAGGTCGAGGAGTCCAGCGCAGGGTCCGACCCGGCGCCCGCCGCCGTCGGGGCGTACCCCGCCAGCGCGCGTGCCGAGGCGATCCGGTCGACCCGCACCACGTACTCCCCCGGCACCAGGCCCGTGAAGGCGTACCGGCCGTCGGCGTCCGTGGTCACCGGCGCGACGGTGCTGCCGCCGGCCGCGGTGACGGGGCGGCCGTCAGGGTGGCGCAGCTCGAGCACCACGCCCGGCAGCCCCGGCTCACCCGCGTCCTGGACCCCGTCCCGGTCCTGGTCGAACCAGACCAGGTGGCCCACGGCGACCGTCCGCTCGACGAGGCCCGCGTCCCAGGTCGGGTCGACGGACGTGGCGGTGAGTCCGTCCGCGGCCGTCGTGGCCCGCAGGCCGGTGGCGTCCGGTCCCACGGTGACGACCGCCGTGCGGGCCACCCCCGTGCCCGTCTCCTCGGCGTCCGAGTCGGCGTCGGCCGCCCCGGCGCGGACCGCGGTCCACGTGTACCGGGCGGCGTCCGCCGGCGCGAGCTCGAGCTCGACGCGGTAGTCGCCCGGCTCCAGCAGGTCGAACGACCACCGGCCGCCGCCGTCCGTCACCGTGGTCGCCAGCACCGCGTCGGCGGCGTCCAGCAGCCGCACGGTCACGCCGGGGAACGCCGGCTCGCCGTCGTCCTGGACGCCGTCGCGGTCCGTGTCCAGCCAGACCCGGTCGCCGAGCGCCCGCAGGGGGCGGAACCCGAAGTCCAGGGTGCCGTCGGTGCCGCCGCCGACCAGCGTCGCCGAGGTGGCGCTGCCGGCCGACGAGTCGGTCGCCGGGTCGCCCGTGCCCACGGGGCTCGGGCGGTAGGCGGCGAGCACCGTCGCCGAGGCGGCCTCGTCGACCGCCACCGTGTAGGCGCCGGGCAGCAGGCCGGTGAAGGCGTAGGCCCCGTCGGCGTCCGTCGTGACCGGGCCGACCGGGTTCCCGGCCAGGTCCGTCACCGGGTCCCCGTCGGTGCTCGTGAGCACGAGCACCACGCCCGGGAGACCGGGCTCGCCCGCGTCCTGCACGCCGTCGCCGTCCAGGTCGGACCACACGCGGTCACCCACCTGCACGGACCGCTCGACCAGTCCCGCGTCCCGGGTGGGGTCTGCGTAGTCGGCGTCGACGGCCGACCACACCGGGTCGCCCGCCAGGTCGGAGACCCGCGTCTCCCCCGCGCCGGGCGCGAGGGTGAACGGCGCCGTGCGGCCGAGCCGTGCCGTCACCGGCTCGACGTCCGAGTCGGCGGCCGCGTCGCCCGCGGCGGTGGGCGACGTGAACGTCCAGCGCCCGGCGAGCGCGTCCGGCAGCTCGACCTCGACCCGGTAGGTGCCGGGGTCGAGCGCGTCGACGACGTAGGCGCCCGCGGCGTCGGTGCTCGTGGTGTCCAGCACCGCGCCGTCCGCGTCGAGCAGGCGCACGGTGGCGCCCGGCGCGGGCTCCTCGGCCGGGTCCTGCAGCCCGTCGCGGTCCGCGTCGAACCAGACGCGGTCGCCGACGGCCAGCGGCCGCCACTGCAGCCCCGCGTCCCGGGTGGCGTCGACGAGCGTCGCCTCCAGGTCCGGGTGCGCGTCGCGCCACGCCTGCGGCAGGTCCGCGACGGCGACCACGCCGGCCGCGCCGGCCGTGAGGTCGACACCCGCGACCAGCGCGCCGCCGGCGTCCGGGACGGCGTCGGAGTCGACGTCGTCCAACCCGCGGCCGACGTCCGTGAACCGGTGCTGCGCGGCGAGCGCGGCGGGCAGGGTCAGGCGGACGTCGTAGACGCCGGCGGGCAGGCCGTCGACGAGCCAGGCGCCATCGGCGTCCGTCGTCGTCTCCCCCGCCCACACCGCGGACGGCCCGGTGCCCTGGTAGAGGTCGACGACGACGCCGCCCACCCCGGGCTCGCCGGTGCCCTGCACCCCGTCCCGGTCGGTGTCGAGCCACACCCGGTCGCCGACGGCGAGCAGGTCGCCCGCCCCGGCGGCGCGGGCCGCGGCGCGGACGCCGGCCTTGAGCGGCACGGAGGTGACGTCGACCGGCCGGCCGGCGGCGGCAGGGACGCGGAACGCGAAGGAGTTCCAGGCGTCGGAGCCGGCGCGCGCGCCGGTCAGCGGCGTCCGCATCGACCAGCCGACCCGCACGCTCTCGCCCGCGGAGAAGCTGTCGCCCGCGGCGAAGGTGACGACGAGCTTGAAGCCGGTGACCCGGGCGGCCTGCGCCGCCGGGACCGTCGTGCCCGGGGTCAGCGGCGTGCTGCTCCAGCTGCCCGGGACCGGGTCGAACGCCGCCGTCGGCGCGAGGCCGCCCGCGCGGTAGTCGGCGGTGGTCGTGTGGACCGCCAGCGTGGCGCCGGCCGGCAGGCCGGGCACGGACGCGAGGGTCGGCACGACGCCGTCCCACACCGGCCGCCACAGGCTGCCGCGCGAGCCCGTCGCGCTGCCGTCCATCGCCGGGTAGTCGCCGGTGGTGGGCAGCATGTCGACCAGCTCGAGCCGCCCGGTCGTGATCGAGGCGCGGCTGCTCACCTGGACCTGCCAGCTCGTGACCGAGCCCGGTGCGGCGAGCACCGCGCACGGGTACCGGTACCAGTCGGCGTCGGCGCCGGTGCCGCGCGGGGTGCACGCGCTCGACGCGCCGGGCCGTGCGGGCGTCGTGCGGACGGCGCCGGAGCCGGTGCCCTTGACCCACTTCTCGGACAGGTAGACGTTCGCGCCGCCGATGACCAGCGCGCCGGAGCGGGCGAGGCAGCCCTCCGCGGCCACGTCGTACGTGCCCGGTGTGCAGCCGACGCCGCCGTCGGACCCGCTCGGCGCAGCCTGCACCGGTCGGGACGCGGAGGTCGCGGTGGCGGTGTTGACGATCGAGGTGGTCGACAGGTCGGTGGCGACCCGCGCCCACAGCAGGATCTCGGCCGAGGCCCCCGGTGCCAGCCGGTCGTCGGGGCCGAACGTGAAGGTGACCGTCGTCCCGTCGGTCGTGACGACCGGTGCGGCGAGCGGCCCCTGGACGGTCCACGGCTGCTGCCCCGCAGGGGCGGTGCCGACCTCCAGCGAGCCGTCCTCGGGCAGCAGGTCGGTGACCACGAGGCCGGTGAGGTCCGCGGTCCCCGCCGCGGTGTTCGTCACCGTGATGCGGTACTGCACGTGGTCGCCCGGCGCGTGCGCGCCCGAGGTGACCTCGGCCTTCTGCACGCCGAGGGTGGCGAGGCCGGCGTGCACGGTGACCGTGACGTCCTGCGTCGTCTGCGCGGAAGAGGACAGCCCGTCGCGGACCGCCTGCGCGGTGACGCGGTTGCTGACCACGCCGCGGGCGGACTCGCCCGGGTTCGTGCCGAGCTCGGGCGCGCCCTGGTAGCGCCACGCGCCGGCACCGACGGCGCTGGGCAGGCCGCCGGTGCGCAGCTCCTCGCGGAGGACCCCGGACAGCGTCGCCTGGCCGAAGCCCTGCCCCGGCGCGGTGATCCGGCCGCCGCCGGTGTCCGCGAACCGCAGGCGCACGGCGATCACGTCCGCGGCGTCGAGCCCGCGCGCCGCGGCCAGCGCGGCGAGGTCCCAGGTGCTCCCGGACGCGCCGGAGGCCCAGGACTGCCAGTCCGCCGTGCCGCCGACCGGGCCGGTGTAGGTGCCGTCGGCACCGACCTCCAGGTCGGCACCCGCCACCAGCACCTCGAGCGCCGCGGTCTCGGCGCCCGTGGGCAGCCGGTCGACGCGCACCGTGCGCGCGGCGACGGCGTTGAAGAACCGCGCGTCCGCGTCGGTCACAAGCAGCTGGTCGGCCTCCGTGACGCCGAAGTTCTGCGCGGACAGCACCGCGGTGACCGCCGGCGTGGCGGCGTCGCGCTGCACGTCGACCGGGGTGACGTCGAGCACCGGGAAGGCGACGACCTCGGGGTCGCGGACGGACGTGCTCGCCGCCGCGCGCGCCGTGACCACCTGCGGGTCGCAGCCGGGCACGGGCGCGGGGCTGCCGGACTCGTCGGCGCAGACGCGCGCGTCGGAGACCCGGGCCTCCACCTCGTTGCCGACCGTCAGGCCCGCCGGGGTGGCCGCGCCGGTGACGCGGTTCTCCGGCAGCAGCCGGGTCGCCAGCTGCAGGGTCGCGGGCCGGTTCGCGGCGATCCGGCCGGTGTACCGGACCTGGACCCCGACGACGTCGGCGAGCTGGCTCGCGTCGTACCCGAGCGCGACCGCGCCGGTGACCGGGGCCGACGGCGTGACGCCGCCGTCGCCCGCGACGCGGTACAGCACGACCTGGACGCCCGAGGCGCCCGTGACGGCGGCGGCGTCGGACAGCTGGGCGATGTCGGTGATGGCGAACTGCGCGAACGGGTCGTCGGCCGCGAGCGCGTTCGTGGTGTCGATCCCGCGCGGCTCGGTGACCGTGAGCGCGTCCACCCGCGTGGTGGCGGTGCTGCGGCCGGTCACGGTCAGGACGGCGGACGGCCACATGTCGGCCGCGGCGCCGGGGCCCTCGACGGGGAGCGCGAGCTCGTCGAGGTCGGTGCTGGGCTCGAGCGGGGTGCCGTTGGCGTCGCGCAGCCAGGTCTTCGTCGCGGCGGCGCCGAGCGAGGCGGCCTGCACCTGGTACGTCCACCAGCCCGACCCGTTCACCGGCCCGCCGAGGTCCGTCGCGGTCCCGGCGCCGCCGGTGCCGGTCCAGCCGGTCACCCGGCCGGAGTTCGCGACCTGCCCCGCCGTGCCGCCGGTGTAGGCGAAGGCGTCGTTCACCGGGGTGCCGGTCGCGCGCGAGGTGTCGCGCAGCACCAGGGCCAGCTGCACCTGCCGCACCGGGCCGGCGGTCCGGGCCACGGCGCCGTCGGTCAGCGTCGGCAGCAGCGCCTGGCGCCAGTCCCCCGCCGCCAGCGCGGCGGTGCGCTCGGTGCCCGGCCGGGGCTCGTACACGAGCTGCACGCCGCCGACCCGGCCGAGGACCCCGGTCAGCGTCACGCCGGGGAACGCGCCGGCGTACGGGAACGCGCCCGCCGCGCTCGACCCGGCGAAGGTCACGTCGGTGCGGCCGCCGGACAGCGGCGCCCAGGCGGAGCCGGTCCACTCCTCGGTCCGCAGCGAGTGCCACGCGCCGCCGACGGCGTCGTACACGCGGACGTCGGCGACGCTGTCGAACGCCAGGTACGGGTCGTAGGCCGACCCCGCGACGGCCGCGGTGCCCGACGTGATCGGCAGCACGCGGCTCAGGTCGAAGCCGTCCCAGAAGCTCGCGTCGCCACCGGTGGCCGGGACGTCGTCGCCCGCGCCGAGCCCGTTGGCGTCCGCCACGACGACCGAGGTGTGCGCCTGCCCGTCGGTGCCCCAGGTGAGGGTCGCGACCGGCGTCGCGCCGGTGCCCTCGACGCCCTGGCGGCTGCTCAGCGTCTTGACCAGCGCGGTCTCGCCACCGGTGCCGGGGGCGACCGCGGTGACGCCGTCGGACACCCGGGTCACGGGGCTGGTGACGACGTTGCCCTCGACCGACGCCGACGAGGTCACCTGCGCGACGTTGGTCAGGGTGCTGTCGACGGCCCAGGTCCGGGCGTTCAGGTAGGTGTCCCGCACCGCGAAGGTGATCCGCGCGCGGGCGGTCGTGCCGTCCGCGAACGTCGCGCCGGGCGCCGCGGTCGTGACCAGCCGCATGCCGCGCCAGGACGCGGACCCCTGCAGGTCGTCCAGCGCCTGGGGGTAGTCCTGCCAGACGGGAGCGCCGGTGGTGTTCGTGTAGTACTCGACCGCCACGTCCGCGCCGGCCGGGGCCGCGCCGTCGACCGACACGGGGCGCATGACGTCCCACCAGGCCGCGCCGGTGGTGCCGCCGGTCGCCGCCGTGCGCGCCTGCGCGCTGTCCTCGACGGTCAGGGTGTCGGGCAGGTGCCCGCTGGCGCCGGCGCGCGCGACGGCCTCGAGCACGACCGTGGCGGTGCCGCCGCGGGTCGCGGCGTACGGCTCGACGACGTACTTGCTGCCGGCGACGCCGACGGTCGGCACCGCCACCGCCACGGTGGCCGCGGTGACCGGGCGGTTGCCGCTCTGCGCGGTGCGGGGGGTCGCCGCGGACCGGGCGCCGCCCAGCACGGTCGTCGCCACGGTGTGCGCGGCGTAGGACTCGGCCTGCGCGGCGGTGGCGGTGCGCAGCAGGTACGGCACGGACACGGACGCGCCCATCGGCACGGCGGCGCCGGTGCCCTCCAGCACGGCCGTAAACCCGGTGACCTCCGCCCAAGAGCCCACGCCGAACGCGGTGGGGTCGGTCGGCACGACGGGCGCCGCGGCGTCGAGGACGACGGCGGGCCGGGTGCCGCCGGTGGTGGTGGCGGACAGGACGACCCGGGCGGTGGCGCCCCCCAGGCCGGTGACGACGACGCCCGTCCCGTCGCCCGCGTCCCCGGCGCGCGCGGCGCCGAAGCCGGCGAACGTCAGGCCGGTGCCGAAGGTGCGGGCGTCGACGGCGGGCAGGTCGGGGTCGAGCAGGGTGTTCGTGGCCGTCACCTGGGCGGAGGTCGCCGGGACGACGACCTCGAGCCGCTCGACCGCGCGCCGGGACCAGTTGGTCCCGGCCGCGGCGGCCGCGACGAACCCGCCGCCGTAGACGGTGCCGTCGGACAGGGCGCGCAGGGTGGTCGCCGAGCCCCCGTACGGCCGCGGGTCGACGACGCGGAAGCCGCGGGTGTCGGTGCTGGTGCCCGACGTCGTCGCGCCGCGCCGGGCCGTGGTGGTCGCGGTGCCGGTCACGGCGAGCGTGTTCAGGTCGGACGCCGCGTCGAACGCCGCGGCCGGCGCGTTGGTCACGTAGTCGGCGGCCCCGGTGCGCGGCACGGGCGTGGCGGCGGTGCTGCCGTGCTCCCGCACGCCGACCACGACCGTGGCGCCGGTGGAGATCAGCGCGCCGTCCGCGGCCGTGAACACCAGCCGCAGGCCGGTCAGGGCCGCGCGGGTCGCGGGGTCGGTCCCGGCGAGCAGGTCAGCGGCGGCGCCGGGGGTGCCGGCCGGGACGGTGCCGAGCGCGGTCTCCGCGGGTGCGGACGACGCACCGGTCCAGCACCAGCCGGTGACCGTCACGGACGCGGCACCGGCCGGCCACGAGGTGACCGTGGCGGAGGTGAGGTCCGTCAGCATGCCGACGGTGCCGGCGGCGGGACGCGCGGCCGGGTCGCTGCCGCCCCAGGTCGTGGTGAGCGTGCTCGCCGGGTCGCCGGTGAGCGAGGAGACGACCGTGGCGGTGTTGGTCGGGCTCTCCGTGCCGTCGTCCACCCCCGACAGGTAGCCGGCGCGCGCCCACGACACCGCGGTCCCGGTACCGAGGTCCACCGGGAACTCGCCGGTCACCCGCACCCGGGAGGGCTGCCCGACGGCGCCCCGCCACGCCGGCGTCACCACGAGCGCGCCCTGCTGGGTCCCGCCCCCGGCCGGAGCCGTCAGCGCCGCGTCCAGCTTCAGGTCGCCCGAGACGCCCGAGGTCAGGCCGACCTCGCCGTCCCCCAGGTCCGACCGGAACGACACCCGGACGAGCGCGGCCTGCGTCGCGTCCGCGGTGGGCTGCGTGCCCGCCGCGTCGCGCCAGTACGCCACCTGGGCGTCGAGACCGGCGAGCGCGAGCGGGGTCGTGAGCCGCACCGACCCGAGCGCGAAGGTCATCGTCGCGTCGACGCACGCGGCCTCGTCGCTGGAGCACTCGTAGCGCAGCGTCGTCGAGAACGTGCCACCGGCCGGCGTCGCCGTGTACGCGCGGTCCGCGGCGTACGCGGGGTCCGCGACGGGCTGCGGTGCCGTCGCCGTCGCGCCCGAGGTCACGGCGAGGCCGTCGACCAGCAGGGCGGTGCCCTCGCCGGCGGCGACGGCGGCCGGCGCGCCGGTCCCCAGGACGAGGGGCGCGAGCAGGGCGCCGACGGCGGCGAGCACGGCGGGGCGGCGGAGGCGGTGCAGCAGGTTCATCACGGTCCGGGAGGTCGCGCGGGCGCGCGCCGACGGGACCGGACGCGCGGGGGGAACGCCATACCTTCGGTCCGGATCCAGTGAGGGATGAGTCCGGATTGGGGTGAAAGCACCCGGTTGTCTGTTTCGTCGGGCTCACCGTCGGGTGCTAGCACCCGACGCCGATCTCGATTTCACCCGCTCCCGGCGCGCACGTCCGCCGGCGCCGTGCGTCGCCGCCGGTCAGGCGCCTGAGCCGGACGACGACGCCCGCGTCACCTCGCGGCGCCCCCAGCGGCGGGGGGACGGCGGAGGCGACGCGGGCGCGTCGGTGGTGCGGTCGTGCGGGGCGCTCAGCCGAGCGGGGCCACCGTGACGCCGCGCGCGGCGAGCTCCGCCGCGCCGCCGTCGACGGCCGTGAGCACCCAGATGCCCCCGTCGTGCAGGGCGACCGAGTGCTCCCAGTGCGCGGCGCGCGAGCCGTCCGCCGTGACGACGGTCCAGTCGTCCTCGAGCACCTCGGTGGCGTGCGCCCCGCGGGTGATCATCGGCTCGATCGCCAGGCACATGCCCGGCTTGAGCCGCGACCCCCGGTCGCGGGTGCGGTAGTTCAGCACGTCCGGCGGCTGGTGCATGGCGGACCCGATGCCGTGCCCGACGTAGTCCTGGACGATGCCGAACGGCACGCCGTCGTTCGCTGCCGCGTCGGTGGCCTCGACCGCCTGCTCGACGGCCTCCCCCACCACGCCGAGCCGGTCGGCGATCCCCGCGCCCGACGCCAGCGCGGCGATGCCGTCCCACATCGCGCGCTCGGTCACCTCGGACAGCGCGACGTCGGCGGGGTCGGCCTCCGGCAGCACCACCGTGCACGCGGAGTCGCCGTGCCAGCCCTCGACGACCGCACCGCAGTCGATCGACACGACGTCACCGGGCTCCAGTACGCGGCCGGACGGGATGCCGTGCACGACCTCGTCGTTCACGGAGACGCAGATCGTCGCCGGGTAGTCGTGGTACCCGAGGAACGACGGCGTCGCACCCGCGTCCGCGATGACCTTCGCGGCCACCTCGTCCAGGTCCGCCGTAGTCGCCCCCGGGACCGCCGCGGCGCGCGCGGCGGCCAGGGCGTCGGCGACGACCAGGCCGGCCCGCCGCATGAGCAGCATCTGCTCCGGGGTCTTCAGCTCGATGCGATCGCGTCCGAACACGACGGCTCCTCCTCGCCGCGGCGGTCAGCCGCGCGACGCCAGCGCCGCGAGCAGCCGCTCGGTCACCGCGTCGACCTCGCCGATGCCGTCGACCTGCACCAGCAGGCCGCGCTCGGCGTAGAGGCCGGCGACCGGCGCGGTCTGCTCGGCGTACACGTCCAGGCGGTGCCGGATGACCGGCTCCGTGTCGTCCTCGCGGCCCTCGATCTCCGCGCGCTTCAGCAGGCGCTCGACGACCACGTCGGTGTCCGCCGTGATCTCCAGCGCGGCGTCCAGGTCCCGGCCGCTGTCGACGAGGATCGCCTCCAGCTCGGCGACCTGGGCGACGTTGCGCGGGTAGCCGTCGAGCAGGAAGCCCGCGGCGGCGTCCGGCTGCGCGAGCCGGTCGCGCACCATCGCGTTGGTGACCTCGTCCGGGACGAGCTCGCCGCGCGCGGTGTACGCCTGCGCGGTGCGGCCCAGCTCGGTGCCGCCGGTGATGTTCGCGCGGAAGATGTCCCCGGTCGAGATCGCCGGGACGCCGAGCTGCTCCGCGAGGCGCGCGGCCTGGGTGCCCTTGCCGGCCCCGGGCGGGCCGAGCAGGACGAGGCGTGCGGTGGACGGGGCCGTGCTCATCGGAGGAACCCTTCGTAGTGACGCTGCTCGAGCTGCGACTGGATCTGCTTCACCGTCTCCAGGCCGACGCCCACGACGATGAGGATCGACGAGCCGCCGAACGGGATGTTCGTGCCGACGCCCAGGACGATGAACGCGATCGTCGGGATCAGCGCGACCAGCGCGAGGTAGATGGACCCGGGCGCGGTGATGCGGGTGATCACGTAGTCCAGGTACTCGGCCGTCGGGCGGCCGGCGCGGATGCCGGGGATGAACCCGCCGTACCGCTTCATGTTGTCCGCGACCTCGTCCGGGTTGAACGTGATCGCCGTGTAGAAGTAGCAGAAGAAGATGATCAGCACGACGTACAGCGCGATGTGCAGCGGCGCGCCCGGGTCGGCGAGGTTGTTCGCGACCCACTGCTTCCAGCCCGCGGTCTGGTCGCCGAAGCCCGCGACCAGCGCCGGCACCTGCAGCAGCGAGGACGCGAAGATCACCGGGATGACGCCGGCCATGTTGATCTTGATCGGGATGTAGGTCGAGGACCCGCCGTAGGTGCGGCGGCCGACCATGCGCTTGGCGTACTGCACCGGGATGCGGCGCTGGGACTGCTCGACGAACACGACCAGGCCGATCACCAGCACGATGATCGCCATGATGATGAGGAACGCGCCGATGCCGCCGGAGCCGCCCGCGATCGACCACATGGCGCCCGGGAAGGACGCGGCGATCGAGGTGAAGATCAGCAGCGACATGCCGTTGCCGACGCCGCGCTCGGTGATGAGCTCGCCGAGCCACATGATCAGACCGGTACCGGCGGTCATCGTGATGATCATGATGAGCGTCGTGACGATGTCGCCGTCCGGGATCACGTCGACGGAGCAGCCGGCGAACAGCTGGCCGTTGCGCGCCGTGATGATGACGGTCGTCGCCTGCAGCACCGCGAGGCCGATCGTCAGGTAGCGCGTGTACTGCGTGAGCTTCGCGGTGCCGGACTGGCCCTCGCGGTGCAGCGCCTCGAACCGGGGGATCACCACGCGCAGCAGCTGGATGATGATGCTCGCCGTGATGTACGGCATGATCCCGAGCGCGAACACGGACAGCTGCAGCAGGGCGCCGCCGCTGAACAGGTTCACGAGGCCGAGCAGGCCCGCGCCCTCGCCGGCCTGCGCCTGGTCGATGCAGACCTGGACGTTCGGGTAGGACACGCCCGGGGTCGGCAGGAACGAGCCGATCCGGAAGACCACCATGATCCCGATCGTGAACAGCAGCTTGCGCCGCAGGTCGGGTGTCCTGAACGCCCGCACGAATGCGCTGAGCACGTGTCCTCCTGCTCCGCCGAAGCGGGATGTCGTGTCACCGGCGCGGCGCGCCGTCGTCGGCCGGGCGCTGTGAGCGCCCGACACCCTGCCGAACCCTAACGGACTTCCGGGCCCGGTCCGGCATCCCCGCCGTCGTGACGGGTCCGCCGTGGGGTGGGCGGCGGCGGTGCGCCACCCGGGGTGGGACGACGAACGGGGCCGGCGTGGGCGTGGAGCCCTCGCCGACCCCGTTCGCTGGGATCAGTCCTGCGCGACGCTGCCGCCGGCCGCCACGATCTTCTCCTTGGCGGAACCGGAGTACGCGTCGACGGCCACGGACAGCTTGACCGTGATCTCGCCGGTGCCGAGCACCTTGACCGGGGCGCCCTTGCGGACGGCACCCTTCGCGACCAGGTCCGCCACCGTGACGTCGCCGCCGTCGGGGTACAGCGCCGACAGCTTGTCCAGGTTCACGACCTGGTACTCGACCCGGAACGGGTTCTTGAAGCCGCGGAGCTTGGGCAGCCGCATGTGCAGCGGCATCTGCCCACCCTCGAAGCGGGTCGGCACCTGGTACCGGGCCTTGGTGCCCTTGGTACCACGGCCGGCCGTCTTGCCCTTCGACGCCTCACCACGACCCACGCGGGTCTTGGCGGTCTTGGCGCCGGGGGCCGGACGCAGGTGGTGCACCTTGAGGGTGCCACCGGCGCCGGTCTCGACGGGCTCCGCCTTGGCGGAGGCCTTCGCCGGGGCCTTGGCCGCGGGGGCCTTGGCCTTGGCAGCGGGCTTCTCCTCCGCGGCGGCGGCCGACTCGGCCTTCGCCTTGGTGGTCCGCGTCGCGGGCTTCTTGGCAGCCGGCTTCTCGGCGGCGGCGGACTCGGTGGTCGCCGCCTTCGAGGCCTTCGCCTTGGTCGCCTTCGGAGCCGCGGCAGCGGTCTGCTCGACCTCGTCGGTCTTCTTCTCCGCCATCGTCACTCCACCTCCTCGACCGCGACCAGGTGCGTCACCGTGTTGACCATGCCGCGGATCTCAGGACGGTCCTCCTTGACGACGACGTCGCCGATCCGCTTGAGGCCCAGGGTGCGCAGCGTGTCGCGCTGGTTCTGCTTGCCGCCGATGGCGGACTTGGTCTGGGTCACCTTCAGGCGAGCCATCAGGCACCCACCTTCTCTGCCTTGTCGCCACGACCGGCGGCCTGGGCGCGGAGCAGCGGCGCCGGGGCGACGTGCTCGAGCGGCAGACCACGGCGCGCGGCCACGGCGGCCGGCTCCTCGAGACCCTGCAGCGCCGCCACCGTGGCGTGCACGATGTTGATGGCGTTGGAGGAGCCGAGGGACTTCGACAGGATGTCGTGGACGCCGGCGCACTCGAGCACCGCACGCACCGGACCACCGGCGATCACACCGGTACCCGGCGACGCGGGGCGCAGGAAGACGACGCCCGCGGCGGCCTCACCCTGGATGGGGTGCGGGATGGTGCCCTGGATGCGGGGGACGCGGAAGAAGTTCTTCTTCGCCTCCTCGACACCCTTCGCGATCGCGGCGGGCACCTCCTTGGCCTTGCCGTAGCCGACACCGACCGTGCCGTCGCCGTCGCCGACGACGACCAGGGCGGTGAAGCTGAAGCGACGGCCACCCTTGACGACCTTGGCCACGCGGTTGATGGAGACGACGCGCTCGAGGAACGCGCTCTTCTCGGCGGCGTCGCCCCGGCGGCCGCCGTCGCGACGACCGCCGTCGCGGCGGTCACCGCCACCCTGGCCCTGGGGAGCTCCGCCCGTGTTGCTGCGCTGAGGAGCAGCCATCAGTGGATCCTCTTCTTCCGTGCGGGAATGGTCGTCGTCACAGCGCCAGACCGCCTTCGCGGGCGGCGTCGGCGACCGCGGCCACCCGTCCGTGGTACTTGTTGCCGCCGCGGTCGAAGACCACCGCGTCGATGCCGGCCGCCTTGGCGCGCTCGGCGATCAGCTCGCCGACGCGACGGGCCTTGGCCGTCTTGTCGCCCTCGGCGGCACGCAGGTCCACCTCGAGGGTCGACGCGGACACCAGGGTGCGGCCCACGGCGTCGTCGACGACCTGCGCGACGAGGTTGCGGTTCGACCGGGTGACGACCAGGCGCGGACGCGCGGCGGTGCCGGCGACCTTCTTGCGCAGCCGGAGGTGACGGCGCTTGCGGGCCTTGAACTTGCCCTTGCCGATGATGGTGATCGCCATGGCTACTTACCAGCCTTTCCGACCTTGCGGCGGACGTTCTCGCCGGCGTAGCGCACACCCTTGCCCTTGTAGGGCTCGGGCTTGCGGATCTTGCGGATGTTGGCGGCGACCTCGCCCACCTGCTGCTTGTCGATGCCGGACACCGAGAAGCGGGTGGGGCTCTCGACCGCGAACGAGATGCCGGCGGGCGGCGTCACGGACACGGGGTGGCTGAAGCCGAGCGCGAACTCGAGCGCGTCACCCTTGGCCGTCACGCGGTAACCGGTGCCGACGATCTCGAGCTTCTTCTCGTAGCCGGCGGTCACGCCGGTCACGAGGTTGGCGAGCAGCGTGCGCGTGAGTCCGTGCAGCGACCGCGAGAGGCGCTCGTCGTTCGGACGGGTGACCACGAGGGCCCCCTCGTCGTCGCGCGCGACCTCGATGGGAGTGGCGACCGTGTGCGTGAGGGTGCCCTTGGGGCCCTTCACCGTCACGACGGCGCCGTTGATGTTCACGTCCACCCCGGCCGGGACCGGGACGGGGATTCTGCCGATACGAGACATTGGCTAGCTCCTTTCCGTCTCGGACTTACCAGACGTAGGCGACGACTTCGCCACCCACGCCCTTCTTGGCGGCCTGCTTGTCCGTCAGGAGACCCGAGGACGTGGACAGGATCGCCACGCCCAGGCCGCCCAGGACTCGGGGCAGGTTGGTGGACTTCGCGTACACCCGGAGACCGGGCTTGGACACGCGCTTGAGGCCGGCGAGCGCACGCTCGCGGCTCGGGCCGTACTTCAGCTCGACCACGAGGTTCTTGCCCACGCGGGCGTCCTCGACGGTCCAGCCGGAGATGTAGCCCTCGGCCTGCAGGATCTCCGCGATGTGCGACTTCAGCTTCGAGTACGGGATGGTCACCGTGTCGTGGTGCGCCGAGTTCGCGTTACGCAGACGTGTCAGGAAGTCTGCGATCGGGTCGGTCATCGTCATGGGGGCTATCGCCCTTCCTCACCGTGGTTTCCGCGGCGCCCGCCCCGAAGGGCGAGCGACCGCGGACCTGCGACGTCGTTGTTTACCAGCTGCTCTTGGTCACGCCGGGGAGCTGGCCCGCGTGGGCCATCTCGCGCACGCAGATCCGGCACAGGCCGAACTTGCGGTACACCGAGTGCGGACGACCGCACCGCTGGCACCGGGTGTAGGCCCGCACGGCGAACTTCTGCTTGCCCGCGGCCTTGTTGATCAGGGCGGTCTTCGCCATGTCAGTTCTCCTCCTTGAACGGGAAGCCCAGGTGCTTCAGCAGCGCCCGGCCCTCCGCGTCCGTGGTCGCGGTGGTGACCACCGTGATGTCCATGCCGCGGACCCGGTCGATCTTGTCCTGGTCGATCTCGTGGAACATCGACTGCTCGGTCAGACCGAAGGTGTAGTTGCCGTGGCCGTCAAACTGCTTGGGCGACAGCCCGCGGAAGTCGCGGATGCGCGGCAGCGCGGTCGACAGCAGGCGGTCCAGGAACTCCCACGACCGGTCGCCGCGCAGCGTGACGTGCGCGCCGATCGGCATGCCCTCGCGCAGCTTGAACTGCGCGATGGACTTGCGGGCCTTGGTGACCTGCGGCTTCTGACCCGTGATGTTCTGGAGGTCGCGGATCGCGCCCTCGATCAGCTTCGAGTCCTTGGCGGCGTCGCCCACACCCATGTTCACGACGACCTTCACCAGGCGCGCGACCTGGTTCACGTTCTCGTGCTGGAACTCCTCGCGGAGCGCGGCGCGGATCGCCTCGTTGTACCGCACCTTGAGGCGCGGCATCGGGTAGGACCGGGTGGTCTCGTCGATGGCGGTCATCAGATGTCCTTACCGGAGCGCTTGGCGACGCGGACCCGAACGGTGCGGGTCCGGCCGTCGCGCTCGACCTGCTCGGTGCGGTAGCCCACCCGGGTCCCGCGCTTGGTCTCCGGGTCCACCAGCATCACGTTGCTGACGTGGATGGGGGCCTCGACGGTCTCGATGCCACCGGTGCGGGAGCCGCGCTGGCTCTGCCCCACCTTGGTGTGCTTCGTGACGCGGTGGATGCCCTCGACCAGGACGCGGTCCCGGTCGGCGAGCACCTCGAGGACACGACCCTGCTTGCCCCGGTCCTTGCGGGAACCGGAGATGACGACCACGAGGTCGCCCTTCTTGATCTTCGCCATGTCAGAGCACCTCCGGCGCCAGCGAGATGATCTTCATGAACTTCTTGTCGCGCAGCTCGCGGCCCACGGGGCCGAAGATGCGCGTACCACGGGGCTCGCCGTCGTTCTTGAGGATCACCGCGGCGTTCTCGTCGAACTTGATGTACGAGCCGTCCACGCGCCGGCGCTCCTTGCGGGTGCGCACGACGACCGCCTTGACGACGTCGCCCTTCTTGACGTTGCCGCCCGGGATGGCGTCCTTGACGGTGGCGACGATGACGTCACCGATACCGGCGTAGCGACGGCCGGATCCGCCGAGCACACGGATGCAGAGGATCTCCTTCGCACCCGTGTTGTCGGCGACCCGAAGTCGCGACTCCTGCTGAATCATCTACAGAACTCCTGTCGTCTGCCGGTTCTCGCCGAGCTGGCGAGCCTGGCCGAACGGATATGTGGTGAGGAGGCGGACGGACTTACTTCGCCTTCTCGAGGATCTCCACCACGCGCCACCGCTTGGTCGCGGACAGCGGGCGGGTCTCCATGATGAGGACCAGGTCGCCGACACCGGCGTTGCCGGCCTCGTCGTGCGCCTTGACCTTGCTGGTCCGCCGGATGACCTTGCCGTAGAGCGGGTGCTTGACCCGGTCCTCGACCTCGACCACGACGGTCTTCTGCATCTTGTCACTGACCACGTAGCCGCGCCGCGTCTTGCGGTACGGGCGGGCCTCCGCCGTGGCGGTGGTGGTCTCGTTGGTGTTCTCGCTCATCGAGTCCTCACTCGCTCGCCGTCGGGGCGGTCCGGATGCCGAGCTCGCGCTCGCGCAGGATCGTGTAGATCCGCGCGATGTCGCGACGCACGGCCTTGAGGCGCCCGTGGCTCTCGAGCTGGCCGGTGGCCGACTGGAACCGCAGGTTGAACAGCTCCTCCTTGGCCTTCTTCAGCTCGGCCACGAGGCGCTCGTCGTCAAAGGCGTCCAGCTCGGAAGGAGCCAGGTCCTTGGTGCCGATAGCCATCAGTTACCACCCTCGCGAACCACGAAACGGGTCTTCATCGGGAGCTTGTGCTGCGCGCGGCGCATGGCCTCGCGCGCCAGGGGCTCCGGGACGCCGGCGAGCTCGAACATCACTCGGCCCGGCTTGACGTTGGCGATCCACCACTCCGGCGAACCCTTACCGGAACCCATGCGGGTCTCGGCGGGCTTCTTGGTGAGCGGACGGTCCGGGTAGATGTTGATCCAGACCTTGCCGCCACGCTTGATGTGGCGGGTCATCGCGATACGAGCAGCCTCGATCTGGCGGTTCGTGACGTAGGCGGGCTCGAGAGCCTGGATGCCGTACTCGCCGAACGAGATCGCGGTGCCACCGGTCGCGGCGCCGGAGCGCCCCGGGTGGTGCTGCTTGCGGTGCTTCAGCCTGCGCGGGATCAGCACGGCTCAGGCCTCCGTTCCGGTCTCAGGAGCGGTCGTCTCCGCCGGGGCGGCAGCCGGAGCGGCGGCCTCGGCCGCGGGGGCCTCGGTCCGGTCGTTCCGACGGGGGCCGCCGCCGCGCGGGCCACGGTCGCCACCACGGTCACCACGGTCCGCACGCGGACCACGGCTCTGGCGGGGGGCCTGCGTGGCCTGCTCGCGGGCGAACTCGCGCTCGGTCATGTCGCCCTTGTAGACCCAGACCTTCACGCCGATGCGGCCGAAGGTCGTGCGGGCCTCGAAGAAGCCGTAGTCGATGTTCGCGCGGAGCGTGTGCAGGGGCACGCGGCCCTCGCGGTAGAACTCCGTGCGGCTCATCTCCGCGCCGCCGAGGCGGCCGGAGACCTGCACCCGGATGCCCTTGGCGCCGGCGCGCTGCGCGGACTGCATGCCCTTGCGCATCGCACGGCGGAAGGACACGCGGCTCGCCAGCTGCTCGGCGATGCCCTGGGCGACCAGCTGGGCCTCGATCTCGGCGTTCTTCACCTCGAGGATGTTCAGCTGGACCTGCTTGCCCGTGAGCTTCTCGAGCTCGCCGCGGATGCGGTCGGCCTCGGCGCCGCGGCGACCGATGACGATGCCCGGGCGCGCCGTGTGGATGTCGACGCGCACGCGGTCACGCGTCCGCTCGATCTCCACCTTGGCGATGCCCGCGCGCTCGAGACCGGTGGCCATGAGCTTGCGGATCTGCACGTCCTCGCGGACGTAGTCGCGGTACCGCTGACCCGGCTTGGTCGAGTCGGCGAACCACCGCGAGCGGTGGTCGGTCGTGATGCCCAGGCGGTACCCGAGCGGGTTGACCTTCTGTCCCACTGTCAGGCCCTTCCCTTCGTCTCACGCTCGGCGACGACCACGGTGATGTGGCTCGTGCGCTTGAGGATCTGGCTCGCGCGGCCCTGCGCCCGGGGGCGGAACCGCTTCAGCGTCGGACCCTCGTCCACGAACGCCTCGGCCACGTAGAGGTTGCCCTCGTCGAAGCGCTCGCCGGCACGCTTGGCGCCCTCGCGGGCGTTCGCGATCGCGGACTCGACGACCTTGAGGACCGTCTCACCCGCGGCCTGCGGCGCGAACTTCAGCGTCGACACGGCCTCGCCGGCCTGCTTGCCACGGATGAGGTCCACGACGCGCCGGGCCTTCTGGGGCGTGACGCGGACGAACCGCGCCTTCGCCTTGGCTTCCATTGCTGTCCTGCCTTCTTGTCTCTGCCGTCAGGGCAGTCGCATCGCTGACCCGGGGGTCAGCGGCGACGGCCCTTCCGGTCGTCCTTCTCGTGGCCGCGGAACGTGCGCGTCGGGGCGAACTCGCCGAGCTTGTGCCCGACCATCGACTCCGTCACGAACACCGGCGTGTGCTTGCGGCCGTCGTGCACCGCGAAGGTGTGACCCAGGAAGTCGGGCGTGATCATCGAACGACGCGACCAGGTCTTGATGACGTTCTTGGTGCCGGCGGCGTTCTGCACGTCGACCTTCTTCTGCAGGTGCCCGTCGACGAAGGGCCCCTTCTTCAGGCTGCGAGGCATATCTCCCGGCTCCTATCAGCGCTTCTTGCCGGTGCGACGGCGACGGACGATGAGCTTGTCGCTCGGCTTGTTGGGGCGACGCGTGCGGCCCTCCGGCTGGCCCCAGGGGCTCACCGGGTGACGACCACCGGACGTCTTGCCCTCACCACCACCGTGCGGGTGGTCGATCGGGTTCATCGCCACACCGCGGACGGAGGGGCGCTTGCCCTTCCAGCGCATGCGGCCGGCCTTGCCCCAGTTGATGTTCGACTGCTCGGCGTTGCCCACCTCGCCGACCGTCGCGCGGCAGCGCAGGTCGACGTTGCGGATCTCGCCGGACGGCATGCGCAGCTGCGCGTAGGGCCCGTCCTTCGCGACCAGCTGCACCGAGGCACCCGCGGAGCGGGCGATCTTGGCGCCGCCGCCCGGCTTGAGCTCGATGGCGTGGATCGTCGTACCGGTCGGGATGTTGCGCAGCGGCAGGTTGTTGCCGGGCTTGATGTCCGCGCCGGCACCGTTCTCGATGACGTCGCCCTGCTTCAGCTTGTTCGGCGCGATGATGTAGCGCTTCTCGCCGTCCGCGTAGTGCAGGAGCGCGATGCGCGCCGTGCGGTTGGGGTCGTACTCGATGTGCGCGACCTTGGCCGGCACGCCGTCCTTGTCGTGACGACGGAAGTCGATCACGCGGTAGGCGCGCTTGTGGCCACCACCCTGGTGCCGCATGGTGACGCGGCCGGTCGAGTTGCGACCACCGGTCTTGTGCAGCGGGCGGACCAGAGACTTCTCCGGCGTGGAGCGCGTGATCTCGACGAAGTCGGCGACGCTCGCGCCACGGCGCCCCGGCGTCGTCGGCTTGTACTTACGGATTCCCATGGGGATCTGTCCTCAATCTGCTCTCGGGCCCGGTCAGCCGACCGGTCCGCCGAAGATGTCGATCGTGCCCTCGCGGAGGGTGACGATCGCGCGCTTCGTGTCCTTGCGCTTGCCCATGCCGAACTTGGTCCGCCGCGTCTTGCCCTTGCGGTTGATCGTGTTCACGGACTCGACCTTGACCGAGAAGACCTGCTCGACCGCGATCTTGATCTCGGTCTTGTTGGCCCGGGGGTCGACGATGAAGGTGTACTTGCCCTCGTCGAGCAGCCCGTAGCTCTTCTCGGAGACGACCGGCGCGATCAGGATGTCGCGGGGGTCCTTGACGACGGTGGTCACTTGGCGTCCTCCTCGGCCTCGGACGACGTCGCGACAGCGGTCGCGCCGCGGCCCTTGGTGGGGCCGGCGAGGAACGTGTCGAGCGCGCCCTGGGTGAACACGACGTCGTCGGAGACGAGCACGTCGTAGGTGTTGAGCTGGTCGGCGACGAGCAGGTGGACCCGCTCGACGTTGCGCAGCGACTTCCACGCGAGCTCGTCCGCACGCTCCACGACCACGAGGACGTGCTTGCGGCCGGACAGCTGGTCCAGCACGCTCACGGCGGCCTTGGTCGAGGGCGCCTCGTTGACACCGAAGCCGGTGACGACGTGGACGCGGCCGGCGCGGGCGCGGTCCGAGAGAGCACCGCGGAGCGCCGCGGCCTTCATCTTCTTCGGGGTCCGCTGGGAGTAGTCGCGCGGGGTCGGGCCGTGGACGGTGCCACCGCCGGCGAACTGCGGCGCACGGGTCGAGCCCTGACGGGCGCGGCCGGTGCCCTTCTGCTTGTACGGCTTCTTGCCGCCACCACGGACCTCGCCACGGTTCTTCGTGTCGTGGGTGCCCTGGCGAGCCGCGGCGAGCTGCGCCACGACGACCTGGTGGATCAGCGGGATGTTCGTCTGGGCGTCGAACACCTCACCGGGCAGCTCGGCCGTGCCGGCCTTCTTGCCCGCGGTGTCGACGACGTCGACGGTCAGCGTCTCGGACATGGGGTTCATGCCCCCTTCACGGCGGTACGCACGACGACGACGCCACGCTTCGGGCCGGGAACCGCGCCCTTGAGCAGCAGCAGACCCTTCTCGACGTCGACCGCGTGCACGGTCAGGTTCTGGGTGGTCTGGCGGGCGTGGCCCATGCGACCGGCCATCCGCACGCCCTTGAACACGCGCGACGGCGTCGAGGCGCCACCGATCGAGCCCGGCTTGCGGTGGTTGCGGTGCGCACCGTGCGAGGCGCCGACGCCGGAGAACCCGTGGCGCTTCATGACACCGGCGGTGCCCTTGCCCTTGGTGGTGCCGATCACGTCGACCAGAGCGCCGGCGGCGAACGCCTCGGCGGTGATCTCCTGGCCGAGCGTGAACTCGGCCGCGTCCGACGTGCGGATCTCGGCCACGTGCCGGCGGGGGGTGACCCCGGCCTTCTCGAAGTGGCCCTTCAGCGGCTTGGTCACCTTGCGCGGGTCGATCTGGCCGTAGGCCAGCTGGATCGCGGCGTAACCGTCAGCCTCAGCGGAGCGGACCTGGGTCACGACGTTGGTGCCGACAGCGACCACGGTGACGGGGACGAGACGGCCATCGGCGTCCCAGACCTGCGTCATACCGAGCTTCGTGCCGAGCACCGCCGTGACGGGGCGCGCGTTCTGCTGGGTAACCATGAAGATCAGTTCCTTCCCAGCGTCAGAGCTTGATCTCGATGTTCACGTCCGCGGGCAGGTCGAGACGCATGAGCGAGTCGACCGCCTTCGGCGTGGGATCGATGATGTCGATGAGCCGCTTGTGCGTGCGCATCTCGAAGTGCTCGCGGCTGTCCTTGTACTTGTGGGGCGACCGGATGACGACGAAGACGTTCTTCTCCGTCGGGAGCGGCACCGGGCCAACGACCGTCGCACCAGCGCGGCTCACCGTGTCGACGATCTTGCGCGCCGAGCTGTCGATGACCTCGTGGTCGTAGGACTTGAGCCGGATGCGGATCTTCTGTCCCGCCATGGCGTCGTCTGTCTCTCTCTCTTCGAACTGCCTGTGTCCGACCCCCGCACTCGGGCGTGTCGCTTTTCGCGACATACCTTCGCGCCGGTCTCCGGGCCGCGCGCGGGGCGTGCGGCATCGGGGACGAGGTCGATGTGGTGATGGAGTCCGACGCCGGGTGACCCCGGGCTGGAGCTGGACTCGCACGCGTCCTTCGCCCGTTCGGTCGGAGCTCCTGAGCGCACGCGCGCAGGTGCTCCCGTCGTCGGGCAACTTGTCTAGTGTGCCAGGCGTACCCCGAAAGGTCCAACCGGACGTGCATCACACCCGCACGATCACGCGCCGGCGCCCGCGTCGCCTCTCGACTCCGACCCGCGTCGCCAGCCGATTCTCGCATCCCCGGCCGATGCCTCAGCCTGCCGTGCGAGAAACGGCTGGCGATCCCGCGCGCGGCACGCCGGCATCCCGCAGCAGCGCCGACAGGGGGCCGGGGTGCCAGGCCTCGTGCCAGGTCCAGCGCACGACCCGGGCGCCGGTCGAGCGGACCTGGTCCTCGCGGCGCTTCTCCGCCCAGAGCCGCTCCTCGACCGCGCGCCGGTCGCCGACCCCGTCGACGCGGTACTTCCGGCGGCCGTCGAACTCCCCCACCACCCGCACGTCCCGCCACCAGAAGTCGACGCGCGCCACCGTCGAGCCACCGCGGACGAACGGCACCTGCAGCGCAGGCTGCGCGTACCCGTCCAGGTGGATGCGCGCGCGGCTCACCGACTCCCCCGCCGACTCCGCCTGCCCGTCGGCCAGCGCGGCCACCACCCGCATGCGGCGTGCTCCGCGGAGCCCGGCCCGGCGTGCGACCTCGTCGCGGAGGTCGTCACCCGTCACGAGCCCGGCCCGGAGCGCGGCGTCGGCCACCGGCAGGGCGCGCCGCAGGTCCCGGTCCCGTGCCATCGCCAGCACCGTGTCGAGGACGCCGGTCAGCCGTAGCCCGTCCCGCTCCACGACCGACATGCTCGCCGACGCCGCGTGCCGGGTGATGCCGGCACGGGTCCCGGTGCCACGGGGGCTCCCGTCCGCCCCGGGCGGGCCGAGCACGTGCACGCCCCCGGCGGCCTCGACCAGCGGCAGCCCCCACACGGCGGCGGCGGACTCGTGGGAGAAGACCGGGTCGGCGAGCTGCCGCGCCGCCGCCCGCACCGCCAGCAGCTGCCGCCCCTCCGGGGAGCTCGCCCGCCACTCCGGACCCCGGACGTACGCACCGGGCCGGACCTGGGCCAGGCTCCCGTCCCGCAGCGCACGCCGCAGCGCGTGCCCGCCGATCCCGCCGGCCGCGGCGTCCCGGTGCAGGATCACGCCGGGCGGGAGGGAGCCGAGCAGCTCGTCGCGCATGGCGCCCACGGTGTCCGGCACCACAGGACGGTCAGCGGCATCGCGCGCTCCCCCTGGGGACCGTGCCGGGTGCCTGCCCCTGTGGTCGTCCTGGTGCCGCTCCCTGGCGCGGGTCGGCCGCCAGCCGGTTCTCGCACCGCCAGCCGGAAGATCAGGGGGCGACGCGAGAATCGGCTGGCGATGTGGGCGGCTCCGGGTGGGCACGCCCCGACCGGGGCCGGGCACGCAGAAAGGGCCCGGGTGCCGAAGCACCCGGGCCCTCCCGGTGGATCAGGTCCCCGAGGGGATCAGATCACTTGTTGATCTTGGTGACGCGGCCCGAGCCGACGGTGCGGCCACCCTCGCGGATGGCGAAGCCGAGGCCCTCCTCCATCGCGATGGGCTGGATCAGCGTCACGGAGATCTCCGTGTTGTCGCCCGGCATGACCATCTCGGTGCCCTCGGGCAGCGTGATGACGCCGGTGACGTCGGTCGTCCGGAAGTAGAACTGCGGACGGTAGTTCGAGTAGAACGGGTTGTGACGCCCGCCCTCGTCCTTGGCCAGGATGTAGACCTGGCCCTCGAACTCGGTGTGCGGCGTGATCGAGCCCGGCTTCACGACGACCTGGCCGCGCTCGACGTCCTCACGCTTGGTGCCACGGAGCAGGAGGCCGCAGTTCTCGCCGGCCCACGCCTCGTCCATCTGCTTGTGGAACATCTCGATACCGGTGACCGTGGTCTTCTGCGCCGGGCGGATGCCGACGATCTCGACCTCGGAGTTGATCTGCAGCTTGCCGCGGTCGACCTTGCCGGTGACGACGGTGCCACGACCGGTGATGGTGAAGACGTCCTCGATCGGCATGAGGAACGGCTTGTCCATGTCACGGACCGGCTCCGGGACGGACTCGTCCACGGCGTCCAGCAGGTCCTCGACGGACTTGACCCACTGGGGGTCGCCCTCGAGGGCCTTCAGGCCGGAGACGCGGATGACCGGCGCCTCGTCACCGTCGAAGCCCTGCGACGACAGCAGCTCGCGGACCTCCATCTCGACGAGCTCGAGGATCTCCTCGTCGTCGACCATGTCGGACTTGTTGAGCGCCACGAGCAGGTAGGGCACGCCGACCTGACGGGCGAGCAGGACGTGCTCACGCGTCTGGGCCATCGGGCCGTCGGTGGCGGCGACCACCAGGATGGCGCCGTCCATCTGCGCCGCACCGGTGATCATGTTCTTGATGTAGTCGGCGTGACCGGGCGCGTCGACGTGAGCGTAGTGACGCTTCTCCGTCTGGTACTCGACGTGCGCGATGTTGATGGTGATGCCGCGCTGCTTCTCCTCGGGCGCCTTGTCGATCTCGTCGAAAGGCGTGAAGGGGTTCAGGTCGGGGTACTTGTCGTGCAGCACCTTCGAGATCGCAGCAGTCAGCGTCGTCTTGCCGTGGTCGACGTGACCGATGGTCCCGATGTTGACGTGCGGCTTCGTCCGCTCGAACTTCGCCTTGCCCACTGGGTCCTCCTCAGGACTCTGGTGTAGAGATTGCCGAACGATGCAGGGGCTCAGTGCCCCTGCGGACGTGCGGTCCTACGGGTCGGGTTGATTGGTCGTACTCGGTTCGACCTGTGGGACTACTCGCCCCGGGTCTTCTTGATGATCTCGTCGGCAACATTCCGAGGCACCTCGGCGTAGCTGTCGAACTGCATCGAGTACACCGCGCGACCCTGGGTCTTCGACCGCAGGTCACCGACGTACCCGAACATCTCGGAGAGAGGAACCTGGGCGCGGATCACCTTCACGCCCGTCGCGTCCTCCATGGACTGGATCATGCCGCGCCGCGAGTTGATGTCGCCGATCACGTCGCCCATGTACTCCTCGGGCGTGCGCACCTCGACGGCCATGACCGGCTCGAGGAGCACGGGGTCGGCCTTGCGGGCGGCCTCCTTGAGGATCATGGAACCGGCGATCTTGAACGCCATCTCCGAGGAGTCGACGTCGTGCGCGGCACCGTCGAGCAGCGTGGCCTTGACGCCCACCAGCGGGAAGCCGGCCAGCACGCCCAGCTGCATCGCGGACTGGATGCCCTGGTCCACGGACGGGATGTACTCGCGAGGCACGCGACCACCGGTGACGGCGTTCACGAACTCGTACATCGCGCCGTCCTCGGACTCGAGCGGCTCGAAGGTCATCTGGACCTTGGCGAACTGCCCGGAGCCACCGGTCTGCTTCTTGTGCGTGTAGTCGATCTTCTCCACCTTGCGGCGGATCGTCTCGCGGTACGCCACCTGCGGCTTGCCGACGTTCGCCTCGACCTTGAACTCGCGCCGCATGCGGTCGACCAGGATGTCGAGGTGGAGCTCGCCCATGCCGCCGATGACGGTCTGGCCGGTCTCCTCGTCCAGGCGGACGCGGAACGTCGGGTCCTCCTCGGCGAGCTTCTGGATCGCGGTGGAGAGCTTCTCCTGGTCGCCCTTGGTCTTCGGCTCGATCGCCACGTCGATGACGGGCTCCGGGAAGGTCATGGACTCCAGGACCACCGGCGCGTCGAGGGCGCAGAGGGTGTCACCGGTGGTGACGTCCTTCAGGCCGATGAACGCGTAGATGTGGCCCGCCGTCGCCTCGTCGACCGGGTTCTCCTTGTTGGCGTGCATCTGGAAGATCTTCCCGATGCGCTCCTTCTTGCCCTTGGTCGCGTTGAGCACCTGGGCGCCCTGCACGACCTTCCCCGAGTACACGCGGATGAAGGTGAGCTTGCCGAAGAACGGGTGCGCGGCGATCTTGAACGCCAGGGCCGAGAACGGCTCGGTGGCGTCCGGGTGCCGCTCGATGACGACCTCCTCGTCCTTGACGTCGTGGCCCTGGATGGCCGGGACGTCGAGGGGCGACGGGAGGAAGTCGACGACGGCGTCGAGCATGGGCTGGACGCCCTTGTTCTTGAACGCCGAGCCGCACAGGACCGGGAACGCCTCGCCGGAGATGGTGAGCTTGCGGATGCCGGACTTGATCTCGGCGACCGTGAGCTCCTCACCGCCCAGGAACTTCTCGAGCAGGTCGTCGTCGGTCTCGGCGACGGCCTCGAGCAGCTCGCTGCGGAACTTGTCGACCCGGTCCTGGAGGTCGGCCGGGATCTCCTCGATCTCGTACTTCGCGCCCATCTCGGTCTCGCCACGCCACACGAGCGCGCGCATCTCGACCAGGTCGACGACGCCGATGAAGTCGTTCTCGGAGCCGATCGGCAGCTGGATGACCAGCGGCTTGGCCTTGAGGCGGTTCACGATGGTGTCGACCGTGAAGTAGAAGTCCGCGCCCAGCTTGTCCATCTTGTTGACGAAGCAGATGCGGGGGACCTCGTACTTGTCGGCCTGGCGCCAGACGGTCTCCGACTGGGGCTCCACGCCCTCCTTGCCGTCGAACACCGCGACCGCGCCGTCGAGCACGCGCAGCGAGCGCTCCACCTCGACGGTGAAGTCGACGTGACCGGGCGTGTCGATGACGTTGATCTGCGTCTCGTTCGACTTGCCCTTGTTCCAGAAGGCGGTCACAGCAGCGGACGTGATCGTGATGCCACGCTCCTGCTCCTGCTCCATCCAGTCCGTCGTCGACGCACCGTCGTGGGTCTCGCCGATCTTGTAGTTGACGCCCGTGTAGTACAGGATCCGCTCGGTCGTCGTCGTCTTGCCGGCATCGATGTGCGCCATGATGCCGATGTTGCGGACCTTGTTCAGGTCCGTCAGCACGTCCAGTGCCACAGGTTCAGCCCCTCGGTAGTGGGGTTCGCCTACTGCTGGGATTACCAGCGGTAGTGGGCGAACGCCTTGTTGGACTCGGCCATCTTGTGCATGTCCTCACGGCGCTTCACCGCGGCACCCAGGCCGTTGGACGCGTCGAGGATCTCGTTCATCAGACGCTCGGTCATGGTCTTCTCGCGGCGGGCGCGGGAGTAGTCCGTGAGCCAGCGCAGGGCGAGGGTGGTCTGGCGGACGGGGCGGACCTCGACCGGGACCTGGTAGGTCGCACCACCGACGCGGCGGGAACGCACCTCGAGCGACGGGCGGACGTTGTCCAGCGCGCGCTTGAGCACGACGACCGGGTCGCCCTGGGTCTTCTCGCGGACGCCCTCGAGCGCGCCGTAGACGATGGCCTCGGCGACGGACTTCTTGCCGTCGAGGAGGACCTTGTTGATCAGCTGGGTGACGACGGGCGATCCGTAGACCGGGTCGATGATGAGCGGCCGCTTGGGAGCCGGACCCTTACGAGGCATCGGTTCAGCCCTTCTTCGCGCCGTAGCGGCTACGCGCCTGCTTACGGTTCTTCACGCCCTGGGTGTCCAGAGCACCACGGATGATCTTGTAACGCACACCGGGGAGGTCCTTCACGCGACCGCCGCGGACGAGCACGATGGAGTGCTCCTGCAGGTTGTGGCCCTCACCGGGGATGTAGGCCGTGACCTCGATGCCCGAGGAGAGCTTGACGCGCGCGACCTTGCGGAGAGCCGAGTTCGGCTTCTTCGGGGTGGTCGTGTACACGCGGGTGCAGACGCCGCGGCGCTGCGGGCTGCCCTGCAGGGCAGGGGTCTTCGACTTGTTCGTCTTCGGCGTCCGGCCCTTGCGGACCAGCTGCTGGATCGTAGGCACTACGTCTCCGTCGCTAGGTGAAGTCTGGTCTGACCGGCACCCGTCACCCTGGACGGCCGGCGAAAGTCCCGGATCGTCGCCCGTCGCGCGACTACCCCGGTCGGTCTTGCGTCCCGAACCGACCCCCGCGCCCGGGCGTGTCGCCCCGTCCTGCCCCACGCTTCTCCCCCGCTGACGGGGTCGAGGTGCGGCTTCAGGGGGTGTTCACCCTGCGCTCCTTGCAGAGCGCGCGCGAGGGCCCGACGGCGCGGGCACGGTGTCCAACGTTACTCGCCGGTCCCCGCACCGTCAAAGCCGGTGCGTGCGGGTCCGAGCACGTCGGTCGTGAGCACAACGCCGCTCCCCCGCCGGGTGTTCCCGGCGGGCCGGCCGGCGCGGGCCGCACGGCCGAGGGGGCCCGTCGCGACGTGCGCGGCGGACCCCCTCGGACCGGTCAGGACGTGACGTCAGCGGTAGTCGCCGAAGTCGATGTCCTCGAGCGGGATCGCCTCGCCCGAGCCGAGGCCCAGGGCGGGGAAGTCGATCTCGTCGTAGCCGAAGGACGGGTACAGCTCGGCCTTCGCCTCCTCGGTGGGCTCCACCGACACCTCGTGGTAGCGGGGCAGGCCCGTACCGGCGGGGATCAGCTTGCCGAGGATCACGTTCTCCTTCAGGCCCAGCAGCGGGTCGGAGCGGCCCGACATCGCGGCCTCGGTGAGGACGCGGGTCGTCTCCTGGAAGGAGGCCGCCGACAGCCACGAGTCCGTCGCGAGCGACGCCTTCGTGATGCCCATCAGCTCCGGACGACCCGAGGCCGGCTGACCGCCCTCGGCGACCGCACGCCGGTTGAAGTCCTCGAACCGGCCGCGCTCGGCCAGCTCGCCCGGCAGCAGGCCCGTGTCACCCGAGTCGAGCACGGTCACGCGACGCAGCATCTGCCGCACGATGACCTCGATGTGCTTGTCGTGGATGTCCACGCCCTGGGAGTTGTAGACCTCCTGGACCTCGTCCACCAGGTGCTTCTGGGTGGCGCGCGGGCCGAGGATGCGCAGGACCTTCTTCGGGTCCACCGCACCCTGGACCAGCTGGGTGCCGACCTCGACGTGGTCGCCGTCGCTGATCAGCAGGCGCGAGCGCTTGGTGATCGGGTAGGCGATCTCCTCCGAGCCGTCGTCCGGCGTGAGCACGAGGCGACGGGTCCGGTCGGCCTCGTCGATCGTGATCCGGCCGGAGAACTCGGCGATGGGGCTCTCACCCTTGGGGGTGCGGGCCTCGAACAGCTCCTGGACACGCGGCAGACCCTGCGTGATGTCCTCGGCCGACGCGACACCACCGGTGTGGAAGGTACGCATCGTCAGCTGGGTACCGGGCTCACCGATGGACTGCGCCGCGATGATGCCGACGGCCTCGCCGATGTCGACGAGCTTGCCGGTGGCCAGCGAGCGGCCGTAGCACTTGGCGCAGGTGCCCACGCGGGACTCGCAGGTCAGCACGGACCGGACCTTCAGCGACTCGACGCCGGCCGCCAGCAGGCGGTCCAGCAGCACGTCGCCGATGTCGTCACCGGCGCTGCCGATGACCTGGCCGTCGATCTCGGCGTCGGTCGCCAGCGTGCGGGAGAAGACCGAGGTCTCCACCTTGTCGTGGCGGCGCAGCGTGCCGCCCGCGGTGGCCACGCCGATCGGCATGGTCAGGCCGCGCTCGGTGCCGCAGTCCTCCTCGCGGACGATGACGTCCTGCGACACGTCCACCAGACGACGGGTCAGGTAGCCCGAGTCGGCGGTCCGCAGCGCGGTGTCCGCCAGACCCTTGCGGGCGCCGTGCGTCGCGATGAAGTACTCGAGGACGGACAGGCCCTCGCGGTAGTTCGCCTTGATCGGGCGCGGGATGATCTCGCCCTTCGGGTTCGCCACCAGGCCGCGCATGCCGGCGATCTGCCGGACCTGCATCCAGTTGCCTCGCGCACCCGAGCCCACCATGCGGAACACGGTGTTGCGGGAGTTGAAGTTCTCCTGCATGGCCTTGGCGACCTTGTCGGTGGCCTGCGTCCAGATCTCGATGAGCTCCTGGCGACGCTCGTCGTCGGTGATGAGGCCCTTGTCGTACTGGCCCTGCACCTTCGTCGCGCGCGCCTCGTGCTCCGCGAGGATCTCCGCCTTGGCGGTCGGCGCCGCGACGTCCGAGATCGCGATGGTCACGCCCGAGCGGGTGGCCCAGCGGAAGCCGGCCTCCTTCAGGGCGTCCAGCGACGCGGCGACCTCGACCTTCGGGTACCGCTCCGCCAGGTCGTTGACGATGACCGACAGCCGCTTCTTGTCGACGACGCCGTTCTCGTACGGGTAGTCGACCGGCAGCAGCTCGTTGAACAGCGCGCGGCCCAGGGTGGTCTCGAACGAGATCGTCCCGCCGTCCCAGCCCTCGGGGCGCTGGTCCTCGGGCAGCACGAGGCCCTCCATGCGGATCTTGACGACCGCGTTGAGGTCCAGGGACCCCTGGTCGAACGCCATGATCGCCTCGGACACCGAGCTGAACGCACGGCCGGCACCCACCGGGTCCTCCTTGTCGGAGGTCAGGTGGAACAGGCCGATGATCATGTCCTGCGAGGGCATGGTCACGGGGCGGCCGTCGGACGGCTTCAGGATGTTGTTGCTCGAGAGCATGAGGATGCGGGCCTCGGCCTGCGCCTCCGCGCTCAGGGGCAGGTGCACGGCCATCTGGTCGCCGTCGAAGTCGGCGTTGAACGCGCCGCAGACGAGCGGGTGCAGGTGGATCGCCTTGCCCTCGACCAGCTGGGGCTCGAACGCCTGGATGCCGAGACGGTGCAGCGTGGGCGCACGGTTCAGCAGCACGGGGTGCTCGGTGATGACCTCCTCGAGCACGTCCCACACGACCGGGCGCGCGCGCTCGACCATGCGCTTGGCCGACTTGATGTTCTGCGCGTGGTTCAGGTCGACCAGGCGCTTCATCACGAACGGCTTGAACAGCTCGAGCGCCATCTGCTTGGGCAGACCGCACTGGTGCAGCTTGAGCTGCGGGCCGACGACGATGACCGAACGGCCCGAGTAGTCGACGCGCTTGCCGAGCAGGTTCTGGCGGAACCGGCCCTGCTTGCCCTTGAGCATGTCGGAGATCGACTTCAGCGGACGGTTGCCGGGGCCCGTGACCGGGCGGCCGCGGCGGCCGTTGTCGAACAGCGAGTCCACGGCCTCCTGGAGCATCCGCTTCTCGTTGTTGACGATGATCTCCGGCGCGCCCAGGTCCAGGAGCCGCTTGAGGCGGTTGTTCCGGTTGATCACGCGGCGATACAGGTCGTTCAGGTCGGACGTGGCGAACCGGCCACCGTCGAGCTGCACCATCGGGCGCAGGTCCGGCGGGATGACCGGGACGGCGTCCAGCACCATGCCGGTCGGCGAGTTCGTCGTGGTGAGGAACGCGTTGACGACCTTGAGGCGCTTCAGCGCCCGGGTCTTGCGCTGGCCCTTGCCCGAGCGGATGATCTCGCGCAGGTTCTCGCTCTCCGCCTCCAGGTCGAACGCCTCGAGCCGCTTCTGGATCGCCGAGGCGCCCATCGAGCCCTCGAAGTAGTTGCCGTAGCGGTCCTGCAGCTGGCGGTAGAGCAGCTCGTCGCCCTCGAGGTCGGCGACCTTGAGGTTCTTGAACCGGTCCCAGATGGTGTCGAGACGCTCGATCTCGGCGTCCGCGCGCTTGCGGATCTGCGCCATCTCGCGCTCGGCGGAGTCGCGCACCTTGCGGCGGGCGTCGGCCTTGGCACCCTCGGCCTCGAGCTCGGCCAGGTCGGCCTCGAGCTTCGACGCGCGGGTGTTGATGTCGTTGTCGCGGCGGTCCGCGATCTCCTTGCGCTCCAGGTCGATCTCGTTCTGGAGGTTCGGCAGGTCCTCCTGGCGACCGTCCACGTCGACCCACGTGATCATGTACGCCGCGAAGTAGATGACCTTCTCGAGGTCCTTCGGGGCGAGGTCGAGCAGGTAGCCGAGGCGCGAGGGCACGCCCTTGAAGAACCAGATGTGCGTGACGGGCGCGGCGAGCTCGATGTGGCCCATGCGCTCACGGCGGACCTTCGAGCGGGTCACCTCGACGCCGCAGCGCTCGCAGATGATGCCCTTGAAGCGCACGCGCTTGTACTTGCCGCAGTAGCACTCCCAGTCCCGGGTGGGGCCGAAGATCTTCTCGCAGAAGAGCCCGTCCTTCTCCGGCTTCAGGGTGCGGTAGTTGATGGTCTCGGGCTTCTTGACCTCGCCGTGCGACCAGGTCCGGATGTCGTCGGCCGTGGCCAGGCCGATGCGCAGCTCGTCGAAGACGTTGACGTCGAGCAAGGGGTCCTACTTCCTTCGCTTGCCGGCTCCCGCGATGTCGCGGCCCGGCGGAACGGAATGGTGCAAGGGGTGCGGGCGGACCGCCGGCCCGTCGCCCAGGAGGGCGGGGGGCCGGCGGCGCTCGGCGTCAGATCTCGTCGATGGTGCTGGCGGCGTTCGGGCGCCGCGACAGGTCGATGCCCAGCTCCTCGGCGGCGCGGTACACCTCGTCGTCGTTCTCGCGCATGTCGATGGACACGCCGTCCGAGGACAGCACCTCCACGTTCAGGCAGAGCGACTGCATCTCCTTGAGGAGGACCTTGAAGGACTCCGGGATCCCCGAGTCGGGGATGTTCTCGCCCTTGACGATCGCCTCGTACACCTTCACGCGGCCGGGGATGTCGTCCGACTTGATGGTGAGGAGCTCCTGCAGCGTGTAGGCGGCGCCGTACGCCTCGAGGGCCCACACCTCCATCTCGCCGAACCGCTGGCCACCGAACTGCGCCTTACCACCCAGCGGCTGCTGCGTGATCATCGAGTACGGGCCGGTCGAGCGGGCGTGGATCTTGTCGTCCACCAGGTGGTGCAGCTTGAGGATGTACATGTAGCCGACGGCCACCGGGTCCGGGAACGGCTCGCCGGAGCGGCCGTCGAACAGGCGGGCCTTGCCGTCGACGCCGACCATGCGCTCGCCGTCGCGGTTCGGCAGCGTGGCGCCGAGCAGACCGGTGAGGGTCTCCTCCGGCACGCCGTCGAACACCGGCGTCGCGACCGGGACGCCCGGCTCGGACGACTTCGCGATGTCGGGCACCTGGTCGACCCAGGACAGGTCGCCCTGAGCCAGCTCGACGTTCCAGCCCTGCTTGGCGATCCACCCGAGGTGGACCTCCAGGACCTGGCCGACGTTCATGCGCCCCGGGACACCCATCGGGTTCAGGACGATGTCCACTGCCGTGCCGTCCTCGAGGAACGGCATGTCCTCGACGGGCAGGATCTTGGAGATGACGCCCTTGTTGCCGTGGCGGCCGGCGAGCTTGTCGCCGTCCGTGATCTTGCGGCGCTGGGCGATGTAGACGCGGACGAGCTCGTTCACGCCGGCGGGCAGCTCGTCGCCGTCCTCGCGGTTGAACGTGCGGACCTCGATGACCGTGCCGGACTCGCCGTGCGGCACCTTCAGCGACGTGTCGCGGACCTCGCGGGCCTTCTCGCCGAAGATCGCGCGCAGCAGGCGCTCCTCCGGGGTCAGCTCGGTCTCGCCCTTGGGGGTGACCTTGCCGACCAGCACGTCGCCCGCGGAGACCTCGGCGCCGATGCGGATGATGCCGCGCTCGTCCAGGTCCGCCAGCACGTCCTCGGAGACGTTCGGGATGTCCCGCGTGATCTCCTCCGGGCCGAGCTTGGTGTCGCGGGCGTCGACCTCGTGCTCCTCGATGTGGATCGAGGACAGGACGTCGTCCTGCACGAGGCGCTGCGACAGGATGATCGCGTCCTCGTAGTTGTGGCCCTCCCACGACATGAACGCGACCAGCAGGTTGCGGCCGAGCGACAGCTCGCCCTCGTCCGTGGCCGGGCCGTCGGCCAGCACGGAGCCGACCTCGACGCGGGCGCCCTGGTCGACCAGCACGCGCTGGTTGTAGGACGTGCCCTGGTTCGAGCGGCGGAACTTCGCCGCGCGGTAGGTCGACGTGGTGGCGTCGTCGTTCGCGACCGTGATCAGGTCCGCCGACACCTCGGTGACCACACCGGGCTTGGAGGCCACGATGACGTCGCCGGCGTCGACCGCCGCGCGCCACTCCATGCCGGTGCCGACCAGCGGCGCCTCGGAGCGGACCAGCGGCACGGCCTGACGCTGCATGTTGGCGCCCATGAGCGCGCGGTTGGCGTCGTCGTGCTCGAGGAACGGGATCAGGGCCGTCGCGGCCGACACCATCTGGCGCGGCGAGACGTCCATGTAGTCGACGACGTCGGCGGGGACGTCCTCGGTGTCGCCGCCCTTGACGCGGACCAGCACCGTGTCCTGCACGAAGCGGTTGTCCGCACCGACCTCGGCGTTCGCCTGGGCGATGACGTAGCGGTCCTCGTCGTCGGCGGTGAGGTAGTGCACCTCGTCCGTGACGACGCCGTTGACGACCTTGCGGTACGGCGTCTCGATGAAGCCGAACGGGTTGATCCGCGCGAACGACGCGAGCGAGCCGATGAGGCCGATGTTCGGGCCCTCGGGGGTCTCGATCGGGCACATGCGGCCGTAGTGGGACGGGTGGACGTCGCGGACGTCCATGCCGGCGCGGTCGCGGGACAGACCACCCGGGCCCAGCGCGGACAGACGACGCTTGTGCGTCAGGCCGGCGAGCGGGTTGTTCTGGTCCATGAACTGCGACAGCTGGCTGGTCCCGAAGAACTCCTTGATGGAGGCCACGACGGGACGGATGTTGATCAGGGTCTGCGGCGTGATCGCCTCGACGTCCTGCGTCGTCATGCGCTCGCGCACGACGCGCTCCATCCGGGACAGACCGGTGCGGACCTGGTTCTGGATCAGCTCGCCCACGGCGCGGATGCGGCGGTTGCCGAAGTGGTCGATGTCGTCGGTCTCGACGCGGATCTCGACCGGCTCGCCGCCCCGGGTGCCCGGGAGGGTGGCGACGTCGGCGTGCAGCGCGGCCATGTACTTGATCGCGGCGACGATGTCGTCGCGCGACAGCACGGAGTCCGCCAGCGGGACGTCGATGCCGAGCTTCTTGTTCAGCTTGTAGCGGCCGACCTTCGCCAGGTCGTAGCGCTTCGGGTTGAAGTAGAAGTTCTCGATCAGCGCGCGACCGGCCTCGACGGTCGGCGGCTCGCCCGGGCGGATCTTGCGGTACAGGTCGAGCAGGGCCTCGTCCTGGGTCTGGACGTGGTCCTTCTCCAGGGTGTCGATGACGGCCGGGAACTGCGCGAACTCCTCGCGGATCTCCGACTCGGTCATGCCGAGGGCCTTGAGCAGCACGGTGGCGTTCTGCTTGCGCTTGCGGTCGACGCGCACGCCGACGTTGTCGCGCTTGTCGATCTCGAACTCCAGCCAAGCACCGCGGCTCGGGATCATCTTGACCGAGAACACGTCCTTGTCGGACGTCTTGTCGGCGGCGCGCTCGAAGTACACGCCCGGGGAGCGGACCAGCTGCGACACGACGACGCGCTCGGTGCCGTTGATGATGAAGGTGCCGCGCTCGCTCATGAGCGGGAAGTCGCCCATGAAGACCGTCTGGCTCTTGATCTCACCGGTGGTGTAGTTCACGAACTCCGCGGTGACGAACAGCGGCGCGGCGTAGGTGAAGTCCTTCTCCTTGCACTCGTCGGCCGTGTACTTCGGCGGCTCGAAACGGTGCTCGCGGAACGACAGCGACATGGTGCCGCCGAAGTCCTCGATGGGGGAGATCTCCTCGAAGATCTCCTCCAGTCCAGCGGTCTCCGGGACGTCCTGGTTGCCGGCCTCGAGAGCGGCGGCGACGCGCGCCTGCCACTTCTCGTTGCCGAGCAGCCAGTCGAAGCTGTCCGTCTGCAGGCCGAGGAGGTCGGGGACCTCGAGCGGCTCGTTGATCCGGGCGAACGAGACACGGCGGGAGATGGTGCGGTTCGCGATGGCTTCGGACGTTGCGGAGGAGGTGCGCGAGGCAGCCAAGAGGGGTCCTTCCCAGCAGATCGAGTTCCCTGCGCCGTGCCCGGCGGTTCGCGACCCCCCGGCCTCGGGCCTTCGGGCATCGCGTACTACGATGCCTGGTGGGCGCGGGTTATACGGGGTCGCGGGCACAGGCCAGCGCAAAGCGCTAGCCTAGTACAGACCTGGTGGCAAGTCCAGTCGTCGTGGTATGGGACCTGCGCCACACCGCCGACGGCGACACCACGCCGAGGCCTGCGAACGGGTGCAACGCCGCACCCTGCTGCGGCATTCCGCGCGCTCCCCCGCTGGTCGCTGGTCGCTGGCGCGTCGGTGCGGGTTCGGCCGGCGGCATCGCCAGCCGATTCTCGCGTCCCCAGCCGGAACACCGGTGTGCGACGCGAGAAAGCGCTGGCGACGCGCCCGTGCCAGGCCGGGCAAGCCGCGTCGCGAGCGCGGCAGGCGGGGCAGCGCGGCGCTCGCCGCGCCGGCTTGGTCGAGGCGGGGCGCCCGCTGGTTCTCGCATCGCCAGCCGGGAGATCGGTGGGCGGTGCGAGAAACGGCTGGCGGCGCGGGTCGTGGCGGCGGCGGGAGCGGGGGCGGGAGCGCGGGCGCGGGCGCGGAGAGGCGTCCGGGCAGGGCACCGGCTCGCCGGCGCAGGCGTCGGTGGGAACGGCACGGGGCGGCCGGGGACGGCGAAGGCCCGCACCCCGGAGGGGGTGCGGGCCTTCGCGCGAGGCGTCCCGGGGGTCAGCGCGCGAGCGCGCGACCTCCGGAGCAGGTCACTTGACGGTGACGGTGGCGCCGGCGCCCTCGAGGGCGGCCTTGGCCTTGTCCGCGGCGTCCTTGGCGACGTTCTCGAGAACGGGCTTGGGGGCACCGTCGACGAGGTCCTTGGCCTCCTTCAGGCCGAGGGAGGTCAGGGCGCGCACCTCCTTGATGACCTGGATCTTCTTGTCGCCGGCGGCCTCGAGGATGACGTCGAACTCCGACTTCTCCTCCTCGGCGGCAGCAGCGTCACCGGCACCGCCGGCGGGGGCGGCGACGGCCACGGCGGCCGGAGCGGCGGCGGTGACCTCGAAGACGTCCTCGAACGCCTTCACGAACTCGGAGAGCTCGATGAGGGTGAGGCCCTTGAACTGCTCGATGAGCTCGTCGGTGGTGAGCTTCGCCATGATGGCGGTTCCTTCCGTTCGTTCCTCGCCGGCCGGGGCGACCGTGCGGGGCAGTGTGGGGAGCGTCTGAGCCGGGGTGGCTCAGGCAGCGGTGTCGGCGGTCTCCTGCTGGGCGCGCAGCGCCTCGACGGTGCGCACGGCCTTCGAGGCGGGCGCGGTGAAGAGGTAAGCCGTCTGGAACAGCTTGGCCTTCATCGCACCGGCCGCCTTGGCCAGCAGGACCTCGCGGGACTCGAGGTCCGCGAGCTTGGTGACGTCCGCGGCGGTCAGGGCGCGTCCGTCGAGGACACCGCCCTTGATGACCAGCGCGGGGTTCGCCCTGGCGAAGTCACGCAGACCCTTGGCGGCCTCGACCGGGTCACCGGTGACGAAGGCGATGGCGGACGGGCCCGAGAGCTCGCCGATCCCCTCGATGCCGGCTTCCTTGGCCGCGATCGCGGTCAGCGTGTTCTTCACCACGGCGTAGTTCGCGTTGCCGCTCAGCGACCGTCGCAGCTGCTTGAGCTGCGCGACGGTGAGCCCGCGGTACTCGGTCAGCACGGCCGCGTTCGACTCACGGAACTGGTCCGTGAGCTCTGCGACAGCGGCTGCCTTGTCCGGCCTCGCCATGGCAATCCTTCCGGTGGTGGTGCCGCCGGGCGTCGTCCTCGACCCCGCACACGAGAAGAGCCCCGGCGCAGGCCGGGGCTCGTTGCACGTGCTGATGCACGACCATCGAAACTCAACCTGCGCGGGCCTCCGCCGGAGCGGGACTTCGGGCGGCTCGCGGGCGCACCCCGCGGAAGCGGGAGAGCACACCGAGCCGACGACCTGCGGTCTTTGGGCAGCGGCAAGACTACGGCACACCCGCACCGCGACCAAATCCGCACGTCAGCCCCGCACAGCCCGGCGCGACCCGGCCCGAGCCGGCCCGGACCGGCCGCGCACGTCAGCGCGGCAGGTGCGCCGCCAGCAGCTCGGCGAGGTGCACGCCCTGGACCCCGGCGAGCTGGTCGGCCTGCGTCCGGCAGGAGTAGCCGTCGGCCAGGAACACGTCCCCGGGTGCGGCGTCCCGCAGCGCGGGCAGCAGCGCGTGCTCCGCGACCTGCACCGAGACGTCGTAGTGCCCGGCCTCCATGCCGAAGTTGCCGGCGAGCCCGCAGCAGCCGGCCAGCGCCGAGAAGGACGCGCCCGCCTCGCGCAGCAGCGTGCGGTCGGCGGTGTACGTCATGACGGCGTGGTGGTGGCAGTGCGGCTGCACGACGGCCGTGACGTCGGACAGGTCGGGCAGCTGCCACCGGTCCCCCGGCCCGACGGGGGCCGGCGCGGTGAGCAGCTCGGCGAGCGTCCGGGTGCTGCGGGCCACGGCGACGGCGCGCGGGTCGTCGGGGAGCAGGTCGAGCAGGTCGGACCGGAGCACCGCGGTGCACGACGGCTCGAGCCCGACGATCGGCACGCCGTTGACCGCGTACGGGCCGAGCACCTCGAGCAGGTGGGTCAGCCGCTTGCGGGCGCCGTCGAGCTGCCCGGTCGAGATCCACGTGAGCCCGCAGCAGGCGTCGTGCTCGGGCACCAGCACCTCGTAGCCGGCGTGGCGCAGCACCTGCACCGCGGCGACCGGGATCGAGGGGGCGAGCGCGTCGCTGAACGAGTCGGTCCACAGCAGCACCGGTGGCCGGCCGGAGGTCCCGGTCACCGACATCGCGCCGGCGCCCTGGGCGGTCGGCGCGCCGTCGCGGCGCACGTCGACCTCGCCGCGCCGCACGCGGGACCGGAACGGCGACGGCGCGAAGTCGACCATCTTCCGCCGCGTGTCCATGCCGCCGAGCTGGAGCACGGCCTTCGCGAGCGGCCGGACGCCGAGCACGGCGTTCGCGACCCGCGCGAGCCCCGGCACCCCGGTGACGAGGCGGGTCCAGCGCGGCAGCCAGCCCAGCGCGTAGTGGTTCACCGGGCGCAGCTTCCCGCGGTAGGTGCGGTGCAGCACCTCCGCCTTGTACTGCGCCATGTCGACGCCCGCGGGGCAGTCGGACGAGCACGCCTTGCAGGACAGGCAGAGGTCGAGCACGTCGTGCACCTCGGGCGAGGACCAGCCGCGCGAGACCAGCGTCCCGTTGGCCATCTCCTGCAGCACCCGGGCCCGGCCGCGGGTGCTGTCCTTCTCGTCGCGGGTGGCCAGGTACGACGGGCACATGAAGCCGCCCGACGCCGAGGAGTCGGCCCGGCACTTGCCGACGCCGACGCACCGGTGCACGGCCGTCGTGAAGTCCTGGTGGTCGTGCTGGTAGGCGAACCCGCCGTGGCCCGCCGGGATCGGGTGCGCGTGCGGGCGGCGCAGGTCGGCGTCCAGCGGCCTCGGCCGGACCAGCACACCGGGGTTGAGCAGGTCATCCGGGTCGAGCAGCGCCTTGAACGCCTCGAAGGCGCCGATCGCCTCGGGCGAGTACATGACCGGCAGCAGCTCGGAGCGCGCGCGGCCGTCGCCGTGCTCGCCGGACAGGGAGCCCCCGTGCGACGCGACCAGGTGCGCGGCATCGGTCATGAACGCGCGCATCGGGTCCCCGGACCGCTCCATGGGGACGTCGAGCCGCAGGTGCACGCAGCCGTCGCCGAAGTGCCCGTAGGCCAGGCCGTCGACGCCGTGCTGCGCCATCAGCGCCTCGAGCTCGCGCAGGTAGGCGCCGAGCCGCTCGGGCGGCACCGCGGAGTCCTCGAACCCCGGCCAGGCCTGCTCCCCCGACGGCGTCCGGCCGCCGAGCCCCGCCCCGTCCTCGCGGATTCGCCACATGGCGGCGGCCTCGGGCCCGGGCGGGAAGACGCCGACGGCCCCGGTGCCGGCGTCCGCGGCGAGCGCCCGCGCGCGCTGCAGCGCCTCGTCGACCGTGTCCCCGGCGACCTCGACCATCAACCAGCCCGCGCCCTCGGGCAGCGGCGGCACGGCGGCGGCGCCCTTGACCCGGCGGACGACGTCGACGAGCCGGGCGTCCATGCCCTCGATGGCGAGCGGCCGGTGCGCGAGCAGCGCGGGCACGGCGTCGGCGGCGGTCGCCATGTCGGGGTACCCGAGCACGACCAGCACCGGCGCGGCCGAGACCGGGACCAGGCGCACGGTCGCCCCGAGCAGCGTGACGACGGTCCCCTCGGTGCCGACGAGCGCCTTGGCCAGGTCGGCGCCGTTCTCCGGCAGCAGGTGCTCGAGCGAGTACCCGGACACCTGGCGGCCGAACCGGCCGAGCTCGGTGCGCAGCGTCGCCATCTCGGCCCGCACCAGGGCGTCCAGGCCCGCGACCGGGTCCAGCCCCTTGCCGGCCGTGAACCGGCGGCCGCGGCCGTCGACGACGTCGAGCTCCAGCACGTTGTCGGCGGTCCGGCCGTAGGCGACGGCGCGCGGCCCGCAGGCGTTGTTCCCGATCATCCCGCCGAGCGTGGCGCGGGCCTGGGTCGACGGGTCGGGCCCGAACCGCAGCCCGTGCGGGGCCGCCTCGCGCTGCAGCATCGCCATGACGACGCCGGGCTCGACCCGGGCGGTCGCCGTGCCGGGGTCGACGTCCAGCACGCGGTTGACGTGCCGGGACCAGTCGAGCACGACGCCGGTGCCCACGGCGTTGCCCGCCACCGAGGTGCCGCCGCCGCGGGACGTCACCGGGGCGCCCAGACCGCGGGCGACCTCCAGCGCGGCCAGGGCGTCGTCCACGTCCCGCGGGAACACGACCACGGACGGCACGACGCGGTAGTTCGAGGCGTCCGTCGCGTACTCGGCCCGGCGCCGGGTCGAGTCGTCCACGGAGCCGGCGACGGCCGCGCGCAGGGCGCGGGTCAGCTCGGCGGCGTCGGGGCCGGCGGCTGCGCGGGGGCTGCCGCCCGGGGGGAGGGACGTGGCGGTCGACACGCCGCCCAGTGTTCCACCGCCGGCGGACCGGGCGGGGCACGCGTCCAGCACCCGGGCGGGGGCACGGCCGGGTGCGCCGGACGACGACGCCCCCGGGTCCGGCCGTCGGGCCGGGCGCGGGGGCGCACGTACGGGGGTGCTCAGCTCTCGAGCGCGGCGTCCAGCGTGATCTCGGTGCCGGTGAGTGCCTTGCTGACGGGGCAGGTCGCCTTGGCGTTCTCCGCGGCCGCGAGGAAGCCGGCCTCGTCGAGGCCGCTGACCTCGCCGCGGACCTTCAGCGCGATGCCGGTGATGCGGAAGCCGCCGGCGGGGTCCGGGCCGAGCGAGACGTCGGCCGTGACCTCGAGGGACTCGGGCGTGCCGCCGGCCTCGGCGAGCACCGCGGACAGCTGCATCGCGAAGCACGACGAGTGCGCGGCGGCGATGAGCTCCTCGGGGCTGGTGGTGCCCCCGGCGTCCTCGGCCGCGCGCTTCGGGAACGACACGTCGTAGGTGCCGACCTTCGAGCTGGTCAGCTCGACCTGGCCGCCACCCTCGTTGAGGGTGCCGTTCCAGGCGGTGCGAGCGGTGCGTGTGGGCATGTCGTGGCTCCTCACGGGCGGGTGGGCGCCCGGCCGGCCGGCCGGCGCCACGCCCACGCTAGGCGGGCCGGCCCGCCGATGCACGCGCGTCCCGCGAGGACGGTCAGCCCACGTACTCCCAGTGCCACGGCTCCGGCTTGGAGCCGGTCGCGCGGGCCCAGTCCGGGAGCGTCCAGCCGTACTCCTCGGCGTGCGCGAGCATCCAGTCGTGCTGGTCCGTGCCGAACGAGTACGCGTTGCCGCCCAGGTCGATCGCCGTGCCGTTGCCGTGGTTGGACGTGCCGGGAGTCGCGCAGAGGCTGCCCTTCTGCGCGCGGCAGGCGACCTGCTGGCCGTAGGACCGGTAGGAGTCGGTGATCACGAGGTTGGTGCCGAACGCGGCCGTGAAGGCGACGTTGAGCTGCTCGAGCGACTCGGCGGCGTCCGCGCGCAGCTGCTGGCCGGGGGCGAACGCGAGGTCCGCCAGGGCCGACGCGGGGATCTGCCCGTTGCTGTAGGAGTCGAGCGAGGTGCGCTGCGCCTCCTTGCGGGCGGCCTCCGCGGCCGCAGCGGCGGCAGCGGCTGCCTCCTGCGTCTGCTGCGTGACGACCTGCAGCTCCGCGGTGAGGGTGGCGACCCGGTCGACGGCCGCCGTGAGGCGCGCCGCGGCCGGGTCCTCGGGGGTCGCCGCGACGTCCGCCGCGGTGCCGGTGAGGTCGTCGCCCTCGGCGTCGGCGGCCGCGTCGGTCCCGCCGGCCTCCTCGGTGGGCTCGGCGGTCGGCTCGGCGGCGGCCTCGTCGGACGTCGAGGTCGCGCCGTCGGCGGCGGCCGCGTCGGCCAGCGCGTCGGACCCGGCCAGCTCGACGGCGGACGCCAGCACCTCGCCGCTCAGGACCGGCGCCGCGGCCCGCTCGCCCTCCAGGGCGGTGATCGCGGGCTGCTCGGACTGCGTCGCCGCGATCAGGGTGTCGAGCTCGGCGACCGCGGTGGACAGCGGCGTGACGGCCTCGGCGGGGACGGCGGACGCGACGGCGTCCGCCTTGACGGTGTCGGCCTGCTGCACGGTGGAGCTGGCCAGCACGACGGCGGCCTGCCGCTCCTGCACCACGTCGGACGACAGCCGCGGCGTCGCCTCGACGGCGGCGGCGTCCTCCTCGGTGGTGGCGGCGCCCTCGGCACCGGCGGCCGCCCGCTGGGCGGCGGTCGGCGTCAGGGCGAAGCCGCCGACGCCGAGCGCCAGGCCGACGGCGACGGCGCCCTGCGCGACCCGGGTCGCGGACCGGCGGGGCGCGCGACGGCGCCGGCGGTCGGCGCGGTTGAGGGGCGCGTCGGCGGAGGCGAGGGTCGCGACCGGGACGCCGCGGGAGGGCGTGCGCACGGACGGACGGCCGTCGGCGCGGTGGCTGCCGCGGGTGGCCGACGACGAGGCGGCGGCACGGCGGCCGCCGGGGGCGGCGGCACGACGGCCGGACGGCGCACCGGCACGGGCGAGGTCCGGGGACGCGTCCGACGGGGCGGCCGCGCGACGACCGCGGGCCCGCACCGGGGCGGCGGTCGGGTCGGGGGCGGCGGTCTGCTCGGGGGCGGTGGTGTCAGGGGTGGCGGGCGAAGACGTCACGGGCTCGGGGGCTGCACCTTCGGTCGGGATCGGGGCGGGCGTCGCTGCGGCGGCGATCCGGCCGCCGGGCACGTCCGCGCCCGTCTCCCGTCCGTGACGGTGGGGCTGGGCGTGCGTGGCGTCGGCCGGGTCCGCGAGGTCGCGCGGGGCTGCGTGCCGGCCGCGGGACGGGTGCCGCGCGGCGGGCATGCTGTCACTCACGGTCGTCGAGGTTAGGCAGCGGACCTCGGGGCCGTTGGTGAGGGACGCGACCAGGTCGCGAAGATCCCGTGACGATGCTCCGGCGCGATCTTCACAGGATGCGCACACGCTCGCGCGGCGTCGCGGGTGCCGGCCCGCCGTCGCTGGTCAGGGCGTCGACCCGCCCCGGGTGTGGCCCAGGTCACCCATCCTAGCGACGCCTGTGCGGACGCTGAGCGACCAATGTGTGGGGAAACCGTGACGAATCGCCCAGAACTTCGTATCGTGAGCCCGCAGTCACCTCCGGCATGACGCTCAGTCATGACCGTGCAGGTCCGCCCTGCCCGTAGAACGGAATCCCATGACGCGACGCCCGCTCCGTGCCTCGTTGACCGTCCTGGCGCTCGCCGCCACCACCACGCTCGGGGCCGGCGGCGTCGCCTCGGCCACGCCCGGCACGACCAGCCCGGCGGCGCCGTCCGCGCCGAACGGGCTCGCGCAGGGCGCGGGCGACCCGGTCGCGCCCGACGACGTCCTCGCACCGCTGGAGGGCAAGGTCGCCCCCGGCCTCGCCGACGCCGAGGGCACGGTCACCGCCTTCGTCCAGCTGGACACCCCGTCGGGCCTGGACGTGGCCGAGGACGGCGGCGACGCCGCCGCGGTGCTCGAGGCGACCGAGCAGGTCGCGCAGGTCGCCGAGGCGGTGGTCCCCGAGGAGTCCACCGGCGCCCGGGCCGCCGCGGTGGCGCCGCAGCGCATCGCGACGCTGTCCAACCTGGTGTCCGGGACGCTGGTCACCGGCGACGCCGCGCAGGTCCGCGACCTGGCCGGCTCCGACCAGGTCGTCGCGGTCTACCGCGTGACCACCAAGACGGCCGACAACTCCTCCTCCGACGCGTTCACGCGGGCGCTGCAGGTGTGGCAGGACACGGGCCAGACCGGCGAGGGCGTCCGGATCGGCGTCATCGACACCGGCATCGACTACACGCACGCCGCGTTCGGCGGCCCCGGCACGGTCGAGGCGTACGCCGCCGCGTACGGCGAGGACGGCACCCAGCCGGTGCCCGAGGGGCTGTACGACCCGGCCAAGTACCTGGGCGGGTACGACTTCGCCGGCCCGCTGTACGACGCCGACCCGGCGTCCGAGCTGCCCGGCGCCACGACGACCCCGTCGCCCGACGCGAACCCGATCGACAGCCTCTCCACGTCGGACAACTCCGGCCACGGCACGCACGTCGCCGGCACCGCCGCCGGGTACGGCGTGCAGCCCGACGGCACCACGTTCCGGGGCGAGTACGCCGACCTCACCGACCTGTCCAACTGGCAGGTCGGGCCGGGCTCCGCGCCCGGCGCCGGCCTCTACGGGCTCAAGGTGTTCGGCGACATCGGCGGGTCCACCGACCTGACCGGCCTCGCGCTCGACTGGGCTGCGGACCCGGACGGCGACGGCGACTTCAACGACCACCTCGACGTGGTGAACCTGTCGCTCGGCGCCTCCGCCACCCCGTCCGACGACCCGGACAACCTGCTGATCGACCGGCTGTCCGACCTCGGCACGCTCGCGGTGCTGTCCGCCGGCAACTCGGCCGACATCACCGACGTCGGCGGCTCCCCGGGCTCGGCCGCGTCCGGCCTGACCGTCGCGAACTCCGTGGGCAGCCCGCAGACGTACGACGGCGTCGAGGTCACCGCCGCGCCCGACCCCGCCGCGGTCGGCACCTGGGCGGCGCAGAACTCGATCGCCTACACCGGCACCGAGGACGTCACCGCCCCCGTCGTCTACCTGGGCGACGGCGTCGACGGCTGCACCCCGCTCACCGACTACGCCCCGCAGATCGCCGGGAACATCGTCTACCTGTGGTGGGACGACGACGACGCCACCCGCGCCTGCGGCAGCGTCGCCCGCTGGAACGCCGCCGAGGCCGCCGGTGCGGTCGGCGTCCTGATCGGCACGGAGTCGACCGTCTTCTCGGCCGGCATCTCCGGCAACCCGACCATCCCGGGCGCCCAGCTGACCGCCTCGTCCACCGACGCGCTGCTGCCCGCCATCCAGGCCGGCGGCGTCACCGCGCACATCGGCCCGTCGCTCGCGGGGACCGTCACCTCGGACGAGATCGGCGACGCCCTGAACCCCGGCTCGTCGCGCGGGGCGCACGGCTCGCTCGGCATCATCAAGCCCGACGTGGCCGCGCCCGGCACGCTGATCTTCTCGGCGGCCTCCGGCACCGGCGCCGCCGCGCACTCGCTGTCCGGCACCTCGATGGCCTCGCCGCACGTGGCGGGCATCGCGGCCCTGGTCCGCGCCACCCAGCCCGGCTGGACGCCCGCCCAGGTCAAGGCGGCCGTGATGAACACCGCCACGCACGACGTCTGGACCGGCGCCCGGCAGTCCGGCACGGCGTACGGCCCGCAGCGGGTCGGCTCCGGCCGGGTGGACGCCCGCGCCGCCGTCGCCGACACCGTGCTCGCGTACGGCTCGGAGGACCCGGACCAGGTCTCCGTGACCTTCGGGGTCGTCGACGTGGCCGACGCGCCGGTCACCCTGCGCAAGACCGTGACGGTGCACAACACCGGGTCGGCGGCCGTCGAGTACGGCACCGCGTTCGCCGCGGCGACCACCACCGGCGGCGCGACCATCACCACCTCGCCGGCCACGCTGACGGTCCCGGCCGGGCAGCAGCGGCTGGTCACGCTGACCCTGACCGCCGACCCGGCCACGCTCGAGCGGGAGCTCGACCCGACCTCCGCCACGTCGCAGGGCGGGGTCCCCCGCGAGTACGTGGCGGCGCTGTCCGGCCGCCTGGTGCTCACCTCGGGCGACTCGGAGCTGCGCGTGCCGGTGCAGGCCGCCCCGCGCCTGGTCTCCGAGCTGACCGCCGACCCGCTGGCCTTCGCGGACGCCGCGGCCGGCACCGCGCCGCTGACCCTGTCGGGCCGCGGCGTCGACTCCGGCGGCTGGACCTCCCTGGTCGCGCCGCTCAACCTGGGCGCCACCAGCCCTCAGCTGGAGGACGTGCCCGGCTTCGTCACCTCGGAGTCGGCCGTGGCGTCCGGCGACCTGCGCTGGGCCGGCTGGGCGTCCACCGCGCCGCAGCACGCCGCCGCCGGGGGCGACCCCGCCGAGGGCTACCTCGGCGTCGGCATCGCGGTCGACGGGGACTGGGCCACGCTCGGCCAGGCCGTGCTCCCGGTCGTCGACTGGGACCTCGACGCGGACGGCACGCCCGACGCCCAGACCGTCGTGCAGAAGCTCAACGAGGCCACCGACGTCACCGTGGCCGTGACGGGCGACTACGACACCGGCGAGACGCTCGACGTCCAGGCCGTCAACGGGTACTTCGGGGACGTCGACACCACGGTGTTCGACAACTCGGTCCTGGTCGCCCCGGTCGGCATCGCGGCGCTGGGCCTGGAGCCCGGCGCCACCCCGTCGGTCACCGTCTGGACCTACTCCGACTACGCCGCCGACCCCGGCGGCCAGGTCGACGCCACCGAGCCGTTCACCGTCGACCCGTTCGACCCGCCGTACTGGTTCGACGCCGGGGTCACCGACGCGCTCTGGTACGTCGGCGCGGACGACACGGAGATCACCACCCACCGGTCGACCACCTCGGCGGTCACCACGGACCGGCTGCTCGTGCTGCACAGCCACAACGCCGACCCGACGACCCGGGCCCAGGTGCTCGACGTCGCCGTGCCGGCCGCGACGGCGACCACCACGACGCTGGCGGTCACCGGGCCGGCGCGGGTCGGCAAGGACCTCACGCTGACCGCCACGGTCGCCCCGGCCGAGGCCACGGGCACGGTGTCGTTCCGCGAGGGCGAGACCGAGATCGCGACCGCCCCCGTCTCGGGCGGCACCGCGACGGCTACCGCCCGACTGGGCGGTGGTGCGCACAGCCTCACGGCCGTGTTCACCCCGGACAGCGCGGCGTGGGCGGGCTCGACCTCCGAGCCGGTCGCGGTCGACGTGACGAAGGCGGGCTCGACGACCAAGGTCACGCTGTCGCAGAACTCCGGCCGGTACGGCTCCGAGGTCAACGCCACCGTGACCGTCACGGGCCAGGGCGTCACGCCCACCGGCACCGTGGAGATCCGCGAGCGCGACACCGTGCTGGCGACCGGCGAGCTCGTGGCCGGCACCGGCACCGCGGCGACGGCGACGATCGCCCTGCCGCGGGACCTCAAGGCCGGCTCGCACACGCTGACCGCCGTCTACACCGGCAGCACGGACGTCGGCACGTCGACGACCCAGCGCGCCTACCGCGTGCTGGCCACGGTGCCGACGATCGAGATCGGCACGCCGTCCTGGACGGTCGCCCGCGGCGCCACGCCGGAGGTCACCGTCACGGTCCGCGGCAGCGGCGAGGGCGCCCCGGTCGCGGGCGGCAAGGTGACGGTGCTCGCCGGCATCCGGCCGGTGGCCACGGTGCCGCTGACCGACGGCGCCGCCACGGTCACCCTGCCGGCGCTGAGCCGGACCACCACGGTCACCGCGCTGTACACCGGCGACGGCGGCTACACCCCGACGCTGACGGTGGGGGTGCTGCGGGTGCGCTGACCAGCACCAGCACCGCGACACGCACACGGGTGGCGCGGCGGACGCCGCGGGCACGGGGGATGCCCGCAGCGCCGGCCACGCCGCACCACCCGTGCTGAGGGCGGCGGGATCGTTCCGGGGAGATCCAGGAGCGACCCCGCCGCGAGGGGGTCACCGGGGGCGGTGACCCCCTTCGGCGTGCCGGGGGCGACGACCGCCCCGGGCCCGACGCGCCGGGGTCAGCGGTTGGCGAGGGCGGACAGGACCCGGCGGACGCTCGACTCCAGGCCCCAGCGCTCCGTCAGGTCGACCAGCGCGGCGCCGTCCGCGGGCTCGCGGGGCAGCACGAAGGCGTCGGGGTCGGCGGGGACCCCGGGCGCGCCGGCCAGCTCGACGTCCGCGTCGGGGGCCACGCGGACGACCGCGGGCGCGACCGCCAGGTAGGCGTCCGCCTCGAGCAGCCGGCGGCGCTGGGTCGCCGTGAGGCCCGCGTCCCCGGAGTCGCGCGCCGCGAGGATGCCGGGCAGGTCGCCGAACGTGGCGAGCATGGCCGCCGCGGTCTTCTCCCCGATGCCCGGCACGCCCGGCAGGCCGTCGCTCGGGTCGCCCCGCAGCACCGCCATGTCGGCGTACGCCGGACCGGACGCCACCGCGTACCGCTCGCGCAGCCGCGCGCCGTCCACCACCTCGATGTCCTTGATGCCGCGGACGGTGTACAGCACGCGGACGGGCGCGGCGTCGTCGACCAGCTGGAACAGGTCGCGGTCACCGGTGACGACGAGCACGGGCGACCGCTCCCCCGCCGGGCGCGCGACCTCGCGGGCCGTCAGCGTGCCGATGACGTCGTCGGCCTCGTAGCCGGCCGCGCCGGCCCGCGCGATGCCGAGGGCCGCGAGCACCTCGGCGATCACCGGGACCTGGGGCGCGAGGGTGTCGGGCACCTCCTCGGCCGCCACGGCGCCGCCGGCCTCCGCCGCCGCCGCGGCGTCGGCGCCGCCCACGACGCGGTGCGCCTTGTACGAGGGGATCGCCGCCACCCGGAAGGCGGGGCGCCAGTCCTCGTCCCAGCACGCGACCAGGCGGTCGGGGCGGTGGTCGGTGACCAGGCGGGCGATCATGTCGAGCAGCCCGCGCACGGCGTTCACCGGCGTGCCGTCGGGTGCCTTCACCGAGTCGGGCACGCCGTAGTAGGCCCGGAAGTACAGGGACGCGGAGTCGAGCAGCATCAGCGCGTGACGGTCGGCCATGCGGCGAACCTACGCGACGCCCCCGGGCCGCGTCGCGCGCCCTCCGGCGCACCGGTCAGGTCGTCGTGCGCTCCACCAGCGAGGTCGGCAGCGTGATGCGCGCGGGCTCCGCGCCCTCGACGACCTCCAGCAGCAGCCGCACCATCTCCGCGGCGATCCGCTCGAACGGCTGGCGCATCGTGGTCAGCGGCGGCTCGAGGGTGGCGGCGAGGCCGGAGTCGTCGAAGCCGCCGACCGCCACGTCGCCCGGCACGGAGCGTCCGGCCTCGCGCAGCGCCACCAGCGCCCCGGCGGCCATCAGGTCGGACGCGACGAACACCGCGTCCAGGTCCGGCCGGCGCTCGAGCAGCGCGCGCATCGCGACCTGGCCGCTGCCGCGGGTGTAGTCGCCGTGCGCGACCAGGCTCTCGTCGTAGGCGTCGCCGAGCGCCTCGCGGTAGCCCGCCAGCCGCCGGAGGCCGCCGGGGGTGTCCTGCGGGCCGGTGATCGTGGCGACCCGGGTGCGCCCGCGGGACAGCAGGTGCGACGTCATCCGCCGGGCCCCGCCGAAGTCGTCGGCGGACACCCAGCCGATCCGGTCCTCGTACCCCAGGGGCTCGCCGCACGCGATGGTGGGCACGCCCTGGCGCAGCAGGTCCCCGACCACCGGGTTGCCCTTGTGCGAGGAGATCAGCAGGACGCCGTCGACGTGCCCGGCGGCGACGTACTCGGTGATGCGGCGGCGCTCCTGCTGGGTGCCCGCGACCATGAGCAGCAGCGGCATCTCGCGGGCCGCGAGCGCCTCGGCGGCGGCGCGCAGCAGGATGGAGAAGGTCGGGTCCTCGAACAGCAGGTGCTGCGGCTCCGTCAGCAGGAACGCCACCGAGTTGGACCGCCCGGTGACGAGGCTGCGCGCGTGCTGGTTCGCGGAGTACCCGGTGGACCGGATGGCCTCCTGGACGGCGGCCAGCGCCTCCGGCGACACCCAGTGGCCGCCGTTCAGCACCCGCGACACCGTGCCCCGGGAGACGCCGGCGGCCGCCGCGACGTCGCGGATGGTCGGGCGCCGGCGCGCGGTCGTGTCCACGAACCCTGACCTTACGGCTCCGCCGCGGGCGGCCCGGCGCAGCACGCCGGTGCGCTCCCCCGCGTCGGCGGGCAGGGGGTGCCGCGGACCCGTGCCGGGCGCCGGCACCCCCTGCCCCGTCACCGGCGGTCAGCCACGGGCCCGGCGGCGGACGAGCACCAGCCCGGCCCCCGCGCCCAGCAGCGCGACGGCGCCCGCGAGGGCGAGCCCAACGGTCGCCCCGGTGCTCGCCAGCGCGCCGCCGGCCGCGAGGACCGTGACCGGCAGCTCGGCGAGCAGCGCGCCGTCCTCGTCCCGGACCTGCAGGTGGTGCGTCCCGGCCGTGACGTCCAGCGGGACCGTCACCGTGACGGTGGCGGCACCGTCGGCCAGCGGCACCGTCGCGAGCCGGCGGTACGCGGACGCGATCCCGACCTCGGCCTCGGCGCCGGGGACGTGCGCCAGGGTGAGCGTGACGCGGTCGCCGGGCCGCAGCGTGGTGGCCGAGGCGGCGATGCTCGGCGCCGGCGCGGGCTCGACCGGGCCGGGTCCGGGCGTCGGGCCGGGCGTCGGACCCGGGTTCGGGCCGGGGGTCGGGCCGGGACCCGGCACCGCGGCCAGGCCCGCGAGCGCCGTGCGGAGCTGCTCGGCCGCGCCGTCGACGCTCGCCTGCGCGGGCGTCACGGCCCGCAGCACGAACGCCGCCCGCTCCAGGGCCCGGTCGAGGGCGGTGACCGAGTCCGCCGTGTACGCGTCGCGGTCCACGCCCTCGGCGTCGGTGACCAGCCCCTGCAGCGGGGCCGTGTCCACGGCCGGCGCGTCGGGGACCGCCACGAGCGCGACGTCGTCGAGCGTGCCCCACGCGCCCCCGCCGAGGTCGAACGACGCCGACACCACCACGACGCCGTCGGCGGCGACCGTGATCGGCGCCGTCTGCGGGTGCTGCCAGTTCACGAACCCCTGCAGCCGGGCGTCCGCGGTCACCGAGGAGATCCCGGAGCTCGCGACGAGCCGGACGGTGTCGCCCGTACCGGTGTCGCCGCCCTGCACCCGCGCGGAGAGCCGGTACCGGCCCGGCGGCACGTCGCGCACGGTCTGCTCGACCGTGAACGCGTACGGGGTCGCCGACCAGAAGTGCGTCGACCGGGCCCCCGCGTACGGGTCGTCCGTGGAGCTGATCGTGTACCCCGTGCCGGTGCCGGTCCAGGGGGCGGTGCCGTCCTCGAAGCCGGGGTTGACCACGAGGTTCGCGCCCGCGGCGGCGTCCGCGAGCACGGTGACCGTGGCGGTCGTCGGGTGCCCGCCGGCGGTGACGCCGTCGAACGTGTAGCCGCCCGGGCCGAGCACCCAAGCCGGGTCGCCCCGCCACGTCACGGCCTCCGCCTCGGCGGTGCCGTCGGTGTACGCGACCCGCACGGTGCCGGGCAGCACGACCGGGTCGCCCGCGGCCACGGTCAGCTGCGGCTGCTCGACGGCGTCCACCTGCCGCGGCGCGACCGACCCGGTGCGGGCGTAGTCGTACACCCGCAGCGACTCCAGGGGCGTGCCGTCGAACGCGAACAGCGCCTGGTTGTCCCAGCCGGAGCCGCCGTACTCGTCGGCCCACACACCGCCGAGGGCGCCGTCCGGGTCGTAGAACTCCTGCGCCGCGGGGTTGGCCCACCCCGACCCGTGCTGCTCCCACAGCTCCCGGTTCGCCTCGAGCTGGTCCGGCGGGCCGACCGGCAGCCACGCGGGCTCCCAGTAGAACGTCCCGATGCCGCGGCCGCCGGACACGTCCGCCACCGCCTGCATCACGTCCCGGACCGCGAGGGCCTGGCCCTGCACGGACGCGGAGTAGGCGCTCGGCGCCGTGGACACGGAGTTGGGGGTGCCGTCACCGTCCTCCAGGGTGTGCACCCAGGACGTCTCCGCCACCCCGACCTCCTTGTCGTACGTCGTGGCGACGTGGTCGAGGACCGCGGTGAGGTTCGCGAGGCTCCCGTGCCAGAACGCGTAGTACGAGCTGAGGAAGACGTCGTAGTCGACGCCGCGGTCGTCCAGCGCCTTCGCGACCGACGCGTACTGGCCGGCCCGCTCGGGGTTGGTGAAGTGCACCGCGACCTTGACGTCCGGGCCGAGCGTCTCGCGCACGGCCCGGGACCCGGCCTGGAACAGCCGGGCGGTGCGGTCCCAGCCGGACTCGCCCGCCACCTCGCCGCCCGTGGTCTCGTTGCCGATCTGCACCATGCCGACGTCCACCCCGGCGTCCTCGAACGCCTGCAGGGTCTCGGCCGTGTAGTCGTGCAGCGCCTGCACCCGCGCGTCCAGGTCCATCCCCCGCCACGCACGCGGTGACCTCTGCTGGCCGGGGTGCGCCCAGAAGTCGGAGTAGTGGAAGTTCACCAGCACGCGCATGCCGGCCGCCGTGGCCCGCTTCCCGATCTCGACCGCGCGGGCGGCGTCCACGTTCCCCGCGCCGTAGCCCTGAGCCGGGTCGGCGCTGGCGAACGGCTCGTTCCACACCCGGATGCGGGCCCAGTTCACGCCGTTGTCGGCGAGGACCTCGAACAGGTCCGCCTCCTGCCCGTCGAAGTCCCGGAACACGACCCCGGACTCCTCCAGCGACAGCACGCTGGAGAAGTCGGCGCCGTTGATCCAGTCCGGGCCCATCCCGTCCACCAGCGGCACCGTGATGCCGGCCGGCACCGGCTCCGGGTCCGCCGCGGCGGCGCTCGTCGCGCCGGCGGTGGTCCCGAGGGCCAGCACCGCCGCCAGGGCCGCCGCGCCGAGGGCGGGGGCGGTCCGTCGTCGTGGTCTCGTCGTCACTGACGTGTCCTCTCCGGTCGTCGTCGATCCGCCCGCCGGCGCTCCGTGCGCCGGCGGGGTCGTGCCGTACGGGGTGCGGGCGGGCCGCGTCAGCCCTTGACGGAGCCGGCGGACAGGCCGCCGACGATGTACCGCTGCAGCGACAGGAACAGCGCGAGCACCGGGATCGAGCCGATCACCGCACCGGCGGCGAACAGCCCCCAGCGCGAGGTCAGCTGGTTCGAGACCCACTGGTACATGCCGACCGCGAGGGTCCAGTTCTCCTCGCTGGTCAGCACGATGCGGGCCAGGATGAAGTCGCCGAACGCGGAGATGAAGGCCAGCAGGGCGACCACCGCGAGGATCGGCGTCACCAGCGGCATGATCAGCCGCCAGTAGATCTGCGAGTGGCTCGCGCCGTCGATCGTGGCGGCCTCGTCGATCTCCCGCGGGACGGAGTTGAAGAACCCGTACATGAGGAACGTGTTGGCCCCGAGCGCCCCGCCCAGGTACACGCAGATGAGCGCGACCCGGGAGTTCACGCCGAGCGCCGGCACCACGTTGCCCAGCGCGATCAGCAGCAGGAACACGGCGACGAACGCCACGGTCTGCGGGAACATCTGGATGATGAGCAGGGTGGTCAGCGAGACCCGCCGTCCCCGGAACCGGAAGCGGGAGAACGCGTAGGCCGCCGCGGCACCCATCAGCACCGCGCCGAACGCCGCGACCCCGCCGATCAGCAGGGTGTTGGTCACCCAGGTCCAGTACATCGTGTCGCCCAGGGCGGCGAAGTTGTCCAGCCCGACCTGCCGGAACAGGGTGCTGGACCCGGCCAGGGAGCCGCTCGGGTCCAGCGCCGCCGACAGCGCGTAGACCAGCGGGAACGCGGCGTAGAACACGATGACGACGGCGACCGGGTACTTCCAGCCGACCTCGCCCCACCAGCGGGAGCGCCGGGTGCGCACGGTGCCAGCCATGTCAGATCTCCTCGAGCTTGCGGGTCCGGCGGAACGCCAGGGCGGAGACGACGCCGATGACGACGAAGACGACGATCGACAGGGCGCTGGCCAGGCCGTAGTCGGCCCGCCCGCCCGAGACCCCGGAGATCTGGTAGATCGCGGAGATGAGGATGTCCGTCGACCCCATCGGGGTGCTGGTGCCGGGGAACGCGGGGCCGCCGCCGGTCAGCATGTAGATGATCGTGAAGTTGTTGAAGTTGAAGGCGAACGAGGCGATCGCGAGCGGCGCGGTGGAGACCATCAGCATCGGCAGCGTGATCGACCGGAACTGCCGCCAGCGCCCCGCGCCGTCCACCCGGGCGGCCTCCATCACGTCGCCGGGCAGCGCCTGCAGCGCGCCGGTGGTGACCAGGAACCAGTACGGGTAGCTGAGCCACAGGTTGACCCAGAGGATCGCGAGCTTCGCGAGCCACGGGTCGCCGAGCCAGCTGATGTCCGCCCCGAGGAAGAACCACTCGTTGACGACGCCGAACTCGGAGTTGAGCATCCCCCGCCACAGCAGCGCCGACATGAACGCCGGGAACGCGTACGGGAGGATGAAGATCGTCCGCAGGACCTTGCGGCCGCGGATGCGCGGGTCGTTGTAGATCAGCGCGAACAGCAGACCCAGCCCGAAGCTGGTGAGCACCGTCAGCGTCGCGAACGCGAAGGTCCACACCGCCACCTTGAGCAGCGGGCCCGCGTACGCCGCGTCGGTGAACGCCCGGACGAAGTTGTCGAAGCCGACGTTCACGTACCAGCCGGCCGCGAGCCGGTCGCCGTCGGGGCTGACGAACTGGCCCCGGTCGCTCGCGCTGTAGACGACGCCGGTCTCGGTGTCGGTGATCGTCTGCGCGTCGGCGTCCCAGACCAGGCTGGACGTGTACACCGCGGCCGTCGCGCCCTCCCGGGTGCGCAGCGAGCCGTCCTCGGCGTCGTCGGACACCGGCACCCGCAGGGCCACGACGGCCTCCTGCAGGTCGGCGTCGGAGAACAGCTGCGCCCGGGGCACGACCTCCCAGCCGGGGACCACCGCGGGAGCACCGCGGTCGTCGAGCTGCGCGCCGTCGACCACCTCGAGCGGCTGCTCCGCGGTGCCGACCAGCACCTCGTCCGCCTCGGCGTCCGCGACCGCGAAGCCGAGGGCGTCGCCGTCGCGGACCACCGCGAGCGGGTACTCCGGCGAGTCCTCGACCTGCCGCTCGTCCTGGATCAGCGCGGCGTCCACCGCCTGCTGCATGGAGCCCAGGTGCCCGGTGCCGTAGTTGGTGAAGGCGACGTAGCCCGTGTAGCCCAGCGTGAACACCTGGAACACGGCGAGGAACACCAGGCCGGGCAGCAGGTACTTCAGCGGCAGGGTCTTCCGGGCGAAGTAGATCCAGTCGGCCGCGAGCAGCAGCACGACGAGCAGGGCCAGGACCGCCCACGCCTCGACGCGGTACGCCGACAGGATCGCCGTGACGCCCGCGGCGTTCACGACCATCATCAGCAGCAGCTTCACGAGGAAGCCCCAGCCGAGGCCGCGCCAGTCGCGGGCGTGGGACTCGCGAGGCGCGGGCTCCCCGGGCAGGGTGCCGGGCTCGCCGGGCGGGGACCCGGGCGGGTGCTCCGCTGTGCGCTGGCCGACGGACATCGTTGCTCCTCGTGGCAGGGGTGGGGTCGTGCGGGGGTCCGCCGGGCCGGGGCGTGCGGGACGCCCCGGCCGGGCGGCGATCAGGCGGTCGGGCCCCGTCAGCCGCCGATGGCGGACTCGATGCTGCCGACCGCGGACGTCCACGTGGCGTCCGGGTCCTGACCGGTGATCAGCGCGATCTGCGCGGCGTTCCAGTAGTCCCAGACGGCGCCCATCTCGGGGATGTTCGGCATCGGCACGCCGTTCTGCGCCGAGGCGAGGAAACCGGCGATGATCGGGTCGCCCGCGACCTCCTCCGCGACGGCGGTCAGCGCCGGGATGCGCGGGTCCGCCTCGTAGAGGGCCTGCTGCGCCTCGTCCGTCGCCACGTAGTTCGCGAGGAACTCGTTGGCGAGCAGCGCGTTCGACGACTGCGCGGACAGGTAGAAGCCCTGCACGCCGACGAACGGGGCCGCGGTCTCGCCGCCGGCCGACGGGATCGGGTGCACCGCGACCTCGACGCCCGCGTCCTGGTACGTCGGGATGGTCCACGGGCCCTGGACGATGAACGGCGACTGGCCGGACGCGAACAGCTCGTTGCCGATGTCGTAGTCGACGGTGTCGGTGAAGTAGCCGGTGCCGGCGGAGCCGTTGGCGTGGATCCAGCGGGCGTACTCCAGGCCGGCCTCGCCGCCCATGCCGACCTCGGTCGTGTAGGAGCCGTCCTCCGCCTGCTCGAACACCGGGGCGCCGAACGACGTCTGGAAGGCGTACGACGTGTACATGTCGCCCTCCGCACCGTTCGTGTAGAGGACGAACGGCCGCTCGGCGAAGCCGGCGTCGGTGGCCATCTGGATCATCTCGTCGAACGTGGCGGGCGCCTCGGCACCGACCAGGCCGACGTTCTGGATCAGCGCGACCGCCTCCTGCGCGTAGGGCAGCGCGTAGAGCTGGCCGTCGTAGGTGAACGCGTCGAGCGTGACCTGCTCGAAGTCGTCGGCCCGGGACCCGAGGCTGATCGTGTCGACCACGCCGGACTCGACGAACTCGCCGAGCCAGTCGTGCGCGCCGACCGTGATGTCCGGGCCCTCCCCGGTCGGGACCTGGGCGAGGAAGTCCGCCCGCAGGTCCTCGAAGTTCTTCTGCACGACCGTGACGGTCGCGCCGGTGCCGGCCTCGAAGTCCGCCGCGGCGTTCTTGATGGCCTCGGCGCGCTCGGCGTCCGACCAGATCACGAGCTCACCGGCCGCGCCGTCCGCCGCGGGGGCCGACTCGGAGGTCGACGGGGCGGGGTCGCCGCTGCACGCGGCGAGGAGGGTCACGGCCGCCACGGCGGCGACACCGGCTGCGAAGTGCCTGCGCATCGATACGTCCTTTCCAGGAGGGTCGCCGCGACGCGTCGTCGCGTCGTCGCGACCCGTGGTGGGTGTGCGGGGTCGTGGTGCGTCCCCGCGGAAGTGCCCCGTGCGCGGCCCGGGTGGCCGCGCGCGGGAGTCGGTCAGCGACCACCCCCCGGCGTGGTCGCCGACGTGCGGAAGACCGCGACGTCGCCCGGCGCGAGCCGGTAGCTGCCCTCGGCGACCGTGTCCGAGAGCAGCTCGGTGCCCGCCACCTGCACGGTGGCGGCGTCCTCGCGGTGGTTGACCGCCACGAGGTAGTCGTGGTCCGCGCCGTGGCGCGTCATGAGCTCGACGCCGTCCGCCGGCGCCGTCGGGGTGACGCCGGCGTCCGCGTAGACCGCGGCCAGCACCGGCGCGAGCGCGTCCACGCCCAGCCGGGTGCTGACGTACCAGCCGGTGCCCGCGCCGTGCGCGTGCCGGGTGACCGCGGGCCCGCCGTCCGCGGGACCGCCGCGGTACGTGCCGCGCACCTGGGCGCCGTCCAGCACGAGGTGCTCGCTCCAGACGTCGGTGGGCAGCGCCGTGCCGTCCAGGTCGACCGCGGTGGTGTCCTCGGGACGGATCGGCAGCAGCTCCTCGACGGCCACGCCGAGGACCGTGCGCAGCGGCGCGCCGAACCCGCCCGGGTGCACCGCGTCGTCCTCGTCGACGACGCCCGAGAAGCAGGACACCAGCAGCGTGCCGCCCTGCTCGACGTAGCCGGTGAGGTTCTTCCCGGCGGCCGCGGTCAGCAGGTACGACGCCGGGGCGACGACCAGGCGGTAGCCGGACAGGTCGTCCTCGGGGTGCGCGAAGTCGACCGCGACGCCGTCGCGCCACAGGCGCTCGTAGTAGGCGCGGACCCGCTCCCGGAACCCGAGCCGGTCCGACGGGCGCCACTCGAGGTCCTGGGCCCACAGGGACTCCCAGTCGTACAGGACCGCGACGTCGGCGCGGACCCGCGAGCCCTGCACCTCGGCCAGCCGGCCGAGCCGGGCGCCCAGGTCGACGACCTCGCGGAACACCCGGGAGCCGGTGCCGGCGTGCGGCAGCATCGCCGAGTGGAACTTCTCCGCGCCGGAGCGCGAGGCCCGCCACTGGAAGAACATGATCGCGTCGGCGCCGCGGCCGAGGTGGGTCAGGGCGTTGCGGTGCATCTCCCCCGGCCGCTTGGCGATGTTGTGGCCCTGCCAGTTCACGCCCGACGTCGAGTGCTCCATGAGCATCCACGGCTTGCCGCGCGCCACCGAGCGGGTCAGGTCCGCCGCGATCGCGAGGCCGACGTGCGCGTCCGGGTCGGGCGACCACAGGTAGTGGTCGTCGGAGACGACGTCGACCTCCTGCGCCCAGCGCCACAGGTCCGTGTTCCAGGACTGGTGCGCCATGAAGTTGGTGGTGACCGGCTGCGGGGCGTGCTCGCGGATCGCGTCGCGCTCGGCGCAGAAGCAGGCGCGCAGCTGGTGGTCGGTGAACCGCGCGAAGTCGAGGCGCTGCGCGGGGTTCGGGGTGGAGGCCGTGGCGGCGGGCGCGCCCACGTGCTCCCAGGAGCCGTAGCGCTGCCCCCAGAACGCGGTGCCCCACGCGTCGTTCAGCGCCTCGAGCGAGCCGTAGCGCTTCCGCAGCCACACCCGGAACGCGGCGACCGCCGCCGGTGAGAAGTCCTCCCCGACCGGGGCGCCGTACTCGTTGTGCACGTGCCACAGCACGACCGCGGGGTGCTGCGCGTACCGGCGGGCGAGCTGGCCGGCGATCCGGACGGCCGCGGCGCGGTACTCGGGCGAGCTGGGCGAGACCATGCCGCGCGACCCCGGGCCGAGCGCGACGCCGTCGCGGGTGACGACCCGCGCCTGCGGGTACGCGTCGTAGAACCAGGCCGGCGGGGCGGCCGTCGGGGTGCCGAGGTCGACGGCGATGCCGTTGCGGTGCAGCAGGTCCAGCACGTCGTCGAGCCAGCCGAAGTCGTACTCGCCCTCGCGCGGCTCGAGGAGCGCCCAGGAGAAGATCCCGACGCTGACCAGGTTGACCCCGGCCTCGCGCATCAGCGCGACGTCCTCGTCCCAGACGTGGCGCGGCCACTGCTCGGGGTTGTAGTCCCCGCCGTAGGCGATGCCCCCGGTGGGCCAGCCGAACTCCGTCATCCGTCGTCGCTCCCTCGCGTTGCTGTGCACGGTCACAGTAGGTGGCGTGCGTGTGGGAGGGCGAGCATCTGTGGAGATTCGTGACCTTACTGTGATCGTGCACGGTCTAGCACAGGCGTGTCCCCGGGCAGCGCGAAGGAGCGCGCCGCGCCGCGGCCCGGCCGCGGGCGCGGACCGGCTGTCACGGATCGCCTGGTCACGGCGCCGCGCGTGCCGCCGGTGGACCGCCGCGCGGTGCTGGGCGGCGCCGGGGCCGGGACTGCGGCCTCGGCGTCAGCCCCGGCGGGTGCGGCAGGCCAGCGTCGCGAGCGTCACGGCGACCGCGTCCTCGGCGAGCGCCCCGCGCAGGTCGGGTCCGCGCCGGCCGGCCCAGGCGCGCCACGCCGCCCCGCCGACGGTCCCCGCGAGCGAGAACGTCGCCGCCGTGGCCGCCGGGAGCAGCACGTTGCGGCCCCGCTGCCGGGCCAGGGCCGCCCCGCCCAGCGCGGCGGCGAACGCGCGGCTCTGCGGACCGGGCGGGACCAGCCGGCTCGGGGTGCTCGGCAGCTTGTCGCCCGTCAGCTCGGCCACGACGCCGAGGCAGGCACCCAGGCGCGCGACCCTGCCGCGTCGCGGGTCGGCCAGCGTCGGGGCCGCGAGCGCCAGCGAGGCGCGGTGCCCCGACGCCACGCCGAGGACGGCGCTGCGGACGACGAGCCCGAGCGCGCTGCCGCGCACGCGGGCCGCCGCGGCCGGACCCTGCCGCGGCGGGTGGGCGACGGTGGGGTCGATGATCGTCCGTCGGGCGGCGTGGTCGTGTCGTCGGGCCATCACCCGACGGTGTCGCTTCCCGGCCCGGTCGGCAACCCGAGCGGGGTCCCCGGTCGCGTGCCGGCCCCGGTCGCGCGGGGGCCGGGTGCCCGGCCGCCTCGGGGCGGCCGGGCACGCCGGTCAGCGGGCCGCGAGGTCCAGCGAGCCCTCGTCGACGGCGACGACGCTCCACGCCGAGCCCTCGGCGTCGGTGAGCTCGTACGCCGGCACCAGCAGGGCCGCCCCGTCCGCCTGGGTCACCTGGGTGAGCCCGAGCCGGGCCCCGGTGATGACCACCTGCTGCACCGGCCACGCGATCGCCGACCCCGGCTGCGCGGTCGGCGGGACGGTCGGCTGGGTCGCCTCGGCCGGCCCGGAGGTCTCCGGCACGTCTGTCGCCGTCCGCGTGCCGTCCGCGACGCCTGCGCGCGCCAGCGGCATCACGCCGCCGTAGCCGGCACCGAACCGCGGGTCGTTCAGCCGCTCGACGCCCGTCGCCGCACCGACCACGGGGTACTCGCCCAGGTCGACCAGCGGGGCGAGCGAGCCGTACAGCCCCTGCACCCCGTCCTCGACGAGGGTCACGCTCCAGGTGAGGCCGGTCTGCTGGTCACCGACCACCTGGGCCGCGAGGACCGTCGCCGCGCGGGTGTCGGCCGGCTCGCCCTGGTCGGCGACCTCGTACTGGAACCCGTCGGGGTCGAGGCCCAGCGCGGCGAGCAGGTCGCGCACCTGCCCGATCGCCGCGTCCCCCGTCGGCGCCACCCCGACCGCGTCGCAGGCCGGCGCCGGGGTCGACGGCAGCGCGGGGTCGACCAGCTGCGGGTCGACCGTCGCGGCGCCGGGCGCCGGCTCGGCGGCGGACGTGCCGTCGTCGGCCGTGCCGGTGTCGGCCGTGCCGGTGTCGGGCTGGTCCGGGGCGGAGGCGACGCACGCCCACGGGTCCCGGGTGGGGTCGTAGTAGCTGACGCTCGCACTGCCGTCCGGCTGCAGGGTGACGTTCGGCGCGGTGCCGTCCTGCGGCCCGACCGTCCACGCGCCGTACTGCTGCTCGGGCTCCCCGGCGACGCCGAGCACGCCCGCGACCCGTGCCGCGGTCTCCGCCGAGAACACCGAGGCGGCGTCCAGCGCCCAGGCCCGCGCGGACCCGCCGTCGTCGGCGAGTCCCTCGGACGAGAACACGGCCCGCTGGCCGAACCCGGGCGCGATCCGCATGTCGGCGGCGGCGGCGCTGTCCGCAGCCATCGCCTCCTGGCCCCCGGTGCCCGTGCCGCCCAGCGTGATCGGCGCCGCGGCCGTGATGCCACTGTCGTCACCGTCGGCCGCGCCGACGGCGTAGCCCCCGGCGCCCGCCACGAGCGCCGCGCCCACGCCGACGGCCGCCACCTGCAGCCACCGGGTGCGGCGGCGCGGTGCCAGCCGGGTGACGGCGGCGTCGTCCGTCCCCCCGTCCGCCTCCTCGCCGGCGCGGCGCGCGACCGCGGCCCGCAGCGCGGCGGTGTCGAGGCGGGCGTCGGCGGCGGGGTCCGAGGCCTGCAGCCGGGCGTAGGCGTCGTCGGCGTCGGGATGCTGGTCGCGGTGCTCGTCCACGGGTGCCCTCCTGGTGGTCCGTGCGCCCCCGCCCTCGCGGAGGAGGCGCCTCCACCCCGTCTGTGTCCCCGGCCGGCGCACCCTTGCGCCCGATCCCGGGGTCAGTCCGCGGCCCAGACCTCGCGCAGCCGGGACCGGGCACGGGACAGGGCCGCGTCGGCGCCGCCGCGCGTGACGCCCAGCACCAGCGCGAGGTCGTCGCCGGACAGGCCCTCCCAGGCGGTCAGCAGCAGCACCTGGCGGTCCCGGGCGCTGAGCCGCCCCAGCACCTCGCGCACGCGCTCGTCCTGCACCGCGCGGACGGCCGGGTCGTCGGGGTCGGGCTCGTCCGGCACCTCGGCGACCGGGACGGGGCGGCCCTTGCGCCGGTGGTTGGCCAGGACGAACCCCGCCGTCCGGTAGAGCCAGGCCAGCTCCATGCCGTCGGGCAGCTCGGCGCGCCGGCGCCACGCGACCGTCAGCACGTCGGCCGCGAGGTCCTCGGCGTCGGCCCCGGCGCCCCGGCGCACCAGGTAGCGGTGCACGGCGGCGGCGTGCCGCTGGAACAGGTCCTCGAACCAGGCCTCGTCCCGGACGCTGCCGGTGGCGGGCTCCTGACGGGTGTGCACGCGATCCCCTCGGGTCGACGACCGGGCGCACGGCTGCGCCTGTGCCCCTACTGTGTCGCGTCCGGGTCCGTCCTTGCACCGGTCGCGCAGCAGATCAGCGCGGCTCCGGGCCGACGGGCGAGATGCCGAGCTCGTGCACCAGCAGCAGGAACGCCCGCCCGTACGGGGTCTCGGCCGTCTCGCGGCGCACGCGGTGCCAGTCGACCTGCTCCCGCAGGGCGCGGACCATCGCGATCATCCGCGTGAAGTCGCAGTAGTGCTCCCCGAGGACGCGCATCTTGGCCGAGATGATGTCCGTGGCGTCGAGGACGGGCATCCGGACGGCGAGCACCTCCATCGTGTCGCTGCGGTCCAGCATCTCCCGGGTGATCGGCTCCCCGACCATCCGGAACAGGATGTCCACCATCGCGCCGTGGTGGAACGCCTTGAACAGCCAGTTCTCCGCCGGCTCGCGCACCTCCAGGCCGGCGGACGCGAGCGCCTCCTGCGCCCGCGCGACCTCCGACTCGGGGATCGCGAAGTCCGCGTCGTGGTCCGGCTCCGGCGCACCGCGCGCCCAGGCCGCGTACCCCCCGACCAGCGCGAACGGCACGCCGGCCTCTTCCAGGGCGACCGCCGACATGCGCAGCGCGTCCTGCAGGGCGGTCCGCGGGTCGGGCGGTCCGGCGTTGCCCGGACCGACGGCACCCGGGGCTGCGGTGGTCGCGGCTTCGGAGCTCATGGCACGGGAGTCTGCACGACGACGCGCGCGTCCGCAGGACGACGGGAAGAATCGCCGACGTGCGACTCGCGACCTTCAACATCCTGCACGGGCGCAGCCTCAGCGACGGCAAGGTGGACCTCGACCGGTTCGCCACGGCCGTGCGCGGGCTGGACGCCGACGTCCTCGCGCTCCAGGAGGTCGACCGGGACCAGCCCCGGTCCCACCAGGCCGACCTGACCGCCGTCGCGGCGGAGGCCATGGGCGCCGGGCACCACCGGTTCGTGGCCACGCTGCACGGGCACCCCGGCACCTGGACGGCCGCCACCGGCGAGGACCAGCCGTCGATCGCCGCCTACGGCATCGCGCTGCTCAGCCGGTACCCGGTGTCCGCGTGGCGGGTGCTGACCCTGCCGACCCTGCGCCGCCGCGTGCCGATGATCCACCGCGGCAACCGGCGGCCGTCCCTGGTGCAGGACGAGCAGCGCGCCGCGCTGGCCGCGGTGGTCGAGACGCCGGACGGGCCGATGACCGTGGTGGCGACGCACCTGACGTTCATCACCGGCTGGAACGTGATGCAGCTGCGGCACCTGGTGCGCGCCTGCCACGCCCTCCCGCGCCCCGTCGCCGTGACCGGCGACCTCAACCTCGAGGGGACGACCCCGCAGCGGCTCACCGGGTGGCGCTCCGTCGGCCGGGTCGACACGTTCCCCGTGGCCGTCCCGGACCGGCAGATCGACCACGTGCTGCTCGACGGCGACGTGGAACCCACCAGCGAGCCGATCGCCGTCGACACCGGGATGTCCGACCACCGCGCGCTGGTGGTCGACCTCGCGGTCGGCGCGGCGGCCCGCCGCCGCGCCTGACCCCCGGCCCGCTCGGGTCGGGTCGGCTCGGTGAGTGTCCAGAAACCTGCGGACAAAACCGCCCAGACCGCATGAGTTTGTGGACACTCGATGCGGGCACGGGCCTGCGTACCCGGGCCGGCGGGCTCGGGGTCAGTCGGCCTCGGGGTCGACCAGGAACCAGACCGTCTTGCCCTCGTCGCCGTGCTCGTCCACGCCCCACGTGCGGGACAGGGCCTCGACCAGCGCCATGCCGCGGCCGCTGACGGCCGTGGGGGCGGGGTGCTGGACCTGGGGACGGGCCGGGCTCTCGTCGGTGACGGCGACGCGCACGCCGCGGTGGTCGATCCGGACCGCGACGCGGACGCGCCCGTGCTCCGGCCCGTGCACGACGGCGTTCGCCACGACCTCCCCGGTCAGCAGCTCGATCACCTGGTTCGCCGACCCGGACACGCCGGACGCGGCGACCCGGTGCATGATCCAGTGCCGTGCCGCACGAGGTGCCGAGCGACGCGCGTCCAGGACGAGCTCGTCGTGCTCGGCGCGCGCGTCTGCACGCCTGGCACCCGGTGCCGAACGGAGGTCCCTGACATCACCCACGCGAATACTGTGCCCGACGCTCGGCCGGTCCGCCGCGCGAACGGCCTGACGCCCGGGCGTGTCGGCCTGCTCGGCGGGGTTCCCGAGCGGGTCCGCCGGCCGTACTGTCGCAGGGCCCGGCACGTGGCGGACCAGCCGCGACGGCCCACGCCGGGCTGATCGGAGGCCTCATGCCCGCCGCCGGAGCGACCCCGCCGGCACCCCTGACCCTCCGGTCGGCCGCGGGCCGGGGGACGCTGCTGGCGACGGTGCTCGGCTCGGCCCTGGTGTTCCTGGACGGCACGGTCGTCGGGATCGCGCTGCCGGCCGTCGCGGCCGACCTCGGTGCGACCAGCGCGGGCCTGCAGTGGACGGTCAACGGCTACGCGCTGACCCTCGCGGCGCTGCTCCTGCTCGGCGGCTCGCTGGGCGACCGGTTCGGCCGGCGGCGGGTGTTCCTGATCGGGACGGTCGCGTTCGCCGCGGCGTCGGTGCTCTGCGCCCTCGCCCCCACCACCGGGCTGCTGGTGGCGGCGCGGGCGCTGCAGGGCGTCGGCGGGGCGCTGCTGACCCCGGGGTCGCTGGCGATCCTGCAGTCGTCGTTCGCGGGGACCGACCGCGCCAAGGCCATCGGGGCGTGGTCGGGGCTCGGCGGCGCGGTGGGAGCGGTCGCGCCGTTCCTGGGCGGCTGGATCATCGAGCAGGCGGGCTGGCGGTGGGTGTTCGGGATCAACATCCCGCTGGCCGCGCTGGTGGTCGTGGTGGCCCTGCGCTGGGTGCCGGAGTCCGCGGACCCGCAGGCGTCGGACCGGATGGACGTGCTGGGCACCGCCCTGGCGGCGGTCGGGCTCGGGACGCTGACCTGGTCGCTGACGGCCTGGTCCGAGCGGGGTGCCCTGACCGGCACGGTGGCCGCGGTCGGGGCGGTCGGGGTCGCCGCCCTGGTCGCCTTCGGCGTGGCGGAGGCGCGCTCCGACCACCCGGCGCTGCCGCTCGGCCTGTTCCGCTGGCGGCCGTTCGCCGCCGTGAACCTGGCGACGCTGCTGGTGTACGCGGCACTCACCGGCATCTTCTTCTTCCTGCCCGTGACGCTGCAGGTGGTCACCGGCTGGTCGCCGCTGGCGGCCGGCGTGGCCTCGCTGCCGGTGACGCTGCTGATGCTGCTGCTGTCCGCGCAGGGCGGCGCGCTCGGTGCGCGCATCGGCCCCCGCATCCCGATGACCGTCGGCCCGCTGCTGGCCGGCCTGGGCGCGGTGCTGCTGGGCGGGATCGGGGTCGGCTCGGCGTACGCGCCGGACGTGCTGCCGGGCGTGCTCGCGGTCGGCGCCGGGCTGGTGCTCACGGTCGCGCCGCTGACGTCGACCGCGCTGGCCGCGGCGCCCGACCACCTCGCGGGGGTGGCGTCGGCGACGAACAACGCCGTGGCGCGGGTGGCCGGCCTGCTGGCGGTCGCGGTGCTGCCGCTCGTGGCCGGCGTCGGGGCCGGGCTGTCGGACCCCGACGTGCTGGCCGAGGCGCACCCCCGCGCCATGCTGGCGTGCGCGGTGCTGATGGCGGCGGGGGCGGTGGTGTCGGCGATCGCGATCCCGTCCACGGCGGCCGCGGTCGCCCCGCCGCCCGAGGCGACGCCGGCAGCGGATCCCGAGGCGCCGGCCGAGGTGGACCCGGCACCGCGGGACTGACCTGGCGCGTCGGTGGTGTCGGTGGTGTGCGGCAGCATGTCGGGATGCCCGACTACGTCGCCCACCTCACCGTCCCCGACGTGCCCGACGACGAGACGCGCGCCGGCATGGGCGACGCGCTCGGCGCGCTGCGCGACGACGCCCCGCCCGGGTTCACCGGGCCGGCACCGGTGACGTTCGACCTGCGGGGCGAGGCCCCGGACCTGGAGACCGCCGTCCGCGCCGCCCGCACGCACGCGGCGGAGATCCTCGACGACCTCGCCTTCGAGGTCACGGTCGACGTGCTGGGGTGAGCGGGCCCGCCGCCGGATCCGCGGGGCCGGGGCCCTCCCCCCTGCCCCGCGGTCGACGTGCTTCGGAGCCGACGCTCAGTCGGTCGGGCCCGCCGGCGGCTGCGTCCCGTACGGCTGCGCGCCGTACGGCGGCTGCGGGGCGGCGGGGCGCGCCGTGGTCGGGAACGCGTTCGGGTAGGCCGAGGGCCCGTGCACGCGGGCGACCCAGTCCTCGCCCGGCATGAAGATCCACAGCAGCGGGTAGATCAGCAGCGGGCTGCCGGGCAGGACGATCAGCACGATCAGGAACAGCCAGCGCATCGGCCACGCGTCCATGCCGAACCGCCGCGCCAGGCCGGCGCAGACGCCGCCGAGCACGCGGCCCTCCTGCGGCCGGACCAGGCCGCTGCGCCACAGGGACTCGTAGATGCCGGTCATGATGCGTCTCTCCTCGTTCGGCCGGGTGGCTCGTCGCTGCTGCGACACCTCCTACGGTGCCGTCCCGCGACGGCGGGCACATCCGGGACCCACCCTGGCACGACCCTGACCGGCACCCTGAACCTCACGCCGGCAGCACCCGGACGCCGTCCTCCGTGCGGACGAAGCGCACGTGCGCGAGGTCGTCGACCACCAGGTCCGCGCCGCCGCCCGGACCCTCCGGGCTGCTGGTGCGCAGGCCGAGCGTGGCCGCGCCCGCCGCCCGGCCCGACGCCACCCCGGACGTCGCGTCCTCGACCACCAGGCAGCGCCGCACGTCCACGCCCAGCCGCGCCGCGCCGGTCCGGTACGGCTCGGGGTCGGGCTTGCCGTGCGTGACGTCGTCCGCGGTGACGGTCACCGCCGGCGACGGGAGGTCCACGGCACCGAACCGCGCCGCGGCGAGGCGCGTGCCGCACGACGTGACGACCGCCGCGCGGCCGTCCTCCGCGAGCGCCCCGAGCGCGGCCGCGGCCCCCGGCAGCACCGCGATGCCGTCGGTGTCGGCGACCTCCAGCTCGACCACGCGGTCCAGCGCGGCGGCCCGCTCCTCGGGGCTCCGGCCGGCGAGCAGCTCGGCCAGGATGGCCCGCGCGGGGACGCCGTGGAACCGGAAGGGCGCCAGGTCCTCGGTCGGCATCGCGAACTCGTCCGCGAGCCGCAACCAGCACCGCTCCACGGAGCGGGTGGACGAGATGAGCGTCCCGTCCATGTCGAACAGCACGGCGTCGAACACCTCGCCGAGCACGTCGCGGGCGGTGTCGGGGCGGGGGTCCGGGGTGCTGGTGGTGGTCGGCATGGCCCCAGGCTGGCACGTCGCGCCCGGCACCGCTGCGGCCGCAGCGTCGGGTCCGGGAGGCTGCGACGCACCTCAGGGCCGCCTCAGGGCCACCTCAGCCCCGCCTCAGGTGCTGCTCCGCCCGGACGTCGCGCCAGGACGGGTCGGTCGACGGATCCGCGGCCGGGTGCCTCAGCACCAGTGTGGGATGTGCCGCCGGGACGTCCGGCGGGGCCCGCACCGCGCGGGCCGGTCACGGACAGGGGAACCGACATGGACACGATCTGGGGTCCGGCGCTCGACGCCGAGGTGGCCTACCGGCAGGAGGTCGTGCGCGCCGCGGTGCGCGGGTCCGACCTCGGGTGGCGCTGGCGGCGGCGCCGGCGCTGACGCCGGCAGCAGAAGGGGAGAGACGCGTGTCGGTACCGGCTGCCACCATCGACCTCATGAGCCGGTCGGTGGGACACGCCCCGTTCGTCGCCCGCGACGAGCAGGTGGCGACCCTGCTCTCCGCGGTGGCGCGCGCCGGCGCCGGCGAGCCCGGGCTGGTGCTGCTGGGCGCGGACGCGGGCGTCGGCAAGACCCGGCTGCTCACGCACGCGGCCCGGCTCGCCACGGAGCGGGGCGCCACCGTGGTCGTGAGCCACAGCATCGACCTGGGCGAGATCGGGCTGCCGTACCTGCCGTTCGCCGAGGCGCTGCACCAGCTGGTCGCGGGCGGCTGCCCGGGCGTGGCGGAGGTCGTCGAGGCGCGGCCCGCCCTGCGCCGGCTGCTGCCGTCCACCGCCGCCGGCCCGACCACGTCGGACGACCAGGCGGAGCGGCTGCAGCTGTTCGACGGCGTCGCCGCCGTGCTCGCCGCCGCCGGCCGGCCGGGTGCGCCGCTGGTCCTGGTGCTGGAGGACCTGCACTGGGCCGACGCGTCGAGCCGGGACCTGCTGCGGTTCCTGGTCGCGCGGCTGCGCACCGAGGCCGTGCTGCTGGTGGCCTCCTACCGCGCCGACGACCTGCACCGCCGGCACCCGCTGCGCCCCGTGCTGGTCGAGCTCGGACGGCACCCGCGGGTCGAGCGCATCGACCTGCCGCCCTTCACCCCCGAGGAGCTGCGCGCCTTCACGACCGCCCTGGCCGGCCACCCGCTGCCCGAGGACGCCTTGCGCCGGATCCAGACCCGGTCGGAGGGCAACGCCTACTTCGCGGAGGAGCTGCTGGAGGCGCGCGGTGCCGGCACGGACCTGCCGGGGACGCTGGCCGACGTGCTCCGCGCCCGGCTCGAGCTGCTGGACCCCGAGGTCCAGCGCCTGACCCGCGCCGCGTCCGCGGCCGGGCGGCGGGTCGACGAGCCGCTGCTGCGCGCCGTGGTGGCCGGACGAGGGGCGGGCACGGACGCGGACACGGCGGCCCGGCACGCGGCCTTCGACGCCGCGCTCCGGGACGCCGTCGCCCACCACGTGCTGGTCGGCGAGGACGGGCGGATCGCGTTCCGGCACGCCCTGCTGGCCGAGGCCGTGTACGCGGACCTGCTGCCGGGCGAGCAGGTCGCCCTGCACCGGGACTACCTGCTCGCGGCGGAGCAGGACCCGACGCTGGCCACCTCGGCCGAGCGCGCGCGCCACGCGCTGCTGTCGCACGACAGCCGCCTCGCGCTGCTCGCGTCCCGGGACGCCGCCCGCGAGGCGGGCCGGGTGCTGGCCCCGGCCGAGGAGCTGCGGCACCTGGAGACGGTGCTGCGGCTGTGGCCCGGCGTGCCGACCGCCGCCGAGGACCTGGGCGAGGAGCGGGTGGACGTGCTGCTCGCGGCGGCCGCGGCGGGCAGCCGGGCGGGCCTCGGGGACCGGGCGGTCGCGATGGCGCGGGAGGCGGTGGCCGTCGTCGACGCCGGGGCGCCCGGACCGGCCGGGTCGCACGACGCCACCCGCCGGGTCGCCGCGCTGCGCACCTCGCTGGCCCGGCACCTGCTGGGCGTCGAGCGGGTGGACGAGGCGCTGCTGGAGACCGACCGGGCGCTGGCGGCGCTGGCCGACCTGGACGGCACGCCCGACGCCGACCGGGCCTGGGCCCTGGCCACGCACGCGCGGGCCGCGCTCAACTCCGACCTGGACGACCAGGCCGAGCTGTCCGCGACCGCGGCCGTGGACGAGGCGCGCGCCGCGGGCGCGGCCGACGCCGAGGCGGACGCCCTCATCTCGCTCGCCGTGCTCGTGGTCGACGACCGCGACCGGGCCGCCGAGCTGCTCACCGTCGCCCTGCACCGCGCCCGCGACGCCGGGGACGTCACGACCGAGCTGCGCTGCACCTACAACCTCGCCGCCAACCGGTACTACGCGGGCCGGCTCGACGACGCCGCGGCCACCACGGCGGCCGGGCTGGAGCTCGCGGCGCTGTCCGGGCTGACCTGGAGCGTGTACGGCGTGGAGCTGCGGCTGTTCGCCGAGATCGTCCGCTACGCGCGGGGCGACCTGACGCCGCCCCCGCCCAGCGCCGACCCCGGCCCGCCGCGCGCCGCCTCGGCCGTCGACGGCGTGCAGATGTACGCGGCCGCGGCCCGGGGAGACGCGGATGCCGTGGACCGGGGGCTCGCGCTGCTGCACGGGCAGCACGGCGACACGATGATCACGCTGATCGCCGGGGGCTGCACCGTCGACGCCCTGACCACGGCGGGCCGGCTGGACGAGGCCGTCGCGCTCGCGCACGAGCTGATCGACGAGATCAGCCGGGTCTGGTCCGACTACTTCCTCGGCGGCATCTGGCTGTCCGCGCTCGGCCTGGCGGCGCTCGCCGACCAGGCGGCCTCGGACCGCCTGGCCGGGCGGGACCCGGCACCGCGGCTGGACGCAGGCGCGCGGTTGCTCAACCGCGCGGTTGTTACTGCAGACCGCGGGCGGCCCCGCGGCGGTCAGCTCGGTCCCGAGGGCCGCGCCTGGCTGGCGCGGGCGCACGCGGAGCACGCCCGACTGGCCGGCGTCCCGGACCCGGCGGCCTGGGCGCAGGCCGTGGCGGAGCTCGACTACGGCTACCGGTACGAGCTCGCCCGCGCGCGGTGGCGGTGGGCGGAGGCCCTGCTGGGCTCCGGCGACCGGGACGGCGCGCACCGGGAGGCCGCGGCCGCGCTGGCCGTCGCCCGGGAGATCGGGGCCGTGCCGCTGGCCACCGCGGTCGCGGACCTGGCACGCCGCGGGCGGCTGGACCTGCCCGGCGTGCCCGTGTCCGGCGGCGGCCTGCTGACGGACCGGGAGAGCGAGGTGCTGGCCCTGGTCGCAGAGGGGCTGAGCAACCGGCAGATCGGTGAGCGGCTGTTCATCAGCGGCAAGACGGTGTCGGTGCACGTCTCGCGCGTGCTGGACAAGCTGGGGGCGGGCGGGCGCGCCGAGGCCGTGACGATCGCGCACCGCCGCGGCCTGATCGGCGTCTGACCGGAGGCCTGGTCCAAGCCCGTCGCCGGCGTGACCGGGCTCACCCGGGTGATCCGTGCCGTCCCCAGGCGGCGCCCAGGTGCCGGACCTACCCTGGACGCAGAGCCCCGCGGTCCGGTCACCGCCGCGGCGCGCAGCCGCCGGCCGCTCCAGGCCGTGCCCCCTCCCCGGAAGGGCGCATGACCCCCACCACCCCGCAGAGCCCGCACCCCATCGTGCTCGTGCACGGCACCCGCACGTCGTCGAGGATCTGGGACGACCAGGTCCGTGCCCTGTCCCACGACGGGCACGCCACCGTGGCGATCGACCTGCCCGGGCACGGCAGCCGCTCCGGCGAGCGGCTGACCTTCGCCGGCGGCCTCGCCGCGATCGACGACGCCGTCCGCGCGTGCCCCGCTCCCCCGCTGCTGGTCGGGCTGTCCCTCGGCGGCTACATGTCGCTGGCCTACGCCGCCCGGAACGAGCACCGGCTGGCGGGCGTGGTGCTCGCCGGGTGCTCCACCGACCTCAAGGGCAAGCCGCTGCGCGCGTACCGCCGCGCCTCGCGCCGGGTCGTCGACGCCCTCGGGCTCGGCGGCGGGACCTGGCACGTCGTCACCGACATGCTCGCGGCCCTGCACGGCTACACGCCGGTGCAGGACCTGCGCCGCCTGGGGCTGCCCGTGTGGCTGGTCAACGGCGCGCGCGACCCCCTGCGGTTCGGCGCGCGGCGGTACCTCGGCGCGCACCCGGGCGCCCGGCAGTGGGTGGTCCCGAACGCGGGGCACGACGTGAACAGCCACGCCCCCGTCGCGTTCAACCGGATCCTGCAGCACGTGCTCCACGAGCTCGCGCACCCGCGGCTGCCCGCGCCGCTGCGCAGCCGCCTCGCCGCCTGAGCACCCGCCGGACCCGCCTGCGCGGACGCTCCCGGGCCCGGCACCGGCTCTGTGGAACGATGAGCGGCGCACGCACGCCCAGAGCCGGGAGAACCGCATGATCCGCAGCACCGACCACATCCTCACCAGCCACGCGGGCAGCCTGCCCCGGACGCCGGAGCTGATCGCGGCGAACGCCGCCCGGGAGGCCGGCGAGGACGCCGCCGGCTACGCGGAGCTGCTCAGCGAGGCGGTGACCGGTCTCGTCCGGCGCCAGGTGGACCTGGGCATCGACGTGCCCGGCGACGGCGAGTTCGGCAAGGCCATGAGCAGCGCCATCGACTACGGCGCGTGGTGGTCCTACTCGTTCCAGCGCCTGGGCGGCCTGGAGCTGCGGGACGGCGCCAGCTGGATCTTCAAGGACGTGCAGTCCGCCCCCGGCGACGTGCGGGTGACCGGCTTCGGCCGCCGTCGCGACCGTGCCGCGTTCGAGGAGGCGTACGCCGACCCGACCAGCGGCGTGTTCCACGGCGGCGACCCCAAGCCGTTCCCGACGGCCGTCGCCCCGGTCACGTACACCGGCCAGGAGGCCGTGGCGCAGGACGCCGCGAACCTGCGCCGGGCGCTCGAGGCCACCGGTGCGCGCGAGGGCTTCATCACCTCGATCGCCCCGGGCAGCGCCGCGCGCATGGACAACGAGTTCTACGGCACGGACGAGGAGTACGTCTGGGCCCTCGCCGACGCGATGCGCGAGGAGTACGTCGCGATCATCGAGGCCGGCCTCGTGCTGCAGATCGACGACCCGTCGATGGCCGAGAACTGGGACCAGATCACCCCCGAGCCGTCGGTCGAGGACTACGTGAAGTTCACGGAGCTCCGCGTCGAGGCGCTGAACCACGCGCTGCGCGGGCTGCCGGAGGACCAGATCCGGTACCACCTGTGCTGGGGCTCCTGGCACGGCCCGCACACCACCGACCTGCCGATGAAGGACATCGTCCGCACGATGCTCAAGGTCAACGCGGGCGCCTACTCGTTCGAGGCGGCCAACGCGCGCCACGAGCACGAGTGGAAGGTCTGGGAGGACGTCACGCTGCCCGAGGGCCGGCTGATCCTGCCGGGCGTCGTCGGGCACGCGACCAACGTGGTCGAGCACCCGGAGCTGGTCGCCGACCGCATCGAGCGGTTCGCGCGCCTGGTCGGCCGGGAGAACGTCGTCGCGGCGACGGACTGCGGCCTGGGCGGGCGCATCCACCAGCAGATCGCCTGGGCGAAGCTCGAGACCCTGGTGCAGGGCGCCGAGATCGCCACGAAGCGCCTCTGGGGCTGATCCCCCGCCGCACGCACGACGGCCCGGCACCCCTCGCGGGTGCCGGGCCGTCGTGCGTGCGGGCCGGGTGGCTCAGCCGGTGTTCTGCAGGCCGGCGGCCACGCCGTTCACGGTGAGCAGGAGCAGCCGCTTGTTGTCCTCGACGAGGTCCTGCGACTCCCCGGTCCGCAGCGCGCGCAGCGCACGGATCTGCAGCAGGGACAGGGCGTCGACGTACGGGCTGCGCAGCTGCACCGCGCGCCCGAGGATCCGCCGCCGGGACAGGATCTGCTCGGAGCCCGTGATCGCCAGCACCCAGCGCCGGGTCAGCGCCATCTCCTCCAGCACCAGCGCGGCGAGGTCGTCGCGGTCGCCCAGCGCCAGGTACCGCTGCGCGAGCCGGTCGTCCGTCTTGGCCAGCGACATCTCGACGTTGTCGATCATGGTGCTGAACAGCGGCCACTGCGCGTACGCGGCCTGCAGCTCGTCCAGGTCCCCCACGGCCTCCAGCGCGGTGCCCAGGCCGAACCAGCCGGCCAGGTTGGTGCGCGCCTGCGACCAGGAGAACACCCACGGGATCGCCCGGAGGTCGTCGAGCGACTCCACGGACAGCCCGCGGCGGGCCGGGCGGGAGCCGATCGGCAGCAGCCCGATCTCCTCCAGCGGCGTCACCTGGGCGAACCACTGCGGGAAGCCCGGCGCGCGCACCAGCTCGTAGAACCGGGTGCGCGACGAGGCGTCCAGCGCGCCGGCCAGGTCGGCGAACCGCTCGGTGGCGCTCGCGTTGCGCTGCTCCGTGGAGGGCGCCCCCGCGAGCAGGGTCGCCGCGGCGACCTGCTCGATGTGCCGGGCCCCGATGATCGGGTTGCCGTACCGGGCGAAGATCACCTCGCCCTGCTCGGTGAGCTTGAACCGGCCGTCGACCGAGCCCGGCGGCTGCGCCAGCACGGCCCGGTTGGCGGGGCCGCCGCCGCGGCCCAGCGCGCCGCCGCGACCGTGGAACAGCGTGAGGTTCAGGTCGTGCTTGCGGCCCCACTGCGCGATCCGGCTCTGCGCGACGTCCAGCGCCAGGGTGGCGGCCACCGGGCCGACGTCCTTGGACGAGTCCGAGTAGCCGAGCATGACCTCGACGCGCCGGCCGTTCTCCGCCAGCCGCGCCTGCACGGCGGGCAGCGTGAGCATCTCCTCGAGGATGTCGACGCTCGCCTCGAGGTCCGCGAAGGTCTCGAACAGCGGGATCGCGTCGATCACCGGACGGGTCGCCGGGTCCGGGAACACCAGCTCCGCGAGCTGGTAGACGGCGGCGAGGTGCTCGGGCGCCTGCGTGAACGAGACGATGTACCGGCGGGCGGCGGCGACGCCGTACCGGCGCTGCACCGAGCCGATGGCCCGGTAGGTCTCCAGCACCTCGACGGTGCGGGGCTCCAGCTCGCCGTCGACGCCGTGCTCGGCGATGTCCGCCAGGGCGGCGGCGTGCACCTGCGAGTGCTGCCGCACCTCGAGCTCGGCCAGGTGGAACCCGAAGGTCTGCACCTGCCAGATCAGCCGCTGCAGGTCGCCGTAGGCCACGCGGGTGGCGCCGGCCTCGCGCAGCGAGCGCTGCACCACCTCCAGGTCCGCGAGCATCTCCTCCGGCCCGGCGTACGACAGGTCCGCGTCGCGCCGCTTCGTGGCCGCGACGCGCTCCGCCACCATGCGCAGCGCGCGGCGGTGCGGCTGGTGCCGGACCTCGTTCGCGGCCTTGGCGGCGGCGTCCTCGGAGAGGTCGCGCTGCCGCTGCCACAGCGCGGTCAGCTCGGCGCTGGCCGGCGTGCCGGAGTCGTCGAGCGTCAGCTTCGCCGAGATCTTGCGGGCGGCGTCCTCCAGCGCGGTGAGCACGTGCTCGTTGGCCAGCGCGGCGGCGGCCCGGGTCACCTCGGCGGTGACGTTCGGGTTGCCGTCGCGGTCGCCGCCGATCCAGGACCCCAGCCGCACGAACGGCTGCACCTTCGGCTGCTCCCGGCCGGCGCCCTCGGCACCCAGCCAGTCGTCCAGCCGGCGGTAGACGGTCGGGAACGTGTCGAACAGGGTGGTGTCGAAGACGTTCATCACGGTGCGGACCTCGTCCAGCACCGTCGGCTTCTGCGCGCGCAGCGGGGAGGTGCGCCACAGGGTGTCGATCTCCTCGAGCACCCGGCGGTCGTTCTCCGCGCGGGACGTGCCGCCCGCGGCGAGCGCGTCGCGCTCCGCCAGCAGGTCGGACACGCGGCGGATCGCGCGGGACACCGAGCGGCGGCGCGCCTCGGTCGGGTGCGCGGTCAGCACCGGGCGGAACTCCAGCGCCTGCAGCCGGCGCAGCGCCTCCTCGCGCCCGACCTCCTGCGCCAGGGCGTCGACGGCGGCGGGCAGGGAGTCGTCCTGCATCAGCTCGCCGACCGGGAGCTCCGCCTCACGGGCGCGCAGCACGCGCACGCGGTGGTGCTCCTCGGCCAGGTTGGCCAGGTGGAAGTAGCAGGTGAAGGCGCGCGCCACCTGCTGCGCGCGCTCGATGGAGAACGAGGCGACGAGCTCCTCGGCCTCCGTGAGCGCGGACGGGTCCTGCTCGTCGTGGGCGCGGATGGTCAGCGCGCGCACGCGCTCCACGTCGTCGAACAGGTCGTCGCCGCCGGACTCGCGGATCACGCGGCCGAGGAACTCGCCGAGCATCCGGACGTCGTTGCGCAACGGGTCGGGGACCTCGTGGCGCGCGAGGCCGCGGCGGGCCTCGAGCGAGGGCTGGGGGTCGGTCACGGGTCAAGCGTAGGTCAACCGTCCGACGCCCGAGACGGTTGTCCGCCTGTCGGTTACCCGTTCCGCGGAGCCGGGCCCTGGGACCGATGTCCTGCGGGATGCGCGCGGGAGTCTAGGCTCGGTGGCAGTGCCCGCGGCCGCCCAGCGACCGGGCGGGCAGAACCCCCGATGATCCGGGCCGCCGAGGTCCGGGCGGAAATGAGGTGCGGTGAACGCGAAGGCTCCTGTGGCCCAGCAGGTCGGCTGGACCGAGCTCGACGTCAAGGCTGTCGACACGGTGCGTGTCCTGGCCGCGGACGCGGTCGAGAAGGTCGGCAACGGCCACCCCGGGACGGCGATCAGCCTGGCCCCGGCCGCGTACCTGCTCTACCAGAACGTGCTGCGGCACGACCCGGCGGACCCGCAGTGGCTGGGCCGGGACCGGTTCATCCTGTCGGCGGGGCACTCCTCGCTGACCCAGTACATCCAGCTGTACCTGGCCGGCTTCGGCCTGGAGCTCGAGGACATCGAGGCGCTGCGCACCTGGGGCTCCAAGACCCCCGGTCACCCCGAGTACAAGCACACCAAGGGCGTCGAGATCACCACCGGCCCCCTCGGCCAGGGCATCTCCTCGGCCGTCGGCTTCGCGATGGCGGCCCGCCGCGAGCGCGGCCTGCTCGACCCCGACGCCGCGCCGGGCACCAGCCCGTTCGACCACTACGTCTTCACGCTGGCCTCCGACGGCGACCTGCAGGAGGGCGTGTCCTCCGAGGCGTCGTCCATCGCCGGCACGCAGAAGCTCGGCAACCTCATCGCGATCTGGGACGACAACCACATCTCGATCGAGGGCGACACCGAGATCGCGTTCACCGAGGACGTCGTCAAGCGCTACGAGGCCTACGGCTGGCACGTCCAGTTCGTCGACTGGACCGAGGGCGGCGAGTACACGGAGAACGTGGACGCGCTGCACGCCGCGATCGAGGCCGCCAAGGCCGTCACCGACCGGCCGTCGTTCATCGGCCTGCGGACCATCATCGCCTGGCCCTCGCCGACCAAGCAGAACACCCACGGCTCGCACGGCTCCAAGCTGGGCACCGACGAGGTCCGCGGCCTGAAGGAGATCCTGGGCTTCGACCCGGAGAAGTCCTTCGACGTCGACCCCGAGGTCATCGCGCACACCCGCAAGGCCCTCGAGCGCGGCGCCGCCGCCAAGGCCGAGTGGACCCGGTCCTTCGACGCCTGGCGCGAGGCCAACCCGGAGCGCGCCGAGCTGCTCGAGCGGCTGCGCGCCGGCAAGCTGCCGGCCGGCTGGGCCGACGCCCTGCCGACGTTCCCGGCGGGCAAGGCCGTCGCCACCCGCGCCGCCTCCGGCGAGGTGCTGAACGCCCTCGCGCCGGTGCTGCCCGAGCTCTGGGGCGGCTCCGCCGACCTGGCCGGCTCGAACAACACCACGATGAAGGGCGAGCCGTCCTTCATCCCGGCCGAGCGCTCCACGCACGAGTTCGCGGGCAACGAGTACGGCCGCACGCTGCACTTCGGCATCCGCGAGCACGGCATGGGCGCGATCCTGTCCGGCATCACGCTGCACGGCCTGACCCGCGCGTACGGCGGCACGTTCTTCACGTTCTCCGACTACATGCGCGGCTCGGTCCGCCTCGCCTCGCTCATGGGCGTGCCGGCCATCTACGTGTGGACGCACGACTCCATCGGCCTGGGCGAGGACGGCCCGACGCACCAGCCGGTCGAGCACCTCACCGCCGTCCGCGCGATCCCCGGCCTCGCCGTGGTCCGCCCGGCCGACGCCAACGAGACCGCCCAGGCCTGGAAGGCGATCCTCGAGCGCACCGACGGCCCCGCCGCCCTGATCCTCACCCGCCAGAACGTCCCGACGTTCCCGCGCGGCGAGGAGGGCTTCGCGTCCGCCGAGGGCGTCGCGCGCGGCGCGTACACGCTGCTCGAGGCGTCCTCCGGCACGCCGGAGGTCATCCTGATCGGCACCGGCTCCGAGGTGCAGCTGGCGGTCGCCGCCCGCGAGCAGCTCGAGGCCGCCGGCGTCCCGACCCGCGTGGTCTCGGCGCCGTCGCTGGAGTGGTTCGCCGAGCAGGACGAGGCCTACCGCGAGTCGGTGCTGCCGTCCTCGGTGCGCGCCCGCGTGTCCGTCGAGGCGGGCATCGCGCTGTCCTGGTGGAAGATCCTCGGCGACGCCGGCCGCGCCGTCTCGCTCGAGCACTACGGCGCCTCCGCGGCGTACGAGACGCTCTACGAGGAGTTCGGCATCACGGCGGACGCCGTGGTCGCCGCGGCCCGCGAGTCCATCGCGGCCGCCGCCGGCGACGCCGGCCCGAAGTCGGACGCCGACGCCCCGTCGACGAGCGGCACGGGCGACCAGCTCTGACCCAGCACGACCACGGCCGGGCCGCCCCCTCGCGGGGGCGACCCGGCCGTCCTGCTCCCCGGGCCCCGCGGCCCGCGCGTCCGCCGAGCGGGCAGCAGACGTCGCCTCGCGCCATCCTGAGGGGACATCTGCTGTCCGCTCGGCGTGGCGGACGGTCGAGCGGGACCTAGGGCCCGCTCGGGGCGGGTGTCGCGCGGGTTGGCTCGGGGGGTGGTGAGCGTGCGGCAGACCCCGGTGTACTACTACTCGTCCGCGTCGGGGCTCGTGCGGTCCTTCGCGGAGCGGCTCGACCGGCCGGTGCACGACCTGGCGCGCCGCGAGGTCCGGCAGAGCGAGGCGGACGGGCGCTGGGTGCTGCTGACGCCGTCGTACAAGACGGGCAACGAGGCCAACGACACCGTCCCCGAGGCCGTGCGCCGGTTCCTGCGCTCGCCGGTGAACCGGCGGCGGATGGTCGGGGTGCTGGGCAGCGGCAACCGCAACTTCGGGCGGTACTACCAGCACGCGGCGCGGGACATCGCGGCGCGCTCGGGCCGGCCGGTGCTGTTCGAGTTCGAGATCGCCGGGACGCCCTGGGACGTGGTCGAGTGCCGCCGGATCCTGGCCGACCTGGACGCCGCGCTCGCCGCGGGCGGGGACGCACCGGCCGCCTGACCTGTGCAGGCGGGGTGCCACCGCCCTACGGTGAGCCGTATGAGCCCGTCGAAGGTGCCCGCCGAGGAGATCGAGGTGCGCGGCCGCACCGTGCGGGTCTCCAGCCCCGACAAGGTGTACTTCCCCGATCGCGGGATCACCAAGCTGCAGGTCGTCGAGTACTTCCTCGGCGTGGGCGACGGCATCCTCGGCGCGCTGCGCGACCGCCCGACCACCCTGGAGCGCTGGCCGCGCGGCTGGTTCGAGGGCGCGAAGCTGTCCACGCGGGTGGACAACAAGGGCGACGCGTTCTTCCAGAAGCGGGTGCCGCAGGGCGCACCCGACTACGTCGAGTCGACGACCATCACCTTCCCGTCGGGCCGGACCGCCGACGAGGTGACGCCGACCGAGCTCGCGGTGGTCGCGTGGGCGGCGAACCTCGGCACGCTCACGTTCCACCCGTGGCCCGTCACGCGCGCCGACGTCGAGGCGCCCGACCAGCTGCGCATCGACCTGGACCCGCAGCCGGGCACGAACTTCGACGACGCCGCCCGGGTGGCCCCGCACGTGCGGGAGATCCTCGCCGAGCACGGGCTGACCGGCTTCCCCAAGACGTCCGGCGGTCGCGGCATCCACATCTTCGTGCCCATCGAGCCGCGCTGGTCGTTCACCCAGTGCCGCCGCGCGACCATCGCCCTGGGCCGCGAGCTCGAGCGCCGGCTGCCCGGGCAGGTCACGACCAAGTGGTGGAAGGAGGAGCGCGGCGAGGCGATCTTCGTCGACTACAACCAGATGGCCCGCGACCGCACGATCGCCTCGGCGTACTCGGTGCGGCCGAACCGCCGGGCGACCGTGTCCGCGCCGCTGCGCTGGGACGAGGTGCCGGACGTGCACCCCGACGACTTCGACGTCACGACGATGCCCGCGCGGTTCGCCGAGGTGGGGGACCTGTTCGCCCCGCTGGTGTCCCGCACCTCCCCCGCCGACGGGACGGACGCGGTGCCGCCGGGCGCGCTGGACGGATTGCTGGAGCTCGCGGCGCGGGACGAGCGGGACCACGGCCTCGAGGACCTGCCCTACCCGCCGGAGTACCCGAAGATGCCGGGCGAGCCCAAGCGCGTGCAGCCGAGCAAGGACCGCGACCGCCCGAAGGAGCCCGCGGGGGACTGAGCCGGCGGGAACTCGCCGGGACGCCGGGGCGTTGACCCGCTCCCCGCCGGATCGAGGAGCGCCGATGCCCGTCCCCGTCGTCCCCGCCGATCCCGCCTGGCCCACCGTCGCCGCCGCTGACCGGGCCGCGGCCCCGTTCGACCCCGCCGCCGAGCCGGGTGCCGAGCTCGACCGCCAGGTGCAGGCCTACGTCGACCTGGGCGTCGCGGCCCTGCACGGCTGGTCCGCCGACGGCCTGCACGCCGCCGTCGCTCCGCTGCGGGCGGCGCTCGGCGCGTCCACGCCGTCGTCGGACGTCGACCCCGACGACCACGTGCCGTTCGTGCTCGTGCTCGACGGCGGCACCGCCCGGGCCAACGCCGTCGTCCCGGCGCTGCGCCGCGGCCCGCGGGCGGGCGTCAGCGTCATCGACGACGAGGAGCTGGCCGGGTACCTGCCGCTGCCCGACGCGACGGCGCCCGCGGGCCCGTACCTGCTGCGCGACGTCGACACCGGGACGGAGTTCTGCTCCGTGCCGCCGGAGCAGGCGCTCACCACGGTCCGCGAGCGCGGCCGCGTCCCGCTGACCGTCGCCGAGGGCCTCGCGCTCGTCGTCGTGCGCCCGGACATGCTGCGCCCCCACCGGTGCTTCTCGCTGATGGGGTCGCGTGCGCAGAACCAGCGGGTGCCCGCCCTCTGGATCAGCGAGCGCCGACCGAAGCTCGGCTGGTGCTGGGACCGGAACCCGCACACCTGGCTCGGCGCGGCGTCCGCGGGCTCCCGGACCGGCGCCTAGGACCCCGTCGCCACCGGGCGGTCCGGGTCGTTCGACCACTGCGACCACGACCCGGCGTAGAGCACCGGGGTGCGGCCCGCCAGCATCAGGGCCGCGGCCTGGTGCGCCGCGGTCACGCCCGACCCGCAGTACACCGCGACCTCGCCGCCCTCGGCCGCCCCGAGGGCGGCGAACCGGGCCGTCAGGTCGTCGACCGGGCGGAACCGGCCGTCCCCGTCGAGGTTGTCCGTGGTCGGGGCGCTGACCGACCCGGGGATGTGCCCGGCGCGCGGGTCGACGGGCTCGACCTCGCCGCGGTACCGCTCGGCGGCGCGGGCGTCCAGCAGCACGCCCTCGTCGGCCCACCGCGCGGCGCCGTCGGCGTCGACGGTCGGCAGGTGGCCGCCGGACAGCTCGACGTCGCCGGGCGCCGGCGTGACGTCCCCCGTCTCGACGGCGCCGCCGGCCGCGGTCCACGCCGCCAGCCCGCCGTCGAGGATCCGGACGTCCGCGACCCCCGCCCAGAGCAGCAGCCACCAGGCCCGGGACGCCGACATCGCGCCGGAGTCGTCGTACACGACCACGGGCTCCCCGGCGCGCAGGCCCCAGCGCCGCGCGGCGGCCTGCAGGTCGGCGACGTCGGGCAGCGGGTGCCGGCCGTCGGCGGCGGTCGGCGCGGCGGCCAGGTCGGCGTCCAGGTCCACGAACACGGCGCCGGGGAGGTGACCCGCGCGGTACGCGTCGATCCCGGGCGGACCGCCCAGCGCCCAGCGGACGTCGAGCAGCCGGGGCGGTCGGGGCCCGGCGAGCGCACGGGCGAGGTCGGCTGCGGACACGATGACGTCGGGCACGCCGCCACGCTACGACGCGCGGGCGGGCCGGCGCGAGGGGCCGGGCAGGTCAGCGCGCCGGTCCGCGCACCGGCAGCCAGCGCGGGCCGGACCGGCGGTCGACGGTCGACCGGGCCACCTCCGCCAGCTCGCGCACCCCGGCCAGCACGCGGTCGCCGATCCGGCGTGCCGCCGCGTCGTCCGACGCGAGGTACCGGACGACCACCCGCGCCTCCCCTGCGACGACGGCGAGGTCGCGCGCCTCCACCTTCGTCACGGCCTGCGCCGCCGCGGCCGCGGCCGGCAGCACCGCCGCGGGGTCGGCACCGGGTCGCAGCAGCCCGACCACCAGCACGACGCGGTACGACGTCACGCGTCGCCCGTGATGCGCACGCTGCCGTCGGCGAGGAGCGCCCACGCCGGGTTGTGCGCGACCTCCCACACGTAGCCGTCCGGGTCGGCGAACGCACCGGAGGTCCCGCCCCAGGACGCGCGCTCGGCCGGGCGCACGAGCGTCCCGCCGGCCGCGACGGAGGCGTCCAGCACCGGCGCGACCTCCTCCGGCGTCCGCACGTTGTGCGCGAGCTCCACGCCCGGGGCGCCGTGCCCGCCGACCCGGGTCCACAGTGCGAACGCCGTGCCGCCCAGCTGGAAGAAGCACACCTCGTCGTCGGGCTGCTGCGGCGGCGGGAAGCCGAGCGCCTCGTAGAAGGCGCGGGCACGCGCGAGGTCGGTCACGCCGAGGGTGATCAGGCTGAGTCGGGGCTCCATCCCCCCTTCGTAGCAGGCGCTGTGCCCGAGTTCACCCCGCCCCCGCGGAACTCCGGCAGCCCGTCGCCCGTTGGGCACGGCGGTGCCCGCCGTCGGACGCTCGGCGGTCTCCCGGTCGGCGCACGCTGCACCCTCGTGGGGCGCGACGCGGCCCCGTGCAGCATGCTGGCGTCCTCAGGCGGCACGCACCGCCACGCCGTCGTCCGCTTTTGGAGCTTGAGTGTCCGGTAACGCCACCACCCGGTTCGGGAACGTCTCGCTGCTGTCGGTCGCCAGCCGGCTGCCCAGCCGCGTCACCACGTCGGCCGAGATCCAGGAGCGGCTCGGGTCGGCGCTGCGCCGGCTCCGCCTGCCCCGCACGGTGCTGCAGCGCGTGGCGGGCGTCGAGGAGCGCCGCAACTGGGCACCGGGCGAGGACGTGCACGACGCCACGGTCGCCGCGGGGGCTCAGGCGCTGCGGGACGCCGGCGTGAACCCGGGTGACGTGGGGCTGCTGATCAACACCTCGGTGACGCGCAAGCACCTGGAGCCGTCGGTCGCCGTCCGGCTGCACCACGGGCTCGGGCTGCCCAGCTCCGCGGTCAACTTCGACGTCGCCAACGCCTGCCTCGGGTTCATCAACGGGATGAGCCTGGCCGCGGGGATGATCGAGTCCGGGCAGATCCGGTACGCGATCGTCGTCAACGGCGAGGACGCCGACGACATCCAGACCGCGACCATCGAGCGGCTGCTCGGCGCCGAGATCGGCCGCGAGGACTTCCTGCAGGAGTTCGCCACGCTGACGCTCGGCTCCGGCTCGGCCGCCGCCGTGCTCGGCCGCACCGACGAGAACCCCGGCGGGCACCGCGTGCTCGGCGGCGTCACCCGCGCGGCGACGCGGTTCCACGACCTGTGCGTCGGCAGCGCGGACGGCATGTTCACGGACGCCCGCGCGCTGCTCGAGGGCGGCCTGGACCTGGTGGTCGACGCCTGGCGCGAGGCCGCGTCCGAGTGGGACTGGTCCTCGATGAACCGCTACATCACGCACCAGGTGTCCCGGGTGCACACCGACGCGATCGTCAAGGCCGTGGGCCTGGACCGCAAGCGCGTCCCCACCACCTACCCGCACCTGGGGAACGTCGGCCCGGCGTCGGTGCCGATCACGCTGGTCGAGGAGCAGCACTCGCTGCGCGACGGCGACCGGGTGCTGCTGATGGGCGTCGGCTCCGGCATCAACACCGCAATGCTGGAGCTCGCCTGGTGACTGGCACGACCCGCACCACCCGTCCGGCCACGCACGCCCCCGCCGGCCTGCCCGGCCTCGACGCCCGGTTCAGCCAGGTGCAGGGCGACTGGCACTACCTGGACACCGGCCCCGAGCTCGCCGCACGCGGGCTGACCCCGGCCGGGACGATCCTGGCCGTGCACGGCAACCCGACCTGGTCCTACCTCTGGCGGGCGCTGCTCGGCGCGACCCTGGACGCGGCAGCCGCGGGTGGCCCGGTCTGGCGGGTCGTCGCGGTGGACCAGCTCGAGATGGGCTACTCGGCCCGCACCGGCCGGCTGCGCCGCCTGCCCGAGCGGGTGCGCGACCTCGGCGCGTTCACCGACGCCCTCGGGATCGACGGCCCGGTCGTCGCGCTCGGGCACGACTGGGGCGGCGTCGTGGTCAGCGGCTGGGCCGTCGACCACCGGGACCGGCTGGCCGGCCTCGCGCTGCTCAACACCGCCGTGGCGCACCCCGTCGACGTGCCGATCCCCGCCGCGCTGCGGGCGGCGACCGCCGGCCCGGTGCTGCCGCTGGCCACCCGCACCACCCCGGCGTTCCTCGAGACGACGCTGGCGATCGCGCACCCCCGGCTGCCGCGGGACGTCGCCGACGCCTACCGGGCGCCGTACCGGCACGCCGCCGACCGCGACGGCATCGAGGGCTTCGTGGCCGACATCCCGGCCGACGCCGGCCACCCGAGCCACCCGGAGCTCGACCGGGTCGCCACCGGCGTCGCCGCGCTCGACGTCCCGGCCGTGCTGCTGTGGGGACCGCGCGACCCCGTGTTCCAGGACCGCTACCTGGACGACCTGGTCGACCGGCTGCCGCAGGCCCGCGTGCACCGGTACGAGGGCGCGGGGCACCTGGTCGCCGAGGACGTCGACTGGACCCCGGCGCTGCTGGCCTGGCTGGCCGACGAGGTGACCCCCGGGACCTCCGCCGAGCCCGCGGACCCGGTGGACGACGGCTTCACGCCCCTGTGGGACCGGCTCGACGCCCGGGCGGACGACGACGGCCCCGCCGTGCTCGAGATGGGCCTGGCCGGCGGCGGCTCCCGCACGGTGTCCTGGCGGCTGCTGGCACGGCAGGTCCGGCGGATCGCCGCCGGGCTGCACACGCTCGGCGTCCGCCGGGGCGACCGGGTGTCCCTGCTCGTGCAGCCCGGGCCGACGCTGACCGCGCTGGTCTACGCCTGCCTGCGGATCGGCGCGGTGGTCGTGGTCGCCGACTCCGGGCTGGGCGTCCGCGGCCTGACCCGGGCGCAGCGCGGCGCGCAGCCCGACTACCTGATCGGGATGACCAAGGCGCTCGCCGCCGCCCGCGCGCTCGGCTGGCCCGGCGTGCGGATCGCCACCGACGGCCTGATCCCGGCCGAGCGCCGCGCGCTCGGCGTCGCGTACCAGCTGGCCGACGTCGCCGAGCTCGGCCGGGACGAGGTCCTGCCCCCCGAGCCCGGCCCCGCCGACGAGGCCGCCGTCCTGTTCACCTCCGGGTCCACCGGGCCCGCCAAGGGCGTCGTGTACACGCACGCCCGCCTCTCCGCGCTGCGCGACGTGCTCGGCGCGCACTTCGACGTGCGGCCGGACAGCGGGCTGGTCACCGGCTTCGCGCCGTTCGCCCTGCTCGGGCCCGCGCTGGGCACCCGGTCCGTCACCCCGGACATGGACGTCTCCTCGCCCCGGACGCTGACCGCGCGCGCCGTCGCCGACGCCGTCCGGGCCTCCGACGCCGGCATCGTGTTCCTGTCCCCCGCCGCGATCCTCAACGTCGTCGCCACCGCCTGCGCGCTGGACGCCGACGACCGCGCCGCGCTCGGCCGTGTCGGCACGTTCCTGTCGACCGGCGCACCGATCAGCGCCGAGCTGCTCGGCTCCGCCGCGGAGCTCATGCCCGCCGCGGGCGCCCACACCCCGTACGGGATGACCGAGTGCCTGCTGGTCACGGACATCGACCTGGCCGGCATCCGGGCCGCCGCGTCCGCACCCGACGCCGGGGTCTGCGTCGGGCGGCCCGTCGGTCCCGGCGAGGTGCTGATCAGCGCCCTCGACGCCGACGGCGCCGCCACCGGAGAGCCCGGGACCACGCCGGGCGTGCTCGGCGAGGTCGTGGTCCGCGCCCCGCACCTCAAGCAGCGCTACGACCGGCTGTGGCTCACCGACCGCGCCGCGGCCCGGGACACCCCGCCGGGGCGGTGGCACCGCACCGGCGACGTCGGGCACCTGGACGCCGAGGGCCGGCTCTGGATCGAGGGCCGGCTCGCGCACGTCCTGGTCACCGCCGACGGCCCGCTGGCGCCCGTCGGCCCCGAGCAGCACGTCGAGCGGGTGCCCGGGGTGCGGCGCGCGGCCGTGGTCGCGGTCGGCCCGGCCGGGGTGCAGCAGGCCGTCGCCGTCGTGGAGCCGGACGCCGGGTCCCGGCGCGCCGGGCTCGCGCCCGAGCAGCTGGCCGCCGACGTGCGCGCCGCGTCGCCGGTCCCGCTCGCGGCGGTCCTGGTCGCGCCGATGCCCACCGACGTGCGGCACAACTCGAAGATCGACCGCACCCGCCTCGCCGGCTGGGCGTCTCGGGTGCTGGCCGGCGGCCGGGTGGGCACGCCGTGACCGTCCTGGTGACCGGCGCGTCCGGGCTGCTCGGCAGCGCCGTCGCGCGAGGGCTCGTCGCCCGCGGGGACGACGTCCGCACGCTGCAGCGCCGCCCGTCCGGCGTGCCGGGGGCCCAGGACGTCGCCGGCTCGCTCACGGACCCGGACGCCGTCGCCCGGGCGGTCGAGGGCGTCGACGCCGTGGTGCACCTCGCCGCGCGCGTCTCGCTGGCCGGTGCCCGCGAGGAGTTCGACGCGGTCAACGTCGGGGGCACCTCGCTGCTGCTCGACGCCGCCGAGCGCGCCGGCGTGCGCCGGTTCGTCCAGGTGTCCTCCCCGTCGGTCGCCCACGCGGGCTCGTCGCTGGTCGGCGTCGGCGCCGGGCCCGCGGACCCCGCGCACGCCCGCGGCGACTACGCCCGCACCAAGGCCGCCGCCGAGCTGCTCGCCCTCGACCGGGACGGCGCCGCGATGGCCGTCGTCGCCGTGCGCCCGCACCTCGTGTGGGGCCCCGGTGACACCCAGCTGGTCGAGCGGGTCCTGGACCGCGCCGCCCGCGGCCGGCTCCCCCTGCTCGACCACGGCGCTGCCCTCATCGACACCCTGTACGTCGACAACGCCGCCGACGGCATCGCCGCCGCCCTCGACCGGGCGCCGGACGTGCACGGGCGCGCCTACGTGCTCACCAACGGTGAGCCGCGCACCGTCGCGGACCTGCTGACCGGCATCTGCCGGGCCGCGGGCGTCCGGCCGCCCGCCTGGCGGGTCCCGGCGGGCCTGGCCCGCGCCGCGGGCGGTCTGGTCGAGGCCGTCTGGCGGCTGCGGCCCGGGACGGACGAGCCGCCGATGACGCGGTTCCTCGCGGAGCAGCTGTCGACCGCGCACTGGTTCGACCAGCGCGCGACGCGGGCCGACCTGCGGTGGACGCCCGCCGTGAGCCTGGACGAGGGGTTCGCGCGGCTGGCGGCGCACTACGGCGGGACGCCGAGCCGGCGGTCACGATCACCCCGGTTGGGGGGACAGCCCCACTGACCTCCGGCCTGCGCCCCCGTAGCGTGGGACGCATCCGCACGACGAGCACCCCGCTCACGCCCACGGCTGGGAAGTCGACCGACGACACGTCCGGAGCCCCTCTGGTGACTGCCACGACGACCGCCCGCCCGAACCAGGCCGCCTCGACCGGCTCATACCAGGAGCTGTCCCGCCTGGTCCGCGACGAGGGCCTGCTCGTGAAGACCCCCGGTTTCTACGTCGGTCTGCTGGTCGCGCTCGGCGCGGCCCTGGCCGGCCTGGTGGCCGGTTCCGTGCTGCTCGGCCAGTCGTGGTTCCAGCTGCTGATCGCCGGGGCGCTCGGCCTGGTGCTGACCCAGTTCGCGTTCATCGCGCACGAGGCGTCGCACCGCCAGGTGTTCGCGTCCGGACCCGCGAACGACCGGCTGGGCCGGATCCTCGCCAACGGCGTCGTGGGCATCAGCCACTCCTGGTGGATGACCAAGCACTCCCGGCACCACGCCAACCCGAACCGCGTCGGCAAGGACCCGGACATCGCGCCGGACACGATCGTCTTCATGCACTCGGACGCCGCGAAGCGGAGCCGTCTGGGCGCGGCGCTCACCCGCGTGCAGGGCTGGGCGTTCTTCCCGCTGCTGACGCTCGAGGGCCTGAACCTGCACGTGACCGCGTTCCGAACGCTGCTGACGCAGGAGCGGTCCCGGGCGCGCACGTTCGAGCTGTCGCTGCTGGTGGTCCGCCTGACGGGCTACGTCGCGCTGGTGCTGTGGTTCATGGGCCCGGGGCTCGGGTTCGCGTTCATCGGCGTCCAGCTCGCGGTGTTCGGCGTCTACATGGGTGCGTCGTTCGCCCCGAACCACAAGGGCATGGCGATCATCCCCGAGGACAGCCGGCTGGACTTCCTGTCCAAGCAGGTCCTCACGTCCCGCAACATCAGCGGCGGCACCCCGATGAGCACGCTCATGGGCGGCCTGAACTACCAGATCGAGCACCACCTGTTCCCGAGCATGCCGCGGCCGCACCTGGCCCGGGCCCGGGAGCTGGTCATCGAGCACTGCACCCAGCACAGCGTCCCGTACACGGAGACCACGCTGCTGAAGTCCTACGGGATCGTCGTCCGGTACCTCAACGACGTCGGCCTCGCGGCCCGCAACCCGTTCGACTGCCCGATGGTGCAGCGCTACCGCCAGATCTGACCCGCACGACGCACGAAGGCCGCCCCGCATGCAGCGGGGCGGCCTTCGTCGTCCCCGGTGGGCCGGGGCGGAGCCAGCGGACCGGGGTGGATGCGGCGCACCCGAGGCGGACCCGGCGCCCGGGGAGGCCCCGGGCGCACACGGGGCCCCTGAGGGCCCAGGACGGACCCGGCGCACCCAGGACGGACCCGGCGCACCCAGGACGGACCCGGCGCACCCGGGGCGGACTCGGCACGCCGGGCGCCTGCGGACCCCCCGCGCAGACCCTGCGGACGCCGGTTGGACCGCGGCGCACCCGGAGAACGCAGGAACCCGCCTGCGAGCACGAAGCTCGCAGGCGGGTTCCTGGTGTCTGACGGCCCTGCGCGTCGCGGCGAACCGCGGGGCGACCGGGCCGGCGTCAGATCAGATCAGAGCGGGCGGATGTTCGCCGCCTGCGGGCCCTTCGGGCCCTGCGTGACGTCGAACTCGACCTGCTGGTTCTCGTCCAGGCTGCGGTAGCCGCCGGTCTCGGCGATGGCGGAGTAGTGCGCGAACACGTCCGGGCCGCCGTCCGAGGGGGCGATGAAGCCGAAGCCCTTCTCAGCGTTGAACCACTTCACGGTGCCGGTGGTCATGATGTCTTCTCTCATTCGAGTGCCGAGACCACGGACGTGGCCTCTCGAACCGCGCCGCGTGCGACACGGGCGGTGCTGTCCGTGCACGCGGAGCGCGCGGGCGGACGTCTTGGGGGTGGGCGAGCCGGCCAGCAGAGCGGCGGCCTCGGCCCAGGTGGGGGTCACCGCGAGCGTGCGCGAGAACCGGTCGGAGACGTGGTGACCGTCGGGCTCACGCGTGATCACGCCGGCGTGCTCGCCGTCGGCGGTCGCGGCCCAGAGGTCGACGTCCGCCTGGCGCCACTGCAACGACGCAGGGACGGGGCGGACTCGGGTCGTGAGGACTGAGGGTGCTGCGAAGGTGATGACTACTACTCTCGCTCCCGCCGCCGGGGCGTCGGAAGATGATGTGGGCCGGGGCCCGGACTGCTGCGCGGGCACGGCCCGCACGTGGTGAACGGGCACCACACTACACGGCCCGCCCGCGGGCGCTCGGAACGTGACCCAGCACACCGTCCGGCGGGTAGGTTCGAGGCGTCCCGACCCGCCGGCAGGAGGCCACGACGTGCGAGCACCCACCTCGGCCCGCGGGACGACGCGGCGGGCGGCGCGCTGATGGAGTGGGCGTTCGTGGTCGTGCTCGTCGCGCTGGGGTACCTGGTCGCCCTCGGCGCCGCGGTGGCCCTGCTCGCCGTCCTCGGCCGGGTGGCGGTGGCGGCGTGGGCGAACCGACGCGCCCGCGAGCCCGACGACGCCCCGGAATGACGAAGGCCCGGAACCGTGAGGTTCCGGGCCTTCGTGACGAGCCGCCTAAGAGAATCGAACTCTTGACCTTCTCATTACGAGTGAGACGCTCTGCCGACTGAGCTAAGGCGGCGCGCCCGCGCCACTGGCCGACGGGCACGGACACTGTACCTGGCGCACGGCGGGACTTCCAAAGCGGGCCCGCGGACCCCTGCGCCTGCGGCGTCAGCCCCCGGTCAGCACCGGGTCCCGTCGGCGGGGACCGTGCCCTCCAGCAGGTACGCGTCCACCGCGCCGGCGATGCAGGCGTTCGAGCGGCCGTAGGCCGTGTGCCCCTCGCCCTCGTAGGTCAGCAGCGTGCCGGAGTCGAGCGACTCCGCGAGGCTCTCGGCCCACTCGTACGGGGTGGCGGGGTCGTTCGTGGTGCCGACCACGAGGATCGGTGCCGCGCCCGCCGCGGAGTAGTTGTCGAGGCCGCCGGCCTCGGGGACGGGCCACTGCGCGCAGATCGCGCCGCCGTAGCCGAAGAAGTACCCGACGGTCGGCGCGACCTGCTCGATGGCGGCCGCCTGCGCGCGCATCTCGGCGGGGTCGGTGGTCCCGCGGTCGTCCGCGCAGCCGATGGCCCAGAACGCCTGGGTCGAGTTGCTGGCGTAGGTGCCGTCCGCGTTGCGGTCGTAGTACAGGTCGGCGAGCTGGAGCAGCACGGAGCCGTCGCCCTGCAGCGCCGCCCCGAGGCCCATCGTGAGGTAGCTCCAGGACGACTCGTCGTAGAGCGGCAGCGCGATGCCGCTGAACGCCAGCGCCCCGGTGAGCGGCCGGTCGGTACCGGTGGGCAGCGGGGAGCGGCGCGCGCGGTCCAGGACGGCCTTCACCTGGGCGAGGCCGTCGTCGACGGAACCCTGGAGCGGGCAGTCCGCGCCGGCCTGGCAGTCGGCGACGTAGGCGCGCAGCGCGTTCTCGAACCCGCGGGCCTGGCCCTCCGAGAGCTCCTGGGTGGACAGGGTCGGGTCGAGCGCGCCGTCCAGGACGAGGCGGCCGACCTGCTCGGGGAACAGCGCGGCGTAGGTCGCCCCGAGCTGGGTGCCGTAGGAGTACCCCACGTAGTGCAGCGTCTCGTCGCCGAGCACGGCGCGCAGCACGTCCATGTCGCGGGCGGCGCTGACGGTGTCCACGTGCTCGAGCACCGGGCCCGTGTTGGCGAGGCACTGGGCCCCGAGCTCGCCGTACGCGGCCTCCGCCGCGGCGAGGCCCTCGTCGGTCGCGAAGTCGAAGTCGGTGGCGGTGATCGCGTCCATCGCGGGGCCGTCGACGCAGGTGACCGGGGTGGACGCCGCGACGCCGCGGGGGTCGAAGCCGACCAGGTCGTACCGCTCGACGACCTCGGCGCCGAACCGGGGCAGCGCGATGCTGGACAGGGCGTCGATGCCCGAGGAGCCGGGGCCACCGGGGTTGATGAGCAGGGAGCCGATCCGGTCGCCGGTGGCGACGTGCCGGCTGACCGCGACCTCGATGGTGTCGCCGTCGGGGTCCGCGTAGTCGAGCGGGACGACCAGCGTGGCGCACTCCAGCTCGCCGCACGCCTCCCAGCCGAGCTCCTGGGCGTAGATCGCGTCGAGGCCCCGGACGTCGGCGGCGGTCGGGGCGGCGGTCACCTCGGTCTGCTCCCGCGGAGCGGTGCACCCGGCGAGGACGAGCACGCCCACCGCGACCAGCGCGGCGAACCGCGCCACGAGGGTGCGGGACCTGCGGTGTCGGTCGGCGGGCGCGGCGGGGTGCAGGGCTCTCGGGGCGGGAGTCACCGGACAACGGTAACGGCCGCCCGCGGCGCCCCGCGCACGGTCACCCGGACGGCCCGAGGCCGCGTGCGCTCAGGCCTGCGGGCGCAGGGCGATCAGCATCGCCTCGACCGCCAGCAGCGGCGCGACGTTGCCCTCGAGCCGGGTGCGCGCCTCGCCGACGGCGTCCATCCGCCGCACGGTCAGCTCCGGCGTCGTGGACTCGGCGACGGACCGGGCGGCCTCCTCGTGCTCGGCGTTGACCAGGTGCACGTCCGCCCCGAGCTGCAGGACCAGGACGTCCCGGTAGAACGACAGCAGGTCGACCATCGCGCGGTCCAGCACGTCGCGCTGCGCGCGGGTCGCGCGGCGCTTTTGCTCGTCCTCGAGCTGCTTGATCTGCCCGCGCAGCGCGGGCGGGATCGTCGCCAGCCCCTCGGCGCCGAGCGAGTGCAGCAGCCGCTGCCGCTCGGCCGCGTCGCGCTCCTCGGTGGCGGCCTTCGCGTCCGCCTGCGCAGTCTCCACCAGCTCGGCCGCCGCGAGCACCGCGTCGCCGACACCGCGCAGCCGCGGGGCGATGCGCAGCACGGCGGACCGCCGGGCGCGGGCCTCGGGGTCGCGCGCGAGCCGCCGGGCGACCCCGACGTGCGACTGCGCGGCCCGGGCGGCGACCAGCGCGACGTCCGGCTCGATCCCGTCGCGCCGCACCAGCAGCTCGGCGACGGCCTCGACGGGCGGCACGCGCAGGGCGACGGACCGGCTGCGGGACCGCAGCGTCACCAGGACGTCCTGCGGGCTCGGCGCGCACAGCAGCCAGACGGTGCGCGGCGGCGGCTCCTCGATGGCCTTGAGCAGCACGTTGCCGGACGTCTCGTTCAGCCGGTCGGCGTCCTCGACGACGATCACCCGCCACCGCCCCTGGGACGGCGCGCGCTGCGCGAGCTCCACCAGCGGACGGACGGTGTCGGCGCGGATCACGACGCCCTCGGTGGCCACGAACGTCACGTCGGGGTGCGTGCCGGCGAGCACGGTGGCGCAGCCGGGGCTGCGCGGGTCGCCGGACGGGTCCTGCAGCGCCGCGGCGAACGCGCGCGCGGCGTTGGACCGTCCCGACCCGGGCGGTCCGGTCAGCAGCCACGCGTGCGTCATCCTCGAGGGGTCCTCGGCGGCGGCGCGCAGCACCTCGACCGCGGGCTCCTGCCCGACGACGTCGTCCCAGACGGTCACGGTCATCGCGGTACCCCGGCGTCGACGCCCAGCAGCGGCGCCACCCGCGCGCGCACGTCGGCGGCGAGGTCATCGACGCCGCGGGCCGCGTCCAGCACGAGCCAGCGGCCGGGGTCCGTGGCCGCCCGGGAGAGGAACGCCTCCCGGGTGCGGCGGTGGAAGTCGTCGCCCGCGCTCTCCAGCCGGTCCGGCTGGTCCGGCCGGCCGCGCAGCCGGGCCATCCCGGCGGCGGGATCCAGGTCCAGCAGCACCGTCACCGCGGGCAGCAGGCCGCCGGTGGCCCAGAGCGACAGCTGCTCGACCTCGTCGGCACCGAGGTCGCGCCCGCTGCCCTGGTACGCCACGGAGGAGTCCAGGTAGCGGTCGGTGACCACCACGGACCCGGCCGCGAGCGCCGGCCTCACCAGCGACGCCACGTGGTGCGCGCGGTCCGCCGCGTAGATGAGCGCCTCCGTGCGGGGGTCGACGTGCCCGCCGTGCAGCACCTCGCGGCGCAGCACCCGGCCCAGCTCCGTGCCGCCGGGCTCCCGGGTCAGGACGACGGTCAGCCCGAGGCCCGTGAGCCACTCACCGAGCAGCCGCGACTGCGTGGACTTGCCGCTGCCGTCGCCGCCCTCGAACGACACGAACAGCCCGCCGGGGGCCAGGGGCACGACGGGGGCGGGGACGGACGGGTCGGGCGAGGTCACGGGCGTCAGGCTACCGACCCGCGCCGACACCTCGGCCACCGGCGGCCGCGGCCGTCCGGCCCCCGCGGGTCACTCCCCCGGGTAGACGACCCCGACCTGCGCGCGGATCTCGTCCATCGTGCGCAGGTTCGCGAGCGTGTCGGCCCACGACATCCGCGGGCTCTCCGTCGCGCCCTCGGCGACGCGCCGGGCGACCTCGGCGGCCTCGTACTGCAGCCCGTGCTCGACCGGCTGGGAGAACGACCACGAGCGGCCGTCGCGCCGACGCACCTGGAACGACGTCGGGGCGTAGAAGCTGCCCTCGATCGTGATGGTGCCCTCGGTGCCGCTGATCGCGGCGGTCGTCGGCGTCTTCGCCCACAGCGTGGTCGTCAGCGACGCCTGCGTCCGGTCGCCGTAACCGAGCACGATGGCGATCTGGCCGTCGACGCCGCTCTCGGTCAGCGAGCCGATCGCGTGCACGGACGCCGGGACCCCGAGCAGGTCCTGCGCGAACGCCACGGGGTAGACGCCCAGGTCGAGCAGGGCGCCGCCCGCGAGCGCCGGGTCGTACAGGCGGTGCGCCGGGTCGTACGGGAAGTACTGGCCGTGGTCGGCGTGCACGGAGACGACCTCGCCGATCTCGCCGGACTCGATCACCTGGTGCACCGCGGCGACGTGCGGCAGGAACCGCGTCCACATCGCCTCCATCACGAACACCCCGGCGGCCCGGGCGGCGGCGAGCACCTCCTCGGCCTCGGCGGCGTTGCGCGTGAAGGCCTTCTCGACCAGGACGTGCTTGCCGGCGGCGATGGCCAGGAGCGCGTGCTCCCGGTGCTCGGAGTGCGGGGTCGCGACGTAGACCACGTCGACCTGGGGGTCCTCCACCAGGTCGCGGTAGCCGACGTGCGTCGTGGGGATGCCGTGGGCGGTGGCGAACCGCTCGGCGCGGGTGCGGTCCCGCGACCCGACGGCGACCAGCTGCGCGCGGGTCCCGGCCCGGACGGCGTCGGCGAACGCGCCGGCGATGCCGCCCGCGCCCAGGATGCCCCAGCGGATCGGCGGCGCGGTACGCGGGTCTTCGGTGAGTGCCATGCCTGGACCCTAGCGGCCGGACGCGACGCCGACCCGCGTTCCGCCGGCCACGCCGACCTGCGCCGGCCCGCACCGGATCCGGGACGGAGGTCCGGGTGCCGGTGCCACCGGTCGTCCGTACGGTGGAGAGGTCGGCGGCCCTCGCGGTCCGTGCCCGACGGCCGCCCCGCCGACGCACGAGCCGAGGAGGACCCGTGGCAGCACCGCTGGAGCACCCGCCCGTCCGCACCCTGATCAGCCCCGGGCGCTACGCCCAGGGCGCCGGCGCCCTCGACCGGCTCGGCGAGCTGGTCGAGCCGATCGGCCGCACGCCGCTCGTCGTGGCCGACGACACCGTCTGGTCGTTCGTCGGCGACGCGGTCACCGCATCGTTCCGCTCGGCCGGGCTGCCCGTCACGCGGGACGGGTTCGGCGTCTACGCCACGGCCGCCGCGGTCGACGCCATCGCCGCGCGGATCGGCGAGACCGGCGCGGACGTGGTGGTCGGCGTCGGCGGCGGCTCGGCCATCGACGCCGTCAAGGCCGCGGGCCACCTGGCCGGGGTCCGCTGGGTCTCGGTGCCGACGGTCGCCTCGACGGACGCGCCCTGCTCGGCCCTGTCCGTCATCTACGACGACGACGGCGGGTTCGAGGAGTACCGGTTCTTCCCGCGCAACCCCGACCTGGTGCTCGTGGACACGCAGCTGGTCGCGAACGCCCCGGTGAGGTTCCTGGTCGCGGGGGTGGGTGACGCGCTCGCCACCTGGATCGAGGCGCGCGGTCGCCCGCGGGGACGCCACGACGATGGCCGGCGGGCTCCCCACCGCCACCGGCACCGCGCTGGCGCGGCTGTCCTGGGACATCCTCCGGGAGCACGCCCTGCCGGCGATCGACGCCGTGCGCGACCACCTGGTGACGCCGTCGGTGGAGAAGGTCGTCGAGGCCAACACGCTGCTGTCCGGCCTCGGGTTCGAGTCCGGCGGTCTCGCCGCCGCGCACGCGATCCACAACGGGCTGACCGCCGCGCCGCAGACGCACGGCCTGACGCACGGGCAGAAGGTGAACATCGGCTCGGTGACCCAGCTGGTGCTCGAGGGCGCCCCGGTCGACGAGATCCGGGACTTCGTGGAGTTCACCACCCGGGTGGGGCTGCCCAACACCCTCACGGAGATCGGCCTGACGGTGGACGACGTCGACGACCTGACCCGGGTCGCCGAGCTCGCGACGGCGGAGGGCGAGACGATCCACGCCATGCCGTTCACCGTCCGCGTGCCGGACCTGGTCGACGCGCTGCGGTCGATCGAGGGCTTCGCCCGCCGCGTGCGGGCCGACGCGGGCCTGCCCGAGCCCGAGCCGCACCGGGCGCACTGAGCGGCAGCCCCGCGCCACGCACGGCCGGCGCCCCGGTGCGGATGACACCGGGGCGCTGACCTGCGAGGGTCGTGGGCGAAGCCGACCCGAAGGAGACCCGATGGCCCCGGCGTGGGTGCAGCACGCGATGTGGTGGCACGTCTACCCGCTGGGGTTCGCCGGCGCCGAGCGCGCGGCCGTGGACGGCGCTCCCGTCACGCACCGCCTGGCGCACCTCGAGCGCTGGCTGGACTACGTGGTCGACCTCGGGCTGAACGGCCTGGCGCTCGGCCCGGTGTTCGCCTCGGCCACGCACGGGTACGACACCGTGGACCACCTCGCGATCGACCCGCGGCTGGGCGACCGGGCGGACTTCGACCGCCTGGTCGCGGCCGCGCACGACCGCGGTGTCCGGGTGCTGCTGGACGGGGTGTTCAACCACGTCGGCGAGCAGCACCCGCTGTTCCGCGCCGCGCTGGCGGGCGGCCCGGGGTCGCCGGAGGCGGACCTGTTCCGGATCACCTGGCCCGGTGTGGGCACGGGCGACGAGCCGACCTGGGACTGCTTCGAGGGGCACCGGGCCCTCGTCACGCTGGACCACGACTCCCCCCGGGTGGTGGACCTGGTCGCGGACGTCATGACGCACTGGCTGGACGCGGGCGCCGACGGCTGGCGGCTGGACGCCGCGTACGCGGTGCCGACGGCGTTCTGGGCGCAGGTGACGGCGCGCGTGCGCGAGCGGCACCCCGACGCGTACCTGATGGGCGAGGTCATCCACGGCGACTACCCGGCGTTCGTCGCGGCGTCGGGGGTCGACTCCGTCACCCAGTACGAGCTGTGGAAGGCGACCTGGAGCGCGATCCGGGACCGCAACTGGCACGAGCTGGCGTGGACGCTCGGCCGGCACGACGCGTTCCTCGACGCGTTCGTGCCGTACACGTTCGTCGGCAACCACGACGTCACCCGGATCGCGGACCAGGTGGGCGACCCCGCCCTGGCCGGGCACGCGCTGGTCGTGCTGGCGACGGTCGGCGGCACCCCGGCGGTGTACTACGGCGACGAGCAGGCCTTCCGCGGGGTCAAGGAGGACCGCGCCGGCGGCGACGACGCCGTGCGCCCGCCGTACCCGCCGACGCCCGCCGACCTGGCGGGCCCCGATCGCGCGCCCGACGGCTGGGCGGCCTACCACCGGCACCAGGCGCTGCTGGGCCTGCGCCGGCGGCACCCCTGGCTGCACACCGCCCGCACGCACGTGGTCGAGGTGACCAACGACCGGCTGGTCTACCAGGCGCGCGCCGCGGACGGCGACGACGCCCTGCTGGTGGCGCTGAACCTCGCGGCGGAGCCGTGGGCGGTCGAGGTCCCCGCCCGGGCCCGTCCCGCAGCGCGCAGCGACGACGGCGCGGCCGGCCCCCGGACGACCGAGCGGGGGCACGTCGTGGACGTGCCCCCGCTGGGCTGGGTCGTGCTGGAGGTCTGACCTACTTCTTGGCCGCCGCCTTCTTCCGCGGCGCGGCGGCCTTGCGGGCGGCCGGCTTCTTCTTGGGGCCCTGTGCCCGCTTCTCCGCCAGCAGCTCGACCGCCTGCTCCGGGGTGATCGACTCGGGCGTCACGTCGCGCGGCAGGGTGCGGTTGGTCTCGCCGTCGGTGACGTACGCGCCGAACCGGCCCTCCTTGACCACGATCGGCTTCTTCGAGGTGGGGTCCTCGCCCAGCTCGCGCAGCGGCGGTGCGGCGGTGGCGCCGCGGCCGCGCTTGGGCTGGGCGTAGATGGCGAGCGCCTCCTCCAGCGTGGTGGTGAAGATCGCCTCCTCCGACGGCAGCGTGCGCGAGTCGGTGCCCCGCTTGAGGTACGGGCCGTACCGGCCGTTCTGCGCCGTGATCTCCGTGCCCGTCTCCGGGTCGGTGCCCACGACGCGCGGCAGGCTGAGCAGCTGCAGCGCGTCCTCGAGCGTGATCGTCTGCAGCTGCTGCGACTTCAGCAGCGAGCCGGTGCGCGGCTTGGGCGCCGCCGCCAGCGCGCGCTTCTTCGCGGCCGCCGACAGGCCCGGGTCCAGCTCGGGCTCCGGCAGCAGCTCGGTGACGTACGGCCCGTAGCGACCGTTCTTCGCGACGATCGTCGTGCCCGTCCCCGGGTCGGTGCCGAGCACGAGGTCGCCCTCGGGCTGGGTCTCGAGCAGCTCGCGGGCCTTGGCGACCGTCAGCTCGTCGGGAGCCAGGTCGTCGGGCACCGACGCGCGGCGCGGGTTGCCGTCCTCGCCGGGCTCGCCGGCGCTGTCCTCAATGTACGGCCCGTAGCGGCCCACGCGGAGCGTGATGCCGTCGCCGATGTCGATCGAGTTGACCTCGCGGGCGTCGATCTCGCCGAGGTTCGCGACCAGCTCGCGCAGGCCGTCGCCGTCGGGGCCCTCGGCCGCGGCCGTGCCGAAGTAGAACCGGGTCAGCCACTCCACGCGGTCCTTCTGGCCGGCGGCGATGGCGTCGAGGTCCTCCTCCATCGAGGCGGTGAAGTCGTAGTCGACCAGCCGGTCGAAGTTCTCCTCCAGCAGCCGCGTGACGGCGAACGCGAGCCAGGTGGGCACCAGCGCCTGGCCGCGGCTCATCACGTAGCCGCGGTCCTGGATGACGGAGATCGTCGCGGCGTAGGTGGACGGGCGGCCGATGCCGCGCTCCTCCAGCGCCTTGACCAGGCTCGCCTCCGTGAAGCGCGGCGGCGGCGAGGTGCGGTGGCCGTCGGCGGTGAGGTCGGACGCGGCGACCGCGTCGCCCTCGGCCATCTGCGGGAGCCGGGCGTCCTTGCCGCCCGCGTCCGACGCGGCGGCCTCGGCGTCGCCGGAGTAGCGCTCGACGTCGCGCCCCTCCTCGTACGCCGCGAGGAACCCGCGGAACGTGATCACGGTGCCGCTGGCGCCGAACACCACCGGGGTGGGGGCGCCGGCCGCGGCGGCGTCGGCCGCGGTGCTGCCGTCCGGCAGCGCCGGGGCGGGCACGGTGGCGGCGATCCGGACCGACGCGGTGGACCCGCGGGCGTCGGCCATCTGCGAGGCGACGGTGCGCTTCCAGATCAGCTCGTAGAGCCGGAACTGGTCGCCGGACAGCTCGCGGGCCACCTGCGCCGGGGTGCGGAAGTCGTCACCCGCGGGGCGGATGGCCTCGTGCGCCTCCTGGGCGCCCTTGCTCTTCGAGGCGTACACACGCGGGGCGTCGGGCACGTGGTCCGCGCCGTACAGCTCGGCCGCCTGCCGGCGCGCGGCGTCGACCGCCTGCGCGCTCAGCGTGGGCGAGTCGGTCCGCATGTAGGTGATGTAGCCGTTCTCGTACAGCGTCTGCGCGGTGCGCATGGTGGCGCGGGAGGCCATCCGCAGCTTGCGGCTGGCCTCCTGCTGCAGCGTCGAGGTGGTGAACGGCGCCGCCGGGCGGCGGGTGTACGGCTTGGTCTCCAGGGAGCGGACCGCGAAGTCGGCGCCGTCCAGCGCGGACACCCACGCGTGCGCCGCCCCCTCGTCGAGGTGGACCGGGCGGGCGGCCCCGGAGCCCTTGAGCACGCCGTCGTCGCCGAAGTCGCGGCCCGAGGCCACGCGGCGCTCGCCGAGCTGCAGCAGGCGGGCGTCGAAGGTCGGCTCGGCGGAGTCCTCGACCGCGAACGTCGCGGTCAGGTCCCAGTAGTCGGCGGCGCGGAAGGCCATGCGCTCGCGCTCCCGCTCGACGACCAGGCGGGTCGCGACGGACTGCACGCGGCCGGCGGACAGCCCCTGGCGGACCTTGCGCCACAGCACCGGGCTGACCTCGTACCCGTACAGGCGGTCCAGGATGCGCCGGGTCTCCTGGGCGTCGACCAGCCGGTCGTCCAGCTCGCGGGTGTTCTCCAGGGCGCGGGTGATCGCCTCGCGGGTGATCTCGTGGAACACCATGCGCTTGACGGGCACCTTGGGCTTGAGCTCCTGCAGGAGGTGCCACGCGATGGCCTCGCCCTCGCGGTCCTCGTCGGTGGCGAGGTAGAGCTCGTCGGCCTCCTTGAGCAGCCGCTTGAGCTCGGCGACCTTCTTCTTCTTGTCCGAGTCGACGACGTAGTACGGCTCGAAGCCGTTGTCGACGTCGACGGCGAACTTCCCGAAGGGGCCCTTCTTCATCTCGGCGGGCAGCTCGCTGGGCTGCGGGAGGTCGCGGATGTGCCCGACGCTCGCCTCGACCTCGTAGTCGTCCCCGAGGTACCCGGCGATCGTGCGCGCCTTCGCCGGCGACTCCACGATGACCAGCTTGCGACCTGCGGACATGTACTCCTGCTTCCTCGAGCTGCTCGGGCGGGTGCGTCAGGCGCGTGCCCGCCGGCGGCGGTCGTCCCGTGCGGACGACAGCGTGCCACCCCCTGTGCGGGGTGACTCTACGACGTCGGTCCCACCTGGACCGACCCGGATGTGGCGGACCGGCGCAGCACCAGCAGCGCGCCCGAGGACGCCGCCGCCACCGCCACGATGCCCAGCGCCCCGCCACCGTACGACGTCAGCAGCGCGGCCGTGCTGCCCACCGGGTCGTCGGACAGCCAGGTGCGGCGCAGCGCGACGGCGCCCGCCGCCCCGGCCAGCACCGTCACCAGCGCGAGCAGGACGAGGGCGACCCGGGTGCCCGTCGCGCCGGTCGCCCCGGCACGGACCGCGCGCAGCGCGGCCGTCGGGGGGTGGGTCGCGGACGACGTGTCCACGCCCAGCGCGAGGACGGCGCAGCCCAGCGCGCCCCAGAGCAGCACCACGAGCAGCCCGGCGACGACGTCGGACGGCCGGTGCCACTGCCCGATCAGGGTGGACACGCCGGTCGCGCCGCCGTACGCGGCCCCCAGCACCGCGACCCAGGGCCGGGCCCGCGGCGGCACCACCAGCAGCACCGCGGCCGCGACCGACGCCGCTGCCGTGGTGTGCCCGGACGGGAGCGTGTTGAACTCCGGGCCGTGCCCCAGCTCGGGCCGGTCCAGCACCCAGTACTTGAGGACGCGCGTCGTGACGTTGGCGCCCACCAGCACACCGGCGGCGACCAGCGCCAGCCCCCAGCGGCGCCGCACGAACGCGATGACCGCGCAGGCGACGATCGCCGCCGCGATGAACCCGACGGAGACGACGTCCAGCACCGGCTCCGCGACCTCCCACAACCGGTTCTGGCCGATGTGGGCGCCGTCCAGCGACGCCTGGTCCACGGCCTGGCCGTGCTCGGTGCCGACGAAGACGCGCCAGGTCACCCAGATCCCGGCGGCGGCGACCGCCGCCACGAGCAGCGCCGCGGCCACCCGGCGGGCGGTGCCGGCGGGCGTGCGCCAGCGTGCGCCGCGGGGCGACCCGGACGCGCCGCCGGCGGGGCCGCCGGCGGGCTCGGGCTCCCGCCAGGCGGTCGGCGGGGCGGTCGACGGGCGCGGCATGGTGCCCACCGTAGGCGAGGGCCTCGACGCGACGGCAGCCGCACCGGCCGCGCACACGATTCCTCCACCGGCCCGCTCGGTCAGCGCCACGCCGCGGCTGCCCCGTCCCCGCCGCGGACGGGATCGGCGTCGCCGGCCAGCAGCACCGCGTGCGGCCCGGCGTCCGCCAGCCGGGCGCGGGTCTCGACGTCCGCGTGCACGCAGAGCAGGCACCCGCCGCGGGCCTCCAGCCGGGTCGCGGCCTGGTCCACCACCTCCGCCGCCCGCGGGCTGCGCAGCCGGGCGGAGCCCAGATCCAGCACGACGACCGACGCGCACGCCGACAGGGCGTCGAGCAGCGTGCGGAGCCGGTCCGCGTCGGCGCGGCCGAACGAGCCCGCGGGCCGGACGGTGGCGGTCAGCCACGTCGGGTCGGGTGCGGCGGCCGGAGCGGGTGCAGGTACGGGTGCAGGTGAGTCCAGGACGGTCATGGCGTGCTCCCTCGGCTCGGGCCCCGTGCGGGGCGACGTCGACCAGCCCACCGCCCGCACCTGGGTACGGCCTGGGGGACCTCGGACGACGGGCTGTGGACGCTCGTGATCACCGGTCCGCCCGGCGCGGGCCGCGCGAGACCTTCACGCGGCACCCCCCGGGGGTGCACGCTGGGCGCACGGACCGCCGACGAAGGAGTCGCCATGCTCGACCTCAGCCACGGATTCAGCGGGTTCTCGGTGGCGGACGTCCCCGCCGCCCGGGCGTTCTACGGCGACGTCCTCGGCCTGGACGCCGAGGAGCGGGACGGGATGCTCGTGCTCCACCTGTCCGGCGGACGCGACGTCCTCGCCTACCCCAAGGGCGAGGCCCACACGCCGGCGTCGTTCACGATCCTCAACTTCCCGGTGCCGGACGTCCCGGCGGCGGTCGCGGAGCTGCGCGGGCGCGGCGTGCGGTTCGAGCGGTACGAGGGCACCCCGGTGCAGACCGACGAGGACGGGGTGTTCCGCGGCGGCGGACCGCTGATCGCCTGGTTCACGGACCCGTCGGGCAACGTGCTGTCGGTGATCGAGGCGGACTGACCGCGCGGGGCGACCCACGCACAGGCAACCCACAGGAGCGCGTCAGGGACGGCTCAGGTCGCGCGCGCACGATCGGCCCATGACCACCTCGACGCTCCAGCGCGACGCCCTCACCCGAGCGGACGGCCAGCCCGTCCGCGCCCTCGTCGTGGACGACGAGCCCACCCTCGCCGAGCTCCTCTCGACGGCCCTGCGCTACGAGGGCTGGCAGGTGGAGCACGCGCTCTCCGGGCAGGCGGCGATCGCGCAGGCGCGCACCCTGGAGCCGGACGTGATCCTGCTCGACGTCATGCTGCCCGACCTGTCGGGGCTGGAGGTGCTGCGCCGGATCCGCGCCACGCACCCGCACGTGCCGGTGCTCTTCCTCACCGCGAAGGACGCCGTGGAGGACCGGATCGCGGGGCTCACCGCGGGCGGCGACGACTACGTCACCAAGCCGTTCAGCCTGGAGGAGGTCGTCGCGCGGCTGCGCGCCCTGCTCCGGCGCGCCGGAGCGGTGTCCGAGCGCGAGGAGGCCGTCCTGGTGGTCGGCGACCTGCGGATGGACGAGGACGCGCACGAGGTGTCCCGGGACGGCGTCGACATCCGGCTGACCGCGACGGAGTTCGAGCTGCTCCGCTACTTCATGCGCAACCCCCGGCGCGTGCTGTCCAAGGCGCAGATCCTCGACCGCGTGTGGCAGTACGACTTCGGCGGCCAGGCGAACATCGTCGAGCTGTACGTGTCCTACCTGCGCCGCAAGATCGACAAGGGCCGCACCCCGATGCTGCACACCCTGCGCGGCGTCGGGTACGTCCTCAAGCCCGCGGCGTGACCGGGGGGCCGCCGGGCCGGACCGGGCGACAGCGGCGGCAGCGCTGGACGCTGCGCCGGCGGCTGGTCGCCGTCGTGCTGGTCCTGCTCGCGACGGTCGCCGCGGTGATGGGGCTCGTGTCGACGCTGGCGCTGCGCGCGTCCCTGCTGGGCCAGATCGACGAGCGGCTGGTCTCCGCGTCGCAGCGCGCCGCCGCTGCACCCGGCCGGCTGGACGGCGACCGGCTGCCCGGCGGCTCCCCGGCGGACGGCGCGGACGCCGGTGCCGGGGCGGCGGACGAGGACGGCCGGGTCCCGCCCGCGTTCGGGCTGCCCGGCCAGGACGTCGGCACCGTGAGCGTGTTCCAGCGGGCGGAGGACGGGACGCTGCAGGCCGGCTACCTGGACGACTCGGGCGAGGTGCGGGACCTGTCCGACGACCAGCTCGCCGCGCTGCTCGGCATCACGCCGGACGGGACGCCCCGGCCGGTCGACCTGCCCGGGCTCGGCAGCTACCGCGTGGTCGCGGTGGTCGCGGACGACGGCGACACGTCCGTCACCGCGCTGCCCACCGCGGACGTGACCGCGACGGTCGACGACTTCCTGGTGGTCGAGGTCCTGGTGGCCGTGCTCGGCCTGCTGGTGGCCGCGGCGCTGGCCACCGTGCTGGTGCGGCGCGAGCTGCGGCCGCTGGACCGGGTCGCCGCGACCGCGGGCCGCGTCTCCGAGATGCCGCTGTCCCGGGGCGAGGTGCAGATCCGCGAGCGCGTCCCGGAGCACGACACCGACCCCGCCACCGAGGTCGGCCAGGTCGGTGCCGCGCTCAACCGGATGCTCGGCCACGTGGAGTCCGCGCTGACCGCCCGGCACGAGTCGGAGACGCAGGTGCGGCGGTTCGTCGCCGACGCCAGCCACGAGCTCCGCACGCCGCTGGCGTCGATCCGCGGCTACGCCGAGCTGGTGCAGCGCCTGCCCGGCGAGCTGCCCGACGACGTCGTGCGGTCGATGGACCGGGTGGGGTCCGAGGCCCGCCGGATGACGTCGCTGGTCGAGGACATGCTGCTGCTGGCCCGGCTCGACGCCGGGCGCGACCTGGACCTCGAGGAGGTCGACCTCGGGGCGCTCGCCGTGGACGCCGTCGCCGACGCGCACGTCGCCGGCCGGGACCACGTCTGGCGGCTGGAGCTCGCCGAGGACGCGGACGGCGACCCGGCCCCGGTGCTCGTGGTCGCCGACGAGCACCGGCTCCGGCAGGTGCTGGCCAACCTCGTCACCAACGCGCGGGTGCACACCCCCGCCGGCACCACCGTCGTGGTCGCGGTGGGTCAGGAGGGCGACCGCGCGGTGCTGCGGGTCCGCGACGACGGCCCCGGCATCCCCGAGCAGCTCCGGTCCCGGCTGTTCGAGCGGTTCGCGCGCGGCGACGCGTCCCGGAACCGGGCGGCCGGGTCGACCGGCCTGGGTCTGGCGATCGTGCAGGCGGTGGTCACCGCGCACGGCGGGACGATCGACGTCGACGCCCGCCCCGGGCGCACCACGTTCACCGTCCGGCTGCCGCTCGCGGACGCGGCGGACGCACCCGCGCCGGCCGCCGGCGCCCACCCGCCGGCGGTCACGGCCGGCTGGTGAGCGTCGGGGTCGTCGGGGTCGTCGGGCGGGTCGTCAGGCGGCGGCGCTCAGGGCGTCCAGCTCGTCCGTCGTCAGCTCCAGGCGCGCCCCCGCGAGCAGGTCCGGCAGCTGGGCGGTCGACCGGGCGCTCGCGATCGGCGCCGCCACCCCGGGCTGCACCCGCAGCCACGCGAGCGACACCGCGGTGACCGACGTGCCGTGCGCGGCGGCGACCTCGTCCAGCGCGGCCAGGACCCGGCGGCCGCGGTCGTCCAGGTGGCGCCCCGCGCTGCCCGCCCGCGGGCTGTCCACGGCCGGCCCGCCGTCCCGGTACTTGCCGGTCAGGAAGCCGCTGGCCAGCGAGGAGTACGGCAGGACGCCCAGGCCCTCCCGCACGGCGAGCTCCGCGAGCGGGCCCTCGTACTCGTGGCGGTGCACCAGGTTGTAGTGCGGCTGCAGGGCGACGAACCGGGCGACGCCGAGCTCGTCGGCGATGCGCAGCGCCTCGGCCAGCCGCTCCGCGGAGAAGTTGGACGCCGCGACGTACCGCGCCTTGCCGGCGGCGACCACCTCGCCGAGCGCGGCGACGGTCTCCTCCAGCGGGGTGTCCGGGTCGTCCGCGTGCGCGTAGTAGAGGTCGACGTAGTCGGTGCCCAGGCGCTTGAGCGAGGCGTCGATCGCCTCGCGCACCACGGTCCGGGAGGTGCCGAGGTGGCTCTCGAGCTTGCCGACCTTGGTCGCGACCACCACGTCCGGGCGGTTGCCGCGCGCCGCCATCCAGCGCCCGATGACCTCCTCCGACTCACCGCCGCGGTGGCCGGGGGCCCACTGCGAGTAGACGTCCGCGGTGTCGACGACGCTGCCGCCGCCTTCGGTGAACGCGTCCAGGACGGCGAACGACGCCGCCTCGTCCGCGGTCCAGCCGAACACGTTGCCGCCCAGGTTGAGCGGCAGGACGTCCAGGTCGGTGGTGCCGATGCGTGCCATGGTCCTCCTCGGTCGTGCGGGGCCGGCCGGGGTGGACGGCGCCGCGGGAGCGCGCGGGGCGCGCGGGTGCCGGGCGGCGGCGCCGTCGTGCACCACCCTCCTCCCGTCCTATCCCACCGCGGGGCCGGGCGCCCGACGGGCAGCCGCGGGCGGTGGGCACGGGCGGGTACGGGCGGCGGGCTGCCGGCGGGAGCGGCGACGTGCGGAGGGGCGCCGTGGGACGGCCCGCCGCCCGCGCCGTCAGAGCGGGTACGCGGCGTACAGGTTCGCGATGTCGGCAGCCGGACCGGTGACGCGGAACACCGTGGTGCCGTTGCTCCACGCCGCGACGCCGGTGCCGTCGCCGGCGTCGACGACCGTGACGGTGCCGGTCGGCTGCCCGTCGACCAGGACCTCACCCGTGCGCAGCACGGCGGGGACAGCGGCCACGCTGGGGTCGGCGGTCGGGTCCGCGCTCGGCTCGGCGCCGGCGGCGTCCTCGGCAGCCGGGTCCGTCGCGTCCGCCGGGGCCGCGGGCAGGGTGGCGGTCACGGCGGCGAGCACCGCGGCGGCCTCCTCCGGCGTCTCCCACTGGCCCGCCTGCACCGTGACCGTGCCGTCGGCGCCGTCCGAGTAGGTCTCCGCGTACGCCTCGACGGCGCCCTGCCCGAGCCACTCCGCGTCGTCGGCCGATCCCTGGAGGGCGTACTGCAGCACCGAGGCAGGCAGCGCCGACGCGAACGGCGTCGTCGCCGCGCGGGCCACGGGCGCGGCGCTGGCGGTCGGCGAGGGCAGCACCACGTCCGGCGGGGCGGCAGCGGTGCCGCCGCCGTCCCGCGTCACCAGGTACGCGCCGCCGCCACCGAGCACCAGCACCGCCGCGACCACCGAGGCGACGAGGACCGCGCGACGACGGCCGCGTCGCGGCGGCGCGCCGTCCTCGGCACCGGGCCGCTCGTCCTCGGCACCGGGGTCCGCCGGGTCCGCCGACCCCGCCGGGTCCGCAGACCCCGGGGCTCCCTTCGCCGCGAGCGCGGCCTCGGCACGGGCCAGGGCTGACGTGCGCACGCCGGCGTCGCCCGCGGCGAGCGCCGCCTCGGCACGGGCCAGCGCCGCGGCCCGCGACTCGGGGTCGACCGGAGCGTCGGGCAGCGTCGGGTCGGCCGCGGCGTACCGCCGGCTGCGGCGCGGGAGGGTGCCCTCGGGCGCGGCACCGGGCGTGCTACCCGGCGTGGCACCGGGCGTGCCGGGCGTGCCGGGCGTGCCGGGCACAGCGTCGGGCGCAGCGGGCGGGACGGGCACAGCGTCGGGCGCAGCGGGCGGGACGGCCGCGGCCGGGGGCAGGCCCTGGGCGGGGACCCCGGAGGGTGCCGACGGGGCGGCGGGCGTCGTCCCCGCGTCGTCGTCGCGCAGGCTCGGCCACTGCGGTCGGTCGCCGCCGAACCGCCCGGTGTCACTCATCGCTCGAACTCCCCTGCCGACTGCGTGCCCGGGACGGCCGCGGTCGCGGCGACGTCCCGGAGGTTCCGCGGCAGCCTACTGGCGCCCGGCCACGTACCGCGGACCCGCGACACACCCCGGGGGCTCCGTCGGACGAGCAGACGGGCGGGCAGGCGGGCGAGGACCGGGCACCGAACGGGGGGCGACAGCGGCCGGCGTCAGACCTGCGGCACCGCCGGTGCCCCCGGCGCGGCGGGGACCCGCACGGCGTCCGCACGGGTCAGCCGCACCGCCTCGCCCAGGTCGGCCGCCTGCGCCACGCGCATCCCCTCCGGCGCCTGCCCCTTCTCCAGCGAGCCGGCCGGGACCACCGCGTGCGTGAAGCCGAGCCGGGCCGCCTCCGCGAGCCGGCGCACGGTGCCGGCGACGGGGCGGATCTCCCCCGCCAGCCCGATCTCCCCGATCGCGACGAGCCGGGGCGGCAGCGCGACGTTCTCCCGGCTGCTGACCGTCGCCAGCGCGAGCGCCAGGTCGGCGCCCGGCTCGACCACGCGCGCGCCACCGACCGTCGACACGTACACGTCCTGGTCGCCGACCTTGAGGCCCGCGCGCCGCTGCAGCACCGCGAGCACCATCGCCAGCCGGCTGCCGTCCACGCCGCTGGTGGTCCGGCGCGGGTTCGACAGCATGCTCGGCGCCACGAGCGCCTGCACCTCGATGGCCAGCGGGCGGCGGCCCTCGAGGGTCACGGTGACGCAGGTGCCGGGGACGTGGTGCCGCTCGTGCGACACGAACAGCCCCGACGGGTCCGCCAGGCCGACGATGCCGGTCTCGGTCAGGTCGAAGCAGCCGACCTCGTCCGTCGGGCCGAACCGGTTCTTGGTCGCCCGCAGCAGCCGCAGCCGGGAGTGCCGGTCGCCCTCGAACTGGCAGACGACGTCCACCAGGTGCTCCAGCGTCCGGGGACCGGCCACCGAGCCGTCCTTGGTGACGTGCCCGACCAGGACCACCGGCAGCCCGCGCTCCTTGGCCGCGGAGATCAGGGCCGCGGCCACCTCGCGCACCTGGGCGACGCCGCCGGGCGACCCCTCCACCGCGGACGACGCCACCGTCTGCACCGAGTCGAGCACGAGCAGGTCGGGCTCGGTCTGCGCGAGGTGGCCCAGGATCGTGCCGAGGTCGGTCTCGGCGGTCAGCAGCAGCGTGTCCGCGAGCGCGCCGATCCGCTCCGCGCGCAGCCGGACCTGGCCCGCGGACTCCTCGCCGGTCACGTAGAGCACCGTGCGGCCGCCGGTCGCGGCCCGGGCGGCGACGTCCAGCAGCAGCGTGGACTTGCCGACGCCCGGCTCGCCCGCGAGCAGCACGACGGCGCCGGGCACCAGGCCGCCGCCCAGCACGCGGTCGAGCTCGCCGACGCCGGTCGGCCGCGAGCGGCTCTGCTCGACGTCGATCTCGGCGATCGGGCGGGCGGCACCGCGCAGGGGGACCATCACCGCGGTCCGCGGTGCGGCTCCGCCGGGGCCGGTGTCCTCGGTGACCGACCCCCAGGTCTGGCACTCGCCGCAGCGCCCGACCCACTTGGACGTGGTCCACCCGCACTCGGCGCAGCGGAAGGCGGGGCGGGCGGCCCGGGCGGAGGAGGTCGTCGTCACGGCGGTCACGCTAGCCGCCGGCACCCACACCCTCGCCGGCACCCCGCACCCCCGCCCGGCACCCCCGCCCGGCACCCCGCACCCCCGGCCGCGCCCGCACCCGGCGACCCCGCGCGCACCGTGACCGCATCGCAACCGTCCACCGGCGCGTGCGGCTCCCCGGGCGTCGGCCGCTCCCCGTAGGATCGCGCCGTGCCCACCACCACGCCGCCCGACGACCTGCTGCGGCACACGCTCGCCGCGGTCGCGCCGGGCACCGAGCTGCGCGACGGCCTCGAGCGCATCCTGCGCGGCCGCACCGGCGCGCTCATCGTCCTGGGCTACGACGCCACGGTCGAGAGCATCTGCTCGGGCGGCTTCGAGCTGAACGTCGAGTTCGCGGCCACGGGGCTGCGCGAGCTGGCCAAGATGGACGGCGCGATCGTCATGGACCCGAGCAGCAGCCGCATCGTGCGCGCCGCGGTCCAGCTGCTCCCGGACCCGACGATCTCCACGTCGGAGTCCGGCACCCGGCACCGCACGGCCGAGCGGGTCGCCAAGCAGACCGGGCTGCCCGTCATCTCGGTGTCGGCCTCCATGCGGATCATCGCGCTGTACGTCGGCGACCAGCGGCACGTGCTCGAGAACGCCGACGCGATCCTGTCCCGCGCCAACCAGGCGCTCGCCACGCTCGAGCGGTACAAGGCGCGGCTGGACGAGGTCAGCGGCACGCTGTCGGCGCTCGAGATCGAGGACCTGGTCACGGTCCGCGACGTCTGCGTGGTCGTGCAGCGCCAGGAGATGGTCCGCCGGATCTCGGAGGAGATCGCCGGCTACGTCGTCGAGCTCGGCACCGACGGCCGCCTGCTGTCGCTGCAGCTCGACGAGCTCACCGGTGGCATCGGCTCGGACAGCGAGCTGGTCATCCGCGACTACCTGGACTCGTCGCGGCGCGACGCCGACGCCATCCAGACCTCCCTCGGGGCGCTCGACTCCACCGAGCTGCTGGACCTGGCGCTCATCGCCCGCGAGCTGGGCCTGCCCGGCGGCGTCGAGATGCTCGACGCCGCGACCGGCCCGCGCGGCTACCGGCTCATGTCCAAGGTGCCGCGGCTGCCCGCCGCGATCGTCGACCGGCTGGTCGGGCACTTCAGCGGCCTGCAGAAGCTGCTCGCGGCGAACATCGACGACCTCATGGCCGTCGACGGCGTCGGGGAGCAGCGCGCCCGGGCCGTGCGCGAGGGCCTGTCCCGCCTGGCGGAGTCCAGCATCCTCGAGCGGTACGTCTGACCGGTCGGGTCCCGCGAGCCGGCGGTCACTCCAGCCCGAACACCACCGGCTCCGCGCTGACCCCGGCCAGGGTGAGCACCGCCTGGTACGTGCCGGGCAGCGCCTCGGCCTGACCCGTCGCGCAGCCCTCCACGGACCGGACGCGGTCCCACTGCACCTGCCGCTCGTCGGCCTGGCCGGGTGCCAGCAGCAGCTGCAGCGGGTCGCCCGCCGCGCAGTCGGTGCTCGCCCAGATCCGGTCGCTGCCCGAGGTGACGAGGATCTGCCGCTGCGCCTCGCCCGCGTCGACCAGGCACGCGGCGTCGCCGGCGTTGGTCAGGCGGATCGTGAACGTGGGCAGCGCGTCCGCCGGGTAGGTGGTGGCGTCGGCGGCCATCTCGACCTGGAGGTCGGCCGGCGCGCACGCGGGGGTGCCGGGGTCCGTGTCCTCGTCCTCGGGGGCGGGGCTCTCCGTCGTCGTGGTCGGCGGGGCGGCGGCCTCGTCGTCGCCCCCGCCCGTGAGCAGGGCGCGCACGCCCAGCACGGCGAGCACGACGACCGCCACGACCACGGCCAGGACGACGGCGCGCCGGATCCAGTACACGCGCGGGGGCAGCGAGCCCTCCGGCCGCAGCACGCCCATGTCCTGGTCCTTCCGCTCGACAGCCGTGGCCACGGTAGCCCGGCACCGCCGCCCTGCCGGGGAGGCCGCGCCGCTGCCGGGATTGGGTCCGCGCGGTACGCCCGGGTGAGGATGGCCCCGTGCCGACCGCCTCCCCCGCCGACGTGCGCGCCGACGTGGTCGCGTGGTTCGACGAGCACGCCCGCGACCTGCCCTGGCGCGCGCCCGACCGGACGCCGTGGGGCGTGCTGGTCAGCGAGGTGATGCTGCAGCAGACCCCGGTGGTGCGGGTCGAGCCGGCGTGGCGGGCGTGGCTCGCGCGCTGGCCGGCACCGGCCGACCTGGCGGCCGCCAGCCCGGCGGACGTGCTGCGCGCGTGGGACCGGCTGGGTTACCCGCGCCGGGCGCTGCGGCTGCAGGACTGCGCCCGCGCCGTCGTCGAGCGGCACGGCGGGGTGGTCCCCGACGACGAGGCGGCGCTGCTCGCCCTGCCCGGCATCGGCTCGTACACGGCGGCGGCGGTGCGGGCGTTCGCGTTCGGCCGGCGCTCGGTGGTGCTCGACACCAACGTGCGCCGGGTGCTGTCCCGCGTCGCCGACGGCGCCGCCCTGCCGGCACCGGCGCTGACCGTCGGGGAGCGGCGGCTGGCCGAGACCTACGTGCCGGCGGACGACGCCGGGGCGGCGCGCTGGGCCGCGGCGTCGATGGAGCTCGGCGCCCTGGTCTGCACGGCCCGGTCACCGCGGTGCGACGTCTGCCCGGTGCGGGACGCGTGCGCCTGGCGCCTGGCCGGCTCCCCGCCGGACGTGCACGTGCTGCGGCGCCGGACCCAGACCTGGGCCGGCACCGACCGCCAGGTGCGCGGGCGGATCATGGCGCTGCTGCGCGACGCCCTCGAGCCCGCACCCGCCGACGCGGTCGCCGCCGTGTGGCCCGACGCCGTCCAGCGCGACCGCTGCCTGGCGTCCCTGCTGGCGGACGGCCTGGTCGAGCGGGTGCCCGGCGAGGACGCGCCGCGCTACCGCCTGCCCGCCTGAGCGCTCGGCGGTGCGCGCCGGCCCTCAGGCCAGGTCGACGATCATCCGCGTGTTGCCGAGGGTGTTCGGCTTCACGCGGGCCAGGTCGAGGAACTCCGCGACCCCGTCGTCGTGCGAGCGCAGCAGCTCCGCGTAGACCTCGGGCGGCACCGCGGCGCCGTCGATCGTGCCCCAGCCGTGGGCCGCGAAGAAGTCGACCTCGAAGGTGAGGCAGAACAGCCGGCTCAGCCCCAGCTCGCGGGCGCGCTCGGTCAGCGCCTCCAGCAGCGCGTGGCCGACGCCGCGACCGCGCCACTGCCGGGCGACCGCGAGCGTGCGGATCTCGGCGAGGTCCTGCCACATGACGTGCAGGGCGCCGCACCCGATCAGGCTGCCGTCGTCCGCCTCGGCGACGTGGAACTCCTGCACGGACTCGTAGTAGCCGACCCACTCCTTGGCGAGCAGGATCCGCTCGTCGGCGTAGGGCTGCACCAGGTCGCGGATGCCGCGCACGTCCGCCGGGCGCGCGGGCCGCACGCGGTACGACGAGGAGGACGGGGCAGGCGGGGACGACGGTGCGGCGGGGGCGGTCACGTCCTCAACCTACGTCGTGCGCCGCCGCCGGCGCCGGGTCGTCCACCTCCGGCCGGTCCGCGGGGCCGGGGTGCGGGACCAGGTGCTCCCCCTCGGTGCGCGCGGCGTCCAGCGCGCCGCCGGCCAGCCCCAGCACCCGCAGCGCCGCGTCCGCCACCAGCGGGGCGAGGTCCTGGACGGCGGCCGTCCCCCCGGCGCGGCGGGCGGTGATGACGCTCTCGACCAGCCCGAACACCAGCGTGGCCTCCGGCGAGGGTCCGGTGTCGGGTCGCCCGAGCACCGCGGCGACCAGGGCGTCGTACCGGGCGCGCAGCTGGGCGCGCTCGGCCCGGAACTCGACGAAGGCCGTGCCGTCCACCTCGGGCAGCTGCATCAGCCCGCCGATGTTCACCGGCCCGTCGGCGAGCCAGCGGGCGTCGGCGTCGCACAGCGCCCACAGCCGCGCGGCCGGGTCGCCGGGCGCGTCCAGCAGCATGTCGGCGAGGTCCAGGGAGGGGCGCACGGTGTCGAGCAGGAGCGTGCGCAGCAGCACGTCCTTGCCCCGGAAGTGGTGGTAGATCGACGCCTGCTTGACGCCCGCCCGCTCGGCGATCGCGTAGGTGGAGGTCGCCGTGTACCCGACGCTGCTGAACAGCGCGGCGGCCGCGGCGAGCACGTCGCCGCGGGTGTCGCGGTCCGCGCCGGCGCGGGGGCGTCCGGGGCGCGTCGGCGCGCGGCCAGAGGGTGCCGTCATGCGCGCGGACGCTAGCAGCCGCAGGTCACGGCTGCGTTTCGTCGCCTGACAGGGTGCGGACGACGGGGACGCGCGGACCGTCAGGCGAGCTCGAGCAGCCGGACGGCGGTCCGCTCGTCCACCACCAGGTCGGTCATGGTCCCGGCGCGCAGCGCGGCCAGCAGCGGCACCGCCTTGTTGTCCCCGGCCACCGCGCAGAGCCGGCGCGGGATGCGCCGGAGCTGGTCCGGGGACGGCCCGGTCGCCCGCGCGTTCAGCGGGACGTCCCGCCAGGACCCGTCCGCCCGCAGGAACACGGTGCAGACGTCGCCCACCACGGCCTGGTCGTGCAGGAGCTCGACGTCGTCGTCGTCCAGGTACCCCGCGGAGTACACGTGGCTGGGTACGGAGCCGGTCACCGACCCGACGGAGAACAGCGCGATGTCGACGCGCGCCTGCTCGTCGAGCACCCGGCGCACCGAGCGCTCCCGCCACATCGCCTGCTTGGTCTCGGGGTAGTCGAAGAACGCCGGCACCGGGAAGTGCCGCACCGTCGCCCCGAACGCGGTGCCGAACGAGGCGATCAGGTCGCTGGCGTACTCGATGCCCGACGTGCGGGTGTTCGCCGCCCCGTTCAGCTGCACCACGACGCTGCCGTGCGTGACCTTGGGCTGCAGCCGGCGGGACACCGCCGCGAGCGTCGTGCCCCACGCGACGCCGAGGATCATGTCGGAGTCGAACCAGGACGCCAGCAGCCGGGCGGTCGCGCGCGCCACCTGGTCGAGGGTGTCCACCTGCTCGCCGGAGTCCGGGACCGGGACCACGTAGGTGTCGATGCCGAAGGCGGCGGAGATGGACCGGCCCAGGCTCGGTGCCCGCGTGCTGGACGGGCGCAGCGTGATCTCCACCAGCCCTGTCTCGCGGGCCCGCTTGAGCAGCCGGGAGACGGTCGAGCGCGACGTGTGCAGGTGCCGGGCGATGACCTCCATCTTCACGTCCTGCAGGTAGTACATGGACGCCGCGCGCAGCACGTCCTGCTCCCGGTCGGTCATGAGCCGCGACCTCCTCGTCGCCCGGTGCCTGGGACCTCGGTCCTGCACATTCGTGCACTGCGGTTGCGCGTTCGTTCGCGCAGTGGAGACGATAGCGGACAGACAGGACCGAGGTCCCGGTCCGCGAGCGCCCCCGGCGCCCGTGACGGGGGTCGCGGCCGAGCAGCAAGACCCGCGATGGAGTGGCACATGAGGACCGCAGCCCTGACCCCCCGCCTGCGCGACGACGCGCTGGCCACGTTGAAGGCCACCACGGAGGGCGGGCCCGAGCTCGACGTCCTCGTCATCGGCGGTGGCGTGACCGGTGCGGGCATCGCGCTCGACGCCGTGACCCGCGGCCTGTCGACGGCCGTGATCGACGCCCAGGACTGGGCGTCCGGCACGTCGAGCCGGTCCAGCAAGCTGGTGCACGGCGGCCTGCGCTACCTGCAGATGCTCGACTTCCACCTGGTCCGGGAGGCGCTGACCGAGCGCGACCTGCTGATCAGCAGCCTGGCGCCGCACCTGGTCAAGCCGGTGCCGTTCCTCTACCCGCTGGAGAAGCGGGTCTACGAGCGCGCCTACGTCGGCGCCGGCATCGCCCTGTACGACACGCTCGCCAGCGTGGGCGGCCGCAAGCGCGCCATGCCCCTGCACCAGCACGTGACGCGCAAGGGCCTGGAGCGCAAGTTCCCCGACCTGCGGCACGACGCGGCGGTCGGCGCCATCCAGTACTGGGACGCGAACGTCGACGACGCGCGCCTGGTCTCGACGCTGATCCGCACCGCCGCGTCCTACGGCGCGCACGCCGCGTCCCGCACCCAGGTGATCGGGCTGACCACCACCTCGGGCGGCGCCGTCACCGGCGCCGAGCTGCAGGACCTGGAGACGGGCGAGCGGTTCACGGTCCGCGCGCGGCACGTCATCAACGCCACCGGCGTGTGGACCGAGCAGACGGAGTCGCTGGCCGGCACCGAGGGCGGCCTGCGGGTGCTGGCGTCCAAGGGCATCCACATCGTCGTCCCGCGCGACCGGATCGCCGGCAACGTCGGCCTGATCCTGCAGACCGAGAAGTCCGTGCTGTTCGTCATCCCGTGGTCCCGCTACTGGGTGATCGGCACCACCGACACCCCGTACGAGCAGGACCTGGTGCACCCCGTGGCGACCAGCGAGGACATCGACTACGTCATCGAGCACGCCAACGCCGTGCTGGCCCGGCCGATCACCCGCGAGGACGTCATCGGCACCTGGGCGGGCCTGCGGCCGCTGCTGCAGCCCGGCACCAAGGAGGGCACGTCGTCCGCCAAGGTGTCCCGCGAGCACACGGTCGCCTCCCCCACCCCGGGCCTCACGGTGATCGCGGGCGGCAAGCTGACCACCTACCGCGTCATGGCCAAGGACGCCGTCGACTTCGCGATCGGCTCGCGCGCGACGACGCTGCCGTCCATCACCGAGCGGATCCCGCTGGTCGGCGCCGAGGGCCTCGAGGTCCTGCAGCGCCAGGCCCGCGACATCGGCAGCCGCTACGGCTGGGACCGCGGCCGGATGGACCACCTGCTGCACCGCTACGGCTCCCTGCTGGGCGAGCTGCTGGAGATGGTCGACGCCGAGCCCGGGCTCGGGCAGCCGCTGGCCGGCGCGCCCGCCTACATCGGCGCCGAGATCGCGTACGCGGTCACCCACGAGGGCGCCCTGCACATCGACGACGTGCTGATGCACCGCACCCGCCTGAACTACGAGCAGGCGGACAAGGGCGTCGGCGCCCTGGAGGAGATCGCCGACATCGTGGCGCCGCGCCTCGGCTGGGACGACGCCACCCGGGCGCGCGAGATCGACGCCTACCGGCAGCGTGCCGAGGCCGAGGCCGCCGCCGCGCGGCAGCCCGACGACGCCTCCGCGCAGGCCGCCCGCGACGCCGCGCAGGACCTCGCGCCGCTCGTCGAGCTCCACACGACCCCCGTCCGGCCGGGCACCAAGCCCGGTTCGTCGGAGAACACCCGTGCCACTGCCGGTCCGGCAGGGACATGATCAGTACCTGAGCACCACCTGCGCGGTCCCCCGGCCGCACTCCGGCCGGCCGTCCCCGGCCGGCCGGAGCTCCCTGCGAGACAACGACGTCCGTCAAGAAAGAGGCCGACTGTGGATTCCATCTCGATCGGAGATGCCGTCCTCTCCGAGTTCCTCGGCACCACCATCCTGCTCCTGCTGGGTGCCGGTGTCGTCGCCAACGTGATCCTGCCGAGGACGAAGGGGTTCGGCGGCGGCTGGCTGCTGATCAACTTCGGGTGGGGCCTCGCGGTCTTCACCGGTGTGTACGTGGCCTTCCAGTCCGGCGCCCACCTCAACCCCGCCGTCACCCTGGGCATCTGGGCCGCCGGCAAGGACGAGTTCGCGCCCGGCATCGAGGTCAACGCCGCCAACGGCTTCCTGTACATCGCGGCCCAGTTCGCCGGTGCCGCGGTGGGTTCGACCCTGGCGTACCTGACCTACAAGAAGCACTTCGACCAGGACGCGGACCCGGGCGTCAAGCTCGCCGTGTTCTCCACCGGCCCGGAGCTGCGCGCCTACGGCTGGAACTTCCTGACCGAGGTCGTCGGCACGTTCGTGCTGGTGTTCTGGGTGGTCATCAGCGGCAACACGCCCGCCCAGATCGGCCCGCTCGGCGTGGCCCTCGTCGTGGTCGGCATCGGCGCCAGCCTCGGTGGCCCGACCGGGTACGCCATCAACCCCGCGCGTGACCTCGGCCCCCGCATCGCGCACGCCCTGCTGCCGATCCGGGGCAAGGGCTCGTCGGACTGGAGCTACGCCTGGGTGCCGGTGCTCGGCCCCGCGCTCGGCGGCATCCTCGGCGGTCTGCTCGCGATGTCGATCGGCTGGGTCGCCTGACCTGAGACCGGCGCCCGCCCCCACCCCTGCGGGAGCGGGCGCCGGCACCCGCACGCGGCGCGCTCCGTCGCGAGCGCCTCTGTCGCGGCACGCGTGCCGCACCGTCCTTGGCAGCGCCGCCCCCGCGGTGCCGCACCCCGCCCGCGGGCGGGACCGTTCGACGCGAAGGAAGCACCATGTCCGAGCAGTACGTGATGGCGATCGACCAGGGCACCACCTCGACGCGGGCGATCATCTTCGACCACGGCGGCCAGATCGTCGCCACCGGCCAGACCGAGCACCAGCAGATCTTCCCGCGGGCCGGCTGGGTCGAGCACGACCCGAACGAGATCTGGACCAACACCCGCGAGGTCGTCAGCCTCGCGCTGTCGCGGGCCAACAAGACCTACGCCGACATCGTCGCCGTGGGCATCACGAACCAGCGCGAGACCGCGGTGGTCTGGGACCGCACCACCGGCCAGCCCGTGTACAACGCGATCGTCTGGCAGGACACCCGCACCCAGAAGATCTGCGACGACCTCGCGGCCCTCGGCGGCGGCGCCGAGCGCTACAAGGAGCGGGTCGGCCTGCCCCTCGCCACCTACTTCTCCGGCCCGAAGATCCGCTGGATCCTCGACAACGTCGAGGGCGCCCGCGAGAAGGCGGAGCGCGGCGACCTCGCGTTCGGCAACACCGACTCCTGGGTGCTGTGGAACATGACGGGCGGCGTCGACGGCGGCGTGCACGTCACCGACGTCACGAACGCGTCCCGCACGATGCTGATGAACGTCGACTCGCTCACCTGGAACGAGGAGATCGCGGCGGAGATGGGCGTGCCCATGTCGATGCTCCCCGAGATCCGCTCCTCCTCCGAGGTGTACGGCCACGGGCGCCAGGGCGGCTTCGTCCCCGGCGTGCCGATCGCCGGCATCCTGGGCGACCAGCAGGCGGCCACGTTCGGCCAGGCCTGCTTCGAGGTCGGCACGGCCAAGAACACCTACGGCACCGGCAACTTCATGCTGCTGAACACCGGCACCGAGCCGGTGCAGTCGAAGAACGGCCTGCTCACCACGGTCGCGTACAAGATCGGCGACGCCCCGCAGGTCTACGCGCTCGAGGGGTCGATCGCCGTCACCGGCTCCCTCGTGCAGTGGCTCCGCGACAACCTGGGCATGTTCACCGACGCCCCGGACATCGAGTACCTGGCCGGCAAGGTCGAGGACAACGGCGGCGCGTACTTCGTGCCGGCGTTCTCCGGCCTGTTCGCGCCGTACTGGCGCTCCGACGCCCGCGGGGCCCTGGTCGGCCTGACCCGGTTCGTCAACCGCAACCACATCGCCCGCGCGGCGCTGGAGGCCACCGCCTTCCAGACCCGCGAGGTGCTGGACGCGATGAACGCGGACTCGGGCGTCGACCTGACCGAGCTCAAGGTGGACGGCGGCATGACCGCCAACAACCTGCTCATGCAGTTCCAGGCCGACATCCTCGACGTGCCGGTCATCCGGCCGAAGGTCGCCGAGACCACCGCGCTCGGCGCCGCGTACGCCGCGGGCATCGCGGTCGGCTTCTGGAACGGCGAGCAGGACGTCCGCGACAACTGGGCCGAGGGCGCGCGCTGGACGCCGGACCTCGACTCGGGCGAGCGCGACCGGCAGTACCGGCTCTGGAAGAAGGCCGTGCAGAAGACGCTCGACTGGGTCGACGACGACGTGCGCTGACCCGCACCGGCACGCCCGACGGCCCCGTCCCCCTGCTCGGGGGGCGGGGCCGTCGTCGTCCGCGGGCGGCTCAGCGGTCCACGCGCGCCCCGCCACCCCCGGCCAGCTTCAGCACCTCGGCCTTCGACGCCATCGAGGTGTCCCCCGGCGTGGTCATCGCCAGCGCACCGTGCGCCGCCCCGTACTCGACGGCCGTCGCCAGCGGCTCGCCCTCGAGCAGGCCGTACACCAGGCCCGAGGCGAACGAGTCGCCGCCGCCGACGCGGTCGAGGATCTCCAGCCCGGGCCGGTGCGTCGCCTGGACCAGGCCGGTGTCACGGGACCAGGCCAGGGCGCCCCAGTCGTTCGTGCTGGCGGAGCGCACCGTGCGCAGCGTCGTCGCGATCACCTGGAAGCTGCCGAACTCGGCGGCGACCCGGTCGATCATCGCGCCGAACGACCCGACCTCGAGGTCGGCCAGGTGCTCGTCGACGCCCTCGACCTCGAACCCGAGCGCGGCGGTGAAGTCCTCCTCGTTGCCGATCATCACGTCGACGTGCCGGGCGATCTCGCGGTTGACCTCCTGGGCGCGCGCCTGGCCGCCGACCGACCGCCAGAGGCTCGGCCGGTAGTTGAGGTCGTACGACACGACGGTGCCGTGCCGCTGCGCCGCGGTGACGGCCTCGAGCACGGTGGCCGCCGCCGTGTCGGACAGGGCCGCGTAGATGCCGCCGGTGTGCAGCCAGCGGACGCCGAGCTCGCCGAACAGGTGGTCCCAGTCGACGTCGCCCGGGGCCAGCTGGGACGCGGCGGTGCGCCCGCGGTCGGAGACGCCCACCGCGCCGCGCACGCCGAAGCCGCGCTCGGTGAAGTTCAGGCCGTTGCGCACGTCCCGGCCGATGCCGTCGTAGGGCACCCAGCGGATGTACGACGTGTCGACGCCCCCGGTCAGCACCAGGTCCTCGACCAGGTGGCCGATCTCGTTGTCCGCGAGCGCCGTCACGACCGCGGTGCGCAGGCCGAAGGCGCGGCGCAGCCCGCGGGCCACGTTGTACTCGCCACCACCCTCCCAGGCGCGGAACTGCCGGGCGGTGCGGATGCGGCCCTCGCCCGGGTCGAGGCGGAGCATCACCTCGCCCAGCGCGACGGCGTCGTAGCGGGTGCTGGCGGCGGGGCGGATCTGGAGCGGCATCGGTGGGTCTCCTGCGGGTGGGCCGGGTCAGGGGCGAGGCGGGTCAGGGGCGCAGCCGGGTCAGGGGCGCAGGCGGGTCAGGGGCGCAGGCGGGCGGCGAGCGCGACCGCGTCGGCGACGAGGGCGCGCACGCCCGCCAGGTCGCCGGCGCGCACCCGGTCGCGGGGCACCATCCAGGAGCCGCCGACAGCCGCGACGCAGGGCAGCGCCAGGTACTCGTCGAGGTTCGCCGGGCCGACCCCCCCGGTGGGCACGAACCGGACGTCGCCGAACGGGGCCGCGAGCGCGGCGATCGCCGCGCTGCCGCCGGAGGTGCCGGCGGGGAAGAACTTCACGGTACCGAGGCCCAGCTCCAGCGCGGCCTGCACCTCCGTCGCCGTGACGGCACCGGGCAGCACGGGGACGCCGTGCTCCTGCGCCCGCTCGACGACGGCTCGCGACGTGCCCGGCGACACCAGGTACCGCGCGCCGGCCGCGACCGCCTGGTCCACCTGCTGCGGCGTGACCACCGTTCCGGCACCCACCAGGACGTCGCCGCGGTCGACCATCGCGCGGATCGCGTCCGGGGCGGCGGCGGTGCGGAAGGTGATCTCGGCGACCGGCAGCCCGCCGCCGACCAGCGCCTCCGCCAGCGGGCCGGCGTCGGCCGCGTCGTCGAGCACGACCACCGGCACCAGCCGGTGCGCCGCGAGCCGGGAGAGGACGTCGACCATCAGGGAGCTCCTTCGTTCCGCTGTGCGCAACGGCCGCTGCGCCGTGCGCAACGTATCGTGGCACGGCAGGGCCGGCCCGGGCAACGCCGGCCGCGGTCGACCTCAGCGCGGCGGGAGCTGCAGGCCCGCGGGCAGCAGCGGGGGCACGACGGCGCGCACGCGGTCGTGCAGCTCGGCCCGGCGCGCGGGCGTCATGCGGTCGGCCGGCGCGGTGACGCTCAGCGCGGCGACCGGCCGCGTGCCGCGCAGCAGCGGCACCGCGAGGCAGGCGATGCCGGGCTCGTTCTCCTCGACCTCGATCGCGTAGCCCCGCTCCCGGGCGTCCGCGAGCTCGGCCGCCACGTGCTCGGCGGACACCCGCCCCGCGGGCTCGACCGCCGCCACGTAGCCGTCGAGCGTCGCACGCGGGGTGTCGCCGAACGCGAGCATCGCCCGGCCGAGGGCGGTCGTCGCCGCCCAGTTCCGCCGGCCGACGGCCGACCAGACGCGCACCGGGCGCTCGGGCTCCACCTTGTCCAGGTACACCACCTGCACACCGCTGAGCACGCCGAGGTGCACCAGCTCGTCGGCGGCCGCGCACAGCGCGACCAGCGCGCCGTGCAGCCGGGCGGGCAGGTCGTCCTCGGCGAAGTACCGGTCCGCGAGCCCGACCGCCGCCGGCCCGAGCCCGTACCGGCCGGTGACCGGGTCCTGCACGACGTAGTCCCGGTGCCGGAGCGCGGCGAGCGAGCGGTGCACCGTGGTCTTGTGCACGCCGAGCGCGACGGACAGGTCGGCCAGCGCCGCCCCGCCCGGGCCCGCGGCGGCCACCGCGTCGAGCGTGCGCAGGGCGCGGTCGACGCTCTCCACCGGCGAGCCCGCCGCCGCACCCGTCTCCTCCCGCACGCGCACACCCTACGGGTGCCGCCGGACCTCAGCCCTGGAGCGCCGAGATGAGCAGGCGCGCGACGGTGAAGTAGATGATCAGACCCGTCCCGTCGACCACGGTGGTGATGAGCGGCCCCGACCCGACGGCGGGGTCCAGCCCGACGCGGCGCAGGACCAGCGGCAGCACGGAGGCCACCAGCGCGGACCACAGGATGATCGCGCCCGCGGACACGGCGACGGTCAGCGCGACCTCGCCGCCGACGCCGAGCGTCCACGCCCGCAGCCAGCCGACCACCGCGATCGTGCCCGCCACCATCAGGCCCGTGACCAGCTCCTTGCGCACCACCGCGCCCGCGTCGCGCAGCCGCACGCTGCCGGTCGCCATCGCCCGGATCACGGTGGCGGTGATCTGGGTGCCCGCGTTCCCGCCTGCGCCGATCAGCAGCGGGACGAACAGCGTCAGGGCGATCACCGTCGCCAGCTCGTCCTCGTAGTGCTGCAGCACGCTGCTGGTGATCGTCGCGGTCACGAACAGCACGAGCATCCACACGATCCGCTTGCGCCACAGCAGGAACGGCGACGCCCGCAGGTACGGCACGTCCATCGGCTCGGCACCGCCCTGGCGCACCGCGTCCTCCGTCGCCTCCTGCTCGACGATCTCGGCGACGTCGTCGCTGGTGAGGACGCCGAGCAGCCGGCCGTCGTCGACCACGGGCAGGGCGCCGAGCCGGTGGTCGTGCAGCAGCCGCGCGGCGCGCTCCCGGTCGGCGGCCGGCTCCACGGTGACCACGTCCTCGCGCATCAGGTCGGCCACGAGCCGGTCCGGCGCCGCGAGCACCAGGTCGCGGAAGGTGACCACCCCGAGCAGCGCCGCGCCCGCCGGGCCCGCCGGGTCGCTGGTCACGTAGACCTCGCCGCCGTCGGTGGACGCGTCCGGCTGGGCGCGCAGCGCGTCGACCGCCGCACGCACGGTCATCGTCGGCCGCACGGTGGCGACCTCGGGGTTCATCCGCGCGGCGGCCGACTCGGCCGGCCACGCCAGCAGCCCGCGGACGACGGCGGACCGGGCGACGCCCATCGCCGCGAGCACGGCCGCCCGCCGGGCGTCGGGCAGGGCGCGCAGCAGCTCCGCGGCCTCGTCCGGGTCCATGCTGTCGACCAGGCCGGCGGCCACGGCGTCCGGGACCACGTCCAGCACCTCGGCGGCGGCGTGCGGGTCGAGCGACTCCAGCAGGTCGGCGGCGGACGCCGGGTCCAGCAGGCCGACCAGGGTGCGCACCTGGTCGTCGGACAGGTCGGCGACCTGGTCGGCGCGGGAGCGCGGGTCCGGCGTGGACTCGAGCCAGATCTCCACGGCCCGGCGGGTGCCGACGGCGACGACGTCGTGCAGGTCCAGGTCGGTCGGGTGCGGGGCGCCGGGCCGGCGCGGGGTCAGGACGGCAGGGTGACGGGTCATGGCGCACGCTCCAGGAGGGTGGGCCGCGGGTCCCGGGACGACCCGGCACCCGCGGCGGGCACGCGCGCGGCGCCACCACCGGCGAGGCGGGGCGGGACCAGGCGGTGCCGGCCGGCCGCAGCACGACGACGCGGCGGGCCGAGGTGCGGCACCGTCGGCGGCGCGCGGCACCTCGCGGAGGAGGCGGGCGCGCCGGGGGCGGCACGGCACGGTCGGCGCAGGAGCGTCGGCGCGGAGCGGTGGCGGGCGGTCGGGCGTCACGGCACGCGGCGGTGACGTCGGTGGGGTGCGCCGCACGGGGCGGCGCGGGCGGCGCAGCTGCGGCGCGGGCGCACGAGGCGGCGCGGGCGGCGCGCAGCGTCGGCGCCGGAGCATCCGCCGAGGCCGCCGGCGCAGGACGCGCGGCCGTGGACCGCCTCGGGGCGGCTCAGGCCGGCGCGTGCAGCACGACGGGCGTCGACGGATGCCGACTACTCGCGGTGTCGTCCATCGCGTCCACCTCCTCGCGTCGTGCGGACCGGGCCGGGTGGCCCAGCCCGAACCCTAGACTCCGACCCCTCCCCTGCCAACCCCGTCCTCGTCACCCTCGGGCGTACCCGGGGGCTGTGGACGACCAGCCGGGTGCGTGGGCGGGCGCCACTAGGGTGGACGGCGTGACGCAGGCATGGGACGACGAGTGGCCGCTGCCGGACGAGCCGCCGTACGACCCGGCCGAGGAGCCCCCGTACGAGCCGCACCGGGCAGCCGGACCGCGCGCGGGCGGGAACGCCCGCGGCGCAGCGCCGGACGCCGGCACGGCGGGCAGCAGCACGACCGGCAGCACCACGACCGGCAGCGGCGGCGCCGGCAGGCCGGCGGCGGGCCGGGCCGCGGCGGCGCACGGCGACCCGACGGGCGCGCACCCGGTCGACCACCCCGCGCACGACACCACCACGGGCCGCGCTCCCCTCGACGTCCTGCGCGAGGTCTGGGGCTACGACGCGTTCCGCGGTGAGCAGGCCGAGATCATCGACACCGTGGTCGCCGGCGGGGACGCGCTGGTGCTCATGCCGACCGGCGGCGGCAAGTCGCTGTGCTACCAGGTGCCGGCGCTGGTCCGGGAGGGCACGGGCGTGGTCGTGTCCCCCCTGATCGCGCTGATGCAGGACCAGGTGGACGCGCTGTCCGCCCTCGGCGTGCGCGCCGGCTTCCTCAACTCCACCCAGGACCTCGGCCAGCGCCGGGCCGTGGAGCAGGCGCTGCTCGACGGCGAGCTCGACGTGCTCTACCTCGCGCCCGAGCGCCTGCGGGTCCCCGAGACGCTCGCGCTGCTCGACCGCGCCCGGATCAGCCTGTTCGCGATCGACGAGGCGCACTGCGTGTCGCAGTGGGGCCACGACTTCCGGCCCGACTACCTCGGGCTCTCCGTCGTGCACGAGCGGTGGCCGGGCGTCCCGCGGATCGCGCTGACCGCCACCGCGACCGCCGCCACGCGGACCGAGATCGCCGAGCGGCTGCAGCTGACCGGGGCCAAGCAGTTCGTCGCGTCGTTCGACCGGCCGAACATCCAGTACCGGATCGTGCCGAAGGCCAGCCCGCGCACGCAGCTGCTGGACCTGATCCGCGCCGAGCACCCCGGCGACTCCGGGATCGTCTACTGCCTGTCGCGGAACTCGGTGGAGCAGACCGCCGAGCTCCTGTCCGCCCAGGGCGTCCCCGCGCTGCCGTACCACGCGGGCCTCGACCGGCAGGTCCGCGCCCGCAACCAGTCCCGGTTCCTTCGCGAGGAGGGCCTGGTGATGGTCGCGACCATCGCGTTCGGCATGGGCATCGACAAGCCGGACGTGCGGTTCGTCGCGCACCTGGACCTGCCGAAGTCCGTCGAGGGCTACTACCAGGAGACGGGCCGCGCCGGCCGCGACGGGCAGCCGTCCACCGCGTGGCTCGCGTACGGGCTGCAGGACGTGGTGCAGCAGCGCCGGATGATCGACACGTCCGAGGGAGACGCCGCGCACCGGCGCCGGCTGTCCGCGCACCTCGACGCCATGCTCGCGCTCTGCGAGACGGTGAGCTGCCGGCGGGTGCAGCTGCTCGCGTACTTCGGCCAGGAGACGGGTCCCTGCGGGAACTGCGACACCTGCCTGAACCCGCCGCAGACGTGGGACGGCACGGTCCCGGCGCAGAAGCTGCTGTCCACCGTCGTCCGCCTGGAGCGCGAGCGCAACCAGCACTACGGCGCCGGGCACCTGGTCGACATCCTGCTCGGCAAGCGCACCGCGCGGATCGAGCAGCTCGGGCACACCGAGCTGTCCACGTTCGGGCTCGGGGCGGACCTGTCCGACGCGCAGTGGCGGGGCGTCGTGCGCCAGGTGCTCGCCCAGGGCCTGCTGGGCGTCGACGGCGACGGGTACGGCACGCTCCGGCTGACCGAGGAGAGCGCTGCGGTGCTGCGCGGCGACCGGCCGGTGCCGCTGCGCGAGGAGACGCGCGCGCCGGGCCGCAGCCGGTCCTCCGGCTCGGGGTCCGGGTCCGGCCGGCGCCGGGGCGGCGGTGCCGCCGAGGCGGCGGCCGCGGAGCTCGGGGACGACGCCGCCGCGCTGTTCCAGCGGCTCCGCGCCTGGCGGGCGACCACGGCCAAGGAACAGGGCGTGCCCGCCTACGTCGTGTTCCACGACGCGACCCTCCGGGACATCGCCGTCGCCCGGCCCACCGACCTCGACGCCCTGTCGCGGGTCAGCGGCATCGGTGCGGCCAAGCTCGACCGGTACGGGCCCGGCGTCATCGCCACCGTCGAGGGCCGGCCCCTGCCCACCGCCGACGAGGCGGCCTCCGACGCCGCGTCGGTGGGGCTGCTCGCCGACGGCGACGGGGCGACGGGCAGCACCGTCGCCTGATGCTCGCCGTCCTGTCCGCGCTCGGCACGATCGCCGTCGTCGTCGCCGCGGGCTGGTTCGTCGGGCGCACCGGGGTGCTCGGCGAGGGCGCGCAGCGGGTGCTGGCCGCGACCGCGTTCACCGTCGCCACGCCCGCGCTGCTCATCGACACGCTCGGGCGCGCCGACCTCGGCCTGCTGGTCTCCCGGTCCGCGGTTGTCACGTTCGCGAGCACCACCGTGGTCGCGCTGGTCGCGGCGGTCGTCCTGGGCCTGGTCCGCCGGCGGTCGTCCGGCGACGTGGTGGTCGGCGTCCTCGCGTCGTCCTACGTCAACGCGGGCAACATCGGCATCCCGCTGACCGCGTACCTGCTCGGCAGCATCGTCAGCGTCGTGCCGCCCACGCTCTACCAGCAGCTGGTGCTCGGGCCGATCGCGATGGTGGTGCTCGACGCCCGGCGCCGCGCCCAGGACACCGCGGTCGCCGACCCGCTCACCCGCGGCCGGCTGCGCACCCTGCGGTCGGTGCTGCGCCGAACGCTGCGCAACCCCGTCATCATCGGGACGCTCGTCGGCCTCGCGCTGGCCGCGCTGCCGTGGACGCTGCCCGAGGTCGTGTTCCAGCCGCTCGCGCTGCTCGGCGCCGCCGCCCCGCCGCTCGCGCTGCTGACCTTCGGCATGTCGCTTGCCGCGCCACGGGTCCGCGCCGAGCAGGCGCCCCGCGGCGACATCGCCCTGGTCGCGGTGCTGCGCGCCGTCGTGCACCCGGCGCTCGCGATCGGCCTCGGCACGCTGCTCGGCCTGGAGGGCGACGCGCTGCTCGCCGTGGCGGTGGTCTCGGCGCTGCCGACGGCGCAGAACGTGCTCGTCTACGCGATCCAGTACCGCCAGGGCACCGCGCTCGCCCGCGACGCCGGCCTCGTCACCACGATCCTGGCGGTCCCCGCCCTGCTCGTGGTCGCCGCCGTCCTGGGCTGACGCCGCCGCCCGCGCCGCGCGCCGCTTCCCTCGGCGTCACGTCCGCCGAGGTCGAGCCTCCTCGCCGAGGTAGAGCGCCACGACGCCCTCCCTCGTGCCGCGCGCTCGACCTCGGCGAGATCCGGAGCCGCGGAGGAGAGCCGCGACGGCCGGGGCCGGGCGGATCAGCGGCAGGTCAGCGGCGGGTCAGCGGCGGGCGTCGGCGGCCGCGACGGCCGCGTCGAGCGCGGCGAGGTACGTCCTCGTCGCCTCGCGGCGGACGTTGTGCCCGGCGCCGGGCACGGCGACGTGCGTCAGCCGGTCGCCGAGCAGCTCGGCCGCCCGCGCGGCCTGCCGCGGGCTGACCACGCCGCGCCCGGGCTCGGCGGTGAGCAGGGTGACGGGCACCCGGACCTGGGACAGCGACTCGACCCAGTCCCGGCCGGCCCAGTCGTGCGGCACCTGCGCGAGCCGCGGGTCCAGCCGGCTCTTGGCGTCGGCCCAGCCCTGGATCTCGTCCTCGGACCAGGCGGGGTTCTCGACCCGGCCGCGGGCGGCGATCTGCTCGACCGTCCGCCCGGCCACGGCGTCGATCGCCGGGCCGAGCCACGCCGGACGCCCGCCGGGCTCGCCCTCGGCACGGCCGGGACCGGTCGCCACCCCGACGACCGAGCCGTCGTCCGCCCGCAGCCGGCCCGCCTCGTGCCACGCCGGGTCCTCCAGCACGAGCGCGGCGACCAGGTCGGGCGCGGTCAGCGCGAGCTCCTCCGCGGTGACCCCGCCCATCGAGTGCCCGACGACGACCGCCGGCCCGAGGTCGAGCGCCCGCAGGGCCGTCACCGCGTCCGCAGCGAGCGCGGCGATGGTGAACGGCTCGTCGGGCAGCGGCGTCCCGCCGTGCCCGCGCGCGTCCAGCGCGACCACCGGCCGGGTCCCGGCGTACCGGTGCAGCACCGTGGGCCAGCAGGCCGACGAGTCGGTCAGCCCGTGCAGCAGGACGACCGGCAGGCCGGCACCGCCCGCCGCTCCCGGCGGGGTCACCGGGCTCGTCACCGGCGCGCGGTGCCGTCGACGGCGTGCGGCTCGATGGTCGCGATCTCCTCGTCGGTCAGCGGCGGGGCGCTGAGCGCGGCGACGTTGTCCTCGAGCTGCGCCACGGAGGACGCCCCGATGATCGCGGAGGTGACGCGCTGGTCCCGCAGCACCCAGCTGAGCGCGAGCTGCGCGAGCGACTGGCCACGGCCCTCGGCGATCCCGTTCAGCGCCCGGGCGCGGGCCAGGTAGGTGTCGTCGATCGTGTCGGCGGACAGGAAGTGGCTGGTCGCGGCGCGGGAGCCCGCGGGCACCTCGCCGGACAGGTACCGCCCGGTCAGCAGCCCCTGCTGCAGCGGGGAGAACACGATCATGCCGACGCCCAGGTCGCCCACCGCGTCCAGGAGCGACTCGGACTCGCCCTCGGCCACCTGCTCGACGTGCCGGTTGAACATCGAGTACGAGGGCTGGTGGATCAGCAGCGGGGTGCCGAGCTCGGCCAGGATGCGCGCGGCCTCGCGGGTGCGGGACGGCGAGTAGTTCGAGACGCCGGCGTACAGCGCCTTGCCGCTGGTGACGGCGGTGTGCAGCGCGCCCATGGTCTCCTCGAGCGGCACGGACGGGTCCGGCCGGTGCGAGTAGAAGACGTCGACGTAGTCGAGGTCGAGGCGGGTCAGCGACTGGTCGAGCGAGGACAGCAGGTACTTGCGCGACCCGCCGTCGCCGTACGGGCCGGGCCACATGTCGTAGCCGGCCTTGGACGAGATGACGAGCTCGTCGCGGTACGGCTTGAGGTCCTGCGCGAGGTGCCGGCCGAAGTTCGCCTCGGCGGAGCCGTAGGGCGGGCCGTAGTTGTTCGCGAGGTCGAAGTGCGTGATCCCGAGGTCGAACGCGCGGCGGATGACGGCACGCTGCGTCTCCATCGGGGTGGTGTCGCCGAAGTTGTGCCACAGCCCCAGGGAGAGCGCGGGCAGGTCCAGGCCGCTGCGGCCGGTCCTGCGGTACGGCATGGCCTCGTACCGGTCGTCTGCGGCGCGGTACTCGGGGCTCGTCGGCATCGTCGTCCTCTCGCGGGTGGCGGGCCCCATCGGACCCACCGCAGAGGTTATCCCCCGCCGCCGACGTCGGCGCAGGTGGCGACGCCGCGCACCGGCACGGCCCGCACGCGGTGAGAGGATCACCGGGTGCTGCACGTCGTCTTCTTCGAGCCCCGCATCCCCGGGAACACCGGCAACGCGATCCGCCTCGCCGCCGCCACGGGGGCCACGCTGCACCTGGTCGAGCCGCTGGGCTTCGTGATGGACGAGCCGCGGCTCAAGCGCGCCGGCCTGGACTACCACGACCTCGCGCACGTGGTGGTGCACCCGGACCTCGACGCGGCGATGGCGACGCTGGCCCCGTCCCGGGTGTTCGCGTTCACCACGCACACCGAGCGCCGGTACACCGACGTGGCGTACCAGGACGGAGACGCGCTGCTGTTCGGCCCGGAGCCCACCGGGCTGCCCCCGGAGGCGCTGGCGCACCCGGGCGTGACCGACCGCCTGCGGATCCCGATGCAGCCCGGCCGGCGCTCGCTCAACCTCACGAACGCGGCCGCCACCGCTGTCTACGAGGCGTGGCGGCAGCTAGGCTTCCCGGGCGGGATCTGACGCGGAGTCGGGTCCGGTCCCACATGCCGGACCCCGGCGTGCGACGAGGCACGACATTCGGCATTCTCGCGCGGTCCCACCGTCGACCGAGGGGGTTCCCCGGTGCCCATCAGCAACCGCAGCGTGCTGCGCCGCAAGTCCGTCGAGCACGCGCTCGCCACCACGGACGACCCGGACCGGTCGCTCAGACGCGACCTGACCGCCTGGGACCTCGCGGTCCTCGGCGTCGCGGTCGCGGTCGGCGCGGGCATCTTCTCGGTCGGCGCCACCGCCGCCGCGAACTACGCCGGGCCGGGCGTGATCATCTCGTTCCTGATCGCCTCCGTCGTCTGCGCGCTGGCCATCATGTGCTACGCCGAGTTCGCCTCGACGCTGCCGGTCGCCGGGTCCGCGTACACGTTCTCGTACGCCACGGCCGGCGAGCTGGTCGCCTGGATCATCGGCTGGGACCTGATCCTGGAGATGCTGCTCGCCGCCGCGGTGATCGCGAAGTTCTGGGGCGTGTACCTCTCGGACGCGTTCGCCCTGTTCGGCGTGGACCTGCCCACGACGCTGGAGCTGGGCCCGGTCGACCTGGAGTGGGGCCCGGTGCTGGTCGTCGGGGTGTTCACCACGCTGCTCGCGGTCGGCACCAAGCTGAGCACCCGCGTGAACAGCATCTTCACCATCATCAAGGTCGGCATCACGCTGTTCGTCATCGTCGCCGGCTTCTTCTACGTGCGGGCCGAGAACTACTCGCCCTTCATCCCGCCGTCGCAGCCGGCCGAGTCCTCCTCGGGCCTGCACCAGCCGCTGTTCTCGTTCCTGTCCGGGTTCGACCCGTCGACCTACGGCGTGATGGGCGTGCTGTCCGGCGCCGCGCTCGTGTTCTTCGCGTTCATCGGGTTCGACGTGGTCGCGACCACCGCGGAGGAGACCAAGAACCCGCAGCGCGCCGTGCCGCGCGGCATCCTCGGCGGCCTGGCGATCGTGACGGTGCTCTACATCCTGGTGACGATCGTGGTCACGGGCATGGTGTCCTACACCGACCTGGCCGCCGCCGAGTCGCCGTCGCTGACCACCGCGTTCGTGCTGGTCGGCGCGGACTGGGCGGGCAAGGTGATCTCGATCGGCATCCTGGTCGGCCTCACCTCGGTGATCATGGTGCTGCTGCTGGGCCTGACGCGGATCGTGTTCGCGATGAGCCGGGACGGCCTGCTGCCGCGCGGCATCTCGCGGACCTCGCACCGGTACAAGACGCCGATCCGCCTGCAGGTGGGCACCGGCATCGTCGTCGCCCTGATCGCGGGGCTGTCGAAGGTCGAGCTGCTCGAGGAGATGATCAACATCGGGACGCTGTCCGCGTTCGTGCTGGTCAGCTTCGGCATCCCGATCCTGCGCCGCACGCGCCCGGACCTGACCCGCGGCTTCAAGGTGCCGTGGTCGCCGTTCCTGCCGATCCTGTCGGGCGTCGCCTGCCTGTGGCTGATGTCGAACCTCACCACGCTGACCTGGCTGCGGTTCGCGGCCTGGCTCGCGGCCGGCCTGGTCATCTACGCGGTCTACTCCTACCGGCACTCGCGCATCGGCAAGGGCGAGGCGCCCGACCCCGCGGAGGACCTGCCCGCGCCGGCCGGCGGGCACTGACGGTGGCAGGCGGGCCGCTCGCCGACCGGCCGCGGTTCCACGCGGAGACGCTCGGCGAGTGGCGCGCCTGGCTCGCGGAGCACCACACGACGTCGCCCGGCGTCTGGCTGGTGCGGTGGAAGCCGGGGACCGGCCGGCCCCGGTTCGAGTACGAGGAGATGGTGCTCGAGGCGCTGGTCGTCGGCTGGATCGACGGCCAGGCCTGGGCGCCCGACCCGGACACCACGATGCAGTGGTTCACGCCGCGCCGGCCGGGCAGCGGGTGGTCCGGGCTGAACAAGGCGCGCGTCGCGCGGCTGGAGGCGGCCGGGCTGATGCAGCCCGCCGGGGCCGCGACCGTCGCCGCCGCGCGGGCCGACGGCTCCTGGACGCTGCTGGACGACATCGAGGCCCTGGTCGTCCCGGACGACCTGGCCGCGGCGCTCGCCGCGCTGCCCGGCGCGCGGGCGCAGTGGGACGGCTTCAGCCGCAGCGCCCGGATGATGGTGCTGCGCTGGGTCGCCGACGCGCGGCGGGACGCGACCCGGGCGGCGCGCGTCGCCGAGACGGCGCGGAAGGCCGCGGAGGGCGTGCCCGCGCGGCGGTGAGGGCTCAGCCGGGGTCCGGACCGGCGTCCGGACCGGCTCCCGGCCCGCCGTCCGGCCCGGTCCCGGGCCGCTCCTCGCCGTCCAGGTCCGCCGCCACCCGTTCTCGCAGCTCGGCGACGATGCGCGCCTCGGCGTCGTAGTACGCCAGCCCCCAGTCGGCCACCATCGCCGGGTACCGCACCTCCGTCCGGTCCCCCAGCAGCTCCCGCACCCCCGCGAGGTCGCGGCGCCGGTCCGCGAGCGCCGCGACGTAGTCGTCGAGCATCGCGCCCACCGTCGCCGGGTCGCTGAGGTGCCCCATGAGCAGCCGCAGGGCGACGGGGTGCTTGAGCACCGGGAAGTCGGCGGGCGTGGCGGTGAGCCACTCCCGCAGCACGCGGTCCCCCGCGTCCGTGATCGCGTACCGGGTGGTGCGCCGCCCGGGCGGCTCCACCGGGACCGGCGAGACGGGGTCCGGCATCGAGGAGTCCGGCACCGAGGAGTCCGGCACGGCGGGGTCGGGCAGCGCGGCCACGAGGCCTGCCGCCACCAGCCGGTTGACCTCGGAGTAGACCTGGCTCATCGCCGGTGCGACCCAGTAGTACCGCAGCGTCCGGTCGGCGCGCTGCTTGAGCTCGTAGGCCGTGACCGCCGTGTCGGTGCGTCCTGCGAACATCAGCAGACCGAGCAGCGCGTACCCCGTGGGCGTGAGGGTCGGCCGCGGTCCCGGGTCCGCCCCGGATCCGTCGGGGAAACCCGTTGCCGTGGCCATGCCCGCCAACCTACGCTGGTCCACGTTGTTCCTACTAGGAATAGCGGCTCGCCCTGGTCGGGCGACCCGGTCCTCGTGCCACCGCCGGCCGAGCAGCGCACCATCGCCACCCCGCCCGACCCGCCGGTGCCGCGTGCCGGGGGCTCCCGACGAGAGGCACGCACCATGACGACCGCGATCGAGACCGAGGGGCTGGTCAAGCTCTTCAAGGACACCCGGGCCGTGGACGGCATCGACCTGCGGGTCGCCGCCGGCGGCGTCCACGGGTTCCTGGGCCCGAACGGCGCCGGCAAGACCACGACCATCCGGATGCTCGCGACGCTGCTGCGGCCCGACGGGGGCAGCGCCCGGGTGCTGGGCCGCGACGTCGTCCGGGACGCCGACGAGGTCCGCAGCCGCGTCGCGCTGACGGGGCAGTTCGCCTCGGTGGACGAGGACCTCACCGGGCTGGAGAACCTGGTGCTGGTGTCGCGGCTGTTCGGGTTCTCCCGGCCGGCCGCGCGCGCCCGGGCCGGCGACCTGCTCGACGCGTTCGGGCTGGCCGACGCCGCGGACCGCCAGGTGAAGAAGTACTCGGGCGGCATGCGGCGACGGATCGACATCGCGGCGAGCATCGTGGTGACGCCCGAGCTGATCTTCCTGGACGAGCCGACGACCGGACTGGACCCGCGCAGCCGCAACCAGGTGTGGGACATCGTGCGGGCCATGGTGTCCGCGGGCACGACGGTGCTGCTGACCACGCAGTACCTGGACGAGGCGGACCAGCTGGCCGACCGGATCTCGGTGATCGACGCGGGCAAGGTCATCGCGGAGGGCACCCCGGGGCAGCTGAAGTCCTCCGTCGGCGCGAGCGCGCTGCACGTGCGGCTGCTGAACCCCGACGACCGGGCCCGGGCGCGCGAGGTCCTGGAGCGGGCTCTCGGCACCGCCGTCGCCGACCACCCGGACCCCGCCGCCCTGACGGCGACCGTCGAGTCCTCGGCGCCCGCCATGCGCGCGATCGCCGCGCTCGAGGCGACGGACGTGCCGGTCGCGCAGTTCTCGCTCGGCCAGCCGTCGCTGGACGAGGTGTTCCTCGCCCTGACGGGCCACCCGGCCGAGAGCACCGACGACGGCGACGCGGACGACCGCGACGCGACCACGAGGGGGGCGGCATGAGCATCGACGACACCCGGACCGCGACGACGACCGGCACCGACACCGTCGCCTCCGACGCCGTGCGCGGCGTCCTGGCCTCCGGCACCCGCCCGGCCCGCCCGGCCGGGTGGACCACCTCGCTGACCTTCGGCTGGCGCGCGCTGCTCAAGATCAAGCACGTCCCCGAGCAGCTGTTCGACGTCACCGTGTTCCCGGTGATGATCACGCTGCTGTTCACCTACCTGTTCGGCGGGGCCATCGCCGGCAGCGTGGACGACTACATCCAGTTCCTGCTCCCGGGGATCCTGGTGCAGGGCGTCATCATGATCACGATGTACACGGGCGTCACGCTCAACACCGACATCCAGAAGGGCGTGTTCGACCGGTTCCGGTCGCTGCCGATCTGGCGGCCGTCGGCGCTGGTCGGGATGCTGCTCGGCGACGCGGTGCGGTTCTCGATCGCGTCGACCGTGATCCTGGCGCTCGGGCTGGTGATCGGGTTCCGGCCCGCGGGCGGACCGCTCGGCGTCCTGGCCGGGGTCGCGCTGCTGCTGCTGTTCGCGTTCTCGTTCGGCTGGATCTGGACGTTCTTCGCGCTCGTCCTGCGGACCCCGAACGCCGTGATGGGCGCGAGCATGCTGGTGATCACGCCGCTGACGTTCGGGTCGAACATCTTCGTGGACCCCGCCACGATGCCGAGCTGGTTGCAGTCGTTCGTCGAGGTCAACCCGATCTCGGACCTCGTCACCGGGGTGCGCGGGCTGATGGGCGACGTGCCGGTGGGCAGCGAGGTGCTCACGGTCCTGGCGTGGAGCGTCGGCCTGGTGGCGGTGTTCGGCCCGCTGACCATGCGGCGGTACGCGCGCTGACACGGGCCGGCGGGACCGGGCGGCGGGTGGGGCGGCGACGTACCGTGAACGTCGCCCCACCCCCTGCCGCGAGGAGCCGCCCGTGTTCACCACCCGTCCCGAGATCGTCGGCACGCACGGCATGGTCGCCTCGACGCACTGGCTGGCCAGCGCCGTCGGGCAGTCGGTCCTCGAGGCGGGCGGCAACGCGTTCGACGCCGCCGCCGCGGCCGGGTTCACGCTGCAGGTGGTCGAGCCGCACCTGAACGGGCCGGGCGGCGACGCCCCGATCATCGGGCACCGGGCCGCGGACGGGCACACGTTCGTCGTCGCGGGCCAGGGCACCGCCCCCGCGGCGGCCACCATCACGGCGTACACCGACCAGGGCCTGGACGTCGTGCCCGGCACGGGCCACCTCGCCGCGGTGGTCCCCGGGGCGTTCGGCGCGTGGCTCGACCTGCTCGCGCGGTACGGCACGCTGCCCCTGTCCGACGTGCTCGGCCCGGCGATCGGCTACGCGCGGGACGGCTACCCGCTGCTGCCGTCGGCGGTGCGCACGATCCGCACGGTGGAGCAGCTGTTCGCCGAGCACTGGCCCACCTCCGCGGCGGTGTACCTGCCGGGCGGGCAGGTGCCCGAGGCCGGCGCCCGGTTCCGCAACCCCGCGCTCGCCGAAACCTACACCCGGGTGCTGGCCGAGGCCGCGGCGGCCGGCCCGGACCGGCTCGCGCAGATCGAGGCGGCACGGCGCGCGTTCTACGAGGGGTTCGTCGCCGAGGCGATGGCCGACTACGTCCGGACGCCGGTGCGCGACTCGTCCGGCCGCGAGCACGCGGGGCTGCTCACCGCCGAGGACCTGGCGACCTGGCGCGTGACGGAGGAGCCGACGGTCGCCGTCGAGTTCGCGGGCGTGCAGGTGCACAAGACCGGCGCGTGGGGGCAGGGGCCGGTGCTGCTGCAGCAGCTGCGGCTGCTCGAGGCGCTCGGCGTCGCGGACGCGGACCTGGGTTCCGCGGAGCTCGTGCACACGGCGCTCGAGGTCACGAACCTCGCGTTCGCCGACCGGGAGGCCTGGTACGGCGACCCCGGTGCCGGCGACGTGCCGCTGGACGCGCTGCTCTCCGACGCGTACACCGCCGAGCGCGCCCGGCTGGTCGGGCGCACGGCGGCCGACGGGGTGCGGCCCGGCTCCCCCGGCGGTCGCGTCCCGCGGCTCGCGCGGGTGTTCGGCGAGCCGGTGGCCGGGCCGGACGGCGCCCCCGTGTGGCCCGGCCGGTACGAGGACGACCTCCCGGCGGGCAGCCGCGCGGCGGGCACCGGGGAGCCGACCCGGGGCCCCGCGCTCGACGTGCGTCCGACCGGGGAGACCCGCGGCGACACCTGCCACGTCGACGTGGTGGACCGCTGGGGCAACCTGGTGTCCGCGACGCCGTCCGGCGGCTGGCTGCAGAGCTCCCCGGTGGTGCCGGGCCTCGGGTTCGGGCTGCCGACCCGGGCGCAGATGTTCTGGCTGGAGCCGGGCCTGCCGTCGTCGCTCGCCCCGGGACGCCGGCCGCGCACCACGCTGAGCCCCGGCCTGGTGCTGCGGGACGGCGGCGGGTTCGCCTTCGGCACCCCGGGCGGCGACCAGCAGGACCAGTGGACCGTGCCGTTCCTGCTGCACCACCTGCTCGGCGGTCTCGACCTGCAGGCGGCGATCGACGCGCCCGGCTGGCACTCGACGCACGTGCCGTCGTCGTTCCACCCGCGCACCAGCGTCCGGCACGGCGCCGAGGTGGAGTCCCGGCTCGGCGCGGACGTGCTCGCCGAGCTCGCGCGGCGCGGGCACGCGGTGCACGACGCCGGGCCGTGGAGCCTCGGCCGGGTCAGCGCCGCCGGCGTCCGCCCGGACGGGATGCTGCACGCCGCCGCCAACCCCCGTGGCATGCAGGGCTACGCCGCAGGCCGCTGACCCCCCGGCGGGCTCCGACGCACGCGAGGTCGGTGGTTCCGCACCCCTCGTGGCCGCGCGACCACCGACCTCGACGGCCCGCGGCCGCATCCCGGTCGGGCGTGAGGGTGGTCACGTCGCCTCGGGAACAAGTTGCCGCACGCAACCGTTGTGATAGTTTGCCTGCTGCAACCAACGAAAGAGGACGACGTGCCGACCACCCCCGCGTACCGCGCGCTGATCGACGCGATCGCGCGTCTGCAGCGCGTCCAGCGCGAGGTCGCCACCGAGATGGCGCGCGACCTCGACTGCCCGCGAGCCGCCCTGAGCCTGCTCTGGCTGCTCGACAAGAAGGGCGAGATGGGCACCGGCGACATCGCCCAGCACCTGCACGTCGACATCTCCGTGGCCAGCCGGCAGATCACCGCCCTGGTCGAGTCGGGGTACGCCGAGCGCAGCACGCCGGACGCCCCGGGCACCGACCGCCGGGTCCGCACCGTGCGGCTCACCCCGCGCGGCACCGCCTTCACCGCGGAGACGAAGGTGACGCTCGACCAGCGGGCCGCCGCGATCTTCAGCGGCTGGGACGCCGCCGAGCTGGTCGCGGCCGCGGCGCAGATCGAGCGCGTCGCCGACACCGTGGCGGGACTCGACGCGCGCTCCGCCGCCCAGGCGCCGGCGCCCGCCCCCGAGCTCGCCGTCACGGCGACCTGACGGACCCGCCGGCCCCCGCCACCCGCGGCGCCGGCCCCCGCACCCGCGTCCGACCCCGGACGCACCGCACCGCACCCTCTTGTCCGCCGACGGCGCCGGGCACCGCAGCACCACCGCCTCGAAAGCAGAGAACCGCATGAGCAGCACCACCCGGGCCGAGAGCCCGACCGTCGACAGCGGGCCCGCGCCCGCGATGAACCACCGCCAGGTGATGGAGGCCCTCTCCGGCATCCTGCTCGGCATGTTCGTGTCCATCCTGGCCACGAGCGTCGTGTCGAGCTCCCTGCCGAAGATCGTGTCCGACCTCGGCGGCTCGCAGTCGTCCTACACCTGGGTCGTCACCGCGACCCTGCTGACCACCACCATCACCACCCCGATCTGGGGCAAGCTGGCCGACCTGCTCGACCGCAAGCTGCTGATCCAGATCGCGCTCGTCATCTCCGTGCTGTCGTCCGCGGCCGCCGGGTTCTCGACGGACGTCGGCTTCCTGATCGGCATGCGCGCCCTCCAGGGCATCGGCGCCGGCGGCCTGACCGCCCTCGCCACCGTCCTGATGGCGGACATCCTCAGCCCGCGCGAGCGCGGCAAGTACATGGGCCTCATGGGCGGCATCATGGGCATCGGCATGGTCGGCGGCCCGCTGCTCGGCGGTGTGATCACCGACGCGATCTCGTGGCACTGGAACTTCTTCGTCGGCCTGCCGTTCGCCGTCGCCGCGATCATCGTGCTGCAGCGCACGCTGCACCTGCCGGCCCGGGCCCGCAAGGTGGTCCGCCTGGACTACTGGGGCGCCGCGCTGATCTCCGTCGGCATCGCGACCCTGCTGCTGTGGGTCACCTTCGCCGGCAACAACTTCGACTGGCTGTCCTGGCAGACCTTCGTGATGGTCATCGGCTCGATCGTGGTCCTCGCGGTGGCCGTGCTCGTGGAGAACAAGGTCGCCGACCCGCTGATCCCCATGCACCTGTTCAGGAACCGGACCCTGGTGCTGTCGGTCATCGCGAGCATCGCGGTGGGCGTGGCCATGTTCGGCACCTCGGTGTTCCTCAGCCAGTACATGCAGGTGGCGCGGGGCAAGACCCCGACCCAGTCCGGCCTGCTGACCATCCCGATGATCCTCGGCCTGTTCGTGTCGTCGACCATCAGCGGCCGCCTCATCACCAAGTACGGCCGGTACAAGGGCTTCATGGTCGCGGGCGCCGCGACGCTCACCGTCGGCCTCGCGCTGATGGGCACCATCCGCTACGACACCAGCTTCGTCCTGGTCGGCCTGTACATGTTCGTGATGGGCGCCGGCATGGGCATGCTCATGCAGAACCTCGTGCTCGCGGTGCAGAACACCCTGGACGTCTCCGAGACCGGCTCGGGCACCGCGACCGTGGCGTTCTTCCGCAGCCTCGGCGGCGCGATCGGCGTCTCGGCGCTGGGCGCCGTGCTCGGCTCCCGGATCACCACCCTGGTCACGGACGGCCTCACCGGCGCCGGCATCGACCCGGCGGCGCTCGGCGGCGGCACCACGGCCGTGCCGGACGTCTCCACGCTGCCGGAGCCGATCAAGACGATCGTCGAGTCCTCGTACGGCGAGGGCATCGCGGACCTGTTCCTCATCGCGGTCCCGATCGGCGTCATCGCCCTGATCGCCGTGCTGTTCCTCAAGGAGGTCCCGCTGGGCCGCCGCTCCGGCGTCGAGCAGCTGCTCGACCAGGACCAGACCAGCGAGTCGGTCGTCGCCGAGGCGGGCACCCCCGGTGCCCAGCAGGCCGTCGGCCAGCAGGCGGAGACGGAGCAGGCGGAGGCCGCGCGCCGCGCCTGACCCGCACCGGCACCACCAGCACCACGAGGCACCACGCGAGGCGCCCGACCGCTCCGGCGGCCGGGCGCCTCGCGTCGTCCACAATGGTCGGGTGGACACCCCGACCGACCCCGTCGCCCGCATCGAGTCCGAGCTCGGGCTCCTGCTCCGGCGGGCGCGCGCGTCGGCCGAGCGCATGGCCCGGGTCGTGCACCCGGACCTGGACCCGTCGGCGTACCCGCTGCTGGTCCAGATCGAGCGCGACCCCGACGTGCGGGCCAGCGAGCTCGCGGACCACATCGGCGTGGGGCGCGGCACGATGTCCCGCCAGCTGGCCCGGCTGGAGCAGCTGCGGCTGATCGAGCGCCGGCCGGACCCCGAGGACTCGCGCGGGCAGCTGATCCGGGTCACCGAGGAGGGCGCCCGGCGGGTCGACGCGGCGCGCGAGGCGCGGCGGGGCTACCTGGAGCGCGCGCTCGGCGGCTGGGCCGAGGACGAGCGCGGGCTGCTGGCGGACCAGCTGCACCGGCTGAACGACGCGCTCACGGCGACGCCGCCGCGCACGCAGCCGGCCGACGGCCCCGACGGGACCGACAAGGACGGCGAGGCCGTCACGCCCAGGTGAGCGCCCAGGTGGTGCGCCGGCGGGCGATCGCCGCGACCGCGTCCACGCGGCCGGTCGACCAGCGGGCGGGCATCGCGGCGAACGCGTCCGGCACGGCGTCGTCCGCCAGCACCAGCGCGTCGTAGGGCGACGGCTCGCGCACCTCGACGGTGCCGGGCACCACGAGGACGCCACGAACGGCGACGGGCGAGCCCACGGCGGCGCGCAGCAGGGAACCGGCCCGGGCGGCGGCGAGCCGCACGTCCCGCAGGTCCGGGACGCCCTGGCCGTCGGCGGAGAGGTGCCGGCCGTCGAGCACGTGGTGACCCGGCCCGGCGATCCCGAGCGGGCGCTCCGCCACCGCGAAGGCGCCGGGCGGGCCGATCAGCAGGTGCGCGACCACGGTGCCCTGCCGGCCGACCGGGACGTCGTGCAGGGCGTGCCAGCCGTCGAGGACCAGCCGGTCCAGCCGGTCGCACAGGCTCTCCTGCGCACCGCGCGGCTCGGCGTCGGCGCGCGGGCTCACCAGGTCGGCCGCGCGGTGCCGGCCGCGGGGCGCGGGGGCGTCGCCGTCCGCGCCGTCCGCCCCCAGGAGCGGTGCGGCAGGCGCGGCGGGGGCGGCGCCGGAGGCAGCGCCCTCGGCGGCGTCGCGGCGCGCGCGGCGGCCGTGCGGGCGGGACGGGGCACGCTCGGCCACCGGCGGCTCCTCGGCCGGCAGCACGGCGGACGCCGGCAGCACCAGCTCGGGCAGGTCGGCCCGCAGGTACGCCTGCGCGGCGGCGCGCACGGCCTCCTCCAGGCCGCTGCCCTCGAGGGCTGCAGCGTCGGCCTCGAGGGCCACCTGACCGGTGGCGAGGTCGACGCTGCCGAGGGGGGCTCCGGTGTCGGCCGTCACGTACAGCCGGTCGGCACCGTAACGGCGCCACCGTCGGACGATCAGGGCCTGCTCCACGTCCGTGATATCGGCACGGCGGGCGCGTCCCTGAAGCATCCGCGCCCCCCTCGCCCACATGGGGGTCAGCCTACGGCGGGAGCGAACGTCAGCGACACCGAGTTCATGCAGAACCTGTCACCCGTCGGGGTCTGCGGCGCGTCGTCGAAGACGTGCCCCAGGTGCGACCCGCAGCGCGCGCAGCGCACCTCGGTCCGCACCATCCCGAGCGAGCGGTCCTCGATCAGCTCCACCTTGTCCCCGGCCAGCGGGGAGAAGAAGCTGGGCCACCCGCAGTGCGAGTCGAACTTGGTGTCCGAGCGGAACAGCTCGTTGCCGCAGGCGCGGCAGCTGTAGACGCCCTCGCGCTGCTCGTCGAGCAGCTCACCGGTCCAGGGACGCTCGGTCCCCGCCAGGCGCAGCACCTGGAACTCGGCCGGGTTCAGCTCGACCTTCCACTGCTCCTCGTCCTTGCTGACCTCGTAGCTCTTCTGGTCCGTCATCGTGGCTCCTCTCCGCGCGGGGCGCCCCGGCCGGTCGACCGCGGCACACTCCCGCGGCAGCAGAACACCGGCGTGCGGCGCGGTGTTCCGCGCCGCACGCCGGTGCTCGGCCTCGCTGGGGCTCCTTTGTGGTGTGTGCG